>NZ_LR594666.1:4837500-5762991 GCF_901827165.1 Variovorax sp. SRS16
CCCCACGATTGGGCACGTTCCGATGTATTACTCACCCGTTCGCCACTCGCCACCAGGATTGCTCCCGTGCTGCCGTTCGACTTGCATGTGTAAGGCATGCCGCCAGCGTTCAATCTGAGCCAGGATCAAACTCTATAGTTCGATCTTGATTTTTGCGCCCGATTTCTCGAGCAAACTCATAAAAACGGAATTGAAGTGAACTTCACTTCTATTCTCATGAGCGTTTAAAGTCTAAAAGACTTCGTTCCGAAGAACTTGGCCATTCGCCTCAAACGCCCACGCTTATCGGCTGTATATTTTTAACGATCCCAAGCACCAGACTCATCGTCTCGCACTTCCCTTCGCTGCGATCAGCGAAGCCCTCGATTATGACACGTTTTTCTAAACACGTGCAAACTTTTTATTCTCTTCAGCCCCCAAGACCCCTCTCTCAAGAAGCCCCTCCCCACCAACCACCTCATCAACTTCTCAATCAATGAACTCAGTCAGCCGAGCCTTCGATTATGACATGGATTTGGACCACGTCTGAAATTCGATGAGCCATCGACCCGGGCATCCATTGCAACTTCGTCAGAAGCACAAGGGAGTGCTGCGATCAGCGGAGCCTTCGATTATGGCCCATTTTTGACGACCGCCGGCAGCCGGTCGATCTTTTCAACCCTCCCGCCGCTCTGGCCTTCCAGGACTCGAGGCCGGCAAACTTGCGGCGTCTCTCCGGACCGCAGCACGCTCGCTCCGATAATCCGCGCCACATGGCACTCATCACACTCCTCGACGCGCAACTCGCGTACGGCCACGTCCCGCTGCTCGACCATGCGGACTTCTCCCTGATCGAATCTGAACGCATCGGCCTGATCGGCCGCAATGGCGCCGGCAAGTCTTCGTTCCTCAAGATCCTCGCCGGTCTCGAAAAGCCCGATGACGGAACTTTGCAGGTGCAGCAGAACCTGCGGATCACCTATGTGGCGCAGGAGCCCACTCTGGACCTGGACGCCGACGTATTCACGGCAGCAAGTGCCGGATTGGCCACGGCGATCGCCGTTCGCGAGCAGTATCTGTCAGGGGCCGCAGGATTGGACCTGGATGCTCTGCAGTCGCAGATTGAGGCATTCGATGCGTGGAACTGGGAGCAGCGCGTCGATGAAACGTTGCACCGTCTGCACCTGGTCGGCAGCGCCAGGATCGGAGACCTTTCCGGTGGAACACGCAAACGCGTCGCGCTGGCTCAGGCACTGGTCGCAGCGCCCGACGTACTTCTGCTCGACGAACCGACCAATCATCTCGATCTCGACTCGATCGAATGGCTGGAGCAGCTTCTCATCGACTTCAAGGGAAGCGTCGTCACCATCACCCACGACCGGAGCTTCCTGAACCGGGTGGCCACCCGCATCGTCGAGCTGGATCGCGGCAAGCTCGGCTCCTATCCCGGAAATTTCGAGCAGTACCTCGTTCAAAAGGAAGAGCAGCTCGCCCAGGAAGCGGTCATCAATGCGAAGGCAGACAAGCTGCTCGCCCAGGAAGAGATATGGATCCGCAAGGGCGTGGAGGCCCGGCGCACGCGCAGCCAGAGCCGCATCAGCCGCCTCGAGGCGCTGCGCGCGAACCGCGTGTCGCGGCGCGACGTCCTTGGAAGCGTCAACATGGACGTCGCATCCGGACAATCCAGCGGCAAGATCGTCGCCGAGCTCACGGATGCCTCCAAGTCCTTCGGCGAGAAAGCCGTCATCCGGCGCTTCACCGGCACGATCCTGCGCGGCGACAAGGTCGGCCTGATCGGCCCCAACGGCGCGGGCAAGACCACGCTGCTGAAGCTGATCCTCGGCGAACTCGAGCCCGACAGCGGCAAGATCCGCCGCGGCGCCAACCTGCAGGTCGCCTACTTCGACCAGATGCGCAACGCGCTCGATCTCGACGCCACGCTGGAAGATTTCATCAGCCCCGGCAGCGAGTGGATCGAGATCGGCAGCCAGCGCAAGCACGTCAAGAGCTACCTCGCGGACTTCCTGTTCTCGCCGGCACGCGCCAACTCGCCGGTGCGCTCGCTCAGCGGCGGCGAGCGCAATCGCCTGCTGCTCGCACGCCTCTTCGCTCGCCCCGCCAACGTGCTGGTGCTCGACGAGCCGACCAACGACCTCGACATCGACACGCTGGAATTGCTCGAAGATCTCTTGCAGAACTATGACGGCACGGTGTTCCTGGTGAGCCACGACCGCACCTTCCTCGACAACGTCGTGACGAGCACGATCGCCTTCGAAGGTGACGGCCATTGGCGCGAATACGAAGGTGGCGTGCAGGACTGGCTGATCCAGTCGAAGCGCACGCGCGAGGTCGTCGCGCAGCGCGCGGCCGCTGCGCCGCCCGCAACGGCGGCGCAGCCACCCGCAGCCGAAACGCCCCAGCGCGCCGCGCCGCGCAAAAAACTCAGCTACAAGGAACAGCGCGAACTCGAAACCTTGCCGACACGCATCGCCGCACTGGAAGAAGAGCAGAAGCGCATCGCCGAGATCCTGGAGCTCGACGGCGGCGCAATCTACGCCAACGACGCATCGCGCGCGGCCGAACTCGGCGAACGCCATGCGCGGATCGACGACGAGCTGCTCGCCGCGCTCGAACGCTGGGAAGAACTCGGCTCGGCGCGCCAGGGTTAACGGCGCCCTTGTCCGACGCACCGTGCGCGCCCGGTGCGCTATACACGCGGCTGTCCAGGCTCACCGACCACCGCATGCCCTTCTTTCCTGCTCTTGGGTCATCCACTGCCGCGCTGCGTCGCTGGTGCCTCGCGCTGTGCATCGCTCTTCTCACGCCTGCGTGCGCGGAGCTGCCCAAGAACGTCGAGCGGCCAGTGTCCCATGCACTCGCCGCGCCGTCCGGCACGCCGCTCGCCTTGCTGGTGCAGCAGCGCCACGACGCCGCGGCGGCGCATTTCGATTCGGGCTTCCTTCTGCTCGCCGGTCCGCAAGCCGCCTATGGCAGCCGGCTCGCGCTGGTGGAAGGCGCCCGAAGAACGCTCGACCTCCAGTACTACTCGATCCATGCAGATGCCAGCACCGGGCGGCTTCTGGCCGCGGTGCGCGATGCGGCCGCGCGCGGCGTGCGTGTGCGAATCCTGCTCGATGACTTCCACAGCACCGGCCGCGACGCCTTGGTGATGCGCCTGGCCTTCGTGCCCAACATCGAGATGCGGATGTTCAACCCGCTCGCCGGCGCCCGCTCCTCGACGCTCGGCCGCCTCTTCAATTCGCTGGACGACGCATCGCGCATCCAGCAGCGCATGCACAACAAGCTCTTTCTTGCCGACAACGTGATGGGCGTGACCGGCGGACGCAATCTCGGCGACGCCTATTTCGGCAATGCCGACTCGGGCAACTTCGTCGATCTCGATGTGCTGTCGGCCGGCCCGATCGTGCAGGATCTTTCGCGCAGCTTCGACGCCTACTGGAACAACGAGCGTGCCTACCCGGTTCAATCGCTCGTCACGCGCGAGGAGCTCGACAAGATCCGGGACAGCACGAAGGCGGCCGACGGCGCCACCCGTCAGGATCCGAGCGCCACGACGGCACAGCCACCAGACGCAGGCGGTGCCGGCCCCACACCCGAACAGCGCGCCTATGCCTGGGATGAGAAGCCGATGGACCTGAACACCGCGGACTTCGTCTGGGCGCCCGCCGTCGTGATGGCAGACAAGCCGGCCAAGATCCCGCCGGACCCGGCGAGCGCTGACGCCGGCGATGGCAAGGCGCCCGGCCTGACGGTGAGCCAGCAGGTCGACAAGCAGGCCGGCGCGCGAACCAGCCATTCGCTCGAAGCCGCGGCCGATACGGCCGCCGACGGCGAAACCGTGGTCGACGGCCTGCTGCAACTGATCGGCCAGGCGCGCCAGGATCTGCTGATCATCTCGCCCTACTTTGTTCCCGGGCCGGAAATCATGCAGGCCTTCACGGCGGCGCACGAGCGCGGCGTGCGCATCCGCGTGCTGACGAATTCGCTGGCCTCCAACGACGCGCCTGTCGCGCATGTCGGCTATGCGCGCCATCGCGAAGCGCTGCTGGCGGCCGGCGTGGACCTGTACGAATTGCGCAGCGAGCAGACCGGCCTGCGCAGCGCCTTCGGCTCTTCGGGCTCGGACTTAAGCGGCAAGTCGCGCGCGATGCTGCACTCGAAGGCGCTGGTGATGGACGGCCGGCTGCTGGTGGTGGGCTCGATGAACCTCGATCTGCGGTCGCAACTCCAGAACACCGAGGTCGCGCTGCTGATTCGCAGCAACCAGCTCTCCGGGACGGCATCCCATCAGATCGAGAACGTGCTGCGAGAAGGCGCGTGGCACGTCGAGCGCGTCGACGGCCGGCTGATCTGGCGTGCGCCGCAACACAGCGGCGTTCAGGACGCGACCACCGAACCCGACGCCAGCGCCGGCCTGCGCCTGCTGTTGAAACTGTTCGGACCGCTGGCGCCGGACTCGATGCTCTAGCGTCGCTCAGACCTGCGCCCTGATCCGCGCGAACACTTTCCAGAACGTCGCGTCCTGTGCCGTAGCGAAATTGATCCGCATCAGCGTGCTCGGTGGTCGCCGTGCGTGGAACAGGGAACCTGGCGCGAGCAGGTAGCCCTCGTCGAGCATGCGCTGCGTCAGCGCGTCGGTGTCGACGCCGGTGTCGACCCAACCGAACAGGCCGGCCGGCTCGGAAGCCAGCGTGCAACCGGCCGCCAGCGCCAGCTTGACGGTGCGGCCGCGCGCACCGTCAAGCCGCAGGCGCACGCGCTCGGCATGCCGGCGCAGCTGCCCCTGGTCGATACACCACGCCAGCGCACGCTCGAACAGCGCGGGCGTGGTCAGGGTCGCGAGCAGCTTGGTCTCGAGCATGCGGCCGATCAATGCCGGTGAAGCCGCGAGAAAGCCGATGCGCCAGTTGGGCGCGAGGATCTTCGCGAAGCCGCTGACGTAGATCGTGCGCTGCAGCCCGTCGAGCACGCAGAGCCGGGTCGCGTACTCCGGTGCGAGATGGCTGTAGGTGTCGTCCTCGACGATATGGAAGTCATGCTTGCTCGCCAGCTGCAGCACGCGGTGCGCACTGCCGGGCGTGAGGCTGTAGCCGGTCGGGTTGTGCAGCACGCTCACGCTCACGAAGAGCTTGGGCCGGTGGCCTTCGCCCGCATTGCAGTAGCGCTCCATCACCTCCAGATCGGGGCCATCGGCGCGGCGCGGCACGGGCAGGATGCGCATGCCCAGCGCTTCGAGCCGGGCGAACTCCAGCGCCCAGCCCGGCTCCTCGACCATCACCGCGTCGCCGGCGCGCAGCAGGGTGCGGCTCACGATATCGAGCGCATGCGTCGCACCGATGGTGGTCACGATCTGCTCCGGACCCACCGGCAGGCTGATGCTCGCGAGCTTGGCAGACAGGCTGCGCCGCAGGCTGCCGTCACCGCTGGGCTCGCCGTACTGCAGCGAGAACTCCTGCAGCGCCTTGGTGCCAGTGACACGGCGCACGGCGGCAGGCATGAAGGTCGATTCGAGCCAATCGGGTGGGAATACGCCCATGCCCGGTTGCGGCTTGTCGCTGGGACGATGGAACATGCCGCGGATCAGCGTACTCGCATCGGCGGCAACGAGCGGCGTCGCTTGCGGCTGCGCGGAAGCATTCACCGCCGGTTGAATCGTCCCCGGTGGCACGGCGACCGAATCGCGCACGAAGAAGCCGCGCTGCCGACGGGCTTCGACCAGCCCCTGCGCCAGCAACTGGTCGTAGGCTGCGACCACGGTGTGCGGGCTCACGCCCTGCTGCCGGGCACATTCGCGCACCGAGGGAAGCCGCGTGCCGGGTGCCATGAGGCGGGTGCGGATGCGCTCCGCGAAGCGGTCCGCCAATTGGGCCGTCAGCGACTGGGTCGAAGTCCGTGTCAGCATGTGCGTCTCGGGAGCTGTGTCGATGATCGGACCGCTACAGGCACAGAGCTTGTCCGTCAATCTGTATTGATACTGTAATGGTCCTCAGTTTAAAGTGTGTCCCATGAACTGGCAACAATTCACTGCGCTGCTGGCTCTCTCGGCCGGGTGGATGGCCAGCGCATGAAGCTCAAGGATGAAACCCTGGGCATGTGGCTCGGCGTGCTCGGCGTGGCCTTCTTCGCGGTCACGCTGCCGATGACGCGCCTGGCCACCGGTACGCAGGCCGCGCCGCAGCTGTCGCCCTGGTTCGTCACCCTCGGGCGAGCGGCGCTGGCGGGCGTGCTGTCGATGATCTTCCTCCTCGCGACGCGTGCGCCGATGCCCAAGCGCCACCAATGGAAGCCGCTCGGCATGGCGGTGCTCGGCAACGCGATCGGCTATCCGCTGCTGATCGGCTATGCGCTGCGCATGGTCAATGCCAGCCATGCGGCGGTGATCACCGCGCTGCTGCCGCTGGTCACCGCGGCCTGCGCGGCCTGGGTGCTGCACCAGCGCGCGCGGCTGGGCTTCTGGCTCTGTGCCATGGCGGGCAGCGTGCTCGTGATCGCGTTCTCGCTGCTGCGCGCCGACAGCCACGGCGGCGGCTTCGGCTTCGCCTGGGCCGACGCGCTGCTGGTGGCCGCGGTGTTCGCGGCATCGCTCGGCTACATCTACGGTGCGCAGATCACGCCGGCGCTGGGCGCCGAGCGCGTGATCTGCTGGATCTGCGTGATGGCACTGCCCGTCACCCTGCCGGGCGCGCTGCTGCTGTGGCCGACGCAGCCGGTGGCCCCATCCGCCTGGATCGGGCTCGTCTACGTCGGCGTATTCTCGATGTGGATCGCCTTCTTCGCCTGGTTTCGCGGCCTCGCGATGGGCGGCGCGCTGCGCGTGAGCCAGACCCAGCTGTTGCAGCCCTTCCTGACCATCCTCGCTGCGGTACCGTTGCTGGGCGAGCAGCTCGACATCGTGACACTGGGCTTCGCCGGTGCCGTGGTGGCCACGGTGATCGCCGGCAAGAAACTCTCGCAGCCCCGCGCACCGGCCCGCCTCGCCGGCGCGTCCTGACGGACATTCATTCAGACAACGACTCGCGCAACCAAGGAACAGACATGCAGTGGAAACTCGCCGCCCGCGCCGACAAAATGAACCCCTCGGTGATCCGGGAAATCCTCAAGGTCACCGAGCGGCCCGGCATCATCAGCCTCGCCGGCGGCCTGCCCTCGCCCAAGACCTTCCCGATCAGCGCCTTCGCCGAGGCCTGTGCCGAAGTGCTGCGCCACAACGGCGAGGCCGCGCTGCAATACGCCGCCAGCGAAGGCTATGGCCCGCTGCGCGAAGCGGTGGCCGGGATGCTGCCATGGCCGGTGGACCCAGCCCAGGTGCTGATCACCACCGGCTCGCAGCAAGGCCTGGACCTGATCGCCAAGGTGCTGCTCGATCCGGGCAGCCGCGTACTGGTCGAGACGCCGACCTACCTCGGCGCACTGCAGGCCTTCGCGCCGATGGAACCCGAGCCGGTGAGCGTCGCCAGCGACGACGAGGGCGTGATCGTCGACGACCTGGTGGCCAAGGCGCGCGGCGCCTCGAGCGACGCCGCGCGCTTCGTCTACCTGTTGCCCAATTTCCAGAATCCGACCGGCCGCACGATGAGCGAGGCACGCCGCGCGGCAGTGTCGGCTGCGGCCGCCAAGGCCGGCTTGCCGATCGTGGAGGACAACCCCTACGGCGACCTCTGGTTCGACGAAGCGCCGCCGCTGCCGCTCACCGCGCGCAATCCCGAGGGCTGCATCTATCTCGGCTCGTTCTCGAAGGTGCTCGCGCCGGGGCTGCGGCTCGGCTTCATGGTCGCGCCCAAGGCCATCTTCCCCAAGCTGCTGCAGGCCAAGCAGGCGGCCGATCTGCACAGCCCGATCTTCAACCAGCGCATGGTGTCGGAGGTCATGAAGGACGGCTTTCTGGATCGCCACGTGCCCACCATCCGCGCGCTCTACAAAGGGCAGCGCGACGCGATGCTGGCCGCGCTCACGCGCGAGATAAAGGAACTCGACGTCGCGTTCAACAAGCCGGCCGGCGGCATGTTCCTGTGGGTGCGGTTGCCCGAAGGCATGGACGCGGTCGCGCTGCTGCCCAGGGCGGTGGAACGCGGCGTCGCCTTCGTGCCGGGCGTGCCCTTCTATGCGGGAGCGGGCGATCCGCGCACGCTGCGCCTGTCCTTCGTGACGGCGAGCGTGAGCGAGATCGACACCGCGATCGCGGCGCTGGCCGAGGCCGTGCGCGAACAGTTGGCGCACAACGCAGCCGCCGAGGTACATCGCCAGCTCGCGGCCAGTCCGACTTGAGGCGCGCCGTCGATCACCGCGATGCACATCGCCGTGATCGACGGCGCTACGCTGTCGCTCTTCCCGCTCGCCTTGCGCCTCGAACCATCCGCCAAAGGAATCTGACCATGCTCAACATCTGGGGGCGCATCAGCTCCATCAACGTGCGCAAGGTGGTGTGGTGCGCGCAGGAACTCGGACTCGACTTCCAGCGCACCGAGGCCGGCGGCCGGTTCGGCGTGGTGCAGACGCCCGAATACCAGCGCCTCAATCCGAACGCGCTGGTGCCCGCCATTGACGACGGCGAAGGCGAGGGCCGCGTCACGCTCTGGGAATCGAACGTGATCGTGCGCTACCTCTGTGCGAAATATACGGCCGGCCGGCTCTATCCGGAGCCGCTCGCGACGCGCTTCGATGCCGAGCGATGGATGGACTGGCAGCAGACCACGCTGAACCGGGCCAGCGGCACCGCCTTCCGGCAATGGGTGCGCACGCCACCGGCGCAGCGCGACGCCGAAGCGATCGCGCAGTCCGTGAACGCCACCGAGCCCTTGTTCGCGCTGCTCGACGCGCACCTGGCCACACGCGCCTTCATGCTCGGCGACGACTTCACGATGGCCGACATCCCGCTCGGCTGCGAGGCCCATCGCTGGTTCGGGCTGCCGGCCACCGAATACACGCGGCCCTCGTGGCCGCACGTCGAACGCTGGTTCGCCGACCTGCGCAGCCGCGCCGGCGCACGCGGCGTGCTCGACCTCATCCTGGAATGAAAGCCATGACGACCCGTCCCTTCAAGCAGGTCGACGTATTTACATCGTCGCCCTATTTCGGCAACCCGCTCGCGGTGGTGCTCGACGGCAGCGGCCTCGACGACGCCGCGATGCAGCGCTTCGCCGAGTGGACGCATCTGTCCGAAACCACCTTCCTGCTGCCACCCACCCATGCCGAAGCCGACTACCGCGTGCGCATCTTCACGCCAGGCGGCGAGCTGCCCTTCGCCGGCCATCCGACGCTCGGCACTTGCCATGCCTGGTTGCAGGCCGGCGGCAAGCCCAGGGTCGCAGATCGCATCGTCCAGCAATGCGCAGCGGGCCTGGTGGCGATCCGGCGCGAAGGCGAACGGCTGACCTTCGCCGCGCCGCCGATGCGCCGTAGCGCGCCGAGCCCGACGGTGCTGGCCAAGGTGGCCGCCGCGCTCGGCCTGAAGGCGCAGCAGATCATCGCGGCACAGATGCTCGACAACGGACCGGTGTGGCTGGGCCTTCTGCTGCGCGACGCGGACACGGTGCTCGCTCTCAAGCCCGACCATCGCACGCTGCGCGAGCTGGGCCAGAAAGTGGGCGTGGCCGGCATCCCCGCGGTGGAGGACGCGCAGCCGCTGATCGCGCGCTCGAACCGCGAGGCGCGCGCCTTCGCCCGGACGAACGAAGCGCCGGCCGGCCTCGAAGTGCGCGCCTTCGCGGCGCCGATCGGCATCGAGGAAGACCCGGTGACGGGCAGCTTCAACGCCAGCCTCGCGCAATGGCTGATCGCCGAGGGCCAGCTGCCGGAGCGCTACATCGCGGCACAAGGCCAGAGCCTGGGCCGTGCGGGCCGCGTGCACGTGATGCGCGACGCCGACGGCCAGGTCTGGGTCGGCGGCGATTCGATCACCTGCATCGATGGCGGCGTGACGCTTTAGAGGGAGGCGCAATGACCGCGCGCATCGACCACCTCGTGATCGCCGCCCGCGAACTCGAAGAAGGCGCGCGCTGGTTCGAAGCCACCTTCGGCATCGCGCCGGGGCCAGGCGGCGCGCATCCGCTGATGGGCACGCACAACCGGCTGGCGAAGATCGCGACGGCGCAGTTTCCGGGCGCCTATCTCGAGATCATCGCGATCGATCCCAGGGCCGCGCCCCAACGGGCTGCGGGCACGCATCGCTGGTTCGACCTCGACGATGCGACGCTGCAGGCCAGGCTGGCCCGCGGCGGACCGCGCCTGGTGCATTTCGTCGTGTCCGTGTCCGACGCCGCGGCCGCGGTGCATGCGCTGGCCCATGAACGCATCGATCGCGGCCGCCTGCTGGAAGCTTCGCGCGACACGCCGGCCGGCCGGCTGTCGTGGCAGATCACCGTGCGCGACGACGGGCAGCGGCTCTTCTACGGCGCGCTGCCGACCTTGATCCAGTGGGGTCCGGTGCACCCGACCGACAGCATGGCGGACTCGGGCGTGAGCCTGCGTTCGCTGACCCTGGCCCATCCGCGCGCGGACGACCTGCATGTCGCGATGCGCGCCATCGGCCTGGCCGGCATTCCCCTGACGGCCGGCCCGCCCAACCTGCGCGCGGCGTTCGACACGCCGCGCGGCATCGTCACCCTCGACTCGCAAGGATCCTGAACATGCTGACCGCCAACGAACTCGCGTGGTTCGCGCTCGCCGCACTCGTGCTGGTGCTCACGCCGGGCCCGAACATGATCTATTGCGTCTCGCGCACGCTGTGCCAGGGCCGCAGCGCGGGACTGATCTCGCTGGCCGGCGTGGTGCTGGGTTTCCTGGTCCATCTGATGGCCGCGGCGCTGGGGCTGACCGCGCTGCTGCTGGCCGTGCCGCTCGCGTTCGACACCATCCGCCTGACGGGCGCAGCCTACCTGCTGTGGCTCGCGTGGCAGGCCGTGAAGCCCGGCGGCACCGCGCCCTTCGAGGCCCGCCTGCTGCCGCACGACCGGCCCGCCAGGCTGTTCAGCATGGGCTTTCTCACCAACCTGCTGAATCCGAAGGTCGCGATGTTCTATCTCTCCTTCTTTCCGCAGTTCCTGCATCCCGATCGCGGCTCGGTGCTGCTGCAAAGCCTGGCGCTGGGCGCGGTGCAGATCGGCGTGAGCGGCGGCATCAACGCGCTGCTGGTGCTCGGCGCCGCGGGGCTGACGCGCTTTCTCTCGAAGAGCCAGGGCTGGTTGCGCGCGCAACGCTACCTGATGGGCAGCGTGCTGGCCGCGCTCGCGGTGCGGATCGCCGTCACGGATCGGAAGTAGCAGATGAGATTCACCCGCGAAGAGATCGAGGCGGCGCGCCGCACCGTCCATGCCACGATGCCGCCGACGCCGCAGTACGCGTGGCCGCTGCTGGCGGAGCGCCTCGGCTGCACGATATGGGTCAAGCACGAGAACCATACGCCGGTCGGCGCCTTCAAGCTGCGCGGCGGGCTGACCTATTTCGAAACCCTGGCGCGGGAGCATCCCGAAGTGCGCCACGTGATCAGCGCCACGCGCGGCAACCACGGCCAGTCGGTCGGCTTCGCCGCGCGGCGCCATGGCATCGCCGCGACCATCGTGGTGCCGCATGGCAATTCGGTCGAGAAGAACGCGGCGATGCGCGCGCTCGGCGTGACGCTGGTCGAGCACGGCGACGAGTTCCAGACTGCGAGCGAGCATGCGGCGCTGCTGGCCGAACGCGACGGCCTGCATCGCGTGCCGTCCTTTCATCGAGAGCTGGTGCGCGGCGTCGCGACGGCGTATGTGGAGTTCTTCGAGGCGCTGACCAGCGCACCGCCCGAGGTGCTGTTCGTGCCGATCGGACTGGGCTCCGGCTTCGCCGGTGCCGCGGCTGCACGCGCGCATTGCGGCGTGTCGACGCGGCTGGTCGGCGTGGTCTCGGCCCATGCGACCGCCTACCGCGATTCGTTCCGCGCGCGCCAACCGGTGGATGCACCGGTCGGCACGCGGCTGGCCGACGGCATGGCCTGCCGGACGCCCGTGCCCGAGGCACTCGAGGTGATCCTGCGCGAAGCCGATGACGTGGTCGCCGTGACCGACGACGAGGTCGCGCTGGCGATGCGCGCGCTCTTCATGGACACCCACAACGTGGCCGAGGGTGCAGGCGCCGCCGCGCTGGCCGCCGCGATGCAGGAGCAGACGCGCTGGCACGGCAGGACGGTCGGCGTCGCGCTGTCGGGCGGCAACGTCGACGCCTCGATGTTCGCCGGCGTGCTGGCTGAACGCTGAAGGCGCCGCGCGGCGCCTTCAGCGTTCCTGCTACCAGCGCACGCGCAGGCCGATCGCGCCCTGCACCGAGGACCTCACCTTGGTGTCGCCGCCGGCACTGAAGGCCTTGCCGATTTCGCCGTAGATGCTCACGACCTTCGTCAGTGACAGGGTGGCGCCGGCCGCGAGTTCGGTCGAGGTGTAGCTGCCCGTGTTCGCGATCGCCGTGACGAAGCCACCGTTGCTGAACTGCGTCGGATCGCCACCGCCCGTGCCGTGCACGAGGCCGATGCGGCCATAGGGCTGGAGTCGTCCGGCGGAGGTGGCGAAATCGCCCTTCACGCGCACGCCGATGCCGGCCGTCCAGTCGCCCGCATGGTCCTGGCGCACCAGGGCACCCGAGATCGACAGGTCGTCAAGGCGGGCCCGGCGATAGCTCAGTTGGGCTTCGGGTTCCACGGTCCAATTGCCGCTGAGCGCAAAGGCCTGCCCAACCTCGACCGAGGCGATCAGGCTGTTGCCCTTGCCCGAGGCAGCGAAACTGCCGAGCGGCCGGATGGTGTAGCGCTGCGAGCCATACTGCAGCACGCTGTCGACGTAGAGACCGGTCGCGTTGGCGTAGGTGGCATAGGCACCGACGTAGCGTGCGCGCAGGTCGGTGTTGCCGACGGCGCGCCACAGGCCGCTGGCCGAACCGCTGACATCGACGTTGCCGTCGAGGCTGCCCACGTAGAGGCCGGCACGCCAGTCCCCGAGCGCGGACACATAGAGATCGGTGCCCGCCTGGACGCCCGCGACGTTGCCCTGAGTGGACGGGCTGACCGTGCCGCCCTGGCGAATGTCGATGTCGGTGTAGACGGCACGTGCCCAGGCACGGCGCTCGGTGGTGAGCGTCCCTGCGGTGGGGGTGAGGCTGGCAACGGCCTGGGCACTGGCATCGTCATCGCCCAGGCGGCGATGCATGTTGCCGACCATCGCCAGATCGGCCTGGCGCATTTGTGCCGGCAGTGCGGACAGCATCGCGACTTCGGCGCGATAGGCGGTGACCGGCGCCGGCGCAGGCGTCGGGGCTGGTGCGGGTGCCGGCGGTGCCGGCGGTGCAGGCGGTGCAGGCGGTGCAGGCGGTGCAGGTGGCGCCGGGGGCGCGGGCGGTGCCGGAGGGGCCGGCGGTGGTGGTGGCGGAGGAGGTGGTGGAGGCGGCGGCGTCACACTCGAGCGCAGATACCAGTTCTCGCCGGCGCCACCGGCGTCGGCTGCGTACAGGCGGTACTCGAAGGCGCCCGCATCCACGTGGCCCGTACCGCCCAGCGCAAAGGCATCCTTGGTCGTCTGTGCGGTGGTGGTGGCGCCGCCCTGCGCCGTGATCACCTCGATGCCGTTGCCGGTGGTCAGGCCGCCGAGGCCGCCGAGTTGGGTGACCTGCAGCGTCGTGTGGCCGGTCGCCGAACCGCCGTTGATCACCAGGCGGTCGGACGTGCCGATTGCATCGAGCGTCGCGCCGAGCACCAGCGTGCCGTTGTTGCCCACGTAGTTGCCGTTCACCGTCAGCGTCGTGCCGGGCACGGAGCCCACCAGCGAAACCGTGCCGGCATTGGACAGCGACGCCACCGTCTGATTGAAGCCGGCCAGGTCGAGCGTGGCACCCGTGGCCACCGTGTGTGCCGAGGCGGCGCTGAAGCTACCGGCCGCGCCCGCACGCAGCGTGCCGGCATTCACGAAGGTGGCGCCCTGGTACGCATTGGCGGCGGTGAGCACGGTGGTGCCGGTGCCGTTCTGCGCCAGCGTGCCGGTGCCGGTGATCTGGTTGGCGAGCGTGAAGGTGTCCGAGCGATCGATGGCCAGCGCGGCATTGTCGACGATGGGGCCCAGGACGCTGCCCGAACTGTGGCCATCGCCCAGTTGCAGGGTGCCGGCACTGATGGTGGTGCCGCCGGTGTAGGTGTTGGTTCCGGTCAAGGTGAGCGTGCCGGTACCGACCTTCACCAGCGAGCCGCCGACATCGGTCACCGCGGTGTTGTAGAACCCGCCCAGCGAATCGAGGGTCGCCACCCCGGTGTCCGAAATCACGCCGCTGATCGTGTCGGCGTTGCCGAGGCCACCGACCGTCAGGATCTTGGAGCCCAGCACGACATCGCCCGCGCCGGACAGCGAGCCGATCGATGCGTTGGACACGATGTTGTTGATGTAAACGCGCCCCGTGGCGTTGTCGATCGTGGCGCCGCTGGTGTCGCTGGTGTCCGACAGGTACACGACGCCGTTGTTGTTGTGGATCGTCGATGCGCCGCCGCTGGCGGAGTCGTTGAACATCAGCCGGCCGCCGTTGCTCGTGATCTGCGCCGACCCGGCCGTGCTGGTGTTGGCGAAGCCGACGAAGGATCCGGTGCCGTTGATCTGCACCGTCGCGCTCCCGGCACTGGCGGCGTTCGAGAACTGGACGCCGCTGTTGGTGCCCAGTACGTTGCTGCTCGTCTGGACCGTGACGGCGAGAGCGCCGAGGCTGCCGCCGACCATGTCCAGCTCTGCATTGCCGAGCAGCGTGACCGCGCCCGTGCCGAGAGAACCGGTGGTCGGTGTCTGCACCGTGGTGCGGCCGGTCCCGCCGCCGATCAGGGTGCCGCCGCTGTAGCTGTTGGTCGCGTTATCGAGGATGAAGCGCGCGGTCAGGGCGTTGTTCGTGCCTGAGTTGGTCAGCGACAGCGCGTCCCCGATGGAGCCGGTGATCTGGCCGCTGAAGGTGTTGTTGACGTGATCGCCGGCATCGAGCGTGCCGCCGCCGGCGCCCAGATTGATCCCTTGCGTGAAGCTGGCGTTGTCCGCCTGCGTGATCAGCCTGGCGTTGTTCAGGAAACTCAGGCCGCCGGTGCCGAGATTGGCGGAGGACGAGGCGCCGAGCGCGCCTGCGCTGATCGTGGTGCCTCCTTGATAGCCGTTGTTGCCGCTCAGGATGATGGTGCCGGCGCCGGTCTTGAGGACTGCGCCCGTTCCGTTGATGTCGCCGGTCTGGGTCGCCGTGCCGGTGCCGGTACTGTGCAATTCAGCATCCACGGGCGCGGTGACGGTGATCGGGCTGGTCCCTTGGCCTGGAGGGGCAGGAGGATCGTCATAGTTGAAGACCTGCGCCGCACTGGTCGCCGCCAGCACGCTCAGGCCGGCGCCCACCAGCAAGGTGGCCATACCGGAACGCTTGCCCCGCGCTACTGTGATCTCCGAAACCGCGACCCATGCGTTCAACGCGTGGTTCCATACGCTGCGATATGTCTTGTTCATTGCTCCTGCGTCCTCTTGGTGGAATTTGCCTCGTTGCGAATGTGTTGCACTCGAACGACTACGAAAGTACCTATTCTTACATATTGAGAACTTTATGATTCAATTGTTTACACTTCCGTTGCGTCAATGCAAGGTCACGACCGTGACCGAGTTCACGGACGATGCTGGGCAGAATCCTGCGCATGGGAATCCTCTACCTCGTGCGGCATGGGCAGGCCAGCTTCGGCGCCAGTGATTACGACAACCTGAGCGAGCTCGGCCATCGCCAGTCCCGCCGGCTGGGCGAATACTGGCGAGAGCGCGGCATGACTTTCGACGCCGTCATCACCGGCACCCTGAAGCGCCACCGGCAAACCTGGGAAGGGATCGCCGAAGGCCTGGGCCTGGCGGATGGCGAGGTACTGGGCTGGCCGGGCCTGAACGAATACGACGCCGAAGCGGTCATCGCGACCATTCATCCGGAGCAGCTGCCAAAACCCGACTCACCAGAGAAGTACCGCCATCACTTCCGCCTGCTGCGCGAAGGTCTGGGCGCATGGATGCACGGGAAGACCGCACCGGCCGGCATGCCTAGCTACCTCGACTTCCTGGCCGGCGTGACGACCGCGCTGGATCACGTACGCGGCAAGCACCATGGCGCCCGGGTGCTCGTGGTCTCGAGCGGCGGCCCGATCAGCACCGCAGTCGGCCATGTGCTCGGCACCAGCCCCGAAACCACGATCGAACTCAACCTGCGCATCCGCAACACCGCCATCACCGAATTCGCATTCACGCCCAAGCGCCACATGCTGGTGACCTACAACACGCTGCCGCACCTCGACGGGCCGGCCTACGAGGACTGGATCACCTACGCTTGAGGGGGCGGCGCCGGGCGGCTGCCCGCGTCGAGCCAATGCAGGTAGTCGGCCGAGCCGCGCGCGATAGGCACCTGCACGATCTCCGGGGTCTGATAGCTGTGGCGCTCGCGGATGAAGGCTTCGAGCGCGGCATAGCGCTCCCCGATGGTCTTGATCGAGAGCAGCCACTCGGGCTCGCGGTGCAGAACGCCTTGCCAGCGGTAGAAGCTGCGAACCCGCTGCACCTGGACGCAGGCCGCGAGCTGCGCCTCGACGATGGCCGCGGCCAGTGCCTCGGCCTCGTCCTCGGTGCCGGTAGTGGTCATCACGATGCAGGCCTGCGTTTCCATGGGTCGTCTCCGTTCCAGCGGCGAGCCTAGGCCTGCCAGACCCCGTAGCCGGCTTCTCGCAGCGCGATGCCGAGCTCGACTTCCATCTCGCGGGCCACTTCGTAGGGCATCGGGTTGTAGACCGCGTACAGCGCCGGCAGCAGGCGCAATCCGTGGTCGCGAACGAAGCTGTTGGCCTGGATGCCGGCCTTGTGCTTGTCGAAGCGCAGGTCGGGGTCCAGCCCGGTCATGCCGACGTACACGAAGGGCTTGCCGAGCCGCCAATCGGGATTGGCGCGCCGGAAGCGGGCGTTGTTCCAGACCTGGTCGTCGAGTTCGACCACATACACGTGGTGATGTGCCTTGGGCTTTCGGGCCATCGGTGCAGCAGCGTCATGGGCAGCGCGGTCGTGCCCGCGCGTGGTCAGCGGCGCTTGATCATGCCGTAGATGAAGAGCAGCACGATCGCACCGACCACCGAAGCGATGAAACCGGCGCCCTGCCCCGCCATGTACCAGCCCATCGCCTGCCCCACATAGGTGGCGATGAGCGAACCGGCGATACCGATCAGCGTGGTCATGATGAAGCCGGCCGAATCGTCGCCGGGTTTGATCGCGCGAGCCACCAGGCCCGCCACGAAGCCGATCAGGATGGTCCAAATGATGCTCATACGGTTCCTTGAGGGATTGAATCGAAGACGCGCCGCAGGGGACTCGCCGTTTTCATGATAGCGGAGCCACTGCCGCCCGACGCACTGACGAGCGCATCGGCGGATCGGGCATTCGCGCGATGCCTGTCCAATCACGTCCTACATGGCATCCATCCCGCACGCGCTATACAGGGGCCATGCTCGAAAAACTGCCCGGCGCGATCGGTCACGCACTGCATGACGTGCGTGCCGGGCTCGACGCGATCGTCTTCAACACTCTCGGTCTGCGCCAGGGCACGGGCTCGATCTCCGTGACCAGCCTGGCCTTCGCCGACCACGCGCCCCTACCGCCACGCTACACCGCCGATGGCGAAGGCCTGTCGCCGCCGGTGCAATGGACCGGCGTGCCCTCGAATGCGGCCTCGCTGGTGCTGGTGGTCGAAGATGCCGACTCGCCGACGCCGCATCCGCTGGTGCACGCGATCGCGGTAGACCTGCCGGCCGGCGACGGCGCCTTGGCCGAGGCGGCGCTTGCCAGCACCGATACGCCGGGCACGGGCGTTCACACCGGACGCAATTCGTACCTTCAGGCTGCGTGGCTGCCGCCCGATCCGCCGCCGGGACATGGCGTGCATCGCTACGCCTTCCAGCTCTTCGCGCTCGACGCGGCACCGACGTTCTCGCAGGCGCCGGGCCGCGACGAGGTGTTCGATGCCCTGCGCGCGCACGCGCTTGCGAGCGGCTTGCTGATCGGCACCTGCGAGCGGCCCGACGGCTCGATCAAGATCGACGAAGCGGCACCCGTCGGCCCGGTGATTGCCGGCTGAGCACGGACAACTCGCGGCGCCGGATGCTCAGCCTTGCCTTGCGTTGTTCGCGGTGGCGAGCGGCAGCTGCGACACTTCCTGAAGCAACGCTGCGAACTGGCGGCCAGCGGCATCGACCACTGCGCGGCCCTTTTCGGGCGCCGCCGCGGCGGCGTTGCCCGCAGCGCCTTCGATGTTGTAGTCCTCCATGGCCCAGCCGAGCTTGGCGCTCCTGCCATTGCCGAGGATCGCGTAGTCGGCCGCGCGCTGGCGCGAGGTCGAACCGAAATCGCGCGCCTCGCCCATGACCACTTGCTCGGGCGCGAGCGCCAGCATCATCGAGGTCTCGATCTCGCCCGCATGGATGCCGAAGCGATGCTCGTCGGCGCTGAACTGCGCGCCGGCGTCACCCAGGGGCAGGTTGAACCAGCTGACGCTGTAGACGATGAGCCCGTGCGCCGCGCGCAGCTCGCGCGCGACGATGTCCATGGCACCGACGTGACCGCCATGCGCATTGAAGAACACCAGCTTGCGCACGCCGGTGCGCGCCACGCCGGCGCCGATCTCGCGCCAGAGCCGGATCAGCGTTTCGGCCGACAGCGTCAGGGTGCCCGGGAAACTCGCGTGTTCGGGGCTGAGGCCGATCTGCTGGGTCGGCAGGAAGAGCACCGGCACATCGGCGGGCAGCAGCGGCAACGCGGCCGCGACGATGCCGTCCACCAGCGTCGAATCCACGCCGAGCGGCAGATGCGGCCCGTGCTGCTCGGTCGCACCCAGCGGCAGCACCGCCACGGTCGTGGCCGGATCGAGCGCGCCGAAATCGCGCGTCGTGAGGCGGGACCAGAAACGGCTGGCAGGTGCGGTCATCCGGCGATCTTCTCAGAAAGCGCGCACCAGCAACACGAGGCCCGACACGATCGCGAAGACCTGGACGAAGACCCGCAGAAATCCCCCGTTGACGCGGCGATGGACCATGCGGCTGAGCACGGCGCCCACCACCAGCGCCGGCAGCAGGCTCGTCGCGGCGGAAAGCTGCGACGCGCTGATGCGCCCCGCCACCATCAGCGTGACCAGCGACACCAGCTCGCCCACGAGAAAGCACAGCGCGACGGTCGAGCGCATGGTGGGCGCGGCCTGATGCTGATACACCAGCGCCAGCGGCGGACCGCCGATGCCGGTCGCCGTCTCGGTGACGCCGGTGACCAGCCCGGCCGCAATGAAGGCCGGCCGGCCCGGCGAGAAGGCCGGCATCACCAGCGTGACGAGCGCGGCAGCGATCGTCGAGGCGCCGACGAACAGCGACAGGTGGCTGGCACTCAGCGCCGCCAGCACCCAGAGCCCGCCCGCGGTGCCCAGGATGCGCCCGCCGGTGATCCAGCCCGCGCCGACGCGATCGACCGCCGTGCGCTCGCGCCACACCACGTACAGATTGAGCGGCAGCATCAGCACCAGCACGCAGACCGGCAGCAAGGCCGGCTGCAGGATGCCGACCACCGGCGCGGCGATCAGCGCGAAGCCGACGCCGGTCGAGCCCTGGACGAAGGCCGCGAAGAAAACGACGAGGGAGATGAGGAGAAGATGATCGAGGCTCACTGTGGCGTCCGGCTGTTGGCGGCGGAAAGAAGGCGGTGTTCGGCCGCGGGCGGATGCAGGCGCTGGATGGGCGCGCGGGCGATCGCCTCGTGCGCGATCCGCGATACCTGCCGCTGAAGGGCCCGGGCGTCCCAATCTGGCGGCCATCCCTGCCACAGGCGCAGGCGCCCGGCGACGAAGACGGCGGTGATCTGGTCCCGGTTGCCCAGGCGCACCAGGTCCCAGGTCAGATCGACCGAGGTGCACATCTCGGGCGTGTCGATGTCGACGATCAGGAAGTCGGCCTCCTTGCCGACCGCAATCTCGCCGATCCGGTGGCCGAGGCCGATGGCTTTCGCGCCCGCGTGGGTTGCATGGTCGAACCACGTCCAGCCGCCGCCGCAGGAGGCATCGCCGATGCCGAGGCCGAAGGCAAGCTTCTGCGCTGCCTCGGCCGCATCCATCAGACGGAAGCCGTCGCTGCGGGTCGCATCGGTGCCCAGCCCGAAGCGGATGCCGAGCGCGGCCATCATCTGCGCCGGTGCCACCGCATTGCCCTTCCACTGGCTGGCGACCGGGTTGTAGCTCACGGCCGTGTCGGTCTGCCGCAGCAGGTTCAGCTCCGGCGGCGTGACCAGGGTGCCGTGCGCGATCAGCACCTGCGGGCCGAGCGCGCCCAGATGCGCCAGCAGTTCGAGCGGTCGCATGCCGCGCTGCACGACCGAGCGCTCGACCGAGGCCAGGTGCTCGTTGACGTGGGTCTGGAAGATCGTGCGCGCGTCGGCACAGAGCTTCGACACAGCGACCAGCATCTCGTCCGAGGCCGCCTCGGGCACCGAGATCGCGAGCGAGGGGTGCACCAGCGGATCGTCCGACCATTGCTGCAGGAAGCGCTCCGCCTGCGCCTTCAGCGCCGCGCGCTCGGCGGCGCTGCTGTCGTTGCCGCCGTCGTTGCAGATCAGGCCCAGCACGCAGCGCAGTCCGGCCTCGCGCGTGGCGGCGGCGATGGCGCCGATGTCGCCCTTGGCGCGCGTGCCCGCATCGCAGACGGTGGTGAAGCCGCCGCGCAGCGACTCCAGCGCCGCAAGCTTGGAAACCAGAAAGACGAACTCGTCATCCAGGCTCGACTCGAGCGGAACCCAGACGCGGCGGAAGATCTCGGACGGCTCGCCATAGGCCAGCGACTTGCCGAAGGACTGCGTGAGATGGTGGTGCGCATCGATCATCCCCGGCATCAGCAGCTTGCCGGGCAGGCGCACGGGCACGAGCCGCGGATAGCGCGCTGCGAGCACCTCGGCAGGACCGAGGTCGTGGAACTTGTGGCCCGAGACCAGCACGGCATGGCCGGTCACCGGACCGTCGCGCAGCATCAGGTGGTCAGGGACGAGCAGCAGCTCGTCGGCCGCGAGTTGCGCGACATCGAGTTCAGGGAACATGGCGTTCGGAAGGGTGGTCATTGCGAAGCAGGCGCCGTCTCGTTCACGGCCGCCTCGGCGCGCTCAGCGGAGAAATGATGAAAGACGATGTTCAGCACGATGGCCGTGAGCGAGCCCATCGCGAGGCCGTTGCCGAGCACCAGCTGCAGCGTATCCGGGAACTTGCTGTAGAGCCCCGGCACCAGGATCGGCAGCAGGCCCATCGTCAAGGCCCCCGCGAGCACGAACATGTTGCCGCGCTCGTGCAGGTCGACCTTGCGCAGCATGTCGATGCCCATGGTGCCGATGATCGCGAAGACCACCATCGCCGTGCCACCGACCACCGCCGACGGAATGGCGTTGAACAGCCGCCCGAGCGGTGCCGACAGTGCGACCAGGATGAGGATCGCGCCGGCCGTCGCCGTCACATAGCGCGAGCGCACGTTGGTGGCCCGCACGATGCCGATGTTCTCGCCGCTGGTGATGATCATCGAGGTGCCGAAGAAGCCGCCGATGAGCGACATCAGCGCATCGCCGCGGATAGTGCGCGGCACCACGTCGCGCGGGTCGATCGGCCGGCCCACGACTTCGGCCACGGCGACGGTCTGGCCGGTGGCCTCGACCATCGAGATGACGCTGAAGATCAGGAGCGGCACGGCGGCGACCACGTCGAAATGCGGCACGCCGAAGGGCAGCAGCGTCGGCGCGCTCCAGACCGGTCCGGCTGCAACGCCGCTGAAGTCCATCATGCCGAACAGCGCGGCGACGATCGAGCCCGCGAGCAGGCCGAGCAGCACGGCGAGCTGGCCCAGCATGCCCTTGAAGAGACGCGCGAACACTACGGTGAAGCCGATGGTTGCGAGCGCGAGCCCGATGTTTGCCGGGTCCGCGAAGCCGGGCGTGCCGGCCCGGCCCGCGATGATGCCGCCGTACACCTTCACCAGGTTGATCGAGACCAGCAGCAGCAGCGTGCCGATGACGATCTTCGGAAAGTATTTCAGGCAGCGCGAGAACACCGGCAGCACCACGAAGTAGAACAAGGCCGTGAGGATGACCGCGCCCGAGGCGGTTTGCAGATCCCGCTGCTGCGCGATGGTCAGGAACATCACGATCGGCGCGCCGCCCGGCACCATCACGAAAGGCAGCCGGGCACCGAACTTCCACGGACCGAAGGACTGCAGCAGCGTGCCCACGCCGCACAGCAGAAAGGTCGCGCTGATCAGGTTCACCGTCAGCGCCTGCGACAGGCCCAGCGCCTTGGCCACCAGGAAGACGGAGGTGATGGGCACGGCCGCCATCACCAGCACATGCTGCAAGCCGAACACGAGCAGTTGCCCCAGGGGCAGCACGGCGTCGACGGCAGGCGTATCGGATACACGGGACATGATCGATTCCTTTGACCGGACTGGCACCCAAATCGATTTGGGCAGGTTGGCAAAAAAACCGCCGGAAGGCGGGTGGAGTACATTTCAGGACATTTCCCAAAACGATTTGGGGATTGAATCACCGCTTTGGAAAAAGTCAACAGCATGAATCCCGATACGACGCGGCGGGTGAACATCAAGGACGTGGCCCGGGAAGCGGGGGTGTCGCCGACCACGGTGTCGCACGCACTGAACGCGCGCGGCCAGGTCGATGCGCGCACCCGGGCGCGGGTCGAGAAGGCAGCGCTCAAGCTGGGCTACCAGCCGAACCGCCATGCCCAGCGGCTGCGCACCGGCGAAGCGCACATGATCGTTCTGCTGTCGTCGATGCCCTTCGCGGTGGCCGGCGGCCCGTCGCGCCTGGGCTTCCTGATGGAGATCGCGGCGGTCGCGGCCAGCGCGGCGCTCGATCGCAGTCTGGCCCTGGTGCTGGCACCGCCGATGGAAAGCGGACAGGTTCCGCTGGAACTTCTGGACGTGGACGGCGCGCTGGTCATCGAGCCCTCGGCCGGCGATCCCAACATGGAGTACCTCAAGCGCCGGGGCTTGCCGGTGGTGGCGATCGGAAAGCCCGGCGGCGCCCGCAGCGCGGTACCCTACGTCGACATCCATTCCGCGCAGACCACGCGGCTGCTGCTCGATCATCTCTACGCGCAGGGGGCCTGCAAGGTCGCGATGATCCTGGGCTCCGCGCAGCGCAATTCCTATCTGGAGGCGCAGGCGGCCTACCGGGAGGTCGTCACCGCGCGAAGGCAGCCGTTCCTGCTGTCGCTGGCCGACGAAGTCCGCGGCGAGGATGGCGGCCGTGAAGCGGCGCATGCGCTGCTGGCGGCGCATCCCGACATCGACGCCTTGTGCGTGCCGGTCGACGCCTTCGCGGCCGGCGCGGTGAAGGCGATCGCCGAAGCGGGCCGACGCATTCCACAGGACGTGATGGTCGCGACGCGCTACGACGGTGTTCGCGCGCGCACCTGCGATCCGCCACTCACGGCCGTGGATCTGCACCTGGAGCAGGTCGCCCACGAGGCGATCGATCTGCTGTTCGACCACCTGCGAGGCGACCTGAGCCGCCGAGCGGTGGCCGGGCCGGCGGCTGACCTGGTGGCACGCGCATCGTCCGCGCGCAAAGGCACGGGCGGCTGAGCGGGCTTGGCGCGGCGGACGGCCAAATGGCGGCCCGCTGTGGGCGCTTTCCGGCGTGAGCGCACCCCGGAGCGGCAGCGCCGCTACCATCGGGCGATGACCGACGACCTGTTCCGATCCGACGCCTACCTGCGCGACTGCGAGGCGCGCATCCTGCGCGTCGACGAGGCCGGCATCGTGCTCGACCGCACCGTGTTCTATCCGCAGGGCGGCGGCCAGGCCGGCGACAGCGGCCGCCTGCTGCTGCCCGATGGCCGCGAACTCGCGATCGCCGACACGCGCAAGGCCAAGGACGCCGAAGGCCGGCCGACGGCCGAGATCCTTCACGTGCCCGCACCCGAACAGGCCGATCTGCTCGCCGGCCTGAAGCCGGGCGATGCGGTGACGGTCCGGCTCGACTGGGAACGCCGCCACAAGCTGATGCGCTTCCACACCGCCACGCATCTGCTGTGCCATCTGGTTCCGCAGCCGGTCAACGGCTGCTCGATCACGCCCGAGTACGCACGGCTCGATTTCCACATGACGGATCCGCTCGACAAGGAGCTGCTCACGGTCGGCCTCGCGCGGCTGGTCGCGGCGGCCCATCCGCTCACGGTGGGCGCGATCACCGACGACGAACTCGACGCCAATCCGGCGCTCGTCAAGAGCATGAGCGTGCAGCCGCCGCGCGGCACCGGCACGGTCCGCACGATCCGCATCGGCGATGCCGAGCAGATCGACTTCCAGCCCTGCGGCGGGACCCACGTGGCGAACACGCAGGAGATCGGCGCCGTGGTCGTGACCAAGATCGAGAAGAAGAGCGCCAACAGCCGCCGGGTCGTGCTCGGATGGGCGTCATGAGTTTCGGCCGGAACTTCGCCCACCGCGGCCGCTCCGATTGAGCTGCATGGCCTTTTCGCTTCCTCTTCGTTTCGCGGGCATCCTGCTCGCCGCGCTCGCCACTTGCATGCCGGCGGCCGCGCAACTGTCCTCCCGGGTCGGATCCGTCGTCACGACGCCGCACGTGCGGGCCGAACTGATCGCCGATGCGCCGGACGGCGTCGCGCCGGGCGTGCCGATCTGGGTCGGGCTGCAGATCACGCACCAGCCGCAGTGGCACACCTATTGGAAGAACCCTGGCGATTCCGGATTGCCGACCGAACTCGCCTGGTCGCTGCCGGCCGGCGTTTCCGCCGGCGAGATCGCCTGGCCGGTGCCGAAGAAGATCCCGATCGGCAACCTGGCCAACTACGGTTACGAAGGCACCGTGCTGCTGCCGGTGCCGCTGACCGTGGCGCCGGACTTCAAGCCACCGTTGGCGCTCACGGGCGGCGGCGAACTCGATGTCCGGCTCAAGGCCTCCTGGCTGGTCTGCCGGCAGGAGTGCGTGCCCGAGGAAGGCGAGTTCCTGCTCAAGCTGCCGCTCCAGAGTTCGACCGCGCTGCACAAGAGCGACTTCGATGCCGCGCTGGCCGCGCAGCCCGCGGCGCTGACGAAACCCGGCGAAGTCGCCGTGGTCGGCAAGCGCCTGCAGGTGCGGCTCGACGGCCTGCCGGCGTTCGTGCGTGGCAAGACGCTGGAATTCTTTCCCGAGACAGGCGATGTGATCCACACGGCGGCGGTCCAGGGCAAGGACTGGACGCAGGCCTGGCAAGGGGACAGCTGGACGGCCGACATGCCGCTGGACGACCAGCGCAGCGCAAGCCCGGCCGTGATGCCGATCGTGGTGGCGCTCGCGGAAAGTGATCGGCAAGCGGGCCAGCCGGTCGCCTGGCGCACCGAAGCGCCGGTGAGCGGCGACTGGCCACCCGCCGCTGCGGCAAAGACGGAGGTACCGCCGGCGCTGACGGCGGCACTCGCAGCCAACGCCGCCGCCGCGGCAGCGCCGTTGCAACCTTCCGGCAGTTTTGCAACGGCGCTGCTGGGTGCGCTGCTCGGCGGCCTGCTGCTGAACCTGATGCCCTGCGTGTTTCCCATGCTGGCGATCAAGGTGCTGGGCTTCACCCGCCGCGCGGATGACGGCCACGGCCATCGGCGGGCTGCGCTGGCCTACGCGGCCGGCGTGGTGCTCTCGTTCCTGGCGCTGGGCGGGGCGATGCTGGCGCTGCGCGCTGCCGGCGCACAGCTCGGCTGGGGCTTCCAACTGCAGTCGCCGGCGGTGGTCGCGGCGCTCGCGGTGCTGTTCACGCTGATCGGGCTCAACCTCGTCGGCGTGTTCGAGTTCCGCACCCTGGCGCCGGTCTCGCTCTGCTCGGCGCAGGCCCGGCATCCGGTCGTCGACGATTTTCTGTCGGGCGTGCTGGCAGTGGTGATCGCCTCGCCCTGCACCGCGCCGTTCATGGGCGCGTCGCTCGGTTTCGCGATCAGTCTGCCCGCCGCGCAGGCCTTGTTGATGTTCGCGGTGCTTGGTTTCGGCCTGGCGCTGCCGTACCTGGCCGCCGGCTTCGTGCCTGCGGTGGCGCACCTGCTGCCCAGGCCCGGCGCGTGGATGGAAACCGTGCGCAGGTTGCTCGCATTCCCGATCTTCGCCACGGTGGCCTGGCTGGTCTGGGTGCTCGGCCAGCAGAGCGGCATCGACGGCGTCGGCGCATTGCTCGGCCTGCTGGTGTGCCTGGCGGCCATCGTCTGGGCGCTGACGCTGCGCGGCCGCACGCGCATGGTGGTGGCGAGCCTGTTGATCATCGTCACCACGCTGCTGGGCGCCGCCATCGGCGGCAACGTGCTTCGAAACGCCGCGCCGGCCGTCGCGGCCTCCGAGGGCGGGCGTTGGCAAACCTGGTCGGCCGCACGCGCCGCCGAGCTCGCGGCGTCGGGAAGGCCTGTGTTCGTCGACTTCACGGCGGCCTGGTGCGTGACCTGTCAGTACAACAAGCGCAGCACGCTGTCGGATGCCGCGCTGCTGGCCGATTTCGACGCCAGGAAAGTGGCCATGCTGCGCGCCGACTGGACGCGCCGCGATCCGGCCATCACCGAGGCGCTGACGGCGCTGGGCCGCAGCGGTGTGCCGGTCTACGTGCTCCAGGCGCCGGGCAAGCCGCCCGTCGTGCTGACGGAGATTCTGAGCAAGGACGAGGTCCGCGCAGCGCTCGCGGCACTTTGACCCTGCGCCGCAACGGGTTGTCACAAGCAGATGAGGAAACCGTTCTAAGCTGTCGCGGTTGTTGAATTTTTCTGACCGGAGTTCACGCTGACCATGACCTCGACGTCATCCTCCAACTCGCGCTCCTACCGTGCCGCACGCAACGCGCGTGCAGCGCTGAGCCGTGCCTCGCGCCGCGCCGTGATGGCTGCGGCCGTGGCGCTCGGCGCCACCTTCCTGATGGGGACGAACGCCATCGCCGCCCCGGCCGTCGGCCAGCAGGCGCCCGATTTCGTCGCCGTCGACACCAGCGGCAAACAGCATCGGCTGTCCGACTTCGCGGGCAAGTTCGTGGTGCTCGAATGGACCAACCCCGGCTGCCCCTTCGTGCGCAAGCATTACGGCAGCGGGAACATACCCGCCACCCAAAAGGCCGCGACCGACAAGGGCGTGGTCTGGCTCGCGATCAACTCGACCGAACGCGCGGCGAGCGACTACCTCCAGGCGCCGGCGCTCGAAGCCTGGATGAAGGAGCACGCGGCATCGCCCACCGCCGTCCTCATGGACGAGGACGGCGTGATCGGCCAGGCCTACGGCGCACGCACCACGCCGCATCTCTTCATCATCGACCCGAAAGGCGTGCTGGTGTATGCCGGTGGCATCGACAGCATGCCTTCGACGCGCGTCGACGACATCAAGACCGCCACCAACTACGTGAGCCAGGCACTGGGCGAAGCTTTCGGCGGCAAGGCGATCTCGGTGGCGGCCAGCAGACCCTACGGCTGCTCGATCAAGTACAAGAGCTGAGGCCGACCGGGCTGCCTGCGACAATCGCGGGATGCCCTTCGCGCCTCTGCAAAACGATACTTTCCTACGCGCCTGCTGGCGCCAAGCGACCCCGCACACGCCGGTCTGGCTGATGCGACAGGCCGGACGCTACCTGCCCGAGTACGTGGCGACACGCGCCCGGGCCGGCAGCTTCATGGGGCTGGCAACCAACGTCGACTTCGCCACCGAGGTCACGCTGCAGCCGCTCGAGCGCTATCCGCTGGACGCGGCCATCCTGTTCTCCGACATCCTGACCGTGCCCGACGCCATGGGCCTGGGCCTGTCGTTCGAGGCTGGCGAAGGGCCGCGCTTCGCCCGGCCGGTGCGCGACGAAGCGGCGATCGTCGCGCTCGAAGTGCCCGACATGAACAAGCTGCGCTACGTGTTCGACGCCGTCGCCTCGATCCGCCGTGCACTCGACGGCCGGGTGCCGTTGATCGGCTTTTCGGGCAGCCCCTGGACGCTCGCCTGCTACATGGTCGAGGGCGCAGGGTCGAGCGACTACCGGCAAGTCAAGACGCTGCTCTACAGCCGCCCCGACCTGATGCATCGCCTGCTCGCCGTGAATGCCGATGCCGTCGCCGCGTACCTCAACGCGCAGATCGACGCCGGTGCGCAGGCCGTGATGCTGTTCGACAGCTGGGGCGGCGTGCTGGCGGACGGCGCCTTCCAGGCCTTCAGCCTCGCCTACACGAAGCGCGTGCTGTCGCAGCTCCGGCGCGATGGCGCCGACGGCCAGCCGGTGCCGCGCATCGTGTTCACCAAGGGCGGCGGACTCTGGCTCGAGGCCATGCATGCGCTCGATTGCGAAGTCCTGGGTCTGGATTGGACCGTCAACCTGGGTCGCGCGAGGGCGCTCGTGGGTGAAGGCCCGAACGGCAAGGCGCTGCAGGGCAATATCGACCCCAACGTGCTGTTCGCGCAGCCATCGGTCATCGAGGCCGAGGTCACGAAAGTGCTGCAGAGTTTCGGAAGACCGCACATCGACGGCAGCGCGACGGGGCCCACTCACATCTTCAATCTGGGCCATGGCATCAGCCAGTTCACGCCACCCGACCATGTCGCGGCGCTGGTCCACGCCGTGCACGCGCAATCGCGCGCCATGCGCGCCTGAGTTGATTGTTATGCGATGTAAGCACCTGAGATCGACTCGCGCGCGTTTGTCAAGGACGAAACGGTGAGGACGGACTGACTTATGCACAAAACCCGTGTTGCGGTGCGCAAAAACATCCGAGCCGTCTCGCCACCTGCTCCTAAAGCGATAGCGACGCTAAGTTGTTGATTCATATGGGATTTGAACTTTGCTTTTTTTCCGTGCATTCCAGCCGGAGCCTTGATTTTCAAGGGCTGGCGACGAGTCGGGGCCGGATATCAACAAAGTTATCCACACAAACTCTGGATCGTTTGCAAAGCGCAAACAAATCAACGACTTAAGCCGCTTTGTTCAAAATTGCTTTAACGAACGCTCAAAGCGTGAATTTGTCTTGAACTGGCGGGTTGACGTCGCAGTCCAAGCCCCGGCGCACAGCGCGCTGGGCGATCTGCTCAGCTACACGAGCACCGTGGCCCCCGACCCGGGCTCGCTGGTCCGCGTGCCGCTGGGCTCCCGCGAGGTTCTCGGGGTGGTCTGGGCAGTGCATCCGCAGCAGGAAGCCGGCAATGACGCTGCGCCTGCGATGCCGCTCAAGGCCCTGGGCGCCGTGCTCGACGCCCTGCCCGCGCTGAGCGAAGGATGGCGTGATCTGGTGACTTTCGCGGCCCGCTATTACCAGCGCTCGCTCGGCGAAATCGCGCTCGCCGCCCTGCCACCTGCGCTGCGCGACCTGACGGCAGTGCAGCTTGTGCGACGACTCAAGCGGCAGAGCGCGCGGGGCGAATCCGTCGCCGGCAGCGCCAGGGATCTGCCGGCGCCGAGCGTCGAGCAAACTGCGGCCCTGGCCAGCTTCGAAGCCGAGCGGGGCCCCTTCCTGCTCTTCGGCAGCACCGGCAGCGGAAAGACCGAGGTCTACCTGCGCTGCGTGGCGGCGCTGCTGCAGCGCGATCCCGGTGCCCAGGCGCTCGTGATGGTGCCCGAAATCAACCTCACACCCCAGCTCGAAGCCCGATTCGGCGAGCGCTTCGGCGCTGGCGCCGTGGTGTCGCTGCACAGCGGCATGACGAACCCCCAGAGGCTCGCGAGCTGGCTGGCCGCGCACAGCGGCGGCGCCCGCATCATTCTCGGCACGCGGATGGCGGTCTTCGCATCGATGCCGGCACTGCGGCTGATCGTGGTCGACGAGGAGCACGACCCGAGCTACAAGCAGCAGGAAGGCGCGCGCTATTCGGCGCGCGATCTCGCCGTATGGCGCGGCCAGCGCGAAGGTGCCAAGGTCATGCTCGGCTCGGCGACGCCGTCGCTCGAGAGCTGGCACCAGAGCAGACCGCCCGATGGCCCGGACCCCGGCGGCCGCTATCTGCGCCTCGCGATGCCCTCGCGCATCGGCGAGGCGGCGCTGCCGGCCGTGCGGCTGGTCGACATGACGCTCCAGCCTCCCAGGACGGTCCTGTCGGGTGCGCTGCTGGAGGCGATCTCGCAGCGCATCGCGCGCGGCGAACAGAGCATGGTGTTCCTCAATCGGCGCGGCTACGCGCCGGTCCTGGCCTGCGGCGACTGCGGCTGGAAAAGCGAATGCCCGCATTGCAGCGCGTATCGCGTGTTCCACAAGATCGACCGCACGCTGCGCTGCCACCACTGCGGCTACACCGAACGCGTGCCGCGCGCCTGCCCTTCGTGCGGCAACCCCGACATCGCGCCCGTGGGCCGCGGGACCGAGCAACTCGAAGAGCATCTGGGCGCCCTCTTCGCGGATGTCAAACGGCCCGACGGCAGCGCCGTGCGCATCGCCCGCATCGATGCCGACAGCACCCGCAGGCAAGGCGCGCTCGAATCGCAGCTCGCCGCGGTGCACGGGGGCGAAGTCGACGTGCTGGTGGGCACCCAGATGATCGCCAAGGGCCATGACTTTCGTCGCATCACGCTGGTGGCTGCGGTCAATCCCGATGGCGCCTTGTTCTCCAGCGACTTCCGCGCCCCGGAGCGCCTGTTCGGTCTGTTGATGCAGTCGGCGGGACGATCGGGCCGCGATGCCGCTTACCTTGCAGCGCAAGGCGCGACCGCGGAAATGTGGATCCAGACCCAGCATCCGCAGCATCCGCTCTTTGCGGCGCTGCGACGCCACGACTACCCTGCATTCGCACGCGATGAACTTGCAGAGCGCGCCGCCGCGGGCATGCCGCCGTTCGCCTTTCAGGCCCTGCTGCGAGCCGACGCGCGAACGCAGGAGACGGCGCAGGCTTACCTGAATGCCGCCAGCGCGGCAGCGGCAAGCCTGGATGATGCGCAGCAGGTGACGCGCTACCCCGCCGTGCCGCTCTCGATCCAGCGCGTGGCCAATGTCGAGCGTGCACAGATGCTCGTCGAAAGCCGCTCGCGTGCGGCCCTGCAAAGGTTCCTGGCAGCGTGGCAGCCCATGCTGCACGAACTGCGCCGCGGGCCCGAGGGCAAGGGCGTGATCCGCTGGCTGATCGATGTGGATCCGCACATGATCTGAGCCGCGAGCCGGCCGTGCGACTCAGAGAAGGCTGACCGGCTGCTTGCCCATTTCGATGTAGCGAAGGGCCGAACGTCGGCGCCGACTCCACGTCGAGGTCCATGCCAGCGCCGCGAAGCCCAGGGCGAACGCCGCGAGCGTCGCTGCGCTTCCCAGCACGCCCGCATGCCAGAGCCAGCTGACGCCGGCGAGCCAGATCACCAACAGCACCCCGCGCATCCAAGTTGTCATGCCAGTCTCCCGATCGAAAAACCACCTTGGCCAACTTTACCAGCACTACTGAAAACAGAAGCATTAGCCAAAGGCAATACTTAATACTATGTCCTGATATTCGAAGGCGGCGTAGGAGATATTCTGAAACCAGGGTTGATGATGGGCTGATACGCTGGCACAGCGACAAGGCAGCAACATTCGCTCCGAGTTCGAGCAAAAAGGAAATGCCGTGAAGACGCCGTTCGTGGTTCTGCTGGGTCTTTTGCTTGCGGGTGCCGGCGCGGCCGCGTCGGCGGCCGAAGTCACGCTGGAGGGCAACCACCTGGTGGTCACCGGCATGCTCGACGGAAGCGCCATGAAGGCCTTCACGGACCATCTGGCCAGCGGAAAGGTACGCACCGTCGTCTTCGAGAATTCCCTGGGCGGCACGGCCGAGGTCGCCGGCGACTATGCGCGCGCGATCCAGGCCACGGGCGTCAATACCGAAGCCCGGGGCCAGTGCTACGCCGCCTGCGCCTACGCGTTCCTGGCGGGCAAGGAGCATCGCTTCGGGCGTGGATTCCAGATCAACGGCCTGCTGATTCCGGTCGGTACAAGGCCTCAGCCAGGCGAATTGACCAATCGCTGGCGCGGCGACGGTGCGCAGAAGACACTGGCCGAATTCATCACCGCGCCGGCGGACGGCCCCCAACCCACCGCCGCCGCGGTCGCCGCCGTCCCGGCCAGCGCGCCGAAGGAGCGCTGGCAACCGGACCATGGCGTGCTCTTCACCTCCACGCCCACGCTCTTCGGCCGCGTCTACAACAGTTTCTATTGCGACGGCACGCAGGGCCGCGACATGTCCCGCTGCGAAGTGCTGTCCGACGCCGATCCCTACAAGCTCGGCGTGCTCAGCCCCTGAACAGCTTCACGGCCAGGGGAAAGCTGAAAAAGGCCGCGACGGTGGTCCAGAGGATGATGCGGGCGATGCGTCCGTTGTCGGCGCCGAAACGCTCGGCCAGCATCGAGACGTTGCTGGCGCTCGGCAGCGCGGCGACGAGCACGATCGCTGCCAGTGCCGAAGCGCCCAGATTCACGCCGAGCGCGATCGCGCAGCGCGCGGCGCCATAGACCAGCAGCGGGTGCACGACCAGCTTGACCGCAACCACCGGCAGCACGTCGCGCAACGGCGCTTCGCGTGCAGCTTCCGCGCCGCTTCCCATCGCGCTGGCGACGACCCCGCTGGCGCGATGCTCGCGCGCCAGCAACGCCGAGCGCGCCAGCACCGCACCGATGGTGAAGAGCGCGACCGGCGATGCCGCATCGGCCAGCATGGCGATCGTGCGGTCCAGCGGCCCCGGCAGCGCAAGCCGCGATGCCGACACCAGCCCGCCGAGCACGATGGCCCAAGGCATCGGGTTCTGCAGGATGCCGCGCAGCGCCTGCCGGATCGCCCTGGAAGCGCCATGCCCGTCCGCGCTGTCCAGGCGCGACAGCGCGATGCACAGCGACGAGGTGACGATCATGTCGAAGGCGATCGTGATGATGAGCGGCGACGCCGCCTGCGAGCCCAGGATCGCGATCAGCAAGGGCACGCCCATGAAGCCCGTGTTCGGAAACGCCGCCACCAGCGCGCCGAAGGACGCGTCATTCCATCCGATGCGCTCGTTGCGGCCGAACGCGACCGTCGCCCCGACCAGCGCCAACGCACACACGCCCCATACCAGCGCCACGCCGCCATCGAGCAACTGGCCGATCGGCGAACCGGCGCCGAAGCGAAACAGCATGCAAGGCAACGCGAAATACAGCACGAAGGTATTGAGACCCGGGATCGCCGCCAGCGGCAGCACAGCGCCGCGGGCTGCGGCATAGCCCGCCGCGATGAGCGCGAAGAAAGGCAGGGTGACGAGGAAGATCTGCAGCACGCGGCGATTGTCGGCGGGCGAGGCGCCGCCCCGTATCATTGACCGCTTTGCGCTCGCGTTCCGCTCGCCCGCTCCCTTCATGTCCTCCGGTCTCAATCTCGCGCAGCAAGAAGCCGTCAACTATCTCCATGGCCCCTGCCTCGTGCTCGCGGGCGCGGGCTCGGGCAAGACGCGCGTCATCACGCACAAGATCGCACGCCTGATCCAGGCCGGCCTCGAGCCCCAACGCATCGCCGCCATCACCTTCACCAACAAGGCCGCGGCCGAAATGCGCGAGCGCGCCAAGGGGCTGATCGGACGCGACGCGAAGAAGGTGGTGGTCTGCACCTTCCACGCGCTCGGCGTACGCATGATGCGCGAGGACGGCGCCGTGCTCGGCCTGAAGCCGGCCTTCAGCATCCTCGACAGCGACGACGTGACCAAGATCCTGAAGGACGCCGGCGGCACCACCGACGCGGCCACCGCGCGCATCTGGCAATGGACCATCAGCAAATGGAAGAACATGGGCCTGAACGCCGCCCAGGCCGAAGCGCAGGCAGCCGACGACAACGAGCGCATCACGGCACGCATCATGGCGCGCTACGAAGAACGGCTCGCCGCCTACCAGAGCGTGGACTTCGACGACCTGATCGGCATGCCCCTCAAGCTGCTGCAGCAGCACGACGAGGTGCGCGCCAAGTGGCAAGCCGCACTCGGCCACGTGCTGGTCGACGAATACCAGGACACCAACGCCACGCAGTACGAGGTGCTCAAGGCGCTGGTCGGCGAGCGCGGGCGCTTCACCGCCGTCGGCGACGACGACCAGTCGATCTACGGCTGGCGCGGCGCCACGCTGGACAACCTGAAGCGGCTGCCGATCGACTACCCGCAACTCAAGGTCATCAAGCTCGAGCAGAACTACCGCAGCACCAGCGCGATCCTGCGTGCGGCCAACAACGTGATCGGACCCAACCCGAAGCTCTTTCCGAAGACGCTCTTCAGCGAACTCGGTGAAGGCGAACCGGTGCGCATCGTCGATGCCGACAACGAAGCGCACGAAGCGGAGCGCACGGTCGCGCGCATCCAGAGCCTGCGCGCCGGCGATGCCACGACGCAGGGCGAACAGCACAAGGAGTTCCGCGACTTCGCGGTGCTCTACCGCGCCAACCATCAGGCGCGCGTCTTCGAGCAGGCGCTGCGCAAGGCGCAGATCCCCTACAAGGTCTCCGGCGGCCAGAGCTTCTTCGATCGCGCCGAGATCAAGGACCTGTGCGGCTGGTTCCGCCTGTGGGTCAACAACGACGACGACCCGGCCTTCCTGCGCGCCGTGACCACGCCCAAGCGCGGCATCGGCCACACCACGCTGGCCAGCCTCGGCACCTTCGCCAGCCAGTACAAGCTGAGCCTCTTCGAGGCGCTGTTCAGCCCTTCGCTGCCGAGCGTGATGCCCAAGCGCGCACAGGAAGGCCTGCACGAATTCGGCCGCTACATCAACGACCTCGAATACCGCGCGCGCCGCACCATGGGCGCCGAGGATGCGCGCGCCTTCCTGGCCGAATGGCTCAAGGAGATCGACTACGAGAAGCATCTCTACGACGGCGAGGACAGCGAGCAGGTCGCCGCGGGCCGCTGGACCAACGTGATGGACTTCTGCGACTGGATGTCGCAGCGCTGCGGCGGCCAGATCGACGATGCCTCCGGCGCGAGCGTGGCGAGCGAGCGCAAGAGCCTGCTCGAAGTGGCGCAGACCATCTCGCTGCTCTCCACCATCAGCGAACGCGAGCAGGACCAGAACGTCGTCACGCTCTCCACGCTGCACGCAGCCAAGGGCCTCGAATGGCCGCACGTGATGCTGGTCGGCGTGACCGAGGGCCTCCTGCCCTTCAAGCTCGACGACGACGGCGGCCGGCAGGAGATGATCAGCGACAGCACGCTCGAGCGGCTGCAGGAAGAGCGCCGCCTGATGTACGTCGGCATCACGCGCGCGCAGCGCAGCCTGGCCGTGAGCTGGACCAAGCGGCGCAAGAAAGGCCGCGAGATGGTGGCCGCACAGCCCAGCCGCTTCATCGCCGAGATGGCCCTCGACAAGAGCACCGCGAAGGAGGATCCGCGCGAGAAGCTCAAGGCGCTGCGCGCGGAATTCGCGCGCAAGGTTCAGGACAATGCAAGCGCCGCTGCGGCCGCGGCCGCAGCGCCATGAGGCAAGGAAGCCTGCCCTCGGTCCTGCTGATCGCGGCGTGCGCGATCTCTCTCGGCGCATTCGCGCAGGATGCGCCGCGACCGGCAGCCCCGCCTACTTGTCCGTCGAGCGCGCAGGACCTGCCCGTCGACGCGCTCTACGGCACCTGGGAGGCGCGCTTCGATGGCGTGCCCGGCATCGCGGTGGTGCAGCTCGCAAGGCATCCCGACTATGCCGGCGTGAAAGGCACCATCACGCGCGGCGGCGACGACGCGCCGCGCACGACGGCCGAACTCGCGGGCGACATCGACGACGACGGCGTGCTTGCCATCGACGAATCGCAGGACGGCCGCACGATCAGCGGCACATGGTCGGGCGAACTGCGGGCCGGCTCCTGCGGCAGGGAATTCCGGGGAGCCTGGCGCAACGCCGCCGACGACAGCACGCGTTCCTTCGTGCTGAACAAGACTGGCAGCTCGCAATGAAAGCATCCTTTCTCACCACCATGGCACTCGCCGCCTGCCTGGGCGGCATCGCGAGTGCGCAGGCGCAGCCCGTGGACAAGCCGCCGAGCCCCCTCGCCGAGGCGCAGCTGACCTGGCAGCAATGCCAGCGGCTGGCCGACAACAAGGACGCGCGCCTGGCCTGCTTCGACCGCTGGGCCCAGCAGCAGACGCTGCCGTCGGCAGCGGTGCCTGCGGCGCCGCCCGTGCTCGCCAGCACTCAGCCCGCGCCGCCGGTCGATGCGTCCGTGCCGGCGACGCGCGTGGTGGCCGTGGCGACCGAGGATGGCTGCCGCGATCGCCAGTACTCCGCGCTTTCGCGCTTCTGGGAGCTCGAGAACGGCAGCGACTGCGGCACTTTCACCTTCCGCGGCTACCGGCCGCTCAACGTCTCGTTCTCCGCAGCGAACGGCCGGCCGCAGGTGCCGACCTCGCCGTCCCCGGACCATACCGGCACGCCCATCGCCTACCAGGCCGACGAGATGCGCATCGGACTGTCGATGCGCACCAAGCTCGCGCAAGGGCTGTTGACCTCGAACGATCCGACCAAGAAGGACTCGCTCTGGTTCGGCTACACGCAGCAGTCCACCTGGCAGGTATTCAACGGCGCGATCTCGCGGCCGTTCCGCACCACCGATCACGAGCCCGAGCTGATCTATGTCTATCCCACCGACGTCGCGCTCTGGGGCGGCTGGCGCTGGCGCTATAGCGGACTCGGCCTGGTGCATCAATCGAACGGCCAGAGCCTCCCTTACTCGCGCAGCTGGAACCGCGTCTACCTGATGGGCGGCGCGGAGCTGGGCGACAGCTTCACCCTCACCGGCCGCATCTGGCAGCGCATCCATGAAAATCCCGCGAACGACGACAACCCCGACATCGCCGACTACATCGGCCGCGCCGAACTCACCGGCCGCTGGAACTTCAACAAGGACAACACCCTCGGCGTCACCGTGCGCAACAACCTGCGCGACAGCGGGCGCGGCTCGATCCGGCTCGAATGGCTCAAGGCCATCGGCGACCCGGTGAAAAGCAATCTGCGCTTCCATACGCAGCTGTTCTACGGCTACGGCGACACGCTGGTCGACTACAACCGCAAGCGCACCGTGCTCAGCATCGGGCTGAGCCTGGTCGATTTCTAGGCGGGCCGCCCGCGTGCCCGGCCCACGCGGCTGCTAGGAGAAGATCACGACCTGGCGGATGGCCTTGCCCTCGTGCAACAGGTCGAAGCCGTGGTTGATTTCGTCCAGCCGCAGGCGCCCGGTCAGCAGCTTGTCGACCGGCAACCGGCCCTGCTGGTACAACGCGATGTAGCGCGGGATGTCGCGCGAGGGCACGCAGGTGCCAATGTAGCTGCCCTTGAGCGTGCGCTCTTCCGCCACCAGGCTGACCGCGGGCAGACCGAAGCTGGCACCCGCGGGCGGCAGCCCGGCCGTCACCGTGGTGCCGCCGCGGCGCGTCACCGCATAGGCCAGGTCGAGCGCGCGGATCGAGCCCGCGAACTCGAACGCGTACTCCACGCCGCCGGCGCTGATTTCGCGGATCTGCTCTTTCGCTGCCGGATCGCCGGCATTGACGGTGTGCGTCGCACCCAGCGCGCGGGCCTGCTCGAGCTTGGCGTCGGACAAGTCGACCGCGATGATGTGGCGCGCGCCCGCGGCCTGCGCGCCGATCAGTGCCGCCAGGCCTACGCCACCGAGCCCGATGACCGCAACCGATGCGCCGACGCGCACCTGCGCCGTGTTGACCACCGCGCCGACACCGGTCAGCACCGCGCAACCGAAGAGCGCCGCCTCGTCCAGCGGCACCGTCGGATCGATCTTGACGACGGAGCGCCGCGACACCGTGGCGTACTCGGCGAAGACCGAACATCCGAGATGGTGATTCAGCGGCACGCCGTCGTGGCTCAAGCGCCGCTCGCCCGACAGCAGCGTGCCGGCGCCATTGGCGGCGGCGCCCGGCTCGCACAGCGCGGGTCGACCTTCGGCGCAGGGCGCGCAATGGCCGCAACTCGGCACGAAGACGACGACGACATGGTCGCCGCGCTGCAGGTCGCGCACGCCGGGCCCGACCTCCTCGACCACGCCCGCGGCCTCGTGGCCGAGCGCCATCGGCATCGGCCGCGGCCGGTCGCCGTTGATGACCGACAGATCCGAATGGCACAGGCCCGCGGCCGCGATCTTGATCAGCACCTCGTCCGGGCCCGGCGGGTCGAGCTCCACGGTGCGGATGGCGAGCGGACGGCTCTGCGCGTAGGGCGCGGCCACGCCCATCTTGTCGAGAACAGCTGCCTGGATCTTCATGCCGGTCTTCCTTGGATGAAGGCCGATGGTAGCGGTCAGGCGCGCAGCACGCACTTGTCGTAGAGATGCGGCGCGCGGCCCGCGGGGTCGTAGCGCGCCTTCAACGCCTCATAGGACGCCATGCCGTAGGCGCGCGCGAATTCGTCGCGGGTGAAGAAGCTGTCCGAATAGAGCGACTTGATGCCGCCGAGCCGAAGCACTTCCTGCTCGAGCAGGCGATTGAAGTGGCCCGCCTCGTGCGGCTCGCGGCTCTCGATCACGTCCCAGAATCCGAAGTTCAGGTACAGGCCGTCGTCGAGCGGATACAGCGTGAAGGGCGATGTCGTGTCGGGCGCGCGCACAGGGCAGATCCAGATCGGGAGAATGCCGATCTCGCGCAGCAGGAATTCGAGAAAGGCCGGTGCCGCGGCAATCGGAATGTCGACATCCTGGATCACCGACTCCGGGACCACGCCGCGCCAGTGCGCCAGCCGCTTCGTCAGGCCCCATCGCGCGTTCAGCCGCATCAGCCGCGTGTAGGTGCGTGAGTTCAGATGCGAGCGGCCGAACAGGCGACGCACCCAGGGATGCTGGGCGCCGAAGTTCTTCGAGCACCAGAACCAGTCGGTGTCCCAGCGCCAGAGGTAGTCGTGCGTGCGCAGGTGGTCGACCGGCGTGTCGAGCAGCGAGCGGTAGTAGATGCGCTCGAAGCCGTAGTCGCTCGGCGACGATGCCTCGTCCACGAAGCGGGCCGTGCTGAGCACCAGCGACTGCGGCCCGAAGACGACGCCATCGACGAAGTCGGCATCGCTTTCGCATGCACGCGCGAGCGCGGCGAAGAAGTCGTCCGGGTTCGCGTGCCTCGCATGCTCCACGCGCACGCAAGGCTTGACCGGCAGCGTGCGCAGCACCAGCCGCAGTGCATAGCCGAGCGAGCCGTACGAATTCGGGAAGCCGAAGAAGAGATCGCGGTGCGCGTTGTCGGGCGTGCAGGTGACGATGCTCGCGTCGGGCAGCAGCACGTCGAACTCCTTCAGCGTGTGATGAACCAGGCCGTGCCGGAACGAGGTCGCTTCGATGCCGACGCCGGCCACCGCGCCGCCGACCGTGATCGTCTTGAGCTGCGGCACCACGGCCGGCATCGCGCCGCGCGCGAGCGTCGACGCGACCAGTGATTCGTAGGTCGTCATGCCTTCGACCTGCACCAGGCCGGCGGCGCTGTCCACCTCGATGACGTGATCGAACTCGCTCAGATCGAGGCGCTGCCTGGCGCCTTCCGCACGGTCCCGGAAAAGATTCGACGTGCGCTTGGCGAGACCGAGCGGCGCACCGCCGGCCGCGATGGCGCCGCCGATCGCAGACAGCAGCCGCTGCCTCCGCTCGGCATGGGCATCGGCCTCAGCGTTCATAGAGGTGCGCGCGGCTCATCGGATAGTTCGAGCGCGTCACGTTGCCCTTGCTGAAGACGATCTGGAACAGGTGCGTGTAGCCGTTCGCGGAGCGGAACATCTCGGCGCAGCCGATCAGGTAGGTGCGCCAGATGCGCCGGAAGCGTTCGTCGAAGCGCTTCGGGTCGAGCGCATGGATGGCATCCCACCGCGCTTCGAAGCGCTCGGCCCAGGCGTCCAGCGTGGGCGCGTAGTGCCGGCGCAGGTTCTCAATGTCGATCACCTCGAGACCGCTGCGCTCCATCTCGACGATCACGTCGGCCAGGCACGGAATCCAGCCCCCGGGAAAGACATGCTTGCGGATGAAAAGCTCGGTCTCGAAACGGCCGACGTGGCCGATGAAGTGCAGCAGGCCGAGGCCGCCGGGCTTCAGGAAATCGGCATGCGCGCGAACCACCTCGGGAATCTGGTCGCGGCCTGCATGCTCGAGGGTGCCGATCGACACCACCTTGTCGTAGGGGCCGTCCACCTCGCGGAAATCCGCCTCGCGCACCTGCAGGCTGGCGCCGAGACCGCGGCGCTCGATCTCGTCGCGCAGCCAGTCGACCTGCTCGGTGGCGGCATTGAGCCCGACGCCGGTGGCGCCGCAGGCCTCGTGCGCCCTGAACATGAAGCCGCCGAAGCCGCAGCCGATGTCGATGAAACGCTCGCCCTGCCGGAGCTGGATCTTGCGGCACACATGGTCAACCTTGTTGCGCTGTGCCTCCTCCAGCGTGCGCGTGCCTTCGGGCCAGTAGCCGCAGGTGTACATCATCAGCGCCTCGTCCAGCCAGAGCTTGTAGAACGGCGTGCCCAGCCCGTAGTGCGCGCGCGCGTTGTCCTTGGCGCGGCCTGGGTCCCGGTTCGAGTGGCGCCATTCGTGCAGCCGGTTCTCGAGGGCGTTGAGCCCGCCGCTCTGGTCGAAGCGCGACACCATGCCGGCGGCCAGCGCAGCGCCGAGGTCGCCTTCGACGTCGATCGTCTGATTGAAATAGCCTTCGACGAAGCCCATGTGGCCGCGCGCAAGCACGCCCAGCAGGGCGCCCCGGGTATGAAAGTCCGCCGTGAAGGCCGGCGCGCCCTGGCCGGCGACGAACTCGCTGCCATCCGGCAGCCGGGCCGCGAAAGTGATGCCCGCGCGCGTGCCGATCCCTTCGAGCGTCTCGCGCAGGCGGCGTGTGAAGATCATGCGGGGATTCTCTCCGGCCGAAGGCTCCGGGCGTGTCCGCCTTTTGCCCGTCGAAGCCGCCGTTGCCTGTCGGACTTCGACGCGATCCCCGGCCGCCGCGTCATCTGACATTTGATTACATGTCGTTGTAATCACCTCGGATGGAAAAAGGCCGGCCTGACAGGAGGAGGAAGTGCCTTTTCGATGGAGGGCAAGGGACTTTGATGTGCGGATGGGCAGCCTTGGGCGAAACTCAGGGGATGACATCTCGGAGCGACGCGGTCGATGGCCGCAGTGAAAATCCGGACGCGGACGCGACGGAAATCCCCAGCGGAACCTTCACGCTGGAAGTGCCCGATCCCGAGGGCTATCGCAGCGGGCCGACGCCCCTTTCATCCAGCGCGCTCACCGAACAGCTCCGGGAGAGCGACCGCGAGACGAATCGCCATCAGCGCCAGACATGGGCCCTGGCCGTCATCATGACCTTGGCCGCATCCGTGCTCGTCCTCATCGCTCACCTCGTCTAGTTTCGGTCAGCGGTTCGGCGGCCCCTTGAGCTCGACCACATTGCCCTCGGGATCCGTGACATAGATCGACGGCCCTTCGCCCTCGGCGCCGAACCTTTGCGCCAGGGCGCCGGCGGCGCAGCCATGGCGGCCCAGGTGCTGCCGGATTTCCGCCTCGTCGAAGGGCTCGACCCGCACGCAGAAATGATCCATGTTTCGACCCTGCGGCCCCGGCGCGGCGCCGCCGGCGCGACCGAGTTCGCCATCGACCGGCACCAGGTCGATGAGCGAACTGCCGGCGCGGAGTTGAACCAGTCCCAATGCATCCTGGCGGCGCTCGACGGTGCATCCCAGGGCGTCGCAGTAGAAGCGAAGCATCGCTTCGAGATCTGCGACACGCAGAACGAGATGGTCGATTTCGCGGATGCGAATCATGGTGTCTGCATTGTAGGGTGGCTCATTTCATGCCGAGCGGATCACGCCAGGACACGGTAGACGTAGAAGCTTCCCGTCGCGATGAGCAGCAGGCAAACGGCCATTCGAAGCAGCCTGGCCGACAGGAACACGCTGGCCGTCTGGCCGGCCAGCGCACCCAGGACGAGGATGGCGCCGACGATGGCGCTCAGCTTCAGATCGATGCCACCGGAAGCCGTGTGGATGGCCGATGCGCAGATGGAAATCGGAAGCTGGATGGCCTGCGCCACCAGCAGCGAACTTCTCAGTTCCTGTCTCGCCGCCATCATGACCGGCCACAGGACGACCGGGCCGCCGGTGCCTGTCAACGCGGAACCGAAACCCACGGCACATCCCGCGGTGCACGCCAGGGCTCCGGGCAAGGGCGGCGCGGTCCCGGTCGCTTTCTGCTTTCGCAATCCCCAGAAGCCGCTTGCGAGCGTCGCGATCCCCAGTGCGCCCAACAGCAGACGGGTTTCGGCTGCATGCACGAACAGTCCGCCAAGCAATGCGCCCGGAATGGTGGCGCCGATCAGCAGCAGTTCGTCCTTCGTGAGCACACCGCGCTCGCTTCGCATTCTCCAGAGCGCCATCACGCCGGGAAGACCGAATGCCAGCGATGCCGCCGCGATCGACGCGCGAAAATCGATGCCCCGAAGTTCATGAAGGACCGGCACGACGAGCACCCCACCAATGCCCGTCGCACCAATCAGAAATCCGGACACGGTGATCGCGCAAATCCACAGCATGGGCACATTCGCTTTTTCTTCGGCTCAGCCGAGTTCCTGGGCGATCTTCCGATGCACGGCATGGGCCGCATCGTTGAGCCGGCGAACGGCTTCCCGCCTGTTCACATGCAGGGGCTCGCCGCCCTTCACGATCGTCCGGCCCTCCACGATCACCTGGTCGACGTCCTCGCCGGTTGCCGCAAGCACAAGGAACTTGAACGGGTCATAGAGAGGCGAGGCCTTGAAGGTGTCGATGCGCACCAGGACCACGTCGGCCTTGCACCCCGCAGCCAACCGCCCCAGATCCGGACGCCCCAACGCATCGGCTCCGCCGGCGGTGGCCATGGTGAAGATGTCCCTGGACTGCGCGACGTCTGCGGAGTGTTCGACAATGCGGCACACCGTCGCAGCCATCCGCATGTCGTTGAACATGTCGAATGGGAAGGTGTCGGTGCCGAGCGACTGCCGAATGCCCAGCCCGGCGTATTTGTGAATGGAGTTGATCACGCCGCCGCGCCGGGCCTTGACCCACGGCAGGTGCACGACGGTCGTCTGCGAATCGCGCAATGCGGCGACTTCGTCGGGCTTCAGCGATGCCAGATTCCCATCGGCCGTCATGATCTGGCCGTGGCCGATCATCATGTCGGGCCCGAGCAGTCCGGTGTGCTGCATGTACTCGACAGTCGTCATGCCGTATTCCGCGCCGATGCGCTGATACTCGTTGGGCGACTGACCGGCGTGCACCTGGATCAGCAGCTTGTGCGCATTCGCGACGCGCCGGGTCTCCCGCAGCAGATCCGGATCGCAGGTGTCGATCTGGCCCGGCGCCAGCAGCGTACGCAGCCGGCCATCGAAGCGTCCGTCCCAGGAAGTGCAGAAGTCCACGCAATCGCGAAAGCGCTTGCGGCCCTCGAAGGGGTAGTGCTCGTACCAGACCTTTCCCTGCGGTGCATGCCCGTAATGCATGGCCCGATAGCGAGGTCCGGAATACATCCGCAGACCGACGCGCATGGCGGTCTCGGCGATCTTCTCGGTGATCCGGATGTCACCATCGCCGCCGACCTCGTAGTCGTAGCCAAGTTCCACCACGGTCGTCGAGCCGGTGCGCGCCAACTCCGCAAGGGCGCATTCCGCGGCGATCAACTGCGCCTCGGGATCGATCGCATGACGCACCGCAGGCAGCATCCTGTAGAGCGTCCCGTAGTTGGTTTCCTTCGCATCGACGCTCAAGTTCGTGGCTTCTTCCAGATAGCCCCGCGTGAAAGGCGTATCGGTGACATGCAGGTGCGTGTTGACGAAGCCCGGGATGACCAGACGCCCCGAAGCATCGATCAACGCATCCGCGTCGGCACCGGCCTGCTCGAGGACTTCGGCGCGGGTTCCCACCGCAGCGATCGAGCCACCATCCATCAGCACCACGCCGTCTTCGACGACTTCGTGCCTGCCGTGACGCCAAAGCACCACCGTCCCGTTCTCGATCCTTGTCTTCATCATCGACCTCGCTTGTCTTTGCTCACGAATACGCTCTTCGACATTGCCGCGTCACTGGGGCTTGATGCCCGCCGTCTTGAATGCCTCTCCCCACTTGGCGTTCTCGGTGACCATGAAATGCGCGAACTCCGCCGGGGTGCTTCCAGTGACCTCGAGGTAGTTGTCCCGGAGTTTCGCCACGATCTCCGGCGCACGCAGGGCCTTGAGCAACTCCGTGTTGATCGTCGAGATGACCGATGCAGGCGTGCGAGCAGGCACCAATGCGCCGAGCCATCCGTTCGATTCGATGCCGGTGATCCCGAAATCCGCAAGCGTCGGCACATCGGGCGTGGTGGCGTCCCTCTGGGTGCTGAGAACGACCATCGGCGCCAGCTTTCCGTCCTTGACCTGGCTCATGAACGACGCCGGATTCGTCACGCCATACTGAATGTGGCCGCCGACGAGCGCTGTGATCATCGGCGCCGTGCCGGTGAACGTGATGTGCTCCATTCGCAACCCCGTTCGGGCTTTCAGCATCTCCACCGCGAGGTGGGAAAGCGAACCGACGCCGGGCGTGCCGTAGTTCAATCCGTCCGAAGACTTGCTCACTGCGACAAGTTGCCGGAGATCGCGGGTCGGCGCACTGGGCCCCGCCACCAGAACATTCGACCAACGGACCATGAGCGCGACGGGCGCGAAGTCTTCCCGCTTCCAATGCAGGCCGCCGAAGGCAAACTCGTTGGTTGCGATATTGGGCGCCTGGAAGAGAATGGTGTGCCCATCCGGAGCGGCTCTGGACACGTACTCGGTCCCGATGTTCGTGGACGCGCCCCCCTTGTTCTCGATGATCACGGCTTGCTTGAACGCGTCCGCCAGCCGCGGCTGCAGCATGCGCGCGAGCAGATCGCTCGCACTGCCCGGGGGATAGGGCACGACGATCGTGATCGTCTTGGAGGGAAATCCGCCTTGCGCCCATGCACCGGTGCAAGGGAGCGCGGCGGACGCCACGGCCGCGAGGGCGCGGCGGCGGGTCAGAGTGAGGGATGGCTTCTCGACTGTGCTCAAGATAAGGACTCCTTGCTGGATATCGTTGGACGGCCGAAGCATTGTTCTTCGGCCTGCGGAATCTTGACCAGCAACTAATTGCCGGCACTACCGCGCGGCGTGCACGGCCCGCGAGAATGGCGCTTGCTCGTCGTACTCACCGGCCAGTTCATCCATCCGCAAGAACACGGCGTCCTTCCTGATCAGTTGCTGGATCAGCTTTTCCAGAACGATCATTCGGTGCCCTCTGCCGGTGCAATAGGGATGGAAGGTATAGGTCACCGCGCCCCATGCGGTGGTGTCGGCCATATACAGGAAGTCATGAACCCAGTTCTCGAGCACGTTCGTCGCGTTCATCAGCCCCGGCTGTACCCAGTTCGGCGTTCGAACCAGCTCGAAGTGGGGCGCATCATCCAAGGACCAGCTCACCGGGATTTCGATGAGCGGCGTCGCGTCACCGAACTTCAATGGCTTTTGAATGTCGATGGTGTCGGGCGTGCGCGCCCGGTACGGGGTGTAGTCATTCCCCATCAGATTGCTCTCGTAGACGAACCCGTGCCTGAGCAGCAATTCCACGGTGCGCGGCGGAGTCGATCCGCGTGCTGACTCGAGCAAGCCTTGGTGCGGGGCCATAATCAGCGGCCATGGAGAAGTCCGCTCGCCGAGCACCGGCCGCCGTCACTCAGACGACCTTTCTTGCGCAGCCCACACGGCTCCCGCTTCCGGCGTCTCCCTTGCTTTCGGAACTGAGTTCGCCCACGCGAGACGCCCTGCTCTTGCTGGGGCGAAATCGATCGTTCGCGTCAGGCGACCTTCTCTTCAAGCAGGGAGATCGCCACGACGGAATCTTCGTGATCGAGACAGGCGTGGTGCGCTCGTACTATGTCTCGGAAGATGGCCGCGAACTGACCCTTGGCTTCTGGGGCGAGGGCAATTATGTCGGCGGCCCTCAATTGTTCGGGGGCGGACAGCATGCATGGACCTCCGAAGCCCAGGGTCCGACGCGCTGTGTTTTTCTGCCGGGCAAGGAACTCAGGAAGCTGGTCGAGCAAAGGTCCGACCTTGCCATTGCGCTTCTCGATGCACTGGTCCACAAGTCCGAATGCTATTCAGCCCTTCTCCAGCTTCTGGCAACGCACTCCATGAAGGTAAGGCTGGCGCGTCTGCTGGCCATGCTGGCAACCAGCGGAAGCGGCCGCAGCATCCGTCTGACGCACGGTCAGCTGGCGGGCATGATTGGATCGACCCGGCAATGGGTTTCTCAAACATTGGAGTTGTTCGAGAGACAGGACTTGATACAGAAGAAGGCCGACGGCTCGGTCTATGTGCTTCGGCCGGACGCGCTCGCTTCTCTTCGATAACTCCATGCAGCTTCCGGGAAGACTGACTCGCAGCGCCAGTTGCCGCATCACGAGCGGGAGGCCGACCGGGGCTCCTCAATCCGCCTCGACCGTATTGCGAAGCGTGCCCACGCCGCTGACCTCCACCTCGATCTCGTCGCCCGCCTGCAGGAAGCGTGGCGGATTCCGGGCCATGCCGACCCCACCCGGCGTGCCGGTGACGATCACGTCGCCAGCTGCCAGCGGCAGGATGGTGGAGCAGTAGGCGATGAGTTCGGGGATCCGGAAGATGAGCAGGCTGGTGTCGGAATGCTGGACCACCGTCCCGTTCAGACGGGTCGTCAGCGTGAGTGGATTCGTGGCAGGGTCGAGTTCATCGGCCGTCGTCATCCACGGCCCGAACGCGCCGGACGCGGCGAAGTTCTTGCCCGGCCCCCATTGCGTGGTGTGGAACTGCCAATCGCGCATGGATCCGTCGTTGTAGCAGCTGTAGCCTGCGACGTGCGCCCAGGCGTCGCCGGCTGCGATGCGGCGCCCTCCCTTGCCGATGATCAACGCCACCTCGCCTTCGAAATCGAACTGCGAGGATTCGCGCGGCAACAGCATCGGCTGCCCATGACCGACCTGCGATTCCGCGTAGCGCAGAAAGACCGTGGGATGGTCGGCCTTGCGGATGCGGGTCTCTTCGAGGTGGTCCGCATAGTTCACGCCGATGCAGAAGATCTTGGCCGGATTCGTGATCACCGGCAAATACGTCAGACTCTGCAGCGGCAGCACCTCAGGCCTGCCCTCTGCGTGTTGCCGGGCCTGGCGAAGCCCGTCCGGCGCCGCCAGCAGGCCGCGCAGATCCGCAAAGCGATCGGCCAGGCGCGCGCCCAGGTCCACCATGCCGGCGTCGGTGACCACACCGAAGCTCGCGCGGCCATCGATCAGGAACGATCCCAGTTTCATTCGCCGGCCTTCTATTGGAGGGGCTTGTATCGGATGGTCTTGGCCACACGCTCCCAGCGCGCAGTGTCCTCGGCCATGTAGTGCGCAAACGGCTCCGGTCCCAGCGGCATCAGGACACTGCCCTGCCGGAGCAGCGCAGCCCGCACCTCGGGCAGCTTCATGATCTTCAGAAGCGCATCGGACAGTCTGGCGACGATCGGTGCAGGCGTGCCGGCGGGCGCGACGACCCCGTTCCAGAAACCGATGTCGAGCTCGGGCTGACCCGACTCCGCCATGGTCGGCACGCTCTCGAGCGCCGGGAGGCGCTCGCGCGAGGTCACGGCCAGCACCTTGAGGCGATGGGTATTGGCATAGGGCATCAGGGTCACCGGGTTGCTGAACATGAGCTGTACCCGACCCGCATTGAGGTCGTTGAGCGCGGGTCCGCCACCCTGGTACGGGATCTCCTGCCAATCGACGCCGGCCTTGATCTTCATGAGCTCGGTGACCAGGTTCTGCGGTGACCCGGGCCCGGTCGATGCGTAGTTGATCTTGCCGGGATTCGCATGGCTGTAGGCCACCAGTTCGGCGACGCTGGTCACCGGCACGCTGGCATTGACCGCCAGCGCAACCGGCGTTTCGGTCAGCAGTGCGACCGGCGTGAAGTCCTTCGGCTTGAACGGCGTGGCCGGTTCGATCGCAGGTCGCAGCGTGACGTTTCCGGTGTCGATCAGCAGCGTGTAGCCGTCGGGCGCCGCGCGGGCCACCATCGCCGTGCCGATGACGCCGGAGGCGCCCGGCTTGTTGATCACGATGAAGGACTGCCCGAACGCCTTGTCGAGTTCCCTGGTGACGATGCGCGCGAGGATGTCCGTGCCGCCGCCGGCCGGATATGCCACCACGACCTGCACCGGCTTGCTCGGATAGTCGCCCTGGCCGAACGCAGCCAAAGCCGCCCAGGCCGCTGTCGCGGCCAGAAGACGCAGCGCCGCCCGCTTGTTGAATGTCATGTCTTGTCTCCTTGCACGGATTTTTCGTGCGCTACTCGGCGCTCACACCGAGCTTGTCCACCACGTCGGCCCACTGGCCCACCTCGGCCTTGACGAAGGCGGCGAACTTCACCGGCGACGCATCGTTCGACGGCTCCAGGTACATCGCCTCCAGCTTCTCGCGGACCTGCGGCCTGGCCAGTGCCTGGCCGATTCGCGCGCTGAGCTGCTCGATCACGGGCACGGGTGTTCCGGCGGGCGCGAACATCCCGAACCAGCCGGACTCCACGACCGAAGGAAAGCCCAGTTCCGCCACGGTGGGCACCTGCGGAAAGAAGCGGCTGCGCTGCGGCGAGGTGATGGCAATGGCCCTGAGTTGCCCTGACTTGAGGAAGGGCACCACCGCGCCGGGCGTGACGAACATCATCGACACCTGGCCGCCAATCAGGTCGGTCAGAGCCGGCGCGCTGCCCCGGTAGGGCACATGCTGCATCGGCACGCCGGAGGCCTTGGCCAGGGCGAAGCCCGCGATGTGCTGCGGCAAGCCGATGCCGGGGGAGGCATAGGTGAGCGGAGTGCCGGCCCGGCCCCTGGCCAGCAGTTCCGGGAGCGAATGGATGCCGCTCTTCGCCGAGACGACCAGCAGATCGGGCGCCGTGCCCACCAGGCTCACCGGGACGAAGTCGCCGATGGGGTCGTAGGGCCGCGGCTTGATCAGCGCCGGAACGATCGCATTCGTGGCGACCTGGCCGATCAGCAGCGTGTAGCCGTCCGGCGCGGCTTGCGCGACGACCTTGGTGCCGATAATGCCGCCCGCGCCCGAACGGTTCTCGACCACGATGCTCTGTCCGAGCGATTGCGACAGCTCGGCCGAGAGAACGCGGGCGATCGCGTCGGTGCCACCGGCCGGCGGTCCGGCCACCACCATGACGACAGGCTTGCTCGGGTACTTGCCCGGCTGGGCATGGCCCGGCATGGGCGCCAGCAGCATCGTCAGGGCGCCAAGCAGAAGGGCAGGAATTCCGGCGGGTGTTTTCATCTTGTCTCCGATCCGCGCGGGGTTCCGCACGATGGTCTTGTCGTCAGACCGCGATAACGCGGTCGTCGAAGGTCGCCTCTCTCAGCGTGCAGCGTGCGAGCAGGTCGCGGTCGATGCGCGGCGCATAGCCGCCCGGCAGCGTGATCGCACCATCGGCGAAGGGCAGCGGGTTTTCGAAGACGCGGTCGCGGGTCTTGAGGAAGCCGTTCATCTCGCCGGCGTTGTCGATGGTGCCGGCAGCGACGCAGGCCTCCATCCAGCAGCCGATCTCCAGCGAGACGCCGTCGCCCAGCACGGGCGTGAGGCCGTTGGCGCGAATGCGGGCGAGCCCGTCCAGCAGCATGTCGATGCTGCCCATCTTCTTCAGCTTGAGCTTGACGAAGCCGACACCATCGATCGCGGCCGCGCGATCGATGTCGGCGACATCGTAGATCGACTCGTCCAGCATCACCGGCACCGTGGACTTCGCCGCCACGGCCGCATTGGCGCGCCAGTCGTCGAGCGAACAAGGCTGCTCGAAGAGTTCGATGCCCTGCGGCGACAGCCGTTTCGCGAACGCGATGCCGTCGGCCGAGTCGAAGCCCTGGTTGGCGTCCAGTCGCAGCGTGGCGCGGCCGCGCACGAGCTGCTGGATGGTCTCGACCTGCCGAAGATCCTTCGTCCAATCGAAGCCCACCTTGACCTTCAGGGTGCGGTATCCGCGCGCCAGCGTGGCCTCGATTTCCTCGGCCAACGCGCCGCGATCCTCCGAGTGCAAGGGCGCCAGCAGCGGCACGCGGGTATCGGCGCCGGGCGCCAGTCGGGCGTGGCCGGCCACCATGTCGAGCGCAGCCAGCACGGCGCTCGCGGCGCCGACGCCGTCCTGCACGGCCGCACGCGCAAGCGCCCTCGCCTCCCCGGCCTCGAGCCCGACGATGCGCTGCGCGAGGCTCAGGCACAGACGCCAGGAGCCTTCCACGGTCTCGTGGGTGTAGCCCGGCACGATCAGCGCCTCGCCGAAGCCGCTGCGCCCTTCCGTGTCGCGGATCTCGACGACGAAGGGGTCGAAGACCCGCATCGTCAGGAGCGAGACCTTGTAGGGCGTGACGAGCGGCAGTTGCAGTTGCCGCACGCAGGCGTGTTCGATCTTCATCGGCCGGTCCGCCTCAGTCCGCGGTGCCGCCGGCAATCTGCGTGCGGTACATGAGGCGCCGCGAATGGGGGTCGAAGGCGTCGCGGCGGTGCATGGTGCAGCGGTTGTCCCACATCATCACGTCGCCCACCTTCCACACCTGGGTCCAGGTCAATTCCGGCCGTGTCGCATGCGCCCACAGGCGATCGAGGAGCGCCTCGCTGTCGGCGAGGTCCATGCCCACGACGTACGCGTTGCGGCGGCGTCCTAGCAGCAGGCATCGGCGGCCGCTGCCCTCGTGGACCGACACCAGCGGATGCGACGCGCCGACGGTCTGGCGCGGGTCCGTGTTGTCGACGAAGCCCAGGCGCAATTCGCCCGCGCTGTTGCGGCTCGCATCGTGGATGCAGCGAAGGTCGCGGATCTGCTCCCGCAACACGGGGTCCAGCGTTTCGTAGGCCAGGTACATGTTGGAGAAATGCGTGTTGCCCCCGCTCGGCGGCACCTCGACGGCGTAGAGGCAGGCCCCCTTGGGAGGGCGCTCGTTGTAGGTCATGTCGGCGTGCCAGACGGCCTCGCCATCGCCCAGTGCCCCGAGCGGCTTGCCCTCGACCTTGACGTTCGAGATCACCGTGATGTCCGGCGGCAGTGCATCGTGCTCGCGGCTCATGTCGAAGCTGACGGTGGGCCGCTTGTCCAGCGTGCCGAAGTGCCGCGAGAACGCGGCCAGGCCTTCGAGCGTCAGGCTTTCCTGGCCGCGGAACCTCAGCACCAGATGGTCGTTCCAGGCCGCGCGGATGGCGCTGACCTGCTGCGCATCGAGATCGTCGTTGAGGTCGACGTTGCCGATGTCCGCGCCCAGCGCGGCGCCAGTGGGATGAACCGCCGGAACGGTCGAGGCTTCAGCTGTGGGGGTCATGGGAATTTCCTGTGTATCCGTTTCGGGTTCCGCAAAGATAATGGCGGCGCACTTATCCGTCTATTTCGATTTTTCGATGTATTTATCCACCTAGAAGATGAATGTCTCGCTACGCCAAGTAGAGATCTTTCTCGCCGTCGCCAGGACCCTGAGCTTCAGCCAGGCGGCAAGGGACTGCCACCTGTCGCAACCGGCGCTGAGCGCCAACGTGAAGCGGCTCGAGGAATCGATGGGGGCGCGTCTGTTCGACCGGCATACGCGCAAGGTGTCGATGACCGCGGTGGGCCAGGAGTTCTTCAAGGTCGCTTCGGCGATGGCGGAGAACATGGACATGGCATTGGCCAGGATGCAGGACTTCGTCTCGGGAAAGCGTGGGCGGCTGGTGATTGCAGCGGCACCGTCCATGGCCGCCTCCTTCGCACCGCAGGCGATCGCCGAATTCGCACGCGATCATCCGGAGGTCGATGTCGAACTGCACGACGAGTTGTCCGACCTGAGCGTCGGCCTGGTTCGCAGCGGCGTGGCGGACCTGGCCCTGTCACCCGTGGTGCCGAAGGCCGCGGACCTCCGGCAGCTCGAACTCTTCCGCGATCATCTGGTCCTCGTGTGCCACCCGAGTCATCCGCTGGCATCGCGGGCGACCGTGAGATGGCGCGACGTGCAGCCGTATGCGCATGTGGTCGTGAACCAGAGCAGCAGCGTCCGGCAACTCGTGGACGCGCAGTACGCACGCTACGGCGTGCGTCTTCGCCCGGCGTTCGAAGTCGCTCACGTCGGCACGATGCTGGGCTTGATCGCGGCCAAACTCTGCGTCGGCGAGCTTCCCGAATCGTTCATCCGCAACATCGACACGACGGGCCTGAGCTATCGGCGCATCGCGAGCAGCGCCGCCTACCGCACCATCGGCGCCATCACTTCGTCCAGCCGCAGCCCGTCGCCGCTCATCGCACCATTTCTCGAATGCTGCCAGCGCCTGGCGACTCGATTCGCAAGGAACTGACGAGGCCCGGCCGCGCTTGAAAAGCTCACTCAGGATTGATCTTGAGCTGAAGCTTTTCGATGATTTCCTTGTTGTGGGCCATGGTCGTCGCCAGGATCTGGTGAAGCTGGTCTGCCGAGGCCTCTTGCGGCAGATCCAGGCCTTGCGCCGTCAATGCCTCGCGGAACTTGGGCGCGCGAACGACCTTCGCCATCTCGCTCTGGATCCGATCGATCAGCGGCTTGGGCGTGCTGCTCAGAACAAACGCACCGACGCTCGCGTGGGGAAGGACAAAATCAGGCAGTCCGACTTCACCGAAACTCGGCACATTGGGCAGATACTGAGAGCGCGACGGCGAGGCGATGGCCAGTGCCTTCAGCTTGCCGCTCTTGACGAGCGGGACCACGTTGCTCACGACTTCGAAGGTGAGTTGAACCTGGTTCCCCAGCAGATCGACCATGGCCGGCGCCGAACCCTTGTACGGAACGACCAGCATGTTGTTGCCGCTCTTTTCCCTGAGCATTTCACCGAGAAGATTCGAGCGCGTGCCGACGCTGAGGTTCGCGACGCTCACCGAGCGGGGATTGCGCTTGGCGTAGTCCAGCAGTTCCTTGACATTGTTCGGCGGGAAATTCGCGTTGGCCACCAGCACATGGAGCATGCTGCTGGCCTCTGCCACATAGGTGAATGTCTTGAGCGGGTCGTACGGCGTCTTCACGGTCAGCGGTATGTCGGACAGCACGCTCGATGGCCCGACCATCCAGGTGTACCCATCGGCAGGCGCATTCATGACGGCCCGCTCGGCCACCACGGCCGAGCCACCCGGCTTGTTTTCCACCACCACCGACTGACCGAGATTCGCCCGCAGCTGTTCGGCGATCAGCCGGGCCACTGCGTCGGAGATGCCGCCGGGCGGCGCAGGGACGATCAGTCGAATGGGTTTGTCCGGCCATTGCTGTGCCAGCGCAGGCGATACCGCCGCGAACCAGCACAGTGCAATGATTGCGAAGCGTCGGAGTTTCAACAAATTCTGAATCATGGCCGTTCACCTTGAAGCGTGGAGCACTCAAATCACGAAAATGGAGGAGCCTGTGGTCTTGCGAGCCTCCAGGTCCTGGTGTGCCCGCACGGCATCCCGCAGGGCATAGCGCTGATTGATCTCGATGCGGATGCGGCCGGCCGCCACGTGGCCGAACAGTTCATCGACGAGTTCCGCTTTTTCGGCCGGATCGGCGATGTAGTCCGCCAGGCCCGGGCGGGTCAGGTAGAGCGATCCCTTGCGGGCCAGAATCTGCGGATCGAAGGGCGGGATCGTGCCGGAAGCGGTGCCGACGCAGACCATCAGGCCACGGCGCTTGAGGGAGTCCAGCGAGGCCATGAAGGTGGTCTTGCCGACGCTGTCGAAGACCACCGACACGCCCACCCCGCCCGTCAGCTCGCGCACGCGCTTGGCCACATCCTCATGGCTGTAGTTGATCGTGTGGTCGCAGCCGTGGGCGCGCGCCACTTCGGCCTTGGCATCGGTCGAGACCGTGCCGATCACCGTCAGCCCGAGCAATTTGGCCCACTGCGAAACGATCAGGCCGACGCCGCCGGCGGCAGCATGCAACAGCACCGTGTCGCCCGCCTTGAACGGATAGATCCGGCGCACCAGGTAGGCGGCGGACAGGCCCCGCATGGTCATGGCCGCCGCAGCCTCGCAGCCGATGGCCTCCGGCAGCTTGATCAGCAGCGCGGCGGAGATCAGCCGCTCGGTGCTGTAGGCGCCCAGCGTGTTCGTGAAACCCGTGTAGGTCACGCGGTCGCCCACCGCCAGATCGGTCACGCCGGCACCGACGGCCTCGACCACGCCGGCGGCCTCGTTGCCGAGGCCGCTGGGCAGCGGAACCGGGTAGGTGCCACGGCGGAAGTAGGTGTCGGCAAAATTGAGGCCGACGGCTTCATGCCGCAGGCGCACCTCGCCAGGTCCCGGATCGCCGACGGCAACGTCCTCGAAACGAAGTACTTCGGGCCCGCCGGTCTCGTGAAATTTAACGACTACAGCCATGGTGTGTTGTCTCCTTGAAGCGGTGGATGCCGGAAGTCTGAAGTGAAGACCGCATCGTCCGGCTTTGCGTTGTTTCGTGCTTGACATTGCACGTCTGGCACTTGGCTTTTCATGACAGCAACCGCTCACGGATTGCAGAGCGGCGCCATCAATGGTCGACGACCGAGAGCGACACGCCGGACACTCTGGCCACGTCCATGTCATAGCTTCGCGCGCACCAGACAAAGGCCACGGCGGCCAGTATGCTGAAGCAAGGCACCACGGCCAGAGCGTGTTGCAGACCCCACCGGTCCGACAGCGCACCCACCAGGAACGGCCCGACGGCCAGGCCGAAGAGGTTCTGGAACAGCGAGAGCACGGCGGAGCCCGTGGAGCGCGTGCCGGGGTGAATGACGTCGATGACCACGCCGGAGACCACACCCACCGTGCAGGTCATGAAGAAGCCGCCCAGCAATATCAGCTTGAATTGCGCCTCGCCCGGCGGGAAAGCGGCAAAGGCCGTCAGGAAAATCGCCACGGTGATCAGGCACAGCACAGCCAACGCTGCGAGTTTTCTACGTGGACGGCGTATCGCCACTCGATCCACCACAAAGCCCCAGAAGACGCAACCCAGCGCGCCGATCAGCACGACCATGGCGGCCTGCCCGGCAGCAGCCTCTGGCGCCATGCCGTCGAAGCGGCTGAGATAGCTCGGCAGCCACGACCATACGGCGGAGACCACGACAAGCTGCATGGCAGCGCCCACGCAGACCCACAGGAGGGTGCGGGTTCGCGCCAGGGTGCCGAAGGTGTGCCTGAGTGTCTCTCCCAGCGACTGGGCGGCCTGGTTCGACCGCGGTGTGAGCGCCACGGTCTTGTAGTCCGGCACCAGCATATAGAGCAAGGCCAATACAAGGCCTGGGACACCGACCACGCCAAAGGCGGCCTTCCAACCCCAGCGGGCCGCGATCACGCCGCCCAACACGACACCCAGCACCGAACCCAGTGACGCAGCGGCGAAGAAGGCCCCCAGAAGAGCTCCGCGCAAGCGTTTGGGAAACAGCGTCGAGATCAACGCCGCACCCACCGAGCCATAGCCGGTTTCACCCGCTCCCACCGCCGCTCGCGCGGCAAACAGCTGGCCGAAGTTGGCAGTGAACATGCAGGAGATGGTGGCAAGGCTCCACACGGTCGACATGACAACGATGCTCTTCACCCGGCTCACGCGATCTGCCATCAAGGACACCGGAATTCCACCCACCGCCACAACGATCGAAATGATGGAAACCAGCGCACCCAGTTGTTTGTCGCTCAACCCCCATTCGCTCTTGATGTGGGGGAAGAGCGAAACGATCACCTGCCGATCGATGTAATCGAACAGCATGAGCCCGAAGGTCATGGCAAAGGCAAACCAGGCTTGCCCCTTGCCGATCAGGTAATCGTCCTGCCCTGTCGGTACGACCCTGTCCAGAGAATGGATCCCTGGCTGTCTCCACGGTTCTTGCGTGCGGGCCGTCATGCGTGGGCTCCGTGCATCTGAAGGTTCAGCGATCGGCCCAGCCGATCAGAAGGCATGCCGAATGCCGAAGTCATAGCCCATGGCGCTGTGAGGCTGCCAGCCCGGTGTCGAAAGAAAGGCCGGTTGCGGAAAGATGGCCGGATTGCTCAGCACCAACGGGGTCACGCCCATGACGGTGGGGTTGTTGCGGCCATCCTTGATATTGATCCGGGCCACCGTCGCGTAGAGCGCCGTCCGCTTCGACAGGTTGTAGACATAGCCCAGCGACAGCTTGTTGACCGAGGCATCGGCGTCCAGGCTCGAGGCGCCATTGTCGAATTTCACGTTGCCATAGGAGGCTCGCACCATGCCTGCCCCGATGGGGATCGTCACGCCGATCAGCGCGCCGTTGTACTTGTCGTCGATCAGGGGAGACGGAAACTTGCCTCGCTGGTCTTTCACCCGGGACAGTTCCGCAAACACCTTGGCGACACCGAAGTCGTAGGAGCCTCCCAGGTTGACCGTCTTGATCTTTTCTGCCGCCGTCGCCGTGTCCGCGACGGTGCTCTCGCCGTAGGCCAGGGCCACGTCGGCTGCACCGTTGGTCCAGCCGAAGCGGCCACCGACGTAGCGTCCGCGAGCGCCCGAAGACGCAGTGGCCAGCGTGGATTTCACGTTCTCCGGGAAAGCGTACTGCACCTGCCCGTAGAAGCCCCCGAGGTCGGGCGGCAGGAAGTAGCCGATCGAGTTGCTGGTGCGCAGATAGCTGTCGGTTCCCGCGGAGAGTCCACCGTTGAGAAGGCCGCCGGTTGCCAGCGCACGATAGCTCGCCAGGTTGCTGTTGACCACGGCGATCAGATTGGTGCCGACGCCGTTGACGGTCATGGGATCGAATACGGCGTCATTCCAGAAGCTGGCGGTGTAGTCCCGGCCCAGGCGAACTTCACCGAAAGTCCCGGACAGGCTGACTGTCGAGCGGCGGCCGAAATTGGCAATGGCACTCGCGCCGGTGTCGTTGCTCACCGGCGCCTCCAGCCAGAAGCTGGCTGCCAATCCTCCGCCCAGATCTTCCGTGCCTCGAAATCCGATGCGGCTGGACGCGTACCCGGAGGGAGAAAGAACCCACTGACTCTGAGTGACATTGCCCGGCGCGGCAAGCGCATTCAGGCCGTAGGGCGAACTGACGGTCGAGTAGTGGCTCACGCCGGCATCGACGACTCCGAACAGTGTCACCGACGATTGGGCAGACGCTGCACCGGAAAGCGCCATGGCGATGGCGAACATGGATTCTTTTTTCATTTGCGATGTCTCCTGTGAGGAATTCGAAGCTCAGGCCGCCAGACGCTGAGGCATGGCCTGCGCTGCCGACTTGCGGCGCGGCGCAAAGCCATTCGCGGCGAGCGCTTCATCGGCGCTCTTGTAGAAGGTGCCGATCTTGTAGATTTCGCGCGCCTCCTTGGCATTGGCGATATCTCTGCCGAATTCGTGCGAGATGCGCACGAGCTGTTCGATCTGCTCCACGCTGCCGGACTTGCGGTCGCGACGCTGAGTCCAGATGTTGTCCTCGATCCCGCAGCGCACATGCAGGCCCATCGTGATGGCCATCATGTTCAGCGGAAGCACGTTGAGCATCGACGATTCGAGCGTCAACACCGAACCGTCGGGGCAAGCGCGCACGAAGTTGGCCAGGTTGTAGATGTTGGGCTGGTCGAAGCCGCCGCCGATCGCCACCCAGGTCAGGATCAGCGGCACGTTGCAGTCGCCGCGGCGCATCATCCGCTCGACGGTTTCCAGTTGCGTGATGTTGGCGAGCTGGAAGTGCGTCTGGATGCCCTTGGCCGACAGTCGCCGGATGTGCTCTTCGACCCACTCCGGTCCTGCCGGGATCGTCATCTCGCGGTAGGCGCGGTACATGTCGGGCTCCGCCAGTGAGGTGCCCGCGAGATCCGCCGCGCACATCTGTTCCACCACGTTCATCTGGTTGGAGTTGATCGCGATCGTCACCTGGTCGGGCGCCGGCGTGAGGTCGGCCAGCATGTGGCGCGTGTCGTCGGAAAGCCACTTGGCGACTTCGCCATCGCTCTCCGGCGCGAACGAAATGGACCCGCCCACCTGGATGATCATCTCGGGCACCCGGGCGCGCACGCCGGCGATCAGCTCGTTGAACTTGGACAGGCGCTTGGACCCCTTGCCATCCAGTTCGCGCACGTGCAGATGGAGCACGGTGGCGCCTGCGTTGTAGCAGTCCACCGCCTTCTGTATGTGGGCATCCATCGTGACGGGAATGTCTTCCGGAAAGTCCGAAGGCATCCATTCCGGGCCATAGGGCGCGCAAGTGATGACGAGCTTTTGCTGATTCTCGGGGAAGTGATCCCCATCCAGGAAATTCATGAAGGTCTCCTCGGTGTTGGTCGACGTGAAAGGCAGATGGCGTGAACGCGGGGGCTAGAAGACTTTCTCTCCGACGATTCCGGCGCGCTCCATCTGGCGCACGCAGGGCGGATAGTCCATGACGGCATAGTGCTGGGTGCTCCGGTTGTCCCAGATCGCCACGCTGTTCTTCTTCCAGCGCCAGCGCACCTGGTGCTCCGGGATGTAGGCCTGGCTGATCAGGTAGCTCAACAGCAGCGCGCCGCCGGGATTGGCGTCCTGCCCGTACCGGATGCGGTCCGGGGTATGGAAATTGGTGAAATGGGTGGTGAAGCCATTGACGAACAACACCTTCTCTCCCGTATCGGGATGCGTGCGGACCACGGGATGCTCGGCGTCGGGGTACTGCGCCTTGAGCGCCAGACGCTTCTCGATCGGCATCGCCGCACCGAAGGTCGATTCGATGCTGTGCCTCGCGCGCAGATCTTCGATCTGTGTCTTGACGTGGTCCGGCAATTGTTCGTAGGCCAGGACCATGTTGGCCCACATCGTGTCGCCGCCGACGGGCGGGCATTCGACGCAGCGCAGCACGCAGCCGAACGGCGGCTTTTCGCGCCAGGTGGCATCGGTGTGCCACGCGTTCTCGTAGCGGTCGGGCGGGCTGTCGGGCGACTTGTAGATCCGAACGAGCCCGGGATGCTCGGGGTCGCTGCCGACCACGGGATGATCTTCCAGTTCGCCAAAGCGGCGCGCGAACGCGACATGCTCCGCACGGCTGAAATCCTGGTCGCGCAGGAAGAGCACGCGATGGCGGATGAGCTCTTTCTTGATCTCATCGAAGAGCGCGGCGTCATGCACCGCATCTGCCAGCTTGACACCGATCAGTTCGGCGCCAATGCTGCAGGTCAGAGGTTCCACTCTCATCGCCGTCTCCTTTTTTTCTGATGTCTTGCGTGATGGATCCCGCCAAATCACGAAGCGCGACTTTAGGCAGGCCGCTCGGAAGCGACTTGCCATTTCACGCCAAGTGCTTAGCATTTCGCGCCAGCTGGCATGAAGCACATCGGCAGGAATGAAGCCGCGCGACCAGGACGCCGGCACGTTCGGCCGTGCGGACGGCCTACTTCGACGTGGCGCGCACGTTGAATTTCAATGTCGGATCTCGGTGCGGTGAGCCTGCCGATCTCTCATCGGCGGGCGCTGCTCGACGCCCTCGGCATCGGTCGCCCGCGTTCGCACGCAGGGCGATGCAAAGGATCAGGCGGCCAGGGAGTGCACGGCGCCGCGCACGGCCCGGCTCTCCTTGGCGCTGCAACCGAATTGCGCGTGGTACCAGCGGGAAAAACCGCTCGGCGCGGAGAAGCCGAGCAGCATCGCCACCTCGGTCAACGGACGATCGCCCTCGATGACATGGCGCGTGACGAGCTCCTTGCGGATGTCGTTCACCATCGACGAAAAGCTCTGGTCGCGTTCCGCCAGCCGGCGCTGGACCGTGCGGCACACCACGCCCAGGTGCTCGGCCACCTGCTCGATGGTGCAGCGCCCGCTGGGCAGCAACAGCAGGATCGTGCGCCGCACGTCCTCGAGCATTCTTGCCCCTTGTTGCGGTCGGGCCGACGCGTCCAGCAACTGCTGCGCGTAGCGCGCCATGGCCGGATCGGCCGACGGGTTGCGCGTATCCAGATCGGCCTTCGCGCAGACGATGCAGTTGAAGTCGTAGTCGAACTCGATGCAGCGGCCGAACAACCGATGGTGTGCACTGAGGTCGCGCGGCGCGGAGTGCTCGAAGCACACGCGTCGCGGCTGCCAGCTGGCGCCGAGGAACTGGCGCATCAAGCGCAACATCACCCCGAGCGCCAGCTCGATCCTCTGGCGGGTGGGCTGCTGCGCATTGCCGGCCATGACCTCCTCGCGGATCACGACCACGCCGGCGCGTTCCTCGATCATCAGCAACAGCGAGCCGTTGAGCAGCGCCTGGTAGCGCATCAGCACGTTCAGCGAGTCGCGCAGGGTCGGCTGGTCGCGGATCAGCATGCCCACCGCGCCGAGGTTGGACAACAGGCGCGACTCGGCCATGCACAGACCGAAACTCTCGTTGCCCGACATGACGGCGGAGGTCTGGAGCAACTCCCCGACGCGCTCGACGGGGATCAGCAGGTCCGGCTCGCGCAGGACGCTCGGGCTCAGCCCCGCGTCGACGAGCATCCGCGCCGGGTCCAGGCCGCCGGCCAGAGCGACCTCGCTGTAGTTGGTGAGGCTTGCAGCGCGGACGAGTGACGACATCGGAAAACGGCGTGGAATCTGGCATCGAAGGATAAGTGCCTGTCATGCATTGTCAAGCGGGCGAACGCGAGTGCGAGCACACTCCGGCCCATCGATCGGCCCCTTCCGACACCAGGAGACAAGCTTCATGACTCAAGGCCTCAAGGCGGCACCCGCAGTGGTCCGCGCGACCTCTCTGGGCGGTTCGATCCAGGTCGAGCCGCTCACCTGCACGATCGGCGCCGAGCTCGGCAACGTCAACCTCGGCGCGGCGGCCGAGGACGACCTGCTGATGGCGGAGATCCGGGCGCTTCTCCTCAAGCACCGCGTGGTGTTCTTTCGCGACCAGGACATCACGCGCGCCCAGCACGTGGCGTTCGCGCGCCGCTTCGGCGAGCTGGAAGAACATCCCGTGGTGGGCAGCCATCCCGACCACCCGGGGCTGGTTCAGATCTACAAGACACCGGAAAGCCCACCCGAGCGCCACGAGAATTCCTGGCACACCGACGCCACCTGGCGCGAGAAGCCGCCGTTCGGCTGCGTGCTGCGCTGCGTCGAATGCCCGCCCGTGGGCGGCGACACGATGTGGGTCAACATGGTCGAGGCCTACAGGCAACTGCCCGAGGACATCAAGAAGACGATCGCCCCCTTGCGCGCGCGCCACGGCATCGAGGCCAGCTTCGGCGCCGCCATGCCGATCGAGAAGCGCCTGGCGCTGAAGGCGCAGTTTCCGGACGTCGAGCATCCGGTCGTGCGCACCCATCCGGAAACCGGCGAGAAGGTGCTGTTCGTCAACGGCAGCTTCACGACGCACTTCACCAACTTCAATACGCCGGCCAACGTTCGCTTCGGCCAGGACAAGGCACCGGGCGCCAGCCATTTGCTCAATTACCTGATCAGCCAGGCCTACATCCCCGAATACCAGGTCCGTTTCCGCTGGAAGAAGAACAGCGTCGCTTTCTGGGACAACCGCTCGACCCAGCACTACGCGGTGATGGACTACCCGGCGTGCCACCGCAAGATGGAGCGCACCGCCATCATCGGCGACCTGCCGTACTGAACGATCGGCACATGAGTTCCGCGGCACCCACCGTTCTCATCGTCCCCGGCCTGCGTGACCATGTGCCGGACCACTGGCAGACCCTGCTGGCGGCCAGGCTGCCTCGTGTGCGCAGCGTCGCCCCGCTCGAGCACGACAAGCTGAGTTGCGCCGCGCGCGTCGACGCGATCGATCGCGCGCTGGCCGCCATCGAAGGGCCGGTGGTCATCGTCGCGCACAGCGCGGGCGCGATGATGGTGGCCCATTGGGCGGCCCGGCATGCCACACGCGAAATCCGCGGCGCCCTGCTGGCAGCACCTGCGGACCTCGAGACGCCGATGCCGGCGGGCTACCCGACGACCGATGCACTCGAGCAAAACGACTGGCTGCCGATCCCCCGCGCCACCTTGCCTTTTCCGAGCATCGTGGCGGCAGGCAGCAACGATCCCCTCACGCGCCTCGATCGCGCCCGCGACTTCGCGCGCGCGTGGGGCAGCCGCTTCGTCGAACTCGGCGCGGTCGGGCATCTGAATCCGGCTTCGGGCCATGGCGAGTGGCCGCAGGCCGAGGCGTTCATTCGCGAACTCTCGTAGTCCGGAGACCCGACCGATCGGGCCTGCGGGTCCGCCCTCGAAGATCACCTCATCCGGAATGCTTTCTCGAGATCAGGTCAGTGCCAGAATGGTCCTCATGAGTGAGTCCAGGAGACCAATCTCTCGACTGGTGCGCAGCGCCACCTTGAACGGCTACGTCGAGTTGGTGGAGTCGCTCGGGCGGGACCCCCATGTGTTCATGCGAACCGTGGGGCTGGACGCGAAGTTGCTCGAAGACCCCGAGACGCTGATCCCGAGAGATGCCGCGCGCGAGTTGCTCGAGATCACCGCCCGTGCCACGCAGACCGAAGATCTGGCGCTGCGTCTTGCAGCCAAGCGCAAGCTGTCTGCCCTCGGGCCTATCAGTCTCGTGCTGAGGGAGGAGCCCACGCCGAGGGATGCGCTCGACACGCTGTGCCGCTACCTGAAACTGGTGAACACCTCGCTGACCATCCGGGTTGAAGACGCTGCCAGCGTGGTCATCATCCGTGAAGACTTGCTGCCAAGCCCCGGGCTGGCGATGCGACAGTCGACGGAACTCGCTGTGGGCAGCATGTTTCGCATGCTGAGCGAATTGATCGGACCGCATTGGCAACCGCTCGAAGTCTGCTTCACACATCGCCCACCCAAGGACGTCTCCGCACATCGGGCATTCTTCGGGCGGCGCGTCAAATTCGATCAGGAGTTCAACGGCCTGGTCTGCATGGCGATCGACCTGTCAAGACCGCGCGGGTCCGGAGACCAGGTGTCGGCGGGATTCGCGCGCAAATACCTGGAAGCGGCCCTCAAAGATCGGCGTGAAAGCGCGCAGGAAGCCTGTCGCCAGATCATCCTGGCACTGCTGCCGGGTGGCACCTGCAATGCGCAGGAGGTCGCACGGCTCCTGCGCGTCGATCGCCGTACGCTGTACCGTCAACTCGATGCGGAGGGTCTCACCTTCAGCCGTCTGCTCGACCAGGTGCGATCGGATCTGGTCAAGCGCCATCTGCGCGAGAGTGACATACCCCTCAGCGAGGTGGCCGAGCGGTTGGGCTTCTCCAGGCTCAGCAGCTTCAGTCGCTGGTTCCGCAGTCTTTTCGGTTGCAGCGCCTCGCAATGGAGCAAGCTGACCGCTGATATGGCCGCTGTTGACGAACGCGGGACGGAATCGCCCAGTCGTCTGTAGACAGTGGCTTCGCAGTCGCCGTATCGGTTCAGGCAATTTTTCGCGCTCGTTCCCCTATCAGATCCAGCAACTCGAGTGCTCTGTTCGCAGCGTTTGCGCCTCCGTCCATGTCTCCGCGGACGAACTGGGGACGAAGCTCCTCGATTTCTTCAAGTCGTGCAATCAGATCAGGCTCGGCAAGCTTGTACTTGCGAAGGACGCTGACCGTGCACATGGATGCATGCACCATGTCTTCCGACATCTCACTGACGCCGCTTTGATGCAGCACATAGTTGACCCAGTGCGTACCTGCCAGCATGGCGGCCTCGATCCGAATTTCCCAATCCGAGTCGGTGAGCTTGGCGAGCGATCGTTCAATCCGCTCTGCTTTATCGCGATGATTCTCCGGGGTCATGGATGCATGTCCCGAAGGACCAATTCTTCGTAGACGGATATGGCTTGCGATAGCGCGAGATGGCAGTCATCGACAATCGCCTGGGTGGGCGTTCGGTCTCCGCGCAGGCAAGGATCGCGGTGATCTTCCAGTGCATGCAACGCGGCCTCCAGTCGCTGGACGGGCTCCGGCATGTCGCCAGGAATGGCGGGCCAGCCGACATGACTCACATCACCCGGACCGCGCAGTTCCCTGCGGCAGCTTCCGTCGCTCTGAGGTACGACGTGCACACCGGGGATCGTGGAAAAAGCGCGATCTTCACTGGTGAAGCCCGTTGCATGCAGCGAGCTGTTCCAGATGTTGGTTCCCGCTGTCAGACACGTCCAGTACCAGAGTTCGAAATCTGCAAGAGGGTCGAGTCGATCGCGCAATTGCAGAAGGCGACTGATCTTGTCGACGTGAGAGGCGATCTTCATGATCTCTCACTCTGGCTTGATATTGCCGTCCACGACGACCTTCCGCCATGCAGCCAGGTCGTCCGTGATCATCTTCGTGAATTCTTGACGGCTCACGGGAGTTGCAGGCGGGATGTTCAGTTGGCGAAGTGATTCAGCGAACTCCGGCTGCACCAATTCATGATTGATGGCTGCATGCAGACGATCAAGCAACTCCGATGGCGTATTCTTTGGTGCAAAAACACCTTGCCAACCCGTCGCAGTAAACGGATAGCCTTGCTCGGAAAGCGTCTTGACGTCAGGCAGTTTGGGGCTGCGAACCGTGCCCGACAACGCGATGCCGCGCAGTTTCCCTTGCGTAATGAAGCCCAACGGAGAAACGACGTCGACCCAGCCAATGGGAATCACGCCGGCGATGATATCCGTCAGCAACGCAGGCGTTGTTTTATAGGGGACGTGGTTGATGGTCAGGCCTGCCCGTTGCTTGATCCACTCCATCGTCAGGTGTCCATTCGAACCGACGCCCCAACTTCCATACGATTGATATTTCTTGGGGTCGCTTCGCAGAAGAGTAACCAGCTCAGGGAGCGTCTTCGCAGGCACCGAAGGGTGCACTGCAAGCAGCACACCACCTACGGCAGTCAGCGCCACGGGTTCCAGGTCTCGCAGAGTCTTCACCGAGAGGTCTGGATTCAGTGCCTCGGCCATCACCATGGACGATGCTGTGCTGTGCAAAAGCGTATAGCCATCCGGTGCAGCGGTCTTGACCGCTAGGCTGCCGATCAATCCATTCGCGCCCGTGCGATTTTCGATGACCAGTGCCTGACCCAGCGTTTTCCCGAGGTTGGTGTAGAGCTTCCGCGCCATGGCGTCCAACACACCGCCTGCGCCACCTGGCACGATGACTTTGATGGGGCGTGAGGGCCAGCTCCTGCCGGCCTGGGCGCCGGCCAGATTGCTCATCAGGGATGCTACTGCTCCCAGTACGAGCTCTCTACGGGTCAATGACGTCGTCATCTATTCTTTCCTTGATCAAGGTTCGCTGGCACAAAGACGCAAAGCGGGGCTTCAGGCCGGCTTGCGCAGGAATCCCTGGGTGCCACCGTTGCGATTGGGCGCGAAGCCGTTTTCCCGAAGCGTCTCGTCCGCCGTCTCGTAGAAGACACCGATCTTCATGATCTCCCGTGCCTGCTGCGCCGTCGCGATGGGGCGGCCAAATTCGGTCGAGATGCGCACCAGCTGCTTGATCTGCTCGACGGAGCTCATCTTGCCCGTGCGGGTCTGATTCCAGAGCACATCCTCGATGCCGCAGCGCACATGCAGGCCCAGGGCAATGCCGATCATGTTCACGGGCAGCACATTGAGCACCGAGCTTTCCACCGTGACCACCGCGCCGTCGGGCGCAGCACGCAGGAAGTTGGCCAGGTTGTAGATGTTCGCCTGATCCATGCCGCCGCTGATGGCCACCCAGTTCATCACCAGCGGGCCCTTGTAGACGCCGCGGCGAATCATCCGCTCGATCGTTTCGAAGCTGTTGATGTTGTAGCACTGAAACTCGCTCTGGATGCCGGCGGCCGTCAGGCGACGGATGTGCTCCTCGGCCCAGCTGGGATTCGAGGGAACGATCATGTCCTTGTAGGTCGCATAGAGGTGCGGGAAGCCGCGCGAAACGCCCTTGAAGTCGTCAATGCCTGCATGCTCCGTCACGTTCATCTGCGTCGTGTTGACGGTCACCGTCACCTGGTCGGGCTTCGGCGTGAGTTCGGCCAGCATGTGCCGCGTGTCATCGCTCAGCCACTTGGCGGCCGAGCCGTCATCTTCCGGCGCGAAGCTGATCGAGCCACCCACCTGAATGATCATTTCCGGCACGCGGGCGCGCACCCCGGCGATCAACTCGTTGAACTTCGACAGGCGCTTGCTGCCCTTGCCATCGGCTTCACGCACATGCAGATGCAGCACGGTGGCACCGGCTTCGTAGCAATCCACAGCCTTCTGGATCTGATCCTCCATCGTGACCGGGATGTCTTCCGGGAAGTCCGAGGGAATCCAGCCCGGCGCATAGGGAGCGGCGGTGATGATCAGAGGCTGCTGGTTCTCGGGATACAGGTGGCCGTCAAGGAAGTTCATGGTGATGGGTCTCCGAATTGAAAGATGAATATTGAGAATGCCGAACCGAGTGGAAGAACCCGGTGCGGAACATCGCCTGCAATGCCAATGCGCCAACGCAGGCAGTATCCGGGGCACCCGCGACAAGCCCTTGCCCATTTGGGACATGGATTTTTCAATTTGGGCGGGAAGAGACGACGATCGCCCCATTGCGCGCGCCACGGCCTCGAGGCCAGCTTCGGCGCCGCCATGCCGATCGAAAAGTCCCTGGCGCTGAAAGCGCGGGTCCAGGACACGAGCACCCGGTCGTGCCCATCCCACGCGCCGGCCATTGGCCCAACTACCCGATCAGCGGCAGGAGCTTCTTCAGTTGGAAAAAGCCGGCGGAATGGGTCAGCACGGCATTCAGGATCCAGAGGTAGACCAGCGCGAACGGAACATAGAGCGCGCAGAAGCGCAGGTTGCGGCCGCGCACCAGTTCGTTGGAGCTCACGCCGAAGAGGCCCGCGGCGTACATCACCGGAACGACGAACCTGGACAGGACGACGCACATCATCCAGCCCAGCAGCACGCTGCCCGCGGCGACCACAGGATGCAGGGTGTTCACGGAACCCAGGAGCGGCAGCAGCAGGCTGGCGGAGATGATCGGATGCAGGCCGACCAGGGACGTCAGCAACATCAGGACCGTCGGCATGAGAAGCAGCACGGGCAGCGGCCACGCGGCCGTGCCGGCCGGCAGGCCGATGACGCCCTGCGCGAGCAGGGCCTTGAGCACTTCACCCAGCACCAGCGCCGCGCCGACCACCAGCGCCTCGGCGGCAATCGCTTCCAGTGAACTGCACCACCGCGCCGCCAGGTTCATGGCCTGCGCGCGCAGTGCATGGCGCGCAATGACCAGCGCCAGGACCGGTACGCCGATCACCACGGCCTCGAGATTGCCGATGCCCCAGACTTCATGAAAGGCCACGATGGCCGCTGCGAGCAGCAGTGTTTCGACCAGCGCCCTGAGAAGCGGCGTGAGCCATGCGGACCGGATCCGGCCGCCATAGAGGCCGTGCGACAACACCAGTCCGATCGCACCCATCGCCACGCCGTTCAGCACGGCGGGGCCGAGCGCGATCCCTGCGAGCAGCCGCGTACAGACCGCCATGGCCACGAAGAACGGCGACCAGAGCACCGCGAGGCCGAGCCCTTGAAGTGCGCTTTCCGCCGAGGTCGTGCGCTGGTCGCGCGAACGCTCGGGAGCCAGGATCGGAGACACCACGGCCAGTCCGCCCGCGCCGAAGATCGCGCCGACGAGATGCGTGCGCAGCATCAGCGAATCATGCTGCTGCCCAGCGTCGAGGGCCGAGTGATGGCTGCGCAATCGGTGCATCCGCGGATCGACTTCCAGCGACACCTTGAGAAGCTGCATGGCCGCAAGAAATGCCGAGAACAGGATCGCGGACCGGGCGCCGTCGACCAGGGACAGCGGGATGTCGCGCCAGATCGCCACGCCGACCGCACCGAGCGTGACCAGCGCCACCACGACACGCAGCGCCGGCTGCGAAACGATGAAGGCGGCGCCGAAATACACGAGGAGCCCCGCGACGCCTGCATGGTCGATCCACGTCGACGACGGGACGATGAAGCGCGCTTCCTGCAGCACCCACAAGGCCACCAGCGCACAGGCAGCGATTCGCCGGGGCGCAGCCATCGCGAGCAACTTCGCCCTGCCTCAGAAGTTCTCGGTCCCCCACTTGTGCGTGGTGAAGTACTGCACGAGGCGGAACAGGCTTTCGGTGAACAGGCCCACGATGATCACCAGCAGGATGCCGGCGAAGCCATCGGTGATGTTCATGAAGAGGCGGCTGTTGTTGATGTACCAGCCGATGCCTCCGCCCGAGCCGGTGGCGCCGAAGACGAGCTCGGCCGCGACGACCGTGCGCCAGCCGAAGCCCCAGCCGACGCGCAGCCCCGAGATCATCATCGGCAGCGCCGCCGGCAACAGGATCTCCGTCATGATCCGCAGGTGACCCAGCTCGTAGTTCCGGCCCAATCGGTACAAGGTGGGCGAGATGGTCGCGAAGCCCACGGTCAGCGACGACGCGATCGGCCAGACCATGGCCATCACGACGACGAAGACCAGCGACTCGCGGGAGAAGCCGAACCAGAGGATGGCCATCGGCAGCAGCGCGATCGACGGCAGGGGCTGGAAGATCCCTGTCAGCACGCCGAGTGATTCGCGCACCCAGCTGTTCGCGACCGCGAACCCGGTGAAGAGGATCGCGATGACGATGCTGATCGCGAAGGACTGCAGGATGACCGACAGCGTCTCCCAGATGTAGGTCCAGAGCTCGCCGTTGCCGTTCAATCCCAGCCCGGCCGCGAGCCGCACGGCCACTTCGGAGAAAGGCGGAAACAGCAGCCGATTGACGCCCAGCAGCCGCACCACGCCTTCCCACAGGCAGCAAAGAAAGATCAGCACGATCAGCTTCTTGGCGACTCCGGCGCCAAGAATCCTGCCCCACAGCGGGCTTCGCGCAGCGGGCGCTCGCAGGGTGTTGGCGGAAGTCGTCATGGCGTGTCTTTCAGGAGTTCTCGGAGTTCATCGACCAGCTTGAGTGCGCTGGCGTCGTGCGGCGGACTGCCGACGTTCGGGTTGTCGACGAGCGCGCGAAGCCGGCCCGGCCCGCGGCTCATCACCATCACGCGATGCCCCAGGTGCACAGCCTCGTTCACGTCATGCGTGACGAAGGCGATGGTCACACGCTTGTCCTCCGCGTCCCACAGGCGATTCAGCTCGTGCTGCATCTTCTCGCGATTGATGGCGTCGAGCGCGCCGAAGGGCTCGTCCATCAGCAGGATCTCGGGCTGTATCGCGAACGCGCGCGCGATCGCGCAACGCTGCTTCTGTCCGCCGGACAGGGTGTTCGGATACTGCTGCGCCTGCACGCCCAGGCCCACCCGTTCGATGTAGTGGCACGCACGCTCGGCGCGCTCCTTCGCGCCCATCTTCGGCCACCGCTTGGCGATGGCCCATTCGACGTTGTTGACCACCGTGCGCCATGGCAGCAGCTGCCCGAAGTCCTGGAACACGAGCACGCGGTTCATCGAAGGACGGGTCACGGCCTTGCCGTCCACCCGGATCTCGCCGGACGAGACGGGAATGAAGCCGCCGATGGCCGTGAGCAACGTCGACTTGCCGCAGCCGGACGGCCCGAGAAGCACGAACTTCTCTCCGCGCCGGATGGAAACGGAGACATCCTCGACGGCGACGACCGTGCCCCGGCCGCGCGAGCCGGGAAACTGGATCGATACGCGGTCGACTTCGACCAGCGCATCGCTCGTGCCCGCCGCGACGGCGATCATTTGCTCATTCGGCATTCTCATCTCGCCTCCCTACCACTTCGATCCGGCATCCGCAGGAAACGCGTAGAAGTCCGCCGCCGATTTGGGTGCGTTGTTGAGCGCGCCGAAACTGCGCATGGCCTCCGCCTGCGTCTTCAGATCCGCATCGGTGGTGTAGCTCTGGTACATGGGGGACTTGAGGTATTTCAGGAACTCCGCCGGCGGAACCTTGCCGCCCACCGACTTGCTCAGTGCATCGGCGGCCTCCTCGGGATGGCTGTTCATCCAGTCGGCCGTCTTGCGCAATGCCAGGGCATAGCCGCGGACCAGGTCGGGCTGCTCGGACACGGTCTTGTCCAGCGTGCAGGCCCCCACCGCATAGAGCGAGCCCCAGGTTTCCTTGAAGCTGCCGATCTTCTTCATGCCTTGCTCCTGCAAGCGGAGGGCGAAATCCGCCGTCGCGTAGTGGCCGTCCAGCTGCCCCGCGATCAGCGCCTGCATCGCATCGGGGTGCGGCAGGTTGACCCAGTTCCGGTCCAATGCCTTGATGTCCTTGCCCGCGCGCTTGAGCACCTCCTGTGCCGTGAAGTACTGCGCCGTGTTCGGGCCCGGCGAGAGTTTCCTGGTCGTGCCCACGAAGTCCAGCAGCGAATTGGGACCGTCCGGCCGAACCATCAGATAGGCATCGAAGCCACCCGTCGTCTGCAGCCACTTCATGCCGACGCCCTTGTCCCAGGCCTGCAGAAAAGGTCCCGGCGTGCATGAACCGAAACTCAGGCGTCCGGCCATCATCGCGTCGCGTTGCTGTGCCGTGGTGAAGATGTTGACCCATTCGATCTTCGCGTTCGGGAACATCTTCTCGACCACGCCGAGCTGGCGCGCGACCGGCATGGCGCCGTAGATCAGGCCGAAGCCGTGCGCGAAGACATAGGTCCCCTTGACCTTCGGCATCTGCTCCACCGAGAGCCCCGGCGTGACTTCGACGACCTGGGCCGGCGCCGACAGCGCAAGGCCACAGGCCAGGCCCAGACCCAACACCAGCTTGCGGATATGAATTAGCATTTTTCTGTCTCCTTGTAGGTTGAAATTTCCGGCTGCATGCCCGCGGGATCCAGGCGGCCCAGGCATTCGAACAACTGCTGCGCACCGTTGCCCTCGACGAGTCCGGCGATGCAGTGCGAGAGTTCGTCGGCACGGGCAGGCGGCAGCACCGCGGCCATGCAAGCCTGGAACTTCGCCTCGATGTCGTCGTCGGTCATCGGGTTTCCGGGCGTGCCGAGGTTGTGGGCGACATAGGCCGAGCGCCGCGCGCCATCGGCCAGTGTCACGGTGACCCGCGCCGGGAAGGAAGCCGGAAACTCGGGCAATTCTTCCGCGGTGAAAGCCGTGCGCGCAGCGAGCGCGCCGGCCACCGGGTCGGACAGTTTCTCCGGCGAGAAGCTCCGCACGTCGAGGCCACCGTCCAGCAGCGCCCGTGCCATCGACCATGGCGCGCTGAACCGCGCCTCGTAGGGTGTACGCGGCGCGATCTTCGATGCGGCCGGTTCGAACACCAGTTCCCGGTACCACTGCGGCCCCTCGCAGCGGATCTCGCGGATGTCCTCGATGCGATCCGGCGACACCCATCCTTCGCTGCGCAACTGCAGCATGGCCTGGACCGGTGCGTGCACGCACAGGCAGGCCGGATAGGGCTTGGGGCCCATGAGCGCCACTTCCCACGGCGCACCGCAGGCGTCGCGCCAGGTGTCGGTGATGTCGACCCGCGCGAACGAATGGAAGATCCCGAGCCGGTGCTCGAAGATGGCGCGGGGTCCGCGGAAACCCGCGCGCGCGAACTTGGCGGCGCGGATCCCCGACATCGCCGCCCAGCCCGGGTGCATCTGCTTCACGTCGCTGCCGTCCGACAGGTAGGCCATCGATCCGGACGCCATGCTCCCCGCGATGCCGAGGGCGTTCAGCGCCTGGTCCGGCGAAAGCCGCATGAGCCTGGCGGCGACGATCGCCGCCGCGAAGGTGCCCAGCACCGAAGTGGCCTGGAAGCCGTTGTCCTGGAAGGGCCCGGGTGCCAGCCGGCCCAGGCGCGCGGCGACCTGGTAGCCGACGACGAGCGCCGCGAGGATCGAGCGGCCCGATGCCTGCACCGCTTCTCCGACCGCCAGCGCCGCGGGGACGAGCACCGAACTGGAATGCACGATCGCCGCCGCATGCGTGTCGTCGAAATCGAGCGCATGCGAGAGCATTCCGTTGGCGAGCGCGGCATCCTCCATCGAGACGCGCAGGCCAGCGCCCCACAAGGCCGACTGCGGCACGCTCGCATCCTGAAGCGCCACCTGCACGCCGGCCATGCCCACGCCCAGGGCGCGGGCTGCCAGGGCAACGCCCAGCGTGTCCTTGATGCATCGGGTCGTGGCCGCATGGACATGCGCCGGAATCACGCTCTCGTCGAGCGAATACCACTCGGCAACCAGCCGCTCGGCCAGCGTTTGGGCGACGGATCCGGCATTCATGAGAGAACCTCCGCCCTGCGGGCTGCGGTGCGAGCTTGCTTGGGGCGGCCCGGCGCTGCGCTCATGGCCGAACCCCGAAGCGGGCCTTGGGCCCGAGCTTGGTCGGCAGCGTCGAATAGGCCGTCTCGATGAAGCGGCAGAGGTAGGCGCGGGTTTCGCGGGGATCGATGATGTCTTCGAGCGCAAAGGCCTCGGCCATCCGGAACGGCGAGGTCAGCGCGGCCAGTTCCGCTTCGATCTCGGCTTCGCGCACAGCGGGATCCTCGGCCGCTTCGATCTCGCGGCGGAATGCGGCCCGCGCGCCGCCCTGGACCGGCAGGTTGCCGATCTCCGCACTCGGCCAGCCGATCTTGAAGTTGATTCCGGCCTTGTCGCAGGCGGCCATGCCGGCCATCCCGTAGCACTTGCGAACCACCAGCGTGAGCGCCGGAACGCTGGCCTGCATGCCGATGTACACCGCGCGCATCCCATCGCGCAGCGTGCCGGCCGCCTCCGCATCGGGCCCGACCAGAAAACCCGGCTGGTCCACGAGGTAGACGAGCGGGATATGGAAGGTATCGCAGAGCTCGACGAAGTGGCCTTGCTTGCGCGCGGCGCGGCCGTCCATCGCGCCGCCGTACACCATGGGATTGTTCGCCACGATGCCGACCGGCCGCCCGCCCAGCCGCGCGAAGCTGGTGATGATGCCCTTGCCCCAGGACGGCTGGATCTCGAACAGCGAACCGCGGTCGAAGACGGTGCGCAGGATGCGCCGCATGTCGTAGGGCTTGCGGCGATCGCGGGGGATGATGGAGGCGAGCAACTCGTCGCGGCGATCCACCGGGTCATCGCAGGCGAGGACCGGCGGCATCTCCCAGACGTTCTGCGGAAGGTAGGAAAGAAAGTCGGCGATCGCCTCGAGGCAATCCGCCTCGTTGGCCACGACGTTGTCGATCGTGCCCGCGGCGTCGACGGCCATCTTCGCGCCGCCGAGCTCCTCGCGCGTGACCTTGCGGCCCATCGCGCGCTCGACGATCGGCGGTCCGGCCGCGAAGACCTGGCTCTGGCCGGCCACCATCACCGACCAGTGCGCAAGAATCGCCCGGCCCGCGGGACCGCCCGCGGCCACGCCGACCACGGCGCTCACGACAGGCACCAGGCCCAGCAGCTCGACCGATTTCTCGAAGCCGTGCACGCCGGGGAACACGGCGTGGCCGCGCTTCTTGATCGAGGCGACGCTGCCGCCCGAACCATCGATCAGGTTGACCAGCGGAATGCGGTAGTTGGCGGCCATGTCCTCGATGAAGCCGCCCTGCCCGCCCTTGCGGCGATCGCCGCCCCAGCTGACGCCGCCACGCACGGTGAAGTCTTCTCCCCCGACCGCGACGGCGCGGCCGCGGATGCGGCCGATGCCCATGACATAGGGCGCCGGCACGACGGACTGGATCCGGCCATCCCGGTAGTCGGCCGTGCCCGTGATCTTGCCGACCTCCTGGAAGCTCCCGGCGTCCATCAGGCCGCCGATGCGCTGGCGGATGGTGAGGCGTCCGCCGGCCGTGTACCTGGCCACCGATTCCTCGCCGCCCAGGCACTCGGCCCACGCGCGCCGCCGTTCGAGTTCCCCGATCTCGGCGGTCCAGTCGGATGTCGTGCTCTCTGCGCTCATGTGCTGCTCCTGCTTTTCTTCGCGGCGTCGATGCAGGCCTGCATCAGACCGGTGTGCACCTTGCCCTGCTGGAAGTCATCGCTGGCCAGCACCAGCTGGATCGCAGGGATGTTCGTCTTGACGCCGGCGATGTCGAACGCGGCCAGCGCCTCGCTCAGCTTGCCGATCGCGGCATCCCGCGTCGGCGCATGCACGATCACCTTGGCGATGAGCGAGTCGTAGAACGGCGTCACCGCATTGCCTTCGGCATAGCCGGTCTCGATGCGGATGCCCTCGCCCGAGGGCGGCCGGAAGGTCGCGAGCGTGCCGGTCGACGGGAAGAAGCGCAGCGGATCTTCGGCGCAGACGCGCGCCTCGATGGCATGGCCCCGCACATCGATCGACGGCGGCAGGATGTCGGGCAGGCGTTCGCCGGCGGCGCTTCGGATCTGGGCCGCCACGAGGTCCACGCCGGTCACCTCTTCGGTCACGCCGTGCTCCACCTGAAGACGGGTGTTCATCTCCAGGAAGCTGAACTCGCCGGTCGAGGACAGCAGCATCTCGAGCGTGCCGATGTTGTCGTAACCGGCCTTCGCCAGCGCCGCCGCAGCCTGCGTGATCACCTGCAGACGCCGGCTCGCCGCGATGCCCGGCGCGGGCGCCTCCTCGATGACCTTCTGATTGCGCCGTTGCACGGAGCAGTCGCGATCGAAGAGATGGACCACGTTGCCGTGCGCATCGCCGATCAGCTGGATCTCGACGTGCCGCGGTTGCACCAGAAGCTTCTCCAGGTAGACGTCCCCGACACCGAAGCCGCGCTCGGCGGCCGATCGCGCGGTGCGCAATGCGTCGTCGAGCTGGGCGAGCGAGTCGACGCGCAGCATGCCGATGCCGCCACCGCCGGCCGCAGGCTTCACCATGACGGGAAAGCCCAGCTCCGCGGCGCGCTCGTGCAGGTCCGGGTCGTCGACGCCGATCACGTCGGTGCCGCGGCCCGTCGGCAGGCCCCAGGCCTGCGCGAGCTTGCGGGCGTGGGTCTTGTGGCCCATCTCGCGGATCCACTTCGGCGAGGGCCCGATGAAGCAGAGGCCGGCATCGATCACGCGCTGCGCGAAGTCCGCGTTCTCGGCCAGAAAGCCGTAGCCGGGATGGATGGCATCGGCCCCTGTCTCGCGCGCGGCGTCGATGATCTTCTCGATGCACAGGTAGCTCTCGCGCGGCGCGGCCGGCCCGATGCCGACCGACTGGTCCGCTTCGGCGACATAGGGCAGATCGCGATCCGCTTCGGAATGGACGGCCACCGACGCGATGCCGAGCTGCCGGAGTGCGCGAATCACGCGCGACGCCACGGCGCCTCGGTTGGCCACCAGGACTTTGTGGAATGCCGCCATCTTCAGAAACTCGTGGGCCACGCGCGCAGCAGGTGCTGGCCGATGCCGTTCGTGAGCTTGAGCGAATGGACCTCGAGCATCCGGATGAGATAGTCGCGCGTCTCCTCGGGACGAATGACGTTCTGGACGGCGTAGGTGCGCGCGATCTCGTAGGCCGTGTTGTTCTTCTCCATCTCGGCGAGTTGCTCGTCGAAGCCGGGGTCGCCGGGCCGGGTGCCGTGCACGACGGTGGCTGCGAACTGCGGCGTCATGAAGCTGACTTCGGCGGTGGGCCACGCCGCGACCTCGTCGGAATTCTTGCCGCCGCCCATGTTGAGATAGGCCTGCCCGAAGGTCTTGCGGATGATCACCGACAGCTTGGGCACGGTGACGAGCTGGAGCGCATTCATGAAGTTGACGATCTTCCCGGTCGCCTTTTTCTTCTCGGCCTCGATGCCGATGACGAAGCCCGGGGTGTCGACGAGCAGCACCAGCGGCACATTGAAGGAATCGCACATCACCATGAAGGCGATGGCCTTGTCCGCCGCATCCGCGTCGAGCACGCCGCCCTTGAAGAAGGGGTTGTTGGCCAGGATGCCCACCGACTTGCCGCCGATGCGGGCCAGCGCCGTGACCAGGGTCTTGCCGTACTTCGGCTTCAGCTCGAACACCGAGTCCAGATCCACGATCGAGGCGATGAGCTTCCTCATGTCGTAGACCTGGGCGCGATTCGGCGGCACCAGATCCATGATCTCGGCCATCTTGCGGCCCGAGCCTGCAGGGATCGGCTGCTCCGGCGGACATTGGTTGTGGTGCGAGGGCAGGTAGGAGAGGAAGCGCTTCGTCGCGTCGATCGCGTCTTCGTCGCGGTCCACGACCATGTCGATCAGGCCGGTGAGCTCGGTGTGGATCTGCCAGCCGCCGAGGTCTTCCGCATCGACCTTCTGGTTGGTCGCGAGTTCGATCAGGCGCGGGCTCGAGACCGCCATCACCGCGCCTTTGCGGATGACGCTGAAGTCCGAGCAGCAGGTGTAGAGAAAGGAGGAGCCGTAGCAATAGCCGAGCACCGATGCGGCCCACGGCGTTTCGCGCATGCGCTGGTATTGCGCCGGATCGTTGCCCAGGCCGAGGCCCATTCCGCGGGCGCCCATCGTGTCGGGCAGGCGCGCGCCCGAGGACTCGCCCAGGAACACGATCGGCATGCCGCGCTGCGTCGCAACGCGCTTCATGTGCGCCACCTTGCGCACATTGGTGGCGCCGCTCGATGCACCCAGCACGGTGAAGTCGTTGGAGACCACGGCTGCCCAACGGCCGTCGATCTTGCCGTAGCCGGTGATCTTGCCGTCCGCCGGCGTGCGATCCTCGTCTTCGCGCGAATGGGTCGAGGTTGCGAACAGGCCGGATTCCGAGAAGGTGCCGGCATCGAACAGCCGGTCGATTCTGGAGCGTGCGTTCATGACGCCGGCCAGCTGCCGCTTCTCGATCTTCGCTGCGCCGCCCATGGCCAAAGCGATGGCGCGGCGCCTCTCGAACTCCTGGTCCAGGCTCTTCTTGAACTCCGACGGACTGGCAGAACTGCTGCTCATGAAACTTCTTTCTCGATGATGGAGGGGGTGGTGGGCGACGCGACGATGATCCGGTCGCGCTTCAGTTCGGCGATCTCGGCGGCACCGAGGCCGAGGATCTCGGCCAGCACGTCCGCCGTGTCTTCGCCCACGCCGTGGCCGGTGTGCCGGACGGCTCCCGGCGTATCGGACAGCTTGGGAACGACACCCGCGAGAACGACCGTGCCCAAGGTGTCGTCGGGCACGCGCAGCAGCATGTCCCTCGCCTCGAAATGCGCGTCCTTGAAGATGTCGGCGACCGAATAGATCGGGGCGGACGGCACGCCGCCCTCGTTCAGCGCCGCCACCACGTCGTCGAGCGCGTGGGTCCGCACCCAGCCGGCGATGATGTCGTCGAGCACTTCTTCGTTGGCCGAGCGTGCCAGCTGCGTCCGATAGCGGTCGTCGTCGGCCAGTTCGGATTGCCCCATGGCCGTCGCCAGGCGCGCGAACACCGCGTCGCCCATCGCGGTGATGTGGATGTGGCGCTCGTCGCGCGTGACGTAGGTGTTGTTCGGCGCGGAGTCCGGCAGCCGGGCGCCCGCGCGTTCGGCGATCACGCCCAGCTGATCGTAGGTCGGCACGTGCGGCTCGATCAGGCTGAAGGCCGATTCGTACAAGGTCGCATCGACGACCTGCCCGCGCCCCGTGCGGCTGCGCGCAAAGAGGGCCATCATGCCGCCGAGCGCCCCGTAGAGGCCCGTTACCTCGTCCGTGACGGATGCCGCGATCCGCGCCGGCGCGCGGTCGGGGTCGCCGGTGAGGTAGCGCAATCCGCTGAGGGCCTCGCCGATGGCGCCGTAGCCGGCCCGCTGCGCATAGGGCCCGGTCTGGCCGAAGCCGCTGATCCGGATCATGACCAGACCCGGATTGCTTCGGCTCAGCGTGTCGTAGCCCAGCCCGAGCCGCTCCATCGTGCCGGGCCTGAAGTTCTCGATCACGATGTCGGAGCGCTCGGCCAGGCGCGCGACGATCGAGCGGCCTTCGTCGCTCTTCAGGTCGACGGAGATCATCCGCTTGTTGCGGAAGATGCTCGCGGCATAGAGGGACTTGCCGCTGGCCCGCTTGCCCATGCTGCGGACCGCGTCGCCCTCGGCAACCTCCACCTTGATGACTTCGGCGCCGAAGTCGGCCAGCAAGCGGCCGCAAAAGGGCCCTGCAACGCTGGAGCCGAGCTCCAGCACGCGAACGCCCGCCAGGGGGCCGCCGCTCTTCTTGTCCGTCATGCGTTTTTTGTCTCCGTTGCAGCGCGCTGCCTGCTCGCAGGCATGCAGCACCGTGGTCGTGAATTCAATGTACGAGATCGTGGACAACTATGTCAACACTGAAAACACTAGCCTGATAATTTTCAGTGTCCACAATATTGTTCATTACAATCGACGCGACTCGATGCCGCTAAGCTGCGGTCCCTGAAGCGCAACGCACCGGGTCGATGCCGGCATGTGCGTCGGCGCGAGGCTCACGCACGAAAGGACGAAGAAGTGAAAGCGAAGAAAACTGTCAAACCGGAGAGCCCGAAGCGCGGCAGCGCCCGGGTGGAGCAAGACATCGTTCAGGTCCTGCGAGATCGCATTTCCCTCCACCAGATCCCGCCCGGCGCCAAGCTGCTCGAAGGCGAGCTCGCGGAGGAATTCGGGGTCTCGCGCACCCGCGTGCGCGAGGTGCTCACCGAGCTGGAGCTGCGTGGCCTGATCAAGCGCGAGCCCAATCGGGGCGCGATCGTTTCCCGCCTGCAGCTGAGCGAGGTCTTCGAGATCTACGACGCGCGCGAAGGACTGGAGGGAATGATCGTGAGGCTGGCGACGCTCAACAAGCCGCCGGAGTACTGGCAGTCCTGGGTCGATCAACTGAAGGTCGGCGGCCCTTTGGAGAAGCTCATCGAGTCCGGCGATATCGAAGGCTACTTCTCGAACTACGAACGGCTCCGCGGCGAGCTGATTGCGGCCGCCAACAATGCGGTGCTCGCCGGCATGCTGGACAGCATCTTCGAAAAGACGCGCGTCATCATGCGCCGCGTGCAGATCCTGCCCGGCCGCGCGGCCATGGGACTGGTCGAGCAGCGCGCTTTCGTTGCGGCCATGCGCGAAGGCGATGCGGAAAAGGCCGAGCAGCTGCGCCGCCAGAACATCCGCAGTGCGGTGGTCACCTTGAAGCGTTTCCAGCACTACGTGCTGTGAGCCCATGACCGTCCCGCCGACATGCGACCCCCCTCGCCCGCCGCCGCTGGCCGGCGTGCGCGTGCTCGATCTGTCCCGCCTGCTGCCGGGCCCTCTGTGTGCGCAGCACCTGTGCGAACTGGGCGCCACGGTGATCAAGATCGAGGATCCCGGCGCGGGCGACTATGCCCGCCCCGCGATGAGAGAGCTGGTGAATCGCGGCAAGATCGGGTTGACGCTCAACCTCAAGTGCGATGAAGGGCGCGAGATCTTCTTTCAGCTGCTGGCGAATGCCGATGTCGTGCTGGAGGGATTCCGCCCGGGGGTGATGCAGCGCCTGGGCCTGGACTACGCCGAGCTCTCGCGCAGGCGGCCGTCGCTGGTGTATTGCGCCATCTCCGGCTACGGCCAATCCGGTGCCAGGCGGCATGCAGCCGGCCATGACATCAACTACCTTTCCCGCTCGGGCGTTCTCGACATGACGGGCGAAGGGGGCGGCCCGCCGGTCATCCCGGGCTTCCTGATCTCGGACATTCTGGGCGGCACCTTGAGCGCGGCGACCGGCATCCTCGCCGCGCTGGTCGAGGCGCGTCAGACAGGCCGAGGCCGGTTCATCGACGTCAGCATGACCGACGCCGTCATGGCGCACAACGTGCTGCCGCTGGCCGAGTACAACGAATCGGGTTCGGTGCATGCGCGCGGCACCGGCTCGCACACGGGCGGGGCCGCACGCTACAGGACCTATGCCGCCCGGGACGGGCGCTTCCTCGCCGTCGGCGCACAGGAAAAGAAATTCTGGGACCTGCTCTGCGACGCGCTCGAACTGCCCGAGCTCAAGCCCTTGCACAGCCCGGACGACGCGCGGGCGCCCGACGTGGAGCGGCTGTTGCGCCGCGCCTTTGCCACCCGCGACGCCGCGGACTGGCTATCGGTCCTCGAGCCGCTCGATTGCTGCGTCACGGCCGTCCGGTCCTTCGAGGAGGCGCTGAGGGACCCGGATTTCCGATCGCGCGGAACCGTGCGTGCACCGGCCGCGGATGCTCCGATGAGCCTCGGCCTGCCTTTCGTCGTCAGCGAGTTGGCACCTTCAGCCCCCAAGGCCGCGCCACGCCAGGGCGAGCACACCGACACCGTGCTCGGCGAACTGGGTTTCGGCCGCGACACCATCGCCTCGCTGCGCAGCCGGGGCGTCATTTGAATTTCGACAACCATCTCGACAAGACCCAGGAGACGTCAGCATGACCCTACGTGAAATCAAGTCCGAAATCACCGGCTCGCTTTGGAAAGTGTTGAAGGTGCCCGGCGACCGCGTCGCCGAGGATGACCCCCTCATGATCCTCGAATCCATGAAGATGGAAATCCCCGTGATCGCGGATGCGGCCGGGATCCTCAAGGAACTCCTGGTAGCCGAGGGCGAGTCGGTGTCCGAAGGCCAGGTCGTCGCCAGAATCGAGACCTGATCCGTGGGGCCGCTCAACGGATACCGCGTGCTCGAGCTCGGATCTACCGCTGCCGGGCCGTTCTGCGCCCGGCTGCTCGGAGACTTCGGTGCCGAGGTGATCAAGATCGAATCCGAGGAAGGCGATCCGATCCGCCATCTCGGCGAGACCGTCAACGGAAAATCGCTCTACGCAGCCAGCATCGCGCGCAACAAGCACATCGCATCGATCGACCTGCGCCGCCCCGAAGGGCGTGCGCTGATCCTGAAGATGCTGCCGGCCTTCGACGCGGTGGTCGAGAACTTCCGGCCCGGCACGCTGGAGCGCTGGGGCTTGTCCTATGACGAACTCAGCCGCGTCCGGCCCGGTCTGATCCTGACGCGAATCAGCGGCTATGGACAGACCGGACCGTACCGCCATCGGCCCGGCTACGGCGTCATCGGCGAAGCGGTCAGCGGCCTGCGCCACATGATCGGAGAACCGGACCGGCCACCGTCGCGCGCCGCGGTGCCGCTCACCGACTACATCGCCGGGCTCTACGCCGCGTTCAGCACGGTCATGGCCTTGCTGCACCGGGAACGAACCAGCGAAGGACAGTCCATCGACGTGGCGCTCACCGAGGCCGCATTCAGCTTCATGGAGAGTTTCGTGCCCGCGTTCGACAAGCTCGGCAAGATCGGATCGCGCACGGGCTCCCGTCTGCCCAACAGCGCACCGAACAATCTGTACCCCACGCGCGACCACGACCACATCCTGATCGCCGCGCTGGCCAACCCGATCTTCCGCCGGCTCGCGGCGGCGATGGAGCAACCGGACCTGGCCATCGACCCGCGCTTCGCGGACCAGGCATCGCGCAATGCCCATGAAGATGCCCTGGACGGCATCGTGAGTGCATGGACTTCGACCCGGGATCTGGCCGAGCTCGAGCGCATCCTGCAGGCGGCGGACGTTCCCGCGAGCCGCGTGTTCACGATGGCCGACGTCTTCCAGGATCCGCAATACCGTGCGCGAAACATGCTGCAGGTCGTGGACGACGAGGACATCGGCCCCGTCACGCTCGCCGGCGTGGTGCCGCTCATGTCGGGCACGCCGGGCAGCGTCCGCTGGTCCGGCCATCGGGTCGGCCAGGATACGCGCGAGGTGCTGTCGACCTTCGCCGATGTCGACAGCGCCGAGCTCGATGCGCTCGTCCGTCAAGGCATCGTCTTCTGCGGCGAAGCGGCGGCGGCGGTGCCAACGGTCTGATGAGCGAGCGGGCCGGCCTTCGTCGTGCGCGCTCGCCGCTGGACAACGCGCCGGGCTTGTGTTCTTCTCGGTGCGCATTCCCGATTCGAAAGACACCGCGTGGACGCGCTCGATATCCTCATCATTCCCGGCAGCGCGCGCGCAGGCTCGCTCAATCGCAGGCTGGCCGCCTTTGCCGCCCGCAGCGCGGGCGACGCGGGCCTGCGGGTCCGCGAGCTGGACCTTCGCGCCTTGAAGCTCCCGCTCTACGACGGCGACCTCGAGGCCTCGTCGGGCGTGCCGGAAGGCGCCCATGAACTGGCGCAGGCGATCCGCGAAAGCGATGGCCTCCTGCTCGTCACGCCGGAGTACAACGGATTCCCGACGCCGCTGGTCGTCAATGCCTTCGACTGGCTGTCGCGGATCGCGGCGACGCCATCGCAACCCGCGGGCCTGGCCGTCACCGCCAACAAGCCGGTGGGCCTTCTGTCCGCATCGCCCGGACCCGGAGGTGCGCTGCGTTCGATGAATTTCTTGCGCCAATACCTGCAGATGGCCTTCGCGATGCTGGTCGTGCCCCAGCAGTTCGCTCTGTCCCGCGCGCACGAGGCCTTCGACGAGGCCGGTGGCCTCCAGGATGCCAAGGCGGCACGGTCGGTGCAGACCGTGCTGGCTTCGCTGGCCGCGCTGGCGCAGGCGCTCAAGACGGCGGCGCGATAAGGGGACCGATGGCAGCGCGCGCACCCCGCCAGGCACGTGCAGCGCGACGGCCGTTCCCCTATCGGCTCTTCTGCACGCGCGGTCCCCGCCCCGGAATCGCCGCACTCAGGGCTTTGCTTGATTTCCTTGCGACGCGGATCGGCAACCGCTGAGCGGCGCGTGTGTCTGCACCGCCGGGGTCTCGATGCTGCGCCATACATTGACGCCCAATGCGGTGCCATGCACCGCCAGATGGGCACCCATCTGGATGGCTTGCAGCAGCTCGGCCGCTGTCAGCCCTTGCGCCAATGCGGTGGCCACGATCTGCCGTATCGCGCCGGGGTTGAAAGCCGTGAAGCATGCATGCAAGGCCAGCTGTACCAGGCTGCGCTCTGCTGGCGTCAGGCCCGCGCCGGGGCGGCCTTGTTCGACGAAGTCGAGAAGCACCTCGGCATAGCCGGCGTCGAGCCGCGCCACGGACGTCAGGGCGATGGCATGCGCGGGACCGAGCCTGTCGATGCGGGCCTGGAGTTTCCCGTCGATGGCCGCCACCTGGGTCAAGTCGGTGAACTCGGCCAGGATGTCGGTGGCCTGGCAGACGCTCGCCACGCCTTGCACGGCCACCAGGTGCAGCACATCGACAATATCGGCCTGTGTCGCCCCCACTTCGCGTGCTCGCGTCATGTGAGTGTGCAGGCCGGACTCGAAGAGATGGGACGAGGAAGTGTCGAGCGCCACGTAGATGAGCTCGACCATGCGCGGCGTCAGCGGCCCCGTGCGCGCGGGATAGCCGGCATAGCGTGCGTAGTGCTGCACGAAGCCGGGGCAGGCCTGCAGCAGGGTCTCGGTCCATGGGCGCCAGTAGCCGCGCTCGGCGATGAAGAACTCCTTGATCTGCGCGCGCTCGGCATCGGCCGCACTGTCCGGCATGCTCATGGCGATTCCTTTGGAGCGACGCTCCGGCCGATGAGGGTTTGGCCCGTGAGGTACTGGGCGGCAGGCCCGCAGACGAAACGCAGCAGCGGATGCAGCGACTGCGGATCCACATCGCCCGGCACTTCCAGCGCATTGACGCGCAGGGCACGATGGCCCCACTCACAGGCGAGGGTCGAGACCAGCATGCGTGCCGCAGCGCCATCGCCGGCGTGCTGCCAGCGATCGACCTTCCGTGAAGGCAGCAGCACGGTCAGGCTGGCCTGCTGCGCGCAGCGGGCGGCAAAGCGCGCGGCAGCCGCATGCACCGCCTGCAACAGGCCGGCCGATTCGCAGGACAGCGGCGACAGGTCGAGGCAGGCTGCATAGTGCGGCTGTCCAATGGCCGGCTGCGCCACGTCTTGCCACGGTGCAGCATCGCCGCCGCAGACCTCGAGTTGCATCGGCATGTCCAGGGCCTGCGCAGCCCATGTGGCGGGCGCCAGGGCCTGACTGCCGCCATAGATGGACGAGCCGCCATCCACCGGCAGCACCTGCCCACTCAGAGGTTGCGCGCCGGGGCTCGCCAGAAAGTACAGCGCCTGCGCCATTTCCTCGGGCGCGGCCATGCGGCCGAGCGGAATCTTGGCCAACGCGCGCTCGGGCTTGAGTCGGCCGGCCTGGATCAGTCCATCGACCAGTTCGGTGCGCACGAATCCCGGGGCGAGCACCGTCACGCACCAGTCGGGTCGCGCTTGCGCCAAGGCCAGCGTCTGGGCGATGAGTCCCGCCTTGCTCGGACTGTAGGCGCCACGCCATGGAATGGCATGCAGCCCGGCGCCGGACGCGACGTTCACGATGCGTGCGCCGGGCTTGAGCAGGTGCGTACACGCATCGACCACCGCCGCCGGCGCGGCCAGATTGAGCGCGAGCAGGCGGCCCATCTGCGCCGGGCTTTGTTCAGCCAGCGGCGTATTGGACGCATCGGACATGCCGGCGTTGTTGAGGATGGCGTCCAGCGCGGGTGTGCCATCGCCCAGGGAAGCGATCTGCTGCGGGTCGGTCAGGTCGATGGTGCGCAGCACATGCGCGGCCGAAGCAGGAGCGGGCAGGCTTTGTCCCAGCGTGTGCAAGGCCTGCTCGTTGTGGTCGACCAGCACGCATTGCCAGCCTGCGCCGGCGAACAGTCGAGCGGTGTCTCGCCCGATGCCGGAAGCGGCGCCGGTGATCAGAACCGTCTGCATTTGTGCGTCCGTCCCGCAGGAATCAGATGTTGGTCAGCGTGATGCCGCCATCCACCGTCAGCGCCTGCGCCGTGATGAAGCCCGCGTCATCGCCGGCCAGGAAGCAGATGCTGCGGGCGATGTCTTGCACGGTGCCCAGGCGCCCCAGCGGCGTGCGGGCAATGCGGTTGGCGTCGCGCTCGGCGTTGCGGTTGCGCTGTGTGCCTTCGGTGGGAACGGCCGACGGGCACACGGCATTGACGCGGATGTTGCGCGCACCCAGCTCTGCGGCCGCAGCGCGGGTGATGCCCAGAATGCCCGCCTTGATGCCGGAATAGACCACGGAGTTGGCGGCCGAGCGCAAGGCGGCCACCGAGGCCACGTTCACGATCGAGCCACCGCGCTCCGGGTCCATCACGGCCACGGCTTCCTGCAGGCCCCAGATCACGGACTTGAAGCCCACATCCAGCATGCGCTCCACGGTCTCCGGCATGATGTCGGGGATGGCCTGGTAGCGCACCCACGCCGCGTTGTTGACCAGGATGTCGAAGCGCTTGCCGTGCGCGAACGCGCGCTGGATGGCATCGCGAATGCCTTCGCGGCTGGCAATGTTCTGCACGATGCCAAAGGCTTGCCCGCCCTTGGATTCGATGTCCTCCACCACGGGGGTCACCAGTTCTTCCTTGAGGTCGTTCACGCAGACGATGGCGCCACGAGCGGCCATCTGCAAAGCGGTTTCGCGGCCGATGCCGGCGCCCGCGCCGGTGATGAGGGCCACGCGGCCGAGCAGATCCTGGTTCATTCGTATTCCTTGGTTCACACGGACTGGATGAAGTCCCGGCCGACTTGCCGGGCGAGCGCGCCCGAGCCCCATGCGGCATCGAACTTGCGCACTTCGCGCAAGGCGTAGTGCAGGGGCACCTCCCAGGTGAAGCCCATGCCGCCATGCAGGTGGATGGATTTCTCCAGCACGAACGCCGCGCTGGCCAGGGCATTGGCCAGCACCGGCCGCGTATCGCGCACCCTGTCGTCTTCATCGGTGCGAAGCACGCGCTGGATGCCCGCGTTGGAGGCTTCCTGCAACAGGCGCATGCGCGCCAGCAGGTGGCGCACGGCTTGTTTGGCCGACAGCGGACGGCCGAACTGCACGCGGGTCGACATGTACTCGGCCGTGGTGGTCAAGGCGCCTTCGGCGGCACCGTTGACGAGGCTGGCAATCAGGATGCCGCTGTCGCGCTGCAATGCCGCGAACGTGGCGGCATCCAGCGCGGCCAGCACCTTGGCGCCGTCCAGCATCAGCCACGACTGAGGATGCTCCGGGTCCAGCGCTTCGTCGTTCTGGATCTCGACCGAGCCCAGGTCCAGCAGGGCAGCGCCGCCCCGGCCGTCCGCGACCAGCACCCAGTCGCAGTGCCCGGCGTGGCGGGCGTGACCCGCCAGCTTGTCCTGCAGGTTGCCTTGCAGCGCCCAGGTGGCCACGCGCTCGCCGCCGACCAGTTCTGCTGCCAGAGGCGAATCGCCCAGCGCCTTGGCGATCAGAATGGTTTCGAGCAGCGGCCATTGCAGCCGCAGCCTGCCCGCTTCGGCCACGATGGGCACGGCGAACTCGATGCCCAGTGCCAGACCGCCGGCGTCTTCGCGCGCGCACACACCGCACAGGCCGGCGTTGGCCAGAACCCCGGCGGCGTCACGGAAGTTGCGGGTCTGCGCATCCGTGATCGCCTCGGCGGCAGCCTTGGCAAACTCTTCGGGCTTGAGATCGTTGTCCGGCGTGCTCATCTCAGAGGTCCTTCGGCAAGTTCATGATGCGTTGCGCAATGATGTCCAGCTGCACTTCGGTGGTACCGGCGTAGATGGTCTCGGCGCGGGCGTAGAGGTAGGCCGTGGTGAAGGCCTTTCGGGCGCGTTGTGCCAGCGCACTGGAACGCGGGTTCACATGCGACACGATGGACAGCGCCAGCCCCATGAAGGCCTGATGGCACTCGGACCAATGGAGCTTGGTCAGCGAGCCGCGGGCGCCGATCTTCTCGCCCGCCATCATCAGGCTCACCGTGCGCTCGACCAGGCCCTTGAGGGCGTCGATCTCGCCCACCACGTCGCCGATGCGGCGCTGGTAGTAGCCGTCGTCCAGCAGCTTGACCAGCTGTGGGTCGGACTTGCACGCGGCGATGAGCTGACGCAGCTCGCATTCGAAGCGCCATGCACGGTACATGCGGTTGGTCGCGCGTTCGATGGACAGCACGCGGATCGCCGCATTCCATCCCTCGTCCGGTGCGCCGAGGCGCGCGCTGTCGGGCACCACCACATTGTCGAAAAAGACTTCGGCAAACGAGTCCTTGCCGTCGATCGACTTGATGGGCACCACCCGGATGCCGGGCGTGTCCATGGGCACGGCAAACATCAGCAGACCCCGGTGCTTGTCTGCCACCGTGCCGGTGCGGGTCAGCAGCAGGCAGTAACGCGCCTTGGCCGCACCGCTGGTCCAGATCTTCTGGCCGTTGATGCGCCACGTGCCGCCCTCCTGCACGGCCTTGGTACGCAGGCGCGCGAGGTCGGAGCCCGCGTCGGGCTCGGAAAATCCCTGGCACCAGTAGTCGCGCATGGAAAGGATGCGCGGCAGGAACAACTGCTTCTGTTCTTCCGTGCCCACGGTCTGGATGATGGGGCCCACCAATTCCTTGCCGATCGAGCTCACGCTCTCGGGCATGGCCAGCGCGCCCACTTCCTTGTTGACGACCAGATGCTCTCGCAGAGTCAGGCCCAGGCCGCCATAGGCCTTGGGCCATGTCATGCCCGCCAGGCCCGCGTCGTACATGGACGCCTCCCAGTCGCGGCACTCATCCAGCGTGGGCGTGCGGTAGTCGACGCTGTCCGCACGCATGTGCTCGGGCAGATGGGCGCGAAGCCATTGGCGCGCGTACTGGCGATAGACGGCCGGGCCTGCAGCGGCATCCGGAATGGCCGGGTTCTTTTCCATGTGCATGAGAGCCTTCAATGTGCAGGGCGATGGCCGGAGGTCGGCACCATCAGCGCGTCCAGAACGAGGACGCCCTCGCCTTCGGGCCTGACCAGAATGGGGTTCATGTCGATCTCGGCCACATCGGCGGCATGGCGGCACGCGAACTCCGAGAGTCTTGCCACGGTGCGGGCGGCCGCGGCCACGTCCGCCCTGGCCTGACCGCGGGCGCCGTCCAGCAGCGCAAACATCCGGAGGCTGCGGATCATCCGCAGGGCTTCCTCTTCGGAGACGGGCGCCACCTGCACCGCGACATCCTTGAGGATCTCGGCATGGATGCCGCCCAGCCCGACCATGACCACCGGACCGAACACGGGGTCGCGCGAGACACCCGCGATCAGCTCCACGCCGCCGCGGACCATCGGGGCCACCAGCACGCCGTCCAGGCGCGCCTGCGGCGCATGCTTGCGGGCATTGGCCATGAGACGGTCGTACGCCTGCCGCACGGCATCGTCGTCTTGCAGGTCCAGCGCCACACCGCCGATCTCGGTCTTGTGGGCGATGTCTTCCGACGCGATCTTGAGGACCACCGGGTAGCCCGTGGCCCGGGCGCTGCGCACGGCATCGTCGGCCGAAGTCACCACCTCCTCGCGCGGCACGCTGATGCCGGCAGCCGCCAGCGCCTTCTTGGCATGGAACTCGTTGCGGAACACGGCGGCATCCACGCTGTCCACCGGGCCGCCATAGGCAGCGGCCGTGGGCAAGGTGGTGAGCTGGCCGAGCCTGACCAGACCTGCCAGTCCACTGGCTGCCGCTGGAATGGTGGGGAACACCGGAATGCCCAGCGCATTGATCTCGGCCACCGCATCGGCCGGGCCCTGGCTGATGATGACCAGCAGACGGTCGGGGTGGCTGGCGCGGATCCTGGACAGCGCCTCCAGGTACACGCCGCGCAGGCGCGGGTTGTACAGCGACAGGGCCAGCAGCAGCACGAGCGTGCTGCCGTTGGAATCGTCCTGCAGTGCCGTCAGCATCTTCAGCAGAATGTCGGGCCGCGCCGACATCTGGGCCGACGCATCCACGGGGTTGTGGGTGCCGGCGGTCGGCACGGCCTCGCGGATCAGTGCCTGGGTCGCGTCAGCGAGCTGCGGCAGCGTCATGCCGGCCTGCACCATCGCATCCGCCATCATGATGCCGAACCCGCCGGAAGCCGCCACCAGCGTCACGGCGTCGGTGGTGGGCAGACGCTCTGCGCGCAGCAGCGCAGCGGCATGGCCCACGTCGAGCAGCTCTTCGAACGAGCGCACGCGCAGCACGCCATAGCGGCGAAAGACGGCGTCGAACACCGCGTCGGAACCCATCAACGCGCCGGTGTGCGAGGCCGCTGCGGCCTGGCCTTGCTCGGTAGCGCCGATCTTGAGAACGATCACCGGCTTTTGCTGCTGGCGCGCCATGTCCAGCGCCTCGATCAATCGGCCGGCATGGCGGCAGGTTTCCATGCAGCACAGGATGATGCGGGTGTCGGGGTCCTGCGCCAGTGCGGCAATGCCGTCGGCCACGTCCACATCGGCTTCATTGCCGGTGGCAATGAAGCGACTCACACCCAGACCGCGCGCGGCCATGTTCCGCATCGTGAAGCTGCCGATGTTGCCCGACTGCGAGACGATGCCCACCTGCCCGGCAGGCGGCAGGCTTTGTTCCAGCGCGATGGAGAACGAGCCCACCAGCTTGTCCACCACATTGACGGTGCCCAGACAGTTCGGGCCCAGCAGCCGCATGCCATGGTTGCGCACCACGCGAACCAGCTCGGCCTGCAGGGCCGCGCCCTCGGGGCCGGCCTCGGCAAAGCCGGCCGACAGCACGATCACGCCGCGCACACCGCGGCTGGCACAGTCGCGAACGGCCTGCAGCGTGGCTTCCACGGGCACCGCCAGGATCGCCATCTCCGGCGCCGTGGGCGTATCCAGGATCGAGGCGTAGGCCTGCAGCCCCTGGATGGTGCCGCCCTTGGGGTTGACGGGATAAATGGCGCCGGCATAGCCGTACTTGCGCAGCAACTGGACGGGGCGGCCGCCGATCTTGGTGATGTCGTCGGAGGCGCCGATGACCGCCACGCCATCGGCCTTGAAGAATGCGTCCAGCCCGGCGCCCGGGGCTGCTTGAGCCTGGGTCAGCATGTGCTCAACGCCCTTTGAAAACCGGCGCGCGCTTCTCGAGGAAGGCCATGCGGGCTTCGCGGGCGTCCTCGGTCCTGGACAGGGCCACGGTGAACTCCTGCTCGAAGCGATAGGCATCGCGCTGCGGCATCACATCCACCATGTTGGCGGCACGCTTGGCATAGGCGATGGCCAGCGGCGCCTTGGCGGCGATCTCACGGGCGAGCGCCATCGTCACGGGCAGCAGATCCTTTTCAGACAGCACATCCTCGATCACATTGCGCTTGAGCAGGTCGTGCGCGGTCAGGCGCTGGCCGGTAAAGAACATGCGGCGCAAGGTGGAGCGGCCGAACAAGGTCTTGAGCATGGAAGCGCCGCCCGCGAGGCCGACGTTGATCTCGGGCATGCCCACGGTGGTGTTCTCGGAGGCATACAGGATGTCGCAGGCCGCGGCCAGACCGAAGCCGGCGCCCAGCGCGGCGCCATTGATGGCGGCAATCACGGGCTTGGCACATTCGCGGATGGCGTTGCCGGTTTCGCGGGTGATGCGGTTGTGCTCGAGAAAGTCGCCGGCGATCTCGGTGCTGGGACGATCCTTCAGGTCGGCGCCCGCGCAGAACACGCTGCCGGAGCCGGTCAAGACAGCACAGCGGATGTCCTCGCGCTCGGAGATGGCGTCGAACGTGGCCACCATCTGGCGGCGCATGTCCCGGTTCAGTGCATTGACCGGCTTGCGATCCATGGTGACCAGCCCCACTCCGTCGGAGACTTCCAGACGAACCCATTCATCGCTCATACACCACCTCTATAAGAAGCCAGCTTGCTGCGGCACAGATCAGAAAAAGGCACTGGCTCGACAAACAGCCCGCTGCTCGCAGGAAGTGCTGTGGTGGCTCCGGAGGCGGAGCAAGCTTGCGCTGGTTTGTCTCAGTGTCGATATGCTCGATCGATTGTAGAAGTGGCATTCGAATTGATTTCCGATCAATTCGAGAGAGAGTTCTGCAGAAAATGAAGCATTCGCCGGCGAATGGGCGGACACCGGGTTGCTACCATGCGTCGGAATCCGATCCATTGGAGCGGACTGATTCCATCAGACTATCTTGAATTAATGATGCTTCAATTGGCAGATTGGCGATCGAGAAAATGGAAATCCAGCGCCTCGGCGACTTGAAGACGGCATTGGGCGAGTGCCCGGTGTGGCACGGGCAGCAACTGTGGCTGATGGACTGCCGCCTGGGCCTGATCCTTGCGCTGAACCCGGGCACCGGTGCAGTGACGGCACGCCATGAAGTTCCTCCGCCCCTGGGCTCCTTCGCGTTCAACGGCGACGACGGCGACTGCATCGTGCTGTCGCTGAAGGAGGAGATCGCGGCGCTGAACCTGCGCAATGGGCAACTGCGCACGCTGGCACGGATCGAAGCCAGCCACCCCCACCTGCGACTGAACGACGGCATATCCCTCGCCGACGGCAGCTTCGTGGTCGGCACCATGCATGTGTTTCGTGAGCCCGGCGAGGCCCCGCTGGGCGGCCTGTACCGGCTGGACACCCGCCTGCATCTGCACAAGCTCGACGATGGACTGGGCATCACCAACGGCCCCTGCGTGAATCCGGTCAGCGGGCGTCTGCACGTCGCCGACAGCGCCGCGAGGGTCATCTATTCCTACGAGATCGCAGCAGACGCAACGCTGGCCGACAAGCAGGTGTTCGTCCGGACCGATGACCAGGACTCCGGGCCGGACGGCTGCTGTTTCGACGATGAAGGCGGGTTGTGGACCGCGCTGGTGCGCACGGGCGCGCTGGCCCGCTTCGACATGCAGGGTCGGCTCACCCACAAGATCGACCTGCCGGTGGCCCATCCGAGTGCCTTGTGCTTTGGCGGGCCGGAGATGGCCGATCTGTTCGTCACGACGATCAGCGACAGCGGTCGCCTGAGCGCATCCGGCCCTTTGGATGGTGCGGTGCTCAAGCTGACCGGCTCGGGCTTTCGGGGGGCTGCTCGCCCCGTGTGCCGCATGCCCGTATAGGCCGCGCCGGGTTATGACGCCGGCGGGGCATCGAGTCCGGCGGCTTTGCCATGGGCAGCAAACCGCAACTCGGGTCCGGCCACGCGCTCACCCACAAAATCCAGAAACAAGCGGATCTTGGCGGGGATGATGGGCGTGTCCAGAATGGTGGCGTACATGCCCTCGTCAAAGCCCTTGTTGGTGATGCGATAGTCGCTCAACACCCTGACAAGCCGGCCCTGACGGATGTCGTTGTGCACGGTGTAGTCATCCAGCAGCGCCAGGCCCTCACCCAGACGGGCGAGTTCCAGCAGCGCAATGCCGCTGTTGCTCACATGGCGGGGCTTGAAGGCGATTTCGCTGATCTGCGCCTCTTGCTTGAACAGCCACGTGTATTCATCGCCGGGCAACTGATAGGCCAGGCATTCATGCACGAGGATGCTTTCGGGCGCCTGCAGACCGGGTTTGCTGGCCAGGTACGCGGGCGCTGCAACGAGATGACGGTCACTCTGGAAAAGCATGCGGCGCTTCACGCCGGCCTCCACGGGTGGCGAGATGCGAAAGTCGATATCGATCTGGCTGCGCCGCAGGTCCACAGGCGCCTCGGCCAAAGTGAGTTCAATGTGAATCTCGGGATAGAGTTTGCGGAATGCGGCGATCAGGGGTGGCAACACGCCCAGGCCGAACATCATGCGCGAGTGCACGCGCAGCAAGCCCTGCGGTGCGCTGCTGATGGCGGTGATGTTGCCTTGCAGTTCGTTGATGCGCCAGAGGATGCCCTCCAGTTGACGCGCATACTCCTGCCCCGACTCGGTCAGCGCGACCTGGCGCGTGGAGCGCAGCAGAAGCTTGACCTTCAACTCGTCTTCGATGTCGGTGATCATGCGCGAGACCCCCGTGGCGGATATGCCGAAGCGACGCGCCGTCTCGGAAAAATTCCGGGTCTGGGAGATCGACAGAAACAACTCCATGGCGCGCAATCTATCCATGAATCCTCCGGTTTTCGCAGTTCAGATCTGCAGTTTTTGCCGTAACCAATTCAGTTCGCCTCTCTAGAATTTGACAGCCCTTGGGGGCGTCATTTTTGCGGAGACAAGACATGGAATTCGGAGTATTCATTCTGGCCCAGCAGCGGGGCTACCACCAGACTTCGCAGCAGGTCATCCACAACTCCATCCAGCAAACCGTCGCGGCGGAGCAGGCGGGATTTCATAACGCCTGGTATGCCGAGCACCACTTCAACAACTACTCGCTCTCTCCGTCTCCGCTGATGATGGTGGCCCACATGGCGGCCAGGACGCAGCGCATACGTCTGGGCACTGCCGTCTGCATCCTGCCACTCTACCAGCCCGCGCGTTTCCTGGCGGAGGTAGGTTTCGTGGACACCGTCTCCAACGGCCGGCTGGACCTGGGAGTGGGCTCGGGCTATCAGGAGTTCGAGTTCGAGCGTTTCGGCGTGAAGATTGCCAACTCGGGCGCGATCTACAACGAGTTCCTGGACATCCTTCCCAAGGGCCTCACCCAGAAGATCTTCGAGTACGAAGGCCAGTTCCTCAAGATGCCTCCCAGTTCCATTGCGGTGCGCTGCGTACAAAGCCCCATGCCACCGGTGTGGATCACATCGGGCAATCCGGTCACGCTGGGCCGCGGCGTGCGAGAGAACTACAACCTCTTCGTGACCGCACTGCTCAATGGCAGAGAGGCCATTCAGGGCCTGCGTGAACGCCTGGTGAAAGTGGCCAGCGACAACGGCAAGGATCTGGACCGTGACGTGAAGTTCGGCTTCCTGCGCTGCGCCTATGCCTCCGACAACAACGCCGAGATCGATGCCTATCTGGATTGCGCGCGCTTTCAGCGACGCATTTCCGAGAGCCTGAAATTCCGCCGCTCGCAATCCGACGACGGCTACATGATCAAGGAAGTGCCGTCCGAGACGGACCCCACGATCGAACAGTTGCGCAAGAATCTTCCGGTGGGCTCGGTCAACGAAGTCATCGACAAGATGCTGGAAGAGATCAGCATCCTGCGCCCCAAGCACATCGCATTGCAGACCCAGTTGGGCGACTTCGATCAGAAGACCATGCTCAGGCAGATCGAGCTCTGGGGTGAAAAAATCATTCCCGCCATCCAGAAAGAGCTGGGACGCAACCAGCCAATGGCCCACGCGCTGGCCGCGTAAAGAACCTGAATCCAGGCGGCACGGGCGCGATGGCGCTCTTGTCGTCATCCCTGAAAAGCGCACCGAAGCAAGCGGTGCCGACCAGCCGGCCCCTGGTCTTTCTCCACCCCCACAATTTTTCGCGCAGCCGATGCAGGAGACAAGCATGACCCACACACCCATCCAACGACGCACCCTATTGCTCGGCAGCCTGCTGTTGGGCACCGGCGTCAAGGCCCTTGCCAGCACGGGCAACTGGCCTTCGCGCCCCATCCGTCTGGTGGTTGCCGGTTCATCGGGCGCGGGGGGCGATATCTTTGCCCGTTTGATCGCCGTGCCCTTGTCGCAAGCGCTGAAACAGCCGGTGGTGGTGGACGACAAGCCGGGTGCCAATGGCCTGATTGCGTGCGACACGGTGGCCAAGGCTGCGGGCGACGGCTACACCCTGCTGTTTGCACCGTCGTCGTCCATCCTCCTCAATCCGATGATTCACCCGAAGCTCCCTTACGACACGGACAAGGATCTGACGCCCATCACACAGGTGGGCGCCGCAGGTATCTTGCTGATCGCCAATCCGAGCACCGGCTTCAAAAATCTGGCGGACATGGTGGCCTACGCCAAGGCCCATCCCGGCAAGCTCGCGTACGGCTCATGGGGCACCGGTTCGTCCGGCCACCTGGCCATGGAAGGCATCAAGGCGCGCTACGGCCTCGACATGCCTCATGTGCCCTACAAGACGCTCGTCTCCGAAGTGACCGACCTGATCGCCAACAACATCAGCGTGGGCTTCACGGACATCCAATCCCCCATTCCGCACATGCACACCGGCCGACTGGTGGGGCTGGGCCAGACAGGCTCGCAACGCTGGCCTGCGACGAAAGAGCTGCCGACCCTTTCGGAACAAGGCTACAAGTTCGAGGCCGATGGCTGGTACGGCGTGTTTGCTCCTTCGGGAACGCCTGTTGAAATCATCGATCGGCTCAACGGCGAGATCAACCGCTTCCAGAAGACCGATGAGATACGGCAGAAGATCGAAGCGCAGAACATGATCGTGCCGCCGAGCCGCACCGCCAAGGAGTTCGCAGCGTCCATCAAGAAAGATGCCGCCATCTGGCAGAGCCTGGCGAAGACGACCGATCTGAAAGACAAATAGGCGACAGCCGATCGCCGGGATGGCGCGGTGCATCCCGCACTTTTTTGCAGTACTGAATCACGCTCCTTCTATATTCCGGATCGCCGGGTCCAACGAGAGAATTCCCTTCATCGCATCACTCCTTCGAGGTGGAACAACATGGAATTCGGCGTATTCATCCTGGCCCAGCAGCGGGGCTATCACCAGACTTCGCAGCAAGTCATCCAGAACTCGATCGAGCAGACGGTGGCGGCGGAGCAGGCAGGCTTCAACACGGCCTGGTATGCAGAGCATCACTTCAACAACTACTCGCTCTCGCCTTCGCCGCTGATGATGATTGCGCACATGGCGGCCAAGACCCGGCGCATTCGTCTGGGTTCTGCCGTATGCATTCTTCCGCTGTATCACCCCGCACGCTTCCTGGCCGAGGTGGGCTTTGTGGACACGGTGTCCAATGGCCGCCTGGAGCTCGGCATCGGCTCAGGCTACCAGGAGTTCGAGTTTCAGCGCTTCGGCGTGAAGATCGAAGACTCGGGCGCAATCTACAACGAGTTTCTGGACCTCCTGCCCAAGGGCTTGACCCAGAAGATCGTTGAATACGACGGCAAATACCTCCAGCTGCCGCCCAGCTCCATCGCCGTGCGTCCCGTGCAGGATCCGATGCCGCCGCTCTGGATCACCTCGGGCAATCCCGTCACCCTGGGGCGGGGCGTTCGCGAAGGCCACAACCTGTTCGTGACGGCGCTGCTCAACGGCACGGAAGCGATCGTGGCCTTGCGCGAGCGCCTGGAGAAGGTGGCGCAGGACAACGGCGCGGATCTCGATGACGACGTGAAGTTCGGCTTTCTGCGCTGCGCATTCGCGTCGGACAAGCAGTCCGAGATCGATGCTTACCTGGACAACGCGCGCTTTCAGCGCCGCATCTCGGAGAGTCTCAAGTTCCGCCGTGCGCAGTCCGACGATGGCTACATGGTCAAGGAAGTGCCATCGGCCACGGACCCTACGTTCGAGCAACTGCGCAAGAACCTGCCGGTGGGCTCGGTCAATCAGGTCATCGACAGGATGCTGGAAGAAATCAGCATCCTGCGCCCCAAGCACATCGCATTGCAAACGCAGCTGGGCGATTGCGACCAGCCCACCATGCTGCGCCAGATCGAGCTGTGGGGCGAAAGGATCATCCCGGCGATTCGCAAGGAAGTCGAATCGATGAACGCAGTGTCCGCCTGAAGCGCGGATCGACAGGCAGAAAGGATCGCTATGCGTGTGCACCTCACCAATGCCGGAGCCATCACCTTGTGTGAGTCCTCGGTCTTCGACCGACTCGATGTGCTGGTCGATCCGCAATCGCCGGCGCGGCTGGAGCAGGCGATCGCCCGCATAGGCAGCCGTGACGGCGCAGGCCATGTGCGGCTGTCGCCATCCGTGCTGCGCTTCCTGTCGAACCATGCCGGAGCCGCCGAATGGGAAGCCGACTTCAACGCGATGATCGGCTACGCCGCCAGCAAGGGCTGGCTGGACGATCAGGGTCGGGTGCGTGCGCATCTGACGTTCCGCGAAGCCGACGAAGTGGTGTCGGAGTCCGACTTCAAGTCCGCCATGCGCGCGCTGCCCGCCGGCATCAGCGCCGTGACCTGCGGCAGCGGCGACGAGGTGGTGGGCATGATCGTCTCCAGCCTGACGTCGATCTCGGCAGATCCGCCGATGGTGGGCTTCTTTGCGCACCAGAACTCCTCCATCCGCGCGAAGTTGCTGGAGAGCGGCCGCTTTGCAGCCAACGTGCTGGGCGAAGAGCATCGCGACGTGATCTCCACCTTTCTGAGTGCGCCCCAAGGTCCCGCCCGCTTCGCCACTGGCAGCTGGGCAGAAGGTGATCACCAGGTCCCCGTGCTGACCGATGCGCTCGCCAGCATGGAGTGCGACATCGTGTGCACGCATCCGTTGGGCACGCATGATCTCATCGTGGGCAAGATCCGCAAGACGGCGTGTTCCTCCTCGAATCCGGTGGTGCATTTCAATGCGGCGACGCACAGCCTGGTGCCGGTGCAGACGCACTGACCTTTCCACACTTTCACTCTGCAACCCATGCCCTCTTCCACCACATTCGATCGCAACGCGCTACAGGGCAAGGCGGCCGTGGTCACCGGCGCCTCCGGTGGCCTCGGCCTCGCCATCTGCCAGCATCTCCAGTCGATGGGCGCGCAGGTGGTGCAGGTCGACATCAGCTATCCGGCGGCCCCCACCGAGGCCGATGGCATGCTGGCGGTGCACTGCGACATTGCAGACCCCGCATCGATCATCGCGATGGCAGATCGGGTGCGCACGCGTTTCGGTCGTTGCGATGTGCTGGTGAACAACGCAGCCATCACTTCATCGCCAATGGGCCTCGAGGCATTCCCGATCGAGTTGTGGGACCGCATCTTCCACGTGAATCTGCGCGGCGCCTTGCTGTGCGCGCAGGCACTGGTGCCGATGATGTTCGACCAGCAAGCGGGCAGCATCATCAATGTGGCGTCGATCGCCGCGCAGGTGGCGACGCGGGTCGGCGCATACGGGCCGACCAAAGCCGCCATGCGGGCCTTGACCCACCAGATGGCGGTGGAATGGGGGCCGCGCGGCATCCGCGCGAACGCCATCAGCCCCGGCATGATCCGCACGCCGTTGTCGGAAGTGCACTACCGCGATGAGGCCAAGTTGCAGAGCCGCATGTCCAAGATCCCCGCGCGGCGCATCGGCCGCCCCGCGGACATCGCGGATGCCGTGTGCTTCCTGGCGAGCGACGCGTCCACGTACATCAACGGGCAGGACATCGTGGTCGACGGCGGATTCCTGAAGGCCTCCCTGGTCAATCTCTACTGACGGCTTTGCCGCCGCGCAGCGCTCAGAAGGCGTGGCCGATGCCGAAGTCGTAGCCGATCGAACGCGTCGGAGTGAACGCACCGGTGACAAACGCCGGGCCGCCCACGGTGAGATTGGCGCCGTTCTTGTTCCTGATGTAGGCGACCGTGGCATTTCCGAAGGAATGGTCGTCGCGCCCGGCGTGTACGACGGCATCTCCGCCCGCATGGCGGAGCGCTCGCCGTTCAGGGCGATGTACATGTCCGGCTACATGGCGGCCGCGCACCGTTCGCACCTACGAACCGCCGGCGCCTCGGCATTGCACATCGAGGACCAGGAGATGCCCAGCTTCGGAAGGCTTCGAGCGCGCCATGGCCCGCTTACATGCCTACCGCGAGGCCGGTGCCGACATCGTCTCATGGACGCGCCCACCACGGTGGAGCAGATGCGGGCGGTCGCTGCGATCCTCCCCGGCGTCATGGCGTTCCCGTCGATCGGCAGCATGGAGCGCTCGCTCGCAAAGCTTGCGAACGACGAACCCTCGGACTTCATCTCCTCGGAGATTTCACCGCACGAGCTGATGGGATTTCCGCAGGTGTGGGCAGATGAGCAGCGCTGGTGGGAGCGCTACGGCAGCGCCCCCGCCGCGCCCGTTTGATCGACAACCGACGACTGGTAAAGGACGTGCAACTGCTGCATCGGGCCCGGGTGCGATAGATGCATTCAATATGCGAGGACGCATCCGAGATCGCGTTGGCATTCGGATTCGTCCTGGTCAATATATAAGCCTCGCAAGGGTCGAGCGAGGTGACCGGGCCCAGCGTCAATCCGGAAGCCTCCAAGAACGTGGCGGCATGCACAGGAATGCCCTGCTTGTCCTGTGCGACGCTGCGCTGCGCGGCGACCGCCGATGTGCGTGTCGGCGCGCACGTGTCGTATCCGGACCTTGCCGGCTTCGGCCGGCGCGAGATGCAGATCGCCAGCCCGGACCTGCGTGCCGACGTCACCTACCAGGTCGGCGCACTGTCGGCGCTGGCCAAGGTCGCGGGCACGCGCGTGCAATACGTGAAACCGCATGGTGCGTTGTACAACACGATCGCCCACGATCACCGGCAGGCGCAGGACGTCATCGAAGCCCTTCTCGCGCTGGATGCCAGCCTGAAACTGGTGGTGCTCGCGGGCTCGCCTCTCGTCGACTGGGCGCGCGACGCTGGCTTCAGCGTAACGCAAGAGGCATTCGCGGATCGCGGCTACATGAGCGATGGCTCGCTGGTTCCGCGCAGCCGCGAAGGCGCAGTGCTGAGAGATCCCGGGCACATCGCGGAACGGATGCTGCGTTGGGTTCGCGAAGGGGTGATCGACACGATCGATGGCGACACCGTCGTCGTCGAAGCCGATTCCATTTGCGTGCACGGCGACAGCCCGGGTGCGGTATCCATCGCGAAGCACTTGCGCGAGGCCCTGCTGGAAGCCGGTGTGCGCATCGCACCGTTCTGCGAACCGTGATTCCAACTATTGAACGGGCTTGCCGCAACAAGGAAGGGCCGACCTCATCAACAGTGCCCGGCTCCATCCTATGACCCCGTGCCATCGAGCGCCAGCCACGCCCCACGCTTCGTGCGCCGGGGTCGGGCCCGCCCGATGACGAACTATCGAGAGCCCCTCACCCAGCCGGCGGCACCGCTCTCGTCGCGCACCGTTGCGCCACAAACCTCCGCCACGAGCGAGCGAAACCATTGATGGGCCGGGTGCACGTGCAGCCGCTCGTGCCAGATCAACTTGTACAGCAGCTTCTCTACCTCGAACGGCAGCTCATGTGCCACGAGCTGGTTCTTGACCATGAGCTTGCGAGCGGGACCCTGCAGAACGTCGCTGGGGACGCAGACCAGCAGGTCACTGTCGGCGACGATCCGCAGCGCGTCGGCGAAGCGGTTGACGACTGCGACCACGCTGCGGCTGCGGCCATGCAGACTGAGCCAGCTGTCGACGATGCCCATGTCCCGGCCCGACGGCGAAACGAGCACATGCCGCGCATCGGCAAATGCATCCAAGGACATCGCGCGAGCGAGTTCGTGCCCCCGCCGAATGACGCAGACGTAGTGGTCCGCGCGAAGCGCATGCACGTTGACGCTGTGGGGCAGCGCCGGAAACATCCCGACCGCGCAGTCCAGCGTGCCGCGTTCGATCGCCTCGATCGAACTGGCATTCGTGTGGTGGGAGAACGCGACACGTCCGAAGGGTGAGGCTTCATTCAGCCGCAGCGTGATGCCGGAGACCGCCTGAGACGCGAGGCTGTCAGTCACGGCGATCCGGAAGGTGGTAGCGTCCGCGCGAGGATCGAACTGCTGCGGCGCGATCGAGGCGCGCAAGACCGCAAGCGACCGATGGATCTCGGGCCACATCGCCATCATCCGCGCCGTCGGCCGCACGCCGTCGGGTACCTTGATGAACAATTCGTCGTTGGTCAGCCGGCGGGCGCGGCGAAGCGCGTTGCTGACGGCGGGCTGGCTCATGGCGAGACTGGCCGCCGCGCGTGTCACGTTGCGCTCGAGCATGACGGCTTCCAGGATGGAAACCAGATTGAGGTCCAGCCGCACGTTATTCACTGAAATGATGACGATACCGGCGAATTCTAAATTGGACGCTTGCGCCGATGCGCGCAAAGATGCGTACAGGAAATACGAAGGACGCCGAACACGCGAAGACTCGGCGTCGCACCGGCCGAGCCGCGCGGCTGCGAATCAAGAGCCGAACACAACCTACAGGACACGCAATGGCAGAAAGAAAGTTCACTGGAAAGATCGCGCCCGAGCGCATCCGCATGACGGAGCTGCCGAGGCCCGACCCGGATCTGATCGCCGGCTTCCGGTCGCTCGGCGACGCAAGCGGCATCCTGTCGGACATCATGGACGAGCTCGGCATCACGGGTGTGCTGCCCGCCAGCCGGTTCGCGCCCACGATGGCAGGCGCGTGCGTCGTCGGCCCCGCATTGACCGTGCGCAACATCGCGTTGCGCGAGCACCCGTATGAAGCCGCCCGCGCAAAAGTCAACAGGATGGCCGAGTTCGAGGCGCACAACCTCGCCGAGTCAGGCGATGTCATCGTGATCGACGGCGTGGCAGGCGTCTCGAACATGGGCGGCATCTCGGCGCAGACTGGCAAGCGCCAGGGCGAGGCTGGCGCGATCGTCAGTGGCGGCATCCGGGACGTGTCGCACTCGCGAAGCGTCGGCTACCCGGTGTGGGCCACCGAAGTGACGCCGCTGACCGGCAAATGGCGCATCGAGACAGTGGAGATCAACGGCGATGTGAACATCGGCGGCATTCGCGTTTCGCCGGGAGATGTCGTACTCGCCGACGACACCGGTGTCTGCTTCATCCCTCGAGCCAGAGCGCGCCAAGTGCTGGAACTCGCGCTGAAGAAGGCTGCCGCCGAGGATCGCAAATGCCGGCTCATCGACGAAGGCACCCCTGTCGCGGACCTGCCGACGAACGCCTGAGGCAGCCACTCCATGAACATCGCCATCCTCGACGACTACGCAGACGTCGTTCGCAAGCTCGACTGCTTCAGCCTGATAGCAGACGAGGCGGTCACTATCTACACCGACTACGTGTGCGACCTCGATGTCCTCGCCGATCGGCTCAAGGACGCGGAAGCGATCGTGCTGCTGCGCGAGAGAACGCCGGTCGACGACGCGCTGCTGCAACGCCTGCCGAAGCTCAAGGTGATCAGTCAGAACGGCCACGTTCCGCACATCGACCTCCCGGCCTGCACGCGCCATGGCGTGCTTGTCAGCGCGACCTTGACCTCGCGCCCTTCCTACGCGGCAGCCGAGCTGACGTGGGGCTTGATGATTGCTGCCCTGCGCCACATTCCGTTTGAAGTCGAAGCGCTGAAACAGGGACGGTGGCAGAGCACGATAGGAAGAGGGCTGCGGGGCCGCACGCTGGGCATCCTCGGCTATGGCCGGATCGGCAAAGTGATCGCGGGTTACGCCAAGGCTTTCGAGATGCCGGTGCTCGTGTGGGGGCGCGAAGGCAGCCGCAGCGCGGCCGTGAGCGACGGGCTCCCGATGGCGAGGGACCGCGCCGACTTCTTCCGGCGCTGCGACGTGATCTCGCTGCACTTGCGACTCAGCGACGGTACGCGCGGGAGCGTTTCGGCCGACGACTTGGCGCTCATGAAACCCACTTCGCTGCTGGTCAATACGAGCCGCGCGGAACTGATTGCCCCTGGCGCGCTGGTGGCCGCATTGAAGGCAGGCAGGCCCGGGATGGCGGCCGTCGACGTGCTGGACCACGAGCCCGTCTTCGGCGCCGCCGATCCGCTGCTCTCGCTTCCCAACGCAGTGTGTACCCCGCACATCGGCTACGTCGAGATCGACAACCACGAGACCGCCTACGGGAACGCCTTTCGGCAGGTCCTGGCCTTCAAGGCCGGTGAACCGATCGCTGTTCACAACCCGGAGGTGCTGCGCGCACCCGGGGCCTGATGGGCCGGATGCGCGCCGTACGCTCAGAACCCCACCGGAGACAGACTATGTGCTCATTGCGCGTCTACGCTTTCGTGGCGCTTGCTTTGTCGAGCCTTATCCCGGGGCTTGCCGTTGCGCAGCCCTATCCGAACAAGCCTCTCAAGATCGTCGTGCCGTTCACGCCCGGCGGCAGTCCGGACGTGCTCGCCCGTACCGTGGCGCAGAAGCTCCAGCAACTCTGGGGACAGGCAGTGATCGTGGAAAACCAGCCGGGCGCCGGCGGAGCGATTGCGGCCAAGGCCGTGGCGCGCGCGCCCGCCGACGGCTACACCTGGCTGGTGGCCCCGAACAGCGTGCTGGTCTTCGCGCCGTTGCTCGGCGCGGTACCGTATGACCCGGTCAAGGACTTCGCCCCCATTGGTCTTGCGATCTCGGTGGAGAACCTGCTCGTGGTCCATCCGGCAGTGCCGGCCCGGAACGTCAAGGAGCTGCTGACGCTCGCGAAGGCGCGACCGGGACAACTCACCTATGCCTCCGGCGGACCGGGCTCGCCGCAGAATTTCTCGATGGAGCTTCTCAAGAGCATGAGCGGAACCTCGATCCAGCACGTCCCTTACAAAGGCGCACAGGCCGCGCTGCCCGACCTGCTCGCGGGGCGCGTGGATGTGTTCATTGGCCAGGCGAACACGTTGCTGCCGCACATCGAGTCCGGGCACCTGCGGCTGCTTGCCGGTACCGACGCCAAGCGCTATGCGTCGCTGCTGCAGGTGCCGACAGTGGGCGAGGCCCTGCCTGGGTTCTCCGTCGACATCTGGTCGGGATTCGTGGCGCCGGCGGGCACGCCTGCCGATGTGATCCGCAAGGCGAATGCCGACCTTGTGCGCGTCCTCGCCATGCCGGACGTCAAGGCGGTGCTTGCCAGGCAAGGCATCGAGGTTCGTTCGAGCACGCCGGCGGAAATGGCCGCTGCCATCGATGCCGATCTGGTGCGCTGGGCCCGCGTGGTCAAAGACGCGAACATCAAGGCGGAATGAAGGGCGCCGCGGCGCGGTGCCGGTGGGGCAAGTTTGATGAGGAGAATCGAGATGGATCTGAATCTGCAAGACAAGGTGGTCCTGGTAACGGGCGGGAGCAAAGGCATCGGCCTGGCGTGCGCGAGGGCCTTTGCGGCCGAAGGCGCGCGCGTGGCGATCGCTTCGCGGAGCGAGGAGAACCTGCGCGCCGCTGCCGCCGAACTGGCCAGGGACGGCTACGACGTACTTTGCGTCGCGGCGGACTTCATCGACCCGCACAGCGCCTTCGCGGCAGTCGCGCAGGTGGAAGAGGCGCTCGGCCCGATCGACGTGCTGATCAACTCGGCCGGCGGCGCAAAGCGCGTCATGCCGGCGGAACTGAACGCGCAGGCCTGGCGGACAGCGATGGACGCCAAATACTTCAGCTATGTGCACGCGATGGACGCGGCGCTGAAGTCGATGGTCGCGCGGCGTGCAGGCTCGGTCGTCAATATCATCGGAACGGGGGGCAAGGTCGCGAGCGCGATGCACCTGCCGGGCGGGGCGGCCAACGCGGCGTTGATGCTGGTGTCCGCGGGCTTGGCGAATGCATGGGGCAGTCACGGCATCCGCGTCAACGCCATCAATCCGGGCGCGACTTACACCGACCGCGTGAAGAACTCGCTCGAGACGGAGTCGCGCCTGACCGGCAAGCCCGAGGAAGAACTGCTGAAGGCCAACGAGGCTCGGATCCCGCTGGGCCGCTACGCGCATCCGCATGAGATTGCCAACACGGCCGTCTTCCTCGCATCGGACTGTGCCAGCTACGTGACGGGCGCGCTGATCACGATGGACGGCGCCTTGACGCCCCTGGTGGTCTAGGGTTTCAGCTTGAAGTTGCCGTTCGAGTTTCGGCATCCCCCGCGCCGGTGAGCGGCCGGCTGCAACCGTGGTATTCAAGCCCGCCGAAGACACGCCCGCTCAACTCGTTCGCGCTCGTCAAGCGGGTGCAGTTTCGAGACTTCCGCCGGGCTTTCAGAGCGCCCTTCGCAATAGGCTTCTCTGGCTGCGCTGTCTGCTCGCAGAAGGTGTGAAGCTCGATGCCAATCAGCGTCCGGTCGCCGGTGGGCGCGCAAACGCTGGAATTCGGCGGAGTGGCGATCTCGCTGCACGCGCTGTATGTGATCGGTGAAGATGCCGCCGAGGCCGAACTGGCGGCCCGGCGCGAGGTGCCGGACTTCGTGCTGAAGCAACAGCCCTCGTGCACCTTTTGCCCCGGATTGCGGCGGGACAGATAAGAGCGTGCACGCCATTGATGGAGAAGATCCGGGCGGGCCTGCAGATGAGCGCCTGGAACGCCGCCGCTGCCGGGCGAGATCTTCACGCGCCGGGTGCGCAACGACTTCGCCGACCATCTCGCCAAATGGCAGGCCCAGGAGATCGACCGTCGCATGCGGCTGGCCTCGCGGCTGCTGGGCATACCGAACGCCGAGGCGCAGACGCCCTCGCGAGCGTGCACGGCGCCACGATGTCGTCGTCGTCCCGGACACCCCTTTCAGGGTCCGGCCGATGCTCGCGCCGAATGTCGTGCGCCTGTCCTTGACCGCGGCCAAGGACAAGGCCGAGCTCGAACGCGCACTGCTCACTCTCAAGTCCCTGTCGTAGCGGGGGGCGGCGCGTTATGCTGCCTTGCTCATGACAGGTGCTCGGAATGCGCGCGTTCGCAATCGCACTTGCGCAGCAAATCAAGTGCCACATCCACGATCATGTCCTCCTGGCCGCCCACCATTTTGCGTGCGCCCAGCTCGACCAGTATGTCCACAGTCTTCAGGCCATATTTCTTCGCGGCCGCTTCGGCGTGGCGCAGGAAGCTTGAATAGACGCCCGCATAGCCCAGCGCCAGCGTCTCGCGATCGACGCGCACCGGGCGGTCCTGCAGCGGGCGAACCAGGTCGTCGGCGGCGTCCATCAGCTTGAACAGATCGGTGCCGTGATGCCAGCCCTGGCGCTCGGCCGCCGCGATGAACACCTCGAGCGGCGCGTTGCCGGCACCGGCGCCCATGCCGGCCAGGCTGGCGTCGATGCGATCGCAGCCCTCTTCCACGGCCACCATCGAGTTTGCCACGCCAAGGCCCAGGTTGTGGTGCGCGTGGATCCCGGTCCGCGTGTCGGCGCTCAGCACCTCCTTGAATGCTCGGAACCGGTCCCGCACGTCGTCCATGCCGAGCGCACCACCGGAGTCGACCACGTAGACGCAGCTTGCGCCATAGCTCTCCATCAGAAGCGCCTGCTCGGCCAGTTTCCTCGGCGTGGTCATGTGGCTCATCATCAGGAAGCCCACCGGGTCCATGCCGAGTTCGCGCGCGTATTCCAGATGTTGGCGAGACACGTCGGCCTCGGTGCAGTGCGTTGCCACGCGCACGATGCGCGCGCCCGCATCGTAGGCGTTGCGCAGGTCGTGCGTGGTGCCGATGCCCGGCAACAGCAAGGTTGCGACCTTTGCGGTCTTGACCGTTTCGGCGACTGCCGCGATCCATTCGACATCGGTATGCGCACCGAAGCCATAGTTGAAGCTGGAGCCTTCCAGCCCGTCGCCATGCGCGACCTCGATGCTGTCAACGCCGGCAACGTCCAGTGCCGCGGATATCGCCTTGACGTGCGCGATGCTGTACTGGTGGCGAACGGCATGGCTGCCGTCACGCAGGGTCACGTCGCTGATGTAGAGCTTCTTGCCCGCGGTCATGCCAGCTCCTTCAGGCCGCGGGCGATGCCGCTGGCGATGCGTCGTTGCGCCATCAGATCCGCGCACGCGAGTGCGGCCGAGGTCATGATGTCGAGATTTCCGGCATAGGCCGGCAGGTAGTGTGCGGCGCCTTCGACTTCGAGGTATACCGAGGTCTTGAGCCCGTGGCGCAAGCCGAGCTTGGGCACGTTGAGCGGCCGGTCGGCGCAGATCAGGTCGAACTGCACGCGCTGCTTCAGGCGGTAACCCGGCACGTAGGCCTGCACACTCGCCACCATCTGCGCGATGCTGGCTTCCACCGCCGTCCGGTCGGCCACTTCGGACAGTACGAACACCGTGTCGCGCATGATCAGCGGCGGCTCTGCCGGGTTCAGCACGATGATCGCCTTGCCGCGCTCCGCGCCGCCGAGTTTCTCGATCGCGGCCCGAGTTGTTTCGGTGAACTCGTCGATGTTGGCGCGCGTGCCGGGGCCGGCGCTCCTGCTCGAGATCGATGCGACGATCTCGGCGTAGTGCACCTTGGCGACGCGCGATACGGCGGCCACCATGGGGATGGTCGCCTGCCCGCCGCAGGTGACCATGTTCATGTTGCTGGCGTTCTCGGCATCGAGGTTGATCGCAGGGATCACGTAAGGGCCGATGGCAGCGGGTGTCAGGTCGATGACCTGCACGCCATGGGCCTGCAGCACCTCGTCGTGGCGCTTGTGGGCACCGGCCGAGGTGGCATCGAACACGATGTCGATGTCGGGGAACACGCCGAGGCGCACCAGCCCGTCAATGCCTTCCGCCGTGGTGGCGATGCCCAAGCGCTCGGCGCGGGCCAGGCCATCGGACTTCGGGTCGACCCCGACCATGGCACCCATCTCGAGGTGCTTGCTATTGCGCATGATCTTGATCATCAGGTCGGTGCCGATGTTGCCCGGGCCGATGATTGCGACCTTGAGTGCGTTCGTCATGTTGCTTCTTTCAGTTCCCGAGCAGCTTGGCCGTCGCGTCGGCCGCCTGGGCGCCGGCTGATTCGCAGGGCGCTCCATCCAGGATTTCGGACATGGGGCGCCCCCCGCGCCCCCAATGGCCGACCGGGTATTCGTGGAGCAGGACCCGCACGGCGTCGACCGGCATCTCGAGGCTGTCCGCCATGGCCTGCGAAACACTGTCTATCAGCCGGCGCTTTTTTTCGGGGCTGCGCCCCTCGATGATCTTGATCAGGGCAATGGGCACGGTTCACTCCTCGACGTGGAAGCAGGCGGTTCCGAGGCGCTCCATCTCGATCGAGATGCACTGGCCCGGCTTGATCCATTGGGCGGGCGTGGCACCGCCCGCCATCACCACCCAGCCGGCCTGCAGCGGCTCGCCGGCCGCCGCCGAGAGGCGCGCCGCGGCGACCAGCGAGCGCAATGGATGGCCCAGGATGGCGGCAGTGGAACCGACCTGCGCCACGCGCCCGTCGATGCTCATCGTCAGCCCCAGATTGCTGAAATCCTGGTGCGGGTCGCTCCAGGCGCCGATCACGAAGCCGCTCGACGAGGCGTTGTCAGCGATCACGTCGGGCAGGCTGAACTTGAAGTCCTGGTAGCGCGAGTCGATGATCTCGAGCGCCGGCGCCACGGCTTCGACTGCTGCGAGCGCCTCGACCGCGGTGACGTCGCGGGCCAGCGATTTTTTCAGCACGAAGGCCAGCTCCGGCTCGACGCGCGGATGCACGAAGCGCGCGAACTTCACCGGCGTGCCCTCCTCCACCTGCATGCCGCTCGACAGGCGCCCCCAGATGACGTCGCCGATACCCATCTGAACCATCTTGGCGCGGCTCGTGAAGCCCATTTTCACGCCGGCGCGTTGCTCGCCGCGCGCAATGCGTCGCTGAACCGAGGCGGATTGGATCGCGTAGGCCTCGGCCAGGGAGAGCTCGCCCTTCGGATCGATCTGCGGCACTGCCTTGGCGTGGCGGGCCGCATCGTCCAGCAGTTGCGCGAATTCGAGTGCCTGGCTCATCTGGATTCCTTCGTGGCATCGGCGGCTTCGAATACGGCCTTGACGCCTCCGAGGCCGTTGATGAGGGTTTCGAACACGTCGCCCGGTGCGACCGGCACCATCGGGCCGAGTGCACCCGACAGCACCAGGTCGCCGGCACGCAGCGGCCGGCCGAGCGCGGCCATGGTGCGGGCCAGCCAGACCACCGCATTGATCGGGCTGCCCAGGCATGCCGCACCCGCGCCGACCGACACCGGCTCGCCGCGGCGGCTCATGACCATGCCGCACAACCTGAGGTCGACCTCCCCGAGCGATCGCGGGCTTCCACCCAGGACGAAGGCGCCGGAGGACGCGTTGTCCGCGACCGTGTCGACGAAGCGGATGTCCCAGTTCGCGATGCGGCTCCCCACGATTTCGATTGCTGGAAGGATGTGGTCCACGGCCTTGATCACGTCCACGTGCCCGGGGTTGCTCATGTCGAGGTCGCGCCCGAGCACGAACGCGATTTCTGCCTCGACCTTCGGCTGCTGGAGCTGCTTCATGGGAATCGGCTCTGCGTCGCCGAAGCTCATGTCGTCGAAGAGCACGCCGAAATCAGGCTGGTCAACGCCGAGCTGCGCCTGAACAGCCCGTGCCGTCAGGCCGATCTTGCAGCCGACCACGCGACGGCCTCCGGCCAGTCTGCGCTCGGTGTTCATCCGCTGAATGGCGTACGCGTCGGCCGCATCCAGGCCGGGATAGGCGACTCTCAACGGCTGGGTGTAGATGCCGGTCTCGGCAACGCGCCACAGGGCGTCGGCTGCTTCAGCCAGCACGGCTGGTTGGGAAGGCATGGGCACTCCATTGCCTGCGCGCGACAGGCAGATTGAAAATTCGGGGACGGGGGCGAACGCGGGCCGGCTCGGCTGCCGCGCACGATGCTCAGAGGGCGCGATCCTTCAGGCCGACCTTGCTGTAGATCTCGTTCACGTGCTTCTTCACACTTTCGGGCGTCATATCATCGACCGGCATGTGTGCCCAACCCACCTTTGCGCGGGCGTGCTGGCCGATCTCCTCGTCCTGGTCGCCCGTCGCACCGCTGATGCCGTAGGCACCGACCATCTCGTTGCCCTTGAACACGGGCGCACAGCCGCCAGAGGCGACCACCTGGCCGTTGGTGAAGACCGATGCGTTGGCCAGCATCTGCGGGTTGCGCTCCTTGAACCACTGTTGAATGACCAGGCCGTCACTGAAACGCGGGCTCATCGAGCGGAAAGCGGCCACGGTGAACGCCTTCGCGCGCGCCGTGTCCGGCGTGATGAAGCCCGCGTCATCCATGCGCTCGAGCGCGATCAGATGGCCTTCCGGTCCGACGATGGCGACGGAGAGGGGCACCCCCATCTCCGCAGCTTTCTCGGTGACCGCGGCGATGAACTCGCGGCACTCGATAGCGCGCAATTTGGACATTTCTGTATTCCTTTCTGAAGAAAATTCTTCTCTCACTCGGGCTTGATGCCCGTCTGCTGAATGAACTTCGACCACCGTGCCTCCTCGCTCTGCAGGAAGCGGGACAGTTCCTCGTCGCTGGTCTTGAGAACGTCGATGGCCTGCGCCCTGTAGATCGCCTGGATCTCGCTCGAATCGAGCGCCGCGTGGGCCGTGGTGCGCAGCTTGCCGATGACGCTGGACGGCGTCTGGGCCGGGGCCACCAGCCCCATCCACACCGAGGTGTCGAAGCCCTTCAGCCCCAGCTCGTCGAGCGTGTGCAGGTCCGGCGCGCTCGCGGTCCTGCGGGGGCTGGTGACGGCCAGCGCCACCAGCTTGTTCGCGCGCACGTGCGGCAGCACGGTCGAAGCCGGCGAGAACATGAGCTGCACCTGCCCGCCGAGCAAGTCGGTCACCGCGGGCGTGCTTCCCCGGTACGGAACGTGGACCATCTTGACGTCGGCCATCTGTGCGAACAGTTCGCCAGAAAGGTGAGGCGAGGTGCCGACGCCGGATGATGCATAGGTCAGATAGCCCGGCTTGGCCTTCGCGAGCGCAATGAGCTCGGGCACGGTCGCGACCTTCAGCGAGGGATGAACCACCAGGACATTGGGAACATTCCCGATCAGCGTGATCGGCTTGAACTCTTTCAGCGGATCGACCGCATTGGCGCCCGGGAACGCGGCGTTGATGATGTTGGCGATCGTGATCGCGAAGACGGTGTAGCCATCGGGCTGCGCCGTGGCCACGGCCCGGGCGGCGATGTTGCTGCCGGCGCCGGGCTTGTTGTCCACGATGAAGGGCTGGCCCAGGCGCCTGGACATCTGCCCGACGACGGCACGCACCGCCACGTCGGTCGCCGTGCCAGGGGGGAAACCCACCAGCACCCTGACGGGCGCACTCGGATAGACAGGCTGCGCGGCGGTCCATGACGGCAAGGCGACGGCAGCAAGCGCTGGCATGGTGGCGAGGAGTTCACGGCGTTTCATGTCTCAGGTCTTTCTGTTGAGAGTGCAGACCGGGTCTCTCCATCGGCTTGCATGGCACTGATTAGAAGACGCGCGTGGCTATGATTCAATCGAGACTTTCCAATCGAGTGATTGGCTCCGCTCATGAATGTGACTCTCCGCCAGCTCCGGGCTTTCGTGCTGGTCGCGCGGCTTGGCAACTTCACCCGCGCCGCGCAGGCCATGCACGTCACGCAATCGGCGCTCAGCCTGCTCGTGCGCGAACTCGAAGGAGCGATCGAGAGCCGGCTGTTCGACCGCACCACGCGCGCCGTGACACTGACGACCGCGGGCAGCGACTTCTTTCCTCGCGCAGAGCGCATCCTCGCTGAGCTCGAGTCCGCGCTCGCGGGCGTGGACAAGCTGGTGGCGAGGGAACGCGGCCGCGTGGTGGTGGCTGCTCCGCTGGTTCTGTCCAGCACCTACCTTCCGCCGATCCTGGCCGCCTTCGGCGCGAAGTACCCCGGCATCGAGGTCGTCCTGCAGGACACGCTGCCCAATCAGGTGTTGCCGCTGGTGCGCGGCGGTGCGGCCGATGTCGGTATCGGCACTTTCGCATCGGACGAAGTCGACATCCAGCGCACCCTGCTCTTCTCGGAAGCCATGGCAGCCGCATTCCCGGCGGGGCATGCGTTCAGCCGCCTGCATCCACTGACCTGGGCGAATGTCGCGCGGGAACCGGTGCTCGCATTGAGCCGCGGCAGCGTGTTCCGCGATCTCACCGAAGCAGGCTTCGCGGCTGCCGGGCTGATGCTGAAGCCCGCAAGGGAAGCCAACTATGCGGGCTCGCTTATCGGGATGGTGGACGCCGGGCTCGGCGTCGCGATCCTCCCCGGCTATGCAGTGAAGCTGGCGGACCCTGCGCGGATCGGCTGGCGCCGCGTGGAGGAGCCCCTGATCGACCGCGAGGTCTCACTCGTGCGACGAGCAGGCATTTCGCTCTCCCACGCTGCTCAGGGCTTCGTGGACTTCATCGTCGCGCTGCCTGCAGCACAGCAACCGACGCCGACCAGACCGGCTCGAGCAGGCTGACTCAGCGCACCTTGTCCGCGATCCAGCCCAGGATGAAGTCAGCCACCTCCATGTTGTTCCTGTCCTGCATCATCATGTGCGAGTTGCCTTTGATGCCCACGTCGGGAAGCCGCACCAGGCTCGCCCTGCCTGCCTCGAGGCGATTGATCCGCTCGACGACGGCCTTGCGCGCCTCGTAGCGAGGCTGGCCGGTGAACACCGGGGCATCGAGATGGTCGCCGAACAGTTCCAGCACGGGAATGCCTCGGTATGCCGCGATCTGCGCGTCGGTGGGGACGACCGACTGCGCGCCCTCGATGTTGACGACGGCCTTGACGAGGGCGGGACGCAGACCGACCAGCGCATCGGCAAAGGGCCCCGCCAGCGAGTGAACCACGACGATCGCGGGCCCGATTTCGTCCAGCAGCGACGCGAGCGCCGGCGGGGCCGAGGCCATGCCGCCTCCCTCGAGCATGGCCTCTGCAAAGGGCACGCCCTGCGAGGCAAAACTCGGGAATGCTTCGACCGGAAACTGGGTGTCTGGATACGCCGTCCCGTGCGAAGGCCCGAAGCGAAAGAGAGGCCAGGCGAGTTCGGCCGTCACCATCAACACGCTGGCTGGCAGCCCGGAGACGCGCCCCTCAGCCTTGGCTTCGTTGATGGCTGTCGAGTTGAAGCCGGAGCGTCCGCGCCCGGGTGTGTCGACGACATAGACCGCATACCCCTTGCGCGCGAAGTAGGTCGCCCAGCCCTCGCGCCCGTCGGGGGTGGTCTCGTAGCTCATGCCGGTCAGCCCGCCGCCGTGCACCAGCACGATGGGAATGGCGCTGGTTCTGCTTGCGGGGATACGGTAGTGCACGTACATCTGGTTGACCGTCACTGTCCCTGGACGAACCGGACCCGCGGGCGAAACCCCAGGATGTCTGGAAGTGACGGGCTCCCCGTGGACAAAGAACATTCCCTCGTCCGCCAGGTTCAGCGGCCCGCCGATCGAGGCCGCGGCGGCGGCCCCAATGCCGCCGCATCCGACCACAAGCGCGCAGGCAGCGGCGGCAATCCTTCCGGACATGTGAAGCATGAAAAGTCTCCGTTGTGTTCGTGGTAGTCCACGAATTAGAGGTCTTCGAATGCGGCGCGTCCAACGAGGAAAGCCAATGAACTCATTCGGTCCGCTCATTGACGCGCCGTGCGCGAGCTATCGCTCTAGAACGCGTGGCGAATGCCGAAGTCGTACCCGGTCGACGTTTTCGGTGTGAACACGCCCGTGCTGATGAAGGCCGGCCCGCCCACCGTCAGTGCGGCTCCGTTCTGGTTGCTGATCCGGGCGACCGTCGCGTACAGCGCTGTGCGCTTGGAAAGGTTGTGCACGTAGCTCAGGCTGAACTTGCTGGCTTTGGGGTCCGGCACTGGCGGCGAAAAAGTGGTGGCCGCTGAATTCAGGTCGTACTTGACGCGCGAGAAGGAGGCGCGAACAAGGCCTGGGCCTACCGGCACGGTCGCTCCGATCAGGTAGCCATTGACGTCGGTGTCTGGCAGGCGGAACAGCGGCGCAACTGCATAGTCGCGCGTACTGCGGACGCGAGACAACTCACCGAACAATTTGAGAATGCCGAAGTCGTACGACGCACCCAGATTGGCCGTATTGACGTCGTCGGTGGTGCCGGCGAAATAGTTGTCGCCCACAGTGCTGCTGCCGTAGGAGAGCGCGACATCCAGGGGGCCGTTGGCATAGCCGATGCGACCTCCCACATAACGGCCGGCGCGGGTACTTGCGACAGCGCCGGCGTTCACCTGCCCGGTAACGGGATTCACCCCAGGCGGCGTGGCGGTGCCAGGATCGTAGGCGTTGTTCTCGTGCAGCGCATACATGAACTGGCCATAGAAGCCCCCAAGCGCCGGAGGCAGGAAATAGCCGATGGCATTGCTGACACGCAGGTAGTTGGCGTTGCCGCCAAAACCGCCGGCACCACCGGTGGGATTGAAGAGGCTGGCCGAAGAGATCAGGTTGGCGCCGACGCCCACCGCACCGAAAGGGTCGTACACCGTGTCGTTCCAGAACGTCGGCGCGAAGTCGCGCCCCAGGCGGATCTCGCCGAATCCACCCATGAGGCTCACCGTGGAGCGCCGGCTGAAAGTCGAAAGACCTGTCGCGCCGTCGTCATTGGTGATGGGGCTCTCGAGCCAGAAGCCGGCCGCGAGTCCCCCGCCGAGATCCTCCGTGCCCCTGAAGCCAAGGCGGCTGTTGTTGTATGCGGAGTTCGCGAGCGCGTTGCGGCTGACGGTGACGGAACCTTGGTTGACGTAGAACGGCGACGCCAGCGTTGCGGAGTTCCCATCCTCCGACTTGCTGGCGTAGTGGCTGACGGATGCATCGACGACCCCGAAGATCGTGAGCGACGATTGAGCGCAGGCAATGCCGGTCGCGCCGAGGACAAAGATGCCAATCAATGACTTTTTCATTCGTTTGTCTCCATGAAGCACACAAGGGTTGTTCTTCACGTTGTCTCCTGCTTTCGTTGCGATCCAGACGAGGTCGCCGGGCGGTGGATCAGTCCGATCCGGCGTCGAGAAGTGCACGGGACTCGGAGCTGAAACAGCCACGACCCATCCCCGGGCGCCCCACAAGGGCGTCCTCACCAATCAGTCATCTTTTTGTGCTAACGTTAGCATGAATTTTAGAAGCGCTGCCGCAGAAATGTCAACGGTTTTGATTCTTCGATGTCGAAGATTTGGCGAATCCCGTTGGAGATCGGAGGGTCGAAAGATAGAGAAGCATCTGCTTGGCAATCCACTGGTGTCGTGCTATCGTTAGTGCATTGCTGCTTCAGCTTCAGGCTCTCCCATGGTCACGATCAAAGACATTGCCGCCCGACTCCAGGTGTCCGCTTCCACCGTGGGACGTGCCTTGGCCGACGACCCACGAATCAGCGCCGCCATGAAGCAGAAGGTGCTCGAGGTCGCGAACGAGATGGGCTATGTGGCCAATCGCGCGGCGCGCATGATGCGCGGGGTCTCGAGCAACCTGGTGGCGCTGGTCGTTCCGGATATCCGCAACAGCTTCTACTCGACCATTGCGCACGCGCTTGCGAAGTGCCTGGGCAGCGCGGAACTCCAACTGACGCTGTCCGAAACCGACGATGACCGCTTGATCGAGCTGCGCCACATCCGCGAGCTCACCAGCGTCAACGTGGCCGGCATCATCATCGTGCCGAGTGCCAGGCCGCACCCCGAATCGGTGCGCCTTCTCAAGATGGCGCCGTGCATCCAGTTGCTGCGCAAGCATGCCGCGCTGGGCGAGCAGTGGTTCGGGATCGACGACACGCAGGCGCTCTACCAGGCGACGAAGCACCTGGTCGAACTCGGCCACCAGCGCATCGCCTATATCGGCGGCACCACGGACCTGCCCACCGGCGCCGCACGTCTGCAAGGCTTTCACAACGCCCTCGCCGGAAGCAAGGCGGCGGTCCATGCGCGCGAGGAACTCGGGGCGCCGTCGTCGACGGACTTCGGCCGCGATGCGATACGTCGCCTGCTGGCGCTGCGCACCCCGCCCACGGCGGTGGTCCTGGGCGCAGTGAAGAACACGCAGGGCGTTCTCGACGAACTGCTGGAGCGCGGCGTGCGCGTGCCCGAGCAGCTGTCCGTCGTCGGTTTCGGCGACGAGCTGGGGTTTCGCTGGTGGGGGCCCGGCCTGACAGCTGTGAGCCTGCCGGTCTCCGAGCTGGCCACCGCGTGCGGCTTGTGGTTCATCCATCAGATGAAGCAGAAAGACGCAAGCCCGGCCCCGTACAGCTCCGTCTCGCCGCCGACGCTCATCGTCCGCGGCAGCACGCGGCGAATGGAGCCCGCCAGCGCCGGCCGCGCCGAAGCGCGTCTTCGCCAACCCGCCGGCTAGGCTGGCCATCCACATCATGAATCACACCGTCCTGCTCACCGACTACGCCTGGCCCGACGACAGCGTCGAGCGAACCCTTGTCGAATCCGCCGGCATGCGTCTGGTCAGCGGTCCGGCCTCGCCGTCGCCGGCGGCGGACATCGAAGCGCTGGCACGCGAGCACCGGCCTTCGGCCATCCTGACTTGCTGGGCTCCGGTATCGGCCGGCGCCATTGCCGCCGCGCCGGCTCTCAAGATCGTCGCCAGGCTGGGTGTGGGACTCGACAACATCGCGGTCGACGCCGCGACCGCACGCGGCATCTGGGTCACCAACGTGCCGGACTATTGCGTGGAGGAAGTGTCCGACCACGCGCTCGGATTCGCGCTCGCATGGACGCGCGGTCTTGTCGGCTTCGACCGTGAAGTGCGCGCCGGCCGCTGGGATCCCGCAAGCGCCAGGCTGCGCCGGCTTGGCGCACTCACCTGCGGGATCATCGGCTTCGGGCGCATCGGCCGCGCGACTGCGCGCAAGCTCGGCGCCTTTGGCTGCCGCGTGCTCGCGCACGACCCCCATCTGTCCGCCGACAGCGAGGGCGCGCAGAGTGCGGCGCTCGGCACCCTGCTCTCCCACAGCGATATCGTGGTGGTGCACGCGCCGCTGACGGATGCGACGCGCCACTTGATCAACCGCGAGCGGCTCGCGCTGATGCGTCCCGGCGGCCTGCTGATCAATGTCAGCCGCGGCGCCGTCGTCGATACCGACGCCGTGATCGAGGCGCTCGGCAACGGCCAGCTGTCCGCTGCCGCGCTGGACGTGCTCGAGTGCGAGCCCGAGGTGCCGGCCGCGCTGCGCGCCCATCCCGGTGCCATGCTGACGCCCCACGTCGCGTTCTCGTCGGACGCGTCCCTGCTCGAACTGCGCAGGCGTGCAGCCGAGGAAGTCGTGAGAGTGCTGCGCGGCGAAGCGCCGCAGCAAGCACGCAACTCACCGGTTCATTGATCGCTCTGGCGCCAGCGATTCCTTCGTTCCTCCTGCATGCCGACAATGAACAAACTGAACAGTCCGGAGACCGCGCTCGACGCCTTTCTGATCTCGCAGGGCCTTGCGCGTCCTGAAGAGCGGGCCCGATGGCATGCGCTGGCGGGCGGGGTGTCGTCCGATATCTGGCGCGTCGACCTCCCCGGTCGATCGCTGTGCGTCAAGCGCGCACTCGCCAAACTCAAGGTCTCTGCGGACTGGCAAGCCCCGGTGTCGCGCAACGCGTACGAGTGGTCGTGGATGCAGTTTGCTGCGCGTCACTGCCCCGACAACGTGCCGCGCCCGCTCGCGCACGATGCCGAGGCCGGCCTCTTCGCCATGTCCTTTCTCGCGCCCGAGGAACATCCGGTCTGGAAACAGCAGTTGTTCGACGGCGAGGTGTCGGCAAGTACGGCATGCGCGGTCGGACAGGTTCTCGGCACCTTGCACGCGGCAAGTGCGTACAGCGCCGAACTCGCCGCCGCGTTCGACACCACCGACAACTTTCGTGCGCTGCGTCTCGAACCCTACTTCATGGCGACAGCGGACCGCCATCCGGCGCTCGCCGCTCGGCTGATCGCGCTGACGGAGCGCACGGCCGGGCTGCACATCGCACTCGTGCACGGCGACGTCAGCCCGAAGAACATCCTGGTCGGCCCGCACGGGCCCGTGCTGCTCGATGCGGAGTGCGCCTGGTACGGAGACCCGGCCTTCGACCTTGCGTTCTGCCTGAACCACCTGCTGCTGAAGTGCCTCGTGCGCCCGGACCGGCGCGACGCCCTGCTCGGCGCCTTCGCATCGCTGACCGATGCCTACTTCGATCAGGCGCGTTGGGAGCCGCGCCGGGATCTGGAAGAACGCGCCGCCCGGCTGCTGCCTGCTCTGCTGCTGGCCCGCGTCGACGGCAAGTCGCCGGTCGAGTATCTGAACGATGGCGCCCAACGAGATCTGGTGCGCGCGGTAGCCGGCCCGCTGCTGCTTCGCCCCGTGACCCGGCTCTCCCTGGTCGCAGAAGCCTGGAGCCGGGCGGTGGTCCGCTGATCCTGGACGCGCTGGGGTACGCGCGCCAGCGAGTTCATCCTCGCTGGCGCAGGCGCAGTGTCAGGATGCCGCGTCCGTCGCCTGCGGGAGTACGACGTAGTTGCTGAAGCCGCCGTCGCGGTCCTTCAGGCCGGAGATGGCCTCGTTCACGCGCGAGAGCGGGAAGGTCCGGTGCTCCAGGTACGACAGGTCGATCGTGCCCGTCCGGACCATCTCGGCCATTTCCTGGCCCTGCGCCGTCGTGAACCAGTTCGATCCGATCAACTGGATCTGCTCGTCCATCAACCACTTCACATCGATCGGCAGGTCTTCCGCCACGCCGCCCACATTGACCACCTTGCCGCCGCGGCGCACGCCTTTCATCGAGTCGAGCATGGTCGCCGCAGGCGCCTTGGCACCCAATGCGCTGATGGCGAAGTCGGCGCCCTCGCCGCCCGTGAGCGACTTGGCCCATTCGCCGCTCGACCCTTCGTCGAGCTTCATCACCTGGATGCGATCGGGCGCAAGGGCCTTGATCCGGTTCAGCAGCCGTTCGTCGCGCCCCGTGCCGAGGATCCGCGACAGTCCCATCGCCAGCCCGAGCACCGTGGCAGCGACGCCCAGGGTGCCCGTGATGCCATCGATCAGGGCGACCTGGCCGGGGCCGGCGCCGGCATTCTTCAGGGCGCCATACGAGGTGCCCAGGTAACCGAAGCGGCCCGCGTGTTCGAAACTCAGGTTGTCCGGAATGTTGACGATCGCGTATTCCGGCGCTGTCATGTACTGGCTGAACCCGCCGTACGGATACAGGTCGAAGATGCGCTGGCCGTCCCGGCTGGTGCTGAAGTAGCCATTGAGCGTGAAGTAGCGGCAGTGGCTGCGCTGGCCCCCGCGGCAGGCCCTGCAGGAGCCGCAGGAACGCAGCGGACTCAGGTAGACACGGTCTCCGGGCTTGGCATTGATCACGGCTTCGCCGACCTCTTCGATGACCCCCGCGGGATCCAGCCCGAAGATGGCCGGAAACCGGGGCAGAGGCTGATGCGGGAACCAGGTCGGCCAGTTGTTGATGACGTTGGCCATGTTGGGAACGATGCCGCACGCCATCACCTTCACCAACACGTCCGTCGGCCGGGGTTTGGGGATCGGGATCGTGTCGAGCGACATCGGGGTGCCGAGAGCATGCAGCCTGGCTGCAATCATTGTCCTGTCCATATTGACCTCTTCTGTGGGCGATTTTTCGCGTGCCGCCCGGCGTCCGACGACGCTCCGATGCAGGCTGGTTGCGAGACTTCTCGAAAAAAACTCAGGGTGCGACGAACGCCGCCTCAGGAGGCCGAAACTTGGCGGGCCAGACGGTGACCCATTTCCCGTTCTGGGCCTGCTTGATCTTGGTGTCGGCTGCGCCGCTGTTGAACTTGCCGTCGAAGCGGCGCGTTCCCAGCACGGTGTTGACCGGATGGGCCTTGAGCCAGGCGGCCATGGCCTTGTCGTCGAGGCGGCCCACCGCGGAAGCCGCGGCCTCCAGCATCTGCCAGGCCGCGAACTCCGCGGCGGCCTGGCTGTCGACATGCGGCCACGGCAGTCCTGCCGCCTTCGCACGCTCGTTGTAGGAGGCGATGAACTCGGCGGCGCCGGCGTTCTGAGTGAAGGGTGCGTGGTCCTCGAACCAGGTGAGCGTGGTCAGGCCGCCGGCCTGCGGATTCGACACGGTCGGCCCCGGCGCGGGAAACAGGTGGAACTGCCGCGCGGGCTGGTAGTCGATGCGCTTCATGGCGTCGAGCAATTGAGCCGCCTCGAGACCGATGGCGCCCGACCACAGCAGGTCCGGCCCGGCGTCCTTGATGCGGGCCGCGATGCCGCCGAAGTCGCGTGTGCCGAACTCGTACTCGAGCGACAACACGGTCTTCAGGCCTCGCTTGGCGGCGACCTCCTGGCCGCCCTTGGCGAGATCGAGGGCCGATGGAAACTTGCTGGTGACGAAGGCGATGGTCTTCGGCGGCGTGGCGGTACTGGCGTAGGCGTCGAGCAGCACCTCGGTAGCGGCCGTCCGCGGCTCCGGCCCGAGCGGAAGCGCGGGAAACTGCATGTCATAGGGCGCCAGGCTCGGGTCGCCGAGGCTGCTTTGAATGAACAGCTTGCCGAAGCGCTGCGCCACGCCCATCGCGGCGATGATCGAGCTGGTGCCATAGGGTCCCATCAGCAGATCGACCTTTTCCGCCGTGATGAGGCGCTCGTACAAGGTGCGCGTGTTCCCAGGCTGCGACTGATCGTCGAGCAGCATGAACTCCAGCTTGCGCCCCAGCAGGCCACCCCGCTTGTTCAGCGCTTCGACGAATACCTCGCCGGCGACCTTGTGGATGCCGCCGACCGGCGCGAGCGGTCCGGTGAGAGGCAGCGTGCCGCCCACGCGGATCGGCCCGGTGCCGCCCCCCTGCTGCGCATGCGCCGGCAGTCCATGTGCCAGCGCCAGGGTCCCTGCCGCGGCAAGAAAGGCTCGGCGCCGCAATGGCGATTTCGCTGTGTTCATGGTTGTCTCCTCGTGGGTCGGGGTTTATCGGTATCCGTCCTCCAGCTCGATGGCGAGCGCCCCCATGATGCGGACGCCGGAGTTGTACCAGCCGACCGTGAGGACCAGCTCCACCAGCTGGCGCTCGGACAGGAAGGCAGCGACATTGCGCCACGTGGGCTCGCTGACATCGACGCGCAGGGTGGACTCGCGCGCCAGCGCCATGACTGCGCGTTCCTCTTCATCGAAAAGCGGCGAGCTTTCGAATGCAGGCACGGCCCCGAGCTGTTCCGCACTGAGACCCGCCTTCTGTCCATGGGACTGGTGATGTGCGATCTCGTACGCCGACGAGGTGCAGTGGCCGACGGTGAGGATCGCGAGCTCGCGAAGCTTCGGGCTCAGTTCGGCGCCACGCAGCGTATTGGCATAGGAGATGAACCCGTCCAGGATCTGCGGCGCGTGCGCCAGCGCCCGGAAGAGGTTGGCGGTGGGCAGCTTGCGCTCACGTTCCAGCCTGTCGAACAGGGCCTGGTCGGCCTGGGTGTCCGAACGTTGGAGATACTTGACTCGCGACATGGCAATGACCTTTCTCGTCTTTATTTCTGGGAGGAGAGCGCCAGCGCATAGCTCTCCAGCGTTTGGGGATTGGGTTTCTCGGACGGCTCGATGAGGGCGGCGCCCGCGAAGGCAGTCGCCTCGAAGTACCAGCGGGCCGGGGCGGGCAGCCCCCAGCGCACGTTGGTGCTCAGCGAGGCAGCCTCCCACCGGACTGGCTCGATCTCGATGTCGATGGTTTGGTAGTGGCTGTTGAACAGTTCCACGCGATGGCCATCCGGATCTCTCAGATAGACGAACAGCATCCCGCCCGGCCCATGGCGGCCGGGTCCCCGCTCCACCGAAGCGGAGTAGCCGTAGTTGCCCGCCAGATCGCAGGCAGTAAAGATATTGTGCGATTCCGGGACGGTGTAGGCGAAATGGTGCAAGCGGGGCCCCTCTCCCAGCACGATCGCCAGGTCGAGGCAGGTGCCCTTGCGGTACATGAATGCGCCCAGCAGCTTGTCCCCATGGGCGATGTACTCGGAGTTTCGAAAGCCCAGCCTGCTGTAGAACGCGCACAGTGCGTAGGTGTCCGGCGCCAGCAACTGATAGTGATCGAGACGCTGCGCATGCGCGCCCGTGAAGCTCTCGCACTTCAGATACATCCGGGGCAGCGTCTTCATCTGGGCGCAGAGCTCGATCTTGGTTCCGATCGGATCCTCCACGTGGAGCGTGCGCCCCTGGTGCGGGACGTCGACCCATTCGGCGGAGAGTCCCTCGGCCCGGAAGAACTCGCAGGCGCCGTCGAGGTCCTCCTCGAAGAAGACGCGGAAGCCGATTCGCTTGCAGGTCTGTTCGGTGCGCGACTGCACCAGCACCAGGCTGTGATGGCAGGCTTCTGCCAGGCCTCGCAGATAGCAAACGCCGTCGTCTTCCTCAGAGACCACCAGTCCGACGATGTTGACGTAGAAGTCCCGGCTCTTTGCGAGGTCCGAGACATGGAGGACGACGTGACTGGCACGCGTGATGTTGAACGGGGGACGAAGATTGACGGCGGGCAGCATGATGGACCTCGCGAATGGGTTGTTGAAAAGGGGTATCGCCTGCGGAGCACTGGCGTCGGCGCGACCAATGCTGAAGACAGCTGGTAAACGAATCGACTTTCCTTTCTAGCCTTCGGCTGGCTGCATTGCCGGCGTTCGCGCCGCCCGAAGCAGGCCGATTTCAGCGAGCAGGTCGTTGACGGCTTCGAGCGCGAACGACAGGCTCGCCGGGTCGGTCAGTCGTCCGCCTTCGATCTTTGCATTGACGCCGGCAATCACGACCTGCGGTCTCGAGATGACGCGCGACAGGGCGCCCCCCAGGGTTTCGCGCAACTGCGCTTGCGCGCGCACGCCGCCGGTGAATGCCGGCGAGCATGTCATGACCAGGACCGGCTTTCCCTTCAGCGGGGAAGCGAAGGCCGGTCGCGACGCCCAGTCGATCGCGTTCTTCAAGACGCCCGGCATGCCGAAGTTGTACTCCGGGGAACACATCACGACACCGTCGCTGGATTCGACCGCCGCCTTGAATTCCCGCACGGCTTCCGGAGGATTCGGCCCGTCAAGGTCCTGGTTGTACAAGGGGATGCCTTCGAGCGGCAGCAGCGTCATCTCCACCTCCGGTGGCAGCGACGCCTGAAGCGTGCGGAGAATGGCCGTGTTGCTGGAACCCTGTCGCAGGCTTCCCGAAATGCCTGCCAGCCGGAACTTGTTCATTGCGAATGCCTTTGGGTGTGGCTTGCGCCGTGTTGATAAGACGAGATTGCTTGCCCGGCTGCATCGGCGTCGAAGTGCCGCGGGCGGCCGCACGCGACCTTCATCGCCCGCGAGTCCGGAATGGCAGTGCGGACCAGCCGCTGAACACGGCGTCGCGGCCCAGCGATTCCTCGATGCGCAGGACCTCGTTCCACTTCGCCATGCGCTCCGAACGAGAGAACGAACCCACCTTGAGTTGACCCGCGTCCCAGCCGACGGAGAGATGCGCGATGGTCACGTCCTCGCTTTCGCCCGAGCGCGCTGAAACGATGGTTCCGAAACCCGCCTGCTTGCCGGCTGCCAGCGCCGCGTGCGCCTCGCTGATGGTGCCGGCCTGGTTCGGTTTGATCAGCACCGCGTTCGTGCACCCTTCGGCGGCCGAGGCCGCCACGCGGGCCGCATTGGTCACGAGGAAATCGTCGCCGATGACCTGGCAGCGGGCGCCATAGGCCTGGGTGAAGTGCCGGAAGCCTTCCGGGTCGTCCTCGGCGAGCGGGTCCTCGATCGACAGAATCGGGTAAGCGTCGAGCCAGGCGCCGAGCATGTCGATCATTTCGCCCGTGTCGAGACTGCGGCCGTCCAGCGCGAGCACGTAGCGTCCGCCGCGGCCGAACTCGGAGGCCGCGATGTCGAGCGAAATGCCGACCTGCTCGCCCGGGCGCAGGCCCGCATCGGCGATGGCCTGCATCAGCATGTCCAGCGCCTGTTCGTTGCAGTCGAAGGCCGGCCAGTAGCCGCCTTCGTCAGCGACCCCTTGGAGCTTGCCTGCCTGCTTCATCAAGGCACCGGCGGCGCGGTAGATCTCCGCGGTCCATTCGAGCGCCTCGCTGAAGCTGCCGGCCGCCGGACACATCACCATGAAGTCCTGCACGTCGACGCGCCGCGCCGCGTGAGCGCCGCCGCCGAAGATCTGCACTTCGGGCAGCGGCAGGCGCACGGGCCGCTCGCCGGCCAGATAGCGCCACAAGGGCTGCCCCGCCGCCGAGGCCGCGGCGTGCAGCACGGACATCGAGGTGGCCACGATCGCGTTGCCGCCCAGGCGGCTGCGGTCCGGGGTGCCGTCGAGGGCCACCAGGCGCGCGTCGATTCCCGCCTGGTCGCGCGCATCGAGCCCGACGAGGGATGGCGCCATTTCGCGGATCGAGGAGAGTGCCTTCGTCACATCCAGGCCGCCGAAGCGAGTCCCGCCGTCGCGCAAGTCGAGCGCCTCGCCGCTGCCTGTGGAGGCACCGGCGGGCGCAATGGCGCGAGCCACGGCGCCGCACGCCAGGGCGACCTCCGCCTCCACCGTGGGGCGTCCGCGTGAATCCCACACGCGCCGCCCCTGCAGTCGCGTGATGCTTGTATCGGTCATGAGAGTTCCCTGTGTCGAAATGAGTGTTGTCGGTATGGCCAGGTCGAGGTCGCGCGCCGTCTACCCATGATGGCGCGCTCCGATCAACACGAAGGCGAGCGTCGCCGGGCGTTCGCTCTTGTTTCGCCAGGCATGGCGGGTGCCGTTCTGCACCACCACGTCATGGCGTCGCAGATGTGCCGAGCGCCCGCCGTCGAGTTCGAGCCAGATCTCGCCATCGAGCACGATGCCGTAGTCGACGGTTTCGGTGGTGTGCATGCCATCGGGTTCGAAGCGCTCGGCCAGCCCCGGGCTGATGGCCAGGTTTTCCGCGGCAGCGGCAGCGGGATCGAAGTCCGGCGCGAAGAACACGCTGTCCGGCGGGAACGTGACGATGAGAAAGCGCGTTGCACCGGATGCCGGCACGATGTCGGCAACGCCCGGGGTCGGGTCGATGCCGTCGAAGGGCAAGCCGGGCACCGGCGCAGTGGCCCACACCAGGCGGGACACCATGCCCGGAATGTGCTGGAAGACGTCGGAGCGCGGGACCGCCGTGTCGAGCGCCACCGCCGCGGCACCGTCCTGGTCGTGTCCGGTGACGAGCCGACGGATGGCGAGCGGCATGCCGTTGCCGAGTGAGGAATCAGACGCCAAGATAGGCCTCCCGGATGCGAGGGTTGTCGAGCAGCGTGTCCGGTCGGCCCGACGCCACGATTCGACCTTGCTCGATGACATAGGCGTGGTGGGCCATGTCGAGTGCCTTGTGGATGTTCTGCTCGACCAGCAGCACGGCGACACCGCGCTCATTGATCGTGCGGATGATCCGGAACATGTCGTCGACCACGGCCGGGGACAGGCCGAGCGAGGGCTCGTCCATCAGCAACAGCCGGGGACGTGCCATCAGCGCGCGGCCGATCGCCACCATCTGCTGCTGCCCGCCGGACATCGACCCGGCGACCTGATGGCGCCGCTCCTTGAGGATCGGAAAGAGCGAGAACACCTTTTCGAGCGAGCCCTCCGCCGACGCGCGCGCTTCGGCGCGATAGCCGCCGAGCTCGAGATTCTCGAGAACGGTCATGTGGCCGAACAAACGCCGTCCTTCCGGGACGATGGCGATGCCGTGGTCGCATACGCGATGGCTCGCAATCTTCGCGATGTCGCTGCCGTCGAGCCGGACTTCACCTTTTCTCGGGCGCAGGATGCCCGCGATGGCGTTGATCAGCGTGCTCTTGCCCGCGCCATTCGGCCCGACCACGGCCACGATCTGACCGGCGCCGATGTCCAGCGTCGCATCCCAGAGCGCCGGCGCATCGCCGTAGGAAACGTGAAGGTTTCGCACTTCAAGCAGCATGGGCGGTCCCCAGGTAGGCGTCGACGACGCGGGGATCCTGCATCGTTTCGCGCGGTGATCCCAGGGCGAGCAGCGTCCCCTGGTCGAGCACCGCGATGCGATCGGCGAGGGCGACCACGGCGCGCATCAGGTGCTCGACGAAGACAATGGTCGTGCCGCCGGCCCTGATCTTGCGGATCATCGCGATGGCCTGATCGACTTCGGTCGGGGTCAATCCGCACAGCACCTCGTCCAGGAGCAGCAGGCGAGGCCGAGCCGCCAGTGCGCGGGCGAATTCGACGAACTTGCGCTCATGCAGATTGAGCGCGGACGGCAACACGTCGGCCTTGGCCTCCAGCCCCGTGAATGCGAGCCAGCGGCGGGCCAGTTCATCCGGGCTCTCGCCGGCCGCCTCGCGCGTACCACCGAAGAAGGCGCACAGCCGCACGTTCTCCAGCACCGTCAGGTGATCGAAGAGGCGCGGGATCTGGTAAGTGCGTGCGATGCCGCGGCGCGCAATCTCGTGGGGTGGCAGGCCGTCGATGGGAACGCCCCGCAGCTCGATGGTGCCGGAGGTGAGCGAGAAGTGCCCGCTGATCATGTTGATCAATGTCGACTTGCCGGAGCCGTTCGGGCCGACGAGCGCCAGGATCTCCCCTTCGTCGACCTGCAGATAGACACCGCGCAGAGCCCGGATGCCACCGAAGGACTTCGTGACGCCGCGGCAGGTCAGCAGCGGCCGTCCGCTGGCAGCCTGGATCGCGGGCGGCTTCATGGCGACCACGTTGCGAGGCTCATGCGCGGCTGCAGGTTCGGCGACCTTCCGGCGAGTCAGACGCCCGAGCAGGCCAGGCGCGATGCCTTGGGGCAGAACCAGGATCACCACCACCAGCGCAAGCGCGACGCCGGCGCGGCCGAGTTCGGCATGCCCGCCGCCGACGAAGATGCTCAACGCGACGGTGATCAAGGTGGCGCCGATGGCCGGTCCGGCCCAATGGCGGGCGCCGCCGAGGATGCTCATGAGCACGACGTACAGCGGTACCGTGATCGAGAAGGTCTCCCCGACCGTGACATAGCCGACATAGGCCGCCTGGATGGCCCCTGCCGCGCCGGCGATCGCCGAAGAGATGGCAAAGGCGACGAGCTTGTAGCGCAACGTCGGCACGCCTTTCACTTCGGCCACGTCCTCGTCGTCATGGATGGCCAGCAGGCCGACCCCCAGGCGCGAGCGAAGGACCTGGCGCGAAACGGCGAGCGCGATGAGTGCAAGCGCGAACCCCAGGAGATAGATGGCGCCGGAGACCGTGGTGCCGAGCTGCGGGATGGAGAGATTGCTCAGGTAAATCCCGCCGCCGCCGTCGAGCGCCGTGTTGGAGATGATGGCGGCCAGCACGAAGGTCACGGAGAGCGTCAGCAGCGCGAAAAACTCGGCGCGCAAGGTCTTGATGCGGAACACCACCAGTCCGATCCCCGTCGCCAGCACGGCCGCGATCGCGGCCGCCGCCGGAACGGTCAGCAGAAACGGCACGCCCCACTTGCCGCCCAGCGTCGCCGTCGTATAGACGCCGGCCCCGAAGAACGCGGCATGGCCGAAACTCCAGTAGCCTGCATAGCCGCTCAGGATGCCCCAGCTGGTGGCCAGGGCGATCCAGAAAAAGACGACGTAGAGGTACGACAGGTAGAAGTCGGCGACGCCCGAGTAGGGAAGCGCGATCAGGATGGCGACGGCCGCCACCGCGGCGGCAGGTGTGCGGTGCCGGGTCAGAGCCATCTGGGCCTCCACAGCAGAAGGACGATCAGGATCGAGAAGGCGACAAGTGGCGCCCACGCCGGATTGACCGCCGCCATCGTGACGGACTCCGAAACGCCGATCAGCACGCCGGCGGCAAGGGCGCCGAGCGGCCTGCCCAGCCCGCCGATGATCACGACCGCGAAGACGACACCGATCCAGGCCTCGATCTGCGATGGCGCGAGTGTCGAGGTCAGCGCGATGAACACGCCGGCGACGCCGGCGGAGGCAGCGCACAGGCCGGCCAGCACGTACGACAGGCGCGTGGCGTTGATGCCGAAGGCTGCCGCGATCGGACCGTCGTGGGCGGCGGCGCGCAATGCCTTGCCGAGCAGGGTCCGGTTCAGCCCCAACCACGCGGCGACGGCGAGAAGCGCGGCGCACGCAAACCCGGCGAGCTCGAGCAGAGGCACGAACACGGGCCCGATCCGCAACGACTCCTGGGCGTAGCCGGATTCGAACCTGCGAAAGTCCGCGGACCAGATCCATTGGATCAGGGACTCGATCAGGATGGTGATCCCGAAGGTGACCAGCATCGACGCGAACTCGCTCACCTGGAAGCGCACGAAGACCGCGTGCAAGGCAAGGCCTGCGACAAAGAACGCCGGCGCCACGATGAGAGCCGACAGCCACGGCGAAACACCGAACTGCGTTCCCAGTTGATAGGTGAGGTAGGCGCCCAGAAAGGCCAGAGCGAAATGGCTCAGGTTCACCAGCCGCAGCAGGCCCCAGCTCAAGCTGAGCCCGAGCGCCAGCAACCCGTAGATTCCACCGAGCAACACGCCGCCGACGGCTGCTTGTGCGAGCAGCGTCAGGCTCATGATGCGCACCTGTCCGGCCTGAGGGCCCCCGCGGGCCGTGCAGCGCCTGCGGGTGCGATCCGCAGACAGCCTCCAACATTTCTCATGAGTCTTTGTCTCCTGCTTGTTTGTGCTAACGTTTGCGCAGATTTTGGGAGAGGGCATTCGGCTTGTCAAGGCCCCTGCAGGCAAAAATGATGAATGCACGATGCGATTGACAGGGCCCGGCTTGAAAGCTAACGTTAGCATCAGGCATCTGCCGAAATGGAAGAAACGGAACTCACCTATGCACATCGCCAGATACGCGCTGGACGGATGCGTCCACCACGGAATCATCGAGAACGAGACAACCATCGCGCGGCTGCAGGGCTCGCCGCTCGAGGGTCTGAACCGCAGCGGCGCTATCGACGCCCTTGCAGCCGTGCGTCTTCTCGCACCCCTCCATCGGCCCCGCGTTTTCGGCCTCGGCTACAACTACACGGCGCACTCCAACGAGTCCGGAAAGGCAGTCCCCCAACTGCCCGTCCTGTTCATGAAGCCCAGCACGACGGTCATCGGCCCGAACGAGTCGATCGTGTATCCCGCCGAAGGACAGAACATCCATTTCGAAGGCGAACTCACCGTCGTCATCGGCACACAGGCCCGGCATGTATCCGAAGCGAATGCGCTGGACCATGTGCTGGGCTACACCTGCGGCAACGATGTGAGCGACCGGGTCTTGCAGCGCCGCGAAAGTGAATTCGGCTGCCTGCTCGCGGGCAAGGGCTATGACACGTTCGCTCCGATGGGGCCGGTGATCGCCACCGGACTGGACCCCGCCAGGCTCGGCATCCTCACGCGTGTCAACGGCACCGTGCGCCAGGACGGGAACACCTCGGATCTCCTCTTTTCCGTGCCCGCCATCATTTCGTACCTGAGCAAGTACATGACGCTGCTGCCGGGCGACATGATCATGACCGGCACCCCCGCGGGCGTCGGCCCGATCCAGGTGGGCGACACCATCGAAATCGAGATCGAGGGCATCGGCATTCTGCGCAACGGTGTCGAGGCGGAGGATCGCCGCGATACGTCGCATCCATAGCGAACGGTCGAACCTGGCGCGCCTTGCTCTCGCGGATGCGGGTTGGCGAGTCTGGTTTACGTTCAATGGTGAGGCCGCGAAAGCGCAACCGACCCGCAGTTCGCCATGGAGAGCGCCCAGAGCAGCAGCCGCTCGGCCTCCTTGCGGTAGGACCGCTGCGTCGACTGGCAAGGCGATCTACCGCCTTCGGCCGCCTCGGCGCGAGCCGCGGCAGCAGTGCCTACCCGCAGCTGCGTTTTGTGTGTCTGGTGGAGAACGGAACGGGTCGCGGTAGGGACGGGGATTACTCCCCGCCCCCACAGATCCGTACGTGCGGCACTACCGCATACGGCTCCTGCCTTGAGTCATGACGCAAAGCGTTGATGCGGGTACGGGTGGAGCACCCGAGCCCGCGGGAGGTAGCGTTCGACCAGACGCCCGAACCGGGCCCAAGGCATTCGTCCACGTTGCCCTCGCCGTCGGAGCGCATGCAGCCACGCCCGAGACACGTCCTTGCGGAACGCGTCCAGGCGGTCAACATTGCCCGGTACGGCGTGGTAATTGAAGTAGCCCTGGACCGCGCGCCGCAGCCAGCGGCCAACCACGGGGATCGGTTCGTGCATGCGTCGCATCAGCGCCTCTCGAATCGCCTTGAGGCGGGCATGCATTCACTTCACCGAGGTCAGTCGACCAGCCGTTCGATCGGGACTTCCCACAGATGTGAGTGAACCCGAGGAAGTCGAACGTCGGCGGCTTTGCAAGCCCTTGCTTGGCGCGCGCCTGGGCCGCGAAGCGACCGAACTGCAGCACACGCGTCTTGTCCTCGTTCGTTCAGCGTCAGCCCGAACTGGGCGAACCGCACCTTCGTGTCCTCGAGGAATCGATCCACGTCTCTCTTGCTCTCAAACCCGAGAACGCTGTCGTCGGCGTACCGAACGATCATCACGTCTCCTCTCGCATGGCAGCCTCGCCAGCGATGTGCCCACAGGTCGAAGACGTAATGCAGGTACCTTGCCGCCCGGCCGAACGCGAAGGTGGAGGCCCTCGCCATCAGCCGGCATGTACTTGGCATCGCGCGGCTGCGACGCCTTGATCAAGAGATCAGTAAGGTGCCCCAACGTGCGCCCCAGAAAAACTGCAGTTGAAAAGCAGTCTGGGGTACACCTAGGGGTACGCGCAAAAACGGGACGTTGTGGGATTTGACGATACCGCCTGAGCCGCCTTTTCAGGCTAAGTCCTTGAATTACAAGGACTTTTGAGCTGTCTTGGGATCGTCTGAGAAAGAGGGGTGGTGGCCTGGGGCGGAATCGAACCACCGACACGCGGATTTTCAATCCCAACAAGTCGATATGGATTGGCGGTGACCCAAGTACGTGTAGGCAGGAGAAGATCAACAAAAACAGTGACTTATCCCTCAGTTGCCCGGATCTTGGGATTGACCGAAATGGACCAGCTTTCCTAGAATTTGCCTACATGGTGCCTACATCAGTGTAGGCAGGTTACTCCAGAGAGAAGTATGGCCAGATTGCCCCTCACAGCGGCACGCGTAGAAGCCTTAGCGTGCGCGCCGGGCAAATCACAGTCGATCCATTGGGACAGCAAGGCCCCAGGCTTGGGACTTCGGATCACCGAGGCAGGGGCACGGTCCTACATCTTCGAATCCAGGCTGTTCGGCAAAACAATCCGCGTCACCATTGGCAACGTCCACACTTGGGACCTCGGCCGAGCCAGAACCGAAGCCGCACGCCTGAAGACCCTGATCGATGGCGGCATCGATCCCCGAGAACACCGCGCTGAACAACAGGCAGCGCACGAGGCGCGTCGTGTCGCCGCCAAGCACCAAGAAGTCACATTCGGCGAGGCGTGGGATGTCTATCTCGAAGCCAGGAAGAAGTTCTGGAGCTCGCGCCACTATAGCGATCACCTCAAGAATTCGGATGCGGGGGGAAAACCGCGAAAGCGAGGCAAGGGACTGACCGAGCCGGGTTCTCTGGCATCACTACGGCCGCTGCGCCTGCCGGAAATCACTGGCGACCGCGTCGCCCAGTGGATGATTCAAGAGGCGACGAACCGCCCGACCGTGGCTGCCTTGGCTTACCGACAGTTGCGAGCGTTCATTCGGTGGGCAGCGGAACACAAGGAGTACGGCGGCCTTATCCCATCCGATGCCTACGGTGCGCGCGACGTCAAAGACGCTGTGCCGCGTGTCAAGGCCAGAGAAGGCGATGTCTTGCAGCGCGAGCAGCTTCCGGCGTGGTTCGCCGCCGTTCGTTGCCTTCCCAATCGCGTGCACTCCGTCTACCTGCAGGCGCTGCTGCTGACCGGTGCTCGCCGAGAGGAAATGGCCGCCGTCCGATGGACTGGCGACGTCGATTTGCAGTGGCGCAGCCTGACCCTTGACGACAAGGTGGAAGGTACTGGCGGTCGAGTGATTCCACTGACACCCTATCTCACAAGCCTGCTCGAGGAGTTGAAACGGCTCAACGAGATCCCACCGAGCCGGCGCCGACTAACAACCCTGGCAGCCCGCGGCCAAACCTGGGAACCATCGCCATGGGTGTTTCCGAGCCTTACATCCGAAGATGGCAAGCTCGCCGAACCGCGGGCCGCGCATGTCAAGGCACTCGAAGCCGCAGCACTCCCTCATCTCAGCCTGCATGGCCTGCGTCGATCGTTTGGCACGTTGTCGGAATGGGTGGAAGTACCCGTTGGCGTCGTCGCGCAGATTCAAGGGCACAAGCCATCAGCGATCGCAGAAAAGCACTACCGCCGCCGTCCGCTTGATCTGCTGCGCAAATGGCACGACCAGATTGAAGCGTGGGTGCTGAACGAGGCGGGCGTTGCGTTTCCTCTCAAGCACGCCCATTGAACGAAAGATCATGAACTCACCAAGCATGACCATACAAGAGTTGAAGAAGCTCGACCGCATCAACGCAACGATTCTCGACTTCTTGAAGCTTGAGACGTGGACCATCGCGGCCGGGGCGATGCTGATAAGCGGAGTACAACCTGCAGTACTGGCTACCAAGATCCCTGATGAAGGTAGCCACTTGTCGGACCCGACGCTTCCTGCCTCGTTTGGTCAACTACGCAGCGCTCGTTCAGTAATGGAGGATTGGGCCGACTGCCATGAGGACGATGACGGATCCAGATCCGAAGTTCCGACTGAGGTGGAGCCGATAAAGTTTTTGCGCTGGTGCGAAGACGAATACTTGGGCTCGATACGCCGACCTGAACTCCTTGATCATTTCCTCAGCCTCGCAGGGTTTCAAAATGCGGGACCGGTGCGGCAAGACGCGGTGGTAGCTCGCCTGCTCGAGTTGGAACAGCATGCCGTTGTTGAGAGAAATAGATCGCCTTCGGTCGAAAACGAGACGCCATCGCCACACACCGGCCGATTGCGGCCAGGGCATTTCGTCAAACGAATGGCGGTCTTGGTTGACAGCGGAAAGATCACTTTACCCATCGCAACGGAGATCGCCACCGCCCTCGACAAGACATCTTCCACGGGTATTCGGCAGCCAATGCTCGTTTGGCGGCATCTGCTAGACATGGCCCAGAGCGACGACTTCCCATTGCTCAAGTTCACGGGCCCTAGCACATTGGAGATCCCTTCACTAAAGCGTCCCTGGGCACCGTACACCTATCAAGCATTAGGGCAGTTCCTTCGGCGCAATGAGACGCTTTTACTAGACGAAGAAGGCAACTCGGGCTGAAACGTGACAGGACATTCATGGACGATTATTTCCGCTCATGAACGTTCATCACGACCATTTCGAAGGCACTCAAATTGACACTGGCTCCACGCATCGGGATGGAGCCACGATGACCCACGCAATACGACGTTGACCACGTGACTCCCTCGGCGCGAAGTTTTCTTCAACCCGTTCATAAGGAGCCATCATGGCACTCGACATTCGCGATCAACTCCATCCTGCGGATCACTTCCGCCTCACCACCGACCAGTTTGCGGCCCAGCAACTCGTCGAGCCCCAAACCGTCAGGAAGCAGTACAGCGCTTCTGGTTCGTACCACGGCGTCCGTCCGGTGCGCTTGCGCAATCGCAAACTGCTCTGGCCCGACAACACCATAGCGTGTCTCGCAGCCGAACAACTCGGGACGACCGGACCAACTGTTTCCCCCGTCGGTTCGTGCTGCCACTGCCGCGCACCCTTGGTCAAGTCGCGCGGGAATTGAGGCGCTTATCCCACGTCCGAGCCGCTCGCGCTCTCATCTCAATTTCTCGCCCTCCAATTCCGAGCGCTTAGATCAGCGCCTGGCGCTCTTTCTCGAAAGGCAAATTTATGTCCAAATTCCCTACCCCGAGTCCATATCCCCGCGATCAATTTCCGCCCGAGCTCATCGAACTCAACGACTACTTGGAAAGAAAGACGCACGCTCCGAATGCCCTAATCATTGGCACCCTCCTCGGAATGTTGTCGACCGCTTTCCAGCACCTGTTGCGTGTTGAACGCCCTATTGGTCATCCTGCGCCAATTGGTCTGAACGTCATGACCATCGCGGCCACTGGCGAGCGCAAGACCACGCTGTTCAATCTGCTGCGCAAGCCCATCGATAAGTTCTGCGCAAAGGAGCGCACGCGGTTGGACCGTCTGCATTCCTTCTTCGAAGAGAAGATGTCCGAATGGACTGATGAGAAACAAACCTTGCGGCGCAAGCTGAGTAAGGCACGAGAGTCCGAGGACAAGAGCTTCTATGACCTTATCCGCGAACAGTTGCGCGAACATGAACTTAAAAAGCCGAAGAAGCCGAAGGGCTTCAAACTAGTGACTCAAGATGCGACTCCGCAGGCTATTAAGCAGAATCTGGACGAGTACTTCCCAACCACCAGCATCATCGGGTCCGAAGGCGGCGTAATCTTAGATTCTTTGCTTTTTCAGGATCTTCCACTGCTCAATTCGTTTTTTGGGGGCGAGTCAATCGATGTGGATCGCAAAAATCAGAAATCCGTCCACATCAAAGAGCCCTTGGTCACGATTGTGACTGCCGTGCAATGGGAACTATTGAGCGCCTACATCGAGAAAAAGAAGGAGCTGTTCCAGCACAGCGGATTTTCCGCGCGCTTCTTGATCGCCGAAAGCCCCTCGAACCAGGGCGACCGACTCTTTGTCGACGACTCGCCGCGCACGCCCTTGACGATGTATGAGCAGAGGCTCGACCTCGCCTTGAATATGCTGACTATCCGGGACGATGCTCAGGAATTGCCGGCTCCCTATGTGATTCGCTACAGCCGATCTGCAGCCCCGGTCTTTATGAACTACGCGCGAGAAGTCGAATTGGAGCTTCGTCCCGGCGGCCTGTATACGGACGTTCGCGGTGCCGCGGGAAAAAGCGCAGAAATCGCCTCAAGGATTTCAGCGATACTGCAGTTCTACGAGCACGGTTTTTCCGAAATCGATATCTCCAATGCGGAGCGGGGCGTACAGTTGGCTCGCGTTTATTTGGACGAGCAAAAGCGCCTCTTCGGAACGAATCATGAGCAGCGGCAGCACGAAAAGGACGCGGAGGACCTCGACACTTGGCTGCACCACCAAGCTCAACTCTCTGGCGGTCACCCCTTGATCGCGCAGAACGATATTTTGAAGTTCGGCCCGAACCGACTGCGTAGTAGTCACCGCCGTGACGCTGCGCTCACGGTGCTGCGAGCACGCGGCCGCGTCTGGTGGATGATGCGCAACAAGAAGCACTACGTACGACTCAATCCCGCTTTTTACCGGGTGAGAGTTGACCCGACACTTCCGCCTTGGGGCTTGGGGCCTATGGGCATGATCTGATCACGCTGCTTAGAACTCGCTACTCCCTGCTACTTGTAGCAGGAGTTGCGAGTTTTTTATGCCTTTGTGCTGGCTTGCCGATTCGCAAACGCCCAGAGCGAAGTCCCCAGGGTTATCGACAAAGCCCCCATGATGGATGAGATCCGGCTATCGCTGCACGGCGACAGGCGTACAAAGTGCGCCCTCGGAGTAAAAATAACTCAGACGATCTGATTGGTATGTAGGAACCTATCTCGACGAAGCGTATTTCAAGAAAAAGCGAACTTTCACTGCTTAGTCGGCGACTTTATCGAATTTCCTTCAGCATTAGCATTCGATCGCCCAGCGGGTATTTATGTTATCTCTTTATTATCCCTTTATGTTCAATCCTGATCTCCTACTGTCAATAGGCAAGCTCGACCATTCCTGCCACTAGCTGACTCCACTGATTATTTCCACGAAGACTTTCTCCTTGGCAAAGTTTTGTGAGCGTGCAGTTACCCTCCCGAACAAAGCTGACCCAACTTGAACTCAGCACGCAGATTTCATTTTTTTAAGCGATCCTCACATGTTCCACGATGACTCCGAGCGCGACCTCATGAATGCACATATGCCTCACCGCATGGTGGTAGGGGAAAGCCGACTGGTGCTCACCGATGAGACTACGGCTGCCAAGAATGTGCAGATTGTTGCCTTCGCCGTGCGCGACGCATGCCGGCACGACAACGAGCTTTTTAAGCTCAAGCACCGCAATAACGGTCTTCACACAATTGAATCCACTCGTGAAGGCGCGAAGATCTTGCGCGCGGTGACACAGCAGCTGCCAGCAATCGAAGAGCTGATTCCGGATAATGTCTTTATCCCTTTCGTCGAGCAGCTTCGCAAGCAACTAAATCTGAACCCGGAGCTGCGTGAAATTCCTGCGAATCTCCGTGGGGTGATTGGCCATGAAGCGGTGATGGTCCATCAGTGGCTAACCGAGCTTGTACAGACCTTGAGATCAAACATACGCTGCGAAAATTTTCAACGCGAATTGCACAACCGAAGCAAGCAAACACAAAAAAACCATCGTGAGGGAATCCGCTACATCGACAGAATCTTTAAGAAATGTTCGAAGGTTGTAGTTATTCGCTTGGACTTGGTAACCGGAGGCGAATCTCCTGAGAATCGCGGCATCACGCAGACCGTTGACCTCAAGCAGGCCCGCGCCGAATTCGCGAAGTTTCTGAGACACCTGCGTGAGACGTTCCCTTTGCTTGGATACCTGCGGGAGCTCGAATACGGGCTACATACAGGCTATCACTTCCACATGCTGATTTTCGTCAATGGTCGTCTCAAGCGCGATGGCGTGCGCATCGCACAATCGCTTGGTGAGCATTGGAAAAACGTGATCACTGAAGGCCGTGGCCGGTACTGGAATTGCAACGACCGGCCGAAGGACTACGAGCGCTTCGCGCTGGGAATGACCCTTCGAAAAGATCTGCTTAAGCGCAAGGTGCTCATCGACAAAGTGCTGGACTATTTGACACGCAAACGCTTTTGGATGCGCCTGGAGGGCGTCAAAAAGACCTTTGGCAAGGGCCAGCTGGAATCGTCGCGGCGTGCTCCGGCTTAAGAGCTTCATCCTTGGCAACGAATTTCAGTCGCGTGAGCGGCGGCGCTGACCGTCGGATCTTGCTGTAGCTCTGGCCTGCGCCCGGGTCGCCCCAGGCGCTGCTCATTGCGCTTACTTACGCGGAGGGTTGTTGCCGCGACCACCGCCCGAAGGATTGCCGGTCTTACTGGGTGCGTTCTCGAGGTAGTTCATCATTACGTTCTCCTGATCCCGGTCTTACGTGGACGAGCGGCGCCGAGCCCGGGACCAAAACACCCGTGCCGTTCTAGTGGATTTGTGGCTGGACGCCTTCTAAGGCGTCAATGCGCGGGGCGATCCTGAGCCGGCGTCTTCACGAGCACTGTTCAGAAATGATTGAAGGCGCTCGTGAACCGCCGCAACGCCGACTTGACGCCATGGCGCGAATCTCGGCTCCCCTTCCGAGGGCTGTTCGACAAGAACAATGCTGTAGATCGGGCCCCAACGAGGCGCCGGGTCTCGTTCCAGCATCACACGCAGCGGCGCCTGGAGACTGACCTCAATTCGGCCTGATGCACGAGACAGTCGCCAGAATTCCCACGGCCAGTCCTTCAGGAGCGGAACCAGGTGCTCCCAGAGCTCGGCACTTAGCCAGTTGATGATCAGATCGTGGGCGCAACCGTCGCGTTCAAACGATGCTCGCACCTGTGCGGGAGGGTCATCTAGGCCAAGCTTTGCCAATGCAACGATCTCAGGGCGTAGCTCTGGGCCGTGTTCTTCGACCTCCTTCCGGCTGGGATCTCTTGCGATCGCAAGACGTAGACGGGTGAGATCCGTGGGAATCCGGTACTCCTCCGAAAACCCCTGGACGAAGTTGGCGAGTTCGAAAGCGTCCTTAGGCAGTTGGTCGATCCAGAAGCGATCCAACCAGGTGGGCTGCGTCCATCGCACGCCAGTTTCGGTCGGTTGGGCACGGACGAAGCGAAGCGTTCTCGTCAGCTCCTCGATCCGCGGATGCTGAACTTCGATGCGAAACCACGGCGCCTCATCGTGGAAGGACACACGTGCATCGCTCTCACGCATCCCAAGCGATCGTTCGAGGTCTTGCCTCACCTCCCAAAGCAACGTAAGCGAGGGCTCGGGACCCTCTTGACGGCAGCAGCGCCTTGAGGGACGCAATGATCAGATGTCGAGCACGTGTCGAAGCATGTGGAACGGCACACGCCACGAGTGGCCGTTTCCCGTGTCGACGGTGGCCGTTCGCTGGTTGATGCGAACGACGGTGCCCACCTGGGGTTGAAGGTACTTGTCGTCGAACGAGACCTTCTCACCGCCGCGGAAGTCACTGCGAGAGGCTTTGATCGGCGGAGGTTTCGGCGGTGCTGCGGCCGCTGTCGGGTGTGCAGTCGCAGTCGGCGGCTCGACAGCCGTATAGGGCAGCTTCCACTCTCGCCGCGTGCCTTCCTCATGCAACGTGACCTGCGTGTCCTTCATCGCCACGACCGTGCCGTTGCGCATCTGGCCGTCGCGCCAGTCGAGGAAGCGCACGGTCTGCCCAAGGTTCATGTTCGTGCGCACGGCGATGATCCGTCGCGGATCGGCCAACAGGCGCTCGATGATGGTGCTCAGCTGGAACAGCTCCAGGCTGCTCGCGCGGTTGAGCGCATCGATCAGCTTCGGGTCGGTGCCTTGCAGGTTCACTCTCGTCTTCCTTCGTTTGCGCAGCCTGGTCGCGTGGGGTTCAAGCTGCCAGTCGTTGCTCAACGCGGTGCCCGCCGATGTTCCACGGGAGCAACTCGTCGATGCGGTTGATGGGATGGTCGGCGATGCGTGCGAGCACATCGCGCAGGTACGCCTGCGGGTCGAGCCCGTTCAGCTTGGCCGATTCCACCAGACTGTAAATTGCCGCAGCCCGCTCGCCTCCAGCGTCCGAGCCCATGAAGAGGTAGTTGGATCTTCCCAGGGCCACGCCGCGCAGAGCACGTTCGGCGGCGTTGTTGTCGATCTCGATGCGGCCATCGTTACGGTAGCGAGTCAGCGATGTCCAGCGCCCGAGCGAGTAGCCGATCGCCTTGGCCAGTTCCGACTTCTTCGACACCTTGCCCAGCATGCTCGCGAGCCAGGCACGCAGGTCTTCCAGCAACGGCCCGGCACGGGCTTGTCTCACCTGGCGTCTTACGTCAGGAGGTTGACCCCGGATCTGGGCCTCGATCGCGTACAGCGCCCCAATGCGCTGCAGCGCCTGTTCGGCAATCGAGCCGGGCACGAACCCCTGGCTCTCGTATAGATCCCAGAACGGTCGGCGCGCGTGAGCCCAACAAGATGCTTCGACGACGTGCCCGCTTGCGTAAATCTTGCCGTACCCGCCATAGGCATCGGCCTGCAAGATGCCGCTGTAGTTCGCAAGGTGTGCCTGCGGATGTTCGCCCTTGCGGTTGGGCGAGTACCTATACCAGGCAGCAGGAGGTTCTGCGTTTCCGGCCGGCCGGTCGTCGCGCACGTACACCCACAGCCGGCCGGTCTTGGTGCGGCCCCGACCGGGATCGAGCACGGCCACTGGCGTGTCATCGGCATGGACCTTCTCGCCGGCCAGTACATAGCGCCCAAGAGCGGCCAGCAGCGGGTCGAACAGCTTCTCGCTCTGCCCCACCCAACCAGCCATCGTCGAGCGGTCGATGACGACGCCGTCACGGCCATAGATGCGGCTGAGACGATGCAAAGGGATGTGATCGCAGTACTTGGACACCAGCACGTTGGCCAGCAGCCCAGGGCCGGCCACGCCGCGTGCGATCGGTCGGCTGGGCGCAGGTGCCTGGAAGATCGCTTCGCAAGCAACGCACGCGAGCTTGGGCCGCACATGACGGATCACCTTGAAGCGTGAGGGCACGTACTCCAACTGCTCCGAGACGTCGTGTCCGATCAGGCGAAGACGACCGCCGCAGGCGGTGCAACCACAGGGTTGCCCATTGGCGTCATGGTGATCGTTGCTTGTTTCCGGCCGGTACACCTGGTTCTCGCGCGGCAGGTGGTCGGGGAGTTTGCGATCGATCTGCGGTGCGTTGGCTGCGTCGAGCGCAGCCACAGCGTTCGACGCCGGACGTTCATACAGTGGTTCGCCTTCCAGAAGAGCGATTTGAGGGTCATCGAGCTGCTCGCTGGATGATCCGAACCGCGCCCGAAGGCTGCGCAGCAGTTGCAGCTTCAGCTTGTCGACCATGAGCTTGAGGAGCACCACTTCAGCATCTCGCTCCTCGACCACTCGCAGCAAACCTTCAACGGTGTGGGGCGTGGTGGAGTCGTTGGTCGGCGTCGTCACGTCCTCCACTGTGCCGTGCGTTCGGCGCATCGAACATCGGTGCTATACCGGAGGATTCTTCATACAGTGGTGGCGCACTTGATTACGCTGCAAGCAACGGCTCATGCGTTCGCACGGGCATGCGCCAGTCGATGCCTTCCAACAGCATCGAGAGCTGCGCCGGCGTGAGCGAGATGCCACCAGCCGTGGCCTGCGGCCAGACGAAGCGACCACGCTCGAGGCGCTTGGCCAGGAGCATCAGGCCCTGGCCATCGAACCATAGCACCTTCAGGATGTCGCCTCGCTTGCCGCGGAAGACGAAGACGTGGCCGCAGAACGGATTCGCTGTGAGCGCCGTTTGCACCATGGCGGCCAGGCCGTCAAATCCCTTCCTCATGTCGGTGTGGCCGGCCACGATCCACACGCGCGTGTTCGAGGGAAGGCCGATCACGCGATGGCACCCAGCAGGCGCAGCACGCAGCGCACGCTGGCTTCGTCGACCGCACCGCGCAGTCGAACACGTGCGGCACCAACGTCGATCTCGATGACGCCGCTCGAAGGGCGCGGCGCAACGGCCTTGTTGTTCTTGGTGGCGGCCTCCATCTGCACCGTCACCGGCAATAGCGTCGCAGGCCTTGGTTCTTCGACTGCCGGAGCCTCCTTGCGCAGACGAAGCCGGCGCCAGTTGAACAGGAGGTTCGCATTGATGCCATGCTCTTGCGCGATGGCCGCGACAGACGCGCCAGGTTCGAGGCTGCGATCGACCAATTCCTGCTTGAGCTCTTCGCTGTGCCTGCGCCGGGTGTCCTTGGCCGAAGTGAGTCGCTTGTCCATGTGTGCACGTACCGGTTAAATGCACACATCCAAGTGTGAGCACGATCAGGCGATCCTGCTCACGCCCGCGCGATCTCGCCAGAGGGCCTTGAGGCCACGCTTACAAAGCAACTCGGAAACACCGTGCAAGAGTTCAGTCTTGTATGGTCCGAGCGGCCCAGTTCTGATGAGCAACCAGTGCCCATGGACGCCGATAGGGCGCTGAAGATCCTCCATCGTCCACTCGGTGAGCGCGGCCAATTTGGAGAGCTCGGCCTGGTCCTGACTCAGTTGGGCGGCTTCCAACCGACTGGCAACACTCATTGCCAGGGCCCGAATCGGGTTTTCTTTATCCAGGAACCCTTTCAGGGCTGATTCGAGCAAGGGCGCATCGCCCACCGCGATTCCTCGGAGCCGAATTTCGACCTGATCTACCGTATTCACAGGCACGTCCGGGGCGGCCCCTTGAAGCATCGCCACCGTCGTGCGCAATTCGGCGGCCAGGTGCTTGGCGGTTTCCGGAGTCATCGCACCGGACCGCTCCCAACGCTGATAGCTCCTCTTCATCACGTTCAAGCTCGCCGTCGGCTTGCCGAGCCTTCCATAAACCCGCTCGGCCAAACCAAGCTGCGTCAAGCGCGCGGCCTTACGCATCATGCGCAAACGCGCCGGATCCACACCGAAGGAAGGTCGTCCGCCAGACTGCACTTTGTCGTTTTCCATAGAAGCGATCGTGCTCCGATCTGTTTTTGTCGTCTAGACTTCAAAAAGACGACAAAAACATGAAATCCGGCGCCGCAGACTGCAGAAGTCGCTAGTAGTGCAGCACCGACGCCACCGACGACTTCATGAGAAGTGGCCCTCAAGCCGAGAAATCATTTGCTGGACGGATGGGCCGCGCTTGGTTCCATCGCGAAGGAAATCGAGTAGTTCGGTCCTGAGTTCCATGCCAGCTTGACTGGCGCCGACTACGCTTGACCATGGGGCGTACAGGTGATCAGACCTGCCGCCCGTCGTGAAGCCGACACTTTCGAAGAGCTTCTGTAGCTCTTCCTGACCGGGGGCGCCAGCAGGCATGCTTCCCCGACCAAGTGCTGACAGCCTTGTGTAACGACGCGCCTGTAGAGTTCTGCCATCACCGATATGCGAAGGCGGCGACGCACAGCAAATCATTGATCCAGATCCGGCCGGGACCGAAAGCTGGACACGGTTCAACTGAGTTCCTTCGAGGTTGTCTCATCCAGTTACCCACAAATCAACAACTTGCTAGCGCGACTTTCAAAGCTGTTCCCACGACTTTTCAAAGTTGCTCCGTCAGCAATCCTGCGCTTGATTCCCAGGTGCTAGGCCCTATCAAGGTAGCTCTGATAGACATCGACTACAACCGTGGCGCCTAGCTCCGCGTTGCTCCAGAGCGAAGCGGCCTCGAAGCACACATGGTAGGTTGGCTCATGTTGCGCCGCCTGCAAATGGCCCGCCTCGCCTGGGAACCGCGCCAGAGGAGCTCGACGCAAGACGGTGCCTTCCTTCCCTTGGATGTACCGCGGCGCACGGGTGTGGCCGGCCGTATGAAGTGCTTTGACCTTGACCCGGTCCCCCGCCTCAAAACCGGGATGGTCACGCCTCGCTGCTTCGCCTTCTCCAAGGGGACGCGATACCGGAACCGGACCGCCCGCGCGGGCCTCCAGATCCGCTTGGGAAACTGCACCCGTCTCGACGGCCAACGTGATCATTCCGGCGAGCACCCGCTCGAAGTAAGTCATGCCTATGTACTGCCGTGCCGGCAAGCGCTCGATAGCGTGGCGTCCGGCATCGAACGTCCACATGCCCTTTTCGGCCGCCAGTAGCGCGACCGCATAGCTCACCGGCTCCCACTTGGCGTGGAACGGTCGCTCGTCATGATGAGATGGCATTGGGCCAAACCCTTGAAGCCCACCCAAGTCCTGTACGCCTTCCATGGCACTATCCTTTCATTCCTACGTTCGTCTGCAGCTCGCGCCCTTTTCGTCCACTACCCCCGGGCGTCTTCAACCCGAGGCAGTGCCACGCCGATCAAGCAGTCTTTGGTCACGATTGAGGCCAGCTTGGCCTCGCTCCACCCTTCAGTACCGCTCGGTCGCATCGGAAGGACCATGTAACGCGTCTCCGCAGTGGTGTCCCACACGCGAATCTGCACGTCTTGCGGCAGATCCAATCCCAGTTCGTGCAAGACTTGCCGGGCCTCTCGCACGACACGCGAGCGATATTCGAAGCTCTTGTACCAGTCCGGCGGAAGACCAAGTACCGGCCACGCCGTGCATGAACACAAGGTGCAAACGATGACGTTCTGCAACTGCGGGGTGTTCTCCAATGCCACGATGAAGCCACCCTCCGGGCCGCCATAGCCGAGCTCGCGGCAGGCTGCGGTGGCGTCGTCGATCAGCAACTTTCGATAGGCGGGATCAACCCACGCACGCGCAACAATGCGCGCGCCGTTTTCGGGCACCCAGTGGTCAAACGTCTCCTCCCACTGCTCCACGTAGCCCTCCGGCATGATGCCGTTGGCCTGCAAGGCCTCCTGCAGGGCACGCGCCTGATCTTCGGCAGACGCAAACTTGGTAGTACTGGCGTGATTCATCGAGGATCTCCTGGATCGTCCGGCGATGGAGGCCGGAATGTGGACTAGCGATGGACGGGATTTTTCTCCAATCAACAACCTTGCGCTTGCCCCAAAGCCGCAGCTTGAGTTGACCAAGTCCGTCAGACATCGCCAAACCAGCGGACGACCGAAGCCCGACAAATGGATCTGGTTCAGACCGGCAGCCTTTCGTCACTCTAGAGAGGCGACAAGATCCTGAGCAGCCTGCGCTCGGGCCCGCGCCAAACCTGGTGCACGCTTGGCAAGCCATACGCCGTGCCGAGCAGGCCAGTGCCGATAGCCCGGATCCGCTCCGAGGGATAGCGCAGCGTGGTGTGCCCAGTACGGGTCGAACAAAGCTTCCCGCCCCAACGCAATCAGGTCAGCTTTACCTTCGGCAAGAACGGCTTCAGCTTGGCTCGCATCGACGATCATCCCGACCGCTTGGGTCTTGATCTGTGCTTCGTTTCGAATTCGTTCCGAGAACGGGACTTGAAAGCCCAGGCCACGCGGTACGGGTAGCGCACGTGTCTCTTCGGTCAAGCCGCCCGACGAGCAGTCGATGACGTCAACGCCGCACCTTGCAAGCTCTCGGGAAAGCTCGATCGAATCCTCGAGGCTCCAGCCGTCCACGCTGCCATCGACCGCCGACAATCTACAGAACAGCGGCTTGCCCGCTGGCCACGCCGCCCGCACCTTGCTCGCGACCTCCAGGGCCAGCCGCATGCGTCCCGCAAGGTCACCACCCCATTCGTCTTGTCGGTGATTTGAATTGGGAGATAGGAAGCTCGCGACCAGGTAGCCATGTCCGAAATGCAACTCTACGACGTCGAACCCCGCCTTGTCGGCACGCACGGTTGCGTCGACGAAGCTCTGCACGACCTCGGCGATCCCGTCTGCGTCAAGGGCGACTGGAGCGGACCAACCCGGACCTGCCGCCAGGGCGCTGGGGCCGAGTCGCTCCCAAGGTTCTGCGTCGGCCGCGAGGCGCGATTCCGACAGCGCTGCACCGCCCTCCCACAAAGGTTGGCTGCCCGACTTGCGACCAGCATGCGCCAGTTGCACGCCGATGGCTGCGCCATTGGCATGCACGAAATCGACGACCTCTTTCAATGCTTCGATGTGGCTGTCCTTCCAGAGACCCAGATCGGCAGTCCCGATGCGCCCACGGGGATCGACGGCAGTACTCTCGGTCAGGATCAGCCCCGCTCCGCCTAGCGCAAACTTTCCGAGGTGCACCAAGTGCCATGGCGTCGCATGTCCCGCCTCGGCGGCGTGCTGGCACATGGGAGAGATCACGACTCGATTCTTCAGCTCCAGTTCGCGCAGACGAATCGATTGAAAAAGGAGGGGGGGTTCATGAGGTTTCATGGCAAGACTTTCTGATCGAAGAGAAAGGGCAGCCGCAGTGGCGGTTGGACGCATTTCGCTCTTGGACATCAGGCCGCCTTCAGGAGCCTGTGGCGCCCTCTGACCAGGAACGCGAATGCGCCACCAAGCAGAGGAAGTCCCAAGGCAGAAGACGCGAAGACCATCGATGAAGAGAACCGGTCGATGACCCACGCTGCGTAAAGGATGCCGAGCGACTGACCGAGAAACAGAACGCATGCGAACAACGAAACCGCAGTGCCACGTGCAGCAGGCGCCATCTGGGTTGCATTGGTTTGCAGGGTGTTGTGCAGTGCATAGAAGCCGAATCCGCCGACTAGGCAGGCCGGCAGTGCCCAAGGCCAGGACGGTGCAAACGCGACCGTCGCGAATGCGAGGCCCATGCACGCTCCTCCGAGCCTCGCGAGTCCTGCTTCGCCGAAGCGACGCAACAATGCGCGGGCACAGCGGCTGTACAGCAGGCCTCCTACGCCATAGAGCGCAACGACGGCGCCAGCCGCAGGCATCGTCAGATGGAAGGTCGCATGCAGATGGGAAGGGATGAAGGCAAGCGCGCTGAACGCCAACGCTCCTTCGATGCAGGTGATGACCAAGACCATCCTGGCCCATGGCTTGGAAAGAACATCCAGCACACGGCGTCCAATGCTTCCGGCATCTGCAGTTCTGAAATGCGCAAGAGCACTCACCTTTCTCGTCAACATGGTTCCGCTGACCAAGAAGATCAGTGCGAGAACGGCGAACGCCGATCGCCAGCCGAAGAGCTCGGAGAGAAGTCCGCCAAACCACTGACCGCAGACCATTCCCAACACCGTGGCGCCCAGGAGCCTTGCCAGCACTTCCTGGCGAAGCTCATAGGCAACGCTGTCGCCGATCCACGCCATCGTCAACGGAATGATTCCGGCCGCCGCCATTCCCGTCAGGCCGCGGCTGCCAACCAGCCAATCCAGATTCGGCGACAACGCGGCTGCCACGCATCCGACCGTGCAGGCCAAGGTCGCGAAGCCGACCACACGCGCCTTGCCGTGGCGATCACCCAAGGGACCGTAGAAGAGTTGAAGTACACCGTAGGACAAGGCAAAGGCCGAGATGGCCCGAGCGGCCTGCCCCGTAGTCGTCGAGAACTCCCTCGCCAACGAGGGAAGCATGGCATCGCAGATGCGCATGGAAGCCATGCTTGCAAATGCGCACAGGCTGAGCAGCCCAAGCGTCCTCGAATCGATTGGAGGATGAGTCACGGCTCCTTCAGCTCCGCCGGCAACAACCGTCCTCATGGCACCAAACCCGGAGCCAGGATCAGACCGGCGTCAGTGGCATCGACAACCTCGCGGACCGAAATGCCGGGCATGACCTCTTCGAGTACCAGCCCCTCCTCCGTCGGCCGAATGACGGCAAGCTCGGTGACGACGAGATCGACACGCCTGACTGAAGTGATGGGAAGGCTGCAACGCCGCACGATCTTTGAGCCCGTCTTCGATCGATGAGTCATCGCCACGATGACCCGACGGGCGCCGGTGACGAGATCCATTGCGCCGCCCATGCCGGGGATCATCGAACCGGGAACCATCCAATTGGCAAGCTGGCCGAGTTCATCCACCTCCAGTCCACCAAGCACCGTCACATCCAGGTGCCCGCCGCGAATCATTCCGAACGAGAACGCGGAATCGAACGCACAGGCACCAGGAAGTGCTCCGACCGGGCGCCCTCCCGCGTCTGTCAGGTTGATGTCCTCGAAGCCCTCACCCGGCAAAGGGCTCATGCCCATGATTCCATTCTCTGAATGGAAGAAGACATGAAGCGAAGGAGAAAGGTAGCGAGCCACAAGCGTAGGTAGGCCGATCCCGAGGTTGACGCGGTCACCATCCTTGAGCTCTCGCGCGACGCGACTTGCAATCACCTCTTTGTCGTTCATGCGACTCGCTCCTTTCCGACGAGGACCTGCACGAGCACACCCGGCGTCACGACGCAGTCGGGAGCGATCATTCCGACAGGCACGATGCTTTCGGCTTCGGCGATCGTCGTTGTCGCCGCCATGGCCATCAGGGGATTGAAATTGCGCGCCGTGAGCGTGTACTCGAGGTTTCCGTAGTAGTCCGCGCGTTTGGCGCTGATCAGCGCGAAGTCCGCCTTCAAGGCCGTTTCGAGCAGATAGGTGCGGCCGTCCACCTCGAGCGTTCGCTTGCCCTCGGCGACCAGCGTGCCGACGCCGGTCGGTGTCAGGATCCCACCGAGCCCGAAGCCGCCGGCGCGGATCCTTTCTGCCAGAGTGCCTTGAGGGACGAGTTCCACTTCAAGGCTGCCGTCGAGCATGAGGCGCTGGGTCACGGCGTTGGTACCAATGTGACTGGCGACGATCTTCGCAACCAGACCCGCGTCAATGAGCCGGCCGACACCGACGCCAGGGCGCGCCGTGTCGTTACTGATGAGCGTGAGCCCGCCGCGTCGCTGGCGGACCAGCTCCTGGATCAGCCGAGGCGGACATCCAACCCCCATGAACCCGCCCACCATTACGGTAGCCCCGTCGGGGATCATCGCGACGGCCTCGTCGAGCGGGATGGCCTTCTTCATCTTGCTTCGACGGTGCCGACCACTTCGCCCAGCCCGATGCGTACCGCGCCAGGGCATTCGCACCAGCCGCGCATCACCAACGTGTCGCCGTCCTCCAGGAAGCTGCGTCTCTCGCCGTTAGTAAGCTGGATTGGCAGCTTGCCGCCGGCTGTCAACTCCATCAGCGAGCCGGCCTCCTCCGCATCGGGACCCGACAGCGTGCCCGAGCCCAGCAGGTCGCCGGGCTGCAGATTGCAGCCGTTCACCGTGTGGTGGGCGATCAGCTGCGCCGGCGTCCAGTAGGCGGCGCGGGCGCTGTTGGTGCGCGACAGCCGAACCGGTGCCTCGCCGGCTTCACGCATCCTGGCGGTCTGCAGCAGGACTTCGAGCTCGATCGAGAATGCGCCCTGCGTGCGATTCGCCTCCGAGTCCAGGTACGGCAGCGGCTGCGGATCTCCGGCCGGACGCTCGAATGCCACGCGGAACGGCGCCAGTGCCTCGGTCGTGACCACCCAGGGCGAGACCGTGCTTGCGAAGTTCTTCGACAGGAAAGGCCCCAGCGGTTGGTACTCCCAGCCTTGGATGTCGCGCGCCGACCAGTCGTTGAAGAGCGTCACGCCGAAGAGGTGCGCCTCGGCCGCGCCGATGCCGATCGGGTCGCCCTGCGCATTGCCCTGGGCGGTGAACCAGCCCAGCTCCAGTTCATAGTCCAAGCGCTTCGACGGCCCGAAGCTGGGCGCGTCGGCGTCGGGCGCCTTGGTCTGACCGTGCGGCCGTTTGAAGCGCTGGCCGCTGACGCCGATGGACGAGGCCCGTCCGTGGTAGCCGATCGGCACCCACTTGTAGTTCGGGAGCAGCGGGTTGTCCGGACGGAACTGCTTGCCGACCGTGGTCGCGTGGTGAACGCTGGTGTAGAAGTCGGTGTAGTCGCCGATGCGGCAGGGTACGTGCATCGTGGCCGCCGACTGGGCGACCAAGGCCGACTCCCACTCCGACTGGCGAGCGCTCCCCTCGGCCAAACCGCCCGAGATCAGTGCGCGCAACGCGCGTCGCTTTTCCGGCGTGGCGACCATCAGCGCATTCATGTCGTCGGTATCGATCAGGCCCGCGCGGCGCAGGTCAAGGATCCGGTCGCCGATCGCTGTGCCGATGCGCGGCGCGGCGTCGCTGCCGTGGCTGAAGCGGCCGAAAGGCAGGTTCTGGATCGGGAAGTCACAGCCCGCTTCGTTGGCCGAGTCGACCCAACTGCGCAACTTCGGGTCGAGAGTGGCGTCGAGAGCGATCGTGCTCCGAATGGCCGACTCGCGGAATTCGTTCAAGGTGGTCATGGGAGGCTCACGCATTTCTTGTGCAGGCGTCAATCGGCCGGCGTGGTCAGGCTGCCGTCGTGCATCCAGGCTGCGTGCTTCGGCGCGCGCTTCGTCTGCGACCACTCCTCGAGCATCGCCCACTTGACCTCGTCGAGCTTGCGCATCAACTCCGGCGTACCGGTGTTGGCCGCCAGTTCCAGGCGGTGACCGTTCGGGTCAAAGAAGTAGATCGACTTGAAAATTGTGTGGTCGGTCGGACCGAGTACTTCGATACCGGCGGCCTCCAGGCGCTGCTTGGTAGCCAGCAAGGTGTCCACCGAGTCGCATTCCAGTGCCAGGTGCTGCACCCAGGCCGGCGTGTTGCGGTCGCGGTCCATCGGTGGCTGGCTCGGCAGCTCGAAGAAGGCCAGCACATTGCCCTGGCCAGCGTCGAGAAAGATGTGCATGTAGGGATCAGGTGCCTTGGTCGATGGCACTTCGTCCTCGGCGATGGCCAGCACGAACTTCATGTCCAGATGCTTGCCGTACCACTCGACGGTCTGCTTGGCGTCGATGCATCGGTAGGCGACGTGGTGAACTTTCTTGATCAGCATGGTGGTGTCCTTGAACTATGGCGAGCGCTTTCGATTTCAGGGTGAGGGCGGCCCCGCGGCGGCCGCGGGGCCGCTGTCCTACCCTGTCCTATGTATCTGTCGTGCCAAGGCTGACCGGCGAACTCGAAACGATCAGCCGTGGCTCGGACCGGCGATCAGCCTTCGAGCGTCTTCCACATCTCGATGTCACGCTCGGCGGTCCAGATGCGCGGGTCGGCGTACTTGGTCGCTTCGTCGTAACAGCGCGTCACGTCGAACGGCATGCAGTGGTCGAAGATCACCCAGTGGCCATACTTAGGCTTGAGCGCGGCACACGTGTCCTTGTAGATCGTGTTCAGGTCCTTGCCCTCGGAGACACCCTTCTCGACGTTGGCATACACGTCGGAGATGAAATCGCGCGTCTCCGTCAGGCCCTTGGCGACGTCCTCGGGCGTGGTCAGCGCGGCGCCGCGTCCGGGCACCAGCGCCTTGGGCTTGAGCGCCGCGAGGTTGTTCAACGTTTGCGGCCAGTCCTTGAAGTAGGCGTCACCGGCATAAGGCGTCGCACCGAATTCCACGAGGTCGCCGGAAAGAAGTGCCTTTTCCCCGGGCAGCCAGACGACGGTGTCGCCCTTGGTGTGGCCTCGGCCGAGCTGGAGCAATTGCACTTCCAGCTTGCCGAGCCACAAGGTCATCTTGCCGGTGAAGGTCATCGTCGGCCACGTCATACCGGGCGGCACGGTCTCGACGCCGGCAAAGAGGCGCGGGAAGCGGCCGATCTCGCTGGCCTTGTCCTGCTCGCCGCGTTCGACGATGAGGTCGTACGTGTCCTGGCTCGCGAGGATGTGCTGTGCTCCGTATGCGCTGGCACCGAGCACACGCACCGCGTGGTAATGCGTCAGCACGACGTACTTGATCGGCTTGTCGGTCACTTCGCGAATGCGACGGATCACGTCGGCCGCCATCGCGGGCGTAGCCTGCGTGTCGGCAACGAGCACAGCATCGTCACCAATGATGATGCCGGTATTCGGATCGCCTTCGGCCGTGTAGGCCCAGGCATGCTCCGAGATCTGGCTGAACGTGACCTTCTTCTCTTCGAGGTCGGCCTGGGAGGCGAATTTCTTGCTTTGGCTCATGGGGTGCTCCTTGTGTAGTCGGTTGAAAGGGCCAACGCGTAACGAGGTAGTCCGCCTTGACCTTGGGATCGCTGAGGAGCGCACGGACGGTGCCCTCCGGGGTGATGTAACCTGCTTCGAGCACCTCGCCGCACGCGAGATTCCGAGCCTATGCTGTTCGCCACCCGATGGTCAGAATGGCTCGCTGGCAGAGCAGAGGAACGCTCGCTCATGGCTGTCTTTCGACGGTGGTGGTTCGAAATCGAACGTGGAATCAGGATGCGAGGAAGCCGCCGTCGACGGGAAGCGTTACTCCCGTCACGTAGCTGGCCATGTCCGAGGCCAGGAAGACAACGGGCCCGACGAGTTCTTCGGGTTGCCCAACACGCGCCATCGGCGTGCGCAGCATGAATTTGTCCAGGCGCTCCGGTGCTTCGCGTGTGTACGAGGTCATGGGTGTCTCGATAACCCCGGGAGCGATTGCATTCACGCGGACACCGTCCTTCGCCAGTTCAACGGCAAGGGCTTGCGTCATGAGCTTGACCGCGCCCTTGGACGGGGAGTACCCCACGACATTGGGAATCCCGGTGCTTGAAGCAATGGATCCCACGTTGATGACCACCCCCTTAGTGGCTTTCAGTGCGTCGAGCCATGCATGCGTCGGGAGGAATGTGCCCATCACATTCACGTCCAGCGTGCGCTCGAGGTTCGAAGCGACCTTGGGACTGTCCAAGCCCTCGCGGATGATGATGCCCGCGTTGTTGACGAGGATGTCGATGCTGCCGACTTCGCTCGCAACCCTGGCCGCGAGTGCTTGACAAGCATCCTGCGAGGTCACGTCCAGCTTGTACGCAACCGCCGTTCCGCCCGCGCTGTTGATCTCCGAGGCAACGGCCTTAGCGTTCTCTTCATTCAGATCCGTGACGATGATGCTGGCACCGGCCTTGGCCAAGCCTTTGGCGATGGCCTTGCCATTGCCCTGCCCCGCGCCGGTCACTAGCGCATGGCGTCCGCTCAGGACGTCGGGGGCCATGAGTTGAGAGATTTCCATTTTTCTGTCCTGCGTTTTCTGGTCTGTGGATCAGGCCGCGTGTGCATGCACGCGGGGTGTGGCCAACTGAACGACATCGGCGACGGATCGATTCGTCTGCTTCGCGAGTACCTGTCCAACGACATAGCCGAATGTGAGGGCTGGGCCCAGGGTGATGCCTGCGCCGGGGTAGTTGCCGCCCATGATGCTGGCGGCGTCGTTGCCGACGGCGTACAGGCCCTGGATCGGCTGTCCATCCTTCGTCAGAACCTGGCAAGACTCATCGGTCGCCAGCCCTGCGAATGTGCCGATCTCCCCGACGACAATCTTGATCGCGTAGTACGGACCCTGGCGAATGGGCGCCATGCACGGGTTGGGCTTGACCAATGAGTCGCCCTGGTAGCGGTTGTAGGCAGTGCTGCCTTTTGCGAACTTGGTGTCGAGTCCGGACGACGCATCCCGATTGAAGGTGGCTACTTCTTCTTGAAGCGTGGCGTACGGAACGCCAAGGACCTTGGCCAGTTCCTCGAGGCTCTTGCCCTTCTTGAGATAGCCGCTCTTCAGATGCCTGCCGATGGGCAACGGGAACGGAGCCACGGCGCCCAACCCATATTCGCGAAGATGCTGGTGATCGCAGATGAGCCAGCAGGTGACCTCAGGCGTCCCCGTGCACGCCCTCACGAGGTCCTGAATGAAATCATGATAGGACAGCGCCTCGTTGGTGAAGCGTCGTCCTTTTGGCGTTACTGCAATCACGCCAGGCTTGGCGCGATCGATGAAGTGAGGCATGACGCCCGCGGAGCCATCCTTGCGCTTAGTCACAGACGTCGGGCACCACGCCGCGGCGTTCGGGATCGTGGGGTCGACCCAGCCACCCACCGATTCACCCAAACGCAGGCCGTCTCCGGTATTCAGTGCGGGTGAGGGGGTGAAGTGCTCGCGGCCAGTCGGTGCGTGCGGGAAAAGTTGCTTGCGACGTTCGATGTCATAGGGAAAGCCACCGCACGCCAAGACCACGCCGCGGCGGACACGAATGTCCGTCGCCGTGCCATTGCGCACAACCGTCGCCCCCAAGACTTCGTCGCCCTCAACGATGAGTTTCTTGACCGGTGAGTCGAGCCAAACGGAGACATTCAAATCCATGCCCGCCTTGAAGAGCCGCCCAGCCAAAGCGTTGCCGTTGGTAAGTGTCATGCCGCGGCCATACCTCAGAACGTCCAGGAGGTGGCCGCCGAATCGCTTGGTGACGTACCAGAACGATTCCAGCGACTTGAAGGCACGCAGAAAGTGCCAGAGTTCCTTGCCCGAACCGAGCATCATGCCGAACACGGTCAGCTCAGGCACAGGGGGTGCCAGTTTGGCCACCCGGTCTCCCAGTTCACGCGCATCAAAGGGGCGGGTCACCATTGAGCGCCCGCCGGGCTGGCCGCCGGGCGCCTCGGCGTGATAGTCCGGGAAGACCGGCGGCATGTCGAACTGCACACACGTCTTCTCGGTGAAGAAGTCGATGGCCTTTGGACCGTTCTCGATGAAGGCGTCGACGCGCGCCGCGTCGAAATGCGTCGTTGCTTCGTGTTGAAGGTACGCGCGAGCGGCGCCCGTTGGCTCGCTGATGCCCTGCTCCCTCGCGAGTTTGGTGCCGGGGATCCACAGCCATCCGCCCGAGCGCGCTGTCGTACCGCCATAAACGGGCGCCTTGTCGACGACCAGCACTTTGAGACCCTCATACGCGGCCGTGACCGCCGCCGACATGCCCGACGCGCCTGTGCCGACCACCAGAACGTCGTACTCCGATTCCTGCTTGTTCATTGCCTTTACTCCTTGGTATGGGCTGTGCGTGAAGCCCGTTGGGCGTTAGCATTGTACTAACGCATTTACTCTATGCAAATGGTTTATCCGTCACTAATGAAGTTGTTACAATCAAAATCGTTAGGAGACCCAATGAGCGAACTCGAAAACGAGAGCGGTGACGTGGCTTCCGAGAAGGAGCGCCGGGGCATTCAGTCCGTTGAGGCCGGCGGTCAATTGCTGCTCGCCTTGGGCGCGCAGGGGCGTCCGATGCCGTTGAAGGAACTGGCCAAGGCGGCCGACATGGCACCCGGGAAGGCTCACCCCTACTTGGTCAGCTTCACCAAGCTGGGCTTGGTGACGCAGGAGGCCTCCACGGGCTACTACTGGCTGGGGCCAACCGCGATGCAACTTGGCCTCGTCACGCTCCGAATGCTCAACCCTGTTCGGGAGGCAATTCCGTTCGCGGAGAATCTCGCCAGGGAGACCGGACATAGCGTCGCTCTGTCGGTCTGGGGCAACCAAGGACCCACGATCGTGTTTCTCTTCGACGCGATTTATCCGTTGCACACCAACATTCGTACCGGAACAGTGATGTCGCTGGCGGGCACGGCGACGGGTCGTATGTTCGCGGCCTACCTGCCCGCCAAGCTGATCGAAGAGTCCTTGCTCGAAGACGAACGGCGGCTCGGCCCCGACATTGCCAAGCCGACGGAGCCTGGCAACTTGCAGGCGATGTTCAATGAGGTGCGCAAGCATGGCGTTTCTCGATCAGTGAACAACCCAACCCCTGGGGTGTGTTCTTTCGCTGCTCCTGTCTTCGACTATTCGGGGAACATCGTTTTGGGCGTAACGCTGATGGGGCGCTCGCGCTCGTTCGACATTGCGTGGGATGGCACTCAGGCACAGGCGGCGAAGGCATGCGGTGCGGAAGTCTCGCGGCGCTTGGGCCACCAGAGCCTCCGCGTCGGATAGCCGCGCACGCATCCGATCCATCGTCTTTTGATCGAACAAAGCGGCGGCGATGGCCGCCGTTGCCAGCCCCTTGGCATCCCACTGAAAGTGCTGCCATTGAATCTGGCCCTCCGGCGACCTCCGGCGACCTCTCTGCGAAAGACTTATCGCGCCAGTTGCTCGACTTTCTGTCCAAGGCGCACACCCCGATCGGCCGGAATTTCCGTTGCATCGAAGTACGGAAGCAGGCCGGTCTTCGGATGGCAATTCACATACTGCGCGTCCACCTCGTCGCTCTTCAGCACATGCTCCTCAACCCAGATATGCATCTGCGGCTGAAACTTGGGCTCCGTGTACATGTCTATGAACTTGCTTCGAACCGCCAGATGGCATTTCTGGGTCCGGGCAGCTTGTTCGATGTGCCCCAGCGAGAGCAAGAAGCCGAACTGAGATTGCTTCTCTCGCTCCACGCCGGTGACCAGGTCCTGCTCTCGGCAGAACCGAATCGACATGCATCCAGTCTCGGACGGCCGATCGCGTAGGAAGGCGACCCAATGCTCGACCACTTTCTCCATCATGGTCTTCCAGACCCTGCGCTCCTCCGGTTCACAACGGTCCCAGCCCTGGCCCTCGCGAATGAAGCACATGTTGTCCGGCGTCGAAATCAGAATGCGCTTGCCCTTCGTTTCACGAAGAACTGGCTCAGGCATCGTTTCATACGGGCTCTGGAAATCGTCGACCTTCGATCCGGGCAAGCGGTCGCGATAGCTACCCCAATAGCCAAACTTGTTGCAGGGCTCGAGCGGAAGAATCGCCGCAGATCCAGCCTTCTCCTCAACTCCGGCTGCGTAGTTGAAACGGTCCTTGTGCGGGCTGAGAACTTCGCGCCAAACACCCACGTCGTTGCTCGGATCCGTCGACAACGATGCCCACCAATCGGTCACTGTTTCACTGTGTACCCAGCGCTCGAATGCGTCCCGTCCAGCCCAATAGGTCATGAAGACATCGCAGTGGTATCCCTGGGGATCAACGTAGTGCGAACGCTCGACATTGCCTGGACCGTCGGGTAGCTCGAACAGCTGGCAAAGTGCTTTTCGATGTGGGTTCGCCGCCTCTTCACTCTTTCCTTGCATCCCGAACATCGCGAACACCAGGTGCTCGATGCCTTCAGGAAAAGCCACTATCCGACCAGGATAGTCTTCGGGAAGCATTTCATCGGCACCGCTGCTAATCTCACTCATAGGTCATCTCCGGTTGGGTAGATGAACTATGCGGGAAGAGCCTTCTTCACGCTGTCCTGGAACCGTCAGGTCATTTGACTGGCACCGGCAAATTCAACGATGCACGGCGCGGCTCACTGCAATGGGTTTCGCGCGCAGCTTGTGGTCGTGGTGATGGTGATGTTCACCTTCATGAAAGCTCGCAGCCGGCAAGGCGCGACGGAAGGTCACAGCTTCACCATGCGGCGTATGAATGTATGAAAGCCGCCAATCCTGCATCGTGTCGGCGATCGACTGAGGATCAGTGAGTTCAAGTTCACAAAGCAGCTTTTCCAGTGCGGTCAGCCATTGACGGTAGTAGGCCGTGTTCGCATCCTCCAAGGTGCGTTGAGGATGCGCGGCGATCTCTGCGCTGAACGCCTGCACCCATTGCTTCCACGTAAATACGCCCCGCCGGCTCATCTCCACCGTCGTCGCCAGGGCCTCCGCTTGCCATGGTTCCGAGAACGTTGGCGTGTGTTCATCTCGGGGCAATTGCAGCTCAGCCCCTTCCCGACGAGGATCGAGCAACTCGTGCATCAGCGCCGTCATGCCACGGGATCCAGGTAGCTGTCGTACAGGTCAAGGTACACCGCGTCGCAAGGACCGGCATCTGGCCCCCAAAGCTCCTCACCTTCGAAGCGGACCGTGTACATGTGCTGAGGATCATTTCCCAGGCCTTGAGCTCGCGAATCAGCAAAGCCGAAGCTTCCGAGATGGCGGGCCACCGTCCCCTTCCGACCCCTTGCGTATCGCGGAAGTCGCGTGTGGTGCTCTGGATTGATATTCCGACCCTTGACCCTATCGCCTTCTTGAAACCGTTGGGTCGCGTTCGTTGGCATAGCAATGGAGCCACCAGCTCGGAACGCCGGCCAGCAATCCTGCTTCTTGATGGGGGTGATCAAAGTGCTTCCCTTCCCGGAGGAGATCAGGTGACCGGCCTCCAGTTCCTGCTGCGTGACCACGCCCTTTTTCACCAGCAGTGTCTCCATGAAATAGAGCCAATGCTCGTAGTAGCTGCTACTTAGATAGTGCGACGGCTCCATGGATTCCATCATGTTGCGCGTCTCATCAGCACACCAGGCGCCGCCAAACCAAATTGCGAGATTGACGCAACAGACACGCCTTTCCCAATCCTCATGAAAGACCGGTTCGACCTCTCCTTCGGAGATGACTGGGCCGAAGCCGTGCATGCCGCCCATGTCCGCGATGGAATTCATGGTTCCGCTCCTTGGGGTGACTTCGGAAGGCCCGTCCCGATCATGGAATCTCGCGTGACGAGACCCGCCAATGCGTCTTCGCTCAAGCCGTCGGAACCGGCGGGTCGCATCGGAAGAACCAGGTAGCGCATCTCGGCATTGGAATCCCACACGCGCACTTCGACCTCGTCTTCGATGGACAGGCCAAACTCGCTCAGGACCTTCCGCGGCTCTATGACCACTCGGCTGCGGTAGGCGGAAGACTTGTACCAAACTGGTGGAAGGCCTAGCGTTGGCCACGGGTAGCACGAGCACAGTGTGCACACCGTCACGTTGTGAACCAGAGGCGTATTCTCTAGCACGACCATGTGCTCGCCCTGACCACCCTGGAATCCTAGTTCCGCAATAGCCGCGGTGCCGTCCGCAAGCAATCGCTTCCTGTACTCCGCATCAGTCCAGGCGCGCGCGACCACCTTCGCCCCATTCCGCGGCCCAATGCGGTTCTCGCAGATGTCGATGAATTCGTCTACCGCTTCGAGCGAGATCAGGCCTTTCTCCAGCATGAGGGTCTCTATCGCCTTGATTCGAAGCGCAGGATCCGAGGGAGGCTTGGTATGTGAATGTGACATGGTAATCAAGCTGCAGGATGGAGGTCGAAGCAGCTTTGAACGATGGGATGACCGCGCAGATGACCCAACACACTGAGCATTGCGACAGTAACGAAGGGCTCAAACACAACGACAGTGAGGTACGACGAAGCGAAACGCACCCACTCGGATAGTGGCGTCAGCGTATCGCTCAATGAGAGCCAGAACCCGACCATCAACGTCAGTCCAGCGTAGTAGGTCCCATCTAGACGCAAAACGTCTCGCAGTCGCAGTCGCTGGATGCGAGCGCCAAGTGCGAAGTGCACTATCAACAATGGTATTGCAAGGGATAGCGTGTTGACTCCCAGATGAACCAGGTCCACTGGTTCAAACAACGCCCCCTGAAGGAGGAGGCCACCCGCGAAACCCAACAAGGTCGGAACGACTCCCAGTGTCAAGTAGATGGGCATCGCTGCGACGAAATGCAGTTCAGACGGTCCCACCTTCAGATGGAAGATCTGCATTGCCAATGTAAAGAAGCCAGCCGCAAGGCACGCTCGGACCAACAGCCACGGCTTTCGTGTGCAATGAATTGCCATCGGGACAAGCATCGCCACGGCAACAGTGTTGGCCGCGCCTACCTTCATGGCAGACAAGATTCCGGGTTCGATGTGCATGGGAAAGTCCCTTCCAAGAAACCTTTCAGACTCTCAACCGCTTCATGCTATCGAGGGATGCCGCTTGTGCCAATCAGTTGCTCTTTGGTAGGCGCTACCCGCTGCGAATAGGACGTCCTCCGAGAATCGGCGGCCCACCAGCTGAAAGACTATGGGGGTCTTTTCCTGGGTGAAGCCGCAAGGAAGCACGATACCTGGGTGACCTGACATGTTGAACGGGCACGTGAAGCGGTGCAGCCCTGCGATCAGCTCGTCGTCCACCGACTGCATTCGCGCCATAGACGGCGTGGGAAACGAGAGAACGGGTAGTGCGAGCAGATCAACCTCCCCGAATACACGATCCAACGCAAGGCTGAAGGCTTCTCGCCGGTGAAGCAGGCGCTGCAACTCAACGCCGCTCATCTTTCTACCCTGATCCAACAGGTCGCGCAAAGCAGGCCCATACTCATCCGCACGACTCGGATAGGTCGCCTCATGAGCCAAAGCCGTCTGGGCGGCACATATACCGAACCAGTCCCAAATCATGGCCTCCCCGCTGGGGATCACCACAGGTTTCAATTCAGCTCCCAGAGATCGGAGCGTTTGAGCCGCAGTCTCGACGGCGCCGGCCGTCGATGGATCGACGCCTGCAGTGCACCAGGCAGGATCAAGGCCGATCCGCAAGCCCTTCGCCCCAGTAGACACTCGCGAGAGGTAATCAGGCACTTCAACGCGAGCAGCCGATGGATCCTTTCGGTCCGGTCCTGCGATGGCGCCCAGAACGGCGGCTGCATCCGCCGCGCTTCGGGCCATGACACCTACATGATCCAGTGAGGCAGCCAACTCGAAAACCCCATGTCGGCTGACCCTCCCCCACGTGGGCTTCACGCCGGTGACCCCATTCGCAGCTGCCGGAAGCTTGATCGAGCCACCCGTTTCCGAAGCGAGCGCCGCGAAGCACAGCCCCCCGGCAACCGCAACCCCACTACCACTCGACGAGGCGCCGGACCAATGGTCGGCACTCCACGGGTTGGTAGGGGCCTGAAACGGTGGGCGGTGCTCTGCGTAAACACCCTCGGTCAACGTGAGCTTGCCAAGTAACACAGCTCCTGCCGCCCGCAAGCGTTCGACTGCCGTGGCATCTTCATGAGCAACGAAATCCTTGTGGATGGCCATTCCCGAGGCGGTCGGTACTCCTTCAGTCCAGAAGATGTCCTTGATGGCGAGCGGCACGCCGTGCAGCGGCCCACGGATCTCCCCACGAGCGATCTCCGACTCGGCGGCGCGGGCACTGCGCAGCGCATCCTCTTCCATCACTCGAACATACGCGTGAAGCTTCTTGTCAACGTTGCGCACGCGGTCCAACATCGAAGTGGTCAGTTCAACCGGGGAGAGCTCGCGCGAATGCAGCAGCCGCGAGACCTCCAGCAACTCGGCGTAGTGCAGGTCCTGATAGCTCATGCCTTGGCACCTCCCGCGATGACTTGCAGCAGTCGCGGCAATGCGCGAATCGTGGTTGCCAACAGGATCGCAAGGGCAGTGACGAGCAGTTGGACCGCAGGGCCTGCGCCCAGTGCCAGGACCATCTGGGCCAGTTGCGCCATGAACAGCGCAGCGATGCCGCTTGCCACGACACTTCCACGCCCGCCAGTGAACGGCGTTCCTCCGACCACGACCGCAGCAATCGCCGGCAGCAGATACTCATTGCCTGCGGTCTGCGAGGCGTTGCCGATGAACCCAGCCAGCAGGATGCCCGCGACTGCGAAACAGGTCGCCGAGACCGCGTACGCGCCGATCTGGTAGCGCAACACGACAACGCCCGCGGCACCTGCTGCACGAGGGTTGACCCCCACTGCGACGAATCGCCGCCCGATCACGGTGCGCCGGGTCACCAAAGCCACCGTCGCGACAAAGAGGATCGCAAGCCACACACTGTGCGGTACCCCCAGCAGGCTGCCGTGCGCAAACGACTGAATGCCGGGAGGTACAGAGATGGGCGCGTTTCCAGTGATCGATCGAATCGCTCCGATGAGCAATGCGTTGACCGCAAGGGTCGCAACAAGCGGAGTGATGTTGACCCGGGCGGCCAGAAGGCCGTTGAACAGGCCTACGACAACGGCGACCCCGACCGAACCCAAGACTGCAAGCAGCAATGACTGTGTCGCATAACCAATGACCGCTGCGACGATGCCCGCAAGGGAAACCATGCCAGCCGCAGACATGTCCAGTCCCCGCTGCTGAATCACCACCGTCTGCCCTGTTGCAACGATGGCCAGGATGCCGGCGAAGGGCAGCATTGCGAGCAACGAGCCGCGCGTGACCGTGCCGGGAGCGACGATGCTGCTCAATGCAAAGAGCACGATCGTCCCGATCCAGATCCACCGAAACTCTCCCATGGACGGTCGCCATGCCTTCGCACGAGAAGCCGTCGTGGGGCCTGGTGCCACCATGGCCTCGTTCCCACCGATACTGATGATCTTGCTCATACTGCCACCGCCATTTGTCTGCTCTTCGAATACACGGCCACGGACGCCAGGATCATTCCGCCCAGGAGGTAGGACTGCCAGGCGTCGGTGAGGCCGAGGAAAGTTGTCACGACGTTCACTTGCGTGATGAGGAGCGCGCCCAGCAACGCGCCGATGAAGGATCCACGCCCGCCGAAGAGGCTGGCACCGCCAATAACGACGGCTGCCACGCTTGCCAGGGTGTAATTCACCCCTGCAGTCGCATCGCCTGATCCGACCTGCGCCAGCATGAGAATCGCGGCAAGGCCCGCCAGAAGAGAACATCCGACATAGGCGGCGAGGAGCGTCAGGCGAGGTCGCACGCCTGCCATCCGCGCTGCCTCAGGACGCGATCCAAAGCCGCGGAATGCCAGACCCCACGTGCGCCTGAAGAGGCCGAACTCGAGCAGCACTGCCAACACTCCCACCACCAGAATGGAGAGGGGCACTATGCCGAAGCTGACACCAACGCCTTCCATGACGCCGTCAGCGATCAGTCCGCCGGGGACGGGCCGCAGCATCAGCGAAAGTGCCTGCAGCGCCATGTAAGTGGCAAGCGTTGCAACCATTGGATGAAGGCCAACAGGGTCGACCAGCAGCCAGTTGACGAACCCTACGCCTGCCGCAATGACCAGCACCAAGGCCCAGCCCATCGCCTGGGACTCCAGCGGTGCACCGCCCACGAGGAAGAATGACTCGACGACGACGATGAAGCCCATGAGTGGACCCACGGAAAGGTCTATGCCGCCGACCAGCATCAAAAGCTGCTGGCCGAACGCGACCAGTGCAAGGGTCGCTATGAGCGGTAACACGCCGCCCCAGTTTCGAGCGGTCAGGTAGAACTCATTGACGTAGGAGGCAAAGGCGCCCAGCAGCAGGACGGCCACAGACAGCATGAGAATCGGAGCCAAATCGCCTGAGGCCCATTTCCAAAAGCCTCCCACACGCGAGCCATGTCGCTCGCGCACAGTGGTCGAAGTCAGAACGGCTGTCGTGATGTTGTGTTCCGTGACCTCTTCTGCCTGCAGTTCCTTCACGATCTGGCCACGGGAGAAGATGAGCACCCGGTCGCACAGTCCGGCGACCTCGTGCGCATCGGAGGAGACCACGATCACCGCGACACCGGCATCCGCAGTCGCACGAAGCGTCCGGTAGATGTCCATGCGGGCGCCGATGTCGACGCCTTGCGTTGGCTCGTCCACGAGCATCACCGCCGGTTCGCTCGCAAGCACGCTCGCGAGGACCAGCTTTTGCTGGTTGCCTCCGGAAAGGGATCGGATTGGCGTTTCGATATCCGGCGTCTTGACCGCAAAGCGGGATACCGCCGCCTGCGCTCGAGTGCGTTCACTCTTGCCGCTTAGGAGCCCCCCCGTGAGATCACGCACGAGACTGCGAAGTGAGAAGTTCTCTCGCACTGAGAGGTCAGCGAATATTCCGTCCCGATGACGATCGCCCGGCAACAAGCGAATACCGGCGGAAGCTGCGGCACCCGCGTGCCGCAGCACCACATCGCGTTCATTGACAGCCACGCGGCCGGTAGGCCGTTCGATGCCAGCGAGAGCTCGCATGAATTCGCGTTGACCGTTCCCATCAATGCCGGCAAGGCCAACGATTTCACCCTTGCGGGCTAGCATCGATACTTTCGCGAAGCCGGGGCCATTCAAGGCGTCGACTTGCAGCACGACCGCTTGGCGCGCGGGGTCCGCAGCCTTGGGGGGAAATTCCCGGTTGAGCTCCCCACCGACAATCAACTCGACGATCTGCTGCTCGCTCAAGGTCGCTGCATCGTGAGTCCCTTGACCCTGGCCATCTCGCAAGACCGTGATGCGGTCTGCAATCATCTGCACCTCCCGTATGCGGTGGGAGATGTAGACAACGGAGGAACCGCGTGCCGTGACCTTCCGGATCTGCTTGAACAGTCGATCCACATCTTCCGCGAGCAAGTGTTCGGTGGGTTCGTCGAGCACAAGCACGCGAGGTTCGGCGGCCAATGCCTTGACGATCTCGACGATGAAGCGCTGCTCAGGGTTGAGCGACACAACACGGTCTGCCGGGTCGAGGCGAGCATCGTCGCTCCAGCTCTTCAGGAGTTCGGCCGCCCAAGCGTTGACCGTCGAGAGGGACGGCCGCTTGCTGCGCGGAACTCCGAGGTACAGGTTCTCGGCAACCGTTAGATCAGGCATGAGCGCCGGCTCCTGCCGCACGATGGCCAGCCCGAGCTCGCGCGCCTGGTCGGGCTCGCCGCGTACGACCGCTCCGCACAGAACCACACTGCCCTCTTCTGCGATCAACGCACCGGACGCTACGCCCATCAACGTGGACTTTCCTGCCCCGTTTTCGCCCACAAGACCATGGACTTCTCCAGCCATGACTGAGAAGGTCACTCCATCAAGGGCCTTCACGCCGGGGAACACCTTCGTGACGCCGTCCAGGCGAAGCAGGTCGGACTGACTCGTATTCATTTGCACTCTCCTTCAAGCAACCGCTGGGGGAACTCTGTTACTTGCGGAACAAGGCGTTGAGTTCGGCCTGCGGCAAGGGCGAGGCCAGATCTGCATCCGGCGGCGCGGCCGGATCGCACTTCGGATCCACACCCTTGGCGCTGTCGACATAGACGAAGGGCAACACCCCGAGAGGTTCGGAGCTCTTGATCCCCTGGTATTCAGACATTGCGCGGCGCAGCGCAAAGCGCACGATGGACGTGGTTCCATCGACCGAGACATACGGCCAAGCCTTTCCGGCCTTCTTCGCGTCCAGGTACTTGCAGTTCAACTCGTTGTTGCTTGCGATCGTGGCTTGCGCCGGAATCGGCAGACCGGCTTGCTCGAAGGCCTTGACTGCTGCGAGCGTCGTGACGCCGTAGTCCGACGCGATGGCATCGATCTTTCCGTACTTGGCGATCAGGCCTGCAACGGCCTTCTGGCCGTCAGTGGGATTCCAGTTCGTGACGATGTACTGGTCGCTCAGAAGCTTGATTTCCGGGTACTTCTTGAGCTGGCTGCTGAAGCCATCCATGAAGCGCTGCGAGGACGTGGCGCCCGCCGTCCCCCCAAGCATGACGACGTTGCCCTTCTTGACCGTGGTCCCGATCCAATCGGCCCAGATTTGTCCCACCTGGATTTGGTCCTGGTAGATGTTGGCCGTATAGTCCTTGCCGGGCGTGCCGGCGATCTTCGAGAAGTACGGCACCACGGTGACGCCCGCTTGCTGCGCCTTGCGCAGCGCCGGCAGCATGGCATCGCCAAAGTCGGTGAAGGCGAGCAGGACATTGGCGCCTTGGGCCACCATGCTGTTGATGTCGCTGTTGGACTTTTGCTGATCACCGTTTGCGTTGGCATAGATGATCTTCGTGATGTTCTTGCACTTCGACGCTTCCTGCTTCAGCTCGGCTTCAGCGATCCTGCGCCACGTATTGCCGCCGTAGCCGTCAGTCATCGCGACGATGGTGGGCTTCGTGCCGCACAGCGGCGTGATGTCTGCTCCCTGGTCAGACCTGACCGATTGCGCAGCAACCGCGGCAGGCAACATCATGATTGCCGCCAAGGACGACAGCGGGAGGGATGACTTCAGACAAGTCTTCGAGATGATTCTCATGGGGAGCTCCTGATCAAAATGAAAGAAGGGATCAAGCGCGTGCAGACCTGTCGTCGCGCCGCCGCGCGTCGTAGACCAGCAGGATGTCCGAGTCGATGCAACGCAGGATCTCGACACAGTGCGATTCGCAGTTCGTCGTCAGAGTCCCTGCGCCTCGCAACCGTCCCGCCTTGACGTCATCAAGCAATCGACACATAGAGCGCTGAACGGCGCAATCGCACGCGATACCGGTCGCGTGCACTACTGCACCCTGGGTATCCAGCACGAGTGCACCGACACTCTGCGATCTCATAGACATTCCTTTTCACGCTGTTGCGAACTAGCTGCGTGCCTGGCTTGATCGACCGAGCACGTTTAGCGTGAATGGAACTTTAAAAGCGAGAGCCCGATGCCGCTGTTCTCAGCTCGTCAACCTGAATTGACTGGGGCACGCAAAGTGATGCCCCGGGCGTTGCCAGGTTGCCCGCGCAACCGATCGCGAGATCTGGGCGAAGAAGTGAAGAAGTGAAGATGGCGCCCGCGCGCCCGGGGCGTCAATTGCGCGAAAAGTTGGAAGCCTCGCTAGCCTCGAGCGGCTGCAAAGCGATCAGGCTGGTAAGCGCGCTTAGCTCTCTGCGGTCGCACGCAGCAGCTTATTTGGGGATTGGCCGTAGGCGGATTTGAAGGCGCGGCTGAAGTGAGAAAAGCTCGTGAACCCGCAGCTCAGGGCGACCTCCGTCACCTGAGCAGCTCGGCCTTCGGTCAACGCACGATGGCTGGCTTCCAGGCGCTGTTGCCAAAGGTACCGCATGATGGTTGTTCCATGAGCAGCAAAAATGCGACCGAGGGTGCTCTCCGAAACGTAGAGCGCCTTGGCTATCGAATCGACATCAAGGTCGGGATCGTCAAGACGGGTCGCAACATAGTCGCGTGCGCGTTCGAAGAGTGCGTCATGACGATTCGGTGCCTCTGCCCTACCCGCCAACTCCACGTCGATAGCTGCCGCAATCACATCAATGATCGAGGTGCCCACCTTGGCAGCCGCAGCGGTCTCGCGTAGATCGAGAGCTGCAGCGTTTTGAATCATGCTTGCGGCCAGGCCGCCCAGGGGCGTCTTTCCATCGATGATGATCGAGGTGAGGCGCTCTGCCTCTGGAACGCGCGCAAGCATCGCGCGCCGCGGAATCTTCAAGAGCACCATGTGGTAGTGCTGAGGGAATGCGTACTGGAATGCCCGCGCCGTGTCGTAGATGACGACATCGCCAGGGCGCTGCAGGGCGTCTCGTCCGCCCTGGGACAACCGCCCTTCCCCTTCGCGCAGCACGCTCAAAAGGAACTCATCGCTCGGTGCGCCGCGCACGTCACACGCCTGCCTCTCATAGCGCGTGGCATCACATGCAATGTCGCTGACTTCCAGACTCCCTAGCTGGCTTCTGGCGAGGCGACCGTGGAACATGCCGCGCTCCAAAGCCCGCGTTTCGGCGCGACAGTAGGTGCGGCAGATTTCTTCGTGCCAATAAGCAAACCGATCGGCTTCTTTGACAGATTGAACATCGAACTGGTCCATGGCGCTTCCTTCACCGCACGGGGACGCAGGCTTCGTGCCAAGACAATCGGCGCGATAGAGCCTTCCGGCGACGATCTGAAGCGAAGTCTACGACTTGGCGCCCTAAGGTGGCACATGGTTTACCCTGTACTAACGCATTCGACAGTTACTAAATTGATGTGGCCGCACCTCGATGGACCACACCCTCCCCGCGCGTAGGCTCGCCCGCATCGCACCAGCCACCGCTCCTTGGCCGAGGGGGTGGTCGGGTTTCGACGGAATAACGGAGAATCCTGAATAAAATCAACCACATACTTGCACGAGCTCATCAACAACCTAGTGGAGCAGGACTTGTTGCCCGGTCAATATCTCTTTCCGAATTAACGGACTTCGCCTCCAAAGCTCCCGAGAACGCTGCTCGGATTGCGCGATGAGGGCGCGCGGCTGATTGGGCACCACCAAGCGCACCACGCCGCCGATGAACTCCAGCGCGTTGATGATCGAGGCGACCCAGTCGGGCGCCGTCTGCGTCGGTGGCGCAGGCATAGGTGAAGCTGGAGGCGCCCAGCGCGGCCACGAAGATTTGCGCCTGGCGGATGTCGCCGGTGGCCGAATCCACGATCGGCATGGTGTCGCCGGCGTAGTCAACGAAGAGCTTGTCGCCCGCGACATGGGTCTGGCGCATCGAGCGCTTGAGTCCTTCGGCCCACGCGCGGTACTTGACGCAGAAGCTGGTGAACTTGTAGGTCAGTTCGTTGGCCTGGGCGTAATCCTCCCAGAGCAACTGCCGCGTGACGCCCGAGCGCTTGAGCTCTTGGTGGACGCGCGCGTAGTCGGTCTCCAGATGGTGCGCTGCGCGCGGCACCGCCGCTCGATAAAGGCGCGCTTCGAGCTCGCTCTCGCTGAGCGTCTGGACCATCGCCCAGTCTACGCCGGCCGCGCGCGCCAGGCGTGCGTACGTGCCGACCGTGGAATTCGGGATACCCAACGCCCGGCCGGTCTGAGCGTGGCTGAGGTCTGCAGGCGCAGAACCTGTCGTATCTGACGCATCGTGATCCTTGGGGTGGCATCGGGTTCTGATCCGCAAAAAAGCGGCCAGCCTATGCCCACCGAAGTGGGTCACTCGCGTGCGCCTGGGGCGACTACGATCAGCGTGAAATGCCGGCTTCGTTCGTCTGAAACGCCGACTACGCTCGTTAGAAACGGCGGCTACGTTCGCCTGAAATGCCCGGCTACGATGGCCTGCAATACGCAAAAAGAAAAAGAAGAGAAGAAACGCCAGAGACCGGAAGGTCTCTGGCTCCAGGGCTTTTGATCTCACTCAACACAGCACGACTCACATCAGCAGACCCGGTCCCCAACGGGGGGCCCCGATCTGCTCACGGTGCCATCCACCGTCGAGGAATTTCGTTCACCAGAAGCGCCACCACGGATGTCGAAACCGCGCGGCGAGGGGTCGCGTATCGAGTGCGGCGAAAGAGGTCTTCGGGTTGCCTACACGGCGGCGGATTTCGGTCTCCAACGCGTGCGCCATGCCGCGCGCTTCATTTTCGCCGTGCAGCGCCCGTCTGCGCCAGTCGTACGCTTGGGAAAACAACTCGTCGTCGGTGAACTGGCCAAGCTCACGCATTGCTTGATTGTGCCCAAGCGGCAGATGCCGATGACCGCTCCGACCCTGCTTGCCCAAGGCCAGACGACGACACAGGCGCCTGATGCATCTGATGCTGCGCATATCACTCGCCACCAGATGCCGCGCCGATGCGCTGCGATGACGCGACTCTGCGATTCAGCTTCTCCGCCAAGCCGGGCTTTGCGTCTGGGCGATGCGATCCAACGACCTGGCCATTTTCGAAGTCGTCAGGAAAAAACTCCTCGACCACAGACGCAGCCTCCTCTTCCGATTCCTCGAACGCACCTGCGGCGAAGCCTTGCCTGGCGGCCTCGTCTAACGCGCCCTGATCGAAGCCCGAAGACTGGCGGCTCTGGCTTTCGGTCTTGGCATTGCCGATGGCGTCGGCCAACGACATGCCAGTTCGAACGGTGAGGTCCACGTAGTAGATCGGCGCACGATGCGATTGCGTCGTCGATTTCCCGCGAAGGCGAAGCTCCAGCGGCAGGGTCGACAGCAAGCCGCCCGAGACAGCGTGGAAGTAGCTCAACCGCGCCGACAACGTGCGGATACTGTTGTACCCGGTCGTCCGGAACACGAAGGTGCCCAGTTCGTCGTCGTCGCCGATGCGCACGTTGAGTCTCCCATAGGGCCTGCAATGACCGCCCTTGGCGATCTCGCAGCCCTCGGGTGAGGGGCACGGCAGCGTCTGGAGGCCAGAAGACGTTGAGCGCTTGCAGGCTTCCCCGTTGCCGACGCACATCGGCCGACCCGTCGCCCGGTCGAACAGGGTGTAGTTGGCGCGCAGGCTCAGGTCGGCATCGTCGAACAGAAGACGCACCGGGATGCTGCGAAGCTTGGCGCCTGCCGATGACCGGAGGGTCTCATCGATGGGATGGGTGATCCATCCTTCCCTGTTTTGCACCTGGCTGGTGACGGTGAACTCGTCGTCTTTCTCGGGCAGTCGCCTGCCATCCTTCTCCACGACTTTGCCGATCGAAATCCGGCCGATGACCGGGGGCGTCAGTGCCAATCCTTTGAGCATCTTGCTCTCCTTGCAGTTGAATGAGACAAAAGAAAGCCGGCTCCCTCGAACTTGAGGGGCCGGCCGATGGGCATCCCGTGGGATGCCGGTCGAGACGCGTTAGGTGTTCACGAGGAACCGCCGGGAGCCAGGCTTAGCGACGGCGAAGCTCTGCAGCAACTCGGGCTGCGCTTTCAGGAGACGTGCCGTGTCCAGCGCGACGCCGTCCTTGCTGCGCTTCCAGCTCACTTCGCCGGTCTCGAAAACCGCCTTGGAGGCCTCGCCCATGCGTTGCTGAATGCGCTGCTTGAGCTGGGCTTCCAGGTCGACGTTCGTTGCCAGGACCTGCCGAATCGCCAGCAGGTCTGAGAACACCGCCGACATCTCCAGATCCGCCGACAAGTCGATGGTCTGGCCGCTGTCCCGCGGAAACAGGCACCGCAATGCCACATCCGCCGAGTCCGAGCCGTCGGCCGGCGGTGCCTCGTCGCGCTCCACGTAGCCCCAGAACTGGCGCTCGAGATTCATGAGCTGCGCGATGAGCGCCTCGTCGCGCTCGATACGGTGGATTTGGAGTTCCTGGCCGCAGATCAGCACGGCGACATCGGCAGCCTGCTTGCCGGTGACGCAAAGCTGGTGAAGTACCTGAAGCTGGACGTACTCGGGAACGCCGTCCTTCCAGAGGCGCGCGCCGTTCATGCCGGCCGTCTTGCATTCCAGGATCTGCACATCGGGCGCGCCGATTACTTCGCGGTCAACGTTGGCCAGCATCCAGGGTTCCTGGGGATGCTGCAGCACCGCGTTGACGCGTCGCACCTTGTGACCAGTGCGCTTCGTGTAGTGCGCTGCAACGATGGGCTCCAGCAGATTGCCCCAGTACATCGGGCTGGTCTCGTCTCCGGGATCTGCTTTCGGCAAGGCAGCGTCCCGACCGGTCTTTTCCATCCACAACTCCAGAGGGGCCTTGTAGGGGCTCAGGCCCACGGCCGCAGCCGCGTCGGAACTCCCGATGCCGCCCTTGCGGACAGCGAGCCACTGGTCGCGGCTCAGCTCCTGCGTCCTGACCAGCTTTAGTGCGGGGCGAGCCTTGGCAGGTCGCTCATCGGGCAATGCATTCGTCATGATGTTTCCTTTGAAGATGTTGGTTGCGCCGCGAACAACAAAAACGCCCCGGTCCATCGAAATGGGCCGAGGCATATGACGCGGTGGTGGGGTGGGAGATCGATCGCTGAGTTGCTTCAGGTAGCCAACTGCAGCGCATGGTCGAGGGCGCGTTGCTTGAGCGCTGCGCCTTGGCCGAACCATGCGCTGTCAAGGCGGTACTCCTGGTTGCGCGCACGCCGTTCGTGGTCCACGAACTCGGTCACGGCGCTGAGCAGTCCCCAGGCCGTGCCCTTGGCCGCTTGCAGTTCGGCACCCCGTCCGTGGCCGTCGTAGAGCGCCTGGACCTTCTTGAGGGCGCGCTCATTGGTCAGCCCCAAGGCCGCATCGGCATGGCCATCGCTTTGGCAGAGGACCTTCAAGAAGAAGTTCATCGATTCGTGCGTCTTCACCCTCCGCTCGGACAAAGTCTTCATCCTGTAAATGAAGCTGTCCCATCCCGACACCGCGATGCCGAGTTGCCGCTTGACGGCATCGGCGTCGAAGCTAGTGCTGTGCGGCACCTTGACGGCGCTGGGGGCGCCGTTGAGAGCGATCGACAGGGTGTTGTTGCACACGACACGGATCGTGGTCGGCGTGGCCGTGGTGGCCAGCGTTCCATCGCAGGAGGTCGCGAGCAAGATGTAGCCCTTGACGACATCGGTGCCCTTGAGCGCCGACTCCTTGCCGGTACGCGCCAGCGCCCAGAACTTCCGGCCTGATTTCAGGACACCTGCGGTTTCAAGCTCATAGCCGCTCACAGTTGTTAGGTCTCGATAGAACTCGAGGACCTCCTTGGGCTGGACCACCTGATAGCGGTTGCTCACCACCGACAGCGGTGCCTTGGTGTCGCTGCGGTACAAAACTTTCTGGTCGTCGAACGTCATGATCGAGCCGAGCGCGCCGGCCTGGTCCGCCATGAAGCGCACCGGGGTTTCGCGGATGGTCCAGTCCATGCCGGCTTCTTTTGCCCAGACCTCGATGGGTTGCTTGGCTGGCAGTTGGTTGCCCAAGTCGTGCCACGGTGTTTGGCCGACGTAGGCCATTGATTGCAGAAGGTGAGCCATGAAGATTTCCTTTTTGAGAATTGAACAAAGCGACGCGCATGGCCAAGCCCGCCGCGGGATGCGGCCGATTCGGTTTGCGAGGGAGGAAAAAGGGAGAAAGACAAGCGTGCGCAAGACGCACGCAGTGGGCAGCGAGCCCTGAGGAAACTCAGACCGTTAGAAGGTCTTCGCGTTGAAGGTGTAGCCGCAATCCAGACATTCGCAGTTGTCCAGGAAGTTGTTGTCGACGGCCTCCCCTAAAGTCGATCCGAGTTCGCAGCCGGCGATGCCCCCTGCCAGGCCGCCCAACGCGGCTCCGGCAATGGTGCCCAGCACAGCGCCCGCTGGCCCTCCACCGGCACCGATCGTCGCGCCGGCTTGGGCACCGCGGAGGACGCCGGCAGCGCCACTGGCGGCGCCGGCCAAGGCGCCTAAGGCGCCGGCCGTCTTGCGACCACGGTTTCGCGTGCCAACACGCGTGGAAGAGCATTTGGAACAGGTTGGCATGGATGGACTCCGTTGAATATGGTTGAAGAGGAAAGACCTGCGAGCCCTATAGCAAGCCGCGTTCGGCGAAGCTGACGGCAGCGCTGCGAGTCACCAGGACATGGTCCAGCACCCGTATATCCACGAGCGCCAGAGCTGCCTTGAGGGAGTGCGTCAACAACTCATCGGCCCGCGAGGGTTCGGGTGTGGCCGCTGGGATGGTTGTGGGCCAGGATGACGGTTGCGGCGTTGCGCGCCAGCGCCTCGACGACGACCTCGCGCGGATAGACCGAGGTCTGCGTCAGCGTTCCCCGGAACAACTCGACGATGTCGAGCACGCGATGCATTGCATCCACGAAGACAACGGCAAAGACTTCATGCGGACGGTCTCCCAGAAGGAGGCGCAAGTAGTCACGCACGACATCCGGGGAAGTCAGCGCGTCGGCTGCACGCGCCTCGCGCGCCAGCAGTTGCAAGGCTTGCTGTACGACGCGCGGACGGGAGTAGATCGGGCAGCTCATGCTGCGGGCACCTTGGCTGCGCCAAGAAGACGAACGGGAACGATCATGAACATAGCTCCGGAAATAGAAAAGCCCCGAGCGACAAATCGCGCGGGGCTGGGTTGAGGAAGAAGACTTGAAGTGGATGCGGGACGCGGGGGCTGCGCCTCGCAGGCACTGGCAGCCGACAGCTACCCGGAAGACCGTGCCCTCTCGACGGCGCCGTCGACGTGGCGCTTTACCAGAACAACTGTCAGGATTCCGGCCACGAATGCAATTGCAAACGCGGCAAGGCCTTCAAGAGGCGAATAGGTTTCGATCATCAATTTCTCCTTGGGATCGTGCGAACGAAAGACAGACGAGGGAGACGGAATGCCTGAAATCCCAGACGGCATAGAGCCCGGCATGGCCTGTGCGCCAACCCGGGTGATCGAAAGTCGGGAAAAGTCGAGGCGGAGACTGTTCTTGTACAGGCTCATCACGGTCATATGTGGCTGAGATTTTCTGGAATCGCCAACGCTCGGATGGTCGTTCAAGACGGAACCCGCGAACGGCAAGGACGGACCCAATGCGGCCGGCGAGTTTCGCGAGTTGACCATCCGGAAGCGGTCGGACATGCCCGCCACCAGCGGTGGCCTTATGCGCTACGCCTCCAGCGCTCGTATGCAGCTCTAGCCGAACTGGCAAGTGAAATCGGGGCAAATGGCGCCTTTTAGGCCCGGCTATTCGCGGCTCATTGATGGCCGCGAGCGCCAGCGCCCAGATCCGACGCGGGTACATCAGGGCTGAATCAGGTCATTCGGTCCGGTGTACTCGAACGAGATCTGGTCTGGCGCACCGTTCGACGTTGCCACTGTGAGGCCGACGGCCGTCTGACTGAAGGGATAACGAACTCTGCCCAATTCTCGGTAGTCGCTGCTGTAGATGACGCCGGCTTTCGGTCCGGAGCCGGCGATGCGCAGGGGCATCCCGGGCGGCATCGGTACGCCACCGTTCCACTGAACCGGGCCGGTGTACCCCGTCATAGTCCACGGTGCTACGCTGCCTGCTCCATGCGGAGCAGTGAACTCCTTCCACAGCTCGTGCGAGTTTTCGGTCGGCCAGGTGGGAATGACGCTCCAAGCCAGCACAGTGTCTGAGGCAAGCCACGCACGCATGCCCCTGGCGTCGTCGAAATCCGCGGCAGTGGAGACCACCGCGCTGATGGCGCCAAGCCTCGACGCGAAGCCGGCCTTGATCAGCACCGCAGCCGGAATGGACAACGTTCCCGTCTCGACAGCAGCAACGGCGCTGCCGCTGCCCAGATTCGGCAGCAGGTCGATATCTAGGTCGAATGGATCCTCAACAGGCGCGTGGGCCTGCGCACGAACCCGCACGGCTTCCATTGCCCACGGCAAGTTGTAGACGAATGCATGCTCTATGAGCGATATCGCGTCGTCTGCGTCTTCGTCCCCCAGCTCGGTAACAGGCGCTCCCCTCAGCCACTGATCTAGGAACTTTCGCCAATCGAGCGGCAACGACTTCGGCTTGAACGGGGGGATCTCGAAAGCAATCTCGGCGAAAGTGATGATCGCCTTGACAGCTTCATCGGCCTCGCCGCCGTCTACAGCGGTATCCGCCCTGAGCAGCAAGAACTCGAGCTCGTCGGCCTTCTCATCCAGCTTTCGCCCCGTCTCAAGGCCAACTCCGGCGAGGAAATAGCCGCGCCGTTGCGCCGCTGTGGAGCCGTTCCAGATCAGCTTGGCGCGCGCCTTCAAACCAGAGAGAAGCGCCTTTTGAACACCCTCGCTCTTTCGAGCGAGCCGGCGCATCAGCAGCGATGACGTCAGCACCTCATCGATTTTTGACTCGAGCTCTTCATCAGCAACTTGCGCGTCCCCAAGCAAGCTGAAGATGGCAGTGTCGAGGCTCGTGAGATGACGCGGCCAATCGTCAGCCGCGGCCTCCGCCAACCTTTTTCCTTCTCCAGGCACCGCTGCAAAGCTCCAGGCACCCTGACCTGCCACATACGCCAGCAAGGCATCGACGTCCCTGGTCCCAAGCTTCTTGACCATGCGATCAAGCAGCCAGTAAAGCAGTCGGAAGATGCCGCTCTCCATCTCACGTTGCTTATCGCCGCGAATGAGCCCCTTCCATGCATCTCGGCGCTTGTTGTGCTCGTCGAACATCGGGTAGAGCACCAAGCCTTCAATGTCGACATATGCGCGGCCAGCCCGACCGACGACGTTGCGGAACTCCGACTCGTCGATAGCCTCGCCATGCCTGAAATGCCCATGGAAGATGAGGCTGGTGGCCGCAAGATTAAGTCCCTGCGCGAGCGTGGGGGACGACACCGTAAGCTTCAGGATGCCTTCACGGAGCAAGCGCTCCACCTCCTTGCGGAACTGGGTGGGCAGCTCGCCGTGGTGTACTGCCACGCCCATTCGAAGGCATTTCAAGATCTCGTGGTCCGCGCCGAACCACTCAGCGCCCACGGCCAACGCAGATGCGATGGCGGCGGCCGGCGGCGTCGTGATGGGCTGGAGCAGCCCCTTATTGCTGAGCTCGATGATGCGCTTGGCGAACGGCATGACCGACACGCGGATCGGACAAAAGACCAGAACCGACTGGCCATCCTCAATCAGGCGCCACGCCGTAAAAATGCAAAGGTCGGTCTGCGATCCGGGGATGATCGCCGCGTTTGCTCGATTGGATGTCCTCTTGCCGACTACAAACTTGGGAATGAACGGATGCTCGTCCCCGACCACCACGTTCAGCTGAGCGACCTTGGTCGCGGGGTTCCAGTCAACCTCACCAAATCGAAGCCGCGTTGGGCGCCAACCGTTCTTGATGAGTCCATCGGGCCGGTCGGCCGTGAGCCAAGCGGTGAAGTCAGCGAGTTGGTCACCATCAGGCAGGATCGCGGAAAGGCAGACGATGCGCCGGGAAGCTGCGTCAGGCCTCCGAAGCAGCCGCTGAATCTGTGCCTCGTAGCGCACCTCCCGCTCGCCGAGCCCGATCATGTGGCCTTCGTCGAGGACCACCAACCCCACGTCATCCAAGAGCGTCGGGTCGCTCCGTAGGGCGAAATCGAGCTTCTCGGGCGTCGACACCACGATGTCGCGCGACTTGAGCGTGTCGACATCGCCACTGCTGGCACCGATGCTGCCATAGAGGCTTGAGACGCTTTTGCCGAGCGCGCCAAACGTGCGACGCAGCGAGACCTCGGTTTGCGCGGACAGCGCACGCAAGGGCGTGACGAAAACAACTCGCTTGCCTGCCGCCAGGCACGCGAGGATGCACAACTCTGCGATGCGCGTCTTTCCCGCACTGGTGGGCAGTGACAGCACAAGGTTGGCGTCGTACTCCAGCACACGCTTCGCCGCGTCAATTTGGGACGGCCAAAGCTCAATCTCCGACCGACCTCGGCACAACAGCGCGGTGATGAATAATTTGCGCAGCGATGCCCAATCGCCAACTGCTGCTCCATCGGGACCTGCCATGGGCAGGATCGCGTGGAAGCTGCTGGACCATAGGGAGTCGACGACGTACACCGCCAAGCGATGCACCCACCACTGGCTGACGAAGTTCATGTCGCCAGCGACGGACAGGCCCTGCCTGAGCCGCGCCTGGGCTTCGCGGATGAGTTGCTGTTCGCCCCGCTCCAAAGCGAGCAGCGTCTGGGACATCGCCGACATGAAGTTGCCCTCCAAGCCAAGCAAGAGGGCCTCAGCCACACCTTCGCCGTCTTCCAGGGCCTCCCCCTGACTGTCTACTTCAAAAAGGGGATCCAGCGCAGCCATGACGTTGTCGTCGGAACCGGCGCCGGACTCGAACCAGCCTGCGACCGCACGGTTCACCCCAGCAAGATCCCGCAACACCAGTTGTGCCAGGCATCGCTCAATGACAGACAGGTTGGCCTGCTCGAAATCCGATCTCAGGAGTGAGTAGGCGCGCGCAGAGAATCGCCCCAGGTGGTACGCGCTGCCTGCGACCAAGCGGTGGAAATCCCGCGTCTCATCCAGCTCCCCTCGGGCAACGACCGCCTCGATGGACTCCGCCGCAACCTCGAACGCTTGTCGCGCGGTCGCGAAGTCTCCGCCTAGGTCTAGATACCGCAAGCCATGGAGCAGCAGCGAGTAGCCGAACGAGAGCAGGTCCTCCGACAGAAGCGGACTGAAATCCGGCGCATCGATTGGCAGCTCGCCCGAACGCCAAATCATGCCGCGCGCCTGCCCCCTTGCAAGCAGCTGTTGACGGTAACCCGCCTCAACCGCTTCACTGATGTTGGAGCGCAGTTCCTCGAGTGTGGATGCCATCAGGCCCCAACGGCCGTGAAAACGGCTTTGATGAACGTCTGATGCTCAGGGACTCGCAGCCCGACGTAGTGCTGGGTCGCCCCCCCGGTGTAGCCGCTCAAGTTTGCTTGCAACAGCTTGGTCGTGTCGTTGCCGGTAAAGGCGAACAGCATGTGCGTGATGTCTGTCGGCTTCAACGACTTCTTCAACTGCGCATCGTCGATTGCGTCACGCAGGGGCTTGTCGGCAAGGTCAAGCAGTCGGTCGGCGACGAATCCCATTGAATGGGGCGAAGGCAGCTCGGCAAAGCCCGAAAGCGCTTTACGGGCTGTCGCCACGGTGGAAGCGGGCATGGCCGCATTGCTCTTAGATTCCGCCTTGAGCACAGTGAGCTTGCCTGTAACTGGGTTCAAGTTGAAGCCCAACATGTCGTCACCTCGCATCGACATATTGCGGTGATCCTTGAACTGAAGGCGCTTTATGCCCAGCATAAACGGCGTCTTCTCACGGACGAAAGTTGTGCACAACACCTCGCCGAGATCGCCGGACTTGAGCTGCGCGCTTTCTGGCAGCCTGTTTTGAATCAACTCCGCGACTTCGTGCCGCTGCAGGCGAGCGAACATCTCGGCCAACCGGCTCGACGGCAAGAAGTGATCGGGCATCACATCTGCCACGATGGCGACCGACGCATCAAACTTCGATGCATCTGCGGTCATCATCGTGTGGCTATGCGGCGCAGTGCACCCAACGGTGACCTCCGTGCACCATTCGGCGAAACGCGTCATGCGATATAACCTTCGACTATGGAATGCCCTCGCACCCGCTCGGCCAGCAATACCGATCTCAGCGCGGATGGACTATGACGGCGGGGCCCATGCCGCCGCGCACGTGGGGCTCAGGGAAACAATAGTAACTTACCAGATGTCCGGGTCTCCAGACTCAGCTTCGCAGTTTGGATGCAATGCCCATCAACACATAGATCGCTCGAAAGCCGCCTCCCAAGGACGTGCTGTCGGTTGGTGTCAGGGGTCGGGTGCGGGCGCTGGCGGCTTTACCATTCCAGCGGTGCGTGACATATTGCCAACGCGGTCGAGCACGCGGGCCCGAGCGATGAAAAGTCTAAGGTAAAAGTCAGGCTCCGCATAAGTCCTGCCATAACGATGCGCCTGCTGTCCGTTCTTCCCCTCCTGCTTGTCGCGTCTGCCGCCACCGCCGGCCCGCCCGTATACCGATGCGAGATCGCTGGCAAGGTCAGCTACTCCGACGCGCCCTGTGTCGGCGCCAAGGTGGTCGACGCCACCCCGAATCAAGGCGTCGACAAGATGACCGGCCAATCGCGCAAGGGGAAGGACGTGCAAACCGCCGAGATGAATACCGCGTTCGACAAGGCCCTGCAACCGCTCACCGGCAAGCCGCACGAAGAAATGGATGTCATGCGGCGCAGGATCAAGCTGAGCGCGCAAGACCAGGGCGAGTGCACGCGTCTCGACAGCAACTTGCCGGGCCTTGAGGCCAACGCGGCCGGCGCCACGGGCACGACCAATGGTCGGACGGACGTGGAGTTGTACCAAGCGCGCAAGCGCTTCTTTGATCTCCGGTGCTAAAGGAAGCGGACGATGGCAAGAAGAAGAATGTCGAGTCCGCTGGAGGACTTCCTTGAGGTTGTCGCCCTGCTACCTTGGTGGGGCGGGGTCGTCGTGGCCGTGGTGTGCTACGTGATCCTGCACCGATGGGCACAACCGGTGCCGGTGACGAGCTTCCAGCCGGGCGATGTCGCCACGACGGCTGTCCGATCCGCCGGGGCCATGTTGGCGGTCTACGGGCAGTACATCGTGCCAGTGCTGTGCCTTATTGGCGCAGGCATGTCGGCCTGGCGCCGCAAAGCCCGCCAGACGCTCGTAGGCAACGTCGCACAGGCCAAGGGCGCCGATGCACTGGACGGCATGTCCTGGCGCGAATTCGAGGTGCTGGTCGGCGAGGCCTTCAGGCTGCAGGGCTTCCGCGTGCTGGAGACTGGCGGCGGTGGCGCCGATGGTGGCGTTGATCTGGTGTTGACGAAGGGCGGCGAGAAGTTCCTAGTGCAATGCAAGCAGTGGAAGGCCTTCAAGGTCGGCGTCGACGTAGTGCGCGAACTGTACGGGGTGATGGCCGCACGTGGCGCCACTGGCGGATTCGTGGTGACGTCGGGCACGTTCAGCGGCGACGCTCAAGATTTTGCGCAGGGACGAAACGTCAAGCTCGTCGACGGTGCCCGGCTCTTCGCCCTTATCCGGCAGGCCAAGAATTCGCTATCCACCCCGCGCGAGCCCGAACCAGCAAATAGGCCCCAGCCGGAGTGGACGCCTGCGCCACAGCCATCGTGCCCATCTTGCGGGGCGGGGATGATCAAACGCACGGCGAAGAAGGGAAAGAACGCTGGGCAGAACTTCTGGGGATGTTCAACCTATCCGACGTGCCGCGGCGTGCGCGCCACTGGCGAGATCGGCTAAGCGGCGGGCGGGTGTTCTAGAAGTTCAGGCAAGCAATCTGCAAATTCCCGCTGAATCCTAGACATCGCATTCGCACAAAGCTGATCGCCGGTCAGAACGGCCAGTGTCATGCCAGTCATCGTGGTCAGGCCGTTCGAATTGCGCAGTAGTTGTAGCGCGAGCACAGTGGGAAAGCCATCGGCAGACCGGCTCAAGGCGTGAACGCCTCCGTGAACGAACGAGTTCAGCGCAGGCCAGCTAACTTCCTTAAAGTGAGACAGCATCTGATGCGCCGCGGCCGGTGCCCTGCCCTTCTTCACCAAGTCATCGATCATGTCGCTCGCGCCCGGCAAATTCTTGGCAGCCTGTTCGCTCTCCTTCGCCAGGGGTGCCTGCATCTTGTCCACCGCCGAATCGGGCGCGGCATACAGCAGCCAGACGGCGCGCGTCAGCGCTTCGAACTGCAGGCGCACGAGCCCTACCGCGGACACGGCAAGGGCGAGGGACATAAGCACTTGGACGGCCTGTCCGTGCTCTACCGAAACCAGGCACATTCCCACGGCGGCCTGAGACCGCGGCGCGTCGTTAAAACCGTCCTCGCCGAGGATCTCGAATATGCGATCCTGCAGCCCCTGAGAGCGCCTGAGCATTCGCAGCAGATCGGGCGCAACGTTCGAATGTGTTGTGAGGTCCATCGACTCGAGATCGTAGACCACAGGCGGCGACCCTCGGCCATCCAGAGAGAGAATCGCTGCCGGCCTTGCCCAGCGTGTAGCGCCACGTGTCGTTCCGGTTTGACTGGTAGAAATCGAACATGGTCGGCCTCGGCAATTAGCCGCTGGCAACCAGAGCGTGCAGTTCCTTGGTGCGCTGCTCAGTCAGTTTCGTCTGGCAACCCGCAACTTCAAGTGCCATGGGAGAGCCTCCTGCGATGTCGCCCTTGATGTTGGCGGCAATCTTCGCCTCGCCGCACGTCGCTTCGCGTGTCTTGATCCAAGCCCGCTGCTCGTCGCGCAACGCTGCCTTGCCGGCGTCATCGAGGCGAGCCCTTGCCGCCGTATAGCCGCGCGTTGAGGCATCGCACCGGCCAAGTGCGGGGCTCCGAGCTACCGGTGGGGCGCTGGTGGCGGAATCGCGTCTAGGATTCCTGCTGTGGCGACTCAAGCCAACAAGCGGTGAGCAGCGAAAACCAAGAGATTTATGTTGCTCTGCGTTGACTGAGAATGCCTACATGATGCCTACACGGCGCCAGAAAGCAAAAAGCCCAACCACGAATGGTTGGGCTAAGTACTTGATCCCAAAGGGAAAATCTGGTGGCCTGGGGCTGAATCGAAAAACCAACTGCGGGCCGCGCCAGTACTCATTCCGCAAACGTCACGGTTCTTGGGGTACACGTTTGGGTACACCAGACCTCCGAAGCACATTTTATAGGCTTTGTAGATCCGGCGCGGATCGTGTCGCCACCCGTCGCTGACGGCGAGATCCGGATCGCGCTCCGGGCTGTGCGCCAGGGTACGGGGCGAGCCATCCGCCGCAACGCAAGCCCCGCTAGCCCATCGCGAGCCATTTCAGCGCGACTCGCGAAGGGGTGGCCATGCGCATCCAACACTCAAGGTGCACGTTGGGCGCCGAGCACCTCATTGAAAAGTAAGAGCAACTGGCGAGCGAACATATCCATGTTCAGCGCCCGATTCGCTTCATCCGTTTCGATCGTTCTGATCGCAGTGACGGCACCAACCATCCCGACACAAACATGACCGTATGGGTCCGGCCAAGTCATCTGTCGCTCACCCGCTACCGAGTGACCGTCGAGGAGGCCGCCGAGCGCCGCCCTGGCGCCGCGCCCGACACCGGCGGCCGAAGTTGCCGTCCAGCAAACCGCATTGGCTCCGGCTCAGGCGCTGCCCGCAAAAGAAGCCGAGGAGGCGTTTCGTCGTGACCACCAACAGTAATCACACGAGCCCGATCTTCCCGAACCTTGCCAAGGGCCTCGTGCCGGGTCCCGACCAGCTCTAAGTGGCAGACATCATGTACCCTTAGGTAGGCAGCCATTTCGCGTATCTGACGGCCCATCCTGGATGCAGGCTCGCGCAAGATCGTGAGCTACGCCATCGACAACACGATGGAGACACGGGGGCTTTCACGCTGGGCGCATCGCTCAGGCGGACCTCGACGCCGGAACGCGCCACCGTTGTAACGAGTTCGCTGTCGGGAACGGCCTGATGCTCGATGCGCACCAGCCCGAGGTATCCAGTGCAATATCGCCAACGCCAGAGATGCGACGCAGTTCCTTTTCGACCATTCCGAACTCGGCAGCACAACACATGCTGGGTACGGACAGCAAAGTAGTTGTCTTCGTGCGCGCCGCCAGTGCGACGGCCACGGCTGCCCCCAACTGGCACCCAGCAGGGCCACCTGACCATGTGAGGTCCCGTAATCCGCTACAAACGCAGCATGAGCATCTTGTTTCACCGCGGCATCGGCGCCGCCCTTGGCGCGGCGGCGCTTTTTGGCGCCGGCACACCCTTCGCTAAGCTGCTGCTGGCGCATGCCAGCCCCTGGCTGCTCGCCGGCGTGCTCTACCTGGGTTCGGGTGTCGGACTGCTTGTCTGGCGGCTTGTATCGCGCCCTCCGGCCGTGCGGCTTCGGCGCACAGAAGCAGGTTGGCTTGCCGGTGCCGTGATCGCGGGTGGGATGCTGGGTCCGCTACTGCTCATGACGGGCCTCGTCGGCATGGCTGCTGCCGATGCCTCCCTGCTGCTCAACGCCGAGGGGGTGCTGACCGCACTGATCGCCTGGTTCGCCTTCAAGGAGAACTTTGATCGCCGCATTGCCCTGGGCATGCTCGCCATCGTCGCCGGAGCCATGGTTCTCAGTTGGCCCAGCGAAGCGCGTGCTGGCGCCCTGTGGCCGTCGCTGGCCGTGCTCGGTGCCTGCCTTGCCTGGGCCTTGGACAACAACCTGACGCGCAAGGTGTCGGTGACCGACGCCTCGTTCATCGCCATGACCAAGGGACTGGTGGCCGGCGCTACCAACCTCGCGCTCGCGGTGGCCACCGGGGCCAGTTGGCCTTCTGCCACCGTTCTGGCGGGCGCTGGCGTCCTGGGCCTGCTGAGCTATGGCACGAGCCTGGTCCTGTTCGTGATCGCACTGCGACATCTCGGCACCGCCCGAACCGGCGCGTATTTCTCGGTGGCTCCGTTCTTCGGCGCCGTTGTGGCGATCGGGCTTCTGGGCGAGCCTTTCACCCTTCAACTCGCGTTGGCCGGCGTGCTGATGGCGATTGGCGTCTGGCTTCATCTGACCGAAAGCCATGGGCACCTGCATGTGCATGAGCCGTTGGAGCACGCCCATGAGCACGAGCACGATGAGCACCACCAGCACACGCATGCCGACGGTACACCGGCTGCGGCGAAGCACACGCACTGGCATAGGCATGAGCCCGTGGCGCACGCCCATTCGCACTACCCCGATGTTCATCATCGGCACACGCACTGAGAGAGGTTGGTGCTGCAGCGACGAAAGCCTGATTGCGGGGGCGTTGCTGCCTGTTACCCTTCATTGCAACAACCCTATTGGCAACGGCCCCCGGACGCCCATTGCTAAACTCCGGCCGCCATGCGCTGCATCCTGCTTTTCTTGCTGATCGCACTTCTGCCGTTCCACTCGGCCTGGAGTGCAGCGGCCGCGTTCTGCGAGCATGAAGAAGCGGGTGCAACTGCGCATTTTGGCCATCACGAAGGCCATCACCCTCAGGCCTCGCAGAGTCACGCTGCAGACGAGGTGTCGTCCGCGGCCGATGAAGGCACGGCCAACACCAGTGACGGGGACTACCATCACTTTTTGGGCGCCAATCCCCTGCCCTCCATGCCCAAGTTGCCCGCCCCCGTGTTCGCGGGCGGCCGAGAACCCGCGGAACCCACGGGTTTCTATCCCAGCACCCTGATCGCCGCGCTCGAACGCCCTCCCAAGAGCCTTGCCGAAGTCCTTCGGCGAGGTCAGTTCGAGTGCGCGTAGCCCTTTCTCGATAGAGCAGGAAAGCCAACGCAGCCCGAGCTTCGCCGAATTCCTCCATTCAGTGTTCAGCGGAGAATTCGATGCGCAGGTTTTTCTTGCCGCTCATAGCGGCGGTTCTCATGGTGCGTGTGGCGTCAGCCCAAGGCACGCCACCCCCTTCCAATTCATTGCCCCCTACGGCGATACCTGGCACGCCCGGGTCTTCGTCGCTGTCGGTACGCCAAGCCGTGGAATTGGCTCTGGCGCACAACCCCGAGCTGGCTACCGCCAGCGCGGAAGTCGATGCGACGGGTGGCGCCCGTCTACAGGCACAAGCACGGCCCAATCCCGAGGTAGCGTTCCTGCTGGAGGACACGCGGCGCGAAACCCGCACGACCACCCTGCAGATCAACCAGCCAATCGAACTGGGCGGCAAGCGCGATGCCCGCATCGCAGCGGCCGATCGAGCGACGGACGTGGCGCGGTCCGATCTGGGCGCACGCCGCCACGCGGTTCGTGCGGCGGTCGTCACGGCCTTCTTCGATCTGCTGGCCATCCAGGAACGCGCGCGCGTGTCCGAGGCGTCGCTCGCGCTGACGCAGCGCTCGTCGCGGGCGGCCGCACAACGCGTGCAGGCGGGCAAGGTCTCTCCGGTCGAGGAAACCAAGGCACGCGTGGCCGAAGCCAGCGCGAGGATCGAACTGGCCCAGTTGCGCGGAGAAGAAGTCGGCGCACGCGCGCGCCTCAACAGCGCCATGGGACAACCGCAGGGGAACCATACCCTTGATGGAACGCTGACCGACCTGCCTGCGCCGCTGTCGGAAAGCACCTTGCGCGCACAGCTGAACAGCGCGCCCGCGCTTCGCCGCGCCGAACTGGAGGTCGAGCGACGCAAGGCCATGACGGCCGTGGAAAACGCTCGCCGGATGTCTGACGTCACGATCAGCCTGGGTGCTAAGCGTGACCAGGAGGTGGGCCGCAACCAGGTGGTCATCGGCCTCTCGATTCCGCTGCCCTTGTTCGACCGCAACCAGGGCAATGTGCTCGAAGCGCTGAAGCGCGAAGACAAAGCGCGCGACGAGCTGCTCGCGGCCAGGCTGCAAATCGAAAGCGAAGCGATCCAGGCGCGCGAGCGGCTGGCGGTATCTCGCGCTGAAGCGCAATCCTTGGCCGCCGATGTCCTGCCCGGCGCTCAGAGCGCCTTCGACGCCGCAACCAAGGGGTTCGAGCTGGGCAAGTTCAGCTTTCTGGAGGCCCTCGACGCCCAGCGCACCCTGCTGCAGGCGCGCACCCAGTATCTGCGCGCACTCGCTGAAGCACACCGCGCGAGCGCCGACCTCAACCGGATGCTCGGCGTCGACAGCCTGTCGAACGCTCAATGAAACACGGAAGACTCCCATGAAATCCCCCGAACCCAAAAAGCAGCGCCTCGCCATCGGCGCGGTCGTCATCCTCACCGTCGTCTTGGGCGCCTTCATCCTCGGCAACAAGAAGACCACGTCTGGCGCCGACGAAAACGGCCACGGCCACGAAGAAACCATGGCCAATGACCACAAAGACGAGCGCAAGGACGAGCACGACAGTGGAAAAGCCAAAGAACCCGCGAAGGGCCCGCGCGGCGGCAAGCTGCTGAAGGACGGCAACTATGCAGTCGAGGTCACGATCTTCGAGACCGGCGTCGAACCCCAGTTCAGGCTCTATACCTATCTGGACGGAAAGCCGCTGGATCCGGCACAGAGTCAGGTCCAGTTGACGCTCGAACGGCTGGGGCAGGCGCCTCAACCCTTCAGCTTCCGCAAGGAAGGTGACTACCTGCAAGGCGACGCCATCGTTTCGGAGCCGCATTCGTTCAAGGTCGACGTGAAGGCGGCGCACGCGGGCAAGACTCATCAGTTCGGCTACGAGCAGATCGAAGCCCGGGTGACCATGACCGATGCCCAGTTGAAATCGGCCGGCGTCGAGCTCGCGGCCGCAGGGCCCGCCAAGATCGGCACCACCCTCCGGCTCCTGGGCGAAGTCAAATACAACAGCGACCGCACGGTTCAGGTGGTTCCCCGGGTCGCAGGCCTGGTGGAAGAGGTCTTCGCGAGTGCCGGAGACAACGTGCGCAAAGGGCAGGTGCTGGCGGTACTGAGCAGCCAGGGGCTGTCCGACCAGCGCGCGGAACTGCTGGCCGCGCAGCGCCGCCTGGCCCTGGCGCGCACGACCTACGAGCGCGAACGCAAGCTGTGGGAAGAAAAGATCTCGCCGGAGCAGGACATGCTGCAGGCGCGCACGGCGATGGAGGAGTCCACGATCGCCGTCCAGAGCGCGCAGGGCAAGCTTTCGACGCTGGGCGGCGCGCCGGGCTCCGGCAGCCTGACCCGCTATGAGTTGCGCTCACCGATCGACGGCGTGGTCACCGAAAAGCGGCTGTCGCTTGGCGAGACCGTCAAGGAAGACAGCGCGGTCTTCACCGTGTCCGATCTGAAGTCGGTCTGGGTGGAGGCTCCTGTACCCACGCAGGAGTTGGGCAGCATCGCCACCGGACAGCCGGTCGTAGTGCGGGCCAACGCCTTCGAGGCGCGAGCCGACGCCAAGATTAACTACATCAGTGCGCTGGTCGGCGAGCAGACGCGCAGTGCCATCGCGCGCATCACCCTGGCCAATCCCAAGGGCATCTGGCGCCCGGGCCTTCCCGTGTCGGTCGATGTGGTGATCGAAGAGAAGGACGTACCCGTCGCAGTCGCCGCGGAGGCCGTGCAGGACCTGCGCGACTGGAAGGTGGTGTTCGGACGGTACGGCACCAGCCTGGAGGCCAGACCACTGGAACTGGGCCGCAGCGACGGCGAGCACATCGAGGTGCGCGAGGGCCTGCGCGCCGGCGAGCGCTACGCGGGCACGAACAGCTTCGTCGTCAAGGCCGAGCTGGGCAAGGCTGGCGCGAGCCACGACCACTGAACCGGGAGCGAACCATGAAACAGATCACTGCCGTCATCCGTCCACACCGCCTCGAAGCCGTCGAAGCCGCACTCCACGAGTTGCCGCATCTGCCGGGCTTCACGCTCTTTCCGTCGCAGGGTCACCCGCGCGGGCACGGTCACGACCATCATTTCGCCAACGACGAGTGGAAGCCGGATTCGCATCAGCAAACGGTGCTGATGGTGTTCTGCGCCGACGCCGATGCCCAAAGCATTGTTGAAGCCATCGCGAACGCGGCCTATACGGGACACAACGGCGACGGCATCGTCGGCGTGAGTGAACTCACCGATGTCGTGCGCATCCGCACGGGCGAACGCGGCGACGCCGCGCTCTGAGGCACGACACCATGTTCGAACGCATCATCCGCTTTGCCATCGACCAGCGATGGCTCGTCATGCTCGCCGTGCTGGGCATGGTCGGGCTCGGTATCTTCAGCTACCAGAAGCTGCCGATCGACGCCGTGCCCGACATCACCAACGTCCAGGTCCAGATCAACACCGAGGCACCCGGCTATTCGCCATTGGAGGCCGAGCAGCGCGTCACTTTCCCGATCGAGACCGCCATGGCCGGCCTGCCCAAGCTCGAGCAGACGCGCTCGATCTCGCGCTATGGCCTGTCCCAAGTCACGGTGATCTTCAAGGAAGGCACCGACATCTACTTCGCCCGGCAACTGGTCGGCGAACGCATCCAGGAAGCCAAGGGCAAACTGCCTGGCGGACTGACGCCGAGCCTGGGGCCGATCGCGACGGGCCTGGGCGAGATCTACATGTGGACGGTGGAGGCCGAGCCCGGCGCCCGCAAGCCCGATGGCAGTGCCTACACGCCCATGGACCTGCGCGAGATCCAGGACTGGGTGGTCAAACCTCAGCTGCGCACAGTGCCCGGCGTGACCGAAATCAACACCATCGGCGGCTTCGCCAAGGAGTTCCAGGTCGCACCGTTGCCAGACCGGCTCGTGGCGCACGGCCTGGCGATCTCCGATCTCGTGACCGCACTGGAACGCAACAACGCCAACGTGGGCGCAGGCTACATCGAACGCCGCGGCGAGCAGCACCTGATCCGCTCGCCGGGCCAGGTCGGCACGGTCGATGACATCGGCAACATCGTCATTGCCACCGTCAAGGGCGTGCAGGTGCGCATCCGCGATGTCGCCGAGGTCGGCCTGGGCAAGGAACTTCGCACCGGCGCCGCAACGCAGAACGGCCAGGAGGTGGTGCTGGGCACTGTCTTCATGCTGATCGGCGAGAACAGCCGCGACGTGTCGAGCGCCGTCGACAAGCGCCTGGCGGCGATCAACACGAGCTTGCCCAAAGGCGTCATCGCCAAGACGGTCTATGACCGGACCGTTCTCGTCGACAAGGCGATTTCCACCGTCAAGAAGAACCTGGTCGAGGGTGCGCTGCTGGTCATCGCGATCCTCTTCCTGTTTCTTGGCAACATGCGCGCCGCCATCATCACCGCGACGGTGATCCCGCTGGCGATGCTGTTCACGTTCACCGGCATGGTGAGCAACAAGGTCAGCGCCAATCTGATGAGCCTGGGTGCGCTGGACTTCGGGATCATCATCGATGGCGCGGTGGTCATCGTGGAGAACTGCATCCGGCGGCTGTCCCATGCGCAGGCCACCCTCGGCCGGACGCTGACGCGCAATGAGCGCTTTCACGAGGTGTTTGCGGCGTCCAAGGAGTCGCGCCGCGCGCTGATGTTCGGCCAGCTCATCATCATGGTCGTGTACCTGCCGATCTTCGCGCTGACCGGTGTGGAAGGAAAAATGTTCCACCCGATGGCATTCACGGTGGTCACAGCACTGCTGGGCGCCATGATCCTTTCGGTCACCTTCATGCCGGCGGCCGTTGCGCTGTTCATCACCGGCAAGGTCAGCGAGAAGGAGAACCGGGTGATGCGGTGGGCCAAGCGCGGGTATGCCCCGTCGTTCGACTGGGCCATGGCGCGCAAGCCGCTCGTGCTCACCATCGCCGCAGCCTGCATTCTTCTGTCCGGCTTGCTCTTCACGCGCATGGGCAGCGAGTTCATCCCCAGTCTCGACGAAGGCGACATTGCGCTGCACGCGCTGCGCATCCCTGGCACGAGCCTGACGCAAGCCATTGACATGCAGACGCAGCTCGAGAAGGTGATCAAGGGCTTCCCCGAGGTCGATGCGGTATTTGCGAAGCTCGGCACGGCCGAAATCGCGACCGACCCGATGCCACCCAATGTCGCGGACAACTTCGTGATGCTGAAGCCGCGGAATCAATGGCCTGATCCTGGCCGCAGCAAGGCGGACCTGGTGGCGGCCCTGCAGGAGGCCGTCGGCAAGGTGCCGGGCAACAACTACGAGTTCACGCAGCCGATCCAGATGCGATTCAACGAGCTGATCTCCGGCGTGCGCAGCGATGTGGCGGTCAAGGTGTTTGGTGACAGCATGGATGAAATGAACGAGAACGCCGAGCGCATTTCGCGCGTGCTCGAAGGCATTCCAGGGGCTGCCGACGTCAAGGTCGAGCAGACCACGGGCCTGCCGATGCTGACGCTCAAGATCGATCGCGAGAAGGCAGCGAGGCTTGGCCTGAATGTCGCGGACATTCAGGAGAACGTCTCCGCGGCGCTTGGGGGACAGGAAGCCGGCGCTGTCTTCGAGGGCGACCGTCGCTTTGACATTCTCGTGCGCCTGCCGGATGGTGTGCGCGGTGACATCGAGGCCATCAAGCGACTGCCGGTGCGCCTCCCCGTAGGCGACAGCGGTGCGGCGCGCGGGTTCGTACGGCTGGCCGACGTCGCGACGATCCTTTCGGCCCCCGGCCCGAACCAGATCAGCCGCGAAGACGGCAAGCGGCGAGTCGTCGTGACGGCCAACGTCAGAGGACGCGACATCGGCAGCTTCGTCACCGAAGCGCAGCAGAAGATCCGCGAGCAAGTACAGGTTCCCAGCGGCTACTGGACCCAGTGGGGGGGCACCTTCGAACAGCTGCAGTCGGCCAGCAAGCGTCTGCAGATCGTCGTGCCGGTGGCGCTCTTGCTGGTGTTCACGCTGCTGTTCGTGATGTTCGGCAATGCGAAAGACGGGCTGCTGGTCTTCACCGGCGTGCCGTTCGCCTTGACTGGCGGTGTGCTCGCGCTGTGGCTTCGCGACATTCCCTTGTCGATCTCTGCGGGCGTCGGCTTCATTGCGCTCTCGGGCGTGGCCGTGCTGAACGGCCTGGTGATGCTTTCCTACATCCGCAGCTTGCGCGAAGACGGCATGCCGCTGGACGATGCCATCCGCGAAGGCGCGTTGACGCGCTTGCGACCCGTGCTGATGACGGCGCTGGTGGCATCTCTCGGTTTCGTACCGATGGCGATTGCCGTCGGCACTGGCGCCGAAGTGCAGCGGCCGCTGGCGACCGTGGTGATCGGTGGCATCTTGTCGTCGACGGCGCTTACGCTTCTGGTTCTGCCCATGCTTTACAGGCTCGCGCATGGGCGAGACGCCAAGCTGCACGAAAATCAGCACGACGCGAAGGCCGAAGGGCCGATGCCGCCAGCACAGATCGCCGGCGCGTAGCGCAGGCCTGACCTCGTTCGGTGGACCGGTCGCCCACTTGGGCTACTTCCGCAGCGAGTTCGTCGAACGCCGCCCGTGGCTGGACGACCAGACGTCCTCCGACCTGGTGACCCTGTGCCAATTCCTGCTCGGTCCGGCGAGCAGCCAGGTCGGCATGGCGCTCGGGATGGGACATGCGGGCTGGTGGAGAGCGCTGGCCGCGTATGGCGTTGCCCCCGCCGGTCTGCTACGACGGGGCGACGATCTTGTCGTTTTGATGGCTCGATTGGCGAATTGCCTGCTCGCTCACGACGGGCGAAGCGATCTCTGCGTTGGGCGAGATGCGGGAGAGTTTGCTCCCCACGCTCGGTCAGGTTGGCTATGAGGGTCTGCTGCGTATCGGAGCGCCTCTTGGAGGCTGAAGCGTTGACGCGCCCATCAAAGACCTGATCTGGACAGGCTGAACCAGCGCCGCTGTCCCTAGGGGTGCGCGGCGCCATTTAGGGGCGTCCTACGAGGCCCTGTGCTTCTGGACAGGCGCGCGCCCGTCGGCAAGGCGGGACAATTTGCAACTCCTTTTCGGAAAACTTCCTAGCTTGACAAGAAGTTGCGCGTCGTGGAAATGCCCACAGCAAGAAAGCGCTGGCGCGCGAACTCGACCTGGCCGCCTACTATCAGAGACGGCTGGACGCACCGATCGATCCGACCGACATCCCTCATCTCTGAAACCCGCGACCCATCGAGCACCGTGACGCAGCGAAAACTTATCGGCGTGCTGACGCCGTCTTCCAACACCGCGCTCGAGCCGCTGAGCAGCGCGATGGTCAGTGCAGTGCCCGGCGTTTCCGCGCACTTCTCGCGCTTCACCGTCACCGAGATCTCGATGCGCGATGCCTCGATGAATCAGTTCGACGACAGCAAGATCCTCGAAGCTGCGCGGCTGTTGGCCGATGCACGCGTGGACGTGATCTGCTGGAGCGGCACCTCGGCAAGCTGGCTCGGTTTCGAGAAGGACGAGAGCCTGTGCGCACGCATCACCGAGGCGACCGGCATTCCGGCCACCACCTCGGTCCTGGCGCTCAACGAATTGCTGGCCGCGCAAGGCGCTCGCACCATGGGCCTGATCTCGCCGTATGTCGAGGACGTGCAACGACGCATCATTGCCAACTACGCGCGCATCGGCATCGACTGCGTGGCTGAACGACACCTCGATCTGACGGTGAATTTCTCGTTCAGCGAGGTCGCGCCCGACACACTGCGCCGCATGCTGCGCGAGGCGGCACGGCAGCAGCCGGACGCGATGACTGTCATGTGCACCAACCTGCACGGCGCGCAGTTGGTCGAGGAGATGGAACGCGAGCTCGGCATTCCGATCTACGACTCGGTGGCCACCGTGGTGTGGAAAGCTCTGAAGGTGATCGGCGTCGACATGCGCAGCGTCAAGGGCTGGGGCAGCCTGTTCGGACCGCAGGCCTGAACCTGGATCAACACGCTCCTCCATTGCCAGGGGCGGTAGACATACGCCGCTCGACACCAGCCTTCGGTCTCCCTGTCCCATCGCGTCCAGATTGAACGTGCGGGGCCGAGCCAAGCGGGGCTGGCGCCTCGCTGTCGGGAGACCCAAAAGGAAGGCAATATCCCAGCTGCGACAAATATCACGCACACATGACAAACCCTTGTCTGCCGGTCGTCATTAATCCTTTCCCTTTATCCGATTGGGCCCACTGGGAACTAGACTTGACCAATGTGCCGCCGGCTCGCCGTATTTCTTTTGCTTTTGACTGCGTTTTGGCAGGCTTTGGCAATGGGCGGCCACACCTTTGTGATCGGTGATTCGCACGACATCACACATGCGGCCCTTCACTGGGAAGAAAAGCCGCACCATCACCACCCGGATGGTTCCGTGTCGCAAGACAGTTCCGCGGAATCTGCGCATCACATTTTTGCAGACGGGTGCCTCGTGGCTGCTGTGATTCTTCCCGCGCCGTTGGTTTTGTATTTCCCAGCCAAAGCCAGCCGGCCGATCGCGCCTGGAGCGGCCGTCCGACCTTGGCCGTACCTGGACGGCCTTCGACGGCCCCCTCGTCTGACCGCCTGAAGACGCCCTAGCCGGGGACACGCGCCTCGGAGACTCTCGGGCGTCGTTCGCGCTTACAGTGCCGATTGTTGGCCGCCCTATGCGGGCGGCTGACACTTCGTGCCGTTGATCCATCTGTCAACAAGAGCCCACTCCTCGGCAGGACGTCGAATCTATCGGAGCGACGGCCTCTGCCTCGTTGTCGTGGGATGCCGTGCGTTGACCTCCGCGCTGGCACCACTTAACCGCACACAAATCAGAAATCATGATCTCAACTCTTCTGGCGGCGCCTTGGAGCGTCGCCTCTTATCGTCGGAAGTTCCTCGCAAATCGCGAAGAGAACCTGTTCATGGGGTCCTTTGAAAGCTTCGCCGCCGCCGAAGCTGCGGCCCCCGCCTCAAAGGCCGTCGGCTATGACAACGCCGAGGCTGCAAAGACGCTTTACAGCCATCAGATCTATTTCTGGGACTACCCCGCATTGTTCTGGATCAAGCGTTCGATCGAGGACGGGATGCGAAGCTTCTTCGATCTCGGCGGTCACGTGGGCATCAAGTACTACGCCTTCCGGCGTGTTGCCAACTACCCCTCCGAGCTGCGCTGGCGAGTGTGCGATGTACCTGGCGTGGTCCAAGCCGGCGGACAGCTGTCCGTCGAGCGCGCAGCGACCGGGCAGTTGAGCTTCTGCACTGATTTCAGGGAAGCCAGCGGCTACGACGTCCTGTACGCGTCGGGAACGCTGCAGTATCTGTCCATTCGCATTGGCGAAATCCTCGCGGCGTTGACGGTCAAGCCGAAGCGTATCGTGCTGAACACCACCGCTGTGCATCCCGACCACACGATGCACACGCTCAACAGCGTCGGCTTCGCGGTGTGTCCCTACCGCATCCAGCACCACGATGAGCTCATGGGCGAACTGACGTCAGCCGGCTATCGGCGCCTTGATGGCTGGCGCAACGAGGGCAAGCCGATCAAGATACCGTTCGTTGAAGGCGGCGACAAACCCTATTACGCGGGCTGCTGCTTCGACCAACGCTGAGCAGGGGCCACCGCAGCAGCGGCTCTCGGCTCTTGGGCGTCCTGGTAATCCCGGTGACCACCGCTGCATGAGGCGCAGACAACTGCGATCTCGTGGCCCATGGCGATCCGCGCGAAGTCGTCTTGGCAGGTGCCAGATGGGTTGGCAACTACCGCGCGGCACAGGATCGCTCTTCAGCGGCCCGCTTTCCGCGCGGGTCCAGCAATCGCCTTCCTCATCATCGACGCCACCGACTATGGCCTGAGCTTGCGCTTCGATCTGCCCGCCCACTGCGCGTTCGGGGCTGCGCGAACCGGATCCGCCTTTTTTCTTCGAACCGTCCATCGGCGCAATGGTCGTGACCAAGTTCGGCGACCGAAGCGACAGGCGGATGATGACTGTGGGCGGCATGTTCATGGTGCTTGGGGGACTCAATCCGGCGAAATCGAATGCGAATGGCCGCGAGCATCGGCGCGTCCGGTAGTGCATGAACTCGATCATTCGCACGATGACGATCATCACGTGCACACCATGGGCGCTGCCCGTAGGGCCGCGCGGCCTAGGTACACAACAGCCCTTGTCCCATCCCATGCCCGTGTGCCTCACCACGCATCACCGGGAGGAGCGGGGATGCAATCGGTCGACCAGAAAACCGATGACCGGATCATTGCTCCGCTTCGGCGAGTGGGTCGAAGGCAAGCCAGCTCGCACCCCACAGCTTGCCGCCGAATGGACGCATGTAAGAAGTCCTGGAGAGACATGCTCGAGAGCACCTCGGGTGCTGCCGAGGTTCGGCGAAGCAACGAAGCGCAGACGTAGATGCCGTGATCGCCGCGCTTCGCTCCTATCTCAAATAATGCGTAACCGAATACCCAGGGTTTCCTCGAACGCACCTCGAATGCAAGAGAAGATGCGAAACGACTGGCTTGCGATCAATCGGCAGTCACCACTTTCACATAGAGCTCCATGACGAGCCATCCGACCAGCGCGGCAGCGCCGATCAGCAAGATCACCGACGACACGATCTTGCCTGCGACCCGTGATCCAGCGACTGGTGTTAGAGGGCCTTTGGGCCGAGCTTGTGAAGCGTTGTCCATTCCGCCATTTTGATCTTCAAGGGCCGCATTCGCTCAAAAACCGTGATCTCGCCGAGGATCACCATTCAAAGGTCGTGTCAAGGCGGGCATCAATCCAAAGCGGCAAGCGCCGCACCTCACATCGCCGGATAACCGGCCTCTGACAACGCGGCGACCACGCTCTCCCGGTCTTCTTCAGTCTGAACTCGGACCTTCTTGCTGGGAAGATCGATTTCGACCTGCGCCAGGGTGTCCAGTCCTTTGACGGCTTGGGTGACGCGGCTGGCACAGTGTCCACAGGTCATCGATTGAATGTCGAACTCATACATAAGGCGCTCCTTTTTTGACAGATCCGAAGTCTGAAGATTGCCACCATGGGAGGGTCAACGGGGCACCCCTATTGACCACACCCTTTTGAAGGACGAAGCGCAGGTCGTTTGACCTTTCCATAATGGGAAGGTTGAAGCTAGCGATCTGATTTTCAGGAAGTCATTTATGAACAACAGTGGTGTGCACGGCGGTGGCGGGCTGATGATGATTCTGGACGTGGAGGCCTGAAGCGGCCGCAGGCAAACGAACGGCTTCACTCGGTGTATCGACCCGCCCGCCTAGGTGTCGTTCGTGAAATAGAGGCCCGTGAAGGCCGGGAACGACCGATCAGGGTGGCCCGGCAGGTAGAGCGAACGCTCATGGACGGCCCACTCGTCGCCCAGCGTATAGCCCAACGCCGTCATATCCCCAATAAATGCCGCTCGGTTGTAAACGTGGAAAGGAGAAAAGGAACCCTCGCCGAGGTTCTGCGTGGTAATGAAGTCCTGACCGGTGTACAACGGGAGCTTGTTGAGGAGGATGTGTTTCGGCCTTGTTGTGCATCGCTTCAGCAGATCACTCGGGCGGCCGTCCTCGAAATACTGAATGGCGCCTGCGGAAATCCAGATGTCGACGCCGGAGAGCGCGGGCTCCAGGTCCTCCACGAAGCTGAGCGCCAGAGCGTCGGTTCGCAGCGCCATCTCTCGCCCTATCGAAGCGATGGCGGGCACCTCGACAATTCGCCAGGTCAGTTCCGGAGGCATCTCGAAGTAGCGTCGATAGGCATAGTAGTGAACGCCGACCGATCCGCCGATGTCTAGGACTCGAGTGGCGCCGTGGCGAATCGCGCGCTCGAGCCACCACATCATCGGGTAGTCGTAGGCGAAAATGCGCTTCGTGCGGACCTCAACATATTCGGTGGCGAGCGCGGCCTGATCGAACGCGAGGCTGGGCGGCAACGAGGCGCGTGCTTCCGCGAAGCTTTCGAACAAGCCATAGCAGGAGGCAAGACCTTCTTTGGACACGAAGTTGTTGGCGCCGGCCGAAATTTGACCCCCCCGTGAGGGTTGTGCCGGTTCAAATTTGACCCGGGTGTTCAGCCTACCCTGCTGCTTTTTTAAGCGGTGGGGGTATGAGGATTGATCACCATGGCCATGATTGGCAAGGTCCTGCGGATGCACCACCGCGAGAACAAATCGGTGCGAGAGATCGCGAGGGCAACGAGCCTGTCGCGCAACACGGTGAGGAAGTACCTGCGCGTGCCGGTGGCGCAGCCACCGAAGTACGTGCGCCGAGCGGCCTCGACGAAGCTGACGCCGTTCGTCGAGATGGTGAAGATGTCGTTGTTGGCCGACGCGCGTCGACCGAAGAAGGAGCGGCGAACTGCGCGAGCACTGCTGCAGCAGATTGCGGCGGCCGGCTATGAAGGCGGGTACACCCAGCTGACCGACTTCATTCGAGAGTGGCGAGCGCAGCAAGGGGGTGTTGCTGTCGGCAAAGCGTTCGTGCCCCTGGCATTCGAGCTGGGCGAGGCGTTCCAGTTCGACTGGAGCGACGAGGCGCTGGTGATCGGCGGGATCTACCGCAAGCTGCAAGTCGCGCACATGAAGCTGTGCGCGAGCCGGGCGTTCTGGCTGGTCGCGTACCCGAGCCAGGGTCACGAGATGCTGTTCGACGCCCACACCCGGTCGTTCGCCGCGCTGGGCGGTGTGGCTCGCCGTGGGATCTACGACAACATGAAGACCGCCGTGGACAAGGTTCACAAGGGCAAGGGCCGTACCGTCAACGCGCGCTTCTCGGTGATGTGCGCGCACTATCTGTACGACCCCGACTTCTGCAACGTGGCGTCGGGCTGGGAGAAGGGTGTCGTCGAGAAGAACGTCCAGGACAGCCGCCGGCGCATTTGGATCGACGCGCGAGAGCGGCGCTTCGCCAGCTTCGACGAGCTCAATGCCTGGCTGGGCGAGCGCTGCCGGGCGCTGTGGCAGGAGGTCAAGCATCCCGAGCACAAGCAGTTCAGCGTTGCCGAGATGCTCGAGCACGAGCGGGGGCAGTTGATGCCGATGCCCGCCGCCTTCGATGGCTACGTCGAGGAGGTGGCCCGGGTGAGCAGCACCTGCCTCGTCTCGGTGGCGCGCAACCGTTACTCGGTACCGTGCGAACTGGCCGGCCAGATGGTCAGCACGCACCTGTACCCGACGCGCGTGACGGTGGTGGCCGGCGACGCCCTCGTGGCCGAGCACGAGCGGCTCACGGACAAGGGCAAGACGCGCTACGACTGGCAGCACTACATCCCGCTGGTCCAGAGGAAGCCGGGAGCGTTGCGCAATGGGGCGCCGTTCACGGACCTGCCGCAGCCGCTGCAACGGCTGCGCCGCGCGCTGTTGCGCGAGACCGGAGGCGATCGCCTGATGGCCCGGGTGCTGGCTCTGGTGCCGACAGCGGGACTGGAGGCGGTGCTGGTGGCCGTGGAGTTGGCGTTGGACGGCGCGCCGCCCTCGGGGCGCGTGAGCGTCGAGCACGTCATCAACGTGCTCGCGCGTCTGAACGCGGCGCCGCGGCCGGCCAATGTGGAGACGGCGCTGCAGGTGCTGACACCGCCGATTGCCGACACAGCTCGCTACGACCGGCTGCGCAACATCCAGGAGGCCGACCATGCGTGACGTCATTGCCGAACTCAAGGCGCTGCGCTTGCACGGCATGGCCGGGACGTGGGACGATCTGATCGAGCAGAACAACGCCGAGCTGGAGCGATCGCGTTGGCTCGTCGAGCAGATGCTGCGCGCCGAGACGACCGAGCGCGCCACGCGCTCGGTCAGCCACCAGCTGAACGCGGCAAAGTTCCCGGTGCATCGGGATCTTGCGGGGTTCGACTTCGAGGTCTCTCCGGTGGATCGCAAGCTGGTGCTGCAACTGGCCGACATGAGCTTCACTGATGAAGCACACAACGTCGTGCTGGTGGGCGGGCCTGGCACCGGCAAAAGCCATCTTGCGACGGCCATCGGCGTGGCCGGCATCGTGCAGCATGGCAAGCGCGTGCGCTTCTACTCGACGGTGGACCTGGTCAACGCGCTGGAGCAGGAGAAGGCCCAAGGCAAGGCCGGTCGCATTGCGGCGAGCATGCTGCGCCTGGATGCGGTCGTCTTGGACGAGATGGGATACCTGCCCTTCAGTCAGGCCGGCGGGGCGCTTCTGTTCCACCTGCTCTCCAAGCTCTACGAGCACACCAGCGTGGTGGTGACGACCAACCTGGACTTCGCCGAATGGTCCAGCGTGTTTGTGGATCCGAAGATGACCACCGCGCTGCTGGACCGACTCACCCATCACTGCCACATCGTGGAGACGGGCAACGACAGCTACCGCATCACGCACGCCACGGCCAACACGAAGAAGCGCATCCGCGCTCGGGAACAGGAACGAAAGGAGGCCAAGGCGCCACCGGAAGACCTCGCCTGATCAACGCTTCGAAGGGACAAGGCGCTGCGGGCTTCGCCCTCCGCGCCCTCTAAGACCGAACATCAAGCAAAGCAAGAAAGGAGGAAACAGCTACAGTTATCCACAGTCGGCGACCACGATGCCGGCTTCCATCCCCGGGTCAAAGTTCAACCGGCAGGGTGGGTCAAAGTTCAACCGGCGCCGACAGACACGAAGTGCTTGCGTCGCCAATGCTCCAATACCGGTCGCATGACCGGTCCTTCGAAGATCTCACGGAGTTGTTGGACTGGGTTGTGGGTAGTCATACGTGTCTCCTTCCTTCTGTTGGCCGCCAAACCTCATGCGGCGGATCAGCTCCTTGAAGTCATTGCGTCACCGAGTCATTCGGGCACGATCTTCATGACGGTGATCTTTCCATCGACTTTTTCAGCCAGAAAGCGGACCTTGTCGCCGGCCTGGACCTCGTCCAGCATGGCATCGTCCTTCACTTGGAAAACCATGGTCATGCCAGGCATGTCGAGGTTCCTGAGAGGCCCATGTTTGAGCGTGAGCTTCTTGTTGTCCTTGTCCACCTTGCGAACTTCACCCTCGCTGAGTTCTGAGGCTGCCGAGGACGCAGTGGCGCTGGCGGCAGGCGCCGCGGCGTTGGTGGCGGCCTGGGCTTGGAACACCCCTGACAGGGAGAGTGCGGCGATCGATGCCGCGAGAGCGATGCGAATGTCGATCATGAGAATCCTTTGAATTGAATGAGAGAAGAGTGGATGCTGATCAATCAGGCCTTGTGGTGTGCGGCGTTCGGGCCACGGGGTCCGCACTACTTGCGCGCATATTTGTCGGAGGCTTTGGCCACATTGACCGCGCCCTTCATGCCCGCGTCGTAATGACCCGGCTGCAGGCAAGCGAAGTCCACCTCACCGGCCTTCGTGAACTGCCAGACGATGTCGCCTTTGGTTCCAGGGGCGAGCGACACCTGGTTCGGGTCGTCGTGCTCCATCTCGGGGTTCTTTTTCATCAGCTCGTAGTGCTCCTTGAGCTCTTTCTCGGTGCCGAGCATCAGCTCGTGCTTGAGCTTTCCGGAGTTCGTGATGACGAAGCGGACCGTCTCGCCCTGCCTCACATTGATGTTCGCGGGCGTAAAGCGCATGGCATCGGTCATCTCGATGTTGACGGCTCGAATTGCCTTGGATGCGATGCCTGGCTTGCCGATGGCGTCTGTTTCATCGTGGCTGTCACCGTGGGCACTGGCGCCTGCGGCCGCGAATGCGGTTAACGCAGCGAAGACTGCATAGCGGATGGTTCTCATGAGAATCCTTTCGTTTGGAGTGGTAGAAAAAATCAATGCTCGGAATGCCCGATAGGCTTGCGCACCTGGACCTCGATGTTTTCGGCTGGCATGTTCTGCGCTGGCATGGCCGCGGCGCCGGCGCCGCGCGAGCGAGCTGGCTCCGGCGGCGGTGCGTCGAGTTCGTGGGCCGAGGTCCCCGGCGGATGCTTGAACCAGCCGGGGTTGGCGTAGTCACCGGGCTTCTGGCCCTTGCGCACCTTGACCACGCTGAACATGCCGCCCATCTCGACAGAGCCGAACGGACCTTCGCCGGTCATCATTCGGGCCGTGTTGTCGGGCACAGGCATTTCCATCTCGCCCATGTCGGCCATGCCGCGTTCGCCCATCACCATGTAGTCGGGCACCAGGTTCGCGATCTTCTTGACGACGTCTCGGTGGTCGACGCCGATCATGGTCGGCACCTCGTGGCCCATCGCGTTCATGGTGTGGTGGCTCTTATGGCAATGGAATGCCCAATCGCCCTCCTCGTCCGCCAAGAACTCGATCTGGCGCATCTGGCCCACCGCCACGTCGGTGGTGACCTCGTACCAGCGAGCGCTCTGGGGGGTGGGGCCACCGTCGGTGCCCGTCACGAGGAACTCGTGCCCGTGAAGATGCATCGGATGGTTGGTCATCGTCAGGTTGCCGATGCGAACCCTCACCTTGTCGTTCTGCCGCACGTTGAGCGAGTCGATGCCAGGGAAGACGCGACTGTTCCAGGACCACAGGTTGAAGTCCAGCATGGTCATGATCTTTGGCGTCGCGCTGCCGGGCTCGATGTCGTAGGCATTGAGCAGGAAAACGAAATCCCGGTCGACCTCGGCGATCAGTGGATGCTTTCCCTTTGGATGCGTGACCCAGAAACCCATCATCCCCATCGCCATCTGCGTCATCTCGTCCGCATGCGGGTGGTACATGAAAGTGCCCGGCCGGCGCGCGACGAACTCGTAGACGAAGGTCTTGCCAGGCTGGATCGGCGGCTGCGTCAAGCCCGTGACGCCGTCCATGCCATTGGGCAGCCGCTGGCCGTGCCAGTGGATGCTGGTGTGCTCGGGCAGCCGGTTGGTGACGAAGATGCGCACGCGGTCGCCTTCGACGACTTCGATCGTGGGTCCGGGCGACTGGCCGTTGTATCCCCACAGATGAGCCTTGAAGCCGGGCGCCATCTCGCGCACCACCGGCTCAGCGACCAGGTGGAACTCCTTGACGCCGCCATTCATGCGCCAGGGCAGCGTCCAGCCGTTGAGCGTGACCACGGGGTTGTAGGGCCGACCGGTGGGAGGCGTCAGGGGTGGCATCGTGTCGGGCCGGGTCTGAAGCACTGGCTCGGGCAAGGCGGCCATCGCCACTTGACTCACCGAGGCGGCGGCCATCGCGCCCGTGATCGCGCCTGCGCCGCTCAGAAAGTTGCGTCTGTTCTTCATGTCGTTCAATGGATGGCTGTCCGCTCAATGCGCGGCGCCGAAAGGGGTTTGAGAGGCCGCGCCGGCCATCGACTCGCCCGTGGTCATGGGCTTGCCGATCACCGATGCGGCGAGCGCTGAATCCGCCAGCCAGAACTGCTGCTGGGCGTCGATGGCATGGGTCACGCTCACGATCTGGTCGCGTGCTTCGGCCAACAGCTCGAAGACGCCGATCAGCATCCCGTTGTAGCGGAGGACGTTTTCCTCGGCCATGGACTGGCGCAGGGGCACGATCTCGTCGCGGTAGTGGCGCGCGATGTCATAGGCCGTCCGGTAGGCCGAATAGTCCTCGCGCAATTGAGAGGTCGCGCTCCTGACCGTGGCGTCATAGCGGTTGGCCGCGGCCAGCGTCTGCGCATTCATTACATCGCGCTGGGCAGAACCCCAGTCGAACAGCGGCAGCCGAATATCGAACTCGAACCCGCGGCGGGTATTGCGCGTCCCACTGTCGAACACCGTGTCGTGCCGCACGCCGGCGTCCACGTCGACGAAGGTCGACAGCAGATTGATGCCCTGTGACTTCCCTGCTACATCGAGTTGCGCCCGGGCCAGCTGCACGTCGAGGCGCTGCTGGCTGGCAGTGGTGGCGACCTCGCGCGCGTCGCGTGGCGATTTTGGGAGATCCGGAAGGCGCTCGGGCAGCTGCAGCCTGGCGGCCTGCGAATCGTCCAGGCCCAGGCCGCGGACCAGTGCTTCGCGGCTGGCCGTGGCGGCGTGGCGCGCTGAGGCAAGCTGCGTCGTGGCGTCGGCATAGAAGACCTGCTGGCGCGCGCGCTGAAGCTTGCTGAAGTTGCCGATGAGCTGCATGCGGCGCGCCAGCTCGGCACTGGCTTCGGCCGACTGGTTGACCTGCTCCGCGTACTGGAGCGACTGCTGCGCGGCTACCGCCCGCACCCAGGCCTGCTTCACCTGCGTGACCTGGTCGACCACCGCGCCCGTGAGTTGAATCCTGGCCTGGGCTGCCTGGCTGCGCGAAATCGAAAGCCGTTGCGGAAGCAAGATGAGATCGACCAGGCCGAAGGACAACAGGCGGTCCAGCTCGAGCTCACTGTTCAGGCGCATGCGCTCGAAGGTAAAGACCGGGTTGGGCAATCTGCCGGTCTGGTCGGCCGAGGAGATGTCGGCCCCGCTTTGGGCGATCAGCGCCTGGACGGAAGGACTGTTCGCGAGTGCGAGGCGCACGGCGCCGTCCTCTGACAGCGGCTCGCTCAGCAGCTTGTCGGCGAGCGCTGCGCGGGCCTCGCGCTGTGCTTTCGTTCGACTGAGCTCGAGCTTTCCGCCAGTGAATTGGGATGCGGAGGAATTCGTTTCCTTCAAGGCGTCATCGATGCCGACCGAGGCACATCCCACCAGAAATACGGCGGCGAGCGCGCCCGCTGTGAGGCACAGCACGCGGCTCATGGCTTTTCCTTCGCAGGCTCGGTCATCGGCATCGACATCGAATGGGCCGCACGCGGGTTGACGCCCTCGGCAGGTGCGGCCTTGGCAGGCTCGTCCTTGGAGCCTTCCGAGGCCTCCTTGGCGTAAGCGCGCCAGCCGCCGCGCTGGTAGACGGTCTTGTTGGCCTGCTGCCAGGGGATGGGCTTTTCCTCGGCGAATGGCTTGTAGCCCTCCATGGCCGAATGAAAGGACAGCGAAGGCGCCGGCTCGGCCGATGCAGACGAAGGCGTAGGCGTAGGCGTAGGCGAGTTGGTCTGAGCGGCGGCCGTCAAGGCCACGAGGGCGGGTAAAGCAGCCAGCCAACGGGCTGACGACGAAGTGAACATGGAATCCTCGCGATGTTCATGAACGAAGAGCCGTCAGCGAACCCCGAAGGGTGTGACGACGACGAACGATGAATGGCGTTCAAGGGCGCGAGCAGCAGAGCTGCCCTGCGTGAACGCGATCAGGGGCGAGGAGGTTTGTCGAGGACGCTGGGCGAGACAGTCGCCATGACGCCAGAGGGTTCTGCGAGGTCAGCCTGAGGAAGGCTATAGCTCTCGATGGCAGAGAGCGTCGTGGTGAGTGCCACGGCGTGGCACGCACTGCACGTGCCGCAGGTGCCGCACGCGTGAGATGAATCCGGGAGGTCGCCTACATCGACGTGGTCGACGTGTTCAGCTCTGGCGGCGGGGTCCGAATGAACGCTGGAGCCTGAGTCCGCTTTGGCGTGATTCGCTGTCGCATGGTCTGCCACGCCGTGGTCATGTTTCGCGTGGTCGTGAGAGGCACCGACCAACAATGCTTCAGGCACGGCGCCCGTTTCACAAAACACCATGGCCGCAGCCGCATAACCCTGGAAGGGCACAGCGATCATGACGAGCCAAAGCAGGATTGCGCGGAAGCGGACCATTTGCAAGGATTCTAGATGGGCTTTGCCGACCTGAGATAGTGACCCTCCGCTACCTAAGACTTCCGTTGGTGAAACGAGGTTGGCCGTCGGATTCATGCTGCTACTCCGGCCGACGCACTTGATCCACAACGGCTTCTCGACGGTATGTCTGAGCTCCGAACGCATCACGCCGGACCGTCCGCGCGACACGGTGGTTTACGCGCTGCGACGGGTCAATGAGCTCCGTGCACGTGCTTACGCCCTTTGGGCGCCGAGGCGCGCGGCGTCACGCCGGCAGCAAGTCCTTTCAGGATCCCGCAGTCCCCGGCCGCATTGGCGTCGGAACACTGATCGCGTAAGCGGATGAGTTGCTTTTCCAACGCGCGCAGCTCTCGGATGCGCTGCGCCACGTGGCCGATGTGTTCGTCGAGGACCTCGTTCACGCCCGAGCAATTCTCCTGGGGAGACTCTCTGAAGAGCAGCAGCACGCGAATCTCGTCCAAGGTCATGTCCAGAGATCGGCAGTGCCGAATGAAAGTCAGCTGTGCAGCATGCTCGTCGCCGTAGATGCGGTAGTTGCTCTCGGTACGGGCCGCAGGTGCAAGCAGCTGTTCTCGTTCGTAGAAGCGAATGGTTTCAGTGGGCGTGCTGGTTGCGAGGGCCAAGTCGCCAATTTTCATGAAGGGTCTCCACGCGATTTGCTTGACTTTAAACCAACTACAAGGTTTCCAATGGACGCGAACAAGGAACTTTGAACATGGCAATAGCGAACGAAACCACCTCCACATGCGCTGGCGACGCCTGTTGCGCACCAGCGCTTTCCGCCGTGACAGCGCCGTTGCCAGCCGGCGCAGCAATGTATCGCATACCCACCATGGACTGCGCAGTGGAAGAAAGCGAGATTCGGCGGGCATTGGAGCGTATTGCCGGCATCAAGAGCCTGAATTTTCAGCTGGGCGCGCGCACGCTCGCGATCAATGCGCCGGCCGATGTCGTGCCGCAAGCCCTCGCCGCCATCAGGTCGGCGGGTTTCGATCCGCAACCAGTCGCAGGTCGTCGTGAGGGTGCTCCCAGCGCCGACGATCACGACCACGCCTCCGACGACCACGAACATGGCCTGAGCAGCGGCATCGGCCGCCTTGCCTTGGCGCTCGCTTTGGCAATCGGTGCGGAAGCGCTCCACTTCATGGCTGCAGACGCCACCCTGGTGAAGATCGCGGGGCTCGCCATCGCAGCGCTTGCCATCTGGCTGTCGGGCATAGAAACATTCACTAAGGGTCTCGCCGCGCTGCGCCGGGGTAAGCTCAATATCAACGCTCTGATGAGCGTCGCGGTCGCAGGCGCCTTCGTGATCGGCCAATGGCCTGAAGCGGCGATGGTCATGGCGCTCTACGCGATCGCCGAGCTGATCGAGGCACGAGCAGCAGACCGGGCGCGCAACGCGATCCAGGGCCTGATCGCACTGGCACCGGACCATTCAGAGGTACTGCAGCCGGACCAAAGCTGGAAATCCATTCCTTCGGCCGATGTACCGTTGGAGGCGGTCGTGCGCATCCGTCCCGGCGAGCGCGTCTCGCTTGACGGTGTCATCACCGTGGGCCGCAGTTCGATTAACCAAGCGCCAGTGACCGGCGAAAGCCTGCCGGTGGACAAGGCCGTCGGTGACACGGTTTTTGCGGGGACGATCAACGAGACAGGCGAGTTGCAGTTCCGTGTGACAGCGGCCGCATCGAACACAACGCTTGCTCGCATCATCCACGCGGTCGAGGAAGCCCAAGGAACGCGCGCGCCGACGCAGCGCTTCGTCGACCGGTTCGCCGCGATCTACACGCCGGCGGTCTTTGCGCTGGCGCTCGCCGTCGCCATCCTTGCACCGCTGCTCCTGGGCTTGACCTGGCTCGGCGCGATCTACAAGGCGCTGGTGCTGCTGGTCGTCGCCTGCCCCTGTGCGCTGGTAATTTCGACGCCTGTGACGGTCGTCAGCGCCCTCGCTGCGGCTGCGCGGCGAGGGATCCTCATCAAGGGCGGCACCTACCTTGAAGACGCCCGATCACTGAAGGCCATTGCGCTGGACAAGACCGGCACCATCACCGAGGGCAAGCCCAAGCTTGTGGAGTGGGCAGCGCTGCCAGCCGGGCAGGAAAAAGAGCGCATTGCACGAGTTGCCGCGAGTCTCGCGAGCCGCTCCGATCACCCCGTCTCCAAAGCGATCTTCCAAGGTCTGGCGCTGCAAGCGAGCGAGGTGGATGACTTCGCTGCGCTGGCCGGCCGTGGTGTGCAGGGCGTCATCGAGGGACATACCTACGTATTGGGCAACCATCGCCTGATCGAGGAGCGCCATCAGTGCAGCAGCGACATCGAAACTCTGCTCGAGATTCACGAGAACCAAGGACGTACCGTCACGCTCTTGGCCGATGGCACTGGCGTACTCGCGATCTTCGCGGTGGCCGACACGATCAAGGAGTCGTCCCGCCAGGCGGTGGCCGAGTTGAAGAATCTCGGTGTCATCCCGGTGATGCTGACCGGCGACAACGTCGCAACCGCCAAGACCATCGCGGCGCAGGCCGGAATCGACGAGGCCCATGGCAATCTGTTGCCCGAGGACAAGCGGATTGCGATCAAGAACCTTCAGGAACGTCATGGCGCAGCAGGCATGACCGGCGACGGCATCAACGACGCGCCGGCGCTGGCTCAGGCGAACATCGGATTTGCCATGGGCGGTGCAGGTACCGACATCGCGATGGAAGCGGCCGACGTGGTCATCATGAACGATGACTTGCGCCGCGTTCCGGAGACGATCAGGCTCTCGCGCAAGACCCACGCGGTGCTTTGGCAGAACATCTCACTGGCATTGGGCATCAAGGTCGTTTTCATGGTCTTGGCGCTGTTCGGGAGCGCGACCATGTGGATGGCAGTGTTTGCCGACATGGGTGCCACGCTGCTGGTCGTCGCCAACGGCCTGCGACTGGTGCGTTCATGATGAGGACCGCCTCGGCGCCAAGGCCGCGGTGGGAGCACTGCCCATGAACGCCCTGCACATCGCAAGTCTGGCCATCGTGCTGCACTGCGCTAGCTATTGCGCTGGCTGAAACAAGGGGGCTGGCATTTCTTCGGCCGCTATTGCCTCGCAGCCGCCCTGACCGTGCTGATCCTCGGGTGACCTATGGCTGCGCCAGCACGCACCACCAAAGTTGTGCTTAATCCTGAGTGAAAACTATAATCATTCGTACTTGAGTTTTCGAAAGCTTGCCATGTCTTGGTCACGACGATTCAACCCGCTGATTGCCTTCGTCCTCATGACGTGGGTCGGCTTCGCGTCGGCGGCAATCCCCGTAGAAATGTCCGTCGAAAACAAGGCAAAGCAGGTGTGGCAACTGCTCGACTACGTCGCCGTGGACTACGGCGGCGCCGTGTCGAACGGAGCGGTGCTCAAGGATTCCGAATATGCGGAGATGCAGGAGTTTGCGTCGACCGCCGAGCGGCAATTGGGCGAACTGCCGTCCGGCAACACCAGCGGCACGCTGCGACAGCGGGCGGCGCGATTGCGCAGCGCTGTGGCCAACAAGGAAGACCCTGGCACCGTGGCGCAACTGGCCCACAGCCTTGCCGATGCCGTGCAGAAGGCCTACCCATTCCCGGTCGCACCTGTGTCGTTACCCGATCTGGCACGGGGAGCCCGGCTGTTCCAGGCGCAGTGCGCTGCCTGCCATGGACCGCAAGGCCACGGCGATGGCCCGCTGGCCGCATCGCTCAATCCCAAGCCGATCGCGCTGGCAGCGCGGGCACGAGCGCGCGAGCGCACGTTGTTTGCGCTGCATCAGATCATCAGCAGCGGTGTCGAAGGTACTTCCATGGTGAGCTTCGGCGCGCTGCCCGATGAGGACCGCTGGGCGCTGGCGTTCTTCGTCGGCACGCTGCCCTACTCGGCCAACGACACAGCGGCGGGCGCCAAGCTCTGGCAGGAGAGTGCGCCGGCGCGCCAGGCGATGCCTGGGCTCGATGCACTGACTCAGACCTCGGAGCACGCCTTGGCCGCTCGCCTTGATGGCGAGTCTGCGAAAGCCCTGACCGCCTACCTGCGCACCAACCCGCAAGCCTTGGCGGAAAACAAGCCCGGGGGCACCTCGATCGCCAAGGCCAAGCTGACGCAGAGCGTGGACGCGCTGCGCGGGGGTGATCGGGCGGCGGCGACGAAGCTGGCCCTGTCGGCCTATCTGGATGGCTTCGAGCCGGTCGAGCCGGCGCTGGCGACGCGTGATCGCGCGCTGTTCGAGAAAATCGAGTCGGGCATGGTGGCCTTTCGAGCCAAAGTGGCCGAGGGCAACGTGGACGAGGTCCAGGCCTCTGCGCAAACGCTGCAGCGCCTGCTCGGCGACGCGGACAGGGTGTTGTCCCCCTCGGAAAACGATGCCGTCGCAGCATTCATCGGTGCCTTGACCATCCTGCTGCGCGAAGGCTTGGAAGCGCTGTTGGTCATCGTCGCGATGCTGGCGTTCCTGAAGAAGGCCCAGCGCCAGGACGTGCTGGTCTATGTGCACGCGGGCTGGGTCGTCGCTCTCGCCGCAGGCGGCGTGACCTGGGTGGTCGCAACCTATCTGGTTGGCATAAGCGGCGCGAGCCGTGAGTTGACGGAGGGCTTCTCCTCGCTGTTCGCCGCTGTGGTGCTACTCGGGGTCGGCATGTGGATGCATCAGAAGAGCGTCGCCGGTCGCTGGCAGGTGTACCTGAAGGAGAAGCTCTCGGCGGCGCTCGATAGAAGGGCCGCCTGGTTCCTGTTCTCGCTGGCCTTCGTCGCGGTGTATCGCGAGGTCTTCGAGACGGTCTTGTTCTATGCCGCGCTGTGGACCGAAGGCAATGGCTGGCCGCTGCTCGCAGGTTTGGCCACGGGCATGGCGCTGCTCGCAATCCTGGCCGTCGTATTGCTGCGCACAAGCGCGCGGCTGCCGATCGGTCAGTTCTTTGCAGCGAGTTCGCTGCTGGTCGCCGTGCTCGCCGTGGTGCTCGCAGGCAAGGGCATTGCGGCGCTGCAGGAGGCCGGTCTGTTGCACACGAGCCCGATTCCGATTCCGCGCATCGACGTCCTGGGCGTCTATCCGTCGTGGCAGACGCTGCTGGCACAGTTGGCCGTGCTGCTTGCGGTCGTGGTGGCGTTTCTGATCAACGTGCGTTCAGGTCGGTCGACGACAGCTCAGCAAGCCTGAAGCGCGGAACATTCCTTCGACGAGGCGGAGCTTGCCGGTGAGGCAACACCATCGGGTGTGGCTGGCAACCCGATGCGGCGCCTGCTTGGCGCCGTGACTTGGGTCGGCCTGCAGATAGATGGCGGTCGCAAAAGTGGCGTTGCACCTGCGCGGGAATCAGCTGCAGATCTGCCCGCCAAACAAAAGCCGAACCCTGCGTGATCCAACCGATCCCATGCCAAGGCCTATGCTTCGATAGCAATGCCGCGCCGCCATCTCCATGATCCCAAGACACACTAACAGCATCCTGCGCCAAATTCCGGCCGGCATCTGGGTGCTGGGCTTCGTCAGCATGCTGATGGACATCTCCTCGGAAATGATCCACAGCTTGCTGCCGATGTTCATGGTCTCGACCTTGGGCGCCAGCGCTTTGATCGTCGGTCTGATCGAAGGGCTGGCCGAATCCTCGGCGTTGGTCGTCAAGGTCTTCTCGGGGACGCTCAGCGACTATCTCGGCAAGCGCAAAGGCCTCGCCGTGTTTGGCTACGCCTTGGGCGCGCTGTCCAAGCCACTGTTTGCGCTGGCACCGACCATTGGGATGGTGCTCACAGCGCGGCTGCTCGACCGGTTCGGCAAAGGGTTGCGCGGCGCACCCCGCGATGCCCTGGTCGCCGACCTCGCGCCGGGCCACCTGCGCGGCGCCGCCTTCGGTCTGCGTCAATCGCTCGATACGGTGGGCGCCTTCTTCGGGCCATTGCTGGCCGTGGGCCTGATGCTTCTTTGGGCCAACGATTTTCGGGCGGTGTTCTGGGTGGCGATGGTCCCCGGCCTGTTGGCCGTCGCACTGCTTTTCTTTGGCCTTCGGGAGCCGGAGCATCACCAGGGTGAGAAGCGGATCAATCCGATTCGCCGTGAAAACCTGAAGCGCCTTGGCATGTCGTACTGGTGGGTGGTGGGCATCGGTGCAGTGTTCACCTTGGCGCGGTTCAGTGAGGCGTTCCTGGTGCTGCGGGCACAGCAAGGCGGCATCCCCGTCGCCCTGGTACCACTGGTGATGGTGGCGATGAACCTGATCTACGCGCTCTCGGCGTATCCATTTGGCAAGCTCTCCGATCGCATGAGCCATACCCAATTGCTGACGATCGGCCTGATCGTGCTGATCGCGGCCGACGTCGTGCTCGCAAGCAATGCTCATTGGTGGGTCGTGTTGGCCGGAGTCGCGCTATGGGGCGTGCACATGGGCATCACGCAAGGCTTGCTGGCCACCATGGTGGCGGATACAGCGCCTGCAGATTTGCGTGGCACGGCCTATGGATTTTTCAACCTGGTGAGCGGCGTGGCAATGCTGGTCGCCAGCGTGGTCGCCGGGCTGTTGTGGGATCGCCTCGGCGCATCGGTTACTTTTTATGCAGGCGCGGCCTTCTGCGTGTTGGCACTCACGGGAATGGCCATACGAGTCAAAAAAAGGACGGCCAAAGTCTGACCTGCCATTCTCCCTGCATGCCCAGGTGCTCCGTAGCGGCAACGCTTTCGCTGGAAGGGCTGATGCAGGCACGCGGGCTACGAAGCACGCCAGGCAAGAAATAGAATCCTCCGGATGGCCGATGTCCAAACTGAACTTGCAGGGCTTGCCCGGCATCTGGAATGGCGGCGGGCAGCCATCCTGCAGATCTGGCGCAACACCCTCAGGCGCGATCCCAGCCTGACAACTGGCGACGCACTTCCGCGTGCCCAGTTGAATGACCACATCCCCGAGGTTCTGACTGCATTCGAAAGACAACTTCGGGAGCCCGACGCGGTCCTCAAAGGTATGCGACCCAGCGAGGGGGGTGACGAGGCCGCCGCCCACGGGTTGCACCGCTGGCAGCAAGGCTATGACCTGCGCGAAGTAACGCGCGAATTGGGCCTACTCAATGAAGTCATGGTGGCCGAACTGGACGCCTATGCGCAGTCCGAGCACGCATCGCACGAGGTCATGGGCGCCGCCCGCCGGGCTTGGGCTGCCACTTGCACCATGGATGTGGAGGAGAGTACGGCGCAATTTTTCCGTCTGCAGCGTCTTGAGGCCGCCGGACATGTCCAGGATCTCGAACAGGCATTGCGCGATATCGGCGAGCTGGATCAGCAGCGAGCGGAGCTCTGGCGCCAGATCGCGCACGACCTCAGAGGCAATGTCGGGGTAGTCGCTAGCGCTGCGCACGGCCTCACGCTCAAGGGCGCGCCTGCGGAATATCGGGAACGATTTGCCCACATGCTGGAGCGCAACATCAGGTCGTTGCGACATCTTTTGGATGACGTCACCAGCCTCACGAAACTGCAAGCAGGAGGAGAAAAACGCCAGCTCGCGGAAATGGATGCGGCATCGCTTCTGAGCGAACTGTGCGAAGGCCTTCAGGCATTCGCCCACGTGCGCAATCTGTATCTGCGTGCTGAAGGTCCAGCGCCCTTTGTCGTCGAAGGGGACGCGCTCAAAACCCGGCGTATCGCGCAGAACCTGATCTTGAATGCCCTGAAGTACACCGTAGCGGGAGGCGTGACGGTGACCTGGAGCCTAGGCGATAGCGAGGACAAAAAACGGTGGGCCCTGACGGTGCGAGATACCGGCCCGGGATTTCGAGCCGGCCCCGGGAAACCAGTGGCTGGCGCCCTCAAAGAGGCGACGGAACTAACGCATGCGGCCGACGCCTCGGCAGGCGCCGGGGATTCAGTCCATTCTTCCAGCGACCCTCAGCTTTCGCATTTGTCCAAGGACGATCGACCTGTCCATCATGGACCCGGCGAGGGAATAGGCCTGTCGATTGTCAAGCGGCTATCGGATCTGCTGGACGCATCGGTCGAAGTGGAATTCGATGGTGCTAGTGGGACGACCGTGCGCGTTCTGGCACCGATGAAGTATTCGGAATAGCTTAGAGGCCGAGGCTTGCGGGTCCGGATATTTCACGCCAGCACATGTGGTGGGGGCGCTGGGCTCGTTTCCAGTGTCGGAGGACCGTCAGTGTGTTGGCGCCGTCCGGCCTGTCCACCCGAGGGGGGTCACTCCCCTGGTGGTCAATATTGAATCGGCACCGATAGCGAGCGCAAAGAACGCGCCGAGCACCTCTCCAAGCGCGTCAACTTGCGCTACATCTGATTGACCGTCGAACCGCTCCGGGGTCGTTGCCGCACTGGGCATGACGCAAACCCTGGTGGCCGTCCTTGTGCTGATGCCCTTCTGTCGACGGCATCGCCTAGAAGCGCTTTCCGAAACTCGCGATCTACGGTAAACTACGTACTGAATCACAGAGTTAGTCATGCCGACCCATGCGTTCACCATCTCCAAACTCGCGGACGCTGCAAGCGTCGGCGTGGAGGCGGTGCGCTATTACCAGCGCAGTGGATTGCTGGCTGCGCCGAATCGCGTGGACGGTGGCTTCCGGAAGTACTCGGAAGACGATGTTCGTCGTTTGCGCTTCATCAAACGGGCTCAGGCATTGGGGTACTCGCTGGAAGACATCGCGGAATTGATGTCCTTGAGCACCACACGCGACCGCTTACGCGTTCGGGAGATCACACGCGAACGCGTCGCGGAGATCCGGGAACGCATGGCCGACCTGCAGTCGATGGCTTCGGCGCTGGAGGGTCTGGCCGATTGTTGCGCCCAGGCGCCCGAAGGCTCGGCGTGTTCAATCATCGCCGCGTTGAGCGCCAGCCACGATTCCGATCCGATCATGGACGATGCCGGTCTCATTGCGCAGGCAGGCAGCGCCGGTGGACGTTCTTCCCCGCGCCCACGCGCTGAAGCACGTCGCCACGCTCGCAGGGTGGCCTCTTGACGATGACACGCGCGATGAAGCGATTCGTCTGCCGGCTGATGCTCGGGGTGCTGGTCTTTGGCCAGATGGCCATCGCCGCCTATGCCTGCCCTGCGCTGTCGGGCGCGCCGCAGTCTCTCCCGATGATGGCCATGGGAGCGTCCGTCGCAACGATGCCAGGTGATGAGGCCGGTGCCTCTATGGCCGTGTCGTCCGACACGTCCGCGGCCCCAGACGTCGTCGCCATGACGGGCTGTGACCAGATCGACGACAGCGCCGCCAATCTGTGTGCAGAGCACTGTCGGTTCGGCCAGCAAAGTGCCGACCATGCAGCTGCCCCGACCGTACCCGCGGCACTGCTGACCACCCTCTACACCCTCCCTGTGCAACCCGAACCTGTCGGGCATGGTCGGCCTTCTGCCGACTGGAAATTCAAGCACGTCACGGCGTCGCCACCGCTCGCCATCCTGCACTGCTGCTTTCGCATTTGATCTCCTGACGATGCTGGTGTGACCGGCCTGAGCCGGCCTGCACCAGACCTATCGGTCGCGCTTGCGCGTGCCCGCGAGTTTTCGCTCGCAACGCACAAGTTCCGCTCGACCTGATGACGTTCGTCAACCGGAGATCTCATGTTCATCGATTCCCTTTCTTTTCGGGCGCGCAGTTGTCCTGTGCAGCCGCGCCGTCTCGCTGTCGGTATCGCCGTGGCGCTGGTGATGGGCGCCGGCGCGGCCCACGCCGCCACTGACGCTCTCACTCTCGATCAGGCCCTGCGTCTTGCAGAGAACCGTTCTCGAACCCTCGTGGCCCAGGATGCCACGGCTTCGGCCGCACGGGACATGGCCGTCGCCGCCGGTCAGCGGCCCGACCCCACGCTCAAGGTCGGCATCAACAACCTGCCCGTGAACGGAGCCGATCGATTCAGCCTCACGCGCGACTTCATGACCATGCGTTCGGTCGGCGTGATGCAGGAGTTCACGCGCGAAGACAAACTTAAGGCCCGCTCCGCTCGCTTCGAGCGCGAGGCCGAGGTCGCTGAAGCAGGGCGCAGCCTTGCGCTGGCCAACCTGCAGCGCGATACCGCAATGGCCTGGCTGGACCGCTCCTATCAGGAGCGCATGCGCGACGTGTTGGTGAGCCAACGGGACGAGGCCCGCCTGCAGATCGAAGCCGCCGACGCCGCCTACCGAGGAGGGCGTGGCGCGCAAGCCGACGTTTTCTCTGCCCGATCGGCAGTTGCCCAGATCGACGATCGCATCGAGCAAACCGAACGGCAGGTTGCCACGGCCCGCACGCAACTGGCGCGCTGGATCGGACCGGCCGCGAGCGATCCCTTGGGCACTGCGCCGGCGCTGGAAACAGTGCGCCTGAACCCGCAGGATCTGGAGACACAGTTGGCCCATCACCCCGAAATCGCCGTGATGGAAAAGCAGGAGGAAGTGGCCCAGGCAGAGGCGGACATCGCACAAGCCAACAGAAAGACCGACGTGAGCGTCGAGCTGATGTACAGCCAGCGCGGGCCAGCCTATTCGAACATGGTCTCGCTCAATGTCTCGATTCCGCTGCAATGGGACCAGAAGAATCGGCAGGATCGCGAGCTGACCGCCAAGCTCGCGGAGGTCGAGCGCAAGCGCGCTGAGCGCGAAGAGGCCACGCGCGCGCATGTGGCCGAGGCGTTGGCGATGCTGCAGGAGTGGCACAGCGACCGCGACCGCCTGACCCGCTACGACGGTTCGCTGCTGCCCTTGGCCGCCGAGCGAATGCGCGCCTCGATCGCCGCCTATCGCGGCGGCGCGGGCTCTCTGACCCCCGTGCTGGAGGCCCGTCGTGCCGAGATCGACGTCCGCATCGAGCGTCTGCGCCTGGAAATGGAAGCAGCGCGCCTGTGGGCGCAACTGAACTACCTGGTGCCGGCGGACCACGATATGGCCGCACCGCGGCCCTGAGAACGACCGAGAGAGATTGCTCATGAAAACCAAAACCCTCGTGATGGCCCTCGTCACCACCGGCGTGCTGGGTGCCGCTGGCTACGGCCTCTACGCCCTGGGCATGCACCGCGGCATCGGAATGGCGGCCACGCCTGTCGGAACCGCTGCGCCAACTCCCGCGAACTCCGCAGGCGCCTCGCCAACGCAGGCCGCCGTGCCTGGTGTCGCGCCAGCCAACGAATCTGGCGAGGACGCCACCCGCCGGCACATCGCGGCCGGCATCAAAGCCGGCGACGTCGATCCAGCCAATGGCAAGAAAATCTTGTACTACCACGACCCCATGGTGCCCGGAAGCAAGTTCGACAAGCCGGCCAAGTCGCCCTTCATGGACATGATGATGTCGCCGGTCTACGCCGATGGCGAAGCCGACCAGGGCAACGTCACCGTCAGCTCGCGCATCCAGCAGAACCTCGGTGTGCGCACCGCCGAAGTGACCGAGGGCATGCTTTCGCCTCTGGTGTCGGCCGTAGGCAGCATCGCCTTCAACGAGCGTGACCAGGCGATCGTGCAGGCGCGCGCCACCGGGTACATCGAGCACCTGTACGTGCGCGCCACCCTGGATCCGGTTGCCAAGGGGGAGCCCCTGGTCAGCCTCTACGTTCCGGACTGGATCGCTGCGCAGGAAGAATTCCTGTCGGTACGGCGCATGAAAGGTAACGATCTGGAGGGGCTCGTTGACGGTGCGCGTCAGCGGATGCGCCAGGTCGGCATGGATGATGCCCAGATCGCATTGGTTGAGCGCAGCGGAAAGACCCAGCCGCGCATCACCCTGACCGCGCCCCTCGGCGGCGTCGTCGTCGAGCTGCTGGCGCGCGAAGGCATGACCGTGATGCCCGGCACAACGCTGTTTCGCATCAACGGTCTTGCCACGGTCTGGGCCAACGCCGAGGTTCCGGAGAGCCAGGCCGCGCTGCTGCGCCCTGGGGCAAAGGTGCAGGCCAGAAGTCCGGCCGCGCCAGGCCGCACCTTCGATGGCAAGGTCCAAGCGATCCTGCCCGAAGTGAACCCAGGTACGCGCACGCTGAAGGCACGCCTGGAACTCGCCAACCCTGGCAACCGGCTGGTGCCAGGGATGTTCGTGACGATGAACTTCGTGGACATGCGCCCCGACAAGACGTTGCTCGTGCCCACCGAAGCGGTGATCCAGACGGGCAAACGCACGGTCGTGATACTGGCGGAAGACAACGGACACTTCCGTCCGGTCGATGTCGAGGCGGGCCTGGAGAGCGGTGGCCAGACCGAAATCAAGCGCGGCCTTTCCGCAGGCAACCGTGTCGTCGTGTCGTCGCAGTTCCTGATCGACTCGGAGGCCAGCCTCAAAGGCGTCGAAACCCGCTTGAACAGCGCGCCGGCCGCCATTGCCGCGCCACCGACCCCGGCGGTCGCCAGTGCGCCACGGCATGTCGGTGAGGCCAAGGTCGTCAGCATCGGCAAAGACGCGTTGACCTTGTCGCACGGCGCCATCCCGACGATGAAATGGGGTCCGATGACCATGGACTTCAAGATGCCTCCCGGCGGCGCGCCGCGTGGCGTTCAGGTCGGCGATCACGTGAGCTTCGAGTTCTTTATGGGCGCGGACGATTTGCCGCAGCTCACTCGGGTCACGCCGGTGGCGGCCGAGGCCAAAGCTGCCGCACCCGCAGCTGCGCCGGGAAGCAGGCCATGATCGCCAAGCTGATCCGCTGGTCCATCGCCAATCGTTTCCTCGTGCTGCTGGCGACCGTGATGCTCAGTGCCTGGGGCGTCTATTCGGTGCTTCGAACACCGCTGGACGCGCTGCCCGACCTGTCGGACGTGCAGGTCATCATCCGCACGACCTACCCGGGCCAAGCGCCGCGCATCGTCGAGAACCAGGTCACGTACCCGTTGACGACGACGATGCTCTCCGTGCCGGGCGCGAAGGCGGTGCGCGGCTACTCGTTTTTTGGCGACTCCTTTGTCTATGTGCTGTTCGAAGATGGGACCGACCAGTACTGGGCGCGCTCCCGGGTTCTCGAATACCTCAACCAGGTGCAGTCGCGGCTGCCAGCCCAGGCCAAGGCCTCGCTCGGTCCGGATGCATCCGGCGTGGGCTGGATCTACGAGTACGCGCTGGTCGACCGCAGCGGCAAGATGGACATCTCGCAACTGCGCTCCTTGCAGGACTGGTTCCTCAAGTACGAGCTGAAGACCGTGCCCGACGTCGCCGAAGTTGCCTCGGTGGGCGGCATGGTGCGCCAGTACCAGATCGTGCTCGATCCGGACAAGCTCGCAGCCTACGGCATCCCACACACCAAGGTCGTGGAGGCGATCCAGCACGCGAACCAGGAGACCGGCGGCTCGGTGCTCGAGCTTGGAGAGGCGGAATACATGGTGCGTGCCTCGGGCTACCTGCAAAACCTCGACGACTTTCGCAAGGTGCCGCTCATGACCACTGCCGCCGGCGTGTCGGTGCGCCTGGGGGACGTGGCCCGGTTGCAGATCGGCCCGGAGATGCGGCGCGGTATCGGCGAGCTCAATGGCGAAGGCGAAGCCGTCGGCGGCGTGATCGTGATGCGCTCGGGCAAGAACGCGCTGCAGACCATCGCCGCGGTCAAGGAGAAGCTCAACGGCCTACGAGCCAGTCTGCCCCGAGGCGTGGAGATCGTACCGGTGTACGACCGCTCCGGGTTGATCGAGCGTGCGGTCGACAACCTCACGCACAAGCTGATCGAGGAATTCATCGTCGTTGCGGTGGTCTGCTTCATCTTCCTGTTCCACCTGCGCTCGGCGCTGGTCGCGATCATCTCCCTGCCCCTGGGGATCCTGGCAGCGTTCATCGTGATGCACTACCAGGGCGTCAATGCCAACATCATGTCCCTGGGCGGCATCGCGATTGCCATCGGCGCGATGGTCGACGCGGCGGTGGTGATGATCGAGAACGCCCACAAGCATCTCGAACAATGGAGCCACGAGCACCCTGGCCAGTTTCTCGAAGGGCCGGCGCGCTGGCGGGTCATCGGCGATTCGGCAGCCGAGGTCGGGCCGGCGCTTTTCTTCTCGCTGCTGATCATCACCCTGTCCTTCGTCCCGGTGTTCACGCTGGAAGCACAGGAAGGACGCTTGTTCTCGCCGCTGGCGTTCACCAAAACCTACGCGATGGCCGCCGCGGCAGGCCTGTCGGTGACCTTGATCCCGGTGCTCATGGGTTACCTCATCCGCGGCCGCATTCCGGACGAGAAAAGCAATCCGCTGAATCGCCTGCTGATCGCGGTTTACCGGCCGCTGCTCAACATGGTCCTGCGCGCCCCGAAACTCACGCTCGTGGTGGCAGCCGTGGTGTTCGCCACCAGCCTGTGGCCGCTGCAGCACATTGGCGGCGAGTTCATGCCGAGGCTGGACGAAGGTGATCTGCTGTACATGCCCTCGGCGTTGCCGGGACTGTCAGCAGGAAAAGCCGGAGAGCTGCTGCAGCAGACCGATCGCTTGATCAAGACGGTGCCTGAGGTCGCGAGCGTGTACGGCAAGGCGGGCCGCGCGGAGAGCGCGACCGATCCGGCGCCGCTGGAGATGTTCGAGACGACGATTCAGTTCAAGCCGCGTGAGCAATGGCGCGCCGGCATGACGACAGACAAGTTGATCGAGGAGCTCGACCGCATCGTCAAGGTGCCAGGCTTGTCCAACATCTGGGTGCCGCCGATTCGCAATCGCATCGACATGCTGGCCACGGGCATCAAGAGTCCTGTGGGCGTCAAGGTGGCGGGCACCGACCTGGCTACCATCGATCGCATCACCGGAGAGATCGAGCGCGCGCTCAAGGACGTGCCCGGCGTCAGCAGCGCATTGGCCGAGCGGCTTACCGGTGGGCGCTACGTGGACGTGAACATCCGGCGTGACGACGCCGCGCGTTACGGCCTGAACATTGCCGATGTGCAATCGGTGATCTCGTCCGCGGTGGGCGGCGAGAACATCGGCGAGACGGTGGAAGGCCTGCAGCGCTTTCCGATCAACCTGCGGTATCCGCGCGAGATGCGCGATTCGTTGGAAAAGCTGCGCACATTACCTGTCGTGACCGAACGCGGCCAGCGCCTGGTGCTGTCCGACGTGGCCGACATCCGCATTGCCGATGGGCCGCCGATGCTGCGCAGCGAGAACGCGCGATTGTCAGGCTGGGTGTACGTCGACATCCGGGATCGGGATCTTCGCTCCGCGGTGCAGGACATGCAGAAAGCCGTCGCCGAGAAGGTCAAGCTGCCGCCGGGCTACTCGATCTCCTGGTCGGGCCAGTTCGAATTCCTGGAGCGGGCCACCGCCAAGCTCAAGGTGGTCGTGCCGTTCACGCTGCTCATCATCTTCGTGCTGCTGTACCTGACGTTCGGCGCATTTGGCGAGGCGCTCCTGATCATGGCTGCGCTTCCGTTCGCGCTGGTGGGCGGCATCTGGCTGCTGTACCTGCTGAGCTACAACCTGTCGATTGCGGGCGCGGTGGGCTTCATTGCGCTGGCCGGCGTGTCGGCCGAGTTCGGCGTGATCATGCTGCTGTACCTCAAGAACGCCTGGCAAGAGCGCGCCGACCAGGGCCAGACCACCGAGGCAGATTTGCTGGATGCGATTCGTGAGGGCGCTGTGCTGCGCGTGCGACCCAAAGCGATGACGGTGGCCGTCATCCTGGCCGGCCTGCTGCCGATCATGTGGGGCACCGGGACGGGCTCCGAGGTGATGCAGCGCATCGCCGCGCCGATGGTGGGCGGGATGGTCACTGCACCGTTGCTGTCGATGTTTGTCATCCCCGCGGCCTACCTGTTGATGCGCCGGCCGCGCGAACAAAGATCATCGCGGCGGACGTTCTGGAGGAGTCGTCGTGCAGCCGCTTGAAGGCTCCGGTCGCTTCCGCGCGTTGGCTGCGGTAACGCTTTGCTTGTACCTGGCGCTGCTTCTCGGGACTGCAGCGCGGGCGGCCGTGTCCGTTTCGGCGACTCAGCAAATCGGCCCGATGACGATTGCGTCGATGGCCTCGCGCTCGCTGCCCATCAGCGTTGAGGATTGCCAGACGTGCGCGGCTTGTGCCTTTGCTTCGGCGCCAGCGGCTCACGCATTCACCGGCGAGGGCGAAGCGCGAGAACAAGCACCGGCGGCCTGGCTCGCGCACGCGACATCGGTGCGGGCGCCAACCTGGTTTTTTGACGCTGGAGGCGGGCGACTGCGATGGCCTGTGCGCATCGCGTTCTGCCGGTGGCTGGATTGATCCGATGAAGTTCCCCTCGAGCTTTCAGATCAGACCAACCGTAGGAGAACATCATGAAGAAACTGCTCATTTCCCTCGTCGCCACCCTGCCGCTGGGCGCGGCGTGGCCCGCGTTTGCCGGCCCCGACTTCCAGCTCATCGAGAAAGCACGCGCGGACAGGCAAGCAGCCGTGGCCGCGCAAATGGTCAACGCCAGCAGGGTCGACCGCGCCACTGGCCAGCGGGTGAACTGCCCGCCCGAACCTCTTGCGCTGCCGCTGGACCACGGGCCGCGTGCTCAAACGACACCCGGCGAAAACCGGATGCGCAAGGCGCGCTACGAGGCCCAAGTGAAGGCGTGCACGAACCCCGCGCTGTGAGCGCCTGACAGCACCGTCCGATGCGAGCCATCAGCCCTTGAGCCCGCATCACACCCACCCTTTTGAATAGGACCCAGAAATGAAAAACACCCTTGTATTTGTCGCAGCGACCCTGCTCTTGTCCGGCGCCTACGCTCAAAGCCGATCGCAAGAAGCGGCACCGCAGTTCCGCAGCCGGCCCCAACTCGTGGCCGAGTCTCTCAAGAGCGCCAAGCCACGCGGCATCGTGCAGCTCAACGATGGCAGCACGGCCGCGGGCGCAGGTTCCGGCGTGATGAAGTTCGGCCAGGCCGCATTGAAAGGACAGCAATTCGCCGATGCCCGTGAGGCACGTCCCCACCAACTCGCCCTGCAAGGAGGTACGCCGCAATAACCCTTGGCCGTACATCGGCGAGTGACTCTCAGAAGCGGCCATCGCAGGTGGCCGCTCTCACCCCGGGGCCAGTCAGAAGGCGGCCCCATTTTTAAAGCTCATAAAAGGAAACTCATCATGAAATTCGTTTCAACCGCAACGCTGATCGCCGCTCTGTCATTTTCAGCCGCCACGTTCGCCCAGTCCGGCGACATGGGCAACATGAAGATGGAGGGCAAAGACATGCAGAACTGCATGGACATGAAGGGAATGAAGGGCATGGACATGAAGGACATGGATGCCAAAAAGTGCAAGGACATGATGAAAGGCATGAACGCAAAGGGCACGTCCAAAGCAACCAAGTCCGCGTCTCACGAGGCCGATGCGGTGGTGAAGGAATTCGATGCGGCCCAAGGCAAAGTCACCCTTGCGCACGGCCCTGTCAAAAGCCTCGGATGGCCCGCGATGACCATGGCGTTTGGCGTCAAAGACAAGGCGCTGTTCGACAAGCTCGCAGTGGGCGCAAAGGTCCACGTCGGGTTCAAGAAAGACGGTGACGACTACGTCGTGACTTCTGTCAAATAGAGCATCGAAAACATCGATGTGACCAACGCGCGCAGGATTCCAAAATGGAAGAGCTCTTCAGTGCCTCGTTGGAGATCGTTGGGTCGAATGTCCAGGTCGCCGGAATCGCGACGGTGAAACCCGTCGAGCGCATTTTTTCATCTGCGTGCCGGAACAGAGGGCCCCTACCCTCTCGGAGAGTAGATGCGTTTGCGAAGTACAGACTTTAGAAGGATCAATGTCATGAAGTGCGATATGAAAACAGTCGTCAAGCTTTTGATCGGGTTGGGTGTCGGATTTGTGGTGGCGTATATCGCGTTGCCTGCCGCAAGGGCTTTCATTCTTTCAATTTCACCGCTTCTGCTGGTGCTTGTTTGCCCGCTGGCAATGGGAGGCATGATGCTCGCGATGAAGGAGGGGAAACCCGATGAGAAACCACATGCGCAACCGCCTGCAAGTTCCGGACTTGACCAAGAGAAACTCTAGCAACGCAACACGAGGCGAAAAACCGTGCTCGCATGTGGCACGATCCATGGTTGATGGCCCTGGCATTGCGACAAGCGCGTGTTCGCTGTCCGTTTGAGCGGTTCGTCGTTCTACTCAACGCAGCAGTGCAGATGCCTGACGCCGCCTCTTGGCTCGCCAACCCAGGATCGCGCAACGGTAAGCCGCAAAGCTTTGATTCTTTACTGTCCGAAGAAAGCGATTGAGATATTTTTTGAAGCGCAAGCGGCGCGGCGCATCGGCTCTTGAAATCTGCTCAGTTGCCGGCCGATAGGCTTGATGGCGCTATTCATCGATGCGCACGCCGCGCAATCGCAGCGAGTTGCTAATGACACTGACCGAGGACAACGCCATGGCCGCGGCAGCCATTACCGGCGACAGCAAGATGCCGAAGAAGGGATACAACACACCCGCGGCCAAAGGCACTCCAGCCGCGTTGTAGACAAAGGCAAAGAACAGGTTCTGCCGGATATTGCGCATCGTTGCCTGCGACACCCGCCTGGCGCGCACGATGCCCAGCAAGTCACCTTTCAACAGGGTCACCCCGGAACTCTCCATCGCCACATCGGTACCCGTGCCCATGGCAATGCCCACGTCGGCGGCAGCGAGCGCCGGCGCGTCATTCACGCCGTCGCCGGCCATGGCCACGATGCGCCCCTCGGACTTCAGCCGCTGTACGACCAGGCTCTTGTCTTGCGGAAGCACGTCGGCAATGACTTCGTCGATACCCAACGCCTTTGCGACCGCTTGTGCCGTGGTCTTGCCGTCGCCAGTGAGCATCACGACTCGAATGCCGTCTGCGCGCAGCGCCTTGATGGCTTGGGGCGTGCTTTCCTTGACAGGGTCGGCAATGCCGACAAATCCGGCGAGCTTGCCATCAAGGCCGACGAAGATGACTGTGGCGGCCTGAGCCCGGACCGCTTCTGCCGCAGCGGTCAGGCTTCCTGCATCAATGCCCTGTTCTGCAAGGAACTTGGCGCTGCCGCAGACGACCTGGATGCCCTCGACCGCGCCGACCACGCCCTTGCCGGCCGGCGAGTCGAAACCTGTGACTGGCGACAGCGTCAGCTTGCGCTCCATGGCAGTAGCGACGATGGCGGCGGCGAGCGGGTGCTCGCTCGCGCGCTCCACACTGGCCAGGTGCTGGAGAACCATGTCGCGATCGAATCCAGGCGCCGGCTCGATTTGTGTCACCCGTGGCCGGCCCTCGGTCAGAGTCCCTGTCTTGTCCAGCACCACGGTGTCCACTTTTTCCATGCGCTCCAGGGCTTCGGCATCCCGGACCAACACGCCCACCTGGGCACCGCGCCCCACTCCCACCATGATGGACATCGGTGTGGCGAGACCCAGGGCGCACGGGCATGCAATGATGAGAACCGACACCGCCGAAATCAATGCATAGGTGAAGGCCGGGCTCGGCCCCCATACCTGCCACACCCCAAAGGTCAGTACTGCAATCGCGATGATGAGCGGCACAAACCAGTTGGCCACCTGGTCAGCCATGCGCTGGATGGGGGCACGGCTGCGCTGCGCCGAGGCCACCATGTGTACGATCTGAGCGAGCAGCGTATCGGCGCCGACCTTCTCCGCGCGCATGACCAGGCTGCCGGTCTGGTTCAGCGTCCCAGCCGTGACGCTGGAGCCTGGCGCCTTGACAACCGGCATGGACTCGCCGGTCACCATGGATTCATCGACGCTGCCCTTGCCCTCGACGACCGAACCATCAACGGGTACTTTCTCGCCGGGGCGCACGCGCAGCAAGTCGCCCACCTGCACCGCCTCCAGGGGCACGTGCTCGTCGCTGCCGTCAGATTTGACCCGCATGGCATGCTTTGGCGCCAGGTCCAGCAGCGCGCGGATGGCGCCCGAGGTTTTTTCCCTGGCGCGCAGCTCGAGCACCTGTCCGAGAAGAACGAGCACCGTGATCACAGCCGCCGCCTCGAAATAGACCCCTACCGCGCCGTCCTCCATACGGAACGCCGCAGGAAAGAGCTGCGGCGCAATGGCGCCCACCATGCTGTAGATCCAGGCCACGCCCGTGCCGAGTGCGATGAGGGAAAACATGTTCAGGCTGCGGTTTTTCACGGATGCCCATGCGCGTACGAAGAAGGGCCAGCCGGCCCAAAGCACCACCGGCGTTCCGAGCAGCAGTTGCACCCAGTTCGAGGTCTGCTGGGCAATGAGGTGGTGAATGTCGACCAGATGCCCACCCATCTCCAGGGCAAACACGGGCGCCGTGAGCGCCAGTCCGACCCAAAAGCGCCGTGTCATGTCGCGCAACTCCGGGCTCTCGCCTTGCTCGGCCGTGGCCACCAGAGGCTCCAGCGCCATGCCGCAGATGGGACAGTGGCCTGGCCCCATCTGGCGCACTTGCGGGTGCATCGGACAGGTGTATTCGACGTTGGTGGCGCCGACCGGAGCGCGTTCCATGTTCGCCATATCAGGATGCATTCTGTGATGGGCGTGGGCCGCGTGGTCATGGGCGGCGTGGCTATGGTGCGCGTGCGGGTCTACAGGCGGCGCCGCGGCCGGGGAGGCTTTGAGGTCTGGCATGGCTGCTTCCTTGTTACACAATGATTGTTGACCTTCCCCCAGAGGCAAAGTCAATACTTCATCCGCAGAAAGTGGAAACTCTTTGCCTGCACGCAGCCTGGGCTTCACTGCTCATGATCTCTATGCGCAAACAGATCTTGTGATAGCGTCGAAAGTGTAAAAACGCCAGGCCACGCCGCCGGCCTGATCCTCGCGGCCCCTGATCGGCTCGAACTTCACTTCGACGAAGCCGTCGGTGATCGCTGCATTGGTGCGAACGCACCAGGGAAAATACCCCAGCCGGATTGCATGAGCACGTTGGGTGGGCTCGGTGCACTGGCGTCCCGCTCGACAATCCATCGTGGATTGCCGCGGCCCGTGACCCCGCAAGTCCAGCCCGTCGGCGGGCAGCCGGCCGGTTCTATATCGAAGCCGGGGGTCTGCGCGAAAGGCGCACCGGCCGCGAGCAAGGTCGCTGCGAGCAATATGACGCGCCTCATGGTGGCCTCACGTCTTGGTTGCGCCGCTGGCCGCGAGCCGTGTAGCGACCTTGTCCCATTGGATGTTCTGGAAGAACGCGTCGATGTACTTCGCTGCGGCAGCGCCGAAGTCCATCTGGTAGGCGTGTTCGTACATGTCCATCACCAGGATCGGAGCGGTGGCGGCCGGGCTGTGCGCGTGATCCGGCATCCAGTAGTTTTCCAGCTGTCGCGTATGCTGATTGAAGCCCAGCACCACCCAGCCCGAACCGCCGCTCAGGCCGGCCGCGATGCGACGGAACTCGGTCTCCCAAACATCGAAACTGCTGAAGGCCAGCGCGATCGCCTGGCGCTCAGCGGCGCCCGCCTTGCCGTTGCCGCCGAGGTTGTCGAAATAGTCTCCATTGCCACCTTGCGCACCTGATCGACGGGCACGTAGAGGAGCTCGGGCTCGTTGTCGATGAACCGAGCGATCAGCCAGGGACAGGCGATGCAGTCGATTTTCGGGCGTTCGCGAGTGACCCATTTCATGCGAGTTCTCCGTGGAACTGGGGATGACTCAGCTGTGGCTCAGCATAGGATGGAGCAACAGTCCCAGCAGCGCAGCGGTGAGGACAATGACCGGCTCTGGAAATTTCTTGAAGCGCCACAAGACCGCAACCGTGACGAGCGCGAGTGCGGCGGTGATCCAGTCGGTGATCGAGCGCTGCCCGATGACGATCACGGCCCCGGTGATGGCGCCGATCGCAGCGGCCGTCACTCCGTCGACGAACGCGACGATGGCCGGCCGCTTGCCGTACTTCTTGAAGTAGGGTGCCGGAATGACGGTGAACAGGTAGCAGGGAACGAAGGTGGCCAGGGCGGCCACCACGGCGCCCCAGAAGCCACCAACCAGGTAGCCGATGAAGCCCGTCGTGATGACCACCGGGCCGGGCGTGATCATCGCTACTGCAACCGCGTCGACGAACTGGCGGTCAGTGAGCCACGCGTACTCCTTGACCACACCGCCATAGAGAAAAGGCACGATCGCCAGGCCGCTGCCAAACACGAAGGTGCCGGCATAGGCGAAGTAGGCACCGATCTGGCCGAGCTTGTGCCAGTCGATCGCGTCCAGCGTGAGCCAGGCCGCCACGGGCGCGGCAAAACTGTTGAGGCTGCGGCCGAACTTCGGCGGCGCGCGCCACAGCCACACCAGCACGCCAGCGCCGAGAAACACCCAGACGACCTCTGACTTCGTGATCACCGTGACGGCCGCGCTGATGAGAAAGATGGCCCATAACAGCTTGTCCTTGCCGATGCTCTTGGTCGTGAGCTTGTAGGCGCTCATGGCGATGATGCCGATCACCGCTGCACCGACGCCATAGAAGACCGCCTGCATCCAGCCGATGCCGCCGTATGCGACGTAGGCCGCGCCCAAAGCCACCACCATGAAGAACGAAGGCAGCACGAAGGCCAGGCCGACGACCGTGGCGCCAATCAGGCCGTGGTGCACGAAACCCAGATAGATCGACAACTGGGCCGCCAATGGACCGGGCATCAACTGGGCCAGCGCCAAGCCTTCTTTGTAGTCGCTCTCGGAGATCCATCCGCGCCGCTCGACCAGGTCACGGTACATGTAGCCCACCAGCGCCACAGGACCGCCGAATCCCCATGTGCCCAAGGCAAGCATGTAGCGCACGAGTTGCCACACGGTATATCGCGCCGAGACGGGAGGGCGCTCCAGATCGGTTGTGATTTTTTTCACCGAGTTCATCCGCTTCAAGCCTTGGCGCGCACGGCGTCACGCTCGAAGTGCGCGTACAACGAATCCAGAACACCGCCGATCTCCGCGAGAAGAGCATCGTCGTCGGGAAGACGCTCGCGCGCACCGGCGAGCACCGCTTCGAACCCGGCGCCTTCCGCCACCGAGCCGGCGCCCATGTCCAGCGAACGCACCATCGCGCCCATGCGCATCAGGGCGCGGTCGTCCTCGAGCTCGAAACTCGCCATCAAGGTCTCGAAGGTGACCCGTTCTCCGACGTGGGTGAAGACGGCGCCGTCGAAGTCGAAGCCGAGCGCCCTGCGCGGGCAGTCGCTCGTTTTGGCAAGCCACTGGAAGCGCGCGCCAGGATCGATGAAGCGGCGAATCAGCCAGGCGCTCGCCACCCTGTCAACCCACAGGCGCCGACGTGTCGCCCATAGGCGGCCTTGGTAGTCGGCGGCGTCAAGGCGCGGAATCTGGCCCTCGGTTTCGTGCGGTTCATCCGGCGACAGAACGCCGTCAATGCGTTGGTTGAAGTCGGCCCATGCCAGCTCGGCTTCGAGGCTCGCTTCGCCGGGGAAGAAATCCGTGGCAACGAGCGCTTCGTAGTCACGACGCAGCTTTTTTTGCAGGCGCGTCAGTTCGGCAACGCCCAGCGAGGGAAAGCTGGCCGCGGCTTGTTTCCAGCCCTTGACTGCTGCTGCATAGTCAGCGCTGCGATCGAAGAGCTGGGTGTAGGCACCGGCATCGGTAGGGGTGGCCGGCGTTATCACCATGAGCCAGGCGCTGCCTCCTTCGCGCACGCATTCATCTGCAAGTTCCTGCAGCGCATCTCGATGCTCTGTCTTGTCCGGCAGAAGGTAGGCGCCATCCCGCAGGGCCGCACATCCCATGGCTTTCAGCGCCCGCCAGATCCGCATGCGCGCCGTGGCACCCTGCGTGGGCAGCGAGACGATCAGCAATAGCCATTCGGTCGGGTCGGGCGATGTGTCGAGACGAGGCATGTAGTGAATAATACATTCATGTCTCGATCACTACACTATTCAATGACCTTCGTAGCCGCGCACCGATGAAATCAGCCTCTTTGCCTTGTCGCCGCCCCGGATTCGGCTTTCTGCTGCGAGCCGGTGTCGATGCGGGCGCGTTGCCGTTGCTCGCAGCCAGAGCGCTGCGCGCCTTCGGCGACGGCTACATGGCGGTGCTGCTGCCGGCCTATCTGCTGTCGATCGGGCTCGGCACGCTGGAGGTCGGCATCGTGAGCACGGCGACGATGCTGGGGTCCGCGCTGGCCACGCTCGCGGTCGGCGCCTGGAGATACCGCTTCGCCGGCGGGAAACTGCTGCGCAGCGCGGCCTGGTTGATGGCCGCCACGGGCCTGGGCTTCGCGAGCTTGTCGTCGTTCTGGCCATTGCTGATCGTTGCACTCATGGGCACGCTCAACCCCAGTTCGGGGGGCGACGTGAGCGTCTTTCTGCCGCTGGAGCACGCTCGCCTGGCCGCGGCTGCGCAAGGCCATGCGCGAACCGCTCTCTTTGCACGCTATAGCTTGCTGGGTGCGCTGTGCGCGGCGCTAGGCGCACTGGCGGCCGCCGTGCCGGACTAGCCTCCATGGGGGATGCTCCATTGGGGACTGAGGAGGCCACGAAGCTATTGGGATTCGCGCAGCGTGATCGAGTTGGTGCCGGTGACGCGACTCAAGACTTCGGCCCATGGCGTCATTGAGACGCCGCGGGTCGACGGCGACGCATTGAGTCGGCCAGCGATGCGACCAGTGGCAAGGCCTTTGCCGAGTCCGAAGGCAAGACCGCCCCGCATCGAAGCTCAGACCGGAGGCTGATGCAGATGTGCACTCATGGTGACCGAACCACTTGAGCCGGCGCACGGATCGACTGCCCGCGAGCAAAGGTCTGCAGGACGAACATCGGGCTGCCGCAGCGCGGGCAGAAGAATCTCGGTCGCAGGGTTCGGCCTCGGAGTAAATGCCCGATGTGCGCGCAGCGGCATCAGCTTCCCGCAGCGGAGAGGATAGGACAGACACGGCCGTCCGAAGTTGTGTGGGTCATCCTGCCATCGCCCCCGTAAGCGTTAAGTGATCCCATCTTGACGCCGGATCAGTCAGCGGCCAGTGCGTGGATGATCGGGCAGTTGCCCTTGGTCGACCCCATATCGCTTTGGGTATCGCATCGGTGCAACAGCGCCATCAACGCTTTGCGCATCGCCTTCAGATCGGCGAGCTTTTCATCGATGACCTGCAGCTTGTGCACAGCTAGGTCACGCGTTTCAGCGCAGGCGTGAGCCTCTTCGAACTCGAGCAAGCTGCCGATCTCATCCAAGGTGAAGCCGAGCACTTGCGCCCGCTTGATGAAGCGCACACGTTTGACTGCATCCGGGGCGTAGCGGCGATGCCCGTCCATCGGCTTGTCCGGTTCAGCCATCAATCCGCGTCGCTGGTAATAGCGGATCGTCTCGACGTTCACGTTGGCCTCGTCGGCCAGGCGCCCTATCGTTAAGTCAGTTTTCGTGTGCACTTCTTGACTCCGTACCATGGTACGGAATCTAGACTGTCCGTCATCGAAAAGGTTCACGGAGTTGATGGCAATGTTCAGAGTCAAGGGTTCGCTTCTCGCCGGCGCGATGGCCGCCGTCGGCGCGTCGGTATGTTGCGTTGGACCGCTCGTGCTGCTGACGCTGGGCATCGGCGGCTCCTGGATTGCCAACCTGACTGCGCTGGAGCCGTTGAGGCCGTGGTTCATCGCTGCGACGCTGCTGTTCCTGGGCCTGGCGTTCCGGCGTCTTTACCTGCAGCCGCAGTTCTGCGAGCCCGGTGCCATGTGTGCCGAGCCGATCGTCCTCAAGCGCCCGCGGCTGATCTTCTGGGGTGTCGCGTTGGCGCTCCTCGCGTTGTTGTCCGTGCCTTGGTTGGCGCCGCTTTTCCTTTGAAGGGGCTTCCCATGCGCAACTTGCTTGCCGCTGCGCTTGTCACGCTGATGCCATTGGCGGCACTCGCCGCAACGCCACAGACCGCGGTGTTCGATGTCCAGAACATGACCTGCGAGCTGTGCCCGGTCACGGTGAAGAAGTCGCTGGAGAAGGTATCCGGCGTGAGTCAGGCGCGGATCGACTTTGCCAAGAAGACGGCGACCGTGACGTTCGACGCTGACAAGACCAGCACCACGGCATTGGTCAAGGCCACGACGGACGCGGGCTACCCCTCGACGGTTCACAAGTGATCACCACAGCCCCCCAACTGGAGTCCGTGCTGATCTGCCCCGAGTGCGGCCACGCCAAGCGGGAGGTTATGCCGACTGACGCCTGCCAGTTCTTCTACGAGTGCGAGCGCTGCAAGACTGTGTTGCGACCGAAGACGGGTGACTGCTGCGTGTTCTGCTCGTACGGTTCGGCCAAGTGCCCGCCCGTGCAGATGCAGCGGAGCTGCTCAAGCTGCAGCGCCTGATGACTGCCAACAGTGCGGCAGCAAGGCGTGAATCTGGCTGGGCGGCTGCATAGGCGGTCGATGGAGCACCTCTGGCAGATACATGTAGGAACCGTGACCGTTGGGCCGGGCTCTGTGCAGCGGCCTTATCACCGCGGCAGAGCGCTTTCGAGGGCGCTGCCGCGTTCTTGGGTCTCATGGGCGCCAACCGTAGCTGGCGCTCACCGACGACGCCAGCCATGTCAGGTATTCAAAGGGCCCGTCGACTCCTACGATGTTTGCCGCCACAGGTTGTACACATTGGTCGGCTCGTAAAGTGCTGCGCCCATGTTGCGGCCCCGAATACACCCCAGCACGATACAGGCAGCGCTTGACCCGCGGGGGCCGCGGGGCCGAGGCTTGCACTGAGACCGGCTCTGAACCCAGGAAGTTCGCTGACCCGCCCCTCTGAAGTGAGCATCTTGACTTTGAGCGCATCTACCAGCTTGTCGGGTTGTACCTATTAATCCAATGATCGTTAGAATGAACGCATGAGAGAACTGAAAAATCGACTCTACGAGCAGGTAGCCCGCATCGGCAAGGCCATGGCGAGTCCGAAGCGGCTCGAGCTGATCGAACTGCTGTGCCAAGGCGAGAAGACGGTTGAGGCGCTCGCCGCGCAGTCGGAGATCAGTGTCAAGCTCGCCAGCGCCCATCTCAAGGAGCTTCGACAGGCGCGCCTCGTGGATACACGCAAGGACGGCAAATACGTCCTCTACCGGCTCGTCAGCACAAGCGTCGCCGATCTGTGGGTGACGCTGCGCTCTGAGGCAGAGGAACGATTGGTGGAACTGCAGGTGGCACTGGCGAGCATCGTCGCGCACGGCAAAGACCTCGAAGGCTTCGATCGCAAGGCCATTCTGAAGATGGCCGCGACCGGGGAAGTGCTGGTGCTGGACGTGCGACCCGCCGAGGAGTACGCCACGGCGCACCTCCCACACGCGCGCTCGCTGCCGGTGAACGAACTGAAGAAACGCCTCGCTGAGTTGCCGAAAGACACCCCCGTGGTGGCCTATTGCCGCGGCCCGTTCTGCCTGATGGCCAAGGACGCGGTCGCGTTGCTGCGCCAACGAGGATACCGGGCTTTCCACCTGACCGACGGTGTCGCCGAGTGGCGCGCCCATGGGATGCCCATCGAGGAGTGACCGAGCATGAAGACTCTCTTCATCCCGAACGACGAGACTTGCGGCAGCGAGCGCACGCATAACGGAGCACGCGTGGCTGGCGCCCTGGCCAAGCAGACCGACTGCGAGGTGCGTCTGTTCCTCGTCGGTGATGCCGCAGCGGCGGACCACAACAAACGGAAGGTGCCGGCGGCCTTCTACAACCTGGAAGTGATGCGGGCGCCTTGGTCTGGCACGCGAGCGTCATCGGTGTTTGCGGTGCCTGCATGGATGCAACAGGCGTCCCTGTGGAAGAGCTCATCGAGGGATCCCAGTGCAGCGGCATGAAGGAGCTGGGCTGGCGGACCACCTGAGCCGACAAGATCCTCGTGTTCTGAGACAAGGAGAGCATCATGTTCTTTCGACAACGCACGGCCGCGAACGCGACCCTGTCCTATCTTTTCGGCTGCACCGGCGTGGGCAAGTCGGTGGCGGTCGATGTGGTGGCCGGCGATGAGGACTGGTTCCTCGCCGAGGCCGCGAAGGTGGGCGTACCAATCTCCTATGTGATCGACACCCATGTGCATGCCGACCACTACTCCGGTGGCCCCGAACTGGCGCGCCGGGTCGGCGCCCCGTACTGCTTGCACGAGAGCAACGAGGGGCGAGTGGCCTTCGACTTCACGCCCTTGGCGGATGGCCAGCGGCTGGCTGCCGGCAACGTGGTCGTCGACGTGCTGCATACCCCCGGTCACACGCCGGACAGCGTGTGTCTGCTGGTGAGAGACCTGCGCCGGGGCGATGATCCCTGGTTCGTGATCACCGGCGACACGCTGTTCGTCGGCGCCGTCGGCCGGCCCGATCTGGCCGGGCACGAGCGTGAGATGGCGGCGCAGCTGTACGAGACCTTGCACCGCAAGCTGCTGACGCTGCCGTCCGACCTCGAGCTCTATCCGGGCCATCAGGCGGGCAGCACTTGCGGTGCCGGCCTGTCGGGCAAACCGTCGTCGACCCTTGGTTTCGAGAAGCGGTGGAACCCAAGTCTGTCGATGGGCGAAGCTGCGTTCGTCGAGACTCTGATGCGGGACATTCCGCCGTCTCTACCCGACATGGACGCCATGGTGCGCTTCAATCTCGGCCTCGTGCGCTGAGTTATGCGCACGGCTTCCATCCGGTTGGGATTGCGTGAGAACCTCGGCCAGTTCTCGCTGCTGGTGCTCGTCAACGCCTTCGTGGGCGCGATGGTGGGCTTGGAGCGCAGCATCCTGCCTGCCATTGCCGAACAGGAGTTTCACATCGCGGCGCGTGCGGCGATCCTGTCCTTCATCGTCGTGTTCGGCGTCACCAAGGCGCTGACCAACTACTTCGCCGGTCGCCTGTCCGACCGCTTCGGTCGCAAGGATGTGCTGGTCGCGGGTTGGTTGGTCGCAGTCCCGGTGCCGTTCATCCTGATGTGGGCGCCCGACTGGGATTGGGTGGTTGGCGCCAATGTGCTGTTGGGCGTCAGCCAGGGACTGACCTGGTCCACAACGGTCATCATGAAGATCGACTTGGTGGGCCCCAAGAAGCGCGGGCTCGCCATGGGCCTCAATGAGTTCGCCGGGTACTTTGCAGTGGCGATCAGTGCGCTGACCACCGGCTGGCTCGCAGCTCGGTATGGGCTGCGACCCCAGCCCTTCTATCTGGGCGTCGTCTATGTCGCCGCCGGCTTCCTGCTGTCGTTGCTCGCGGTCCGTGAGACCCGGCACCACGTGATCCATGAGGTGCGCGTGCACCAATCCGAGGATCACGGTGGCGCCTTGAGCCAGAGCGCGATCTTCCGCCGGACCTCGCTGACGGATCGCAATCTCTCCAGCGTCAGCCAGGCTGGGCTGGTCAACAATCTCAACGATGGCATGGCGTGGGGCCTGTTCCCGCTCGTGTTCGCTGCCGCCGGCATGACGTTGGCGCAGATCGGCATCCTCGCCGCAATCTACCCAGGGGTCTGGGGTGTCACGCAGATCGTCACCGGTGCCTTGTCCGATCGGGTCGGACGCAAATGGCTGATCGTTTGGGGTATGTGGGTACAGGCGCTGGGCATCGCTACCACGGCGCTCACCGTGGACTTCGTCTTCTTCGGGCTGGGGGCCGTGTTGCTCGGCATCGGCACGGCGATGGTTTATCCGACCTTGCTGGCGGCGATAGGGGACGTGGCCCACCCGACATGGCGCGCATCCGCGGTCGGCGTCTACCGGCTGTGGCGCGACCTCGGCTACGCAGTGGGTGCGCTGCTCGCCGGAATGACCGCTGACTTGTTCGGTGTGGCAGCGGCACTGTGGCTGGTGGCCGGATTGACGTTGCTTTCCGGTGTGATCGCGGCGCTGCGGATGAGCGAAACCCTGACCAGTCGCAGTTCACTCCCAACTCCTTGACGACCGGACGCGCAATCTCGCTGCGGATCTGGACGAATTTGCCTTCGCCGACCCGATGCGGAAAGCGACGAATCAAAAAACAAAGGCCAGTCGGCCAATCTCGGCTTACGCCTGCCTGGTCTGCGCCGTCGGCATGGAGAGCGGCTGGTCACTCCCGGCGGCCGTGCCAACCAGTCCGGCCGCGATAGCGGCGGCGCACGCCGCCCGACCCCACCCTCGATCACTGCAGGTTGATGAAGACGTCGCTGTCGAACGGAGCCAGGTTCTTGTTGTCGGCGTAGCCCAGGTATTCGCGCGTCTGGAAGATGTTTTCCAGACTCTTGAGAAGCGAGTAATGGTTGTAAGGCGTCTCGCTGACCGTTCCGGGCTTGATGAATTTCGACAGCAGCAAGGCGCCGGTACGGTCTCCGCCAACGCCCTGATAGTGCAGCTTGTATGCCAACTTTGCGGAGACCGGGATAATCGCGTCGTCCGGCCGCTTCACGTTCGGTCCGACCTGTTGGCCGCAGCATGATTCGCCCGGCAGATTGAGCGTGATCGTCGTCACGCCGCCTGACTCGCTCTTGCCGGCCGGCACCATGTCGGCAGACTCATCGAAGTTGATGATGACCAGGCCGTCCTTTTGATATGCGGGCGAGGCCTGGATGATCGGCACCCATTTCTTCAGGAAGGCATTGACCGAGGTCAGGCCACCCTTGTCACCGTTGGCACAGGGTTGGGCGCCGGTGCCGTCGCCATCATGACCGTCGTCGCACAGGTTGGGTGTGATGAATGCAAAGTTGGGCGTGGTGTCGATCGACCGCAAGTCCTTCTGCAGGTTGGCTTCCAAGTTCACGTCATGGCTGTTGCAGTAGGCTTGATCGTCGATGATCGAGTGGAAATACATGAAGGGGTTGTGACGTGTCGCGTACTGATCCCCCTGGGGCACATCGGCCGTGGGCGCCTGTGCCGAGTGCGTGTTGTCGATCGCGCCGATCTTCGGGTGGCCGCAGGTGGCGGCCTCTCGCGTCGGGTCGTTGCCCATGTCACCCATGTAGCCCTTCCAGGTCAGCCTGACCTCGTCAAGCTGGTTGACGAAGGTCTTCACTTCCTTGGGATAGACGCAGCCCATGCCGTTTTTGGCTTTGAGCACCTTGGGATTGGCTGCATCCCAGCCGTCAGCCACCACATCGTTGAATCCCTGGACGCAGTCGCTCTGCGTCTCCTTGGTGGAAGGCTGGCCGCTCATCATGGCGACGTAGTTGTCCAGGCTGACGTGGCCGGTGCCGTAGTACTGCGTCAGCAGCGCGCCCTGCTTGGCCATGGCTTGCAGATCGGGGGCTTGTTTACTCGTGCCAAAGGTGTCCTTGAAGCTCTTGTTCTCCATCGTGATCACGAACACGTGCCGGATGGACTGCTGCTTTGGCGCGACCGGAATACCTCCACGGTTTTCTATCGGACCACTATTGCTGCAACCCGTGGCAGTCCAGGCGATGGCTCCCAGCACGGCGCAAGACAAGAGTGCATTGGCGGCCCGGCGCGACGTCAAGCGTCCTTTTGATGGCATGGTGGGCATATCAGATTTCCTCTCGGCAGGACCCCGCAGCTCTTGAGGGTTGTTCTTGCGGGTTGTCGCCATTGGGTAGTGGGGGTCAAGAACGGCAGGCAATATAGCCGATCGGTAGGTGCGCATAACCATCGGCGTTCAGTCCCCGAGGAGTTGCGCATCGCCGATCTCGCGTACTTCCGCAGGCAGAAGAACGCCGAACACGCGAACCGGAAGCGCGTTGTGGTTGACCGCAGGCAGAGGCATCGCGACCACGTCGAGGTCGGAAGCCGGGTTTTGCTCCAGGCCACGCACGATCACCAGCGCGTAGCGGAACAACTGGTTGAACCAGGGGCGGACCTTCTTGGCGACGGAGAGCGCCTTGCGTTTTTCGATCTTGGCGATGACCTCCAGCAGATCAGGCCGCTTGATGTCGTAGATTGAGCACTTGCCCAGTGTCGGCAGCACGTCCTTGGCAAACACGCGCGGTAGGATGGAGCGCGTGACTATCTCAGGTTGCCGGTGTGTCCCAGTGAATAACGCCCAGGCTGAGGCCAGACCGTCAATCCGTGAGGCTCACGGCCGACCTTGATCTTGTCGACGCTGCCGGATCGGGTGTCAAAACGGTACACCACATCGTCGTATCGGCCCGAGAGCCACAGATGCGCGCCATCGGCGCTCACATTGCCCATGTCCGGGCTGCCGCCACCTGGGATGGGCCAGTTCTTGATGACCTTCCGAGTAGCAAAGTCAATCACCGAGACGCTGCCCTTGCCGCCCGGTTTGCCATGGATCTCGTTGGTGCCGCGGTTGGCTACATACAAGCTCTTGCCGTCGCGACTCGGGTACAGCCCGTGGGCGCCAGCGCCGGTCGGAATGAAGTCGATCTGCCTGAAGGACTCCGCATCGACCACGTGCACGCCGTCGGCCATCATGTCGGCAACGAAGAACACCTTGCCATCTGGCGATGCACGAACATCCTGCGGCATGCCTGGGGTCGTGCAGATCTCCTCGCCCAGTTCGCTGGGGTCAGGAATTTTTTTCGGCTTCTTTCCTGGCCCGGCGATGAGCGCGAGCACCTCCGGGCGCCGGAAGTACTGACTGAGCTTGATCGTGCCGACCACGCGACGATTGACCAGATCGATCTTGGTAATGGCGCCGCCAAACTCGCAGGTAAAGAAGACGAACTTGCCATCGATTGAAAAATCGGCATGGTTGATGCCACTGCATTCCGGCGTCGCAATCGAATACTGCAGACTCATGGTGCGCGGATCGCGGAAGTCCAGCCGTTTGTATGCTTCCGCCACCACGATCGCGGACTGGCCGTCCGGCGTCCAATAGAGGTTGTAAGGATCTTCGACCCGAATCGAGGGGCCTGGTTTACCTGTCTTCGGATCGATGGGCGTCAAGCTGCCGTCCGGTCGTCCTTCGGCATTGTTTGCGACCCACAAGGTGTGCAGATCCCAGGCCGGCACGACGTGCTGCGGATTGATGCCGACCTTGAACGTATCGATCACCTTCAGAGTCGCCGGGTCAATGACGGACACCGTATTTGCGGTGTGATTCGGAACGTAGACGCGCTCCAACGCTCCTGCTGTTGCGGCGCTCATGTGGGTTGCCCCAATCTCGCTGTACAGGTTCTGGGGGTCAACCACGGCCGGCATTCCACGCACCGTGATCACCGCCGCGGCTGGACGGACATCGGATAGCGGCGGCTTGGCGGCGGTCTGCGCCGCGACCCACCAAGCCGCCGACCCCAACAGGACGATCAAAATGGAAATGACTGCTACGCGGTGCTTACGCATCATCGACTCCTTAAATTCCCTGTGCACAGAACGGGATGACGCAGCGGGGTCAGCGCGGAGCGCTCTTCGCGGCGCGGATGGCCGCTACCGTCTTCGCTACGATCAAATCGACACCCATCTGACCCAGGGCCGCACTGGAAGCGCGCGGATCGCCTGCGACGCCATTGGCTTCACCTTCGCTGGGATTGCGAGCCATCTGGGCTGGCCGAACCAACGCGGGATCAATCGCCATCATCAACGAGGTATCAGCCGCGCCTGCATGCACACCAATCTGAGCGTCGTTCAAGCCCTTGGCCTTGAGTGCCTGCACGTAATCGGTCTGGGTAACGCGGTAGTAGTCGCCGATGAAATGAGCCCGGGCAGGCGTCGCCGCCCAGTCGCGATTGAGACGTGTGGCCACCGCCTTGAGTTGGGCCTGGTATCCGCCGTGATCACCGATCAGTACCACATCGACAAAGCCGCTCTGCTTGAAGCTGCGGGCCGCGCCCTCGAGTACGCCCTTGAAGGCGTCGTCCGGCACCGAGATCGTGCCCGCAAAGCGCATATGTCCTGCGGGCGGAGTGATGCTTCCTTCGGGCACATAGGCCACAACCGGCGCGACCAGCGTCTGACCCAGCGACGTAGCGATCCGTCCTGCCAGCACCTTCGCTCGGACATTGTGTTTGCCCAGCGCCATGTGCGGGCCGCTCTGTTCGGTCCCGCCCACAGGAATGATGATAGTGGTCGTGCCGGCGCGAATGGCATCTCGGACCTCGGTCGAGGTCAATTCTTCAAGGTAAACACTGGTGGATGCGGACCATGCAGCGGAGCTGAAAACGACCGCTCCCATCGTGAGCAAGCGAGGTAGATTGAGCATCGAGGTTGGGTGTGTTGGTTGCAGTTACGAAAGGCTATGTGCAATCGAAGAGCGCCATGAATCCGAAATCCATGTGCAGTTGCATGTGACAGTGGAACAGGGAAAGTCCCAACTGGTCCGCGACAAAGTCCAGTTCCATCGTCTGGTAGCCGCCCAGCATGGCGACATCCTTGATCACTCCGCCCGTGGGTTTCCCGGCGATGCTGGCGATCTCAAAGCTGTGGCGATGCAGGTGCATGGGATGAATGTCGTCGCTCGCGTTTTGCATCCTCAGGCGGTAGCGTTTCCCATGTTGGAGGCGGAACATCACTTCCATCTTGTCCATTGAAAACGCCTTGCCATTGATGGTCCAAACATTGAAACCATGGTCGGCCGCGTTCTGCTTTTCGAAGCGCATGTCGATCACATCATCCGGCACCGAAGGTGCAGCGCCCGGCTTGGAGAAGCGTCGGTAGTCCCACGAGAAGGGCTTCGGTTTTGCCCACTGGGGCTTGCCTCGATGGCCGGCATATTCGATAACTATCCCCATGCCGCGTTGACGATCGTCATCCGCCAGGTCGCCCAGCACCCAGACGCCAGGGTGTTTCATGTCGACCACGGCGGAAACACGTTCGGCGGTCCCGATCCACAGGACCGGGACCTCGGCCAGCCTGGGCACGGGATTGCCATCCAGGGCGACGACTTTGAAGGTGTGGCCCGGGAGGGCAAGACTGCGAATTTCCGTGGCGCTTCCGTTGAGCACATGGAAGAGCACGCGTTCGCCCGCCTTCACACGGATCGGGTCCCCGTGACCGAGCATCTGTCCATTGATGGAGAACGCCTGGTAGCCCACCTCATAGCCTCGGACCTTGTCCATGGCAAGGGAGGCGCGCATGGCAGACTCCCCACTTTCCTTCAGGTCGGCTCGCTGCCCTCCGGGCGACAGGAAATCCATTGCCATGTCGCCACCGCGGCTGAACGACGGCTGAAACTCCTTGAGCACCAGAAAGACTTCTCGATCGTAGGCACCGGGTTCGTTTCGCGGTTCGATGTAGACCGGACCCACCAAGCCGTTGTACTGACCGATATTCAAGTCGGCGCCGGCGACAAGATGGGTATGGTAGAAGCGAAAACCTGCGGGTCCCGGTGTCAAGGCGATCCGGCGCATACCGCGCGCCGGGATGAACGGCGTGCCTTCTTCGGCAGCACCATCGACAGCAACAGGTTGGAACTGCCCGTGCCAGTGCAGCTGTTCAGGGGTATCCGTGTCATTGTGAACGTCCACGATCGTGCGCACACCCTCTTGGAGCCGCAGCAGCGGTCCTGGAAACTGACCGTTGTAGGTCGTCGTGGAAACGATGCGGTCGGGCGCCAGTTCGACCAAGCTGGCGCCGATGCGGAGAGTGATGTCTGCTTTGCGTTCAGGCGAAGGGAGCGCCGCAGTCGGGTGGCCCATTTCTTCAGCCAGTCCGGGCATGCTGGCCGCCAAGGAAGTCAGGCTTCCAAGCTTGAGGAGGTCGCGGCGTCTGAGGGGCATGGCAGTCTTTCGAAGGGAAAGCGGACAGTGCAATCTTGTGGGCCAGTAATGGCAGCTTGGGTCGCCCTATGCGGCAGGGCCCGGCAGGTCCGCTCTGTCCTCGAAGAGCTCGCCAAAAAGCTCCATCACCTTGAGCTTGGCGACGGCCAGCGCTTCGCGGCCCTGCGGCGTGATTTCATACACCCGCCGCGAACGCTTCCCATGGCGTTCAGAGCGCGACGACAGGTAGCCCTTCTTCTCCATGCCATGCAACATTGGATACAGCGTCCCGGCGCTGAGTTCGTAGCCATGGCGGCGCAATTCCTCGATGATGCCGAGGCCGAAGATGGGTTCTTCGCCCGCATGGTGGAGGACGTGCAATCGAATCAACCCACCGTACAGATCCTTGTCGGTCATAGGTCGCCTCTCGATGTTGGCCCCTAGACCACGACGCTCAACAGCCATCCTGCGGCCCCGCACCCCAACACCACAAGCCAGGGCGGCAGCTTCCAGAACATCAAGGCGACCAGCGCCATGAGGGCCAGCCCGAAGTCCGCCGGCTTGAAGATCGCGCTGGTCCAGACCGGCTGATAGAGCGCGGCGAGCAACAAGCCCACCACCGCCGCGTTCACACCCATGAGCGCCGCCTGGGTACGCGGGCTGCGGCGCAGTTGTTCCCAGAACGGTAGCGCGCCGATCACCAACAGAAATGAGGGCACGAAGATGGCGACGAGGCACACCGCTGCGCCGATCCAGCCATTGGGCGCGGAATTCATCGACGCACCCAGAAAAGCTGCAAAGGTGAAGAGCGGACCTGGGACGGCCTGCGCCGCACCGTAGCCCGCCAGAAACGTCTCGTTGGTCACCCAGCCGCTCGGGACGACGGCGGCTTGCAAGAGCGGCAGCACGACGTGGCCGCCGCCAAAGACCAACGAGCCAGCGCGGTAGAAGGCGTTGACCATGGCCAGTGTCTGATTTGGCCAAGCCTGCGCAGCGATGGGTAAAGCGGCCAGGAGGCCGAAAAATAGACACAGTAGAGCGGTGCCGATGCGTGGACTGACCGAGATGGGGAGCGGATCGTGAGTCAGGTCCCGGGCCGGCTTGAAGAGCATCAATCCCAGCACGGTCGCCGCCGCGATCACCCCGACTTGTCCCCACGCATTCGGCCACAACAGTGCGACGCAGGCCGACACCGCAGCGATGGAAACCCGCGTCGTGTCCGTGCAGAGATTGCGAGCCATCCCCCACACGGCCTGTGCCACCACTGCAACGGCGACCACCTTCAGACCATGCAGCACCCCCGCAGGAAAGGCGCTACCCCATGTCGACAGGCCCAATGCAAACAACACCAACATGATCGCCGATGGCAACGTGAACCCCGCCCAGGCGGCCAGGGCCCCTGGGAATCCGGCGCGCGACAGGCCAAGCGCCATGCCAATTTGGCTGCTGGCCGGCCCCGGCAGGAACTGGCACAACGCCACGAGATCGGCATAGCTGCGCTCGCTGAGCCAGCGCCGACGCGTCACGAATTCATCCCTGAAGTAGCCCAGGTGGGCGATCGGACCACCAAAGGATGTCAGCCCTAGGCGCAAGAAGACCAAAAATACCGTCCAGGCTCCTTCCTGAGCCGCTTTCTTGATTTCGCCTTCTGCGAACAGCATCCACGACTCCGCTGAGAGAACCAGCGTTATTGTAATCGATTTTCGATATCGAATTGTGATTGTTAGTGCGTGATCCCGAGGCACCCGGGTACCCGGGGCAGCGTGCAGGGCCGAAGCTATGCAACTTTCGACAGCCCGATGCGATCGAGTAAAGCTTGACGGTTGGCCGAGGGAGCGCATCTGAAGATATGCAGTACCAAAGCAATCGCATAGTGCCGCGAGGGGCATGAGATTCGGTGACTTTTTTCTGAAAGTGAGGCAGCGCAGCGCCGTCGAGGCATTGCCTTGGTCGAGATCGAAAGGTCTCTGGCGCCACGGTGAGCCTGCAAACTACCGCAAGCCAATCGTGATGCAGCAAAGCAAGACGGGCTACGTGACTGAGCCGGTCGACTTCGCTGCCGAGCCGTACGCCGCCTTAAAGCCTCGATCTCGCGCGATGAATGCTGCAAGCATGTGCGGAATCAGCGCCGCCGCATCCACCGGCCCATGCAGCCGGCTATGAGCCTCGGCGTACGCATCGAGCAGCGCTTTCAGTTCGCCCGATACGGCGATCGTCAGCTTCACCTTCTCCGCGCGGGGCAGCGCGCCCAAGCTCAATCGCCCAGTGTTCTTGCTCATTGCGAAGACCCCCTCTGAAAAAACAGTGGCTGGTACGGCCGTAGGATGAGGTCCTTGTTCACCATCACCCGCACCGGAAACCCCGGCCGGATGGTCAGCGTGGGTTGAGTACTCATGCTGCGCTTGGTGAGTTCCTGCCCGACTTGATTCACCGAGTCCTGTGCGCCCTCGCGTGTGGCAACGACGATCCGATTGCCGTCGGTGCGGTTCTCCGGTGCGGCCAGTTCCGCACCGACGCCCAGCAAGGTCGACAAAGCCGCTCCGGCAAGAATGCGATCCCAATGCCAATCGACGCCATCCTCCAGGCCGGCATAGCCAGCAGGATCGATCCCTGGCAACCGGTCCAGCGACACCGAGGACGTGTCAGGCAGGACCAGGCGTGACCAAACCAGCAGCACGCGCCGCTGCCCGAACGAAACCTGGCTGTCATAGCGACCAATCAGCCGCGAGCCCTGCGGGATCAACAGGTAGCGCCCCGTGGCCGTGTCATAGACCGCCTCAGTCACGTTGGCGATGACCTGCCCCGGCAAATCGGAGTTGATCCCCGTCACCAGCGCAGCCGGGATGATGGTCCCAGCCATGACCTGATACGGCGAGGCCGGCAACTGCAAGCTGCCCGGATTGCGCGTGGTCGCCTCGCCGGCCTTTGCGACGAATGCTTCCTTCTGATCCTGACGGTTCTGCGCGGCCGTAGGATCCACTGGCTGGGGTGATGCCGATGCCATCGGATTGAAGGACTGATTGCTCGTGGCCGATGTCGGAGAATCGACAGCCGATGCCGCAGCCGCGGCGGCCTTCGCGCCGCCACTGGCGCCGCTGCTGCGAAAGAAAACCGAGGACCGCGCCGCCTCTTCGGCGGCAAGCCGCTCGGCCTGTGCCGGGTCAATGCCACCGGCCGGAACGCGAGTTTCCATCGGCTGCTGCGCCTTCACGATGGCTGGCCCCAGGTCGCCCGGCAGCGGCTCACCCAGCATCGGCACGGCGGACTTGGCCGCGGGCAGCAGCTTCGAATAGTCCTTCGGCAACTGGTCCAGGCCGTCAGCGCGCGAGACACGGTCCACGTTGTAAAGCTCGTTGGCTGGACTACGTTCTCGTTTGGTCGACTGCAGCGACCACAGGGTTCCTCCGAGTACAGCGGCAGCCAGCGTACCGGCGCCGACAGCGAGCATGCGCCGGTTGAGCCGCGTGACCGGGCGCGGCGAAGCACGCAAGGCCATGGACTCCGGATCAACCTTCGGCACCGTGCGTGGGATCTCATCCGGCATCTCAGCGGTACTCATGCTCAGTTCCTTTGCGACGTGGCCACACCATCCGTGCGATCGATGCGAACTGCCTGCGCCTTGTCACCACCGAGTCGCAGCTCGGCGGTGCCAAACAGCCGGTCCACCACGTAGTAAGGCGAGCGGAAGCGGTAGTTCACCAATTGCCCATCACCCAGCGGCCCGATCACGAACAGCGGCGGCAACTCGCCCTGCGCAATACCGCTCGGGAACTGGATGTAGACCCGCTCGCCATCGTCGAACGCGCGCAGAGGCTTCCAGGGCGGGTTGTCGCCCGTGATCGCGTAGCGAAACCTGAGCTTTTCCAGCGTCATGCCGGTTTCAATCGGCGTGCTGGCCTGGGCCTGCTGCGCCTGCTTCTGCAGTGCGACCATCCCGTCCTTCGCATAGTCCCAGGACACCGAAGCCATCCACGCCTGCGGCGTCGAGGACAGTTCCAGCAGGTAGGTACGACGGTTGGTCGTGATGACCAGATTGGTTTTCAGGGCCACGCGCGTGGGCTTCACGAGGATGTTCACGCGCAAAGTCGCGCCGCTGCCGCTGGCTGTGTCGCCCACGATCCAGCGCACCGTGTCGCCGGCCGAGACGGTGACCAGTTCCTCGCCTGCCTGCAAGACGATGACCGTCACGCGGCCCGGACTCGTGTAGACCTGATACAGCGCACCATCCGTATACGGCCAGACCTGGATCGCGTTGATGTAGCCCTCACGTGTCGGCGCGATGCGCGCCTCTTCGTTGGCCTGCGAGACGCGGACCTTCTCGTCGACAGGCTCAGGCGCCGGCTTCGCTTCCGGCTCTTTCGGAAGCGCTTTCAACTGCTCGGGCAGCGGCAACGGCTTCGGAACTTCTACAACCTCGACGGGCTTGATCGGCTCCGGCAATGGTTGAGCTGCCCCGGCAACCGGCTCGTCCAGCTTGATCGTCGGTGGCGGCTTGCGCTGCGTCGCGCAGCCAGCGACGACTCCCAATGTGGCCAACAGAACCAACGGCAATACGGAGACGGACTTACGGAATCGTGCATTCATGGCTTTGCTCCTTTCTTCATATCGGTCGCTTCGAGTTCACGGCTCCAGGACAAACCGTTGACGTAGATGCCCAGCGGGTTCTTGCGCAACCGTTCCTCGGTGCGCGGCGCCTGCAGCACGATGGCCAGCACCGCGGTCCAGCGCTCAAGCCCATCCGCTTCGCCGTTGGCATAGCGCCGCTCCGTCCAGCGCACCTGGAATGAGGAATCGCTGGCGCGCACCACACTGTTGATCTGTACCGCCACTGAGTTCTGTCCGATGCGCGAGAAAGGGTCGTTGGCGCGTGCGTAGTCGTTGAGAGTCGCCGCACCCCGGTCAGTCGTGTAGTCGTAGGCTTCGAGCCAGTTCTGCCGCACCACGATCGGATCGATGGAGAGAGACCTCACATCCGTGACGAAGCGCGCAAGGTGAAACGCGATCTGCGCGTCATTGGGCTTGTAGGGCGTGGCGGCTTCACCGACCGCGCGCACCTGTCCGGCGCTGTCCACCTCCACCACATAGGGCGTCACGATAGACTGTGCCGAACGCCAAACAAGGCCACCGGCCATCAGCAAGGCCAGCGACAGGCAGCCAAAGGCCATCAACCGCCAGTTCTTCGCCTGCACGCGCGCGCTACCGATGCGCTGATCCCAGACCTGCGCAGCAGCCTGGTATGGGGTGACGGGCTCGGGCGTTTCCGAGTACCGCACCTGGGGTCGCTTGAATCGCATGGATGGTTCTCCTCAGGAATTCGAGTCAGGTGTTGGAGTTGTCATGGAGGCTCGGACTGGCGCCGCTGCCGCTGTGATCGCCCGAGCGCAGCGTGTGCGCCGCCGTCGTGGCTGCATGGCCAATGTGCTGTTTGCGGCGCATTTTTTTGGCCCACGCGGGCTCAGGCGCCGAGGCACTCGCTTCGCTCAGATCGGTTGCGAGCTTGCTCGAGGCGGCCGGTGTGATTGCTTCGGACACGAAGTCCGCAACGCGACCCTTGACCGTCTTTGCGCCGGCCGCGACGCGTTGTCCGACGGCGCTCGCGCCGGTCTTCGCGACGTTGGCAAGGCCAGCGCCGGCGGCGCGGACACCGCCACCGCCCGACGCGGCGGCGCCGACCTGGTAGGCAGACTTCGCGCCGCTTGCGACCGCGTTTGTCATGGCACTTGCAGAACGCGCGGCCGCCGCGCCACCGCCAATGGTTGCGCGTGCGGCACCAGGGACTATGCGCGCACCGGCCGCGACGGCTGAACTTCCGGCCGCTCCAACCGTGCCTGCGGCTACGGCAAGTCCTGCTGCGCCGATGGCGGTCCCGGCAACAGCGCCCGCGCCGAGCTGCGGCGCGCCCGATACGAGCCCGGTCGCGATGCCCGGCCCGAAGATGCCCAGACCCAGCATCGCGAGCGCGGCAAGCATGATGACCAGCGCGTGATCGATCGACGGCTCTGCCCCGGCCGGTGTCTGGAACTCCGCGAACAAACCCGTTCCGATGCCCACGATCACCGCCTGCACCAGCACCTTGATCCCGGAAGAGACGACATTGCCTAGCACCCGCTCAGCCAGGAACGCTGTCTTGTTCCAGAGCGCAAACGGCACCAGCACGAAGCCCGCGAGCGTCGTCAACTTGAACTCGAGCAGCGTGACGAAGATTTGCACCGAAAGCACGAAGAAACTCACGATCAGCACCAGCCAGGCCACGAACAGCACGGCAACGGTGTCCAGGTTGGCGAACACCTCCGGGAAGCCTGTCATGTCGCTGATCTGCACCATGATCGGCCGGCCCGCGTCGATACCGACCTTGGCAAGTTGCCCCGGCTGCAGCAGCTGGGCCTGCGTCATGCCCGAGCCCGAGGCCATCAGTCCCAGGCCCGCGAAGGACCGGAACACGATCCCCGCCAGGTGATTGAAGTTGCCGATGATGAAGGCGAAGGCGCCCACGTACAGCACCTTCTTCACCAGCTTGCCGATCACGTCCTCGCCGGCCATGGCCCAGAAGAGACCCGCCAGCGTCATGTCGATCGCGATCAGCGTCGCGGTGAGGAAAGCCACCTCGCCGTGCAGCAGCCCGAAGCCCGAGTCGATGTAGCGCGAGAAGACATCGAGGAAGCGGTCGATGACCGCGACGTCGTCCATGACCTCAGTTCGCCACCGGCGAAGAGGCCGTTGCGGCGGTTGCAGTGGGCGCAGACGCAGCGTTGCGCGTGTACGGCGTCCCGCTGCCCATGAAGCGCTGTCGCGTCGCCTCGGCTACCGCACTGCACTGGGCGTCGCCCACCTTCTCATGGTCAGCCTTGCACTGCGCGCGCAGCTCCTTCAGGCGCTCGGGATGGGCGACCAGCGATTCGACTGACTCGATGGCGGACCCGGAAGGTCCGGGCTTGCCGCAGGCCGACAGAAAGAGCACCACGGCAAGGATCAAGAGCTTCTTCACGGGATGTCCCTCACTGGCTGTAGAAATTGACCGTATAGGGCGTGTACGGCGTGCCGCCGCCCTGGAAACGCCGGCGCACCTCGCGGGCGCGTTCCTGCACCGCGACCTGGCGTGCCTGCTCCAGCGCGGCGGCGCGGTCCTGCGTGATCTGGAGCTGCTGCGCCTGCATGGCCTGGCGGGACTGCAACGCCAGCAGCTGGTTCGTTGCCTGCGTGGCCTGCAAGGCCCCGACGGCCGACTGGCTGCGGCCCACCATGTCGGTCAGCGTCTGTTCGTCCGACGCGAAGTTCTGCACCGCCTGCGATTGAACCTGGGTTGCGGTGCGAAGCGCCTCGAGCGAGTTCTGCCAGCGCTGGCGCGCATCGGCCGCCATCTGGCTGCCCGAGACGGAGGCTGAGTACGCCTGCGGATAGAGGCGCTTGAAATCGCTCTCCATCTGCGTGACGTTGAAAGCTAGTCCCTGCGCCTGCTTGATCAGCTGATCGGTAGCGGCAAGCGCCGACCGCAATTCGGCCAAGGCGCTGAAGTCCAGCCCCGTGAGGTTCCTGGCCTGGTTCATCAGCGACTGCGCCTGGTTCTGCAGCTGCTTGACCTGGTTGTTGATCTGCTCCAGCGTGTTGGCCGCCGTCATGATGTTCTGGACCAGGTTGGTCGGATCGACGACGACCCACTGCGCATGTGCGGCGGGCGCAAGCGCCATGAGGCAAGCCACCGAGGCGGCAATCAGGGTTTTCTTCATGGTGCGTTCTCCTGAAGCGATGGGGATGAGGGGAATGAGGGGAAGGAAGGGATGAGGTCGGCGGCCCAGTCCAGGCCGCGATGGCGCAGCCAGGCGGTCGCAAAGCCCGATGGCACAAGCGAGGTCGGCAGCGCGTCGCAAACCTTGTCGATCTGGCGCTGGTCCTCCGGCGTGGACGCCCCCGCGAAAGCCAGCGCGACCGGCCCAAGCCCAAGGTCGAAGACACGGTTGCCAAGGCGCGACTGGTAGTAGTAGTCCCGCTTGGGCTGCGCCTGCCCAACGATGTCGATCTGCCGGCTGTTGAGTCCGAAGCCCTCGTAGATGACGCGGATCTGCGGCTCGGTCGCCTGCGGGTTCGGCAGGAAGATCCGGCTCGCACAGCTCTCCACGATCGCTGGCGCAATCGTGGAGTCCTTGATGTCCGCGAGCGACTGGGTGGCGAAGATGACAGAAACGTTCTTCTTGCGCAGCGTCTTGAGCCATTGCCGGATCCGAGAGGCAAACACCGGGTCGTCGAGGAAGAGCCACGCCTCGTCGAGGATGAGCAAGGTCGGCGCACCGTCGAAGCGCTCATCGAAGCGCGCGAAGAGATAGCCGAGCACGGCCAGCACCGCCGCCTTGCTGTGCATCAGCTCTTCCATCTCGAAGCCCTGCACGGATGCGGAGCCGAGCCTGTCGGTATCGGCATCGAGCAACCTGCCGTGCGCGCCGCCAAGCACATAGGGCTGCAGGGCCTGGCGCAGCGCATTCGACTGCAGCAGCACGGACAAGCCCGTCATGGTCCGCTGCTCGACAGGGGCAGTGGCCAGGCTGTTCAGCGCCGACCAGACAGTCTCTTTCTCCGGCGGGCCGACGGCCACGCCTTCGTGCACCAGGCGACCTTCGACCCATTCGGCGGCCCACGTGCGATAGGCATCCTGGTCGATGCGCGCCAAAGGCTGGAAGGCGATGCTTCCGTCCGAACCGAGGTCGTAGTGCTCGCCGCCAAGCCCGAGTATGGTTGCCCGCATCGAGCGCCCCATGTCGAACGCGAAGATGCGCGAGCTGGCATAGCGTCGGAACTGCATCGCGAGGATCGCCAACAGCACCGACTTGCCCATGCCGGTCGGGCCGACCACCAGCGTGTGGCCCACGTCGCCGATGTGGGTCACCAGCCGGAACGGCGTGGCGCCATCGGTGCGCGTCACGATCAGCGGCGGCCCGTCGAGATGGTCATTGCGCTCGGGGCCCGCCCACACGGCCGACACCGGCATCATGTGCGCGAGGTTCAGAGTCGAGACAATGGGCTGGCGCACGTTCGCATAGGCATGGCCCGGGATCGACGACAGCCAGGCATCTACCGCGTTGAGCGTCTCGGGGATCGTCACGAAGCCGCGCCCCTGGATCGTTCGCTCCACCGCACGCAGCTTCTCGTCGGCGGCGGTCGCGTCGACATCCAGGACCGTCACGGTCGCAGTCACGTAGCCGAAGGAGACGTTGTCGCTGCCGAGTTCCTGCAGCGCGGCATCCGCATCAGCCGCCTTGTTCGAGGCATCCGAATCGACCAGCGGGCTCTCCTGCTGGAAGATGGTCTCGCGCAGCAGCGCGACGATGTTCTTGCGCTTGGCAAACCACTGGCGGCGAAGCCGAACCAGTTCGCGCTCGGCTTCGGCCTTGTCCAGACAGAGAAAACGCGTGCTCCAGCGGTAGGCGAACCCGAGACGGTTCAGGTCATCGAGCAGGCCCGGCCAGGTCGAGGTCGGAAAGCCCCGCACCGACAGCACGCGCAGATGATGCACGCCGAGCATGGGCGCAAGCCCTCCGATCAGCGGTTCGTCGGCCAACAGCGCGTCGAGGTGCATGGGCACCTCGGGCACGGCGACCGCATGTCGGCGCATGGACACGCAGCTGTGCAGATAGGTCAGCGTCTGCCCGTCACCCAGCCAACGGATCTCGGGCATCACGCCGTCGACCAGCCCGAAGAAGCGTTCGGACTCGGACACGAAGGCTTCGAGCCGCCCTCTCCAATCCGACCCGTCCGTGCCTTCGGTGGAATTGTTCTCGTACAGCAGCCCGGCGGCGCGGGCCTTCGACTCCTCGGGCGGCAGGTACAGCAGCGTCAGGTGGTACGCGCTCTCGAAGTGACTGGCGTCTTCCTCGAAGACAGCGCGCCGCTCCTCGTCGACCAGCCAGGACAACGGCTCCGGGAACGTCGACTCCGGATAGCCGGCCGCCTCACGCCGCTCGGCCTCCACGAAGAATGCCCAGCCGGAGCCAAGGCGTCGCAGCGCGTTGTTGAGGCGCGCCGAGGTGGCGACGAATTCACCCTGCGTCGCACTGTCCAGGTCCGGCCCACGAAAGCGAGCGGTGCGCTGGAACGATCCGTCTTTGTTGAGAACGACGCCGGGCGCAATCAGCCCGGCCCAGGGGAGCCAGTCGGCCAACAGCGCGGGACGCCTGCGGTATTCGGCGAGGTTCATCATGGCGTGTCGTTAATATCGACCTCACACATCCAGCAGGGTGCGGTGCTTGATATGTCGTGCGAAGACCTGCATGAATTGCGGATCCAAACCCGCACCCCACACCGCCAGCAAGTGCCCGACGATCCAGAGCGCGATGCCGGGCAACCAGAGCTGCAGCCCAAGGCCGACCGCTGCCGCCAGCGTGCTATTCGCAATCGCCACGGTGCGCGGCGCGCCGCCGAGCAGGATCGGCTCAGTCAGCGACCGGTGCAGCGGGATCTCGAAGCCGGGAGCGAAGCCCGGCGAAGAACTCGCCGAGAAGGCGGTCGGCGCATTCATGCCGCCACCGCGCCGCCCGCGAAGCTGAAGAAGGTCAGGAAGAACGAAGAAGCGGCGAAGGCGATCGAGAGGCCGAAGACGATCTGGATCAGCCTGCGGAAGCCGCCACTGGTATCGCCGAACGCCAACGTCAGCCCCGTCACGATGATGATGATCACCGCGACAATCTTGGACACCGGTCCCTGGATCGAGTCGAGGATCGATTGCAGCGGTGCCTCCCAGGGCATGTTCGAGCCGGCCGCATGCGCGGGCAGCGCGACGGCCAGCAGCAACGCCGCCCAGACATCCGACCGCAAGGCGCGTCGCAGATACGGTTTTACGGAAGTACGCGATTGCGTCATGACGACTCTCCGGGGGTTGAGGACATAGGTGGGAAGGACGGCCCGAGCTCGGTGTCGAGCCGATAGCCCTGGCCGTCAAAGCCGGTGACACGCACGATCTCGCGCACACGGCGCGCTCGGCCGCGGCCGGCGATGAAGACGATGACATTGACTGCCTCGGCGATGAGGGCGCGCGGGACGGTCACGGAGACTTCCTGGACCAGTTGCTCCAGCCGAGTGAGCGCGCCGTGCGCCGAGCCGGCATGCACGGTCGCGATGCCACCGGGGTGTCCGGTCCCCCAGGCCTTGAGCAGGTCGAGCGCTTCGGCGCCGCGCACTTCGCCCACGACGATGCGGTCCGGCCGCAGCCGCAAGGTCGCGCGCACGAGGTCGGCCATGGTGCTGACACCCGGCTCGGTACGCATCCCCACGTGATCGTCGCTGCGGCATTGCAACTCCACCGTGTCTTCGAGAATCAACACGCGGTCACGGGTCTCGGCAATCTCATCGAGCAACGCGTTCGCCAGGGTCGTCTTGCCCGTGCTGGTGCCACCGGCCACGACGATGTTCAGCCGCTCGCGCACGGCGGAACGAAGAAAGCTGGCTTGTGCCTCGGTCATGATGCCATCGGCCACGTAGTGCACGAGCGTCATGATGCGAAGCGCCCGCTTGCGGATCGCGAACGAGGGTGCCCGCACCACCGGCGGCAGCACGCCCAGAAAACGCTCGCCGGTCTCGGGCAGCTCGGCCGACAGGATCGGCAGGCCCGCATTCACCTCGGCACGCACATGCGCGGCCACCAGCCGGATGATCCGTTCGGCCACCTGCGGTGGCAGCGACGCGCCGGTGGGCGCGCGTCCGGTGCCCAGCCGGTCCACCCACAGCGATCCGTCAGGGTTGAGCATCACTTCCACGATCTCCGGGTCCGCGAGCGCCGCAGCGATCTCCGGCCCCATGGCCGTGCGCAGCATGCGGATGCGCCGCGCCAGTGATGCGTCCGCGGAGGTCCCGTCTCCGGACGTCGATTCAGGCGTTGGATTCACGGTCGATTCCCTGTGTTTCGGTCGCATGCGCCGCATACGCGGCAGGTTCAACAGACGCGCCGGGCGCGAGGTCTTCATGGACTTCGCGCACCAAGCCGCGTCCGCGCTGGATGTGGCGAGCGAGCTGTTCAATGAACTGGACGTAGCGGGCATGGCCTTGCGCGCGTGCGGCCTTTTGATGCCCTTCGGGTACGGGCAGCGAGACCGTGAGGAAGTAACGCACGTACAGCGCCAGCGTCTCGATCAGCACATTCTGGTCGCGCTCCAGGCGGTCGAACTGGCGAGAGAGGCGGTCCAGGCGCTTGGCGATGGCTGCCTCGCGCTGATCCTCGCCATCGGGCGACAGAAACGAGGCCAGCGCGGTGGCGATGACTGCCGACTTCGAGACGCCCTTGTGCACCGCGATCTGGTCCAGGCGCTTCGCGTGGTCGGGCTCGATGAAGATGTTCAGGCGAGTGCGGGGATGATTGAGGCTCATAGCGCAATCCCGTCGTCAGGGTCCAGGGCCGCGAAGCGCGCGGTGCGGGTCAGTTGCCGATCCACCTGGCGGTCCAGATCGCGCGGCGACACCGGTGTGTCGTACTCGTCGCGTTCGTCGTCCAGCATCAGCAAGTCATCTGCCTCGGGTTCGTGCATCGCTTCGCCTGCGACGTCCAACTCGGGCTTGAGCTGGTGACCGCCCTCATCGGCGAAGGCGCCCACATTGGCAGCAGCCGATGTCCCGGGCACGGCCAGCGGGGCCAGCCCGCTCCAATCGTCTTGACGCACCGCTGGCCGATCCGCGTAGACGCTCGAAGCGAGCACGGGTGGTGGCAGCACACGTCGCATGAAATTGCGATCCTGGTAATAGCGCAGCTTCCGCGCCCTGATCGGTGGATGGCCCGATACCATCACCACTTCATCGTCGGACGGCAGCTGCATGACTTCGCCCGGTGTGAGCAGCGGCCGTGCTGTCTCCTGGCGGGACACCATCAGGTGCCCGAGCCAGGGCGCGAGACGATGGCCCGCGTAGTTGCGCTGCGCGCGCAGCTCGGTGGCCGTGCCAAGCGCCTCCGAGATGCGCTTGGCCGTGCGCTCGTCGTTGGTCGCGAACGCGATGCGCACGTGGCAGTTGTCGAGGATCGAATGGTTCTGGCCGTAGGCCTTGTCGATCTGGTTCAGCGACTGCGTGATCAGGAAAGCGCGCAGGCCGTAGCCGGCCATGAAGGCCAGGGCCGACTCGAAGAAGTCCAGCCGGCCGAGCGCCGGGAACTCGTCGAGCATCAAGAGCAGCTTGTGGCGGCGGGCGATGCCGTCCGAGCCATCGAGCGATTCGGTCAGGCGCCGGCCGACCTGGTTGAGGATCAAACGAATCAGCGGCTTGGTGCGGCTGATGTCCGAGGGTGGAACGACCAGGTATAGGGAGACAGGATGGTCGGCCGAGATCAAGTCGGCGATGCGCCAGTCGCAGCGCGAGGTGACTTCGGCCACCGTGGGATCCCGGTAGAGACCGAGGAAGCTCATCGCCGTGGAGAGCACGCCTGAGCGCTCGTTGTCGCTCTTGTTGAGCACCTCGCGAGCGGCGGACGCCACCACGGGATGGGTTGCCTCGCCCTTGTCGCTCGCGAGGTGTAGCGTCGTCATCATCCGGTGCAGCGTGATTTCGAACGGGCAGGCCGGGTCGGACAGGAAGTTGGCGACACCACGCAATGTCTTGTCCTCTCCTGCGTAGAGCACATGCAGGATCGCGCCGACCAACAAGGCGTGGCTGGTCTTCTCCCAGTGGTTGCGCCTCTCCAGCGCGCCTTCGGGATCGACCAGGATGTCCGCGATGTTCTGTACGTCACGCACCTCGTGCATGCCGCGTCTCACTTCGAGCAGCGGGTTGTACGCGGCCGACTTCGCATCGGTTGGGTTGAACAGCAGACAGTGCGAGAAGCGCGAGCGCCAGCCGGCCGTGAGCTGCCAGTTCTCGCCCTTGATGTCGTGAATGACCGCCGAGCCTGGCCAGGACAGTAACGTGGGCACTACCAGCCCAACGCCCTTGCCCGAACGGGTGGGCGCGAAAGCCATCACGTGTTCGGGGCCCTCGTGACGCAGGTAGTTGACATCCTTGTCTGCCGTCTCGCCGAGGAACACGCCGGCCGGCTTCGTCAGCCCGGCCTTGTCGATCTCTTCGCGCTCGGCCCAGCGGGCAGAGCCGTAGGTCGTGACGCGTTTCGCGAGACGCGAGCGCCACACCGCCATACCGATGGCCGCCCCAGCGGCAAGCATCCCTCCGGATGCCGAAATGGCGCCGCCGCGAACAAACACGTCCGGCGCATAGGCGTCATAGAAATACCACCACTCGAACAGCTTCCAGGGTTCGTAGACGGGAACACCCGACAAGTTGAACCATGCCTCGCCCAAGCGTGTCTGATGGCCCAGCGCGTGGGCCGTCCACTGTGTGGCCGCCCAAACGCCGCCCCCGGCCAGGCCCAGCACCACGAAGATCTGTCCGAACAGAATGCCTGTGGGCATCGCCCACCCCCTTTTGCCGTCTTGGTTACGTCCTTGTTTGCGCGCTGGTTCCAGCACGCGGGTGCCGCAGCGGCACCGCGTGCCTGAGTCTGGAATCGAGTCGCCGCGATGAACACCCAGCGGGGCGTGGCGCGGCGTACGCTGGCGGATACGTGAAGACGTAGGTGGCCGGCCCGGATCAGCGTGGCCTGCAGGCCGTGGAGTTCACAGCATCGCAAGGGACACACGGCGTGTCCAACGCCGATGGCGCGGCGCATCGCCGCAATGCAGCCGGGGCTTGTAACGATCAGTGCGAGGTCTTGGCGTGCGTCAGAAAGCGCTGCAGCTCGTCCGTCAACCCGGAGCGCTGGTGCTTGTGCAGCACGCGGGTGACGATGCATTCGTCTTCCCGGATCGGCACAGAAACTACGTCGGTACGGCGCAGCGTGGCGACGTGGCCGGCATCGACCAGACCGACACCCATTCCGGCGGCGATGCGCGTGACATAGCCCGCGAGGCTGCAGGCCTCGCCCGTGATCGTGGGTTGCGGCCTGTAGCGCCGCACGATGGCTCGCATCTGCTGCACTAAACCCGGTTGACGGTCTGCCTGGCAGGAGATCAGCGGAAAGGCCAACAGGTCGGCCAGGGCGAGCGTCTCGAATGCGGCCAGCTCGTGCCCGAGCGGCAGCAGCGCCATCAGCGGGTAGCTCCAGGCCGGCTCCTGGGCAATGGCTTCGTCATCCGGCAGGCCGAAAGAGATGCCGGCATCGATCTCTTCGCGCCGCAGCGCCGCGGCCAATTCGCCGGCGGTCATGTCCGAAAGTTCGAGGGGTGTCTCGGGTGTCAGCGTCTGCCAGCCGGCGAAGCATTCGGACAGCTTGGGCTGGGCGATGCCATCTGCCACGCCGATACGCAGCGGCGCGCGGTAGCGGGCATCGGTCGCACGCACGACGCGTCGCGTTCGTTCCAGCCGGAGGAAGAGCTTGCGAGCTTCCTTGAGCAGGCGTGCACCGGCGGGCGTAAGGCGTAGCTTGCGCGGCATGCGCACGAACAGCAGCACGCCCAGTTGGTCTTCCAGATCGCGGATGGTGCGCGACAGGGGTGTCTGATCGATGTGGATGCGCTCGGCGGCGCGGCGAAAGCTCAGTTCCTCGGCAACGGCAATGAAGTGACGCAGATGCCGCAGCTCAATCATCGTCGCGCGTCACCAGTGAGCAAGCAGGAAAGTGCGCAGCGGCGGGTTATTGATATCGGCACCAGCTCACGGCGGGGCGCCGGCTCAGCAAATGCGCCCCAGGAACTGGACGCTGCGCTCGCTCGCCTGCGGCCCAAAAAAATGCGCCGGCGTGGTGTCTTCAACGATGTGGCCGCCTTCCATGAAAACGATGCGGTCGGCCACTTCCTGCGCGAAACGCGTTTCGTGGGTGACCACCAGCATGGTCATGCCCTTGCCGGCAAGATCGCGCATGACCTTCAGCACTTCGCCGCGCAGCTCGGGGTCGAGCGCCGACGTAGGCTCGTCGAACAGGATCACTTCCGGATCCATCGCCAGGGCGCGCGCGATCGCCACGCGCTGCTTTTGCCCGCCCGACAGGCGGCCGGGGTATTCGCCGGCCTTCTCCAGGAGGCCGACCTGCGCGAGCAGTTCCCGCCCGCGCACGTTGGCCAACGCGCGCTTAACGCCGCGCACCGACACCAGCCCTTCGACAACGTTGTCCAGCGCCGTCATGTGGCCGAAGAGGTTGAACGACTGGAACACCATCGCTGTCTTCTTGCGGATCTCCGTGATCCGGCCCCGCTCGGCCCGGCCGGGCTTCGCCCCCGCGTCGGACACCTCGATGCCGCACACCGACACGCTGCCGCGATCGGGCAGCTCAAGGAAGTTCAGCGAACGGATGAACGTCGTCTTGCCGGAGCCTGACGGGCCCATGATGACCACCACTTCGCCCTGCGAGACGGTGAGGTCGATGTTGCGCAGGACATGGTTGTCGCCGAAGCTCTTGGCGAGACCACGCACCCGCACGGTCGTGTTGGTTTGTCCGTTCATTGGTAACGCCTCGAAAGCCGGCCTTCCAGCCCGGTTTGCAGGATGGTGAGGATCTGGTTGATGACCCAGTAAATGGCGCCGACAATGAGGAACATCTCCATATACCGAAAGGTGGTGGCGCCGATCTGATCGGCCACACGGGTGAGCTCGACCACGGTGACGGTGGAAGCCAGCGAGGTGTCCTTCATCAGCGCGATCAGGCGGCTGCCTACGGGCGGCAGCGCGATGCGGAAGGCCTGCGGCAGCACCACGCGGAACAGCGTTTTCCAGTAGCCCATGCCCATGGACCACGCCGCCTCCCACTGGCCTTTGTCGACGGCCACGATCCCGGACCGGAAGTTCTCGCTCAGGTAGGCAGCCGCGAACAGGCTGAGCGCCAGCAGCGCGGCCGGGATGGGGCCGATCACGATGCCGTAGGCGGGCAGGCCGAAATAGATCAGCAAGATTTGAATCAGCAGCGGCGTGCCGCGGAAGACGGACACGTAGGCGAAGGCGAACCACCGCAGCGGCGTGAAAGGCGAAATTCTTGCCAGCGCGATCAGCAGCCCGAGTGCGCAGCCAAGAAAGAAAGCCGACAGGCCCAGCCCGAGGGTGACGAGGACAGCCTTCTCCAGCAGCGGCAAGGCCCTGAGGAACAGTTCATACATGTGTTCTTCTCCTTTGCCCATTCATTGCGGCGCCGGGACCGCATCGCAGCGCAGCCGTCGAGTGCCGCGCCCCGGTCAGCGCTAAGCGCTTCTGGGACTTCAAAGCCCTATTGCTTCTGTGCGTTGGCGATCTCCGCCGACATGTCGTAGCTGACACCGACCCAGCGCCGGGACAAGCGGTCGATGGTGCCGTCGGCCCGCATGTCAGCGATGGCTTTGTTGACGGCCTGCATCAGTGCCGGCTGGTTTCTCGGCATGGCCGCAGCCGAGAGCTGGTAGGTCAGAATAGGGCCGACTTCTTTGATCGGCAGTTTGTTCACTGTGGCGTATTTCATTCCACCAAAGTGCGAACTGATGGTGGCGTCGATGCGACCAATGGCCAAGTCGTTAAACACCAATCCACTGTGATCATAGGTGACGATCTCGGAGTCCTTCAGGTTGGCGCGCGACCACGACTCGTTGCTGGTGCCCGTGGAGACGCCAATGCGCTTGCCCTTGAGATCAGGCTTATCTTTGATGTCGTTGTTGACGGCCCGCACGAAGATGCGGAAGTCCTCCACACCGTAAGGCGAGCTGAAGTCGACCTCCTTCGCGCGCTCCACCGTCGGTGTCAGGTCGTTCATGACCAAGTCGTACTTGTCGGCCTTCAAGCCCTCTATGAAATTCTTCAACAGATCAGCAATGAATTCGACGCGGGCCACGCCGATGCGCTTTGCTACCTCCTTGGCCACCTCCACGTCATAGCCCGAAGGTTGGTTCTTGTCGTCGAGCAAGCTCCAGGGCGGACTGCTCTGGGTATTGGCGATGCGGATCACGCCCGCCGCTCGTGTGGTGGCAAGGATGTCCTTGCTCTGGGCCCATGTCAGGCTGCCGCTGCACAGCGCGCTCACAACGAAGGTCGAGAGTATGGCGTACCGACTCAGGGATAGGGTATTCATGTGATGGCTTTCGGTTGAAGATTTCGTCTGGCTTATTCGAACTTGATCTGGGCTGTTGTAATAACCTTCTCCCAGCGACTAACGTCTTCTGCCATGAAAATGCGGAGCGCATCAGGCGTACTCGGCGCTGCTTCCATACCCAATTCAGAGAGTTTTGCCAGGACTTCGGCGTCTCCAAGTGCAGCTCGAATCTCGCGGTTCAAAATGTCGATCACATTTGCCGGCGTACCCGCCGTTGTGAGAAAACCGTACCAACTCTGGTATGAGAAGGAAGGTAAACCGGATTCGGCGACAGTCGGAACGTCGGGAAGCATCCTGCTCCTCGTCCTAGAGCCGACGGCAAGCGCTCTGATCTTTCCGCTTTGAATCAAAGGCAAGGCGGCTGGATCGGCAAAGGCGACGTCCACCTGACCACTCATCAGCGCTGTCATGATGGTTCCGCCCCCTTGAAAAGGAACGTGCAACAAATCGATGCCTGCCGATTGCTTAAGCAGTTCACCAGCCAAGTGTTGGGAGTTTCCAACGCCGCCCGAAGCATAGGTGAGCGCTCCAGGCTTGGCCTTGGCCATCGAGATAAGGCCTTTAACGTCCTTGATCGGAGACTGCGCTCCGGTCACCAACAGCGGAGAAATGATGACACCCATGGAGACTGGAGCCAAATCCTTCATCGGGTTGAAACTCAGCTTTCGACCCGATGCCGCCGCGATGGTTGTCGATGGTGTGCCAATCAGCAACGCGTATCCATCTGGGGACGCTCGCGCAACAATCTCGGTCCCGATCAGACCGGTCGCGCCCACTCGGTCCTCGACGATGACTGCCTCCTTCAGCGAGATTGCCATCTTGTTCGCGACCAGACGCGCAAGCAAATCGGGAGCTGAACCCGCGGGGAAGGGGACAACGATTCGGATAGGTCGGGTTGGAAATGCATCGGCAGCCAAGGCGTTGCTCGATACCGCAATGGAAAGCAGGGGAATGATGAGCATCAGAACCGCTCTGCTGTAGATCTTCTTCATGAAAAGCTCCTAATTAGTTGATGCACAAAATAAGGAAAAGATCAACTGGTCGGGCGCAGCGCGGCGTTGGTCCGAACGAGAATCTGTTCAACGCTTCCGTTCTCTACTGGAAGGTCTGACCATGCAGATGTAGATCTTCCCGTGTCCTTCAGTCCCGACGCTGTGGCCAGACAAATCACGCTGTCGGTTGGTTTGATCAGGTCGGCAATTCGAAGACGCTGCACGGCCAAGAAGGGCATGACACTCGCCAGTTCGAGAAAAATTCCTTCTTGCGAAGCCAGTTGCTCCTGCATGGCAACCAAGCCCTCGTTGCCAATCCTTATGGCGACACCTTCGGTCTTCCGAAGCGACCAGAGCGCTTGATACGTGCTTTGCGTGGCTGCCACGGAAGCTGCGAGAGTCTCATAGCTGGCGGCGACCGGCTCGACGATGTCGCCCCCTTTCTGAAGGGCCTCCGACAGAGAACCATGCGCTTCCGCCGCGATGAAACGTGGGAGTGCATGGATTCTCTGCGCGGCCAGGAGATCCATGAATCCCTGACAGATGCCGGCAAGCGCATCACCGTAGCAGACCGGCATTGCCATCCAGTCCGGCGCCTTTCCGAGGTCTGCGTAGATCTCGTATGCGATGGTCTTGTACCCCTCGATGCCGATGGGTGAGCTACCGACCACTGGCGATGTGTAAGGCGAAGTCAGGTACCAACCTGATTGCTCGGTCGCCGCCTTCAGGTAAGACCATCGCAGAGACTTGTCGGCCATCAATACGGCGTGCGCTCCAAACTTGCGAATCTGTGTCAGCATCGGCCCTGACGCACCTGCCATCGACGCAACCACACAGGCCATTCCTGCCTTGGCTGCATACGCTGCGAGAGATGCTCCGGCGTTTCCCGATGACGCTGTTGCCACGACCGTGGCCCCGGTCTGCTTTGCATGAGACACCGCTACGGTGCTGAGACGATCCTTGTATGACTGCGTGGGATTCTGTGTTTCATCTTTCACGTACAGATCCTGAATGCCAAATGCGCGTCCTGTCCTTTTGGCTGAAGTCAGCGGCGTTGAACCCTCACCCAAGGTGACGAAGCTATCGCCTTCTACCGGAAGCAGTGCTTCATAGCGCCACATTCCAAGACCTGCATTTGCGACACCTTCGAAATCGAAGTCGCGATATGTCTGTGACGGGTAACTGACACGAAGATTCGATGGCGCCGTCGGAGCGCAGACAACGCAACCGGATCCTCGGTAGGCCAAAGGGTATTGCGCGTTGCACCGAAGGCACCTTAAGCAGACTGCGCTATTCATGACAAAACGGTCAGATTTCCATCGTCTTCGTGCAGCAACTCAATGCCGTTGGCTCGAACGACTATGGTGTTCTCGACTTGCAGACCGCACCACCCCAACTCGTAGTACGGCGTCTCGACACACATCACCATTCCCTCTTCGATCAACTGATCGTTGCCGGGGGTGAGATTGGGAACGTCGTAGCCATCGACTCCGATCCCGTGTCCGACATGACTTCTGGCGTAGTGCGGAATTCCGGCCTTTCTCGTTGCCTGCACGGCGACTTCGAACACAGCGGAAGCTTTGACGCCGGGCCGTATGACGTCGAACGCAGCCATTACTCCGGCATGCAACGCCTGGTGGTACTTGCGAACTCGCGGATCTGGCTCTCCAAACGTGGCAATTCTCGCGATGTCGGCACGGTAGTGCTTGTATCGTCCACCCACGTCGAAGCGAATGACGTCGCCACGCTGTAGCGTAGCTTTGGAAGGATGCACATTGGGCATTGCGCTGCGCGTACCGAAACCGATGCACCCAAGAACAGGGGTAGCGTCGTCTTGAACTGTCTGCGTGTGGAACGCGCGCGCCATCTCGATTTCGCTGATTCCAACGCGCGCTTGCTTCAAAGCGGCTTTGACTGACCGTTCGGCAATTGTTGCCACAGTGCGGAGTCGGCGCACTTCTTCGTCAGTCTTGACTGCCCGGACCCCTCGGAACAACTCCGTGGCCTGAACCAGCGAGGCACGCGGAAGCTCTCGTGCCAGATGCTCCCATTGTCCTGGCAGCAGACCAAGCTCATCTACAGCCAACGTGGCGGACTCCAAGCCGTCCTTGCGGATGGACTCAATGAGCGCGTTTAGCGCGTTCTTGCCGTCGGGCAGTGCGTAGAGCTCCTGCTGACGCGAGTCCAGTGCTGTCATCGGAGCTTCGGAGGTATCCATATGGAAATAGCCGAATCTTGTGATGTTCGGGATCCATACATCGTCTTGGTCGGCGAGTTGATCCAGCAACGAGGTCGGGGCAAGGATTCGCGAGGCCTGCAGTTCCCTGACCGGTAGCACGACAAACGCTTGAGGCCCGCGTCGAATCCACTGGGAGAGCGCCCAGTAGCCGCTTGAGTAAGTGACGTTTTCTGGCGATGTCGCGACAAATGCATCGATACCGCTTTTGCGGCCGGCCTGGACCAGACGATCCTTGTTAAGAAGACTTGTTTTCATGGGTTCTCAATGGTGTTTGACGGCTGTCGCACCCAGACCTGCACTGCGAAGCGGCAAAGGTTGCGGCTTTGAATTCGGTGAGTACCCGAGTGCGCCCGAGCACTTCGCGGCCGCGCCGACCACAAGATTTGCTATCGCAGCCCAATCCTTCTTGCTGTGCTGCGACGTGAGAAATGCGACGCTGATCGCGGCTATGGCAGCCGCCTGACTGTTTCGGATCACTGCGCCGATGGAGACGATGCCCAGCTCGTTCTCTTCATCCGAGATCGCATAGCCGCGTTTGCGGATGGCTTCCAGTTCGCGATTGAGGGCATCGATGTCGGTGATCGTCCTGGCAGTTCGGGCCGCGTAGGGCGCGGGTCCGAGAACGGCTTGCGCCTCATCAACCGGTAGTTCGGCGATGAGGGCCTTGCCCATGGCTGTCGAATGCGCCAGCACCCGCGAGCCCGCTTCGGCGCGAATCGCGATCGCCCCGCTGCTTTGGACGGTATGCAGGTAGACGACGTTGTTCTGTTGGATGACGCCTAGATAGCCATTGAGCTGTCGATGGTCTGCAAGCAATTTCAGTTCGGCTGCGGCATTCATGTACAGAGCGTCGCTGCGAACCATCGACGACCCAATGGCAAGTGCCCGGTAGCCGAGACGATAGCGACGCGTCTCGACGATCTGCTGCAGATATCCAGCTTCTACCAACGTGTTCGCCAAGCGTTGGGCGATGGACGGGCTGATATCCAGCGCACGCGCCAGTTCACGAATACCCATGGATTCCCCACTGCCGTCGATTGCATCAAGCATCGCGAGACCGCGAAACAAAGATTGATTGGTTGACATATGTTCCTATAATCGGTACAGTGTGCCGATAAATGAATTATCAGTTTCCATTCTTTGCTTGTCAAGGAGGCGCTCGCTATAGGCGCGTGCGCTTTTTGCGAGCTGTGGCCGCGCTTTAGGCAAGAAAAATGGCGAAGTCACAGCAGCTTTGCAACCACTCCAAGGGCGCGTCATTGCGACATCGCGGTTCTGTTCATTGGTCGTGGGCGGAGATGTCCGAAGCACAGAGCCGTTCCAGGCTCTCGTTTACATGGACAGGTTTCTCTGTTTTTGGAATTGCCAAGTAACGGACGCGCCGCGAACTACGGCTGAGACACTCATGCCGAGCTTGGGCTCAATCACCGGACGCCAGGGCACCAGACTGAAACCCAGTCCATCGCTGACCACTGCGAAGCGGCCGCTGGCGAGTTGGACGGAGCGGCGGTAGATACCAGTGGCGATTTCACCGTCAAGGAGCGGGCGATAGGCCAGCCCGATCTGCTCTTGGAGCGCCTTGGCCGCCGTCGTCAATTCGCGCCGTCGCAAGGTGGACAACAGGTTGCCCGCGAGCACGATGCGCGAGCCTCGGTGCTCTGCCAATCCCTGCTCGACTAGGAAGTGCGCGCGGCTTTGCATCGCATCGCGTACCTGGGCACCAAAACCTTGCGCTGCCAAGCCGCTGCCGCCTCCCACCAATTGCTTGTCCAGCCAAGTCGCGCCAACGGCGCGCACCTGCTGGTCGATGGACAGGTGCGAGCGCAGCTCGATGGTCGGGCCCGTAGCTTTCTGCCCATCGTGCTGCCGAGCCTTCTCCGTCAGGTCCGGTGGTACTTGCCAGACGCCATCAGCAATGCGCTCCACGATGCCTGCACGGCGTAAGGCTTCAAGTCGGCGCACGTGGGCATCGACAGTGGATTGCGGATCTCGACCGTTAGCCTGCTTTAGCTGGGCCAGATGCTCGGCGGTCTTGTAGATGCCGTCTCGGGCGCCGGTCGCGATGTTTCGATCAACCACTCGCTCCTGTCCTGGGGGCCTCGCCTCCACGATACCGCCCATCGGCAGCGCCGTCAGGTCGGCACCGGTCGGCAACTTCAGGTAGTGCGCCCGGCCATCGATGCCATCGAGCACCAAGTAGCCCCGGTCATGGAGCTCATCGGCCAAGCCCTTGCCGGCGATGCGCCCGATGAGCGGTGCTGGCAGACTCGCTTCCATCACCAGTTCACGCTCCTCACTTTTCATCGCCCGGTGCATCGCGCGCAGGATGTCTCCGCGCTCGCCCATGGCGGTCAAGGTCTGTTCCATGCGTGGTACCAGCCGCCAGCGGTTCGCGTCGACCCGCTCGGCCAGCGCCATGGCTTCGAGCCGCTGCAGTCGAGCGCGCAGCATGGTTTGGCGCTCGCGGTTGTCCGAGGTTCCGGTCAGGTCCACCACATCGACCACCGCCTGCCGCAGCAACGCGCGGTCCAGGCTGGTCAGTCGCTCCTGCTCCACCTCGCGCAGGAGCCCTTGGCGGATCTCCAACTCGGTGCGCGGACCGAGCCACTCGGTCGCTATCTCGCTGGCACGCATCCGCATGCCGTGGGCCATGTAGTCCGGGGCGATGACCAGATCGTGGCCTTTCTTTCCTTCGCCCGCCCGTCCGCGCAGAACGACGTGGGTGTGCGGGTTGTCCGTGTCCCAATGGTCGACCGCCACCCAGTCCAGCCGGGTTTCCAGGTCCGCCTCCATGCGCCGCATGAGTTCGCGTGTGTAGCTGCGCAGCTCTTCAAGCTCCCCAGCGTCCTCCACCGAGACGATGAAGCGGAACTGATGGCGGTCGCCCTGCCCTCGTTCCTCGAACGCCTTGAGGTCAACGGCGTCAGTCGCGGCGCCGTAGGCGTGGCCGCGCTGGCCGTCGCAGGTGACTCCATCGCGCTCGATGTAGCGCAAGTGCGTGGCAACCGAGTTGGCGGCGGCTTTCTTGAGGACCACGAAGCGGGACTTGACGACCACGCGTCGGGCGTTCGCGCCGAGGCGATTGCCAGCCATGCCCGCAGCCACGCGGCCGCGACCGAAGGTAGATGCTGGCCGCGCACCGCGCGGCCCCGGAGCAACCGCGCCGGCCTTCGAAACCGCCTTCAGGACTTGCGAGACGAAGCGCTGCGAGCGCGGCCCGGAACGCGATTTCGGCGCAGCTGGCTTGACGCGGAAACGGTCGTCATCATGCGCATCCCTACGCGACGCCATGGCTCAAGCTCCAGCGTAGTGGGGCGCACGGCGACGCACACGGCACGCGAACGTCCTGGATGGCCAGTGGCATTGCGTGCCCGCGCGGCACAGGCACTGCAAGGTGCCGTGCCGCGCCAACCCCGCGTGCAGACTGGCTTGGCAGGCCGAGGCGTGCCGACCCTTTTATCTTGCCCTCCGTCCCCGCCCCTCGCATTCGCTCCCGGCTCCGACCCATCGCCAGCCGCGCACGGGGTGCGCACCGCTGCCCAAGGGCCAGCGGCGGTGCAGCAGCCGCTGCACGCTGGCGACCAGACTTCTGCACATCGGAGCGCAGCGCGAACCACGTCGGCGCTGGCAGGGCTGCGGTTCGGCGACACGCCGGCTGTGCAGTTGGGCGCAGCGTCGGCCCACGCGCGGTGCAAGTTCGGCGCTTGCGCGGACGCACACAGATCCACAACGAGATCACCATTCGGCGACGGAGCGAATCAAAGCTCATGGCGTGCCCCACGTCCACAGTGGCCGCGCGATGCCGATCACGGCAGACGCGGCGATGGGACCAAAATAGCGGCTGTCAAACGACGCCGGGTTCGTGTTGCTAAGCAGGAAGAGCTCTCCCCTTCCCAGGTGTCGGCACTGTTGCCAGTCAGTCAGCGGTCGACGCATCCCATCATGCGTTCGCGCGGTCGCGGCAATGTCGCCGTCGATGCGGATCACTTGCTCTTGCACGCATACCGACTGCGGTGCCACAGCGCCTATGCGCTTGAGGAGCGGCACGCCGGATGGCAGGTAGCCGCGCTGCGCCGCGAACGCAGCGACCTCAGCGGGAAGCTGGGCCAGCACGATGCTGCCGACGTGCAGCGAGCCAGGGCTGGCGACGGGATCGACGCTGTACCAGCCGCGCCGTACGCTGTCGCTCGGGTTGTAGATCAGGAGCACCCGGCCGTGCGCCGGCATCGTCAGGACGGCCGGCGCGCACAGCGCCGCGAGGCCGAGGCCCATCCAAGCCAAGAGCAGGCGCCTTCTCGTCGTCATGATGATCGCAGTGCGTAGCCCGCAAGGTGCGCCGCATGCCGCTCGGCGGTGTAGGTCGGCAACGGCTGGCGTGCAGCCAGCCGGTTGCCGACCATGCGCCAGAAGGCCACCGCCGCCGCGCACGGATCGATGCCCGAGGCCTCAATGGCGCCGATCGCTTCGAACACGGCCTTGACCTGCTGTTCGCCATCGGCGCGCAGGAGGATTTGCGCGCTGGGCGCCACGCCGGCGACGCGCTGGGCATCGTCGAACGGCATCGGTGCTTGCAGCACCATGAGCTGCCATAGCGCGGTGCCGTAGTCGTTGCCGATCCACTTCACGCGGCAGCAAACCGCGCCCGGCTCGAACACCGCAACGCGGCGCCAGCGGTCCAGGACGCGTTCGCGCACGGGCTTGCCGAAGCGCAGCCACACGTTCACGCGATGCTCGACGAAGGCGAGCGACACATGCATCTGGCTGGGCATGTGCATGGGCGGAGATGACAGCGCTGACAGCTGCGAACTTTGTAGAGCATGGACATCGGGCTGCGTCACGACGTGTCTCCCCCGAACTCCCGCTCCAGCAGTTCGCGCAGCATCTCGGCCGCAGTGACGCCGCGCCGGAACGCAACCATCTTGATGCGTCCGCGCAGCGCAGGTGTCACATCGATGGTCAGGCGCGCGGTGTAGACCGATGCTTTTGCAGCAACCTCAGGCACATCTGGTTGCCGAACCCATGCCGATGCAGGATCGGCAGCAGGCCTGCGGCCGATCGGCGCCCGCTTCGGCGCCCGCTTCGGCGCCCGCTTCGGCGCAACGGATACCGGTGGTCTGGTCATTGCAACATCTCCCGCACCACTTGGGCGAGCGCCGCGACCTCGCGCGCGGCTGCACATCGCGGCGCTACTTCGCATGCAAGCCGGCCCGCTGCCACGCTGTCGGCGAAGACGATGCGCTGCGAGACTTCTGCGCTCAGGGCAGGGAATGGCTGGTCCGCCAGAGCGGCACGCGCCTCGCGCCCGATGACAGTCCCGACGACGCGACGGTTGACCACGAATGCCGCGCGCAGCTGCGGCCGAAAGACCTTGGCCTCGGCAACAAGGAGCACCATCTCATGGCTGGCCCAGACGTCGTAGGCACTGGGCTGGACCGGGATCAGCACCAGGTCCGCGGCCAGCAGCGCGGAGCGTGCGAGGGCTGCGACCCGGGGCGGTCCATCGATCACGACGAAATCGCTCCCCAGCGCAATCTGCGGCGCCTCCTGGTGCAGCGAGTCCCGCGCAAGCCCGAACACACCGCAAAGCCTCTCCTGGCCGTTCTGAAGACGTCTTTGCGCCCAGTCCAGGGCCGACCCTTGCGGATCGGCATCGAGCAGCGTCACACGACTTCCTGTCATCGCGAGCTCGCCTGCGAGGTGCGTGGCAAGCGTGGTCTTGCCTGCACCGCCTTTCTGGTTCAGCAGCGCGATGACCTTGCCGGGCTGACGTCCACGGCCTTCTGGAAGACGGTTTTCAGCGCCAACGGATGAGGCACTGCCCATTCTTTGGGCGACGGTGTTTTCCCTTTTATCCATGGTTATGTATTCAGTTAGATAAGTTAAGGAAGGCCGATACCGTTGCTGGGCGTGGCTTGCCGGCCGGTCCGTGCGTGTGATTACCCGAGCCCTTTGCGGGCGATTACCCGAGAGCCATGCGGGCGATTCCCCGAGTCCGGCCACAGCTTTTCCACAGAGTCTTCACCATGGGCTGTGGACAAGTCAGTTGCCGAAGCAGAGCGCGGCCAGCTCCGGAAACGCAGCCACTCGGTACCACCCGCGCGCTCGATGGCGAGCCAGTAGCCGGGGAGTGACTGCCGGTGCACCAGGCGCCGTAGCTGCAGCGCGAAATCGCTGTAGCGCTGCAGGCTGGCGGACTTCACATAGAGGTGCCGCAGGTCGAAGCGCCACCCAGCCTGCTGCTTGCCCCCGTGCTTGCGCACCAGCCTGTAAAGCCAGCGCTCGATGCCGCCGGACAGCCGGAAATACGCCGGGTCCAGCGTGAGCACGAGCGCGTTGTCCATGACGCCCGAGAAGAACCAGTCAGCCAGGATCAGCTCGATGCCGTCGGAACGGCCATCCGCGCGCAGGTGCTCCTTCCACTCGTTGATCCACGAGAAGCGGTGCAGCCGCTTGCCCGCGGGCTGGCGAATGGACGTGGCCACCGTGGTGGATTGCAGGCGGTCCAGCGCGGCCTTGAGCATCCGGTAGTCGGTCTGGCCGGTACCGCGCTGGGCGAAGCGCAGGATCTCGTAGGGTGTCGCCGCCATCAGGCGGGAAGGGCGGATGCCGTCGTCGCGCGCCTGCACGATCTGGCTCGCAGCCCAGATCAGCACGTCGGCATCCCAGATGGTTGCGATGCCGTGTTCAGGCACCCCTTCGACGGTGAGCAAGATGCCACCGGCCTCGAAGCGGATGGGCACCACCCTGCGCGACTTCGCCAGCGAGAAGAACGGATAGGCCATGAGGTCCTGTGCATCACGCGGTGCCATGCCGCCCGCCGGCAATGCGCGGAAAAGCTGAAGCTGTTCGCGTTCGCTGGAGCGCTTCGACACGACGGAACCTCGGCTGGACGGGAGCACTTCAGCCAATCAGCGAACCGAATCCCGTTGCACATAGCCGGGATCGGAGGTCATGTCGTAGGCGCGGCTGTCGGCCCAGCTGCGCAGGTCCTCGGCCGCGTAGACCACGCGCGCGCCGAACTTGCGAAAGCGCGGCCCGCCGCCCAGCACACGCTGCTTCTCCAGCGTGCGCGGTGACAGGCGCAGGAGGGCCGCCGCCTCCTCCGTCGTCAGGAATTGCGCCTGCGCAGTCGAAGCTTGGACAGCAAGCTGCGGCGCACCCGCTGCCGTGCCGTGAGAAACCAGAGAACTCGCACCTGCCATGAAGGCCTCCATCGACGGGGGTCACCGACAGGCGGGATGCCGTCGGATGGAGGCAGTCTCGGGAAACGCCGCTCAGTTGAGCAGGGAGATATTCAGTGCACGGGTTCGTCTCCCTGGGCACCAGGGCACTTCCGGCGAACGCCGGCCAAGGCGAGGTAGCCGCCGCGCATCAAACCCTCGGCTCGTGAAATGAGGTACCGGACTTGCGCGCGCACTTCGCTATCGGCATGCCAGTGCCGGCGCACGGCCTCGGCGCCGAACAGGGTTTCGGCAATGTCACGCTGGGCTGCGCCGGCCTGGGTCGCGTCGAGCGCCTGCAGGGCGCGAAGATGCAGCAGGCAGGTGCGGGTCGCAGGCCGTGCAAGCAAAGACTGCGGCAGATGGCCCTCGATCGCCCGGGCGTGCGCCTGGTAGTCGAGCAGGCGCGTGCGCAATCGCGCATCGAGCGGGATCGCAAAAGTGCAGGGCAAGCCGTCCTCCAGCTCAGTGGACAGCGAGGTCCGCAGGCCCCGCAACCCGGTGCCGACTGCCATGACCAACTCCGAGCCCGCATGCGCAAGGCGCTTGCGGCCGAGAATGCGCCAGAGGCTGAAGGTCTGCCGGACTCGTGCATCGTGCGCGGACATGGCGCGCACATGCAGCAGATCCTCGGTGCCGACGATCCACAGAGGCTGCGCGTCGCGCGCATCGAGGTGCGGGTCTTCGCCAACATCGCAAGCCCCAGCGGGGCGCGACGACCTGGCGCCGGCGGAATGCACCGCGAGCCCAATCCGCGCGGTAGCCGGGATGGCGCCGCAGATACTCCCAAGCCAGCGCAGGACCATCGAGGTCCAGCGTATAGAGGTACGCGGCTGGCGCGCGCCAGGGCGCAGCGGAATCGACTGGGTCGCGATGGATCGTCAAGGCGAGAGCTCCATTCGGTGGGCCGGAGAAGCTGCCACGATGCGCGCTGTCATGGGTGGCTTTTGAGGCCACGAGGGGTCGCGCAAAAGGCTTCGCGCTCAAGCGACGTCGGGTGTTGCCTCTCGCCGCAATATGCGAAGGCAGACTGAATTTTCTGTCAGTCGTTGATCGAGCCGTCGCGCATCGCATCGGACGTATAGGCCGACAACGGCTGGCGCGCCTTGAATTTCGGATCGGCCACGATACGCAGGCCTTTCGGGCCGCGCGCATCTTCGAGGGCCGATAGGCTCACATGCCCCAGTTCGGGGAACCCCGTCCCGGCATCGCACAGCCCATAGGCCCTGTCGCCATCGACATCGAGTTCGGTCAGCAGCCAGACCGCCCCAGCGTCGAGCGTGTAGAGCTTGACAACCGGGAGCGGATCAGGAGCTTCACCACGAGCACGGGCCGTCCCGTTAGCCAGCATCTGACTGCGCTGTTGTTCGACTAGGAAAGTCATGAGTTTCTTCCCTGCAGGCGTTCCGGATGCTACTGCTGCCGGTTGAGATAGCGAAGCCACACCGGCTACTCGTCAACGGCTAGATTCGATCCGAAAAGCCTGGTCAGTAAGGATTGAGTTAAAGATAACGTGGTTTAAATTGTGCTGAATCTCGACGCTTCTGTCCATGCAGAAGCGAGCCATTCAGCGGGGGCGGCCATTGGGCGCAACAACCTTCGAGGTTGCGCCCGCCCGTGCCTTCGGGGCTGTGGTGCGCGCAACGAGAACCGAGGAGGGCGTCGCGCAGGAAACGTTGGCGCACCTGGCCGGTATCGAACGTTCACACATGGGCAAGATTGAGCGTGGCGAGCACATGCCCACTCTGGCCCTCGTATTCAAGATCGCCCGCGCGCTCGGCCGCAGTGCCGGCGAGCTGATGCTCGAGACCGAGGCCAGACTGCCGAAGGAATGGCATCAGCCTCCCGCAGAAGGCTGATCCCCGCGGCGCTACGCCACGATACGTCCCGCCATCCGGGCCTCACGCGCATAAGCGCTGATGGGCTTGTCGGCCCTGAAGTACAGATCCCGTTCAATGGGCAGACCCCATTTCCCGCGCAAGCCCTCCAGCTCCGCCAGGCTCACATAGCCCAGCTCGGGAAAACCTTGCCCGAGGTCGCAGAGTCCAAACGCGGTTTCGTCAGAATCGAGTTCGCTCAGCAACCACGTCGCGCCGGCGTCCGGTGTGAACAGCTTGACCACGGGCTGTGGATCGAAGTGGGGGTTCTCGGTCGACTCCCGGCCATTGGCCAGCAGTTGTTCGCGTTGGTCGTCGGTAAGAAGCTTCGTCATAATTTTTCCTTGAAAAAGGATGCAGAGCGGGATTGCCCGAGACCGAAGCCGCACGACGCAGCGCAGCCGTCAGGGTTCGCAGACGGCCGCGGCCGCAAGCGCACGACGTGCGCGCAGACCTTGACGGCGAGAACGCCGTGCAACGATGAAGGGAACAGAAAACCAGCCTCCTTCCCTGTCTTCGCTTGGGGCAAGCGGAGCGCGCAGGCCGGGAACGAAGTGAAGCCCGCAGGCGCCAGGGATGGAAGCCGAAGGGGCGAGACGCCATCGGCGGCTCGATGCGCAGCACGACAGCCCGGCCCGGCACCGCCGGGAGACGCACGAATGCCTTCGGCGCCGATGCGGATGCACGTCGATTCGTAAAACCTGCGATGCATCTCTGCACAAACCCACGAATCCGCAGAAATGCCTCTCGCACATCCACTGCTGCCCGTGCATCCGTAGAACCGCAAAATCGGGGTCACGACGATCCACAGATCAGGAAATCAGAAAACACGGATTGGTGCCAATCCGCACTTTCGCCATTCAGCGCGCACACGCAGATACGAGACGGCCCGCGACGAGTGCGGGCCATTGATGGAACCCAGAGGTAAAACGCCCCACCTGCTGGTGGGGCGCCGGGGCGACGATCAGTCGCCCTTGCTGCGCGACCAGATCAGGTTGTGCGCGCCGTCATCGCCCTCGACCAGACGGGCGTAGATGGTCGCCGGGAACGACGGGTCATCCAGCGTCACCGACAGATAGGGTCGGTCCGCCTTGCTGACTTTCTTCCATGCCGCGCCGATCTCGTAGCCGGTGCCCGCCACGATGCGGTAGTCCGGGGCGTTCTCGCTTTCCTTGTCACTGGGAGCGATCTTGACCTTGACGTTGAGCGTCAGGGTGCGAACCGTGCCGGTGAAGCCGTTGTTCTGTGCGGTGAAAGTGCCGATGTTGGCCATGATGAAATCCTTTCGAAGTTGACCAGGTCCGCGCCCATCGCGGCCTTGGCGTGATCCGGACGGTGCGGGTCCGGGCGCGTCGCACCGAAGGCCGCAACGCAGTGAAGGACCGGAAGGCCCGAGAAATTTGCTTCGCGAGGAAGACCGCAGGTCGGGGAAATTTGTCGGGCCGCACGGTTGCGGCGATGAAGCCCGAGGCGAAGCGCAACGAAGAGAAGCGCCGCCGTGCCCGCGCCAGGACTCACGGCAAATACAAGGCCGTGGGCGTGAACCTGATCCCGAAAGGATGCATAGCCCAGGCACTGGTGCCGCAGCAATGGCCTTCCGGTATGAGCCCGGAGCAGTCCAGGTTCAGCCCGGCTGACCAAGAAAGCGCCACCGGAACGCCCCACGGCGTCGAGGCTGCAGACGTGATGGCATCGGCGGCATGGAGATAGTCAGCCATCCACGGCGAGGGATTGATCCGTGACGCTCGATGACCCATCGTTCCCTGCCGTCAGACCCGCTGCCCGCCGCGGGCCGTCTCAAGCGCATCGACCTTCATGGCAATACGTGACTCGATGCTGGCCCGGTGAGCCGCAACAAGCGTGACAGTCCCGTCGAGCACGAGTTCGTGGTCGTCATGGGCCTGGACACGGAACGTCGCACTGCGCTCACCCAGTCTCTCGACCCATCCCCGTACGCGCAGACTTGTCGTCGGTGGAATCGGACCGCGATGCTCGATGTACACGGTGCGGCCCACCACCACTTCCACCATCGAATCGACATGCATCTGCATTTCGCGAATGCAGATGGATTCGACAACCGCGACCAGGTATCCGGTCGCCAGACATTCGATCAGCGTCTGCGCGTAGGCGCTGCCGTGCGGCAGCCTCGCAAACAATGATCGCGCAGTCTGGTCCTGCGGTACTGCGTAGGTTTCTTCAAAGCAGATTTCGCTGACGCCTTGTTGGTTCATGAGGATGTGAGGAGTGAAATCGTGGAGTTCTCCGAATCCGATCCAGAAGCGAACGCATCTGGATCGGAACTCTCACGATGCTCACGCGATGCACTGGTGCAGCCAACCTAGCGAGGCATACCTGGGCGAACCATGACGTAGAGGTTGCCTCGATTGCGAACTTCCCCGATGCCACTATGTGTCGATCGCCCCACCCGTCGCAAAATGAAAACGCGCGCGGCATACCTGCCGCGCGCGTTTGCGCTCGCACATCCAAGGCCCCGGCCTCCGGCCGGGTCCTCATTCCTATGCGCCTGTCGCCAGTTCCTCGCGGTCCTTGGCCTCGGCAGCGGCTTCATCCGCTTCCAGCACCGCTTCGATCCCCGAAGATGTCGGCGTCTCAGGGCCCGGTTCTGCCTCGCCCCTGAACATCAGCGGCAGCCACCCGGTCCCGGCCGCGAGCCTTTCAGCCTCGCTCGCGATCTCGGCCTTCTTGAGCTTGGACAGACGGGTCACGTGATCGGGCGCAAAGGCCAGCACCGCCTCCAGCGCCTTCGCCTTGGACACGTGCGCGAAGTAGCCTTGAGCGGTCGGCTTCCACCAGTCGTGCATGTCGAGGCTCACGGCCTTGGCCAGCCCGGCGGCAGGCACCTCGTCCTCGCGGGACGCCAGCACGCTGACTGTGGAAGCCACACACACCGCCAACAGCGACAGCAGTTCGCCCTGCGGCAGGGCCAGCAGTTCGGCAAAGAGGGCCTTGGGATCTTTCGGCAAGCGCGCCGCCCAAGCCTCGCTTACCTTGCCCATACCCACCGCCGCAGGAGAGTCCGCCAAATCCGGGGCATGCTGCGCCAGCCCATCCTGCGGTGTGGCGATGATGTCGATCGGCGAACTACCGGAACCGTAGCTGTCGAAGACCACGCGCAGCGCGAGCCGATGCACCATGGCCACCAGCGCCACCTGCGGATGCCGCGCGACCTCTGCCTGCAAGGCGGCCGTGCGGTGCGCGCTCAACCGCTTCGCCAGCTTCTCCGAGATGCCGGGCTTGGCCGACTCATCGGCATCGCCACCGTGGCCGCTGCGCTCCTCGCCTGCCGCGCTGGCCTCCTGCCGCTCCTGCGCCCGCAGCGCCTTGGCCTGTTCCTCGCGCAGCAGCCCACGGTGCACCACCACGCCGCCCATGTGATCCACCGACACCACGGCGCCGGCCATTTCCACCGCGCCGGGCGAATAGATCATCAGGGTCTGCTCGATCGCTTCCAGTTCGCTGCCGAGCCGGTCCAGTTCCTCATGGATCGCGCGCACGCCGTCATCGCTCAGTTCCGCATCTTCATCATCGAGGCGGTCCTGCAGTTCGTTCTGCTTTCCTTCGAGCTTGGCGATGCGCTTGGCCTCGGTCCTGTTCGGATCGCGGCGCGTGCGCCGCACCCGCTCGAAGAGGTGCAACTCGGCAGATGTGGCACGCGGCGCGACCTCCACCCACCCCCAGCCCTCCAGCTGAACCTGTTCGACGACGGCGGCGAGCTTGTTGCGCGCAAGCGTGTCCAGCAACCCGGCATCGGTGAGATAGCCTCCCTGCTGTTCGTCCGAGAACAGGTCGCGGCGCACACCGCCGCCTGCGGCCTCGTAGGCCTCCAACCCGACGAAGCGGGCCAGCGCATCCCGGCTGGCATCGATCTCTTCATGGGTCAGATGCTCGCGCAGCGCCTCGGGGCTGCGCTGCCACGCCGGGCTGTCGTAGAACGCGGCCTCCTGTGCCGCATGGTCGTCCGTGATGGCCAGCGCCATCAACTGGTCGAGGGTCACGGCCTCGGCCTGATAGTCCGCCAGCAGGCGCGGCGAGACGTTGGCGAGCCGCAGCCGCCTCTTGACCACCAACGGCGTCACACCGAAGTCCGCAGCGATGGCCTCCACCGAGCGGCCCTCGGCCACCAGAGCCTTCCATGCGCGCAGCTCGTCCACGGGCCCCATGGCCTCCCTCTGCACGTTCTCGGCCAGACTGGCCGTGCGCGCCAGCGTGTCAGCCACCAGCAGGCAAGGCACCGGCCAATCCTCTGCGATGTGCCGCTTCCTCGCGAGCAGCTTCAAGGCCGCGAGGCGCCGCCCGCCGGCGACGACCTCGAATTCTCCGTCATCGCCGGAAGCAATCACGGTGAGGTTTTGCAGGAGGCCCAGACGCCGGATGCTGGCAGCCAACGCAGCAATCGACGTGCAAGCCTTCCGGCGTACGTTGCGCTTGGACGGCCGCGAACGCAACCGCGAAAGCGGCACCAGTACCATGTTCTGCGCAGGTACGGCCGCTTCAAGGGCGGAATCTTCTGGCGTATCAACAGTATTCATGATCGAACTCCTGTCCCATGTCGGGACGTTGGAAAACAAAACTGGAAAAAACGAAAGCCGAAACTGGGTTCAGAGGGTGGGTCTGTGCATAGGCGCTCTCCTTGGTGTGTGGGCTCCGCAGGGGCCGCGAAGCCCTTTCGCGGCCATAGAGGCCGGCTGGGGCCGGCGCGGGTGCGCCGTCAAGGGAGAACAGCGAAGGCGCTGGCGCGGCCCGCAGGCGAAGCCGAGGACACGGGTGCCGCAGCGGCCCTTGACGGGAGGAGCGCCCGCAGAGGCCAGGCAAGCCGCACGCAGCGCGGCGCGCAGGTGGCGCGAAGCAACGCGCAGCGCCACCGGAGAGAAAGAGATCGAGGGAGTCGGCCAGCAACGGCCGCCAGCCAGGCTCACGCGCGCAGCGCGCACGCAACGGGAAGAAAAAGGGGCCGAAGGCCCCAGCAGCTACATCAGCCCATGCTCAGCCATCGAGTAGATGACCTCGCCACCAACGATCAGGTGATCCAGCACCAGCACGTCAACCATCGCCAGCGCGGTCTTCAAGGTCCGAGTCAGCGCCTCGTCGGCCCGCGAGGGCTCCGCCACCCCTGCGGGGTGCCCGTGGACCAAAAGCAGCGCAGCGCTGTTGCGCGCGAGCGTCTCCTTGACCACCTCTCGCGGATAAACCGACGTCTGTGTCACCGTCCCGCGGAACATCTCCACGTAGTCCAGTACACGATGCTGCGAATCGAGGTGCACCACCGCGAACACTTCGTGCTCCAGCGGCCCATGTCGCAGACGCAGGAAGTCCCGCACCGCCGCCGGCGATGTCAGGATGTCGCTACCACGCACCCGCCCCGCTAGCAGCCGCTGTGCGGCCTGCAGCACTTCATTGGCCTCGGCTGGACGGTATTCGCCCGCGACATCACGAACGAGAAGCGAAACACAAGCGGAAGACTCGAAGGAAGCGAGGGAAGAAAATTGATCGTGCGACATGGTCGGCTCCGTGAATCGGGCGGGATTGCCCGAGACCAGAAGCAGCACGGCGCAGCGCAGCCGTCAGGGTTCGAAGACGGCCGCCAGGACGCAAGCGCACAACGTGCGCGCAGACCTTGACAGCGAGAACGCTGTGCTACGGTGAAGGGAACAGCAAGCCAGCTCCACTCCGTGTTCATCTGCCTAAATTGCAAGCACAGCGCGCAGGCCTGCAGCATCGCGAAAGGCCGCAGGCGTCAGCGATGGAAGCCCGCAGGGGCGATACGCTATCGGCGACTCGATGCGCAGCACGCCCAGCGCGGCCCGGTTTCGCCGGGAGACGCACGCAAATCCGTGGAACCGGAATGTCGTTGTTCCGCTTTTGGCGCCCTCACCCGGTCACAAGATCTCACAAAAGGATGCAGGAGGCTGCCGCCGCTGAAAACCGGGCGGCGCAGCTCTCCTGCGTACGGCCGCGTTGCTGCGGTTAGCAGGCAAGCAACTGGCCGCAAGCATCCCTCGGCTCACCAGAACCGCCACCACGGCCGAGAACGAACCGACAGTGGACGCGTGTCCAGCGGAGCGCTCAGGGTCGCTGCAGGACCCATGCGTCGGCGAAACTCAGCCTCGTAAGCGTGGGCATATCCACGCGCGTGCAGCACGCCACGCAAGGCTTCCCGACGCCAGTCGCGCGCAAGTGCAGAAAGCTCCTCGTCGGAGAGTTCGCTCGGATCCGTCATGGACCGATTTTGGCGCAGCAGAGATTGAGGTCAGCTGTAGACAGCCGATCAAGACGCACCGTCAGAGGCTGAAGATATCGGCCTGAGCCACTCTGCCGCTGCCTCCGAGGGAGACATCGAACGCAGATGAGCGTCGCGCCTGAGATCCACAGCGACCTCCTCCAGTTGCACGGGAGCTACCGTGTGCCAGTGCTCATGCAGCCGCTCGGCGCACTCGGCAATCCATTGGGTCGGCGACAGCTTGTCCATGCCGACATAGTACTGTATGTTTATCCAGTCCGTCCAGTAAAATGCATCGAACCCCAAGAACAACATCGAGGCGACGCCATGATCCATTCCAACCTCGCCCCAGCCACTGCGCGGGTGCTTCCCTTCGCGCCCCCGCAGCGAATCGTCAGAGGCTCGTCCTGGCCCTTTCCAGTGGCAACGCGCGAGGAGTTGAACACCCACGCCGCGCGGGTCATCGCGACCACGTCGCGGCACTGGCTAGTATCCCGATGATCCAAGCCTGAGATGATCGCTTTGGCGGTATGCGCGCCGGTCACGACAGCAGATTGGTTCAGCGCAAGCGGCTCAAATCTTGAATGCACGGGCCGCTGGGCGCATGTGACGCGAAGCGAGAAGTCAGCGCGATAGCTCCTCGAGCGTCTTGCCGCTGGTCAGGGCTTCCTTCAACCACCGTGGCTGCGGCCCGCGACCGGTCCACGTGTGTCCCGCTTCATCGCGATAGAGCAAACTCGACGGACGCCTCTTGGACATCTTTTTTGGTTTGCTCTCGGCCTTCGTCGGCTTGGCGCCTGCGGCGGTGAACTCATCGAGCGTCCTGCCCGCATTCAGAGCATCTCTGAGCCAATGCGGCCGAGATCCGCGACCGGACCAGACATTGCCTTGGCCATCGCTGTACTTTGCGGAGTGACTTGGGGCCGCCGTCTCCTGCTTCGACCTGGTCGGACCGGACTTGGCCCCGACGCCCAGCTGCTCCGCGGTCAGACCGTAGTGCTTGATCGCGACCTTGATCCTGGAAACCACTCCCTGGATCTCACTGTCTCGCAACTTATCCGCCTGGCGTTGCAGCGCTTCAATCTGCTTCTGAATCTGCTTGAAGGTTTGAGCCATGGAGGTTATCTTGAAGTCAATTACAGGCGAAGCTTACTGCTTTCTGAAAGCGCCCCACCGTGCGAGCTTCCAAGCGGCCTCGCATTGCCTCGAAGACTCAGATGAATCGCAACCCAAGATAAGCAAGTTCAACACGGAGGTCCTGCCTCTCGCATGTCGCCCCACTGGGACAATGTCTGCAACGCAAGTGGGCTCCGTCATTCGCGACCGCAGCCTGAGTTCATGGTCTCGTGCACATTCCAGCAGTCCATTTACCCGAGAAATCTCCTCTCCAACAATCAATCTCAATGTTCTACGAACATAGCCTGTCGCCAGCGCGCGGCGACATTTTCTCCATGTCGGCGACTCGATCGAGGCTGCCGCCATCCGGCGTCGAAACCGATCGAATGTTTTCTGGTCAAGCGCTCCAATTGGCACTGCCGACCCGAGACGGAAGTACGCAATCAGCGCTGCTTGGCAGAGCAGACAGTAGACTGCTGGCACCGCCTCCATCTTGAGTCACCGCGCTGACAATCGAGTGAGCTACCCGATCGGTGCGCGAACTCTGCACGCATGCGAGTTTGGAGCCCGAGGGCTCGGTGCTCGCCGACATCGGCGCAGCTCCGAAATAGCGTGTATTCCAGTGTCGGTGCCAATATGAAATTCTGAAAGACGCTCGTAAGGACTCAATGGCTGCTGTATTAGATGACCTGCTCAACGACGGCCGGCTGGCGCGGCTGTTCTCGAAGGATGCCCGCCACTGCGCGCTCCAGCTGTGGATCTTGCAGATCAAGTCCGAGCAATCGATTGAAAATCGCATAGTCTACGGCCGCCTGCTACCCTACAGCCATTCCAGAGACAGCTGGTCAGGCAGCGACGACGACAGATTCCATAGCTTCGGGCAAGTCCAGGCCCAGGTTGCGCGCCTCAACCTGTATGTCAAAAGCGTCCACTGCGCGGACCTGCTACGGCAATTGAGCGCTGGCCGAGCTGTCTCGGCAATCAGCAATGAGCTGAAGCTCGGTCTCGCGGACCTATTGAATGCGAGGTTCGGAACGACCGCGCTCGCCGCAGAGGACCTGGTCTACCGCCCCGTCGCCTACCTCCTCAACCGCGACGCGTTTGACCGGCATTCGTCCTCCAGCCCGCATGGCGGAGCCGGCGCCTTCAGCGCTTCGATAACCCAGACCGACAAGGGGGCGCTGTTCCGCCTGGGCCAAGACTATGACGTCGCCCTGACCGCATCCGTGATCAAGCAACTCAACGCAGATACAGGCCTCGACTTCGGTGGCGCCGATACCACTCGATTTGGCGACCTTGAGTTGCTGGTCTTTCCTGCGCTGGACGACCAGGAGCGGCGCTTGCTGAGCGTGAGCTGGGCCGATGCCCCGCATGCCCTGGTCGCCCGTTTTAATCCGATGCAGGTCCCGCACTACAGCGGCTTCCAGTTCCGCCTGAGCATCGCAAATGACGGCCGAATCGTTCACGCGGTTGTCGCCACGGCAGAACGCGATGCAGAAGACGTGTTTGAGTGCAAGTTCGAACTCGGCGAACAGCTACGCGCGATGACCGACAGCACCGAACTGGAGATCTTCGGCTTCCACGGTGACCATCCCCGCGAGGGTTCACTGTGTTGCCGGTGGCGGATCGGGTACTTCCGGGAGTTTCATCTTCAAGGGCATGTGGCGGGCAACGGGGCTAACCCGGTCAAGTTCGACTGGCTGGAAAAAACAACTCGGCCGTCCGTGTCGACGCGGGTGAAGGCAGCCCTAACGATCAATCGTGGCAACCTGGGATTTACCAACCGCATCGGCGGGCGTGAGGCGGACCCTTGGGTCCCGGTCAACCGCGATCTCATATCTCTTTTTGCGCGGCTCCATCCGCCGCAATCGGAGGGGCAGTTCTTCCTGCGCTGGGGCAAGGGCGACGGCGCAGGACGGCTGCAATTCGTGGAGTGGTTCAGAGCGCTACTGGCCAAGTACCAGCAGCACCAGATGGTCATTTTCGATCCCTATTTCGAGACCGCGGGCTTGGGTTTGGTGTTGCTCTGTGCGGCGCCGGAAGCCAATTACATCGTCTTCAGGTCCCTACCCAAGCCATCCAAGGAAGGCGAAGCTACGCCTGGCGAATCCGACAAGCCTACCTCTGACGGGATTAACAACCTGGTGGCCAGCTGTGAGCACAACCGGCACCTACTGAAGCGCATGAACCTCCGCATCTACGGCCTGAAGGATGGCCGGCTGCATGATCGCTACATTCTGATCATGGGACCTGAAAGGCTACCGGTTGCAGGCTTCAACCTGTCCAACTCGTTTCAGAAAGCCGCCGAAAACCACCCCTTGCTGGTTACTCCGATCCCTGCGGATATTCTGCTCAAGGTTGAGCAATACAAGGTTGGGCTGATTCAGGAAGCCGAGGCGGCGCAGACCGAAGGCGAGGCCGAGAATCCCAACATGCGGCTTCTCTTCGACTCCACGGCGTCGTCAACGGCGCCGCGACGCTACGAGCCACTACGCTTCCTCGAGAAGGCGCTGGCAGGCGACGCGCTGAGCGTATGGACCGGCGAGCCGTCGCTAAAAGGCTTGAGCGGCGATCCGCTGAAGGAGCGGATGGCAGCGCTGATGCTGCTCAAGGATGACTCGCTCACGCTGCCCGAGACGGCAGGCCTGCGCAATTGCCTGGGCCAGCAGGCGGGCGATTTCGCGGACTTTACGGCGACCTGGGAGGTGCTCGGGGAGGTGCTCGCGCATTCACGCGCCGGGGATCGCCGCTTTCGCGAGCTTGAATTCGAGCGTGGCTTTCTGGAGTTCCTGGCGCGGTTTCTCAAGGCATCTTTCTACCGCGCTCACGACGAGGTGGACAAGGAATTGTTCGTGACGGACGCTCGGTTTTTTCGGGCGCCGGTAGAGACCCTGCTACGCAGCTCCTATCACCCACATCACTTGTTTCATGCGACAAAATACGCAGCTCTGACCTGGCCGGAGTACTTCGCCATCAGGTTTCTGTGGTGGTATGCCCCAGACGCCCTGCTCTCCATCGCCGAAGCCCAAGTGGCAAGCGCACCTATGGAGCCTCAAAGCCCGGACGCGGTGCGACTGTCCCTGTTGAGCCAGATCGTCAGCGACATCTCGCTGTCGATACAGTTCGAGATCAGCGAGGTGCAACGGGAACGCCTCGTTCGCAGCCGCAATGGCCTGCTGCAATGGATGGGACTGAATGCGATTGAGATGCAGCTGGAAAAGCCGGAAGGGCTTGCCACAGTTCTGCAGTTAGTGGCCGCCTTTGCCTACCCGGAGCGGGTGCGTGCCCTGGGCTGGATGGTTCATCACGCGGCAGGGAACCCGAAGAAAGCCGAGATCTACAACGGCCTAGTCGCGGCACTACACGAGGCACTGCCGGCGACCGTTCCCGATGGAGAGCTGAGGCGGCTGGTCGACTCCATGCGCGGACATATGCGGCAACTGGCGTGGACCGAGCCGTGGCTGTTCCAGGATGTGATCTCTCCCTTGTTGAGGAACGACCGCGCCAGCACTGACGATGCGTGCGAGATCTGGGTTCAGGAGCTGGTTGCCTTGCTTGGCCCGGAACTGAAGCGCCAGCCGCGGCAGTTTGCCCGAGCGCGTGAGGGCCAGACGACCGACACCGCCGCGTTTCTCTTCGCCTACAGTGGCTCCAAGCGAAAGCAGGCCAGTCTGATGTCCATGCGGGCGATCCTGAAACGGCAGCGACGAATCGTGCAACAGCCCCTCGCCAGCACTTCAGGCTGGGCGCAGTGGGACGATGCCCTGGTGGTATCGATGTGGATTCTGGCGTTCGCCCGAAGGTGTCAGTACCACCTGTGGGCGCGCGGCATGACCGACCGCGAGTTAGAGGAAGTGTCACGGGGCGCCCACGAGCTTGCGATGGTCAGGCCGATGAGCGAATGGCGGTCCGGGGGCGCCGGCAAGCAGGGCGAGCTCGCCGCGTTCCTCGACTAGGCGGCGGAAATTTCCACCTCAAGTGACGAGTCGAAGAGGAAAATTCAATAGCTAGTTCATGAGATGGAATCGGAACAATCAGCTCTTATTTTGGCAAACGCCATGTCGAACCAATCGCCCAATCCGGCACGCTCTCAATCTGCTCGATGAACCTGTTGTGCCCGCGATCGAACCAAAGAAAGAACTACGTATTGAAGTGTCTGGAAATTCCGGGCAAGCAGTCTGTGCGCTACGGATTTTGCGGAACGTCGTCTGTGGCCAGGCACGAGATTCCCCCAATCCGATGGTTTCGATAAGGCGCGGGCATGTTATATGGCGTATGTAGAGACTCTCAATAAGCACTCGCAACGCTGCCGACGAGAGCACGAGACTGCGCGTTGCGCTTGCAGGCAGCGAGCCAGGATTAGGCATGGCCCGAGTCGCCTAAAACCGAAATCTGAAGTACGCTGTGTCTTGTGTTTCAACTTCAACAACTGCCTAGATGCAGTGTTTTAGGCTTCGGCGTGATGCCGACCCGAAAGGACCTGACATGCTTGATTTTCTGCCCGCGTTTTGCCTCGAACAACCCCGGCGTCTGTTGACGCTTGGGCGCGCGCTCGCGTGCGCCGGCTGGCTCATCCTGTTTGCGGGCGCGATAGGCCACGCAGCCACAAGCGCCACGGCGGCAATTCACAGCATCGCCAAACAGGCGGGCGTGGCGAGTACGTTGGCGGATATCTATCCATCCCAGCCCACCTGGTGGGTGCCGGAATCGATCGTTGGCTGTTTACCCGCCGTGATGCTGCTAGCGCTTGGCCTGTGGCTCGTCTCACTCGGCAAGCAGTTGCAGCGCCTCCTTCGTGGCTAAGCGAACCGGCCGTGCCTTGCGCTCAGGAAGGGTGACAGGAATTGTTTCCCTCGTTTGAATCTGTGAGTGACGAGGACGAGCGTGACCTTGCCGGACTCGAACCGGCATGGGGTAAGGTCGCAGCATTCTTTCGCACTGGGCATCGCTTCGGTCATCCCAAAGGGTCGATGCGTTGCCAGTCACTTTTCGAAGTGCATCGCCTTCTCGATGTCTTTCGCAAGCGCTACGAAGAGGGCAATACGCTCTCGCTGCTGCAAGCCATCAGCATGTGCGCGGAAGAAAATCTGCCGTTGCCGCAATGGCTGGCAGAAGCCTTCCGCAAGAGCATGGACAACTTCCTGCAGCCCGGCAAAGTGCATTCGCTTGACGAAGTCTTCACAGCCGCCAACATCCCGACGAACTCGCCCAAGAAGGCGGCTGCTGCCCGTCTTGACTGGCAGCTTGGCGGAAAGATCTGGCACGACGTGTGGGATGCCGTACTGGCAGATGAGACGCTGGTGTCGTTCGATGGCGCAGTCAGCCGGACACTGGCGGCGCGGGACTATGGCGTCGGCAAAACCAAGGCGAAGGCGCTGATCGGCATGATCGAGAAGAGCCAGTCGGAGTTTCTGAACAAGGACGCGTCGCTTTCGGCGTTTTTGACGAAACGGCGAAAACGGATGACGTAGCGTGGCCTCTTGCCTATCGTGACGGCAGTGCGCAGTACAGCACGCTCCTCACGAAAGGATTTATCTTGGTCCGTCTTCCCAAGCTCACCGATATCGCTGCCTTGGTGCAGGTCCTTGAACGCAACCCCTTCGGCGCTCTGGTCTTGCTCCTGCTGACGTTGAGCATTGCCCTGGTCGTATGGGTCGCGCATTGACCCATGCGTGTTCATGCCGTCGCCGTGAAGTGGCTGTTGGTAATGAGTGCCAACAGATTGGAAGCGGATATCCACGATGGTGGCCCGGTACGGCCGAGATCAGTCTGAAGGGGCCTTCGGGCCATGCTTACCGCGCCTCGCCGCGAAATCAGCGCGTGCGGATCGAACAGGAAATCGGCCAAAGCGGATGTGAGCTTCATGCTCACTGCTCTTCCTCAGTTTCGTCACCCCAGTAGCAACTAATTCGCCACGTGCGCGCACTTGTATTGCTTGCGCCGAGGCGCGTCTTGTTGGGTTTTCCCAAGTTTGGTCCGGACGCATCCTTTCGACGTTACTCACAAGGACGTGCTGTGCTCTTCCATCAAACATTGCCTAAGCCCAACCAATCAAAAGCGCCACCTGCCTTCTATCGCCTGCGCGACGTGGTGCGCATCACAGCACTAAGTCGCACCACGCTGTACCGCCGTATCTCGGAGGGACGCTTCCCTGCCCCCGTCCACCTCGGGGGCCGGGCCTCGGCTTGGCCCAGCGAAGCGCTTCAAGCCTGGATCGACGATCCGGACGGGTACCGCTCGAGAAGGCCTGGTTCGTGATGATCGCCACGTGCGGACTGCATCGCGCGCGACCTTTCAAGGCTTGCCAATAGTCCAATCCTGGCCGGGACCACGCCGCGCCTAGACGCGGCTGTACGGCCCCTACTCTCCGCTCTGCCCACGTGCCCCGGTTTGTACGCATGCACGTTGCCTTACGGATCCCTGACCGCACACCCCCGAGCGCTATCGCGTGCGGCCCTTCCCGCGGAAACCGCCGCCGCGGGCCTCCAGCATGCGCCGTGTCTTCTCGAGTTCGGTTTGAAGCAACTCTGCATCCGGCAACACAGTCCTATAGTTCGCCGCCATGATCTTGCTGGGCAGCCCTTCCAGCGCGTACTTCGCCAGCGCATGGCCCTTGTCGGTGCACAGGATCAAGCCGACCGGCGGATTCTCTTCGGGAAGGGTCCAGTTTTCTCTCGCGTAGTTGCAGTACATGTGCATCTGGCCCACGTCGGCGTGGGTTAGCGCCCCAAGCTTCAGGTCGATGATGACGAGGCAACGCAACCGGCGATGAAAGAACAGCAGATCCACGCGGTACCAGGTCTGGTCGATGCGCAGCCGCCTCTGGCGACCGACAAAGCTGAAGTCGCTACCCAGCTCGAGCAGGAAGTCTTCCAGCCGGCGGATTAGTGCTTCTTCCAGGTCGGATTCCGAATACTCATCCTTGAGGTCCAGGAACTCCAGCACATACGGATCCTTCACTGCATCTCCGGGCGCCACGGCATCCTCTGGCCTCGCTATCGCGCCCTTGACCAGCATCGCGGCCTTGTTCCTCGACAACGCGGTACGCTCATAGAACTGGCTACCGATCTGGCGATCCAGCTGGCGCACACTCCACCCTCCACGCAAAGCCTCGGTCTCATAAAACCAGCGCGCATCGCCGTCCTTGACCGCCAGCAGCCGTACGTAGGCAGACCAGGGCAGCGCGAAGACCTCCGCCAGTTCCTCAATGCGTGCTGGTCGGGATGAGCATGTGACACTGAACCCGGCCGCTGGCGGCGTATCCACTGCCGGCGCCTTTGCTCTGCTTCTAGGCGACGGCAGTTCGAGGGATTCGCCAGACACCGTCTGGCGAATTGGCCAGCTCAGAAAGAACGCGCGCATCTGCTGCAGGTTCTGACGGCTGAATCCCCGGCCAAACTGGCGCGTGAGGTCGAGCGAAAGCCGCTCGATTAGCTGTTCGCCATAACTTGCCCGGCGCCGGCCTTTCTGCTCGGCTTCGACTATGCGGCGCCCGATCTCCCAGTAGCTGGCCGTCATCAGCGCATTGACACTCCGGGCAGCCGCCTGCCGTGCGGCATCGAGCAGTTCGACGATGCCGCCACGAAAATCGGCATACCCGTCAGGCGAGCCGACCGCTTTCGCCTTGGTCGTGGAAGCAGTGGCTTTGCTCATGGATTTCTGACCCATGGCACCGCTACTCCGCGATACCGGCCAAAACAGCCACGCGCGATAGCCGCAGGTCATCGGCAGAAGGGACCGCCTTCACCGCCCGCCTCTCGCGCGCTCTTGGCTTTGGGAACGCGGCACCAAGCACCGTCAACACCTTGCCCGCGGCAAGATCATCGAGCAAGTCCGCCCATAGTTGAATCATCTTGCGCCGCTGGGCCAGGAACGTGGTGCGGTCGTAGGCGCTGCCCAGCTCCTCGTCGGAGCCGTGCGCCATGTGTCGCTCGATCACTTCTCTGTCCCATCCGAGGTACTCGCGGATGAGCGTGCGCGCCGTGGCGCGGAATCCGTGACCGGTGATCTCTTCCTTCGTGTCGTAGCCAAGCGTGCGCAACGCGCTATTGATCGTGTTGTCGCTCATGTAGCGGGTTGCTTCCGTGCGCTTGGCCATGCTGCGGAAGATCGGGCCGGTGGGGCCGGTCAGCGGATACAGGTCCTGCAGGATGGCCACTGCCTGCAGAGGCAGCGGCACCAGGTGCGCCGGGGTGCGGCTGTCCCGTTTCTTCCACTCTCTCAGCTTCATCTTCTCGGGTGGGCACCGCCAAAGCTGCTGCTCGAAGCTGAGGTCTTCCCAGTGCGCCAGCCGCAACTGGCCAGGCCTTTGGAACAGAAGCGGAGAGAGCTGCAAGGCGGCACGGGTAATGACATTGCCCTTGTAGGCGCGAATGTCACGCAGCAGTTGTCCGAGCTGCTTCGGATCGGTGATCGCTGGGAAATGGCGGGCGCGAGGCGGCGGCAATCCCCCGGTACGGCCGTTCACAAAATTCTTGGCCGGCTCGAGCGCGCCCACGTCGACCGCGTATTGAAAGACGTGCTGCACCGCCTCGCGTACCCGCTGAGCCGTCTCCAGGTGGCCCCGCTCCTTGATTCGGTGCAGGCATCGCACGAGCTCGGTTGGCAAGATGCCATCCATGGGGCGATCGCCAATCCAAGGAAAGACGTGCAACTCAAGGTGCCGCAGCACTTTCTCAGCGTAGCCGACAGACCATTCGCGGTCCTTCCACGCCTGCGCGTGCCAAGCACGGGCCATTCGATCGAAGGTGTTCAGGCGCGCCACGCGCTGCCGCTCCTGATCCTCTCGGCGAACGTCGCGCGGGTCCACGCCCTCGTGGCGCTTTCTCGCCTCGTCAAGAGCCTTCTTGCGCGCGGCCGCCAAGGACACCACTGGATAGCTGCCCAGGCTCATTTTGGTCGGCCGGCCCAGATGCTTGTAGCGGTAGATCCAAACCTTGCCGCCCGGCCGAACGCGAAGATAGAGGCCCTCGCCATCAGCCAGCATGTACTCGGCATCGCGCGGCTGCGCCGCCTTGATCAAGAGATCAGTAAGGTGTCCCAAGGTGTACCCCCAGAAAAACTGCAGTTGAAAAGCAGTCTGGGGTACACCTAGGGGTACACGCAAAAACGGGACGTTGTGGGATTTGACGATACCGCCTGAGCCGCCTTTTCAGGCTAAGTCCTTGAATTACAAGGACTTTTGAGCTGTCTTGGGATCGTCTGAGAAAGAGAGGTGGTGGCCTGGGGCGGAATCGAACCACCGACACGCGGATTTTCAATCCGCTGCTCTACCAACTGAGCTACCGGGCCATGTACGCTTCGGTGACCGAACAATCAGTGGTGGTCTCGAAAGACTCGACCGGCGTTTCGGGCCTTGGCGTGCAGCCGGCGATTATACATTGCCGCGCCGGCCTCTCGACAGGTCGACGCCAAGTTGCTTGAGCTTGCGGTAGAGATGGGTGCGTTCGAGGCCGGTCTTTTCCGCCACCCTCGTCATCGATCCGTTCTCCATCGCCAGATGGAACTCGAAGTACGCCTTCTCGAAGCCGTCGCGCGCATCGCGCAGCGGGCGGTCGAGGTCGAAGCTCTGGACGGAGTGCGGCCCCGGATCGGGCAAAGGCGCCGCAGACGCCGGCGGCACCAGCGCGCTGTCACCGACGGTCGTCACCACGGCGGCAAAGCCGCTCGCTGCCGGCACGACGCTCGCCGCGGCACGGCGCGCGCTCTCGCGCGCCAGACCCTGTTCGACCGCCTTCAGCAGCTTCTGCAAGGTGATGGGTTTTTCGAGGAATGCAAAGGCGCCGATGCGCGTGGCGTCGACCGCGGTGTCGATCGTCGCATGACCGCTCATCATGACGACGGGCATGCTCAGCAGGCCGGCGGCAGCCCACTCCTTGAGCAGCGTCACGCCGTCGGTGTCGGGCATCCAGATGTCGAGCAGCACGAGGTCGGGGCGGGCGCGCTGTCGGGCGGCGCGCGCCTCGGCCGCGTTCTCGGCGAGTTCGACGTTGTGGCCTTCGTCATTGAGAATTTCGAAGAGCAGGTCCCGAATGCCCAGCTCGTCGTCGACCACGAGAATGTTTGCCATGAGTGCCTGAGTTGTGCGCTGCTATTTATGGAGTGATGCGATGCGTCCGCTCGCCGGCTCGCCGCCGCGTTTGCACAGACGCTCAGGCGGTGGACGGCTTCGAATCTTCGGTGTAAGCGACCGCTCCTCGCGGCTCTGCTGCAAGCGCGAATGATAGCGAGACTTGCGCCCCGGCTACAGCCCCCTCGACTATGCGATTGGAAAGTTCGATGCGCGCGCCGTGCTCGTCGGCGATTTTCTTGACCACCGCCAGGCCGAGCCCGGTGCCCTTGGTCTTCGTCGTGACGTACGGTTCGAAGGCTCGCTTGAGAATGTTGTCGACGAAGCCCGGTCCGTTGTCCTGTACGGTGAGGCGCACGCGCTGGCCCGAATCGCCAAGCCGGGTGCGGATGATGACTTCGCCCCTGCGGCCATGGCCGCTGACCGCGGCCTCGGCCGCATCCTGGGCGTTCTGCAGCAGGTTGTGGATGATCTGCCGGATCTGCTGCGCATCGCCGCGGATCGGCGGGCAACGCTCGTCCAGTTCGGAATGCAGTGCAATGGGTGCGTTCTCTGCGGCGTAGAGCTGCAGCACGTCCGTCACCAGCGCGTTCAGATCGACCGGCTTCAGATCGGCCGCGGGCAGGCGGGCGTAGTCGCGGAACTCGTTGACCAGGCGCTTCATCGCATCGACCTGGTCGACGATGGTCTTGACCGACTTGGTGAGGATCGCCTGCTCGGGCGGATCGACCTTGCCGGAGAGTTTCATCTCGAGGCGCTCGGCCGACAGCTGGATCGGCGTCAGCGGATTCTTGATCTCGTGGGCAAGGCGTCGCGCCACCTCGCCCCAGGCCTGGGCGCGCTGCGCCGACACGATCTCGGAGATGTCGTCGAACACCAGCAGCCTTGCCGCCTCCGGCAGCGCGGCGCCGCGGGCGACGATGTTGATGGTGTCCTGCGACATCCCTTCGCCGTCCGGATGAAGCTCGAACGCGTGCTGCCAGTGGTCGAGTCCGTGCTGCAGTCGCTCGACCTCGAACTCGTCGAACTGCTGCTGCACGCCCAGCGCGAATTCGATCAAGCCCGGCACCTCGGCCAGCGGCTGGCCCTCGTAGGCCGCCAGCGGCGCGCGCAGGACGCGGGTCGCGCCGGGATTGGTCGACATCACCACGCCCCGGGCGTCGAGCACGATCACGCCCGAAGTCAGGTTGTCGAGGATGGTCTGCAGGTTGGAGCGCGCGGCGTCGAGCTCGCCCATGGTCTGCTCGATCGCACCGCGCGCATCGGCCAGCTGCTGGGTCATGACGGCGAACGAGCGCGTCAGGCCGCCGAGCTCGTCCTTGCCTTGCAGCACCGCCGTCGGCCGCAGATCGCCGGCGGCGACCTGGCGAACGCCGTCGGCCAGCACCAGGAGCGGCCGCGCAAGCTGGTTGCCGAACAGGACGGCAAGCAGCACGGCACCGAACACGGCGAGGAACAGCGTCAGCGTGAGCGTGCCGATGTACATCCGGCGCAGGCCTTCGCGCCCGAGCGCCCTTTCCTGGTATTCGCGATTGGCTTCCTGCACGGCCAGTGCGTTGGCCACGATCGCCGGCGGCAGCGGCAAGGTGATCTGCAGGAATCGAGGCTCGGTGTTGAACTCGAATCCCGTCCGCTGCACCAGCGCGAGCGATCGCACGCTGGCGGGCGGTGGCGCTGCTGCGCCCGGCGCGGGCGCCTCGTCGAGCCCTTCGATGTGGGCGATCGCCCGATCGGCGCGCACCTGGCGAAACTGCTGCTGCGTCGGCCGCTCGGGATTGAGCTGGAAGCGCGACGTGCCCGCGCCCGCCACCTGCTGGCCGCTGCCGGTCCACAGCACGACGTCGCTGGCACCCAGTTGATCGCGGATGCGTTCGAGCACGAGGCCGGCGCGGGTGTCCGGCACGTCGACCAATTGAAGGCTCGCCGTGCGCGTCTTGCTCACGAGATCGTCGGACAGCGAATCCAGCGTGGCGCGGCCCAGGTTCAGGCCGGCATCGAGCGCGCCTTCGACCTTGACGTCGAACCAGCTCTCGATCGACCGGGCCACGAACTGATAGGACACGACATACACCAGCACGCCGGGCACCACGCCGACCAGCGCGAAGATGGCGGCCAGCTTGATCAGCAGGCGGCTGCCGAACTTGCCCTGGCGCAGGCGCCGCAGCAGCCGGAACGCGACCCATCCGATCACCAGGATCAGCACCACCGCGACAACCACGTTGATGCCGAACAGGCGCGCGTAGTTGCGCTCGTAGAACGCGCGGTTGTTGGTGGCCTGGGCCAGCAGGAACATGAGCACGAGGCCGATGGCGGTCACCAACGCGGCCGTGACGCCCAGCGCCCAGCGCACGGCGCGGGAACGGCGTTTCGGCGCCGCCGCGGTAGCGGCGCCATGCGGACCGGTGCTCATCGGCCCTTCTCCAGCGGCAGCCGGGCGCTGCGCTCGGCCGAGATGTTCCAGTCCGACTGGCCCACCGCACCAATCTGGAAGGGCCGCGGCAGCTGGGAGGTGTCGAGCCGGAAACGGAATGTCACGGGATGGGTCGCTTCATCACCGATCTCGGACATGTCGCCCAGCCGCAACCGGCCCACGCGCCGGATGGCCTCGAGCGCATCCGGCAGCGTGTCGAAGTTCTGGTTGAGCGACACACCGAAGCCCGCGTTGACGATCGGCACCGGCGACACGTTGAGCCGCCAGCGGCGCGTGAGCGGCTGATAGGCCAGGCGCATGTAGCGCGTGACCTGCCCCACCTTGCGGTCGGTCCAGTACCAGCGCTCCCGATAGAGCTCGGCCTCCGCCACGAAGTAGATCGCGATCCCCTTCTCGAGCACGTCTTCGACCAGGGGCGGGAGCTCGAACTGCACCTGGGCGGTCAGGTACACCCCGTCGTCGCCCTCGTCGAGCCGCAGGTGGGTGACCGAGGCGTCGCGCGACTGCGCCGACGCCTGTCCGGGCAGCCAGGCCAGGACCGAGACGAGGAGCAACAGCACGACCAGCCAGGCCGGGCTGCGCCTTTCAGCGCGGCCGCTTTTCAAGCAGGGCGTAGAAGAAACCGTCGTGATCACCCAAGGCATTGTCCGGGACGCTGCGGGCATTCCCTCTGCTTTGAGGCAGCAAATGCCCCGGCGAGAGCAGCAAAGCAGCGTCGGTGTTGTGCGCAAGGAACGCATCGATCTGGTGCGCCCCCTCTTCCCGGAAGACGGAGCAGGTGCAGTAGAGCAGGCGGCCGCCCGGCCGCACCAGGGGCCACAGGGCAGCCAGCAGCATGGCCTGCTGGAGCGCCAGCTGCTCGATATCGCTCTCGCGGCGCAGCCAGCGCACGTCCGGATGGCGGCGCACGATGCCCGACGCGGTACAGGGTGCGTCGAGCAGGATGGCGTCGAAGGGCGTGCCGTCCCACCACTGCGCCGGGCGCGCGGCATCGGCCACGACGATCTTCGCGGCGAGGCCGAGCCGGCCCAGCGTCTCGTCGATGCGCCGGCTGCGTGCGGCATCGATTTCCAGCGCCGTGAGCTCGATGACGCCCGGACCCGCCACCTCGAGCAGATGAGCGGTCTTGCCGCCGGGCGCGGCGCAGGCATCGAGCACGCGCAGCGGCGCAGCAGTCCCTTTCGCTGCCTGGCCGAGGCCGCCGAGCAGCAGCGGCGCCGCGAGTTGCGCGGCGGCGTCCTGCACCGACCATTCGCCTTCGGCGAAGCCCGGCAGCTGATGAACCGGCCGCGCACGCCCCAGCTGCAGGCCGCTGGCGCCGACCCGGACCGCCGGCACGTCGGCGATCTGCAGCCCTGCCATGCAGGACGCCATATCGGTCTTGCGCAGGTTGACGCGCAGCGTCATCGGCGCCTGCGTGTTGTCGGTCGCGAGCACCTGCTGCCAATCGCGCGGATGGTCGCGCTTGAGCCGCTCGATCCACCATCGCGGATGGTTCCATTGCGCCACGGGCTCGCGCTCGGTGGCCGCCACCAGCTCGTCGCGCTCGCGCAGAAAACGCCGCAGGCAGGCATTGACGAAGCTGGCCTGCGCGCGCGTGCCCGGATTGCGCTTCGCGGCCTCGACTGCCTGATCGACCAGCGTGAAGGGTTCGTACGGCGACAACGCCGCATCCCAGGCCAGCGCGAGCGCGGTGCAAAGCAGCGCGTCGGCCGCTGGCGGCGGCGTGCGCCTGGCCAGCTGACGGCGCAGCGCCTCGGCGCGGCCGAGCCAGCGCAGCACCTGGAAGCCGAGCGCCTGCACGCCCGCGCGCAAGCCTGGCTCGACGGCAGCGAAGGCGACCGAGCCCGACACGCCGTCGCGAATCGAAGCGATGGCGACGGCCGTCAACTGCAATTGCCGCCAGAGCGGCGGCGACTGCAGCAATGCGACGGGAAAGGAGTCTGATGGATCTGGCAACTTGTTCCGATGGTAGAGGACCGATCTGGTCGGCACGCCGATCAACGCAGCGGCGCGGCCTGCCGCAGTTGCATGATCCACGCCACCAGCAGCGCCGGGAATTGCGTGATCGCGCCGTTGTACTGCGCCACGGCGAGGTTGAACTGGTTGCGCGCGATCTCGGCGGCCGCCGAAGGCTCGGGCCAGGCGATGGGTGCCGCCCCGTCCGCGGACGGCTCGAGCGTGCCCGTGAGCGGTGCGGGACGGGACAGCACGCCATCCGCATCGAAGCTGACCACCGAATCCGGATGCAGCCGCTGCCAGGCCGACAACAGCACGTGCAGCGCCGTCGCCAGCGCCGCAATGCCGGCCGGATTGAGCGGACGCAGGCGCGTGGCTGCCAGGAGCGTCGCCAACTGCCCAGCCGCCGCGGGCAGCGAGGCGCCGCCGGATCCGTTCTCGAACACGGCACCCGTGGCCGGCTCGGCCGCGACACGCGCCTGCACGAAGTCGAGCTGCCGCACGAGCGCCGCATCGAGCGCCGCGTAGGCCTGCAACGCCGCCGAGCGCAGGCGCACCAGGCGGTTGTAGGCGCCGACGAACCAGAACAGCGCCAGCGCGCCGGCGAGCCAGTACGGCAGTGAATCGGGCAGCTTGCTCATGGAAGCCGCCGGCAGAAAAAAGCCCCCCGTCCGCGGGCGGAAGGGGGGCGTTCGGGACCGGTCATGGCCGGTGATGCTAACCAGTTATTCGGTCGCGGCGCCTTCGCTGGCGTCGACCGTGCTTGCATCGTCCGTCGAGTTGCCCGCCAGCTCGGCGGCTTCCGACTCGGCGATCGCGCGGCGCTCGGCCTCGTCCATCGCGTCCTTGACCTTGCGCGCCTGGTGGTACGCCATGCCGGTGCCTGCGGGAATCAGGCGGCCGACGATGACGTTTTCCTTCAGACCGCGCAGCTCGTCGCGCTTGCCCATGATCGCGGCTTCGGTCAGCACGCGCGTCGTTTCCTGGAACGATGCGGCGCTGATGAAGCTGTCGGTCGACAGCGATGCCTTCGTGATGCCGAGCAGCAGGTTGGTGAAGGTCGCGGGCATCTTGCCTTCGGCGCGCAGGGCGTCGTTGGTGTTGAGCATCTCGCTGCGTTCGACCTGTTCGCCGGCGATGTAGTTGGCGTCGCCGACGTTCTCGACCACGACGCGGCGCAGCATCTGGCGAACGATCACCTCGATGTGCTTGTCGTTGATCTTCACGCCCTGCAGACGGTACACGTCCTGCACCTCGTCCACGATGTAGCGCGCGAGTTCTTCCGAGCCCAGCAGGCGCAGGATGTCCTGCGGATCGGCCGGACCGTCGACCACGCTCTCGCCTTTGTTCACCACCTGGCCTTCGTGCACCAGGATGTTCTTCTCCTTGGGCACCAGGTCCTCCCAGACCTTGCCCTCGGGGTCGGTGATCTGCAGACGGATCTTGCCCTTGGTCTCCTTGCCGAACGACACGGTGCCGGTCATCTCGGCCAGCATGCCCTTGTCCTTCGGCGAACGCGCCTCGAACAGCTCGGCCACACGCGGCAGGCCGCCGGTGATGTCGCGGGTCTTCTGGCCTTCGACCGGAATACGCGCCAGCACCTCGCCGGGGCCCACGTCCTGGCCGTCGCGCACCTGGACCAGCGCACCGATCGGGAAGCCGATGGTCACCGAGTGGTCGGTGCCGGGGATCTTGACCTCGTTGCCCGAGGCATCGATCAGCTTCACCTGCGGACGCACGACCTTGGCCGCGCCGCGGCGCTTCGGATCGATCACCACCAGCGTCGACAGGCCCGTGACCTCGTCGACCTGCTTGGCGACCGTCAGGCCTTCCTCGACGTTCTCGAAGCGGGTCAGGCCGGCGAACTCGGTGATGATCGGGCGCGTCAGCGGATCCCAGTTGGCCAGCACGTGGCCGGCCTTGACCTGCTGATCGGCCTTGACCGCCAGCGTCGCGCCGTACGGCACCTTGTGGCGCTCGCGCTCGCGGCCGTGCTCGTCATGGATGACGATCTCGCCCGAACGCGCGATCACGACCAGCTCGCTCTTGCTGTTGGTCACGTAGCGCATGGTGGCGTTGAAGCCGATCACGCCGTTGGACTTGGCTTCGACGCTGGAAGCGACCGCCGCACGCGATGCCGCGCCACCGATGTGGAAGGTCCGCATCGTCAGCTGCGTGCCGGGTTCGCCGATCGACTGCGCCGCGATCACGCCGACCGCTTCACCGTTGTTGACCAGTCCGCCGCGGCCGAGGTCGCGGCCGTAGCACTTGGCGCAGAGGCCGAAGCGCGTCGAGCAGGTCAGCGCGGTGCGCACCTTGACTTCGTCGACGCCTTCGAGTTCGAGCGCCTCGATCACGTCCTCGTCGAGCATGTCGCCGGCCTGGGCCAGCACGGCGCGCGTTTCCGGATGCACGATGTCTTCGGCCGCGGTGCGACCGAGGATGCGGTCGCGCAGCGATTCGATGACTTCACCGCCTTCGACGATCGCGCGCATCACTGCGCCGTCCTGCGTGCCGCAGTCCTGTTCGATCACGACCAGATCCTGCGTCACGTCGACCAGGCGGCGCGTCAGGTAGCCGGAGTTCGCGGTCTTCAGCGCCGTGTCGGCCAGACCCTTTCGGGCACCGTGCGTGGAGATGAAGTACTCCAGCACGTTCAGGCCTTCGCGGAAGTTCGCGGTGATGGGCGTCTCGATGATCGAGCCGTCGGGCTTGGCCATCAGGCCCCGCATGCCGGCGACCTGCCGGATCTGCGCGGCGGAACCGCGCGCACCGGAGTCGGCCATCATGTAGATCGAGTTGAAGGACTCCTGCTCGACTTCCTTGCCGTGGCGGTCGATGGCCTTCTCTTTCGAGAGCTTGGCCATCATGACCTTCGACACTTCGTCGCCGGCCTTGCCCCAGATGTCCACCACCTTGTTGTAGCGCTCGCCGGAGGTGACCAGGCCCGAGACGTACTGCTGCTCGATCTCCTTCACTTCCTTGGCGGAGCGCTCGATGATGCCGTGCTTCTCGGCCGGCACCAGCATGTCGTCGATGGCGATCGAGATCCCGGCCTTGGTCGCCAGCCGGAAGCCGTTCTGCAACAGCTTGTCGGCGAAGACCACGGTCTCCTTCAGGCCGCACTTGCGGAACGAGACGTTGATGAGCTTGGAGATTTCCTTCTTCTTCAGCGCCTTGTTGATGTTCGAGAACGGCAGCCCCTTGGGCAGGATCTCGGACAGCAGCGCGCGGCCCACGGTCGTGTCGACGAGCTCGGTCGAAGGCTTGAACTCACCCGTTTCCTTGTCCTTCGTGTACTCGGTGATGCGCACGCTGACCTTGGCGGTGAGCTCGGCCACGTTGGCGTCGAGCGCGCGCTGCACTTCGCCGATGTCGGAGAAGATCAGGCCCTCGCCGCGGCCGTTGATGCGCTCGCGGGTCGTGTAGTACAGACCCAGCACCACGTCCTGCGACGGCACGATCGACGGTTCGCCGTTGGCCGGGAACAGCACGTTGTTGGAGGCCAGCATCAGCGTGCGGGCTTCCATCTGCGCTTCCACCGACAGCGGCACGTGGACGGCCATCTGGTCGCCGTCGAAGTCGGCGTTGAAGGCCGCGCAGACCAGCGGATGCAGCTGGATCGCCTTGCCTTCGATCAGGATCGGCTCGAAGGCCTGGATGCCCAGGCGGTGCAAGGTCGGTGCGCGGTTCAGCATCACCGGGTGTTCCTTGATCACTTCCTCGAGGATGTCCCAGACCACCGGCGTGCCGGATTCGACTTCCTTCTTGGCCGCCTTGATGGTGGTCGCGATGCCCATGGCTTCGAGGCGCGAGAAGATGAAGGGCTTGAACAGCTCGAGCGCCATCAGCTTCGGCAGGCCGCACTGGTGCAGCTTGAGCGTCGGGCCGACCACGATGACCGAACGGCCCGAGTAGTCGACGCGCTTGCCCAGCAGGTTCTGGCGGAAGCGGCCGCTCTTGCCCTTGATCATGTCGGCCAGCGACTTGAGCGCGCGCTTGTTGGCGCCCGTCATGGCCTTGCCGCGGCGGCCGTTGTCCAGCAGCGAATCGACCGCTTCCTGCAGCATCCGCTTCTCGTTGCGCGCGATGATTTCCGGCGCCTTCAGTTCGAGCAGGCGACGCAGGCGGCTGTTGCGGTTGATGACGCGGCGGTAGAGGTCGTTCAGGTCCGAGGTGGCGAAACGGCCGCCGTCCAGCGGCACCAGCGGACGCAGGTCCGGCGGCAGCACGGGCAGCACTTCGAGCACCATCCAGTTGGGCTTGATGCCCGACTTGCGGAAGGCCTCAAGCACCTTGAGGCGCTTGGAGTTCTTCTTGACCTTGACTTCGGAGCCGGTCAGGTCGCCGCGCAGCTTCTCGATCTCGCTGTCGAGCTCGATGCCTTCCAGCAGGTCCTTGATGCCTTCGGCGCCCATCTTGGCAACGAACTCGTCGCCGTATTCCTTGCGCTTGGCGTCATAGTCGTCCTCGGACATGATGCCGAACTTCTTCAGCGGGGTCATGCCGGGGTCGGTGATCACATAGGCTTCGAAGTACAGCACGCGTTCGATGTCGCGCAGCGTCATGTCGAGCACGAGGCCCAGGCGCGACGGCAGCGACTTCAGGAACCAGATGTGCGCGCAGGGCGCGGCCAGGTCGATGTGACCCATGCGCTCGCGGCGCACCTTGGTCTGCGTGACTTCGACGCCGCACTTCTCGCAGATCACGCCGCGGTGCTTGAGGCGCTTGTACTTGCCGCACAGGCACTCGTAGTCCTTGATCGGGCCGAAGATCTTGGCGCAGAACAGGCCGTCGCGCTCGGGCTTGAAGGTCCGGTAGTTGATCGTCTCTGGCTTCTTCACCTCGCCGAAAGACCACGAACGGATCTTCTCGGGCGAAGCCATGCCGATCTTGATGGCATCGAAATGCTCATCGGGCGTGAATTGCTTGAACAGGTCGAGTAGCGATTTCATAAGACTCTTTCCCTTTTCAAATTAAGAACGCTCGAGCTCGATGTCGAGCCCCAGCGAACGAATTTCCTTGACCAGCACGTTGAACGATTCCGGCATGCCGGCCTCGATCGAGTGTTCGCCCTTGACGATGCTCTCGTAGACCTTGGTACGGCCCTGCACGTCGTCGGACTTCACCGTCAGCATTTCCTGCAGCACGTAGGCGGCGCCGTAGGCCTCGAGCGCCCACACTTCCATTTCGCCGAAACGCTGGCCGCCGAATTGGGCCTTGCCGCCCAGCGGCTGCTGCGTGACCAGGCTGTACGGGCCGGTCGAGCGCGCGTGCATCTTGTCGTCCACCAGATGGTGCAGCTTGAGCACGTGCATGTAGCCGACCGTGACGGGCCGCTCGAACTGGTCGCCGGTGCGGCCGTCGTACAGGTAGGCCTGGGTGCGCGTGTCGGTCAGGCCCTTGACCTTGGCGATCTCTTCCGGATAGGCCAGCTTCAGCATGCCGCGGATTTCCTCTTCCGAGGCACCGTCGAACACCGGCGTCGCGAACGGCACGCCGGTCGACAGGTTGCCGGCCATCTCGAGCACGTCGGCGTCGCTGAGCTTGCTCAGGTCTTCCTTGCGGCCCGAGCCGTTGTAGAGCTGGTCCATGAACTTGCGCAGCTCGGCCACCTTGGCCTCGGCCTGCAGCATGTCGCCGATGCGCTGGCCGATACCCTTGCCGGCCCAGCCCAGATGCACCTCGAGCACCTGCCCGACGTTCATCCGCGAGGGCACGCCCAGCGGATTCAGGCAGATGTCGCACGGCGTGCCGTCGGCCATGTGGGGCATGTCCTCGACCGGAACGATCTTCGACACCACGCCCTTGTTGCCGTGGCGGCCGGCCATCTTGTCGCCGGGTTGCAGGCGGCGCTTGACGGCCAGGTAGACCTTGACCATCTTGAGCACGCCCGCGGGCAGCTCGTCGCCCTGCGTGAGCTTCTTGCGCTTTTCCTCGAACGCGAGGTCGAAGCTGTGGCGCGTCTGCTCAAGCGAGTTCTTGATCGATTCGAGCTGCGATGCCACCTCGTCGTCCGCCGGGCGGATGTCGAACCAGTGGAACTTCTCGATCGACGACAGGTAGGCGCGGTCGAGCTTGGTGCCCTTGGCCAGCTTGTTCGGGCCGCCGTTGGCGGCCTTGCCGATCAGCAGCTTCTCGATGCGGTCGAAGGCGTCGGCCTCGACGATGCGCAGCTGGTCGTTCAGGTCGAGGCGGAAGCGCTTGAGCTCGTCATCGATGATCTGCTGGGCGCGCTTGTCGCGCGTGATGCCTTCGCGGGTGAACACCTGCACGTCGATCACGGTGCCTTGCGAGCCCTGGTCGACGCGCAGCGAGGTGTCCTTCACGTCGGAGGCCTTCTCGCCGAAGATCGCGCGCAGCAGCTTTTCTTCCGGCGTCAGCGTGGTCTCGCCCTTGGGCGTGACCTTGCCGACCAGCGTGTCGCCCGGCTGCACTTCGGCGCCGACGTAGATGATGCCGGACTCGTCCAGGCGATTGAGCTGCTGCTCGGCCAGGTTCGGGATGTCGCGCGTGATTTCCTCGGCACCGAGCTTGGTGTCGCGGGCCATCACCACCAGTTCCTCGATGTGGATCGAGGTGTAGCGGTCTTCGGCGACGACTCTTTCGCTGATCAGGATCGAGTCTTCGAAGTTGTAGCCGTTCCAGGGCATGAACGCGACCAGCATGTTCTGGCCGAGGGCCAGTTCGCCGAGGTCGGTCGAGGCGCCGTCGGCCACCACGTCGCCCTTGTCGATCTTGTCGCCGCGCTTGACGATCGGGCGCTGGTGGATGTTGGTGTTCTGGTTCGAACGCTGATACTTGATCAGGTTGTAGATGTCCACACCGACTTCACCGGCCGCCGCTTCGGCGTCGTTCACGCGCACCACGATGCGGGTGGCATCGACGTAGTCGACGATGCCGCCTCGGGTCGCGGTGACCACGGTGCCCGAGTCGACCGCGGAGACGCGCTCGATGCCGGTACCGACGAAGGCCTTCTCGGGACGCAGCACCGGCACGGCCTGGCGCTGCATGTTGGCGCCCATCAGCGCGCGGTTCGCATCGTCGTGCTCGAGGAAGGGCACCAGCGAGGCGGCCACCGACACGATCTGCGCCGGTGACACGTCCATGTACTGCACGCGCTCGGCGCCGACCAGGATCGACTCGCCGGTTTCGCGCGCGGACACGAGGTCGCCGGTCAGGCGGCCGTCCTTGTCGAGCGCGGCGTTGGCCTGGGCGATGACGTACTTGCCTTCCTCGATGGCCGACAGGTAGTCGATGTCCATCGTGACCTTGCTGTCGACCACGCGGCGGTACGGCGTCTCGATGAAGCCGTATTCGTTCAGGCGGGCGTACAGGGCCAGCGAGTTGATCAGGCCGATGTTCGGGCCTTCGGGCGTTTCGATCGGGCACACGCGGCCGTAGTGCGTGACGTGCACGTCACGCACTTCGAAGCCGGCGCGTTCGCGCGTCAGACCGCCCGGGCCGAGGGCCGAGACGCGACGCTTGTGCGTGATCTCGGACAGCGGGTTGGTCTGGTCCATGAACTGCGACAGCTGCGAGGCACCGAAGAATTCCTTCAGCGCGGCCGAGATCGGCTTGCTGTTGATCAGGTCGTGCGGCATCAGCGGCTCTTGTTCCGCTTGACCCAGACGTTCCTTGACGGCCTTCTCGATGCGGGCCAGGCCGGTGCGGTACTGGTTCTCGGCCAGTTCGCCGACGCAGCGCACGCGGCGGTTGCCCAGGTGGTCGATGTCGTCGACTTCGCCGCGGCCGTTGCGCAGGTCGACGAGGATCTTGACCACGGCCAGGATGTCCTCGTTGGTCAGCACCATCGGGCCGGTGGATTCGTCGCGGCCGACCTTGGCGTTGAACTTCATGCGGCCGACGCGCGACAGGTCGTAGGTGTCGGGGTTGTAGAACAGGCGCTGGAACAGGGCCTGCACCGCGTCTTCCGTCGGCGGCTCGCCGGGGCGCATCATGCGGTAGATGGCCACGCGCGCGGCGAACTCATCGGCCGTCTCGTCGATGCGCAGGGTCTGCGAGATGTAGGCGCCCTGGTCGAGTTCGTTGGTGTAGATGGCCTGCACGTCCTGCACGCCGGCGGCGCGCAGCTTCTTGAGCAGCGCTTCGGTCAGCTCGTCGTTGGCCTTGGCCAGGATCTCGCCCGAGTCCGTGTCGACGATGTTGCGGGCGATGACGCGGCCGACCAGGAAGTCTTCCGGCACGCTGATGTGCGTGGTGCTCGTCTGTTCGAGCTCGCGCGTGTGGCGCGCGGTGACGCGCTTGTCCTTGGCGACCACGACCTTGCCGGACTTGTCGGTGATGTCGAAGCGTGCGACTTCGCCGCGCAGGCGCTCGGAGACGAACTCCATCTGCGCACCGCTGTCCATCAGGCGAAAGTTGTCGTTGACGAAGAAGTTCGCGAGGATCGATTCCGGGTTCAGGCCGATGGCCTTCAGGAGGATCGTCACCGGCATCTTGCGGCGGCGGTCGACGCGGAAGTACAGCATGTCCTTCGGGTCGAACTCGAAGTCGAGCCACGAGCCGCGATAAGGAATCACGCGGGCCGAGAACAGCAGCTTGCCCGAGCTGTGCGTCTTGCCCTTGTCATGCTCGAAGAACACGCCCGGCGAACGGTGCAGCTGCGAGACGATCACGCGTTCGGTGCCGTTGATGATGAAGGAACCCTTGTCGGTCATGAGCGGCACTTCGCCCATGTAGACCTCCTGCTCCTTCACTTCCTTGACCACCTTCGACTGCGAGGTCGACGACTCGCGGTCATAGATGATCAGCTGGACCTTGGCGCGCACCGCCGAGGCGAAGGTCAGCCCGCGGGTCTGGCATTCACGCACGTCGAAGGCCGGCTTCGCGAGGTTGTACTCGAGGAACTTCATCTCGACGAAACCGTTGTGCGAGACGATCGGGAACGCAGCGTCGAACGCGGCCTGCAGGCCTTCCACGGTGCGTTTCTGGGGCGGGATGCCGGCTTGCAGGAACGCGGTGTAGGCGTCCTTCTGCATCTGCAGCAGGTAGGGAATTTCGACGACGCTGTCGCGATTGCCGAAGTTCTTTCGGATGCGCTTGCGTTCGGTGTAACTGTACGTGGACGTTTGGGCCATGAGAGCTCCGGAGCTTGAGATCTTCAGCGACTTGTCAGCAGTGCTTTCGCACCACTGCTTGGCGGCTGGCCACTACCAGCCGTTGGCGGACGGCGATGCGTTGCACATCGCCCGAACCAAGGGGTCTTCTGCAGTCGGGGTCAGAAGACACTCAAAAACCGTCTTGCGGGAGCGGTTTTTGGGTGCGCTCTGAAAGCGGCAAAGGCTGGAGGGCCTTTCGGCACACTCCAGCCCTCGAGGGGGATCGAATTACTTCAGTTCCACCTTGGCGCCGGCATCTTCCAGCTTCTTCTTGGCGGCTTCGGCGTCTGCCTTCGACAGGCCTTCCTTGACAGCCTTCGGCGCGGCTTCCACCAGGTCCTTGGCTTCCTTGAGGCCCAGGCCGGTGATTTCGCGCACGGCCTTGATCGCCGACACCTTGTTCGCGCCCGCTTCCATCAGCATGACGTTGAACTCGGTCTGCTCTTCGGCCACGGCGGCGGCAGCGCCACCGGCAGCGGCGGGAGCCGACATCGCTGCGGCGCTCACGCCGAACTTCTCTTCGATGGCTTTCACCAGGTCGTTGAGTTCCAGGACCGTCATGCTGTCGAGCGCGGTCAGAAATGCGTCTTTATCGAATGCCATTTTTGCTTCCTAACAATGGGGTTGAATTTTCCAAACGCAAGCCGACCTCAGGCGGGCTGCGCCTCGGCCGGTGCTTCGGCCTGTGCTTCGCCGCCGCCGCGCTTCTCCGCCAGCGCAGCCAGGACACGGGCCGTGCGCGAGATCGGGGATTGCAACAAGCCCAGCAATTGCGCCAGCAGCACTTCCTTCGAAGGAATGCTGGCCAGTTGCTTCACGCCGTTCACGTCCAGGGCCTTGCCGCCGAACGCACCGCCGCGAATCACCAACTTGTCGTTGGTCTTCGCGAAATCGGCCACCACCTTCGCGGCAGCCACAGCGTCTTCGGAAAAGCCGTAGATCAGCGGACCGGTCATCTGGTCGCCGACGATCTCAAACGCGCTCCCGGCGACAGCACGGCGTGCCAGCGTGTTCTTGAACACGCTGAGCGTCACGCCCTTGCTGCGCGCTTCGTTGCGCAGTTTGGTCATATCGGCCACCGTGATGCCACGGTATTCCGCCATCACGAGCGTTTGAGCTTTTGCGGCGAGGTTGGTCACATCACTGATGACCGCTTCTTTCTCACTGCGATTCAGACTCAAGGTCTACTCCTTTTCAATGCGTCGTTCGACCGGAGCCTCGCGACGCGCTTTACGCAGCGACCAACTGTTTCGGAAACAAAATTCCTTGCAGTGGGATCGCCATCTGCGCTGGCCGCCGCACCCGGTGCGGCGATTAAGTGCAGGCTTGCCCTGCACACCAGCGGTCTTGGATGGCCCGCAGCAGCCGAAACCGCTGCGACCCACCACATCGCCCCACCCCGTCAAGGGCAAGGCAAATCTCTCTCTCAGCTCGCCGAGATGGTTTGCGTGTCCACGCGGACACCCAGACCCATGGTCGACGACACCGCCACCTTGCGCAGGTACACGCCCTTGCTGGTCGCAGGCTTGGCCTTGACCAGCGCCTCGATCAGCGCAGCGAGGTTGCCCTGCAGCTTGTCGGTGTCGAACGAACGGCGGCCGATCGTGCCGTGCACGATGCCGGCCTTGTCGACGCGGAACTGAACCTGACCGGCCTTGGCGTTCTTGACTGCCGTGGCAACGTCCGGCGTGACCGTGCCGACCTTCGGATTCGGCATCAGGCCGCGCGGGCCGAGGATCTGGCCCAGCGTGCCGACCACGCGCATCGCGTCCGGCGCGGCGATCACGACGTCGAAGGGCATGTCGCCCGCCTTGACCATCGCGGCCAGGTCGTCCATGCCGACGATGTCGGCGCCGGCGGCCTTGGCTTCCTCGGCCTTGGCGCCCTGGGCGAACACGGCGACGCGCTTGGTCTTGCCGGTGCCGTTGGGCATCACGACGGCGCCACGCACCACCTGGTCGGACTTCTTGGCGTCGATGCCGAGCTGCACGGCCACGTCGATCGACTCATCGAACTTCGCGGTGGCGGCTTCCTTGACGATGCCGATGGCGTCGGCCAACGGGTACAGCTTGTTGCTGTCGACCTTGCCGGCGAGCGTCTTTTGCTTCTTGGTGGTCTTGGCCATTTACACGCCCTCCACATTCACGCCCATCGAACGGGCAGAGCCGGCGATGGTACGAACCGCGGCGTCCAGGTCGGCAGCGGTCAGGTCCTTCATCTTGGCCTTGGCGATTTCTTCGAGCTGCGCGCGCGTGATCTTGCCGACCTTGTCGGTGTGCGGGCGGGCGGAGCCCTTCTCGAGCTTGATCGCCTTCTTGATCAAGGTGATCGCCGGCGGCGTCTTGATGATGAAGGTGAAGCTCTTGTCGGCGAACGCGGTGATGACCACCGGCAGCGGCAGGCCCGGCTCGACGCCCTGGGTCTGCGCGTTGAACGCCTTGCAGAATTCCATGATGTTCAAACCGCGCTGGCCCAGTGCGGGACCGATCGGCGGCGACGGATTGGCTTTACCAGCTGGTACTTGCAGCTTGATGAAGCCGACGATTTTTTTCGCCATGCTTTTCTCCTTGCGGGTGATGACGCCTTGGCTTGTTCAGCCGCAGCTCCCCGGGGTTGACGACTCTTGAAACGAAGTCCGGCGCCGAGTCGGGTAGCGCTGGACCGAAACTGCCTCAGGTCTTCTCGACCTGACTGAATTCGAGTTCGACAGGCGTCGCGCGGCCGAAAATCATGACCGACACGCGCACCTTGCTCTTCTCATAGTTGACTTCCTCGACCGTGCCGTTGAAGTCGGTGAACGGACCTTCCTTGACGCGCACGAATTCGCCGACGATGAACTCGACCTTGTGACGCGGCTTCGCGGTGCCCTGCTGCATCTGGCCGACGATGTCCTCGACCTCTTTCTGCGAGATCGGAGCCGGCCGGTTCTTGGCGCCGCCGACGAAGCCGGTCACCTTGTTGGTGTGCTTCACCAGATGCCAGCTCTCGTCGTCCATGATCATCTCGACCAGCACGTAGCCCGGGAAGAAACGCCGCTCGGTCGTGCGCTTCTGGCCGTTCTTGATCTCGACCACTTCTTCGGTCGGCACCAGGATGCGGCCGAACTTGCTCTGCATGCCGGCGCGGTTGATGCGCTCGAGGATGTTGCGCTCGACGGCCTTTTCCATGCCGGAATAAGCGTGCACCACGTACCAGCGCAGATCCGGATTGGACGCGGGGACCAGCAGAGGATGGATGTCCTGCGCGGCTTCGACGGCTTCGTCAGTCATTATTTTCTCCAGCCCAGAATGAGGTCAAAGAACACCCATTCGAGCGTCTTGTCGGTGAGCCAGAGGAAGATGGACATGATCGCGACAAAGGCGAACACATAAGCCGTCATCTGGATCGCTTCCTTGCGCGAAGGCCACACGACCTTGCGAACCTCGCGCCACGAATCACGGCCAAAGGCCCACAGTTGGCGTCCGCTCTCCGAACTCGCGAACGCGCCGATCGCGGCAGCGAGGCCGACCAGCAAGGCGGCCCACTGCACGATCTCGCCTTGACGAGAGAGCAGATAGAACGCCACGATGGCGCCCACCGCAAGCACGACAGCCGCCGCCAGCTTGGCTTTGTCTGCGCTCGTGCTCACGGTTTCGATTTGAGAAGTGGCCATCTTGGGGCTTTAATCCTGCGGCCTTGCGGCCTTCAATTCATCACGTCTTCCTGAGACGCCGAAGCCCGTCAGGCTATGACGGGCTTTTCGGGGAGCACCACCCTCAGGTGGCAGGGGCAGTAGGAATCGAACCTACAACCTTCGGTTTTGGAGACCGACGCTCTGCCAATTGAGCTATACCCCTTCGAAATCCCTGCTTTAGATGTCGAGGATCTTCGCCACCACGCCCGAGCCCACGGTGCGTCCGCCTTCGCGGATCGCGAAGCGCAGGCCTTCTTCCATGGCGATCGGGTTGATCAGCTTGACCGTGATGCTCACGTTGTCCCCGGGCATGACCATTTCCTTGTCCTTGGGCAGCTCGATGGCGCCAGTCACGTCCGTCGTGCGGAAGTAGAACTGCGGGCGGTAGTTGTTGAAGAAGGGCGTGTGGCGACCGCCTTCGTCCTTGCTCAGCACGTACACCTCGGCGGTGAAGTGCGTGTGCGGCTTGATGGAGCCGGGCTTGCACAGCACCTGGCCGCGCTCGACTTCTTCACGCTTGGTGCCACGCAGCAGCACGCCCACGTTGTCGCCCGCCTGGCCCTGGTCCAGGAGCTTGCGGAACATCTCGACGCCGGTGCAGGTGGTCTTGACGGTCGGGCGGATGCCGACAATCTCGATTTCCTCGCCGACCTTGATGACGCCGCGCTCGACGGCGCCAGTCACCACGGTGCCGCGTCCGGAGATGGAGAAGACGTCTTCGACGGGCATCAGGAAGGTGCCGTCGACCGCGCGCTCGGGCGTGGGGATGTAGCTGTCGAGGGCGTCGGCCAGCTTCATGATGGCTTCTTCACCGAGCTTGCCCTTGTCGCCTTCGAGGGCGAGCTTGGCCGAGCCGTGGATGATGGGGGTGTCGTCGCCGGGGAATTCGTACTTGTCGAGCAGCTCGCGCACTTCCATTTCAACGAGCTCGAGCAGTTCGGCGTCGTCGACCATGTCGCACTTGTTGAGGAAGACGATGATGTAGCCGACACCGACCTGGCGCGCCAGCAGGATGTGCTCGCGGGTCTGGGGCATGGGGCCGTCGGCGGCCGAGCAGACCAGGATGGCGCCGTCCATCTGGGCGGCACCGGTGATCATGTTCTTGACGTAGTCGGCGTGGCCCGGGCAGTCGACGTGCGCGTAGTGGCGGTTGGCCGTTTCGTATTCGACGTGGGCGGTGTTGATGGTGATGCCGCGCGCCTTTTCTTCGGGCGCCGCGTCGATCTGGTCGTAGGCCTTGGCTTCGCCGCCGAACTTGGCAGACAGCACGGTCGCAATGGCCGCCGTCAGCGTCGTCTTGCCATGGTCAACGTGACCGATCGTGCCCACGTTCACGTGCGGCTTCGTGCGGGTGAATTTTCCTTTTGCCATTTTCTCGACTCCGAAAAATAACTAGATCAACACACTGATATGGGGTTGCAGCCGGCGGCTGCAACCCCAAAACTGGTGCCCTTTGCGGGAATCGGACCCGCGACCTCTCCCTTACCAAGGGAGTGCTCTACCACTGAGCCAAAAGGGCAAAACAAACCTGCGCCTAGCGTTGAACGGACTTCTGGAGCGGGAGACGGGAATCGAACCCGCGTCATTAGCTTGGAAGGCTAGGGTTCTACCATTGAACTACTCCCGCGTCGCGGCGCACCCAAGGACACCGAAGCACGATCTTCAAGCGCTCAGCAAAATCCATTCATCGCTGGTGGAGAGGGCTGGATTCGAACCAGCGTACTCGTAAGAGGGCAGATTTACAGTCTGCTGCCATTAACCACTCGGCCACCTCTCCGGCGAACCTCGGAATATAGCACGGTTGGGTGGGCAGGTCGATGACAGCACCCCGGATTTTCGCAGAGCGCTCAGCCGCGCTCGCGCCAGGCCCGCGCCTGCCCGAAATGCCCGCAACCGATGAAGGGCACCGGCGGCCGCAGGGCCGAGAGCGGCGAGGGATGGTTCGCCGTCAGGACCTTGTGGCGGCCGGCATCGATCAGCGCCCGCTTGCTCTGCGCATGCGAGCCCCACAACATGAAAACAACGGCCCGCTCCCCTTGCGCCACGTGCCGGATCACCGTGTCGGTCAGCACCTCCCAGCCGCGTCCTGCGTGACTGGCTGGCTGGCCCTCCTCCACCGTCAGGCAGGTGTTCAGCAGCAGCACGCCGTGCGTCGCCCACTTCACCAGGCTGCCGCCCGGGTCCGGAAACCGGGGCGGCGGCGTGCCGAGGTCGCGCTGCAGCTCCTTGAAGATGTTGCGCAGCGACGGCGGCAGCGCGACGCCGGGCGCCACCGAGAACGCCAGCCCTTCGGCCTGCCCGCGACCGTGGTATGGGTCCTGGCCCAGGATCACGACGCGCACCTGTTCGGGCGGCGTCAGCTCCAGCGCCCGCAGCGGCTGCGGCGGGAAGATCACGGCGCCCTGGTCCAGCCGCTCACGCAGAAAGCCCAGCAGCCGCCGGCCGGCCGCCCCGGCAAAGAAATCGTCGATCAGCGGCTTCCAGCCTGGCGCTACCGGCCAGTCGGCAGGATCGCTGCTCGTCAGCTGTGTCGGTGCATTCATCAGATGACCTCCGCCGGGCGGCCTGCCGGCGCTCATTGGAACAATGCAGCGAGCGCCTCGCCGGGTTCGTCGGCGCGCATGAAGGCCTCGCCGACCAGGAAGGCCTGGACACCGGCCGCGCGCAGCTTCGCGACGTCGTCGCGCGTCGTGATGCCCGATTCGGTCACCGTCAGGCGATCGGCCGGCACCCGCGCCAGCAGGTCGATCGTGGTCTGCACCGAGACCTCGAAGCTGCGCAGGTCGCGGTTGTTGATGCCGATCAGCGGCGTCCTGAGTTTCAGCGCGCGATCGAGCTCGGCGCCGTCGTGCACCTCGACCAGCACCGCCATGCCGAGCCCGGTGGCGATCGCCTCGAAGTCGCGCATCTGCGCGTCGTCCAGGCAGGCCGCGATCAGCAGGACCGCGTCGGCGCCCATCGCACGCGATTCGTAGACCTGGTAGGCATCGACGATGAAATCCTTGCGCAGCACCGGCAGGTCGCAGGAGGCGCGCGCCTGCTTGAGGTAGTCGACGCTGCCCTGGAAGAACTGCCGGTCGGTCAGCACCGACAGGCAGGCGGCACTCACCTTGCCATCGCCCTCGGCATAGCTCTGGGCGATGTCCGCCGGGATGAAATCCTCGCGCAACACGCCCTTGCTCGGGCTGGCTTTCTTGACTTCGGCGATCACCGCAGCGGCACCGGCCGCGATCTTCGCGCGCAGGGCACCGGCGAAATCGCGCGTGAGCACGCGGCTTTCGGCGTCGAAGCGCACCGCTTCGAGCGAGCTTCTCTTCCGCGCCGCCGCGATCTCTTCGCGCTTGACGGCAACGATCTTCTGGAGGATGTCCGACATTCGCCGCTCCTCCTAGGCCGCCGAGGTCGCCCGGACCAGCTCGCCCAGCTTGGCCTTGGCCGCCCCCGAGGCCAGCGCGGCGTTGGCCCGCGCCACGCCGGCGGCGATCGAATCGGCCAGATCCGCCGCATAGAGCGCCGCGCCCGCATTGAGCACCACGATGTCCCGCGCGGGACCGGCCTGGTTGTCGAGCACGCCCAGCAACATGGCCTTCGATTGTTCGGGCGTTTCCACGCGCAGCGCGCGGTTGCTCGACATCGCGAAGCCGAAGTCCTCCGGATGCAGCTCGTACTCGCGCACCTCGCCGCCCTTGAGCTCGCCGACCATCGTGGCGGCGCCGAGCGAGATCTCGTCCATGCCGTCGCGCCCGTACACCACCAGCGCGTGCTCCGCGCCGAGGCGCTGCAGCGCGCGCACCTGGATGCCGACCAGGTCCGGATGGAACACGCCCATCAGGATATTGGGCGCGCCGGCGGGGTTGGTCAGCGGGCCCAGGATGTTGAAGATCGTCTTGATGCCGAGCTCCTTGCGCACCGGCGCGACGTTCTTCATCGCCGGATGGTGGTTGGGCGCGAACATGAAGCCGATGCCGACGTCGGCGATGCACTTGGCGATCTGCTCGGGCTTCAGGTTGATGTTGATGCCCAGCGATTCCAGCACGTCGGCACTGCCCGATTTGCTGCTCACGCTGCGCCCGCCGTGCTTGCTGACCTTGGCACCGGCGGCGGCGGCGACGAACATCGCGCAAGTCGAGATGTTGAAGGTGTGCGAGCCGTCGCCGCCCGTGCCCACGATATCGACCAGGTGGGTGGTGTCGGCCACCGGCACCTTGGTCGAGACTTCGCGCATCACCTGCGCGGCGGCCGTGATCTCGCCGATGGTTTCCTTCTTGACGCGCAGGCCGGTGATGAGCGCCGCCATCATCACGGGCGAGCATTCGCCGCTCATGATGAGGCGCACGATGTGCAACATCTCGTCGTGGAACACCTCGCGGTGCTCGATCGTGCGCTGCAGGGCTTCCTGGGGGGTGATGGGCATGATGAAGGTCTCCCTGGGTTCAGTGGGTCGAAGTCGTTGCAAGAGGATTGTCCGAAAACGCGAGCTTGAGCCCGAAGCCGATGAACATCAGGCCGGCACAGCGTTCCAGCCAGTGCATGCCGCGCCGCACCGCGCCCACGCGGCGCGCCATCCAGCCGGCCAGCGAGGCCCAGCCGATGTTGACGAAGATCGCATTGAAATTGAACAGCACGCCCAGCAGGAAGAAGGCGAGCGGCTTGTTCGCCGCATCGGCGGCGATGAACTGCGGCACGAAGGCCAGAAAGAACAGTGCCACCTTGGGATTGAGCGCATTGGTCCAGAAGCCGCCCAGGAACACGCTCTTCATGTCGACGCGCGCCGGCACGCCGTCGTCAGCAGCAGGATCGGGCACATCCGCCACGGGTGGCCGCGACAGCAGCATGCGCACGCCGACCCAGAGCAGGTAGGCCGCGCCGCCCCACTTGAGCACGGTGAAGGCCGTCATGGAAGCCGCCATCAACGCGCTCACGCCGACCGCCGCCGCGGTGATGTGCACGAAGCAGCCGGCGGTGATGCCGAAGCCCGCGACGATGCCCGCGCGCGTGCCTGCGCGCAGCGCGCGGCTCACGATGTAGAGCACGTCCGGGCCCGGCGTCAGGTTCAGCAGCAGCCCCGCCGCGACGAACAGCAGCAATGCATGGGGTTCAGGCATGGAAGAAGCTCCGGATGGCACCGATGGCGCGGTCGATGCCGGCGGTGTCGACATCGAGATGCGTCGCGAAGCGCAAACGATACAAGCCCGTGGCGAGCACGCCCTGCTGCTTCAGATGCGGCACCAGCTCGGCCGAGCGCGAGCGCGCCTCGCCCGTCAGATCGACGAGCAGCAGGTTGGTCTGCGGCGCCTCGAACTGCAGCCCCGGCAGGCCGGCCAGGCCGTCGGCCAGCCGGCGCGCGAGCAGATGGTCCTGCGCAAGACGCTCGATATGGTGGTCGAGCGCATGCGAAGCGGCCGCCGCCAGCATGCCCGACTGCCGCATGCCGCCGCCGGCCATCTTGCGGATGCGGTGCGCCCGCGCGATGAATTCGCGCGAGCCGCACAAGGCGGACCCGACCGGCGCGCCGAGGCCCTTGCTGAAGCAGACCGACACGCTGTCGAAGCAGCCGGCGATGCGCCGGGCTTCGGTGCGTGCGTCGGTGCCGCGCTGCGCCGCCTGCGCCACCGCCGCGTTGAAGAGCCGCGCGCCGTCGAGATGCCGTGCCAGCCCCTTGCGCCGGGCCAGCTGCGTGGCCTGTTCCACATAGTCGAAGGGCAGCAGCTTGCCGCCCAGCGTGTTCTCCAGCGCCAGCAGGCGGGTGCGCGCGAAATGGGCGTCGTCGGGCTTGATGGCGGCCTCGATGGCCCCCAGCGCGAGCGTACCGTCCGGCTGGTGGTCGAGCGGCTGCGGCTGCACGCTGCCGAACACGGCCGCGCCGCCGCCTTCCCAGCGGTAGCAGTGCGCCATCTGCCCGACGATGTACTCGTCGCCACGCTGGCAATGCGAGAGGATCGCGCAAAAGTTGCTCTGGGTGCCCGTGGGCACAAACAGCGCAGCCTCGAAGCCCAGCATGCCGGCAATCTTTTCCTGCAGCGCGTTCACACTCGGATCGTCGGCGAACACGTCGTCGCCCAGCGGCGCCGCAAGCATGGCCGCACGCATGGCGGCGGTCGGCCGCGTGACGGTGTCGCTGCGCAGGTCGACCACGGTCGGCGAAGAGGATGAGGCCGTCATTCGGATCACTCCAGGAAGTTGCGCAGCATGGCATGGCCGTGCTCGGTGAGGATGGATTCCGGATGGAACTGCACGCCCTCGATGCGCACCGCCTGCGCGAAGCCCGTGTGGCGCACGCCCATGATCTCGCCGTCGTCGGTCCACGCCGTGATCGCGAGCTCACCCGGGCACGCGTCGCGCTCGATCGACAGCGAGTGATAGCGGTTAACGCTGAACCGTTGCGGCAGGCCCGCGAACACGCCTTCGCGCGTGGTCGTGATCTCGCTGGTCTTGCCGTGCATGAGCTGCTGCGCGCGCACGATCCGGGCGCCGAAGGCCGCGCCGATCGACTGGTGGCCGAGGCACACGCCGAGGATCGGCAGCTTCCCCGCGAACTCGCGGATCGCCGCCACCGACACCCCGGCCTCGGCCGGCGAGCAAGGGCCCGGCGAAATCACCAGCCGGTCGACGCCGGCGGCAACGCGCGCCCGCAGGCCGTCGAGCGTGATCTCGTCATTGCGATGCACCTCGACCTCGGCACCGAGTTCGCCGAAGTACTGCACCAGGTTGTAGGTGAAGCTGTCGTAGTTGTCGATCATCAGGAGTTTCATGGCTTGGCTCCGATCCGATGCACGCCCTTCACCACGGGGAACACGTTGAAGTTGATGAGCAACCCCAGCTTGAGTTGCGACAGGCGCACCGTCGCGTGGGCCTGCGCCCGATGCCCATCGGTGAGCGCATCGACCGCCTTCACCTCGACGACCACCGACTGCTCGACCACGAAGCCGGCACGGCAGACCTCGCCGAGCGAGCGGCCCTTGTAGCTGGCCGACACCGGCACGTCGCGCGCGAAGCCGATCTCGCGCTCGGAGAATTCGATCGCCAGCGCCGCAGCATAGACCGCTTCGGGCAGCCCGATGCCGAGCACGCGCTGCACCTCCACGGCGGCGCCGATGATCTCGTGCGAGAAGTCGTCGTTGCGGTTGTCGTCGGCCATCATTCGAGTCCTTCTTCGACCAGTTCGGCTGCGCGCAGCAAGGCGCGCGCCTTGGCCTCGGTCTCTTTCCATTCGAGCTCGGGCACCGAGTCGGCGACCACGCCGGCCGCAGCCTGCACGTGCAGCATCTGGTCCTTCACGATGCCGGTGCGGATCGCGATCGCGACGTCCATGTCGCCGGCGTAGCTGATGTAGCCGCAGGCGCCGCCGTAGAGGCCGCGCTTGGTCGGCTCCAACTGGTCGATCAGTTCCATCGCATGCACCTTGGGTGCGCCGGTCAGTGTGCCGGCAGGGAAAGTCGCCTTGAGCACGTCGATCGCGGTCATGCCGTCCTTCAGTGTGCCTTCGACGTTGCTCACGATGTGCATCACGTGGCTGTAGCGCTCGACCGCGAAGGCCTCGGTCACCTTCACGCTGCCGGTTTTCGCGATGCGGCCGATGTCGTTGCGTGCGAGGTCGATCAGCATCACGTGCTCGGCGCGTTCCTTGGGGTCGTTGAGCAGTTCCAGTTCCGCCGCCTTGTCGAGCTCGAGCGAGGCGCCGCGCGGACGCGTGCCGGCCAGCGGGCGGATGGTGATCTTCTGTTCGCCCTCGCCCGTGTGCTCCTGCCGCACGAGGATCTCGGGCGAGGCGCCGACCACGTGGAAATCGCCCAGGTGGTAGTAGTACATGTAGGGCGAGGGATTGAGCGAGCGCAGCGCCCGGTACAGCGACAGCGGCGATTCGGTGTAGCGCTTGCTGATGCGCTGGCCCACCTGCACCTGCATGAAGTCGCCGGCCGCGATCAGTTCCTTGGCGCGCTCGACCGCCGCGATGTAGTCGGCCTTGGCGAAGCTGCGCTCGGCCGGGTGCGCCTGCGTCGGCTTCACCTGCGGCGCGCTCACCGAGTACCTGAGCTGGTCGCGCAGCGCGCGCAGCCGGCGCTTGGCATTCGCATAGGCCTCGGGCTGGCCGGGATCGGCATAGACGATCAGGTAGAGCTTGCCCGACAGGTTGTCGATGACCGCCAGCTCCTCGCATTGCAAAAGCAGGATGTCGGGACAACCGAGCGTGTCGGGCGGGCAGCTCTTTTCGAGCTTCTTCTCGATATGGCGCACCGTGTCGTAGCCGAAGTAGCCGGCCAGGCCGCCGCAGAAGCGCGGCAGCCCGGGCCGCAGTGCAACCTTGAAGCGCTGCTGGTAGGCGGCGACGAAGTCGAGCGGATTGCCCTGGGCCGTCTCGACGACCTTGCCCTCGGTCACGACCTCGGTGCGCGCATCGGCGCCGAAGCCGCTCGCACGCAGCAGCGTGCGCGCCGGCAGGCCGATGAAGCTGTAGCGGCCGAAGCGTTCGCCGCCGACCACCGATTCGAGCAGAAAGCTGTGGCGGCCGCTGTCCTTGGTGTAGGCGAGCTTGAGGTAGAGGGAGAGCGGGGTTTCGAGGTCGGCAAAGGCCTCGACCATCAGCGGGATGCGGTTGTAGCCCTGCGCGCTGAGGCTTTTGAATTCGAGTTCAGTGATCACGGGTGGGTCTCCGTCGGCCAGCGGACGCTTGGAAGGCGCTGGCGGTGTCATTCGGGTGTGGCCGGGTCGGCAGGACCGGAGCCGCGGGCGCACGGCGTGCGCCGCGCAATCAGACAGGCAACGACGATGGCGTACGCCAGGGCCAGGCTCCCCGGCTGTCTTGCCCTGTCTGGATGACGTGATGAATGAACATGGAAGTGACGAGTTTAGCCGAGCGACAGGGCTCGGACAAACGGCTACATTTCGCCGGTTCGTTTCGACAACAAGGACAACCAGGGGGAACCATGAATCAAGCTGCATGGCGGAGCGGTGTCGCGCTCGCCGTTCTCGCCGCCGCGTCGGCCTGCGCCACGGCCGTGCCCATCGAAGCCGGCGGCGTCCCGTTCGACGAGGCCATCCGGCTCGGCGGCAGCCCGCTGTTGCTGAACGGCGCGGGCGTTCGCAACAAGGCGGTCTTCAAGGTCTACGCGGCCGGCCTCTATCTGAGCACCCGGGCCACGACGACCGAGGAAGTGCTGTCAATGGCGGGGCCCAAGCGACTCGCGATCACGATGCTGCACGACGTCGACGCCGACGTGCTCGGCCGGCTCTTCACGCACGGCGTGGAAGACAATTCGCCGCGCAGTCGCATGTCGCAGCTCGTTCCCGGGCTGCTGCGCATGGGCCAGATCTTCTCGGATCAGAAGGAGCTGAAAGCCGGCGACAGCCTCGTGATCGATTGGATTCCGGGCGCCGGCACGATCCTCACGATCAAGGGCGCGACGCAGGGCGCGCCGATCCGGGAACCCGAATTCTTTGACGCCCTGCTGCGCATCTGGCTAGGCCCAGTGCCTGCCGACTGGAAGCTCAAGGACGCGTTGCTGGGGAAATGACGCACACCCCCAGCGGCATTTCAGATCAGGGGGCCGAGTTCGTCGAGCGAATCGACGAAGCCATCGGCGTCCACGGCGCGGATGGGCTCGCCATGGTTGTAGCCGTAGCTGACCAGCATCACGGCGCAGCCGGCGGCGCGCGCAGCGCGGGCGTCGTTGCTCGAATCCCCGATCATCAGCGTGCGCGCGGGCCGGGTGCCGAGGGCTTCGCAGGTCTTGATCAGCGGCAGCGGGTCGGGCTTCTTGCGCTCGAAGGCATCGCCGCCGAACACCCGGTCGAAGAAGCCGTCGAGTCCTTTCGCCGCCAGCAGCGGCCGCGCGAAGGCCGTGGGCTTGTTGGTCAGGCAGGCCAGCCGCAGGCCGCGGGCGCGCAATGCATGAAGGCCCTCGGGCACGCCCGCATAGACCGTCGAATGGCGGCCGTTGACATCGAGGTAATGATGCAGATAGCGCTGAAGGGCACGGTGGTACAAGGCCGCCTCGGTGCCCGGCGCGGCCACGTGCCGCAGCACCGAATGGATCAGATGTTCCGAGCCCTTGCCGACCATGGCGTTCACGGCCGGCGCATCGACGTGCGGCAGGCCCAGCTCGTCGAGCATGCGGTTGAGCGCAGCCACGAAGTCGCCGACGGTGTCGATCATCGTGCCGTCGAGGTCGACGATGGCGGCATCGAAGCGGTCTGGCGCCGCGGAATTCGAAAAGAAGGACAAGACAGGCTCCGACCAGGCATTCAAAGCCGACGAGCATAGCGACCCCGGCGAGGCGCGCTGCACGTTCAGGCCGGCGCTTCGCGCTGCCCGCGCTCCGGCGGCGGCGCATCCGGGGCCTGCGCCAGCACCAGCCGGAACGCGCTGCCGCGCCCCGGTGCGCTGTCCAGCAGCACCTTGCCGCCGTGCCGCTGCGCGACGGTCCGGACGAAGGCCAGCCCGAGCCCCGCACCATCGACCTGCGTGCCCGAACGGCCGCGCACGAAGGGCTCGAACAACTGCGCCTGCAGCGCTTCGTCGATGCCCGGGCCTTCGTCTTCCACCCGCACGGCCCAGTCCGCGCCAAGGGCCTCGACGGCGCAGGTGATCCATGCGCCTTCGCGCGAGAACTTGAGCGCATTGCCCAGCAGGTTGCCGATGGCGCGCGCCACCAGCTCGCGATCGATCAGGCTCGTCGCCTCCTGCGGCGACGGCGCCATGACGATGCGCAGCTTGCGCCGCCGCAGGGTCTCCCACTGATCGTCGATGCATTCGCGCAGCAGGTCGACCAGGTTGCAGCGCTCGATGCGATAGCCGGACGATTGCGCCCGCACGAGCTGGATGAAGTCGTCCGACAGTGCCATCGCCTTCGTGGCGTGGCGCTCGAGGCGCTGATGGAACTGCGCGTCCGTCATCGCCGCCGGGTTCTGCCGGCGCAGTTCCAGCAAGGTGAGGATGGAGGCTTGCGGTGCGCGCAGATCGTGGCCGAGGAAGCGCATGGCATCGTCGCGTTGGCGCTCGGCCTGCCGCAGCGCGCTCACGTCGACGACGGACAGGATCCAGCCCGAGTGCACGCCGCCGCCGCTGAAGGAAGGCACCTGCTTGACGAGCAGATCGCGCGCGCGGCCGTCGCGTGCTGCGGCCGAGTGCACGCCGGCCGCTGCCGCCAGCGCGTCGACCGTGATGACCGGCTGGTGGTCCTGTTGCGACAGCACGTCGCTCATCAGCACCGGCAGCAGCGCACCGCGCAGCCTTTGATCGGAGTCGACGCCGAAATGCCGCGCCGCCGCCGCATTGGCCAGCAGCACGGTGCCCAGGCGATCGCAGACCAGCACGGCATCGGGCAATCCTTCGAGGCTGTCGCTGACGAACCGGTGCAGGTCGCGCAGTTGCTGCGCCGCCTGCCTGAGCGCCTCCATCCGGCGATCGAGGAAATCGCCCCTCGGCGCCAGAGGCCCGGCCGGTATCGGCATCATGCCGCCGCTCGCACGCAGCTGCCTCAACTCGTCGACGAGGTAGCGCGTGGCGGCATCGAGCCTTCGCCAGCTCCACAGCGCATAGGTCAGGCCGAGTCCGAGCATGCCGGCCGCGGGCGAGAACTGGAGCCGGAAGCCCAGCATGGCGATCGCCGCGGCCAGCGGCAGCGCGGCGATCAGGCCGACGGTGAGCAGCAGCGCCGCCAGCGGACCGAGGAAGGCGAGCCCGGCCAAAGCCAGCAGCACGGCGAGCAGGTTCAGCGCCGCGTCGAGCCAGGCCGGCACGGCCGCGATGCTGTGGCCGCCAAGCAGGCTGTCGAGCACGTTGGCCGAGATCTCGACGCCGGACATCAATTGCGGCCGCCCCGCGACCGGCGTGGCATACAGGTCGCCCAGGCCCGCGGCCGTGGCGCCGACCAGCACGAACTTGTCGCGGAAAGTGCCGGGCGGCACCACGCCGTCGAGCACGTCGACGTACGACACATGCCGGAAGTGCCCGGGCGGGCCGGCGAAAGGCACGATCATCCTGTGCGATCGCTGCCAGGCAAGGACCTGGCCCGAAACCGGATCTTCCATGCGTCTCTCGACCTCGGCCAGGCCCGGCAACTCGGCCGGCACGATGCCCTTGCCGCCGGCGGCCAGCATGGCGACGCTGAAATGGTCCTGCATGCGGCCCGCGAGCCCTTCGCGCAAATACACGTTGCGCGCAACGCCGTCGTCATCGATCGGCAGATGCACGAGGCCCAGGCCCGCGGCACTGTGTGCGAGCAGCGGGATCGGCGCGACGACGACCGGGTCGCCGCCCAGGTTCTGCATCATGCTCGGCAGCACCACGCGCCCGCTGCGCGCCAGCGCGCCGGCGAGCACGACATCGTCGCCGGGAAAACGCTGGTCGGGTTCGCTGAGCAGCAGATCCATGCCGATGGCCCGCGGCCCATCCTTGCCGATGTCGTCGATCAGCGCGGCATGGAAGGAGCGCCGCCATGGCCAGCGTCCCAGCGCGGCCACGCTCTTGTCGTCAATGACGACGATGATCACCTCGCCGTGCGTGAGGTCCCGCATCTGCAGCGCGATCAGGCCGTCCTGGAGCAGCCGGTTCGGCCGTCGCAGCAGGCCCGAGCCTTCGAGCACGAACACCAGCGCTGCCGCGACGAGCGACAGCACGGCCCATTCGAGCCAGCGCGGCGGGCGGCGCCGGGGCGCGAGGGAAGCGGGGATGGGCGGCATGTCGATGGAGGATATGACGTCGACGCGCCGCCGCGCGTCCGGCGCCAGCCTCTACGGCCGTCCCCAGGCGTGGCCTTGGCCGTCGCGCACCGCCGCACCGCTCGAGTCGCGGATCGCGCCGCCGATCCGTACCGCCTGCGCGGCGGAGAACGCACCGGCCTGGCCTTGGGCATCGATCGCCTGCAGCCTGACGTAATAGGTGCCGGGCGCTTGGCCGGACAGATGCAGCAGCGGCTCGGCCTGCGTGCCGTCGTGCACGAGATCGGCAAAACCGCCGTCGCGCGCCACCTGGATCCGGTAGCGCTCGCCGGCCGTGCCCGACCAGTGGACCTGCAGCGCCTCGTCGTCGCTGTCGATCGAGGCCACGGGCGCCTGCGGCGGCGGCGCGACGAGTTCGAAGCCCTGGCTGCCGCCGAAGGGGCCCTGGTCGGTGGCGCCGTCAGCCGCCAGCCGCACGGAGGCCACGCGCCAGAAATACCGCCCCGGCGGCAAGCTGGCCTGGTAGCGGCATTCGTCGAGCGCCGGCGCATCGATCTCCGGCGTTTCGAAGTGCTCGTCCTTCGCGACCTGCAGCCGGAAGCGCCGAATGCCCGCGGGCTGCGTGCAGCTCAGCGCGACCGCGCGGCCGACCACCTTCTCGTCCGGCGCCGGCCGCTCGAACAGCGGCGCGACCGGCGTGGCCTTGACGCGCAGCGCACGCGTGCTTTCGCGGCCCAGCAGGCCGGCCTCGTCGGCGGCGCGCACGCCCAGCGTGTAGGCGCCGTCATCGAGGCCTGCGAACTGCACCCGGCCGTCGCTGGCCATGCCGTCGCGCACGACCTGCTCCAGCGCCGCATCGGTGGCGATGCGCACGCGCCAGGCCGCGACGCCCGGCGCGGCGGGCAGCTGCAGGCGCACGAAGTCGGCGTCGGTCACGGTGTCGGGCAGCGTCGACAGATCGGGCGCCTCGGGCAGGGCGCGCACCGGCCCCATCCGGCCGGTGCCATCGACCCGGACGCCCTGCCCGGCCAGGAGCCGCCGCGATGACGGACGGCCATGGCGATCCTGCAGCACGACCTCACCCTTCAACACCTCGCTCGTGACTGCGGCGTCGCGCTGGATGGCAACGCCGAACTCGGTGCCGCGCACGCTGGCGATCGCCAGCGGCGTGTGGACCTCGAAGCGGCTGGCCTTGTTGCGCCGCGGACGCACGGAGGCATCCACGCGGCCGGCCTCCATCTGGATGATGGTGCGGCCGGCATGCGCGGCTTCGTCCTCCGCGACGCCGGACAGGCGCACGCGCGATCCCGCGGGAATGCGCACCACGGAGCCGTCGCTCAACCGAAGCCGCGCGAAACCGTCGAGACCCACCGTGAGGGTCGATCCCTGCGGCAGGTCCATGCCGGCCTGCAGCGCATGCGCCTGCGTCTCGCCCGGACGCACGAGCTGCACGTCGCCCGTCACATAGGCCGCGGTGGCGAAGACCGCCATGGACGCAAGCAGGTCGGCAGGGATACGCACCGGCGTGCCAGGCGCGATTCGCCGCGGATCGGCGATCGCATTGAGTCGCTGCAGCCGGGGCCAGTGGTCCGCCCGGCCCGTGTACCGCTCGGCCAGCTCGTACAGCGTGTCGCCGGATTGCACGCGATGCACGAGACCGGGTTGCGGCGCCTGCGCCGCTGCAAGACTCAGGTGGAGTGCCACCACGGCACAAGCCGACCCGCGCGCGATGCGCACGAGCGGATGGATCGCATGCGCGCGTCGCGCCGGCGCGTCAGGCCGGGCGGCTGTCATCCGCATGAACGGCCTCGAAACGGTAGCCCTGACCATAGATGGAAGCCAGCCTGAAGCCGTTCTCCGGACGCAGCCGCAATGCGGTGCGCACGCGCGAGATGTGGGTGTCGAGCGAGCGCGACATCAGGTCCGATCCCAGCGGGTTGTTGTTGTTCCAGATGGCTTCCAGCAGGTACTGGCGCGACAGCAGGCGGCCCATGTTGCGGAACAGGGTGAGCGCCAGATCGAACTCCTTGTGCGTCAGCGCGACCGGCTCGCCGTCGACTTCGACATGCCGGCTCGCGAGAACGAAGCGGTAGCGCTCCCAGATCTGTTCGTCGGGCGCGGGTTCGGCATAGGCGCGCCGCAACAGGGCCTGCACGCGCGCCGCGAGCTCGCCGACGCGGATCGGCTTCATCATGAAGTCGTCCGCCCCGGCGGCCAGCCCCTCCACGATGTCGCGCTCCTGGCGGCGATTGGTCACGAACAGGATGGGTATGCGGGCCTGCAGATGGTTGCGCACCCATTGCACGATCTCCGGGCCGGTGGTGTCCGGCAGATGCCAGTCGAGGATCAGCAGGTCGAAGGTTTCGCGCCGCAGTTCGCGCTGCAATGCGGCGCCCTCTGTGAAGACATGGCAATCATGTCCGACGGCCCGCAACGTACTCTTGATGAGATCAAGCTCCTCGACGTCGTCGTCAAGTGCAGCAACTCGCATTTTTCCTACTTTCCCAGTGAGCATCCGGCGACTCGTCGGCACCTCACGGTGAACATGGGAAAGTGTAGCGAGCAATCGAATTCGACCCGCTTGCCAATTGTCAAGCAATGTCAATTAGTTGCGGTTATTTGCCTTGCCCATGCATCCGGGCGCCAGCCGACAGCATGCAGGGACGCAAGATCGGCGCCACGCAGCGCCGCGAGAATTCACCGGATTTCACGCCGCGTTTCGCACTGACAATCGCGCGCCTCCCCGACCGGAGGATTCACTTCAACGAAAGGAATTCACATGCACATCCTCTGGACCATCCTGATCGGCTTCGTCATCGGCCTCATCGCCCGCGCGGTCATGCCCGGCACCCAGTCCATCGGCTTCATCCTGACGGTCGTGATCGGCATCGTCGGCTCGCTGCTCGCCACTTACGTGGGCGATGCGATGCACTGGTACCGGGCCGGCCAGACCGCAGGCTTCATCGCCTCGGTCTTCGGTGCGATCGTGCTGCTGGCGCTCTATCGCCTGGTCGCACGCTGACTCAGGCCTCGGTCAAGGACTGCGCGGCCACCACCGCCTCGGTGCGATTGCGCACGTTGAGCGCACGGAAGATCGCCGCCAGATGGATCTTGACCGTGCCTTCGCTGATGCCGAGCGCACGGCCGATCAGCTTGTTGGGCTTGCCTTGCGACAGCAACTGCAGCACTTCGACCTGCCGCTCGGTGAGCACATTGCGCAGGTGCTCGAGCGTCTGCGCTGCGGCGGCGGCCGAGGCGCGCTGCGCGGCTTCGGCCGCCGCGCCCGGCACCCCGGCCACGACACCGGGCGGCAGCGCCGACAGCATCATCGGCGGCACGTACACGCCGCCGGCCAGGACCAGGCGCACCGCCGACAGCATCACCTCCGGCGAATAGGCCTTGGGAATGAAGCCCAGCACGCCGCGCTCCAGCGCGCTGCGCATGATGGCCGGGTCTTCGTAGCCCGACAGCACGATGACCGGCACCGCCGGATGACGGCGGCGGATCTCGTCGATATGGGCCTGGCCTTCGGCGCCCGGCATGTTGAGGTCGATCACGGCCAGGTCGATGTCGTCGGCGGCACCGGCGAGCAGCTCGTCGACGCTCATCGCCAAGACGAACTCGATGCCAGCCTGGAGCTCGGACAGCTTGGCTTTGACCGCCTCGATGACGAGCCGGTGGTCGTCGGCGATCAGAATTTTCATGGCTTACCCCAGCGTGATGAATGAACTCAGCGACATCGAAGATAACGGCGTTCGCCTCCCGCAGCAAGCCGCGATCGCTCCACGAACGACATAGCTCCCAAGCGGTATGGCGTGGGTGTGCGGCGGACGAAAGAATCTTTTCACACTCAGGAATGGACGGGGACACGGTCATGTGCCATCGATGCCGGCGCAAACGCAGGGTTCCACTCGCCGCAGCCGCATAGCCGCGGGCGCTGCATGGCTCGGCTCGTCGATCGTTTCTCCGCGCTGTTCTCGTTCGGCCTCGAACTCGACCTCGCGATCGCGGCCGGCCGCGCGGCGGGTTCCTGCCAGGCGGCCCAGCAACGTGCGCGCGCGCTGCTCGACCAGGCCCGCACCGCCGCCGCAGCCGCCGGCACCTCGCCCCGCCAGATCGAATCGGCCTCGTTCGCGATGGTCGCCTGGATCGACGAGATCCTCGCGCGGCACCCGGCCTGCACGGCGCGGAACGCGCCGCTGCAGGTCCAGCTCTTCAACTCCAACAACGCGCACAGCGAGTTCTTCCACCACCTGTCCGCGCTGCAGGCCGACGACGGCGAGGTGCGCGAGGTCTACTGGTACGCGCTGGTCCACGGCTTCAAGGGCCAGTATTACTTCGAGAGCGGCGACAGCGGCGAACTCGGCAAGCTCAAGACGCTGCATGCGCAGCAGTTGCCGGTGCGTCCCGCGGCGCTGGACACGCTCGCGCACGAACGCATCACGCCGCAGCCCTACGACGCGCCGGACCCGCCGGGGCCGCGCGATCCCGAGCGCCGCGAACGGGCGCTGCTGCGCGCCGGCGGCGCGCTGACGCTGCTGGTGCCGCTCGCCTGGCTGCTCTGGTGGCTGCTGGCCGGGCCGGGCATCGCGCCGCCGACGCTGGCGCAGCGTGTCGAACAGCGGCTGCAGACCTACGCCTGCTCCGACCTCTCCGCCACCACCGGCGCGGATGGCGCGCTGCGGGTCAGCGGCTTCGTCTCGCTGCCGGAGGACAAGGCGCGCGTGCAGCGCGAGGTCGGCGCCATGTCGGGCGGGCGCACCGCCGTCTTCGACCTGCGCCTGCGCATCTGGCCCTACTGCGAGGTCGCGGCCATCCTCAAGCCCTACCAGGCACGCAACCGCGGCAGCCAGTATGGCCTGCACGTCGGCACCGCGACCGCACGCGACGGCCGGCTGCGCGAAGGCGACACCGTGCTGCTGCAGGTCACCAGTCCCAGCTACGACGCCTATCTCTGGGTCGACTACTACACCGCCGACGGCGCCGTGATGCACCTGAGCACGCACCGGCCGCAGCGGCTGGCGGCAGGCGCAACCATCGAACTGGGCCGCGACATCCCATCGAGCTGGCTCGTGAGCCCGCCCTTCGGCACCGTGATGGTCAGCGCCCTCGCCTCGCCAGCGCCCTTCGATGAAACGGCCGACCGTCCACCGTTCGAGCTGGCCTCGGCCTTCCTGCTGCGGCTGCGCGAAGCGCTGGCAGCCAACAAGGGCGGCGACCGGCTCATCGCCGACTTCGTGTTCTTCGAAACGGTGGAGCGCTGACATGAACGGCCTGAACCCGCCGCCGGTGCATTTCTGGCCGCTGCTCGCGCTGTGCCTGCTGGCCTTCGCCGGCCTCTGGTGGTTCGTGCTGGGCGCCCGGCGGCTGGCGCGCCGGCGCCAGCTGCGGCGGCGCATCGAAGCGCTCGGATCCGCGGCACCGGCGCCCGAGGACACGGCGCCCGCCGCATTGCGCCAGGCGGCCACGCAGACGCGCCAGGCGCTTGCGCAATCGACGGCGCCTCGCATGCGAACGCCGCCGCTGTACCGCATTCCGTGGTTCATGTTCCTCGGCGACGACGCGTCCGATGTCGGCGGACTGCTGGATGCGGCCCAGCGCACCGCGCCGGAGCCGCTTGCGCGCACCGGTGCGGCCGAGGCCTTCTGGCGCTGGCGGCAGCTGCCGTCGATGGTTGCCATCGAAACCCGCCCCGCGCTGCTGCACGAATCCGCGGACGACCTGCAGGAGCGCGCGCTCTGGTGCGAGGCCCTGGTGACACTCGCCGAGCAGCGCCGCCGCCTGCCGCTCAACGGCATCGTGGTGTGCGCGGATGTAGCCGGCCTCGGGGCCGGCGCGCAGGACAGCGGTCCGGTCGCGCGGCGCCTGATCGACGAAGCCGCCGAGGCGCTGCAGCTCCATCTGCCGGTCTACCTGGTCGTGACAGGCCTGGAGCAGCTGCCCGGCTACGACGCGCTGCGGGCCGCGCTGCCGGCCGAGGTCCTGGCGCAAGCGCTGGGCCATCGCCTGCCGAACATTCCAGCGCAAGGCACTTCTTTCGAGGGCCGCTTCGATGCCCTCTTCGACACGCTCACGCTGCGCCTGCATGCCTTGCGCATGGGCCTCTTGCGCGATCCGCGCACGCTTGCGCAGCGCCAGGGCATCCATGCCTTCGTCGAACAGCTCTTCGCGCTGCGGCCCGGCCTCGAAGCGCTGGCCGCCTGCCTGTTCGACAACCCGCGGGGATCGCGGCCGCCGCGCTGGCGCGGCCTTTACTTCGCGGCCGCGCCGTCGGAGGAAGCCGACGGCGGCGCCTTCGTGGCGGATCTGTTCCAGCATTTCCTGCCGGCCGACCAGCCGCTGGCGCGCTCGTGAAACAACAACGCGCCCTACTTCGCCTCGACGCGGATCTGCCGCGCGCCGAAGTTCAGGCCGAGGTTCAGCGGCTTGCCGACCTCGAGCGCGCGCACCTCGCGCCAGCGCGCATGGTCGAGGTCGCGATAGGCCGCCATCACGCCGATGGCCTTGGCATCGGGCTGCAGGGTCATCTCGATCTTCTTGCTTTCGCCGGGGCGCAGCAGCACTTCCTCGCGCTGGATCATCTCGGCACCGAGCGTGGCCTGGTCCTTCTCGAACAGCGAGAAGAAATCGGCCGCCTCGAAGGCGCCCGTGGTCTTGAGCGCATAGACGCGCACGGTGAGCGGCGAGGCGCGTCCGCGCGCGTCGGGATTCGCATCGGTACCGGCCGCGAGCGTGATCGACACCTGCGTCACCACCGGCTTGGGTGGCGGGCTTCCACAGGCGGCGAGCAGCAGTCCCGCCGACAGCAGCGCCGCAGCCCCGAATGCGCGGCGATGCCACGCGATGGCGAAGCGTCCATAGGGCGAACGGCGTGTACCAGGTGCTCTCATGCTATTCCCTTCGTTGCATTGACCGGTCCGTGGGCATCTTTGATTATCCCCAGTGAACTCGAACAGGCAACATGCTGACACCCGAACTCGTCGACGCCCTCCAGGCGCCCATCAGCGAGGCTTCGCCCGCCGGCGAGGATCTTGAGTACGACCCGGCCTTCACCGCGCTGGAGTCGGCCGCACAGGGCAAGCCCGAGCAACAGTTCGGCGACACCGTCATTCCTGCGGTCGAACCCGAATGGCGCGCCGTGGCCGAACAGGCGCAGGCGCTGCTCGGCCGCGCCAAGGACGTGCGCACCGCCGTGCTGCTGCTGCGCGCCGCGACGAGGATGCAGGGCGTGGCCGGCTTCGACCTCGGCCTGCAATTGCTCACCGGCCTGCTCGACCGCTACTGGGACGGCATACATCCAAAGCTCGATGCCGACGACGACAACGATCCGACGATGCGCCTGAATGCGCTCGCGCCGCTGACCGACGAAGGCATGGTGCTGCGCGACCTCTACGACGCGGGCGTGGGCAATGCGCGCGGCGTCGGCCCGATCCGCGTGCGCGACATCGCGATCGCGCACAACGCGCTGGCCGCGGTCGGCACCGACGCGACCTATTCGCAGGCGCAGATCCAGGGCGGCCTCGAAGCCATCCATGCCGAAGCGCCGCAGGTGCTGCAGACCCTGGCCGAGGTGCCCGCGCGGGTCGCGCGCCTGCAGGCGCTCCTGAACGAACGCACCGGCCGCGGCGATGCGATCGACCTCGCGCCGCTGCGCGCGATCGGTGGCGTGCTGGGCAAGGCCTGCGCGGGCGTCGCCGGCGCCGCGGGCAGCGCCGACCCTGCGGCCTCGGAAGACGAGCCCGCCGAAGGCACCGCTTCGGGCAAGCCCGGCGCGCCCGCACGCAGCGCCGCCGCGCACGGCGAGATCCAGACCCGACAGGACGCGCTGCAGATGCTCGACCGCGTGATCCGCTACCTCGAACAGGCCGAGCCCGGCAACCCGGCGCCGCTCCTGATCGCGCGCGCCAAGAAGCTCATCGGCGTGAGCTTTCTCGAAATCATGGCCGACCTGGCGCCGAACGCGATGGACACCATCGAGACCGTGACCGGCAAGCAGGCGGCCGAATAGGCCCATCCAACCCGCCCCCTTCATCCAGGATTTCCAAGGAGCAACCCATGTCCAAGAGCAGCCAGAAATTCATCGCCCGCAACCGGGCGCCCCGGGTCCAGATCGAGTACGACGTCGAGCTCTACGGCGCCGAGAAGAAGGTCCAGCTGCCTTTCGTGATGGGCGTGCTGGCCGATCTCTCGGGCAAGCCGGCCGATCCGCTGGCGCCGGTGGGCGACCGCAAGTTCCTCGAGTTCGACACCGACAACTTCGACTCGCGCATGAAGGCCATGAAGCCGCGCGCCGCCTTCGCGGTGCCCAACACGCTGACCGGCGAAGGCGACCTCAAGGTCGACATCACCTTCGAGAACATGGACGACTTCTCGCCCGCCGCGGTGGCGCGCAAGGTCGACGCACTCAACAAGCTGCTCGAAGCGCGCACGCAGCTCTCGAACCTGGTGACCTACATGGACGGCAAGGGCGGTGCCGAGGATCTTCTCGCAAAGGTGCTGGAGAACCCCGAGCTGCTCAAGACGCTGGCCGCCAGCAAGAAGCCCGAGGACGGCGCCACGCCGGCCGCCTGACGCCCCATTGTCCGAACACGAGGAGAACCCACCATGGCCACCGAAGCACTCGAGCAGCAGAGCGCACTGAAAGATGTCGCTTACGAGGGAAGCGATTTCTCGTCGCTCCTGCAAAAGGAATTCAAGCCGCGCAGCGACGAGGCCAAGAGCGCCGTCGAAGCCGCGGTGCTCACGCTGGCGCAGCAGGCGTTGGCCAACACCAAGGTGATCGGCAAGGACGTGACCAAGTCGATCCAGGCCATGATCGCCGCGATCGACCAGAAGCTCACCGACCAGGTCAACCAGATCCTGCACAACGAAGAGTTCCAGAAGCTCGAGAGCGCCTGGCGCGGCCTGCACTACATGGTGAACAACACCGAGTCGGACGAGAACCTCAAGATCCGCGTGATGGACATGTCGAAGAAGGAACTCGGCAAGACCTTGAAGAAATTCAAGGGCGCGGCCTGGGACCAGAGCCCGCTGTTCAAGAAGATCTACGAGCAGGAATACGGCCAGTTCGGCGGCGAGCCCTTCGGCGCCATCGTCGGCGACTACCACTTCGATCAAAGCCCGCCCGACGTCGAGATCCTCGGCGAGATGGCCAAGATCGCCGCCTCTGCGCACGCGCCCTTCATCACCGGCGCCAGCCCGAACCTGATGCAGATGGAATCGTGGCAGGAGCTCGCCAATCCGCGCGACCTGACCAAGATCTTCGGCACGCCCGAATATGCCGGCTGGCGCTCCTTGCGCGAATCGGACGACTCCAAGTACCTCGGCCTGTGCATGCCGCGCTTCCTCGCGCGCACGCCCTACGGCGCCAAGACCAATCCGATCGAGGAGTTCGACTTCGAGGAAGACACCGCGGGCGCCGACCACAGCAAGTACGCCTGGGCCAATGCGGCCTACGCGATGGCCACCAACATCAACCGCTCCTACAAGCTCTACGGCTGGGGCTCGCGCATCCGCGGTATCGAGTCCGGCGGCGCGGTCGAGAACCTGCCGCTGCACACCTTCCCGAGCGACGACGGCGGCGTCGACCAGAAGTGCCCGACCGAGATCGCGATCAGCGACCGGCGCGAGGCCGAGCTGTCGAAGGCCGGCCTGCTGTCGCTGATCCACCGCAAGAACTCCGACTTCGCCGCCTTCATCGGCGCCCAGTCGCTCAACAAGCCGGCCGAGTACGACGACCCCGATGCCACAGCCAATGCCAACCTGGCCGCGCGTCTGCCTTATCTATTTGCCTGCAACCGCTTCGCGCACTACCTCAAGTGCATCGTGCGCGACAAGGTCGGCAGCTTCAAGGAACGCGACGAGATGCAGCGCTGGCTCAACAAGTGGATCACCAACTATGTCGACGGCGACCCGGTCAACTCATCCGAAGAAACCAAGGCGCGCAAGCCGCTCGCCGCAGCCGAAGTGGTGGTGGAGGAAGTCGAGGGCAACCCCGGCTACTACAGCTCCAAGTTCTTCCTGCGGCCGCACTACCAGCTCGAAGGGCTGACGGTGTCGCTGCGGCTGGTGTCGAAGCTGCCCTCGGCCAAGGGCGGCAAGTAGGCCAGGTTGCGGCGCGATTTTTTCAACGAAGCTTTTCAAGTTCGCGCCGCACGTTCGTTCTCGAGGCAGCTGGGCTGAACGGCATCCGCCGACGGCCAGGCGCCAAGCGGTTCCAGTCGACGATCAACCACCCGCCCGCAATCGGGTTTCATGAAGGAGCATCGAAATGAGTTCAGATTTCTACGCCAAGGTCACCAAGGCGGATGGTGAGTCCAAGAAGGAAGGCCACGTCAACGAGATCGAGGTCCTGTCCTGGTCATGGGGTGTCTCGAACGCCACGACCGCCGGCGTGGGCGGCGGCGCGGGCAAGGGCAAGGCCACGCCGCAGGACATCAGCTTCACGCACCTGTACGACAAGGCCTCGCCGGTGCTGGCGGGCTTCTGCATCAAGGGCACGCACATCGACGAGCTCAAGCTCACGGCGCGCAAGTCGGGCGACGGCCAGCAGGATTACCTGATCGTCACGCTCTCGGGCGCCTTCATCACCAGCGTGGCGGTGGGCGGCTCGGCTGGCGGCGACATGGTCGAGACCGTGAGCTGCGCCTTCCAGAAGATCAAGACCGAATACAAGCTGCAGGACAAGGAAGGCAAAGTCAGCGCCGGCCCCGAGTTCACCTGGAACCTGGAAGACGGCAAGCTCACCTGAGCGCGCCGGGAGCAGGCCATGGCATTCAGCTTCAAGTACATCGGCTCGACCAGCCACGTCGAGCGCGTGCTCTACAACCTGGACTGGTCGGTGGGGCGCATCGGCGGCAACCTGCGGGAGGACGTCATGCTGGCGCAGGCCTTGCTGCGGATGGTGTTCTACGAGCTCGCAGGCAAGGGCGGCCTGCTGCCGCCGCTGGGGGCAGACGGCATCGAGGTCGACGGATGGATCGGCCCGAGCACGCTGCGCCACATCGCGCAATTCCAGGACCAGGCGATCTCGCTGGGACAGAAAGTACTGCGCGACGGCAACTTCGATCCGTTCAGGAAAGTCGGGCAATCGAGCACGATCTCCCATACGAGGTATTCGATCGAGCTGCTGAACAATTTCTGCGCCAACAACTGCGACACCAACCGGATGCGCAACTTCGACGATCTGCCGGTTCGTCTGGATGTGCCGCTGCAGTTGCGCAATGCGTTGAAGACGGTCAAGAAGACCGCGGCGCAGTATCAGTGAGGAGGCCCCCTCCTTCCCCCTCTCCCTCCGGGAGAGGGCTGGGGTGAGGGCGCCGGGCCTTCAAGCAACCTGCACGATGGCTTCGACTTCCACGGTCATGCCGTTGGGAAGCGATCCCATGCCGACGGCGGATCGCGCATGCCGGCCAGCCTCTCCAAACACGTCGATCAGCAGTGCGGAGCAACCGTCGATCACCTTGAAGTGCTCGGCAAACGTTACCTGCGACTTCGCACGGATGCTGCCTGGCTACTTCACGGCCAGCGTGCCGCGGTCTTCGGTCCGCTGAGTGCGAGCGAGTTCGCCGAGCCGCCGAACCCCCTTGTCGATTCGCTCGCTCCAGGTGCTGCCGGCGCTCAGGCGCAGGCAATTCCGGAATCGACGGCTCGCAGAGAAGACGTCCCCTGGCGCGAAGCAGATGCCATGCTCGAGCGCTTCGTCGAACAGAGCCCGGGAGTCGAACCCTTTGGGCAGCTCGACCCACAGCGCAAATCCACCCGCGGGCCGGCTGACGCGCGTCCCGGCCGGGAAGCTCGCCTCGATGGTGCGGGTCAGGCGCAGCAGGTTCTCTTCGAGCAGGCGGCGCAGCCGGCGCATGTGCGCATCGTAGGCGCCGCTGGCCAGGTAGTCTGCAAGCGCGACCTGAGGAAGGACGGGGCTGCAAAGGCTGAAGGCCAGTTTGCGATCCATCACTTGTTGCGCAAAGGCGCCCGGCGCAATCCAGCCAATGCGGTATCCGGGTGCGAGGCTTTTCGAGAACGAGCTGCAGTAGATCGTGTTGGCACCGCCGTCGAGCGCGATGAACGGCCTGGGCCGTTCGCGCATGAAGTGGATGTCGCCGTAGACGTCGTCCTCGATCAGGGGCACGGCATGCCGCGCGAGCAGCGCGAGCAGTTCGCGCTTCTGTGCTTCGGGCATCAACGAGCCCAACGGATTGCTGAAGCTCGACGACAGCATGCAGGCCGCCACGGGTTCCGTGTCGAGCAGCCGGGCGAGTGCGTCGACATGGACGCCGCGGGTCGGATCGGTGGGAAGCTCCAGGGCCTTGAGGTCGAGCATCTCCAACGTGTGGAGAAGCCCGAAGTAGGTGGGCGATTCGACCGCGATCGTGTCGCCGGGCTTGGCGACGGAGCTCAGCGCGAGGGTCACGGCTTCCGTGCAACCGCTCGTGATGACCACGTCGTCCGGCGACAACGCATGCCCGATGCGCATCGCCCGCCTCGCGATTTCACGGCGCAGCCGCAGCTCACCGCGCGGCGCGCCGTAGACGTTGTAGTGCGCGCCGTGCTGACGTGCGGCACGCGCCAGCGCCAGGTCGAGTCGATGGGACCGCAGCAACGCCGCGTCCGGCACGGCGCAGCCGAGCGGCACGAGCGCCGAGTTGGACGCGTGCTCCAGCAAGGCTGCGACGGCGCCGCTGATGGACACGGTCGACGCCTTCGAACGCAGGCGCGAGGTGGACGGCAGCGCGAGCGTTCCACCCTGCGTGGCAGCGACGTAGAAGCCTGACTGTGGCCGCGCGACCAGAATGCCGCGGTCTTCCAGCAGGCGATAGCCCTGCAGCACCGTCGAGATGCTGATGCCGTACTGCGCGCCGATGGCACGCACCGACGGCAGGCGCACGCCGGGCGCCAGCGTGCCGTTGTCGATCATGCGGACGATGAGGTCCGCGAGCTGTTCGTAACGGTGAGTCGTGGTGTCTGCATCCATGGTGCGCTCGTGGCCGGACCGGGCACGATTGTCGGCGATGTGCCTTTGGGAAGCACGCAAATTGTGCTGATCGAATCCGAGGCAAATTGTGGCTGTTCTGGTCGCCTGCCAATCACTAGGATGCGCATTCCAACATCCGTGCAAGGTTGAACGAATGACTGCGCTTGAAGAGAAGGTCGAGTGGCGAGGCAGGTTCCCCCGCAACGAGATCATTTCCCTGCTCGACGTGAACCGACCCTTCAACCTGGCGGAGAGCACATCGCAGGACCTGACGGTCGGAGACGTGCTGGACCTGGCCGGGCTCCAGACCCTGCGCGGCTTGAAGCTCGGCTACGGCCGGTCCGCGGGCGCAGTCGAGCTTCGCGAGGAGATTGCCAAGGCCTGCAAGGTTTCTGCCGAGCAAGTCGTCACGACGCAGGGCACAGCGCTGGGACTCTTCCTGCTGGCCTTCGAGGTCTGCCGCCCCGGCGACGAGGCGGTCCTCGTGACACCGTGCTTTCCGCCGAGCCGCGACTGTCTTCTCGGCGCAGGTGTCGCCGTCTGCGAGATCAGGCTGACCTTCGAGAACCACTACCAGCTGGACCTTGACGAACTCGCCGCCAGCCTGTCGCCGAAGACCAGGCTGGTCAGCCTCGCTTCGCCGCAGAACCCCAGCGGGGTCCGGACGCCGCGTGCCATCGTCGGGAAGCTCCTCGCATTGCTGGAAAGCAAGGCACCGCAGGCCATCCTCTTCATCGACGAGACCTATCGCGAGGCCACCTACGGCAACGAAGCCGCGCCCGACAGTTTCGCCGGACTGCACCCGCGCATCGTCACGGGCGCCTCCGTGTCCAAGGCGCTGGGCGCGCCCGGCTTGCGCACGGGCTGGCTCACCGTCGCAGACGCGGACCTCCGATCGCGCCTGGTCGTCGCCAAGATGAACACCGTGATCTCCGGCTCGGTGCTCGACGAGGCGCTGGCCGCTGCACTGCTGCGCCATCGCGAGAGCGTGCTCGCGCCGCGTCGTCGACTGCTCGCCGAAGCGCTCATGGAGTTGGCGGCCTGGTGCGACGTCGAGCGCCGGCGCATCGAATGGATTCGCCCGGATGGCGGCGCCTTGTGCTGCCTGCGCCTGCGCGACGACAAGTTCGACACCGCCGCCGTCTCGCGGTTCTGGGACCTGCTGCCCCGGCACGAACTGCAACTGGCGTCCGGCGAGTGGTTCGGCGAGAGCGATCGCATCTTCCGGCTGGGCTTCGGGTACCTGCCGCCTGGGCGCCTGGGCCTCGCGCTGTCCGCCCTTTCGACGGTGCTGGACGCCGCCATCGCAAAGTGACACCCGACATTCAAGGAGAAGCCATGCAGATCAAACGCTACGACACCAGCAAGCGCATGAGTCAGGCCGTCGTCTACGGCGGGTTCGCTTTCCTGGCGGGGCAGGTCGCGGACGACACGAGCCAGGACGTGAAGGGCCAGGCCGCGCAGATCCTCGCCAAGATCGACGCGCTGCTGGCCAAGCTCGGGGCCGACAAGACCCGAATCCTGTCGGCCAGCATCTGGCTCGCGCGCCACGCCTCGTACGACGATGTGAACGAAGTCTGGGACGCCTGGGTTCCCGAAGGCCAAGCGCCCGCCCGCGCATGCGTCGAATCGAAGCTGGCATTCCCGCAGTACAGCGTCGAGATCGGCGTGATCGCGGCGGTGTAGCCGACATGCCGAAACGATCTCACCGCTACGCCGTGGTCGACGTCTTCAGCGCGCGACCGCTGGCAGGCAATCCGGTGGCCGTCGTGTTCGATGCCGATGGCCTGGACGCCGAGGCCATGCAGGCCATCGCGCGCTGGACCCATCTCTCCGAGACGACCTTCGTCCTGCCACCAACGACGCCCGCGGCGGACTATCGCCTGCGGATCTTCACACCGCGCAGCGAATTGCCCTTTGCCGGGCATCCGACGCTGGGCAGTGCGCATGCCGTGCTGGAAGCGGGACGGGCCACGCCGCGCGAAGGCGGGCGATTGGTTCAGCAGTGCGACATCGGCCTTGTCGACGTGACGATCGATAACAACGAAGCCGATGGCCGCGAGCTCAGCTTTGCCCTGCCGTCCGCGCGCATCGAGCCGCTGTCGGCCGCCGACATCGCGGAACTCGCGCTCATCCTGGGATGCAAGCTGCACCACGAGGTCGCGCCGGCCATCGTGAACGTGGGTGCGATCTGGGTCGTCCTGCCGATGACCGATGCCGCTGCCGTGCTGGATCTGCAGCCCGACTTCGCGAGACTGGCGGCATTCGAGCGCCGTCTTGGCGTCACGGGCCTCACCGTATTCGGCCGATACCCGCAAGGGGACGTGGCCATCGAAGTCCGCGCCTTCGCGCCGTCGTGCGGGGTCGAGGAAGATCCCGTCTGCGGAAGCGGCAATGCCAGCGTGGCGGCCTTCCAGTGGGAGCGCGGCATGCTGCCGGCGGACGGCGTGGCCTACGTGGCCGCTCAGGGGCGCTGTGTCGGGCGGGATGGGCGTGTGAAGGTGCGCGTCGGCGTGGACGGCCAGGTCCGCGTGGGTGGGTCGTGCATCACCTGTGTGGATGGCGTGCTTGGGCTGCAGGACCAGGAGCAAGCGAAATGAAACGTGGCCCGCTATGGTTGACCGCCAAAGGTCTCGAGCTCCTCCGCGAACGCCACCCATGAAAGACGACGCTGCGTCCAGATTTGCCGCTGCGGTGTGCTCAATTCATGTCGCTGCTTCAGCGTGCCGATGCGCAACGAGTACGCCTGCGGGTTCTCCGCAGCGCAGGCATAAAGAGAACTGCCACAGACCTCGCAGAATGCAAGAACCCGCTTTGCTCCGCTGGCTGCAGTCTTGATGTAGGTTCGAGGCGTGCCCTTCACCAGCCGGAAGCCGCTCGCAGGCGCGGGAATGTTGGCCCGAAATGCGGAGCCCGATTGGGTCTGGCAGTCAGTGCAATGGCAGATCGTGATGGTGCCGGGCTGCACTTCTGCTTCGTATGCAATTGCGCCGCAATGGCATTGGCCTTCGACTTTCAAGTACGACTCCTGCGCAGGAACACATGCGTGGCGCGCTCGCCGGCCACCTGCCGTTCGCAGCTGTAGCCCAGCGCCGGCAGGTCCAGGCCTGCGAACAGCGCTTCGCCCTTCCCCAGCAGCACCGGCCGCACGGCCAGGTGCAGTTCGTCGATCAGCCCGGCCTTCAGATATTCGCGCACGGTGGCCACGCCGCCGCCCAGGCGCACGTCGCGCGCACCCGCGGCGGCCTGCGCCAGTGCCAGTGCCTCGTGGATGCCGCCGGTGACGAAGTGGAAGCTGGTACCGCCCTGCATCGTCAGTGGCGCGCGGGCATGGTGGGTCAGCACGAAGACCGGCACGTGGTACGGGGGCTCGTCGCCCCACCAGCCTTTCCAGCGCTCGTCGGGCCAGGGACCGCGCACCGGCCCGAACATGTTGCGCCCGAGGATCCAGGCACCCATCTCGGCGAAGCCTTGTTCGGCGATCTCGTTGTCGATGCCGGTCTCGCCGTTGGCCTCGCCCGTCTTGTGCATCTGCTGCCAGACGCGCGTGGGAAAGAACCAATCCATGAGTTCGGGACCGCGAACGCCCAGCGGGTGCTCCAGGCTCTGGTTCGGCCCGGCGGCGAAGCCGTCGAGCGAAACGCCGAAACTGCGCACCAGCAAGCGGGTCATGGGATCGACTCCTGTAAAGAAGGGGATGCCACACTTTAGCGCGGGCGGCACCCCTCGGCGCTCGTCGCGCCGATGGCCCGGTGCCCCGCACTGCTTTCACGGTCGGCGGATACTCTTCGCGGACTCCCCACTGACGAGCCAAGCATGCCATTCCCGAAGTTCGGACTCATCCCTTGGTTGCTCCTCGGTGCAGCGCCCGTGCTTGCGCAGATCAACGCCGGAACGCTGCCCCCCACCCCATCGCCTCCGTTCAAGCTCACGAAGGTCGCGCAGTTCGATCTGCCATGGCGCATCGCCTTCCTGCCGGACGGACGCATGCTGATCACCGAGAAGATCGGCAAGCTCTTCCTCGCCACCCCGTCCGGGCAGAAGCTCGAAGTCACCGGCGTGCCGCCGGTGCAGTACCAAGATCAGAACGGCCTGCTCGGCGTCTACCTGGCCCCGTCCTATCCGAGCGATGGGGCCAGCGCCCAACTTGCGCTTGTCGTGGTCCCGTGACCGCCGTTCCCACCTCCCTTGCTGTGGAAGTCACGCTTGACGCTTTTCGATCCAGTGAATTCTCTCGCCATAAAGGCACTCACGCGCCGTTACCAAATGGACAGCGACATGAGCCGGTGTCTTACATGAGCCCGCAATCGACCATAGGACAAAGGACTTATTCGATGTGAATTTCTCCCATTCTCCAAGCGAGACTCATGAACAAATCTGTCACACAGCCGTCAAGAAGCCCGAAGGCAAGAGGTCGTCGTCCCATGTCCGGTACTCGCTATGTCAGAAGCGCCTCTCGCGTCCTGCCCGGTACCGAAGCCCAGCAGAAGCGAGATGCGTGGATGGGCGCGATTCGGGTGCGCAGGGCGGTGCAGGCCCGCATCGTCCAGGCCTTCCGCCGGCAGCTTGACGGCGCGGGCCCCGGGCCCTTGGACGAAGACCTGCTGATGTTCGCAAAGCTGGCCGTTGCCGAGCAGCGGCTCATGCGTCGCGCCGGCTGACGGACGCCATCCCCACTCTCGCGAGGACAAGCCATGACGACAACTGCCATCTTCAACGCGCGCCCGTCGGATGCGGTCGCTTTCGGAACCGTGATCGACCTTGCGTTACTGCGCACGGGTGTGATCCAGGCAGAAGTTTGCGAAGCCTGCAGCACCATCAATCTCGGCGCTCCGCGCTTTTGCAAGGGCTGCCATCACAAGCTGCCGGCGTACTACGCGGCCGATCTGGAGGACTCGCAGGCTACGCAGCCTAACCTGTGGCATCGCTGGGCGCAGGCCTGGGACCTCGTGGCGTTCTGGCTTGTGATCAATTCGCTGGCGGGCGCGAGGGCCCTCATTTCTCGCGTCACGGCCCAGTAGGGTCCTGCTATGCCAAACCTTGCCAGCCAAGCCAAGAGGAAGTCCGGCGAGCCCGATTGGAGCGATTGGAAACCACCCGGGCCGGCCATCCAGCCACACCAGATGACGAGGGTTTGCGATGCCTGCCGGACGCTCAATCGGGACACGGCGAAATACTGCCGGGGCTGCGCAAAAAAGCTCGCGACGATGGGAAATCTGCGTGCGGTCGGCCCGGGTTGGACCGACCCCGGCGAAGGGGCCGCGCAGACCACGGCGCTGGATTCGCCCCCTTTCGCGCGCAAGCGGCGCGAAGGCGCCGATACCTCGCTCGTGTGGCTCCTGCTGGTGCCAGCGCTACTCGTAGCGTTCGTGCTCTGGTACCTGGGGCGGTCGGCCACGGAAGGATCGTCGCTGACGCCACCCGGCGCGGACATTCGGTCATCGGCATCGCCCTGGCCGGCAGCCGGCACCGCGACTGGCGCACCAGCCAACCCGCGCTCTGTCTCGACACAACCTGCGGCATCGCCACCGCCAGAGGCCGAAGTCGCCCGAGCGCCGAAACCACCGCGCGCCCACGAGGAAGCAGTGGACTCGCGGACCTCTCCGTCACCCGGGCATGGCACCTCCGGAGGCGCCCTGGTGATCATCCCGACCGAGCCGGTGCCGGCAGAGGCATCCGCGACGCCCTCGGCCATCGATGACCCCGCGCCATCGCAGGGACTCGCGTCCCCACCCCCACCGACTTTTCCTCGACAGGTCGCCACGGTGAGAGTGCAACCGCCGGCGAAGATGCCTGCAGTGACACGGTCCGTCACAGCGGCGGAAGTCCGGCAGGCTCCGGTTGAGGCGCGTACGTTTGCACCGCTGCAGCGGAACGAGCCGCCGAGCATCGCGTCTGTACCTACCCCAGCGCCGGTACCGCCGACCGCGGTCGAATCGCGAGCCAGTCCGATGCTTGCGCAACCGATCCAGACCGTCTCGCCGCACTCCACAGTTCCTTCGAGCGAATGCGACCGCTACAACCCCTACGGCGAAACGCCGTGCGCGGCACGTGCCGTCAACCTGGTTGCACAGCCATCGCGGCCGGCGCCGCGGAGCACCCAAAACCCTTTGGCGTGGGGGGGCCCGGACGTGAGCAAGAACGACCGATGGGTCTTCGCGGCGGGCGGCGGAGGTAGCGGGACTGGCGCCAGCGGGGGCGCGGGAGCTGGTGCCGGTGCGGCTGGCTCCGGCGCGGCTGGCTCCGGCGCGGCTGGCTCCGGTGCGGCTGGCTCCGGTGCGGCTGGCTCCGGTGCGGCTGGTGCCGGTGCGGGCGGTGCCGCAGGTGCAGGTGCAGGCGGTGCAGGCGCTGGAGCCGGAGCGGGTGCTGGAGGCGCTGGAGCCGGTGCTGGAGCCGGTGCTGGTGCTGGTGCTGGTGCTGGTGCTGGTGCTGGTGCCGGTGCTGGTGCCGGTGCCGGTGCTGCTGGAGGCGGCGGAGCCGGTGCTGCTGGAGGCGGCGGAGCCGGTGCTGGTGCTGGAGGCGGTGCTGGTGCTGGAGGCGGTGGAGGCGGTGCTGGTGCTGGCGGTGGAGGCGGTGCTGGCGCTGGGGGTGGCCCAGGGGCGGCGGGGGTCGGTAGTCAAAATCAGCACGCATCCACTCGAACTCATCCGTTACGTGACTACCGGCTCGGTGGCCGGTTCAGACCTCACACGATGTTCGCCTGGATGAAGGGCTGCAAGGCAGCTTCGCGCTGCGCTGAGCTCTCATGGAGTTTGGCATGGGCCCACTCTCGCAAGCTGGTCTGTACGAAGCGCTCGGCCTTGCCATTGGACCTGGGCGGTATAGGGCCGGGTTCGCACATGCCGGATGCCAAGTTCGTCGCAGGCGGCCTGGAAGATCTTCTTGTAGCCCGCGCCGTTGTCGGTCATCACGCAATCGATGCGCATGCCCAGACCGACGATGTCGTTGTTCAGGGGAATGCAGAAGAGGTCCCCGGTCGAAAAGCACCACCCTGGGATGCATGCGCGTGATGGCCACGCGCTGCTGCTGGCCACGCCTCGGATTGCTCAGGTTCCTGCCCTTGCACCACCACCAAACTCCTGGCGACGCGACGCATCTTGCTCAACTCGGTAGGTCATGGTGTCGTCGCTCCTTCAATGTCGGCTCCTGGCAGGGTCCGGCCCGTCGCAGTATCGGAGTCGACGGCCGCTTCCGTTGCACAACTACCGCTCGTCGCCACCTCTTAACGACCACAACGGAGCGCCAAGCTTCCTCTGATCTACAAAGGGATGGTGGCAAACGAAATCTCGCGATCAGCGCCCCGCCCGCCTGGCGCTGCTGGCGTTGAACAGCGACAGATTCTTCAAGCCGCGTTCGATCTGGCTGATGCAAGTCACATGCAACTCACCGAGTTCTACCGACTGTGATCTACCGCGACATGGTTTGCCAATATAGATTCATCGTCTATGGATTCATCGACCAAGTCTTTGGAAACTTGGCCGGATGCGCAAATCAACAGCAAAGCCCGTGCAAGCCCCTGGCAAGGTGGCAGCTTCGAGGCTCCGGGCCTCCACCGGGCCGAGCATGAGACGCCGCTGCGCGACCTGTTGGTACGCCTGCCGCAACTGCGAGTGGATGGCCGAGGCCGGTTGGATCTGCGGACCTCTTCGCCCATCCTGGTCCGCGAAGTCGCAGAACGCGCCGAGCGCGCCGCGCAAGCCATCAGCTGTCGGAGTTGGGGGAGATGGGTGCGACGCTGTTGGTGTGGGCGGCGGCTTGTCGGTGGGTGCATCAGGGGCCGTAGCGATTCACGGGCCCGGCGCCCTCACCCCAGCTCTCTCCCAGGGGGAGAGAGAGCGCAAGTCCGGGGACGGGAGCCAGTCAGGGGGACGGAGCGAGAAGCTGGGTCACATCCTCATCATCCGGATGCAACCACAGCGCCACCGCCGTGTAGTTGTCATGCCCCGGCTTCGCACGCGCCTTGATCTGCGCATCGATCTGCTCGACCCATTGGCTCGGATTGCGCGAAGCCTGCAGCGTCTCGCGCAGGCACTCGTCGCCGAGCGGTTCCCAGACGCCGTCGCTGCACAGGAGCACCACGTCGCCGACCTCGAGCGCCATCGGCGCGGCAACGCTGATCTCCGGCATTTCGTCCACCGAGCCCAGCGCCGACAGCAGCATGTTGCGCTGCGGATGCAGGCGCGCGCCTTCCTCGTCGATCATTCCGCCGTCGACCAGTTGCTGCACCAGGCTGTGGTCGACGGTGCGTGAGACCAGCGCGCCGGCGCGAAACAGGTAGGCCCGGCTGTCGCCGCTGTGGGCCCACGCAAGCAGATGGTCGTGCAGATCGATCGCGGCCAGCACCACGGTCGAGCGCATCGCGGCCAACTTGCCGCCTTCGGCCTGTCGTGCCACCACGTCGCGATTGGCTTGCTCCAGCAACAGCCGCAGCCCCTCACCACCAAGCCCCGGCCCTGCCGCGAAGCCGCCGAGCACGCTGCCGCGCACCGTCGCCGCGGCCACGTCGCCGCCGCCGTGGCCGCCCGCGCCGTCGGCCACCAGGCAGGCGACAAAGCGGCCGTCGTTCCACTGGCCGAACACGTCTTCGTTGTAGGGCCGCCCGCCCTGCTTGGTCAAGGTGACGATCTCGATTTCCACGGCGCCTCCTCCTTCTTTCTTTCTTGCTTTCCTTCTTGCGCTTGCTTCGATTCAGCCGCCGGACTTCAGCCGCGCCATCTGCGCCTCGTAGGCCTCGATGAAGGCCTTGCCGAACAGCGCATGGAAATCGTCCTCGGCCTCGCTCGCGATGCCGGCGTAGAGCGCGATGAACTGGTCCCACAGCTTGGCCTTGCGGTTGGCGGCGAACAGGCTGTCGAGCGCGGACTTGGCGGCGATCTTCTTTTCGAGCTCGTCGGGCCCGAAGCGCTCGATGACGTGCGCGAGCGCCGCGCGCATGCCGACCATCACGCCGAACTGATGGGCGCGCAGGTCGTCGAAGGCATCGCGCATCGCGGCCTCGGCCGGCATGAAGCCGCGCACGCCGGGGCCGAGCAGATGCGCAAGCGCGACCTCGACCGTGGGCGAGAACTTGAGCGGGTTGTTGGCCTGCGCCGCGATCATGGTGACCTCGGCCCGCACTTCGCGCTTGAACTCCTGGCGCGTGAGCAGCAGCTGCAAGGTGCCCTCGGTGGCCGAACGCAGCAGCACGCCGATGCGCTCCATCATCCCGGGCGTGAGTACCTCCGGCATCTGGTGCGTGCTGCCGAGCCCGCGCAGGAACGCAGCCAGCAACGCATCGGACGCCGCGCCTGATGAAGCGGCGGAAGCGGTTGCGGAGATCGGCGCGAACGCGGGTGCCCGCGCGGCGATCGGCGCAGGCGGCGGCACGGGCGATGGCACGGGCGCAGGGATCGGCGTCGCCGCGATCGGCAATCCGGTCATGTCGTCGAACTTCAATGCACCACCCGGCGGCGGTGCGAGATCGTCCAGCAGGGACGACGCGGCAGGCGGCGCCATCGCTGCGGGCGGCACGTAGCCGAACTGCCCGATCGGCAGATGGTCGCTGCGCGGCGCCTTGGCCACAGGCGCCGGATCCTGAAAGGCCGCGAGCGGATCGAGCCCACCGGCCGTGTTCGGCTGCCGCAGCGGGTCCGCGAGCGGCGAGAGCGCCAGCGGATCGCCGCCCAGGCCGCCCGGCCCGGCGCTGCCGCCGAACAGCGCATCGATGCCCGCGGCCCGGCCGGCCGGCGGCGCGCCGAGGTCCGAGAAATCGTCGAGCGCGCCCAGGCCTGCCGCAGGCTTCGCGGCGCCGGACGGCGCAGGTGCGAGCAGATCGGCGAAGGGATCATCGGCCGCCCCGGCAGCCGCGCCGGCTGCGAACGGATCGGGCAACGAAGCCGACACGGCGGCGCCGGCCGGCGGCGCGCCGCGCGCGGGCACGGGCGCAGGCGGTGTCGCGGGTCCGAGCCCCGCAAGCAAGTCGGCGAACGGATCGACGTCGCTCGACGCAGCAGGCGCGGCCGCGAAGGCATCGAGCGGATCGGCCGCGGCCCGCACCGCTTGCACCGAGAGCTCGAAACTGCCGATGGTCAGCCGGTCGCCATCGGCCAGCGCGGCTTCGCGGCCGGCGCCGAGCAGCTGGCCGTTGTGCCCCATCGGGTTGCTGCCGCGATCGACGACGAAGAACTGCGTGCCGCGGCACAGCACCTGCGCATGCACACGCGAGACCGTGCGGTCCGGGTCGTCGAGCACCAGCGTGTTGCTGTCGCCGCGGCCGATGGTGCCGCCGTCCGGTCCGAACTGCGCGCTGCGCGGCGCCGCCACCGGCGCGCCGCGCAGGCTGACCACGGCCAACTTGATCACGATGCGTGCTCCCCGTTCATGGCGCGAGCATCAGGATCTTGACCTGGCTCGGCACCAGCCGGCAGCCCGGCGCATTGGTGCTGTTCTGCAGCGACACGCTGGTCATGCGCGTGGCCGGCATGCCCTTGAGCAGCACGGTGAAGGCGCCGGTGAGATGGCGGCTCGGCCCCATCACCATGCCCGACGCGACGCCGGTCGCGACGCCCGCGTTGTCGCCATTGGTCATCGGGATGGTGGTGCCCATGTTGTGCGCCGGCGCACCCATGAAGAGGATGGTCGGCACATTGGGCACGGCCGTCGGGCCCATCGCGATGTTGGGATAAGGGATCGGCACCGGGCCCACGGGACTGGGCGTGAGGCAGACGTCGGGGAACGCGAGGTCGGTTCCCATCAATTGGCAATTCGCGAACATGAAGCCGCCCCTTCCTATCCGAGATGTATTTGATCGCCGTCGGCCTTGACGAGCTTGGTCGCATTGGCCACCAGATTCTCCGCCTGAAGCTGCATCGTCTGGTCCGCACGGTAGTCGATCTGGCTGGCGCGCACCTGGTCGATGCCGTCGACCGTGCGCTGGCTCCAGCGCGAGAACTGGATCACGCGTTCGGCAAAGGATTCGATCAGCTCGCCGATGAGCTTGATGCGGCCGAAGGACCAGGTCGCCTCGCGCCCGACACCGGTGAGCTTGCCGACGCAGAGCGCGGCCGCATCCGCCTGCACCGTGAGCTGCTGCCGGCCGACGAGGTGCAGCGCATCGGCGCGCAGCGTCAGCGCACCTTCGGCGACTTCGAGCGTGCCGTGCGCGGGCAGCCGCACGCGCGCCTCGGAGGCCGGATCGCCGCGCTCGAGGATCGCGGTCACGTAGAGCCCCTGTTCGAGATCGCCGGCGAACCATACGCGGTCGCCGGCCTGCGGCGCCAGCAGGCAGCTCGCCGCCTGCCTGGCGACCTGCTCGCCTTGTGCCGTGCGCAGCGTGCACAGGCCACTGTGGTCGATCGCCGTCACGGTGCCGACGCCGTGCAGGGGCATCGCGCAAAGCTGCATCAGGGGCTCGTCTCGTGTGCTCATTCAATGCTCCATCGTCATCCGGGCGTCATCCGGGCAAAGGCACCGGCCGCCATTGCTCGGCGGCCAGCAATTCGGGTTCGCTTTCCAGCGCACGCGGCCGGTCGGTGTACTGCGCGCCCGGGTCCGTCACGGCATGCAGCTTGGCGCGGAACATCTGCGCGCCGCGCAGGTCGGCCTGGCTCAGGTCGGCATGCGAGAAGTCCGCATAGGTCAGGTCGCAGCCGCTGAGCACCGCGCCCGGCAGCACCGCGTTCGCCCAGTTGCTCTGGTAGAGATCGGCCGAACGGAAACTCGCCTTCGACGCGCGCGCGCCGGCGAAGATCGCCTGCCTGAGCACCGCGTGGTCGAAGCAGGCACCCGACACATCCGCCTCCATGAAGATCGCGTTCGGCGCATGCGCCTTCTCGAAGCGCGCCTCGGCCAGCTGCGCGCCCTGGAAATTGGCCTGCGCGATGCGCGCCTGCGAGAAGTCGCAGCCGCGCAGGTCGGCGCCGATGAACTGGGTGTTGACGAAGCTGTGGTGCGCCAGCTTCTTGCCGGCCAGGTTGGACTTGAGCAGCACCACGTTGGAGAACGCGGTGCCCTCGAACTTGCAGTGGCGCAGGTCGCATTCGAGCAGCACCGAGCGCTCCAGCGTGGCGGCAGAGAAATCGATCATCGCGGTCGTGCAGCTGGCCATCGTGACCTTTTCCAATGCAGCATCCTTGAACAGCAGCTTGTCGACCGTGCACTGCGAGAAGGTCACGAAATCGAGCGTGCTGCCCGTCAGCGCCAGGCCCGCGATCGCGCACTGGAAGAAGGAGGCATTGTTCAGCTGAGCGCCCACCATCACGACGCGCTCGAAACGGGTCTCGAAGAAGGTGGTGCCGAAGGCGCGGCAGTCGCCGAGGTCGGTGCGCACGAAGTTGCAGCGCACCAGCTGGCTGGCCGACAGGTCGGCGCCGGCCATGCGGGTGCCCTGGAAGGTGCAGCCGTCGAACAGCGTCGCCGACAGGTCGGCGCCTTCGAAGTCCATGCCCGACAGGTCCTGCCCCATCACCGGCTCGGCGTTCTGCACATGGCGCAAGACCTCGGCGCGGTTCATGACGGGCTCGTGGCGCCGGCCGGCGGCCGGTGGCGCGGATAGGTGCGCATGCGGGTGATCAGCGCATCGTCGAAACGCTCGCCGCCGCCGAGGCGCACGCGCGCGAAATCGCTCTGGAACAGATTGGCCCGCCGGTAGTCGGTGGCTTCGAGCCTTGCATGCTGGAAGACGGCTTCCTGCAGGTTCGCTGCGCTCAGTTGCGCCTGCTTCAATTCGGCGCGCACGAAGCGCGCCTGGCGCAAGTCGGCCTGGCGAAAGTCCGCTCGGGCCAGATCGCATTCGCTGAAGTCCGCGCCCTGCAGTTGCGCCTGCATGAAGCGCGAGCCCGCGAGCGCCGCGCCGCGAAAGCTGATGTTCGGCAAGTGCGCGCCGTCGAAGTCGGTGCCCGTCAGCATGCAGTGCTGCGCGAAGCAGCCCGACGCGATGCGCAAGCCGCGAAAGGACGCGCGCTCGGCACGCACGCTGACGAAGGCGCACTTGGCGAATTGCGCCTGCGAGAAATCGGCGCCGCCCAATTCGCATTCGACAAAGCTGCATTGCGCGAAGCGCGCGCCGGCAAAGCTGCAGCCGCGCAGGTCGCGGCGAAAGAACACCAGCATCGCCTCGCACGTGGCCTCGCCGAAATCGAGCGCCACCATCACGGCCTCGTCGAAGCGCACGCCGTCGAGCTTCGCGCCGCGCAGGCGCACCTCGTGCAGGCGCGCCTTCTGGAACCCCGTGCCCACCAGACTGGCACCGCCGAAGTCGCATTTCTCGATGCGCGCGGCGCCCAGGTTGGCACGGTCGAAGCGTGCGCCCTGGCATTGCGTGGACAGCAGCGTCGCATGCGCGAGCACGGCGTCGCAGAGGTTGGCGCCGGCCAGCAGCGTGCCCGTGAGGTTCGCGCTTTCGAGCAGCGCGCCCTGGAAATCGGCGCCCTGCAGGTCGAGGCCCGAGAGGTTCGCACCGGTCAGGTCCCAGCCCGCGAAGCTGCCCTTGTGCGCATGGTGGGCGCTCACGCGCGCGCGCAATGCGGTCGAGGCCTTGCCGGCCACGCCGTCGGCCGCGTGCTGGTAGTGGGCCATCGCGCGATAGGCCTGCAACTGCTTCTTGTCGCCGTCGTGCCACTGCGCGATCAGCTTCTCGTCGGCCAGCATGTCTTCGAGTTCGCGCACGTCGCCCTTGTGGGCCTTGCCGAGTTCGACGAACCTCCTGAAGTCCTCGACCAGCGCCGCGGCGAAGGGCTTGGGCGGCCCGCGTGTTTCGAGCCCGGCCATCTCGCGCTCGATCACGCCGAAGTCCTTGTTCTGTTCCGCGAAGACTTTCTTCACGTCCGCGAGCATCGCGGCCTTGTCCTTCTCGGCCTGGGCGTTGAGTTCGATGCGTTGGGTTTCCATCTGCGCGCGCAGGCGGATCAGGTCGTCGAGCGTCTTCACCTCGGGCTGCGGCGGTCCCTTCACCGCGGGCGCATGGCCGGCATCGGGGTCGAGCCCGTAGGACGCGACTTCCGCGCGGGCCGCCACGCGCTCGGCTTCGGCGCGGCGCTGGCCGCGGACCAGCGCGCGGTTCTCGATCGGCGTCAGGTCGAACAGCGGCACGACGAGATCGGCCGGCATCAGGTCGTCCTCGCGCAGGGATTCGAGCGCACCGTTCTCCTTGTCGAGCCGCTTGTCGCGCACATGGAGGTAATGCGCGGCAGGACGCGGCGCATCGAGGTCCTCGATGCCGGCCAGCACATGGACCACGTCGGCGCCGTCGTCCTCGGCGATCTCGTGCATGCCCTGGAAGATCAGGATCGCGCGCTCCGCGTCCGGAAAGCACCACAGCGTGTTGAACCGCATGCGGACTTCCCTGAACTTCTCCTCGCCCGCGCGCCGCTGCGTGACGAACACGCGCGTGCGCAAGCCAGGCAGCCGCCCCTGCAACAGCGGCTGCGTGGGATGCAGGTTGTGGAAGGCATAGGCTTCGTCGCCCTTGAAGGGCTCGGCCTGCTGCTGGTCCTCGGGCGCGCTGTTGAAGGTGGTCCAGTCGGCATCCGAGGCCACGGCCGGAAACTCTTCGGTCATCCAGCGCTGGTCGTAGGTGCCGCGCTTGGCTGCGCGCTGCGGCCACATGCCGTCGAGCGGGCCGAAGCCGGCCGGCATGCCAACGGCCTCGCGCGAGTTCAGCGCGAAACGCGGATCCTCGATGCGCGGCAGCAGGCGGATGCGGTGCCCATCGAGTTCGTGGTCTTCCATGCCCATGCCGAGCGGGTTCTCCGGCAGCGCCGGCCCGCCCCACGCATGCGACCAGCCGAGCGGCAGACTGGCGAAGGCTTGCGCGGGCGAGATCGCATTGCCGTCCCAGTAGCGCTCGCCGTGCACGATCAATTGCTTGCGCAGCGCGCCCACCTGCGCGGCCACGGCACAGGCCGTGCGGTCCTTGCCATGGGTGTAGGCCGAACCCGAGATCAGGTATTCGCTGCGCACGCGCGGCATGCCTTCTTCCAGCGGCCACTGCGCCTCGGCGCGCGTGGCCCAGAAGGTCCACAGGTCCTTTTCGGTCCACAGCTTGCGCGCCTCGCCCATGGCCACCATCAACAGCGCCGACACGCCCAGCGAGGTGCGGCCGCGGAACTCGAAGCAGCGCGTCACCAGCGAGACGGGAAAGGCCTTGATGACTTTCACGCGTGCCTCACAGGAAGATCTTCAGCGTGTCCATCTCGATGCCGGTCGCGTTGCTGAGCGCTTCGAGCGCCGAGGCCTTCTGCACCGCGGTCGCGCCCACGGTCTCGACGCCGACCACTTCGGTCTTGATGCCGATGGCCGCATTGGTGCAGGCCGTGGCTTCGCCCTTGACGATGTTGGCTTCGAGATTGATGCCCGAGAAGTTGAACTGGAACGCATAGCCGATCTGGTTCTGGCCGCCGATCTGGCCGAGCTGGAAGTCGACGATCTTGGTGCCGCCCGGCGCGATGACGTTGAAGCCGCCGGCCGCGATGAAGGTCATCGGCCCGCCCGAGGTCACGTTGATGGCGGCGCCCACCGTCTGCGTGATGCCCGCGCCGACGGTCTGCGTCACGCCGGCGCCGATGGTTTGCGTGATGCCCGCGCCCACCGTCTCGGTGCGCGAGGCGCCGATGTTGACGGTCTCGCTGGCGCCGACCGTGAGGCTGCGGTTGGCGCCGATGGTCACGCTCTCGCTGCCGCCCACGGTCTCGGTGCGGTCGGCGCCGATCGTGATCTTCTCGTTCGAGCCCACGGTCTCGGTGCGGTTGCTGCCGATGTCGATCTTCTCGTTGACGTCCACCGTCTCGGTGCGGTTGTTCTTGATGTGGCTGGTCTCGTCGTGGTCGATGGTCTTCTTGCGGTCATGGCCGACCCAGTGCGTCTCGTCGTTCTCGACCTCGATGTCCTGGTTCTTCTCGGCATGCAGAAAAACCTGCTCCGAGCCCTTCTTGTCGTCGAAGCGGAACTCGTTGCAGTTGGCGGCGCTGCCCTTGGGCGTGGAGCGCGTGCGAAAGCCGCTCTGCGTGTGCGAGTCGAAGGGCTTGGGCTGGTCGTCGTCGTACAGGCGGCCGATGATGATCGGACGGTCGGGGTCGCCGTTGAGGAAGTCGACGATCACCTCCTGGCCGATGCGCGGGATGAAGTAGCCGCCCCAGCCCTTGCCGGCCCAGGGCTGCGACACGCGCACCCAGCAGGTGGATTTCTCGTTGCTCTCGTCGTAGCGGTCCCAGTGGAAATGCACCTTCACGCGGCCGAAATCGTCGGCATGAATTTCGTCGCCCTTCGGGCCGACCACGATCGCGGTCTGCGGCCCCGGCATGGTGACGCGCGGCGTGAGGCGCGGCGGGCGGAACAGCATGTCGAGCGGCGTCACGGTGAGCAGGAAGGCGCTGGTGCCGGGCATGCCGGTTCGCAATGCGGGCGCGCTGTCGATCAGTTCGGCGAGCGCGCTGCGCGTGTCGGCGTTCACCGCATCGTCCGCGAGCGCTTCCTTCAGCACGGCACCGAGCGGCTTCGGCTCTTCCTTGAGGTCGAGGCTCTCGTAGCCGGGGTGCGTGGCGACGAAGGTGCAGGCCGCGATCAGGTAGTCGCCGTCGCGCGTGCCGTCGGGATCGCCCGCGAACTTGAAGGCCTTGCCTGCCGCCACGTCGGGCCAGGTGGTCAATGCCCAGTGGCGCTGGCGGCGCGCGACCAGTTCGTCGAGACGGAGCTTGGCGGTGTGGTCGGTGTCGTCGCCATCGAAGTAGCCGCCCGGGAATTCGAAGGCTTCGAGGTCGGCGAGTTCGTGCGTGTCCGGGTCGCCCTTGTCGGCGCTGAGCTTCTTGCGGATGGCCTTGAAGTCGCTGTCGCGGGAGGCGAACTTGCCGGTGTCGAACTGGTGCGTGCTGACGAAGCGGGTGATCTCGTTGTAGCGGCCCTCGGTCACGCCGCTCTCGACGTGGTGCAGGGTGTCGGCGACGGGCAGCTTGTCGTGCGCAACGTCGCTGGTGTCCGACAGGTGCATGGTGCCGGGCGCGTCGTGGGCATCGAACCAGTAGTAGATGCCCTCGTCCTCCATCAGCCGCGAGAGAAAGCCGTAGTCGCTCTCGCCATGCTGCACGCAGTAGCGCCGCGGCTTGTGGGTGCCGATGACCTTGTCGGTGCGGGTCTTCTTGAAGCGCTTGATCGGGCTGTCCTCGAACACCGCGTCGAGCACGTCGAGCACCTTCTTCTCCTGCAGGATGCGCGAGTTGGTGCGCCGCGCGAGCAGGCCGAACCAGGATTGCAGCGAGATCTCGTAGCGGAAATAGCGGCCGACTTCGCCGACGTGCGTGAAGCGCACCGCGTGCCCCTGGCAATGGCGCTCGTGCTTGGCGCCGTCGGCATCGAGGAATTCGATCACCACGTCGAAGGCATGGCCGAGGATGTCCTTGTGCGCGAGCTTCTCGTTCTTCGAGAGCACCGTGAGCACGTAGAACGACGGCCGCGACAGGGTCTCGTGGCCGATCACGCGCCAGAACATCAGGTCTGGGGCGGCTGGGGAGTCGCTCTGGATCTTGAATTCGTATTCGGCCATTTATCAGGTCCTCTCCCTTGGATGGTCCACCCCGCACCGTCCACAAGGCTCCGGGTTGATGCAAGAACTACTGCGCTCCTCAGACCGCACCCACGCCGCGCCGATCGAATCGTTGTGCAGCACCGAGGCCCGCGAAGACCACGGGTCGTCAAACCGGCCGAGGAATACAAGCCTTCGAGCCACCACAGAGCCCGGCAGGCGGTGCGGGCTGTGCCGACGCAGTGAAGCCGGCACGGCCCGCACCGCCTGCCGGGCGGCCCATCGGTGGGGCAACCACACCCCGCGCAGCAAATCAGCGCGAGACAAGCGACGTGAGACCTCAATCGAAGGCATACGTGAACTCACTCTCCTTGACGTCAAGCGCCACGCGCCGGATCTCCCCACCCGCAGCCAGCCGCTGCAGGTACTCGACCGAGATGGTCGGCAGCACGGTGTTGGTCAGGATGGCGTCGATCACGCGCCCGCCCGACTCCGGATCCTGGCAACGCGCGACGACCTGCTCGACCACCGCCTCGCTGTACTCGAAGGGCACGCCGTGGTTGGTCTCGACCCGCTTCTTGATGCGGCCCAGCTGCAGCCGGACGATCTTCTTCATCATGTCGGGCGACAGCGGGTAGTACGGGATGGTGACGATGCGGCCCAGCAGCGCCGGCGGAAACACCTTCATCAGCGGCGCCTTCAGCGCATCGGCCAGCGCGTTCGGCTCGGGCAGCAGCTCGGGGTCGCGGCACATGCTCATCACGAGCTCGCTGCCGGCGTTGGTGGTGAGCAGGATGATCGTGTTCTTGAAGTCGATCATGCGGCCCTCGCCGTCTTCCATCCAGCCCTTGTCGAAGACCTGGAAGAAGATCTCGTGCACGTCCGGATGCGCCTTCTCGACCTCGTCGAGCAACACCACCGAATAGGGCCGGCGCCGCACGGCCTCGGTCAGGATGCCGCCCTCGCCGTAGCCCACATAGCCGGGCGGCGCGCCCTTGAGCGTGGAGACGGTGTGCGCCTCCTGGAACTCGCTCATGTTGATGGTGATGATGTTCTGCTCGCCGCCGTAGAGCGCCTCGGCCAGCGCGAGCGCGGTCTCGGTCTTGCCGACGCCCGAGGTGCCGCACAGCATGAAGACGCCGATCGGCTTGCTCGGGTTGTCCAGCCGCGCGCGCGAGGTCTGGATGCGGCGCGCGATCATCTCCAGCCCGTGCTTCTGGCCGATCACGCGCTGGTTCAGCGTGTCGGCGAGCTTGAGCACGGCCTCGACCTCGTTCTTGACCATGCGGCCGACCGGGATGCCGGTCCAGTCGGCGACCACCGAGGCCACGGCCTGCGCATCGACGGAGGGCAGGATCAGCGGTGACTCGCCTTGCACGGTGCTGATCTTTTGCTGCAGTTCATGCAGCTCGGCCAGCAGCGCGGCGCGGTCGGGTGGCGCTGCGGCGCCCTCGGCCGGCGCATCCACCGGCTGATTGCCCTTGCGCAATTGCGCACGCAGTTCGAGCAGCCGATCGACCAGGCCCTTCTCTTCCTTCCACCGCGCATCGAGCACTTCGAGCTGCGCCTTCGATTCGGCCAGCAGCGCCTGCACCTGCGCGGCGCGCTTCGTGACGTCGATGCCGATCGTCTCCTCGCGCCCGATGATTTCCTCCTCGACCGTCAGCGCCTCGATGCGCCGCATGCAGTCTTCCACTTCCGGCGGCGTCGCATGCTGCGAGACCGCAACGCGCGCGCACGCGGTGTCGAGCAGGCTCACCGCCTTGTCGGGCAGCTGCCGCGCGGGAATGTAGCGGTGCGACAGCTTGACCGCGGCCTCGATCGCCTCGTCCATCAGCTGCACGCGGTGGTGCTTCTCGAGCACGCTGGCCACGCCGCGCAGCATCAGGATCGCCTTGGTCTCGTCGGGCTCGGGCACCTGCACGACCTGGAAGCGCCGCGTCAGCGCCGGATCCTTTTCGATGTATTTCTTGTACTCGGCCCAGGTGGTGGCGCCGATGGTGCGCAGGTTGCCGCGCGCGAGCGCGGGCTTGAGCAGGTTGGCCGCATCGCCGGTGCCGGCCGCGCCGCCGGCGCCGACCAGGGTGTGGATCTCGTCGATGAACAGGATGATCGGCGTCGGCGACGACTGCACCTCGTCGATCACCTGCCGCAGCCGCTGCTCGAACTCGCCCTTCATGCTGGCGCCGGCCTGCAGCAAGCCGATGTCGAGCGTGAGCAGCTTCACGTCCTTCAATTGCGGCGGCACATCGCCGCGCGCCAGGCGCTGCGCAAAGCCTTCCACCACCGCGGTCTTGCCGACGCCGGCCTCGCCCGTGAGCAGCGGGTTGTTCTGGCGTCGCCGCATCAGGATGTCGACGATCTGGCGGATCTCCTCGTCGCGACCGGTGACCGGGTCCATCTCGCCCTTCTTCGCCTTCTCGGTGAGGTCGACCGCGAACTTCTTCAACGCATCGCCCTTGCCCATCGCAGCCGGTGCCATCGCGCCCGTGTCCTCGCCGGGCGCGCCGCTGCCCATGCCGGTGCCGTCCTGCGCGCGCATCTTCGATTCGGGCGAGGCGTCGCAGATCTTGGCGAAGTTGTCGGCCAGGTCCTCGACCTTGACCTTCTCGAACTGCTTCGAGAGGCCGAAGAGCGGATTGCGCAGGCTCGGCGTCTTGAGCATGCCGACCAGCAGGTAGCCGGTGCGCACCTGGGCCTCGCCGAACTGCAGCGTGGCATAGGTCCAGCCGCGCTCGATCGCGTTCTCGATGTGCGGCGAGAAGTCGCTGATCGCGGTGGCGCCGCGCGGCAGGCGGTCGAGTGCGGCCGTCATGTCCTTGGCAACGACCGAGATGTCGAGCTGGTAGTGCTGGATCACGCGGTGCAGGTCGGAGTCCTGCGCCTGCAGCAGTTGCGCGACCCAGTGTTCGAGCTCGACGTACGGATTGCCGCGCATCTTGCAGAACACGGTCGCGCCCTCGATGGCCTTGTAGGCCAGCGCATTGAGTTTGCCGAACAGGGCGGTGCGGCTGATTTCACTCATGGGAAGTCTCCGTGTGATGTCAAGACGAACGAGCGTCCGTGGATGAAAGTGCGACAGCGCGCACAAGGCGCGCATCGCCGTCGATGCGGACGTCGGCTGCGTCGCCGGCCCGTGGCCGTTCGCCGAGCCACGAGATCCAGCCGAGCCGCGGTGCGTTGCCGCCGCGCTGGCGGCCGAGGCGCGTGGGCGGCACCTCGGCCTTCTCCAGCATCAGCTCGGCATCCCAGTAGAGTTCGTCGCCCAGCAGCTGCTGCATCCAGCGTTGCAGCGCGGGGCGTGCGGCGCCGATCGGCAGGAACTCGCGATAGCGTTCGAGCGAGAGCGGCCCGAGGTGCAGCCGCACGCGGTGCTGGCGGTCCCAGGCGCGCCGGCCCAGCATCGCGCCCAGGCCCATCGTGCGCGAGGCCTCGCCGCGGCCGAGGCGCGTGAGCTCTTCGGCGGGCAGCGGCATCCAGTGGCCGACCCAGGGCTCGAGCCGCACCGGCACGCCGAAGTAGCTGCACAGCACGGCTTCGACACCCTCGGCGTTGTGCACGCGGCGCGCGAGCCAGCCCGAGAAATGCAGGCGCGCATCGTCATGGATCTCGTCGCGCTGCTGGCGCGCTTCGGTGCCGATGCCGACCAGCGCGCCGACATGGCGCCGAAAGCCGTCCTCGCCCGGCCGGTCGAGTCCGACCGCGGGCCGCGATTGCGCCCACGCGCGATAGAGGTAGAGCGCGAAGCGGTGCGAGAAGGTGTCGAGAAAGGCAAGCCAGGTCGGGTCGCCGTGATTGAGGGTGCGTTCGCGGATGAAGTCGCTCAGGTGCACCGGCAGCGGCCCGTTCGGCCCGAGGTAGCCGAAGAACTGCTGGCGCAGGCGCGGCGGCGAATCGGCGGTCGCGGGCTCGAAGCGGCTGAAGCTCGCGGGCGCGAAGGACAGCGAAGGCTCCTGCCCGACGCGCACCGGCTCCGCGCTCGGCAGCAGCGCATGGCCCCAGCGCGGCGACGCGGCCGCGAGCGATTCGAGCCGGCGCATGACGGCGAAGTAGTCATACGCCCACGGATCGGCCGACCACGCGAGCAGCCGTTCGCCGACGCTCTCGGCGGGCCGCGCGGTCGATGGCGGCGCTACAGGATCTGGCGTGTCCCGCACAGCGGCCTCCATCGCATGGTCTCGCCGCGGCCGGAGATCGTGAGCACGGTCTCGACGAAGTGATTCACCTCGACATGCCGCGCGAGGTAGCGCGCCAGCACCGCGCCGAACAGGAAGGCGCTGTGCCCATGGAAGGCGCCGCGGTCCACTTCGAGCGTGACCTCCAGCCCGCGCCCGAACGCGATCGGCCCGGCCAGCGGCAGCCGGCGCGCGACCGGCTTCGCGCGCACCGACAGCAGCCCGCGCACCTGGCCCTGGCGCACCTCGTCGGCATGCACGGCGTAGAGCATCAGCATCTCGCGCAGCGCGGCCGCACCTTGTTGCGGCGTGCTGTCGGCGAGAGAAAGATAGTTGAGCGCGAGATGGTCGATCACGCGCCAGCCCAGTCCCTGGCTCACCACCGGCGACACCGGCCGCGACGGACCGCGCACCATGCGCACGCGCTGCACCGGAAACGCATCGATGCAATCGAAGTCGTTCTCGCGCCCGAGCGGCATCAGCAAGGGCAGGTCGCGGTTGGTGACCTGCGCCGTGACGGCCAGCTGCCGCATCGCACTCGCATAGGGTGCCTGCTGCGGATCGACGATCTGCATGTAGAGCTCGGAGCCGATGTGGCTGCTGCGATGGCCTTCGGTGCGCTGGCGCACCGACAGCATGCGCGGCTCGCGCGTGGTGGTGAAATAGGCCGGGTGGCTGTGGCGGCTGCCGTGGAAGGCGGCATAGAAAGGCAGGAAGACCTGCTCGGACGCGGCCTCGGCACCGGGGCTGCCGTGGCCCACCACCTCGGTCACGGTGTGCACTTCGAAGTCCTGCGGCCGCGTGCGGTCGGCCAGCAGATGGAACTGGCTCACGCCCTCGGTCACCGCCACGCGGTCGAGCCGCTTGCTGAAGAGGTTGACCGCGGGCACGCAGTTCAGCTGGATGTTGTCGGCGCTCACCAGCTTCTCGAGCGCCGCGTCGCCGCGCGAGAAGAGCACGACGATCTCGATGTCGCTCGTCGCCATCGTCGCGAGCACGCGCGCAAGGCCGGTGATGCGCGCGAACTGGAAGCGCTGCGGAAACGCGAAGTACTCCTGCACCAGCCGATGGCCCGAGAAGCCGGTGGCCGTCGCCGGCAGCAGCGCCTCGTCGTCGTCGAAGCCGACCGGCTCGACCACGCTGCCCGGCAGGCTGCGCACCGCGCTGCCGGCCGCGCCGCTGGCCGTGCCGTTGGCACCCAGCGGCTGCACCAGCACGCCCAGCGGCTTGCCGAGCATGCATTCGTGCAGCTGCCAGGCCACGTCCTCGGCGCCGCCGAAATGGATCAGCAGTTCATCGAGCGGGATCTGGTCGAAGCGCAGCGCCGCCGTGGCACGCAGCGCGACGCGCAGGCCGCCGCGGATCTCGCGCGACTGCGGATGCTGGTTGAGCGGCAGGTCGGGCGCATAGGTGAAGTACTGCGCGCGCTGCACCTCGATCGGCCAGACGCGCAGCGCACGCGCGGTGCGGAATTCGCAGTGCGTGTTCTGCCCCACCGCCTGCCGCGCGCGCAGCCCGCTGCCGCGCGGCAGCACCGGGCCGCTCGCAAGGCTCGCGTCGTCGGGGTCGGTCGCCATCGACACCACGATCATCGACGGCGTCGGCGCCATGAAGTGCGGATAGACGATGTCCAGCAGATGGCCGGTGAAGCGCGGGTACTCGGCATCGAGCTTGAGGCCGACGCGCGCCGACAGGAAGGCCGTGGCCTCGATCAGCCGTTCGACATAGGGATCGGCGACTTCCTGGCCCTCGATGCCGAGGCGGTTGGCGATCTTCGGAAACGCGCGCGCGAACTCCGACGCGCTCTCGCGAAAGTAACGCAGCTCCTGTTCGTACAGGGTCAACAGGCGCGGGTCCATCGAACGCCCCTATCGCTGTGGCAAGGCCATGTCCTGGATCTCGATGCGGCCCTCTTCGAGGTCGATCCGGCTGCGCATCAGGAATTCGAGCGGCACGGGCTGCGCCCAGAGCATGCCGCGGATCTGCAGGCCGATGCGGTTGTGGGAATCAAGTGCCGAGCCTTCCATGACGAGTTCAACTTCGAGTGTGCGAGGCAGGATGCGGGGCTCGAACTGCAGGATCGCGTTCTTCAAAGCCTGTTCCATGCTGACACGCTGAACGGAGGACGTGAACTGGCCGGACAGCATAGGCAATCCGTAGTTGAGCACCGAGCGCGCCGCGTTCGGATAGCGCTTGTCGTCGAAGGCCAGGCCGTAGCCCGTCGCGTTGAAGAGCCAGGACAGATCGCGCAGCACGGCCTGGCGCAGCGCCTGCCGCGTCAGCGTGCGCTTGTCGTCGCTCTCGCGCTTCTCGCCCGGCGCGTTGTCGACCAGGCGATCGAGCAGCGAGGGCTGCAGGCGCTCCTGCGCGGTGAGCTCAGCCATCGCGGCCTTCCGCGGGCGATGCGGCAGCGGCATCGAAGAGGATCTCGCGCACATCCAGCAGCGCATGCTCGCCGGCATCGCTGCTCCACATGCGCTGGCCGAGGCCGGCCCAGACCTCGGGGCGCAGCTCGCGCCACTCGGTCTTGCGCGCAAGCTGCAGCGCGCCGTCGCCGCTCTTCTCGGTGCCTTCGTAGCGCGCCGGGACCAGCGCCAGCGTCTCGCCGCCGTTTTCGAACTGCAGGTGCGCGGGCAGCCACACGGCGTCGCGCAAATCTTCGGGCGGATCGAACTTGAGGTGCGCCAGGCGCGCGAACGGCACCCAGTAGTAGCGCCCGTTCACGAAGGCTTCGAGCACCGGGCCGAGGCGCATGTCGGCATCGGCCAGCCATTCGAAGGGCTGGCCGTCGAGCGTGCCCGCGCTGCCCGGCGCGGCATCGAAGGCGCGCTGGCGCAGGTCCTCGGCCATCGCGACCTCGCCGCGGCCCTGGCGCAGCAGCGATTCGATCAGGAGCGCCAGCCACTCGTCGGGCTGGCCGAACACCATCGGCGTGCGCGTGCCGGCGAACACATCGGCGCGCAATCCTTCGCAGCGGATCGCCTCGCCATAGACCTGCTTCATCGGCACCGCGAGCGCATCGAGCTCGGCCGCGACATTGAGCTGGTTGAGCGCGCGCTCCCATTGCCCGAGCACGCACAGGAGCTGCGCCATGAAGACGCGCAGCTTGCTGTCGCCGGGCTTGGCGCGCACCTCGTCGCTGAGGGCCCTGAGCGCACCCGTGGGATCGGCGGCTTGAAGGAGTTCGGCGGAAAGTGTCATGACGGCCTCTCTTGGTGGTTCACCCGAAGACACAACTGCGGACTGCACCGCGTTGGCCCGTAACTTTTTGAGGTGCCGATCGAATCTCGATCTTCCGGTACGCGAAGCACACGATCTCGCACGCCCGCTTCGGCTTGCCGCCGGTGAGGATCGCGTGCGAATCGACGCGCGCACCCTCGAGCACGAATTCGAGCGTCGGCTGCATGTCCTTGGCGGTGTCGCCTCCGGCCTTGAAGACCGACAGCTGCACCTTGATGTCGCTGTCCTGGTTCTTCATCAGGCTCGCGATCGAGGCCGTGGCCGCGTCGCAGTCGCGGATCACGATCAGCGACTTGTTGCGCACCTTGCCCTTGCTGGCGCCGGGCGGCGTGACGACCTCGGCGAGGTAGGTGTAGCCGGCGATGTCCATGCGCTGCTTGCCGTCCTCGTAGGCGCGCTCGGACTCGCCCTCGACCACCGCGCCCTTGTTCTCGATCAGCATCACGAAGTCGTTGCCGGATTCACCCGACATGTGGTCCAGGAGGCGCAGCGCCTCGTCGGGGTCCAGGGTTCCATCGAGGGTCCAGCTCATGTGCGTCTCCTGAAGAAAAAATCATTTCGAAAGCGGTGCGTCGGCCGGCCATCCGGGCATCGCGGCATAGACCTGGTGCTGCCGCTCGGGCCGCGGCAGGCCGCGCACGCGCAGGTCGGGCATCGCGTCGGTGGGGCCGACGCCGAACAGGCGCGGTGCGCTCCACGGCGCGGCGGGCGCGGCCAGCACCAAAAGGCGGCTGCCGCCGGCGCCGAGCCAGGGCAGCTCGAAGCGTTTGGCAGCGGGCGCGTCCGGCGCGCCGCGCTCGAAGCGGTTGGTCTCGCCGTCGTCGCGCGGGAACACCGGATGCAGGCCGCCCTCGGCATCGATGCCGACGATCACCAGGTCGAGCGAACGGCCGCTGGTGTTGCGCACATTGAGCGCCATGCGCTCGCCGGCCGCGGGCGCGGCGATGGGCTCGGCCGACTGCGCCGCGCCGCTGCGCGCGAGGCGCGGGCCGTTCCAGACTTCGAGCACGGCTTCGAAGCCATCGAGCTGGCCGCCCTGCGCGAGCGCATTCAGCCGCAGCAGCCACTTGAGCTGCGCCAGCGCTTCGAGCCGCCGGCGCAGCCCGGGCAGGTCGGCGATCGGCGCGCCGCCGCGCGCCTGCGGGCCGAGCAGCGCGGCCAGTTCGGGCGAGACGACGTCGAGGCGATGGCCGCCGCCGGCAAGTTCGGTCCAGCGCACGTCGGGCTCGCCTTCGCGCACGCGGCGGATCGCGCTCGGGTAGCGCAGCGCCAATCCCTCGGGCAGGCCGCGCGCGGCGGCGACGCGCAGCATCACGGAGGCCGGCTCGTCCTGCGGCGTCAGGCTCCAGTCGACGCTGCCCGGCAGCGCCGCGAGCTCGGCCGGCACATCGAGCTGCGTGCGCCCGGCCTCGACCTGGGCCAGCCGCGCGTCGGCGCTGCGCACGATGCCGTCGTCGCGGGTCGCGAGCACGCGCACCGCCTGGCCGGCTTCGAGCCCGTCGAGCTGGCCGGCATCGATCGCCAGGCGATCGCCCGCGCGCTGCGCCGGCCACACGGGCCGCGTCGACAGCGGCGCCAGGCTGTTGGCGAACAGCGCGAGATCGAGATTGCCTTCGGCCACCGGCGAGGGCAACTCGCGCGTCGGGAAGCGCGCCGCGAGTTCCTCGATCACCGGCGGGTAGAGCGCGAGCACGTCGTTGAAGAGCTCGCGCCAGGTGGCCGGCTGGCGCTGCAGCGCCTCGGCGACGGCCCAGGTCAGGAGGCCCTGCGGGCGCGCCGTGCGGTCCTTGCGCGGCAGCTTCAGTTCGGGCGTGACCTGGTGGCTCTCGGAGGCGAAGAAGGCGACATAGCGGGCACGCGGCATGCCGGTCTCGCCGCTCGGCGCGGCCGGTGCGGGCGCTGCGGCCGCGCCGCGCGCCAGCTGGTCGACGCGGATGCCGCGAAAGCGCACCTCGTCGTCCGGCGGCCCTTCGGCCACCGGCAGCGCATCGCGCAGGCCGCGCGTCATCGAGGTCGCCGAGCAGGTGTCGAACACCGACCAGACGAACACGTCGCGCGCCAGCAGGGCACCGATCCAGGCATCGAAATCGACATCGCGCACGCCGCCCGACAGCACGGCATCGGTGCCGATCGTGCCGCGCACATCGCGCGCCAGGAAGTTCTCGGCCAGGCCGTCGGGCTCCTGGTAGGTCTTGACGACGTTGCGCAGCCGCGTGCCGTGGCCCGAGAAATACAGCAGCACGAAATCGCCGCGGCGCGACTGGGCCACGAGCCGCGCCAGCGCGTCGTGGATGCGCTGCGCGTCGGGCAGCTGCGCGCCGTCGACGCCGTCCGCCAGCACCGTGATGTCGGCCGCCGCGAAGCCGCGCCGCAGCAGCGCCTGGCGCATCAGCAGCACGTCGTTGCGCGGCGCCTGCAGCCACAGTGCGGGCGGCTGGTTCACCAGCTCGGACACACCGACCAGCAGCGCGCGCTGGACCGCGCCCGCGCTCGCCGCCGCGCCCGCCATGAGCAGCAACAACACGAGGCGCAGGGCGCGCGACATGGCCATGCGCCGCTCAGGGCGCCCCCACCGATTCGACCAGCGGCGAGGCCGCCAGCAGCGCCTGGCCTTGCGCGACGTCCACCAGGTGCACGCGCCAACGGCCCTGCGCATCCGGACCGCCGACCACGACGGCGCCCGTCGCGGCCAGCAGTGCGTTGGCCTCGTCGAGGCCGATGCCCTTCTTCCATTGCACGACGAGGTCTGCCGACAGCGGCTCGGCGGGATCGGTCGGCACCGAGCGGAACTGCACATCGTCGGCATCGCCCGCATCCGGCACGCGCAGCAGCGCGGCGTTCTGCACCACGACCACCAGCGCGAGGACCGCGAGCGCCGGCCGCACCAGCGCATCGGCGGCGAACCAGCGCCGCGTGCGCGTCCACCAGCCTTCGTGGTGCAGCGGCACGACGGCCTGGCTGCGCGGCGCCGGATCGGCGGGTGCCGGCACGGCCAGCCGGGCAGCGGCTTCTCGGTACAGGTCCTGGTAGTCGGTGCGCGGATCGGCCTCGCCCAGCGGCGTGCCCGACAGCACGGAAAAGGCGCCGCCCGCGTTGCGCAGCGCGATGCGGCCGGGCTCGGGCGCGATGGCCGGCGCCTGCTGCGCCGCCCATTCGTCGTGCACCGCGCGAACGGCCGCGAGCCGGGTGGCCGAGAGCTCGCCCAGCACGCGTGCGCGCGGCGGCGGCGCCTCCTCGAGGGTGAGCAGGTTCCAGGCCTGGACCATGCCGAACATCGGTTCGAAGGGTTCGTCGCCGGGTTCGAGCAGCACGTCGAAGGCACCCGCCCAATCGGCTTCGCCGGCGGCCATCCAGCCGCGCCAGAGAGCGCCCTGCACGCGGCGGTCCAGCAGCACGCCGAACAAGCGGCCTTCGTGCGTCACGCCGACCAGCCGGCCCGGCGCCCAGTGCGCCGCGAAGGCGCGCCGCGCCACGGCCTCGCGGCGGCGCGCCAGCTCGGTCAGCGGCAGCAGCAACAGCGACTCGAGGTTCGGTCGCGGCGCGGCGGCAGCGCGCGACGGCCGCCATGCCACGCAGGTGTCGCCATGGCCTGGCGCGCCGTCGTCCGAGGCATCGCGCGCGAACATGCCGCGAATGAGGTTCAGCGGTGGCCAGAGCTCGGGGGTCATGCAGTGTCCTGAAGGAGTGAGGGCTTCAGGCACAAGACGCTTCAGCGCCGAGGATTTTGAAAACCTGCAGGATCGCGCCCATGTTGTCGGCATCGATCGCGATGCCCAGCGTCTGCGTGATCCACCGGCCGAGCGTGGTGCGCGCATAGTCGGCCGGCAGGCCTTCGCGCTTGTGCACGAGGCCGAGCCGGCCGGCGCGGTAGTGGTAGGACGCGATCAGATGGCGCGAGGCGATGCCCGCCAGGCCGCCCTCGGCTTCGCGGCCGAAGCCCTCGCACAGCAGGATGCGCTCGGGCTCGGGCAGGGTGGCGATGAAGGCGCGCGCGGCCGCATGCACCGCGCCCGCGCTGAGGCCGTGTTCCGCGAGCTCGTCGTCCGCGCTGTCCGCGGCGCCGACCTGCGCCTCGAACTGGCTTTCGCTGATCTGGTCGCCGATCGAGAGCTTGCGGCGAAAGGCGCTGGCGCGCGTGCAGTCGATCAGGTAGCGGCGGAAGTACGCGCACAGCGCGAAGGCATTCGTCGGCGCGCTGTGCCCGCTGGCCTCGCGCCGCGCCGCATCGTCGGCCTCGTCGGGATCGGCATCGAGGCGCAGCACCTTGACGTAGATGAACTGCGCCACCAGCTCCTGCCGCCCTTCGCCGAGCGCCTGCAGCTCGGGTGGGTTGCAGGTTCTGAGCGCGCCGCCGACGATGCGGTACATCGATCCCATCTCCTCGGAGGACAAGCGCTGGCGATGCCGCCAGAGGCGGACGAGCTCGACGCTTTGTTCGGGGGAGAAGACTTCCTGCATGGGGATCAATGGGCCTACGCGCGCGGGGCTCTTGTTCCCTCTCCCAGAGGGAGAGGGAGCAAGACAGACGGGCAATCAATCGTCGACACAGGAACCCTCTTCAGGGACGAGGCACTGCGGCAAGTCCGCCCCCACCGCCCCACCCCGCGTGCGGATCGTCGAGCTCGCCGCGGCCGCCACCGCCAGCCCGCGCGGCAGCAGGATCCACAGCTGTCCGCGTTCCTTCATGCGCCGCGCCTGCGTCGCGGCCTGCTGGCCGTTGCCGAAGAAATAGTCGGCGCGCACCGCGCCGCGGATCGCGCCGCCCGTGTCCTGCGCGATCGTCAGCCGCTGCATCGGCGCGCCGCTGCCCGGCGTACGCGTCGAGACGAACACCGGATAACCCAGCGGCGTGCTGCGCGGATCGACCGCGATCGAGCGTCCCGCCGACAGCGGCACCCCGAACGCGCCGACCGGCCCGCCGGCCGCCGTGTCCGCCGACTCCTTGAAGAACACATAGCTCGGATCCTTGATGCCCGAGCCGATCACCGGCCCGGTCACGCGGCGCCCCGGCACCATCACCGCGCCGCTGGCCACCGGAACCGCCAGCGTGAAGCCGCGCGTGCGGATCACGCTGCTGTCGTTGACCTCGTCGTCGCCGTCGTCGAGCTCCAGCTCGATCGCGCCGCCGCGCGTCTTCACCGGCGAGCGCGCCTTGCCCGACGAGGACTGCGCCAGCGTCGGCCGGAAGGGCTGTCCGTTCTGCTCCGCATAGGCGACGCGGATGATCTCGCCGTTGGCGAGGCGGATGCGGCCCGAGCCCTGGATCTGCATCTCGTACAGCGCGGTCGCGCTGCTCACGAAGGCCAGCACCTTGGCGTTCGGCGCGCCCTTGGTCTCGATCTCCTCGCGCGTGTAGTAGGGCAGCAGCCGCCGGCCGTCGGCGCGCAAACGCACCTTGCGGTCGAGCGTGTCGCGCGTGATGGTCGAGAGATCGAGCGCATAGAGGCCCGGCGCGCCCATGTCGCGCGTGCTCAGCCCGCTCTGGATGACCACGTTGCGCCCCACGATGCGCGCGGCCACGGTGCCGCTGCCCGGCGGCAGCTTGCGCGCGTCGGCGAACACCATGTCCTCGGGCTGGCCGTACACCGGATAGATGAAGGGCGCGGCGTACTGGCGGCTGCCCGCGATCTCGGGCTCGAAGTAGCCGGTGACCACGCCGTCGGGCCGGCGGTCGTCGTCACGGATCTGGTAGGCCGAGAACTCGCGCTCGAAGAAGTTGCGGATCGCGGGGTTGTTCCTGCCGTCCACCTGCGCGGCGCGCGCGCAGACTTCCTTCCATTCGGTGCCGCGACCGGTCAGCACCTTGCAGCTGCCGAGGAAGGCCGGCCAGCTTTCGGAGAAATCGTCGCCGCGCCAGCCGGGCACGGTGTCGAAGGGCACCGAGGTGTAGGTCGCGAGCTGGGTCGAGAAGGTGCGCGCCTGCCCGGCCACGCTGGCGCCCAGCGTGCTCGGCCGTTGCGACGGCGTCTCGGGCTCGGGCGCCGCGATGACCACGGGCCGCTGCGGTGCCGGCGCGGGCGCGGGCGCCGCGGTCGTCGATGCCGTGTTCGACGCCGGCATCACGCCGCAGCCGGCGAGCGAGGCCGCAAGGGCCGCGGCGGCCCAGCGCCGTGCAGGCGAAGGGAGGATCGGCGACAGTGGCTTCATGAAGGTCTCCTGGTCGGAAGGGAAGAAAGGCCCGTGGGGCCGCTGCCCTGCAGACGATTACTTCTCGGTGATTTGGAAAGTCCCGACGCCATAGACGTCGTTGCAGGGCGCGCCCGGAGCGCACACCGGTTTGCCGAGCAAGGGCGGCGGACCGCTGCCGCGCGAGGCTTCGAGCGCGGCCAGCACGGGCAGCGGGAACTGCGGGAACACGCCGTCGTTCTGCACGCCGGCGGCGCTGAAGTCGCGCTCGTGCTCGCTCACCAGCACCGCGAAACGATCGATGCCCTTCGGCCCGCCCGCATCCATCGGCCACGAGGCGCGCGGCAGCGACAGCGTGGCACCGGCGCCGATCTTGTTGTACTTATCAAGCAAATTCGGGAACAGCAGGAACATCTCGTTGGCACTGGACAGCAGGAAGACGTAGACGAAGCCCTCGCGCTGGCTGCGCACCTCGAACGAGAGCTTGTCCTTGCCGACCAGCACCTCGGGCTTGCGCGTGCTGGCGCTGACGACGAAGCCGGGCGCGGCGCCTTCGGCCAGCGACTGCAGCGACTCGGCCGGCGTGCGCGGCGTCGGTGGCGGCGCCGGTGGTGGCGGCGGCACGGGCGCAGGCGCGGGTGCCTGAGCGACCTCGACCGGCGCCGGCGGCGCGGCCGCCACCGCCGGCTGCGTGTCGGCGGACCGGCCCTGCAGGAACCACCATCCGCCCGCGGCGGCCAGCACCGCGACCAGGCCCGCGGCCGCGACGACGGCGCCCTTGCGCGAGGGCGCCGCGGCCGGCGGCGACGCAGCGCCCGCACCCGAAGCCACCGGCGCCGCGGGTGCCGGCGGCGGCACGCGGTACGCGGCCGGCACGGCCGGCGGCCGGATCACCGTCGCGCCGCCATCGAGGCCGAGCGCCTCGCGCAGTTCGGCCATCGACTGCGGCCGCGATTCGGGCCGCACGCCGAGGCCGGCATCGATGGCGGCCAGCAGCCCGGCGCCGTAACGCTGGCGCAGCAATTCGTTGCCGGCCAGCGGCACGTAGCTGTCGGACAGGAGGCGCGCGACCGAGGGCGGCGGCGCGCGGCCGCAGACCGCGACGTGCATCACCGCGGCCAGCGCATAGACGTCGGTCCACGCGCCCTGCGACATATCGGGCATCTCGGCGTACTGCTCGATCGGCGCATAGCCGGGCTTGAGGATGACGGTGATGGCCTGCGTCTTGTCGGTGATCACGCGGCGCGCGGCGCCGAAGTCCAGCACCACCGGCCGGCCCGAGCCTTCGAGCAGGATGATGTTGTCGGGCGCGATGTCGCGGTGGTAGCAGTGCGCGGCGTGCATCACCGACAGCGCCTGCGTCACGCCGTCCATGATGCGCAGCAGCCAGCCCTCGTCGACGCCGCCCGGCATGCCGGCGAGCGCCTGGCGCAGCGTGTCGCCGCGGTAGAAGGGCATCACCATGTAGGTGGTGCCGCGCTCCTGCCAGAAGCGGTAGACCTTCAGCAGCGAGGGATGGTCGAACTGGGCCAGCAGCCGCGCCTCGTTGATGAAGCTGCGCATGCCGAGCTCGAAGGTTTCGCGATGGCGTTCCGACAGCGGCATCACGGTGCCGTCGAGCTGCCGCGTCGACAGCGAGGTCGGCAGGTATTCCTTGATCGCGACCACGCGCTCCAGGGTCGGGTCCCAGGCCTCGTAGACGACGCCGAAGCCGCCCTGCCCGACGATGCGCGTGACCTCGAACTCGGCCAGCCGGCTGCCGACCGGCAACAGGCCGGCCTCGGCATGGGACGGCGTCTCGTTGCGCGAGGCCGCGGCGACGGTCGGGATGTCGCGCGCCGCGGCGGGCGAGCCCGAGCCCGCGGTGATGATGGTCGCGCCGTCGTCCGCGGCCGGTGCGGGCGCAGGCCGGCCGGTGATGACCTGCGTCGGATCGAAGTCGTCGCCCGGCGGCGCGGTGGAGGCAGGTGGCTCGTTGTTCACTTCGCCTCCGTGCCCTGCGCCGGCGCGCCGGCCGCGAAGCCGAACAGCGCATCGAACTGCTCGTCCTGCGGCAGGCCGTGCGTGGCCATGCCCGGGCCGGCCTCGCCGGCCGGATCGATGAACCAGAGCGACTGGCCGAACTCCGGCAAGGCCATCGCGGACGCGCTGTCGCCGCCGCCGGCGACGGCCTCGCCGGAAAAGAGCTGCAGCAGCCGGGCCTCGAAGCGCACCGCATCGAGGTCCTGTTCGAGGCCGTCGAAGGCGGCCTGTGCGGCCAGTGCCCACCATTGCTGCGCGCGCGCCAGCACCTGGCCGTGCAGCTCGGTGGGCGCCCACACGAGCTCGTCGGCGACGGTCAACGGAAAGTAGCGCCCGACCGCATCGACCGAAGGCATCAGCACGCCGAGCCAGGACTGGTTGCCGATCACGCCGTCGCCGAGCACGAAGAACCACAGCGGCGCTTTCAGGTAGCGCTCGGTCCAGTCCGCATGGCGCGCGCGCAGGCGGGCCATGCCGGCCTGCAGCCAGCGGTCCCAGGCGGCGCGGAAGACTTCGGGCAGCCGCCGGTACGCGAAGTCGCCGATGCCCGGCAGCTTGCCGAACCAGCCCGGCATGCCGTCCGCCTCCAGGACGCTCGACGGATTGCTCACTTGCGCCCCCACGCTCGGCACTTCGTGTCCTCGCTGCCCCCCGAGGGGGCGCGAGCTTGCTTGGGGCGGCCCGGCGCGGCGCTCACAACCCCTCCGGGCACGAGAACTCGCGCAGCTCGCGCAGGCGGATCGGGTGCTGCACGCTGTTGGTCGTGACTTCGAAGCGCGCCTTGCGCGCGCCGATCTGGAAGGTGATGAAGAACTTTTCGGGCGCGTCACCGGCCTCGAGCTGGCCGCCATCGAGCACGCGGAACAGGGCCCAGGGGCCGTCCACCGCCAGGCCCGAGGGACCGCTGGCCGAGGGTGGGCTGACTTGCACGCGCACCTGGTTGCTGCCCTTGGGGCCGGGCCACTGCACCGCCATCGGCACCACCGGGCCGTGTGAGTACTTCACCAGCTGGCCGTCGACGTCGAGGATGAATTGCGTGATGGTCTCGTCCATCTCGACCGGCTTGAAGTCCAGGCGCATGGCGGGCGTGCGGCCGGCGGCGCGGAAGAAGATGTCCTTGATGCGCGCGGCGCGCTCGAACTGCGCGAGCGCCTGCGTGGTGACGGCTGCGCGCTCGGCCACCGGCTTGTAGCGCCAGGGCTTGGTACTGGTGTCGACCAGCGCGGCCAGGCGCTTCTGGAAGAAGTCGTCCATCAGTCCGCCGGGGCCGAACATCTGGCCGAAGTCCTCCGGCAGCACGTCGCGGCTGCTGCCGGGCACGAAGGGATAGCGGCCGGCGATCGCACGGTTGCAGAAGTCGGTGACCGGGCGCAGGTCCTGGCTCAGGTTGCCGCGCTCGGCCACGCTGGCCTGCGTGGCGCCGGCCTGGCTGAGGTTCTCGACCATCGAGCGCACCGGCTCGGGCAGGCGGCCGGCATCGGACTTGAGCTTGCCCGCGACGTCGCCGGGCGGCGGCGAGGTCCGCGCCTTGACCGCCGTGTCGACCGCGGTGAGGTACACGTAGACCTCGTTGAAGAGCTTGAGCGCATCGTCGATCGGCGCCGGCTGGCCCGGCGCGACCGCGGTGACGAGGCGGCGCAGCGGCTCGAAGCGGTCGTCGACGATGCTCTCGATGCGCTTGCCCGGCGCGACCGCCTTGTTGGGGTCGCCGCCGAACAGATCTTCCAGGCCCTTGCGCGTATTGCGCACGGTCTCGGTGGCCTTGCTGACCACGTCCTTGGTCGTCTCGGCGGGGATCAGCGTGGTCTGCTTGACCACCGCACGCAGGAAGTTGGCCAGCGGCGAGTCGACGCCCGAGAGGATGCGCGCGGTCTCGATGTTCTTCTCCAGCCCGGTGGCGCGCACCAGGCGCACGTCGGCCAGCATCGCTTCCCAGACCTTCACGTACTCCTCGAGGTAGAGCCGGCGCACGCGGTCGGTCAGCGCGCCGAGCTGGGCCGCATCGCGCAGCTTGTCGGCCACGCCGCGGTCCTGGCCGAGCACCCACGGGTCTTCCTGCGCCAGCAGCGCGGTCTGCACCGTGACCGCGCTCTGGAAGCGCTTGTGGTAACCGTCGTAGGTGAACATGCCCGGCACGCCCTCGGTCAGCGGCTTGCCGCTGATGCGCTCGAACACCAGCGGCGCCGACGGTCCGGCCGCGGTCGCGATGCTGAAGGGCGGCACGTCGCTGCCCAGGCGCTGGCGCTTGAGGCGGCTGAAGACGCGCTGCTCCAGCGGATAACTCGCGAGCACCGCGCGCACGTTGCGCACCAGGTTCTCGTCCATCTTGAGCGGCGAGCGCGGCGGGCCTTGCGCGATCAGCACGTCGAGCTGGTCTTCGAGCAGCTTGCGCTGGTCCTCGGGAACGCCGCGGTCCAGACTGCGGGCCCAGTCGAGCGTGATCCAGGCCTTGAGCGCCTCGGCATCGAAGTGCTCGGGCTGGTTGAGCATGAGGTAGGTCTTGAGCGCCTCGTAGCTGAATTCGAGGTTGTCCTTCTGCGCGGTGCGCAGCTGGTCCTCGATGCGCTTGGCGAGCTGCGGCAGGAAGGCCTCGTTGAGCGCGCGCTGGTGCGCCAGCATGGCGGCGGCATCGAGCTTGTCGCCCTGGTAGAGGCCGAGCGTCATCGACAACGGCGGATCGCCCTCGCGGTTCTCGGGCGCGCGCCAGATGTTGCGCAGGCCCTGCAGCACGGGCGCGACCTCGACCAGGTTCTGCACGCGCGCCGGCAGTGCCGCCAGCGTCTGGCGTGCCGGCTCGATGCGCGCCTCGACCGCATGCAGGTACGCCAGGTTGCGCCAGCTGCTGTAGCCCCAGCCCGCGAGCAGCGCGACGGTGACCAGCGTCATCGCCGTCACCGCGGCCAGCCGCACGGCATGGCGCCGGCGTTCGAGCTTGACGTCGGCGCCGGCCAGCCGCTGCTCGGGGAACACCACGTCGCGCAGCAGCGACGTGAGGAAGTAGCTGCGGCCGCTGCTCTTCTGCGGCGGCAGCATCGCGCGCTCGAGGCCGAAGCTGCGCGCGAGGCTGCCCATCACGCGGTCGATCGGACTGCCTTCCTGCGTGCCGCTGGTGAAGTACACGCCTCGCACCCATGGCGGCTGTGCGAAGCGAGAGCCGGTGAAGACCTGGTCGAGCAGATCGGACAGCAGCGGCCCGACGGCGCCGAACTGCGCCGGGAAGCCGAAGATCGCAGCGCGCCGCGTGCCGTCGGTCTCGCGCTGCATGCGCGCGATGAGGCCGTCGTTGACGCGCGCGTGCAGCAGGGCGAACTCGCGCTGGAAGGCCGCGCCGAGCCCGGCTTCGTCGACCTGCGCGCTCTCCTCGACCGGCAGCGTGAAGCCGAAGACCTGCGCGCGCTGTTCCTTGCCGAGGTCGGCGAAGTATTCGCCGAAGCCGTAGAGCAGATCGCTCTTGGTCACCAGCACGTAGACCGGCAGCCGCGTGGTGAGCTTGGCATCGAGTTCGAGCAAACGCGCGCGGATCGAGGCCGCGAGCGAGGTGCGCGCCTCGGCGCCCTGGCTCAGCAGGTCGGCCACGCTGACGGTGAGGAACACGCCGTTGAGCGGGCGCCGCGGGCGCACTTTCTTCAACAGGCCGAGAAAGCCTTCCCATGCACTCTTGTCCTCGGCCTCGTGGCTGTCCTGCGTGGTGTAGCGGCCGGCGGTGTCGATCAGCACCGCGTCGTCGGTGAACCACCAGTCGCAGTTGCGCGTGCCGCCGACGCCGCGGATCGCGCCGGGGCCGAACTTGTCGGCCAGCGGGAACGAGAGGCCGGAGTTGACCAGCGCCGTGGTCTTGCCCGCGCCCGGCGCGCCGATGAAGACGTACCACGGCAGGTCGTAGAGATAGCTGCCGCCCGACAGCGAGAGCCAGTCGCGCCAGCCGGGCTTGCGGCCGGCCGCGTGCAGGCGCATCTGCTTGAGCGTGGCGACGGCTTCGGTGAAGCGCGTGCTGAGGATCTTCTGCTCGCCGTTGTCGGCCTGCGCGGTGGCCTGCGACGCGGGCGCCTTCATCAGGCCTTCGGTCAGGTGCCGGCTCGCCTTGCGCGCACGCCAGCGCCGCCACAGTGCGCGCAGGACCACGATCAACACGATGACGCCGATCAGCACGGCGCGCGCCATCTCGCTTTCGAGCGGCGCCAGCGCGCCGATGCGGATCAGCGGCCCGACCCACCAGATCAGGATCGCGATGACGAGCAGCGCGAGCGCGGTGAGCAGCAGCGGACTGAACAGCCAGCCGAACAGCTTCTTCATCGCTTCACCTCCGCGAGATCGGCGGCCACGCGCTCGGGCGGACTGAGCAGCACGATGTCGACGCGGCGGTTGCGCGCGCGGCCGGCCGGCGTGTCGTTGCCGGCGATCGGCTCGGCATCGGCCTTGCCGTCGGAGCGCATGCGCGCGGGATCGACCAGCGTCGACAGCGCGCCCTTCACCGCATCGGCGCGCGCGGCGGACAGATGCCAGTTGGACGGGTAGCGCATCGAGCGGATCGGCTGGTTGTCGGAATGGCCGGTGATCAGCACATCGCCCTTGACCTCGGCCAGTGCCTGGCCAATGCGGTTCAGCACCGGCAGCGACTGCGCCATCGGCTCGGCGCTGCCGGAGCCGAAGAAGCTGTCGCCGCGCAGGCGCACCGTGCTGCGGTCGGCCTCGTCGGTCACGGTGACCAGGCCCTGCTTGATCTCGGGCTCGAGGAATTTCGCGAGCCGCGGCGCCTTGGCCATCACCGCCGGCGGCGCAATCTGGACGTTGGGCACGCGCAGGCTCGAAACCGCCGCGTAGGTGGCATCGGAGCGGTTGTTGAGCGAGATCCTGAGGCCGAACCACGCGAGCGCCAGCACCAGCAGGAAGCCGACCGCGAACACCCACAGCGGCAGCGACTCGCGCAGCCGCGCCGTGCCCGCGGCCTGGCCGCGCCAGTGCGGCGACAGCTCGGCCTCGGGCGCGGGCCGGTCCTTGGCGATCAGGTCGGCCAGGCGCTGGCGCACGGTGTCGAGCTGCGCGCGGCCGTTCTCGACCACGCGATAGCGGCCTTCGAAGCCGAGCGCAAGCACGCTGTAGATCAGCTCCAGCAAGGGGCGGTGCGTGGGCACGTCCTGCGCGAGCTTGGCCAGCAGCTGGAACACCTTCTCGCCGCCCCAGGTCTCGTTGTGGAACTGCACCAGCAGGCTCTGCTTGTTCCAGCCGGCCTGCACGCCCCAGGGCGTGTTGGCCACGGCCTCGTCGAGCGCGGTGCACAGCACATAGCGCGCGGCCAGCACCGATTCGTTGGCGACGCCGGCGCGGCGCGCGTCGGCATCGAACTGGTTGACGGCCTCGGCGGTGGAGGCGCGCAGCGCCTGCACGTCGCGCGGCTGCACGAGGTTGCGCAGCTTGCCGATCAGCACCAGCAGCTTGCCCGCGGCCGACACCAGCGGGTTCAGCAAGCCGAGCTCACCGAGTTCACCCGGCAAGGCATCGCCGCCGCCCATCTGCGTCGGCGGCACCGCGGCCGCGCCGCCGCCCGGCGCGCGCGGCTTGGGCTTGATGACCGTGCGCTCGGATTCGTAGGCGGCAAAGGGATCGGGCGTGGTCATGATCTGATGGCCCAGAACGCGAGGTCCAAACCAGGGAAGTCGCCTGCGATGTGCATCGCGACGCCGCCCGACTGTTCGAGCTGGCGCCAGAGATCGCTGCTGCGCGTCTCGAGCTCGAAGTAGTTGGCGCCGGTGTGGAACGGGATCTGCCGCGGCGCGACCGGCATCGGTGTCAGCGTGACGCCGGGCAGCGCGAGATTGACGAGATCGCGGATGCGCTCGACCGGACCGATCTTGACCTGCGTCGGAAAGCGCGCGCGCAGCGCCTCGCTCGGCATCTGCGCGTTGACCGCGAGAACGAAAGTCGCGTTGCGCTGCAGCTCGACATCGGGGATCACCGCCACGCGCACGCCATGCTTGCGGTCGTGCAGTTCGATGCGGATGGCCGACTGTTCGAGCACCATCGACAGGCTGCGCCGCAGGTCGTCCATCACGGGACGGAAACTCAGGGCGAGGTCGTCATGGATGTAGGGACCGAAGCGCGTGACGCGCCGCGCATCGCGAAAGGTCGCGAGATCGCCGGCCAGCGCCAGGGCGTGTTCGAAGAAGCGCTGCGGATGCAGCATCGCGCTTCGGGCCATGTGCGCGAACACGGCCTCGTTGCGGTTGACCGTCTGCAGCAGCATGAAGTCGGCGATCTCGGCCACGCCGCCGGTGCCGCCCTGCGTCATGCGCCCGGCCAGCGCCTCGCCGCGCTGGCGCAAGAGGCCCAGCAGTTCGTCGAGCCAGGCACGGATGACCGCATGGCCGGCGACGTCGAGCAAGGGCGGCAGCAACGCGCGGTCGAGCTGCACCTGGTTGTCGACGCGGCGCTCGACCACGCGCGTGACGTTGAGCGTGGTCCAGGCGTCGGTCGCGTCGCCGGCGCGCATCAGGCGCGTGTGCAGCGTGCCGAGCTGCAGCGTCGCGGTGCGCTCGCCGGCGGTGTTGGAGTCGGGCACCTCGGATTCGAGCACGCGGTGCCGCACCAGGTCTTCGTAGGCTTCGGCATCGGCCTCGCGCGCGCCGGCACGGCGCAGCGGCAGCGCCAGCACCACCGGCTCGTCGCGCATCGTGGACGGGATCTCGATCGGCTCGGGCAGCGGATCGACCGCCGGCATGTCGAACACCGTGCCGTCGCCGAACAGGCCGACCGCGCGCACCAGCGCCAGCTTGCCGAGCGACAGCGCAGCGGCATCGATCTCGAGCTCGGCAAAGCCCCAGGCATAGGGCGTGGTGCTTCGCAACAGCAGGTGCCGCGCATGGTCGGCATGGCGCTCGCTTTGCTGCAGGTGCTGGGGTTGCAGCAGCATCCCCTCGCTCCAAACCACTTTAGTACGCCAACTCATCCGCGCTCCGTCGACGGCAGGGAAATCCCCGCCTGAATGGAAACATCTAGTTTCCGGCGCGGGGGTGCGGCGGCAAATCTGGCGAATGGCCTAGGGCGGTGTGGCGGCCTAGTGCGAAGGGGTTAGGTGATGGCGCGGCCGGTGTACGCTTTCGGGGCCGATGAGCATCTACGCGACCTGGGACGGTTCCCTCCAATGCACCCGGCCCTGGCTCGATGCCCGGGGCCTGGGCGAGCGCGTGTGGGTGCCGGCCGGCACCACGCTCAGCGAAGCGCAGGCCGTGCACGGCCACTTCCATCTGATCCGCGCCGGCTACATCAGCGCGACCATGGCGCGCGCCAACGGCGCGCCGCTGCTGCTGGAGATCCTCGGACCGGGCACGCTGTTCGGCGCCGGGCCGGCCTTCGAGCGCAGCCCGCGCTTCGCGACCACCTTCGCGATCACCGATTGCACGCTGGACTGTTTCGATGCGGCCACGGTCGAATCCGCATTCGGCACGCGGCCCGAACTCGCGGTCGCGCTGATCCGCCTCATGAACGTCACGCAGCGCTCGCTGGCCCGCAAGCTGATGCGCTTCACCTCGTCGACGCCGGAAGAACGGCTGCTCGAACTGCTGGCGCGCGTGTCGCGCGTCGAGCAATTGCAGAACCCGCAGCGCGATCGGCCCCAGGTGCATCTCACGCACGATCAGCTGGCGGCGATGTCGGGCCTGTCGCGCGTGACGGTCACGCGCACGCTCAAGAAGCTGGCGACGCAGGGCCTGGTGCAGACCCAGCCCGGACACGTCGAGGTGCTGCGGCCCGACCTGCTGGAGCGCAGGGTCGAGGGCCTTTAGCGCAGAACCTGTATCTGCGGATACAGGCCTTTGCCGGACCGCGCTCTTAGAGTCGGGCCATGAAGACCTTCGCGACGCTGGGCCCGGCCGGCAGCAACCACGACCTGAACACGCAGCGCTACATCGACTTCCACGGGCTGCAGGGCGCGAAGATCGTCTACGTGAGCCACTTCTTCGATGCGCTGGAGATGATGCGCGCCGGCACGGTGGACTTCACCATCCAGGTCTGCGCGCATCCGGACGTGGCGCTGACGATCGAGCGCCATCACACCGAGATCTTCCTGGTCGACTGCTTCATCGGCACCACCAAGGCGATGGGCGTGCTCACGCGCAGCGATGTCGCCGAGCCGAAATCGCTGGGCTACATGGTCGCGACGCGCGGCTACTTCGACACCTCGCGCTGGGAGACGCGGCTGGAGCAGGTCTCCAACTCGGCGGTGGCGCAAGGCCTGCTCGAACATCGCTACGACTCGGGCTTCACCGCGATCGAACTGGCTGCGCAGCACCCGGGCCGATTCCGCATCGACCAGGTGATCGGCGAGGTCGACGTGGTGTGGCTGGTCTACGGCAAGCGGCGGCTGAACCGCGGCACGCTGCTCGCGTGGAAGGATGCGCCGGTCCATGCCGAGCTGCACGCGTGATGGATGCGGACGCGCTCGTGCGTTGTTCGGCCGCCGAGTTGGTCGCCGCGGTGCGCGCGCGACAGGTCAGCGCATCGGCCGTGGTGCGCGCGTTCCTCGATCGCACCGATCGCATCGAGCCTCGCCTCAATACCTGCGTCACGCGCACCGACGAGCTCGCGCTGCAGGCGGCGCGCCGCGTCGATGCGCGGATCGCCGAAGGCCATGATCCTGGCGCGCTGGCCGGACTGCCGGTCAGCGTGAAGGACCTGATCGCGGTCGGCGGCGTGCGCCAGACCTTCGGCTCGTGGGCCTTTGCCGACCACGTCGCGCGCGAGGATGCGCCGGCCGTGGCGCGGCTGCGCGCGGCCGGCGCCTGCATCACCGGCAAGACCACCACCAGCGAACTCGGTTCGAAGGCGGTCGGCGACGCGCCGCTGACCGGCATCACGCGCAATCCATGGAACCCGGCGCGCACGCCCGGCGGTTCGAGCGCCGGCGCTGCGGCCGGCGTGGCCGCCGGGCTGGTGCCAGCGGCCCTCGGCACCGATGGCGGCGGCTCGCTGCGCATCCCGGCCTCGTTCTGCGGACTGGTCGGCTTCAAGGCGACGTTCGGTCGTGTGCCGGTGTGGCCGGCCTCGGCAACGCCGGCGCTGGCCCACGTGGGCCCGCTGGCGCGCAGCGTGGCGGATTGCGCCTTGCTGATGTCGGTGATCGCGGGACACGACGCGCGCGACCCCGACAGCCTCGCGCTGCCGGTGCCGGACTATGCCGGCGCGGCGGCCGGACCGGATCCTTCGCCGACGCGCGAATGGCGCATCGGCTGGTGCGAGAACCTCGGTCCCGGCCGCGCGACGGCCGAAGTGCAGGAGCACTGCCGGCGCGCACTCGACCCGCTGGTCCGCGCCGGCTGCACGGTCGTCACGCTCGATCGGATCTTCGGTGACGACCCGGCCATCGCATGGAACGCCGAGTTCTACGCCGGCATCGCATCGCGGCTGCCGAAGCTCGACGACGACGCATCGATCGCGGCCCGCATCGACCTGCTGGCGACGCCGGCCACGCCGACCAGCGCGCCGCCGGTCGGCGTCGACGCGCCAGCCGGCCACGAGGGCCGCGGCCCGGTCGACTGGTCCTACTTCACCTACCCCTTCAACCTCACCGGGCACCCGGCCCTCTCGCTGCCCGCGGGCCTGGGCGCGGACGGCCTGCCCATCGGGCTGCAGCTGGTCGCGGCGCCGCGCAACGAGCTCGCGCTGCTGCTGGCCGCGCGAGCCATCGAACGCGCGCACGGCTTCGGCCTGGCCGCCATCGATCGAACATGACTTCATCGGGAGACTGCACATGTGGAAGCAACTGAATCGAATCCTCGTCGCCGCGGCGGCCGTGTTGACGCTGGGCCTTGCGCACGCGGACTACCCCGAACGGCCCGTGACGATCGTCGTGCCCTACGGTCCCGGCGGCGGCACCGACCTGCTCGCGCGGCTGCTGGCGGCCGAGATGTCGACGCAGCTGGGGCAGAAGTTCATCGTCGAGAACGTGCCGGGCGCCGGCGGCGTGGTCGGCACCCGAAAGGTGATGGAGTCGAAGGCCGACGGCTACATGCTGCTGCTGGGCAGCGGCAGCGAGCTGGAGCTGATGCAGATCACCGACCCGCAGGCGAAGCTCGAACGCTGGACGCCGCTGGCGCCGGTGGGCCTGATCGGCACGCAGCCGATGATCCTCGTCGGCCGCAGCACGATGCCGGCCAGGTCGACCGACGCGCTGATCGCGGCCATGCGGGCGGACCCCGGCAAATACAGCTACGCCTCGGCGGGCGTCGGCACGCAATTGAACATCCTCGGCGAGCTGATCAAGTCGAGCGCCAGGGTCGACATGCGCCACGTGCCTTACAAGGCCGCCGGCCAGATCCTCACCGACGTGGTCGGCGGCCACGTCGACCTCGCGGTGATGGTGCTGCCCAGCGTGCTGCCGCAGATCCGCAGCGGCCAGGTGATCGCCTACGGCATCAGCGACACGCAGCGCTCGCCGGCGGCGCCCGAGATCCCGACGCTCGACGAGAGCACCACGCTCCACGACATCGACATGAAGATCTGGTACGGCCTCTTCAGCCCCGCCGGCGTGCCGGCACCGATCGCCGACAAGATCAACGGCGCGATGCGCGCCGCCTTGAAGCAACCGGCCGTGAAAACCAAGCTGCTCGACATGGCCGTCACCGCGGCGCCGGATCCCAGCGCGGCGCGGCTGATGGCCATCAAGCAGGACGGCCTGGCGAAGATCAAGACCGTCTTCGAGGCGATCAAGCCCGAGAAGTAGAAGAATTCAGGGCGGGTTGTCGCGCAGCGCGGCGACCTGCTCCGCATAGCTGCTCTCGATGCGCTGCAGCCGCGCCTGGCGCGCGGCCTCGTTGACCCACTGCGAGGTCATCGCGCTCTGCCGCGCGAGCTGGTAGGACAGCTTGGCGGCCGGCAGCAGGGAGCTGTTGCCGGCGGCGAGGAAGCCGGCGAGGTCGTGCAGCGACTTCAGCGTCGCGCGTTCGGCTTCGCCGCGCTGGCCCTTGCCGCGCGCGTAATCGACCAGAAAGTCCTGCACCTTCTTCTGGAAGTCGCGGCTGTAGTCGCGCCGCATCACGATCTGCGCATGCGGGATCAGCTCCGACTCCCAGATCACCTGCAGGCGATCGGCCTCGGCCGGGAACTGGAGCCGGAAGCGCTCGAAGTCGGCGGTGTTGTTGGTGGCCACGTCGGCCTCGCCGTTGGCGACGGCGAGCGCGGTCACCTGGTGGGTGCCGACCAGCTCGCTGCGAAAGCGCGTCTCCATCACGATGTGGTTCGGCAGGAAGAGCTGCAGCTGCGGCACGATGAAGCCCGACACCGAGCGGCTCTCGCCGCGCGCCATGCGCCAGCGTTCGGGCGCGGCCAGCAGGTCCCTCAGCGAATTGAAGGGGCCGGCCTTGCGCGTCAGCAGCAGCGCGCGGTAGCCGGGCAGGCCGTCGTGGCGCGTGACCTGCGCGACCACGGTCATGCGATGCAGCGTCACGGCGTCGAGCGCCATCTTTCCGGACAGGAAGGCCATGTCGACCTCGTTGCGCTGGATCGCCTGTTCGAGCGCTTCGTAGGAGGTGACCGAGAGCACGCTGACCGGACGGCCGATGGCACGGCTCAGGTCCGCCAGCAGAGGCTCCCAGTCGTTGCGCGATTCGAAGGCGCCGCCCAGCGGCAGGATGCCGAAGCGCAGCGGCGCTGCATTGCCGGCGGGCGCCGCCGGCTGCGCCGTCGCCGCAAGCTGCACGCCGAGCAGCAGCGCCAGCGCACAGCGCCACAGCACGGCGCCGACACGCCGTACCATCGGCCCCTTGAGGCGCGCCGGAGCCGGGGCGTCGGCGGGGAGTGCGACACCGGCGGGGAGGTGGACAGTGGCCTGCATCGTCGGAAAGCGCAATGGCGGAAGGCCCGGTGAACGGGCTGGTCAAAACGGGGCGGTCAAGAACACAATTAGAAACCAACTTCTGCGGGAAACGTGGCGTTTTTAATCATTCATGGACCGAGGCCGATCGGCGATCGCCCGGCCCGCGCGCGCGCGCGCCGCCCATGAGCCGGCCCTTCCGCACCCTGCGCCTGCTGGTGCGCCTCACGCTGGCGCAGCAGCTCGTGCTGCTGGCGCTGCTGCCCGCCACGGTGGCCACGCTGGGCGCGATCGCGGTGCTGACGCGCCAGCACCTGGCCAACGTGACGGAACTGATGCGGGCCAACGCGCAGACCGTCGCGCTGCAGGTCGCGACCGTGGCACAGCCCCAGATCCAGCGCATGGACCGGCGTGCGCTGCAGCACAGCGCTGAATCCGGCAGCTCCCAGCCGCATGTGCAGCAGGTCCAGATCTGGTCGGAGGATGGCGAGATCCTCGCCAACTCCGAAACCCTCGACCGCAAGCCGGCCGAAGGCCTGCAGGTGGTGGCGCCGATCGTCGCCGAGGACGGCATGCATGCCGGCAAGGTGATGGTGGAGATCAACCTCGACGCGGTGCGCGTCGCCAGGCAATCGGTGTGGATCAACGTGGTGCTGGTGCTGGGCGCCAGCCTGGTCGGCGTGGGCCTGGCCGGCTGGTGGGCGGCGCGGCGCATCAGCGCGCCGATCCGCGCGCTCGGCGAGGCCGTGGACCAGCTCGGCGCCGGCGAGAACGCGCAGGTGGCGCTCGAAGGCACGGCCGAAGTACGGCGCCTGCAGCACGGCTTCAACCTGGCGGCACGCGCGCTGACGGAAAGCCGCAGCCAGCTGGAAAGCCGCATCACCGAGGCCACGGCCGAGCTCGAGAGCAAGAACCGGCAGCTCGAGGTGGCGAGCCAGGCCAAGACGCGCCTCCTGGCGGCCGCGAGCCACGACCTGCGCCAGCCGCTGCACGCGCTCACGCTGTTCTCGGACGGCCTGGCCAACGGCGAGACCGACCCGGTGCGGCTGCAGCGCATCGGCCACATCCGCGAGTGCGTCGATTCGCTCGACCGGCTGTTCTCGGAGCTGCTCAACCTGTCGCAGCTCGACGCCGGCGTGCTGCAGCCGCAGTGGACGGATTTCGCGCTCGACCATCTGTTCGACGAGATCAGCCGCAACTTCCGCGCCGTGGCCGAGCAGCAGAACCTGCGGCTGGTGGTGCGCAAGACCGAGCTGTGGGTGCGCTGCGACTACGTGATGCTGTCGCGCATCCTCAACAACCTGGTGTCGAACTCGCTGCGCCACACCACCGAGGGCGGCGTGCTGATCGGCGCGCGGCGGCGCGGCCGGGCGATCCGCATCGACGTGCTGGACACCGGCATCGGCATCGCGGCCAAGCACCAGTCGCGGGTCTTCGAGGAGTTCTACCAGGTCGAGCCGAACGGCCGCCAGGGCCGCGGTGCGCGCGGCATGGGACTCGGGCTGGCCACGGTGCAGCGGCTGGCGGCACTGCTCAACACGCGCGTCGATCTGAGCTCGCTGCCGGGCAAGGGCACCTGCGTGCGGGTGCTGGTGCGCGCGGCCGAGCCCGTGCCGGCCCAGGCGCTGCCCGCCGCGCTGCCCGCCGGCGGCATCGCGATCGACGAGGCGCCGAGCCTGCACGGCGTGCGCGTGCTGGTCATCGACGACGAGCGCACCATCCTCGAAGGGCTGCAGGTCGTGCTGTCGAACTGGGGCGCCGAGGTGCTGATCGCGCAGACGCGCAGCGAAGCGCTGGCGCTGGCCGACACCTGGGAGCGGCCGCCCGACCTGGTGCTCAGCGACCTGCTGCTGCAGGGCGGCGACAACGGACTGGACGTGCTGGCCGCGCTGGAGCGCCATCCGCACGGCATCGGCGAGGAGACCGGGCGCCTGCTCGTCACCGGCGAGACCAAGCCCGACCGGCTGCGCGAAGTCGCCAGCGCCGGCGTGGCCGTGCTCTACAAGCCCGTCTCGCCCCGGATGCTGCGGCAGGCGATCCATGCGCAGCTGAGCGCGATCCGGCAGGCTGTGCTCTAGGATCCGCCCGCGGCGGGCATCCCCCATCGGACATAGACCGAGCGGCCGCGAGACGGCACCGGCGGACGCCGCAATCCGGCCGCACGGGCGCCGACATAAGCCCTCTGCCTTATCGCGCGAAAACAGCCGCATCCGTACATTGGGTTCCATACCCAACGGCCTTGCACCATGTTTGCGAATTGCCTTTCCACGCCCGGTTCCGTGCCGTGCGCCGTCGCGGGCATCGCGCTGCTCTGCACCGCGCTGCTGTGCGGCGCCGCACAGGCGGCCGGGCTGACCGTGCTGCTGACCGACGACACGGCGGCGCATGCCGAATTCGTGCGCGAGCTGCGCGACACCCAGGAGAAGGACAGCCGCGTCGACGTGGTCCGCCTCGGCACCACCAACACCGCCGCCAACACCACTGTCGCTTCGGCGGCGGACAGCGCGAGTGCCGACGAGGACCGTGCAATGGCCGGCGTGCGCACCCGCGGCCTGCGCTCCGACGCTGGCGCCGATCCCGCGGTGACGGTCGCCGTCGGCATGGACGCGGCACGCTCGGCGATCGATCGGCCGGGCCGCGATCCGCTGGTGCTCGCGATGCTCACCCGGCTCGACTACGAAAGCCTGAAGAGCGACCCCGGGCTGCGGCGCGGCGAGCGCCGTGTCGGCGTGTTGCTGCGCGACCCGGCGATGGCCGACCAGCTGGCGCTGATCGATGCGGTGCTGCCGCAGAAACGGCGCCTCGGCGTGGTCGCCACCGCCGAGTCGGAACCGCTGGTGCGCGAACTGCGGCGCGCCGCGCAGGGCTGGGACGTGCAGGTCGAGTACGCGCCCGATGCGCAATCGCTGGCCGCCGTGCTGCGCCTGCTGGTGCCGCGCAGCGACGCGCTGCTGGTGCTGCCCGACCTGATCGGCGACAGCCAGGCGGCCACGCTGTCGGTGCTGCGCGCCGGCGCCGGTGCCGGGCTGCCGGTGTTCGGCGCCAGCGAGGGGCTGGTGCGCTCGGGCGGGCTGGCCGCCGCGATCTCGACCCCGGCCCAGCTCGCGCAGCAGGCGCGCGCATTGGCACGCAAGGTCGCCGCCGCCAATGCGGGAAGTGCCGGCGTGCTGGTCGAGCCGGCGACGCCGGCGAGCGTGCGAGTCAACGGCACCGTGGCGCGCGGACTCGGCCTGCACCTGCCCGAAGAACGCGAGCTGACCGCCCGGGTGACGGCCACCCGATGATCTCCTCGAGCCACCGCCTGGTCGTGCCCGTCTCCGCGGCAAGCCCCATCGACCCGCCGCTGCCGGACGGCCGCACGCTGGTGGTCCGCGGCAGCCTGCAGCGCGACCTGCTGCGGCTGGGCATCGTGCCCTGCGCAGTGGTCACGCTGGCGCTCACCGGCTGGTTCACGCACATCCGCCTCAACACGCTCGAAGCCGCATTCGATGCCGAGGGCGAAGCCGTGGCGCGCCAGGTCGCGGCGATGTCCGACCTCAGCCTCTATGCGGGCGACCTGCCGGCGCTGCAGAACGTCGCCAACGCCGCGCTGCGCGGCGGCCAGGTGACGCGTGTCGAGATCAGCAACAACGCCGGCATCTACGTCACGGCCGGGCCCAAGGCGCCGCCGCTCGCGCAGCTGCGCATGTTCACCGCGCCGGTCACGCTGCGCGAAGCCTCGCGCGCCAGCGCCTTCTCGCCCGCCGGCTCGACCGCGGCGGGCGAAGCGCCGATCGGGCTGGTGCAGACCTTCCGCGACACCACCTCCTACACGCACGAACGCACGCGCTCGCTGATGGCCGGCATCGGCGTCGGCCTGATCGCGCTGCTGGCGGCCTGGGCCTGGGTGCGCCATACCGCGCGCACCGTCACGCGGCCGCTGCGCCGCATCTCGCGCACCGTCGCGGCGCTCGAGGCCGGGCAGTTCGACGCGCGCTGCGACCTCGTCACCACCGACACCCAGGCCGCCGACATCGAGGCCGGCCGCCCGATCGGCACGCCGCGCGCGCGGCACGAACTCGCCACGCTCGCGCACGACATCAACCGCCTGGCCGACCGCCTGCAGCGAAACCGGCAGCGCAGCGAGGACAAGGTGCGCGAGGCCACCGCCGTCGCGCTGCAGCGCATGGCCGAGGCCGAGCAGGCGGCGCTGTCGCGCGCCCGCTTCCTGGCCGCCGCCAGCCATGACCTGCGCCAGCCGCTGCATGCCATGGGCCTCTTCATCGACGGCCTGCTGCCGACCGCCAGCGCTGCGCAGCGGCCCGCGGTGCTGCGGCTGCAGGAAGGCACTGCGTTCATGGGCGTGCTGCTCGATGACCTGCTGGAGATTTCGCGGCTCGACGCCCAGGTGCTGACGCCGAGCATCACCGGCGTCTCGCTGGCGGCGCTGTTCGACCAGCTCGATGCGCAACATGCCGCCGGGGCGGCCGAATCGCAGGTCCGGCTGCGCTGGAAGGACCAGGGCCTCGCAGTGCGCACCGATGCCGCGCTGCTGCTGCGCATCGTCGGCAACCTGGTCAGCAACGCGATCCGCCACACGCCGGCCGAAGGCACGGTGCTGGTGGCCGCGCGGCGACGCGGCAGCGCGGTGCGCATCGAGGTGCGCGACAACGGCGTCGGCATCGCGCCGATCCATCAGGCGCGCATCTTCGAGGAGTTCTACCAGGTCGCCAACACCGAGCGCGACCGGCGCCAGGGCTTCGGCCTCGGCCTCGCGATCTGCACGCGCATCGCGGCGCTGCTCGGCACGCGCATCGAGCTCTGCTCGGCGCTGCAGGCCGGCAGCACCTTCTCGCTCGAACTGCCGCTCGCGGATCCGCGCGAGGTGCCGCCGCCCGCGCCGGAAGCCGTGGCACCGGCACCGCTGGCCGGGCTGCGCTGTCTGGTGGTGGACGACGACCCCGCGATCCTCGACGGCAGCCGCGCGCTGCTGCAGCAATGGGGCTGCCTGGTCGAATGCGTGGCGAGCGGCGCCGAGGCGCTGGCCCGGATGGGCGAAGCCGGCGCGCGCTTCGATGTCGTGCTGTGCGACCTGCAACTCGCGGGCGACGAGGACGGCATGGGCGTGATCGACGCCACGCGCCAGCTGCAGCCCGATGCGCTGGCGGTGCTGGTGTCGGGCGCCACCGGACCCGAGGTGCTGCAGCGGCTGCGCCAGCGCGGCGTGATGCTGCTCACCAAGCCGGTCGCGCCGGCCAAGCTGCGGGCACTGTTGTCGACGCGGCGCGCCGGACAGATCGCTTGAGCGCACCGAAGGGCCGCATCCATCGGTGTCTCGAACGGGTCATTTCATCAGCACGGCGAGCTCGGTCATTCGCCGTCGCAACGACTCTGTGCCCAGCGCTTCGAGGTCCAGAGCGCATGCGAAGCGCATGAGATCGCGCTGCCGGGCCACGCTGAATGCGGCGCCATCGTCGCGCGAAAGTTCCCTGTTGAATTGAAGCAGGAGCGCCGTCTCGCCGGCGGGAAGATCGGCGCAGGGGCCGAGTGTCAGTTCGAGCGTCAGTCTGCGCGGGGCCTCGAGGGAATGCGCCATCGAGAACGAGATCCCATCATGAATGATCTCGACGTCCACGCTCGATCCGGCCTCGCCGACGTGGTCCCCGGCAGGTGCCCGCCCTGCGCCCAGCGATTCGACGGCGGCACGGAAGACGCGCCGCCAATGGACGGCATCGTCGCTCGTGGTTGACGAGCAGCGCGTGCACGTGCCGAGCACGCCTGGCCAATGGTCGTCATGAAGACCTGCCCGCACCCAGTCTCTGAGCGGACGAGCCAACGCGAGCGCCTCGGCGAGAAGATCGGCCGCCGTCAGCGACACGAGCGATCTCCATTGCGAGCAGAAGATCGCTTGCCGAACAGCATCCATGCCGAGGGATGCCGGCCGCATCCGAAACAATTCGCCGCTGGCGCAAAGCAGCCGGTATTCGGACGCATCGGCCGGGCCGTGCGGGACGCGGCCCACTTCGCAATCGAGCAATACCGACGAAGAATTCCGAGTCAATGAGTGGATGATCTCGATGGATGCGTCGCCCAGGTCCAGGGACAGGGCCATCGAATCGTCCGATTCGAGGTGAATCGGCGGCACGGGAACAGCGAGTTCGCGATGCATCTCCTGCGCCAATCGAAGGAAGGCCTGGCGGTCGGCGACATGGCGGTCGGGCATGGTGGGTCGTCATCCGCATCTGCGCTCGCGCTTCATCAAGGCAATCCTCCCCAGCGGTCTTCGTCCAGGCGCTGCATGGTGCCGGTCAAGCAGTGCATCCGATGCAGCGCAAGGAAATCCCGCACATCGTTCCTGGGCAGCCGCATCTCGTCGAACGCCGACAAGGGGTAGACCTTGTCAGCCCAGGGATCACACACCACCGCGTCCGGCCCCCAGGTGCTCATGTCTTCCAGATCCGAATCGGGTTCTCGGCCGATGACCACCAGCATGTGATCGCCCCCTTCAAAGCGGAAGACTTCCACCAGGCCGCCATGGGGATTGCACTCCCGGAGAAACCACCAGGCCGCCGACGCTTGCTCCTCGCAATGACCGTAGCCCCACTTCTTCAGCAAGTACGCCGAGATCCGCATCACATCGGCCTGCATGACGCACACGACCTCTTGCCCTTTCAAGTTGACCCCGCATCGCCATGGAATGTCGTTGTCCTCGACAAGTTCTTCCAGAATGCGTCTTCGCTCATCGCGCAGGGCGGCGATGCGCGTCCTGGCCTCGTGGGGGCCGAGCCTGGCGTCCGGCATCGCATTGGACCCATGCGTCAGCATCGCCCTCACATGAACCTTGGCAAGATCGGCCAACCCATAGTTCCTGGCGAAGGACTCTCTGGTCAGCGCGGAGGCGACCACGCTTTCTCGCGCGATGGCGGCCCGCTGCGAATCGAAGGCACGCTGCCTGATGCGGCGGACGAGCGTCTTGATCGCGACATCGGCCGGGAGGCTGGTTTTTTGCTCGATCACCTTGACGGCAATTTCGATCGATTCGGACTTCGCCGCCGACAGCGTGGTCGGGGGCGTGGTCGGAGGTGTCGTCGTGCGCAGATCCGGCATTTCGCGGATATTCATGATTCACGTTCCTTCCCTCGTTGATCAGTGGCTGCCATTGGCGACATGACGGTGAGCATCGTGGATGCTTCAGTAACCGGAGCCCCCATCGCGTTCCATCCTTCACATCCGCAGGCGAGGCCGTGCTGACCGCGTCCGCGCCAGTTCGCATAATGCGCAGATGCTCGACCCGCAGGCCCTGAAAGCCCTCCGCCCCTTCGTCGCCACGCCGTGCTATGCCGCGACGATGAGTTCGGTCTACGTGCGCAGCCTCATGGGCTTGGTGAATGCGGCCTGGACGCATGGTTTCTCGATGCAGACGCGCTTCCTGGAAGGCGACAGCCTGGTCACGCGTGCGCGCAACCGGCTGGTGGCCGAGTTCATGGCCGATGCGCGCTGGACCCATCTGTTCTTCATCGACGCCGACATCGGCTTCGAGCCCGAAGCGGCGCTGCGCCTGCTGCGGGCCGGCCGCGAGGTGGTGGCCGGTGTCTATCCGCAAAAGACCGAGGGCTGGCCCGAGCATGGGCTGGCGGCGCCTTTGCCGGCCGGCAGCACGCGCGCCGACTTCGAGGCGCGGCATGCGAAGTTTCCGCTCAATGCGCTGCCCGGCACGCGGGCCGAGGACGCCGACGGCTTCGTCGCCGTGGCCGATGCGCCGACCGGCTTCATGCTGATCGCGCGCAGCGTGTTCGTGCGGCTGGCCGCGCGCCATCCCGAGCTGCGCTACACGCCCGATGCGGACACCGATCCCGCCGCCGCCGCGTGGCCGCACTACCGCTTCTTCGACACCCTGGCCGAGCCCGGCAACGGCCGCTACCTGAGCGAGGATTTCGCCTTCTGCCGGCGCTGGCGCGAAGCCGGCGGCCAGGTCTTCGCCGACCTGCGCTCGGACTTCATCCACCACGGGCAGCGCAGCTACACCGGCAGCCTCGCGCGCAGCCTCGCGCAACGATGACGCACGCGCGCCTCGATGGCCGGGCCGTGCGCGATCTGCTCGCGCCGCAACGCACGACCGAAGTCGTCGACGTAGGCGCCAACCCGATCGATGGCCCGGCGCCCTATGCCGCGATGCTCGCGGCCGGCCTGTGCCGCGTGACGGGCTTCGAGCCGCAGGCCGATGCGCTCGCCGCATTGCAGGCGCGGCAGGCACCGAACGAACGCCATCTTCCGCACGCCGTGGCCGATGGCGCGATGCACACGCTGCACGTCTGCCGCGGCAGCGGCATGACCAGCCTGCTCGCGCCCGACGCGGCCACGCTCGCGCTGTTCGCGGGCCTGGTGCCGCTGGCCGAGGTGCTGGCGCGCGAGCCGGTGCAGACGCATCGGCTGGATGAACTCGCGGAGATCGCTGCCATCGACCTGCTCAAGCTCGACGTGCAGGGCAGCGAGCTGATGGTGCTGCAGGGCGGCCGCACGAAACTCGCGCAGGCGGTCGCGGTGCACACCGAGGTGTCCTTCGTGACGCTCTACCAGGGCCAGCCGCCTTTCGGCGAGATCGATCGCGAACTGCGTCTGCAAGGCTTCATGCCGCACTGCTTCGACCAGATCAAGCAGGGGCCGATCGCGCCCTGCGTGGTCGAGGGCGACCAGGGCCGCGGACTGCGGCAACTGCTCGAGGCCGACATCGTCTACGTGCGCGACATCGCGCGACCCGCGCCGATGAGCGACGAGCAGCTGCGCCAGCTGGCGCTGATCGCGCACTGCGTCTACGGCTCCTTCGACCTCGTGCTGCGCTGCATCGTGCTGCTCGAGGCGCGGCATGCGATGGCCGCGGGTTCGCAGCAGCGCTATGCGGCGCTGCTCAACACGCCGCGATCAACCGGCTAGAAATCCGCGCAGCCGTTGCGCCGCTCCGTGTCCACGCAGCTCGTGAGATTGGGCCGCGATCGCACGCGCGTCCATTCGCGCGCGAGGATGTCGCCGCCCTGGTCGGCGCGGTCGCCTTCGAGCGGGCCGGTGGCGAAGCAGATCGGCGGCGGCCCGATGTTGCGGTCGTAGGTCCAGGTGTTCGGCAGCTCGCGCAGCACGTCCGGCATCGGCAGCTGCACGAAGGCGCCGACCACCAGCTGCCCCGGTATCACGTTGACCGCGTAGCCCGCGGCCGATGCGAAGACGCCGTTGATCGGGTACACGCCCGGCGGACTGGCCGGGCCCGCCGGCGAACTGACGAAGCCGGGGAAACCCGCCGCGGTATCGCCGAGGATCAGGCCGGTGATGCTGTAGATGAAAGGCGGATTCGGCAGCCCGCCACGCCGCGAGGCATCGCCGATCACCACCGTCGCCGTCGGCTGCTGCGCGTAGATGAAATGGTTGTCGGTCGCCGACACGGTGACGCCGCACAGCCCGAGGTAGGCGCAGTGGTAGAGGTTGGGCAGCAAGCCCGAGCCGAACAGGCCGCCGCGCGTCTCGCCGATCCAGGTATCGGCCCACACGCGCCAGGGCGCGCCCGCGATGGTGTAGGCCGCGAGGTTCTGGAAGCGTGCCGCAGCGACGAGATCCGCGCCGCCGGTGGTGCTGACGTTCGTGCCGAGCGAGAGATCGCCGGTGAGCGTGCGCACCAGCGCGCTGCCCGCGGCCATCGAGGTCGCGCTGACCGGCTGCGGCAGGTTGGACGCGGCGTCGTAGCCCGTGACCGTGGCCGAGCCCAGCGTCAGCGCATTGGCATCGGTGTATTCGAAGCGGCCGGCCGCGCCGCCCGCCACGGTGCCGACATCGTTGCCCGGTTCGTTGAGCAGCACGTTGCCGCCGCTCGAACGCGCGAGCAGCGTGCCGGCCGTGATCGTCGCGCCGGCGGCCTGCGTGATGTTGCCGCCGCTCAGCAGGCCGAGCTGCGGCGTCGCGACCGGTGCGCCGAGCGTGATGTTGCCGCCGCCACCGTTCTGCAGCGTCAGCGGCGAGGCCAGCGCGAGCGGGCCGACGACGTCGATGCCGCCCGCGTGCAGGTTGCTGCCGGCCACGATCGTGCCGGCCGTGATGCGCGTGAACTCGTCGGCGCTGACGGCGAAGCCGCTGGCCGCGGTGCCGCCGAGCGTGATCGGATTCGCGGTGAGGTCGCTCGCATTGCCCAGCACGTCGACGCCGCCCGGCCGCAGGTCGAGCACGTTGCCGGCGCGCACCGTGCCGCTGATGTCGAGCGCATCGCCCGCGCCGCCCGTGGCTGCGCGCAGCACGACGTTGTGGTTGCCGTCGACGCGCGAGGCCACGCTGCCGGTCACCGCGGTCGCCGCCCCGATCAGGACACCCGGATCGGCGCCCTGCGATGCGCCGGTGATCTCGATGTTGCCGCTGCCGAGCGCGGTGACGACGGAACTGTTGACCACCGCCACGCCGTTGCCGCCGCCATCGATGGCGGCCGCCTCGTGCAGGCCGTGGAGCACGATGTCGCCGTCCGTGCTGCGCAGCGTGGTGCCGTTGATCTCGATGCCGTAACCCGGGCTGACGATGCCGCTCGACGAGATGCCGCTGCCCACGCCCGTGATGCGGATCGCGCCCAGCGTCGTGGAGACGCTCGTCGCGACCGCGTTCGCGCCCACGGTCGAGATCATCTGCACGCCGGTGCCGTTGGTGCCGCCGATGCCGGTGATCGACACGTTGCCGGTCGAGCTCTGGATCGTCGTGTCGGTGATCTGCACCACGTTGTTGAAGACACCCGTGGTGGGCGAGCGCGTGCCGGTGATGCTGACCGAGCCGCCCGGGTTGGCGTCGAGCTGGCCGATGCGCGTGTCGATCTGCGTGTTGTTGAGAATGATCGGGCTCGCGCCGGTGTCGCGGCTGCGCGCATTCATCACCACGTCGCCGCCGTTGGTGGTGATCACGCCGTTGAAGCCGATGTTGCCGTTCTGGTCGGGCAGCGCGCCCAGGCCGGCGTTGAACACCACGTTGAGCGGACCGGCGCTCGAGCGGATGGTCGTGTTGGTGTTGAGCGCGTTGATGCCGAGGTTGGCATCGACCTCGAAGGTCAGCGGCGCGGTGCCCACCGTGCGGTCGATCAGCACGCCGCCGCCGAAGTTGACGTTGCCGGCCGTCGCCGGGCCGGACGTGCCGGTGGTGATGGTGACGCCGGTGCCGGCATTGAGCGCTGCGTTGATGTCGCCGTCCTGCACGGTCGAGGTCGCGATCGGGTCGAAGGGATTGGTGGGCAGCGTGCCCGCGGCCGCGCCATTGACGATGGTGACGTCGAACGGGTCGATCAGCCAGGTGCCCGCGCGGCCGGCCGGCGCCGAGGCGTCGGTGCGCAGCCCGAGCAGTTCGATGCCGCCGTTGGTGTCGCCGGCAGGCACGGCGAAGCCGCCCGAAGTCTCGATGAAGCCGCCATCGCCGCCGCCGGGGCCGCCCCGGGCCGACAGCGTGCCGTAGGCGCGCAGCGTGCGCTCGCCGAGCAGCTGGATCTGGCCGCCGTTGCCGGTGCCGGTGGCATCGGCACGGAGGGTGCTGCCGGCCGTCATCGCGATCGCACCGGTGTCCGGCGCACCGGCGACGGCGGACGCGCGCAGCGTGATGCTGCCGCCGCCGGCCTTGCCGCTGGCATCGAGCGTTGCCGGGTCCAGCACCGAGAAGGTCTCGTCGATCGGCGTGTAGGAACCGATCAGGATGCCCTGGCCGGTGGCCGTGATCGTGCCGCCCTTCACGCCTTCGCCGTGGCCGGCGACAGTCACCTCGCCGCCGGCCAGCGTGATGCCGGCCGGCGCGCTGCCGCTGTCGAGGACGATCTCGCCGTTGCGCGAGCTCAGCGAGCGCGCGCGCAGCACGCCGTCGACGTTGACCACGCCCTGCGCGACCTCGCTGCCGGCGGTCGCCATCAGCACCACACGGCCGCCGTCGGCCTGCACCGTGCCGCCGTTCAGCACGCTGCTGAACAGGCCCGGCGAGACCTTGAAGGTGGTGAGCCCGTCGCCCGCGAAGTCGATCGTGACGCCGTCGGCCGACACCAGGCCGGCGGTGCCGTGGTTGGCGACCAGGCGGCCGCTGTTGCGCACGTCCGCGCCGATCAGCGCCACCGTGCCGCCGCCCGTGGCGGTGATGCTGCCCTGGTTCTCGACCCGGCCGCTCAGGCCGCCCTGCTGGTTGAATTGGAAGCTCTCGGTGCCGCCCATGAACGCGTCGTTGCTGGTGCCCATCTGCAGCGTCGATGCGACCAGGCCGCCGACGTTGACCGACGAGGTGCCGGTGAACAGCACGCCGCTCGGGTTCACCAGGAACACGCGGCCGTTGGCCGTCAGCGAGCCCGCGATGGTCGACAGGCCGCCGCCGGTCACGCGGTTGAGCAGGATGCTGGTCGCACCGGGCTGCGTGATGTTGACCGCGTTGCCGACGCCGATCGAGAAGCCCTGCCAGTCGACGATGGCGCGCTGCGTGGTCTGCGTGATCGGCAGCACGCTGCCGCCGGCCGTCGGCATGCCCACGTTGACGGCGCCGCCGCGCACGGTGAAGTTGTTCCAGGTCGGCAGGATCTGCGCCATGGCCGGCGCGGCGCCCATGCAGGCCAGCGCCAGCGCCACCGGCCGCATGGCGAAGCGCACGCCTTGCGCGCGCGCCGCGCGCCGAGAAGAGAGGGCCTGCTTCATTTCAACTGCTCCAAAGCGCCTCGCGCGACTCGCGACGAATGAACGCAGCGGCAAGCAAAGCGACGCCCGTTCGGGAAACACCGCGGAACCGGCTTTGCCGGGCCGCCGGTGTTGCCCCCGGTGAGGGGGTTGGCGAAGCGACACGGAGTGCGCGAAGCCTGGGGGAGAGTTTCATCAGAACACCTTTTGGGCCTGGATGAAGAGGCGGGGGTTGTGGCCGCCGCCGTCGGACTGCGCCGGCCGCGTGCCCTGGCGCCATGCCAGCGTGGCGTTGATGCTGAAGTTGCCGGGCCGCGACCACGAGATGCCGAAGCCGAGGCCGCGCAGGCTGATGTTGTTGGCGGTGTCGAAGGACGTCGGCGCACGCGCCAGCTTGCCGCGCGAGGCGTCGTAGAACGCGAAGGGCGTGAGTTCCTCGTTGTACGACCAGCGCCACTCGGCGGTGCCGATCAGCCCCTGGTCGACCAGCGCCTCGTCGGACGAGTAGGCCCGCACCGCGCGCGGGCCGCCGAGCGCGAGCTTCTCCGAGGCATCGAGGTTCTTGCTCGCCCACTGGCCGCCGAGCGCCAGGTAGAGCGAGTGGCGCGGCAGGATGGCCTGCAGGCGCGACATCTGGAAGGTCAGCTTGCTGAAGCCGCCTTCGGTGTGGTGGCCGGTGACGCCCTGGTCGAGAGACAGGCTCTCGCCGTCGCGGATGTCCAGGTTGCCGTGGTAGAGCGTGCCCGAGCTGGCCCAGTAGCCGCCGCCGAACACTTCGTCGCGCCGCTCCCAGGTCCAGCCGAGGCCGAGCCCGTGCACGCGCTTCTTCGAGGTGAACGAGACCGCATCGAGCTCGTCCCTGAGGTCTTTCACGTCGGCGCCCAGGCGCAGGAACAGGTTCTGCTGGCGCTGCCGGATCAGCGGGTAGTTGAGCGAGACGTCGAGCACGTTGGCGCGGCCCTGCGCATCGAGATCGGCGAACTGGCCGCCCAGCGAATAGCTGATGCGCGACAGGCCGATGCCGGCGCGCAGGCCGCTGGTGCCGATCGGCGCCTCGTAGGCCAGCCGGCCGAGCTGCAGCTTGTCGCCGTCGGACACCAGCACGCGCGCATCGAGGTTGTCGCCGATGCCGAAGGGGCTCAGCCAGCGCACCGTGCCGCCCACGCGGTAGCGGCCCGATTCCAGCGTGCCGTAGTTGTCGGCCTCGGCCGCGAAGGCGAAGCGCGGCGCCGCGGCGACCTCGACGCTGAGGTCGGTGGTGCCGGCCTGCACGCCTTCCTGCAGGCCCGAGGACACGCGCACGCCGGGCTGGTCCGACAGCAGCAGCATCGCACGTTCGTAGCGCTGCGCGTTGACCGCCTGGCCGGGTGAAAGCGGCGCCAGGAAGCCGCGCACGCGCGCTTCGCCGAGCGGCGCATCGGGCGCGACCGCGACATCGATCTTGCCCAGGCGGCCTTCGATGATGCTGATCTCGACCACGCCGTCGCGCACCGTCTGCACCGGCACCACGGCCTGCGCGAGGAAGTAGCCGCGCTCGCGGTACCTGGCGGTGATGGCCTGCGCCAGCGATTGCAGGTCGTCGAGCGTCACCTCGCGGCCGATGTAGGGCTGCGTGGTGCTGCGCAGCTCCTCGTCGGTGAGCGCCTGCGCGCCGTTGAGCCGCAGGTCGTTGAGCTTGAACGAGGCCGCCGGCGCGGGCGGCGCAGGCAGGCTTTGCGGCGCGGCCGGGGCCTGCGCGATCGGGCGGTCGCAGCTGCCGCACGGGTCCTTGGTCGGCCGCAGCACCGGTGCCGCGTCGTCCGCCGCATGCGCGCGCTGCGCGGCGACGGCCAGGGCCAGCGCGACCAGCGATCCCGCGGCCAGCGCGACCGGATGCAATGAACGGGCGTGTCGTGCGTGAATGGGCGTGCGCTTCATCCCGGCGCCCCCACCTTCAGACGCCAGTTGCCGATCAGGTTGAACGGCGCCCAGAAAAATGGATGCGACATGCGGGGTTCCTTCAGTACGGCCAGCTGGCCGGCCTGCATGGCCAGCTGGATATCCTTGCCCTTGGCCAGCTCGGCATAGAGCGTGCTCATCAGGATCTCGGTCGCGTCGTCGGACACCGGCCAGAGCGAGGCGATCAGCGTCGAGGTGCCGGCCGACAGGAAGGAGCGCGTGAAGCCCAGCACTTCGTCGCCCTTCTCGATGCGGCCGAGGCCGGACTCGCAGGCCGACAGCGTGACCAGCGCATTGCCCTGCATCGGCAGGCCGAGGATCTCCTGCGCCTCGAGGAAGTTGTGCTGGCCGTTCTCGTTGGCCAGCAGGATGCGCGAATAGAGCGGATCGACCTGGTCGGCTTCCGCATGCGCCGCCACGTGCAGCAGCGGCGCGCGCGAGGCGACCTCGCGGAACTGCGTCTTGGTCGCCGCGGCACCCATGTAGACGCTGTTGCGCGGGAAGGACTTCGCCAGCTGCCTGACCTCGGCCTCGGCGCCGGGCAGGTCGTACTTGTCCTCGATGCGCGGGTTGCCGAAGGCGGTGAGCACGGCATCGACCTGCGGCGAACGCTGCGCCAGCCGCACCGCGATGCTCATCGACGGCGCGACCGAGACGGGGTGCGTCTCGATCACGTAGCGGCCGTCGAGCCGCAGTGCCTGGAAGGGCAGGTAATGCAGCGGCCCGTGCGGCACGATGATGAGCCGCTCGCCGGCCGCGAGCCGGAGCGGGCCGAGCAGCGCGGCGCCGAGCTTGTCGGCATTGGCGATCGCCGCGCGGCGCCCGCGCACCACCGAGTTGCGGAAGGTCTCGACTGCTTCGTTCAGGTCGTCGCGCTTGATCGGGATGCTGGTCGCACGGATGTCGGTCGGACTCACGACCCAGACCTGCAGGCGCTCCGGCAGCGAATGGAACTGCACCACGCGCTCGTCCGGCCGCAGGGTGCGCTGCAGCGTCGCGAGGTCGACCGTGGCCGCGGCTTCCTCGCTCACGCGCGCGCGGCCGCGCACGGCGTCGAGCAGCGCGCGCGAGCGGCTGCGCTCGCTGACCTCGAAGGCGCGGCGCGTGTCGCCGATGTCGCTGTAGAGCCCGACCCCGCGCTCGAACACCGTCTGCAGGTCCGAGAACAGCCCCATCTTGAATTCCTCGCTGCGGAACTTGGCGCGCACGCCGTCGACGTCGCCGAGCGCATGGCCCACCGCTTCGGCCGCGGCCTGCTTGTCGCCCAGCGCGAGATCGCTCTGCGCCACGCCGTCCCAGGCCCAGAGCTGGAAGTAGCCGCTGTCGACGCCGGCCTGGCGCGTGGTCAGCTGGCGGTAGAGATCGCGTGCCTCGGCCGGCTTGTTCTCGGCCAGCAGCAGGCGCGCGCGGGTGCGGTCGAGCTGCGCGGCCAGCGAGGCCTCGCGCGGCGGCGGCAGCGTGCCGAACAGCTGCCGCGCGCGCGGCGCGTCGCCCGATTCGATCAGCGCGTTGACCAGCGAGGCCTGCACCAGCGGCGCATAGCGCTGCGAGCTGTTGGCGAGCGCCGTGTCGTAGCTGGTCACCGCGATCGCGTAGTCGCCGCGGCGCGTCTGCACGTCGCCGATCACCTTGTAGGCCGGCCCGACCACCAGCTTGGGATCGCGCGCCGGATGCTTGAGCGCCTCGCGCGCGAACTCCTCGGCCTTGTCGAGCTGGCCCGAGTAGCTGTAGACGATGGCCAGATCGCGGTTGGCCATCGCCAGCAGGTTCGGGTCGCGCGTGGTGTTGGCCAGGTGCAGCGCCTTGCTGGCGGCGCGCACGCTCTGGCGGAATTCGCCGGCCTCGGCCAGCGCGACGGCCTGGCTGCAGTACTGGTAGCCCGAGAGCTTGATGCTGTCCTGCGCGTAGAGGATGGCGCCGTCGTTGGTCAGCGCGAGCAGGGTGTCGGTGTCGGCGAGCCGCGCCTGCTCGGCCTTGTTCGCCGCCGCCTCGGCGTCGGGCGCCTGCGCCGCTGCCCATTGCATCGCGGCGAGTGCGCCGGCGCCGAGCGCCAGCACGATCCACCTGCGCGCGCGGCGCGCCCATCCGAAGCTCGACAACCGTTCCATTCGACCCCCGCGCGCTGCCTGTAGGCCCGCAGTGCGCGAACCACCGACGCCGCGAAAGTGCGCGCCTCTCAGACCTCGTGCTGAAAGTCTAGGAGCGGGGTCCGACCCCGCCTATTCGCAATACGGTCTAGCGCAAAGGGCGTAGGCCCGGTCCATCCCCGGCCCGGCGCGGGCCGGGCCTTCGAAAACGGATGCGATCCGCCGTGCGCCTCAGTGCGCCGCGCGATGCCAGCCGGCGCTGTAGTCCTTGTCGGTCAAGAGCGTCCACAGGGCCAGCGCCGCGATCACGATGCCGGTGACGACGGCCGCGAGCATCGCGTCGCGCTGCATGCTGAAGTCGAGCACCCAGGGCGAGGCGATGAGCCACAGGCCCAGGATGCCTTCGCTCCATTCCTCCCATGCGCGCGGCACGAAGATCGCGCCCAGCGCGGCCGCGATGAGCAGCAGGCCGACGAGGACCGCGTTGCTCATCGCGTTCATCGTGTCCTGGAAGCCCAGCGCCCAGGGCGAAAGAATGACCCATACGCCGAGGATGGCATTGACGAGGTCCTGCCAGTGTTTCAGTCGCTTCATGATCGCACCTCCTATGGCCGGCCGGATGCCGGCAGGTGTTGGATCGGGCGCGGGCGGCGATGTTCCTGGCCGATGCGCCTCAGGCCGGCACGGCATCCACGTTCGGCCGGTCCCAGTGCCGGTGCTTCGCGATTGCGGCGATGAAGTCCTGCGCGATCTGCGTCGCGGCCGTGCTGTCGCCGAGGTTGGTCACCGGCGTGGCGGCCACCACCACACCGGGCGGCGGCGACTTCTGGCCGGGGCCGATGCCCAGCGTCGCGAGCAGCAGTACGCCCTCGCCCACCGTGCAGATCGCCTTGCAATGCTTGTAGGCCTCGAGCACGAAATGCACTGCATCGCCGTTGCGCGCGAGCGCCTCGACGCCGTGGCTGCCGGCCGGCACCAGCACGGCGTCGAACATGATCGAAGGCATGTTGACGAAGGTGGCATCGACCCCGAGCTGCCGCTTCGACGCGCTGGCGACGGTGCCCAGGCGCGGGCCGACCATCCTGCATTGCGCGCCGGCCGCCTCGATCGCTTCGCGGATCGGCTTGAGCGAGGCCGAGTCGATGCCGTCCGCGGCCAGGATCGCGACCTTGCGGGTCTTCACCGAACCGTCGCCGGTGTCGAGCATGCTGAGCGCCGGCGATTCGGAGATCGGCAGCGTGTCGCGATGGTCGCGAAAGCCCGCGCGGCCGGCTGCCGCCTTGGCGTCGGGCGCGCCGATGCCCAACGGCTCGGCCACGCGGCGCGCCAGCTTCTCGTCGACGTGCACGAGGTTGTCGACCATGCGCTGGCGGATCGCCGGCACCGCGACCTTGGACAGCTCGAAGCGGAAGGCCGCGATGATGTGTTCCTTCTCCGGCACGCTCTGGCTGTTGAAGAAAAGCCGCGCCTGGGTGAAGTGGTCGTCGAAGGACGGACTGCGCCGCCGTACCTTGGGCGGCTCGATCTCCTCGGGGAAGGACTGGAAGCCGGCGCTGCCGCCATCGACCCGGAACTCCTTGCCGTCGGCCAGCGAGTTCGGCTCGTACGCGACCTGCCCGCGCGCGATGGTCTGGCGGTGCATGCCGTCGCGCTGGAAGTTGTGGAACGGGCACACGCCCTTGTTGATCGGCAGCTCGTGGAAGTTGGCGCCGCCCAGGCGCGAGATCTGCGTGTCGGTGTACGAGAAGAGACGCCCCTGCAGCAGCGGGTCGTTCGAGAAATCGATGCCCGGCACGACGTGGCCCGGATGGAAGGCCACCTGCTCGGTCTCGGCGAAGAAGTTGTCCGGATTGCGGTTGAGCACCATGCGGCCGATCTTCTGCACCGGCACCATCTCCTCGGGCAGCAGCTTGGTCGGGTCGAGCAGGTCGAAGCCGTAGGCATGTTCCTTGTTGGCCGGGATCATCTGCACGCCCAGTTCCCATTCGGGGAAATCGCCGTGCTCGATCGCTTCCCAGAGGTCGCGGCGATGGAAGTCGGCATCCTTGCCGGCGATCTTCTGCGCCTCGTCCCAGAGCAGGCCGTGGATGCCGAGCCTGGGCTTCCAGTGGAACTTGACGAAGTGGCTCTCGCCGCGCGCATTGACAAAACGGAAGGTGTGGATGCCGAAGCCTTCCATCATGCGCAGGCTGCGCGGGATGGCGCGGTCCGACATCGCCCACATCAGCATGTGGGTGCTCTCGGGCATCAGCGAGGCGAAATCCCAGAAGGTGTCGTGCGCGCTGGCGGCCTGCGGCATCTCGTTGTGCGGCTCGGCCTTGACGGCGTGGATCAGGTCGGGGAACTTGATCGCGTCCTGGATGAAGAACACCGGGATGTTGTTGCCGACCAGGTCGTAGTTGCCTTCGCGCGTGTAGAACTTGACGGCGAAGCCGCGCACGTCGCGCACCGTGTCGGCCGAGCCGCGCGAGCCGGCCACGGTCGAGAAGCGCACGAACACCGGCGTCTTGACCGCCGGGTCCTGCAGGAAATCGGCCGAGGTGAACTGCGACATCGACTTGTAGACCTCGAAATAGCCATGCGCCGCCGAGCCGCGTGCATGCACCGCGCGTTCGGGGATGCGCTCGTGGTCGAAGTGGGTGATCTTCTCGCGCAGGATGAAGTCCTCGAGCAGGGTCGGTCCGCGCACGCCGGCCCTGAGCGAGTTGTGGTTGTCCGGGATCTGCAGGCCCTGGTTGGTGCTGAGCTGCGCGGCGGGGCTTGTGGTGAAGGCGGCCAGCTGGTCCTGCTTGGCATTGCTGCCGTCGCTGGTCTTCGGGCGACGGGCAGCCGCCTTGTTCTGTGACGTCATCGGAATTCTTTCAGTAGAGAGGAGAAGCGGCGCCTCCCGGCGCCGCGGTATCAGCGGGCTTCCGCTTCGAAGAACATGTCCAGCACGCTGACCACCGCCACCACGCCGACCAGCCCTGCCGCGACGGCAACCGTCCAGACCAGGAAGTTGCCGATCCACCCATCGCTCAGGACGCCGGACAACGAGGAAAACTCCATGATTCGCTCCAAGGCCTTCGATTGAACAAGCGGCATGCGGGGCAGGCATGCCACGGACGGTGCACCAGCTTAGGTTCAGGCCGTGCGCAAACCCGTAGTGGCCGCGCGCCCCGGGGTGTGGGAGCGGCGATCTGTTCACGGTAGGAGCACACTGACGGCCTCGTGCTGCGTCCCCCGCCTACGCGGCTTCGGGCTGGTTTCGGCGCGGCGGCACGGCATCGATCGATAGGATGCGCCGAAGGCCGGCATCAAAGATGCTTGCATCGCCTCACTGCTTTCAACAGGACGACTGCCGCAACATGCTCATCCGAATCGGCTACGACATCGAACTCGGTGTCACCGCGCCCACCGCGCTGATCTACATGCTGCAGGTGCATCCGTCGCGTGCCGCCGACATCCCGGCCGGCGAGGCGATCACGATCAGCCCGCCGCTGGCCACCGACCACTACCGCGATGCGTTCGACAACCAGTGCGCGCGCGTGCATGTGCCGCTCGGTGTCGGCAGCGTGCGGCTGCGCAACACGGCGGTGGTGCACGACAGCGGCCTGCCCGATCCGGTCGACGCCGGCGCGATCGAGCACGCGCCCGCCGATCTGCCCACGCACACGCTGGCCTTCCTGCTGCCCAGCCGCTACTGCGAGGTCGACAGCGAGCTGCTGCCATTCGCCTGGGCCCATTTCTCCGGCACGGCGCCGGGCTGGCCGCGGGTGCAGGCGATCTGCGATTTCGTGCACCGGCACCTGCGCTTCGACTACCAGCGCGCACGCGCCAACCGCACCGCGCTCGAGGCCTGGCGCGAACGAATCGGCGTCTGCCGCGACTTCACGCACCTGGCCGTCACGCTGTGCCGCTGCATGAACATCCCCGCCCGCTACGTGACCGGCTATCTCGGCGACATCGGTGTGCCGCCGGTGCCCTATCCGATGGACTTCAGCGCCTGGTTCGAAGTCTGGCTCGGCGATCGCTGGCACACCTTCGATGCGCGCCACAACACGCCGCGCATCGGGCGCGTCGTGATCGCGCGCGGGCGCGATGCGGCGGACGTGCCGATCACGATGGTGTTCGGTGTCAACAAGCTTCAGCGCTTCGATGTGGTCACGCAGGAAGTCAACGCTTGAGGTGGCGTTGCACCCTCACGGCGGCGCATGGCCCAGCTTCTTCATCGCCGCGCCCAATCCCTTGCGGCTGGCGTCCATCGCGGCCCAGGGCCGGTTGCCGACGGCGAGACGCCCGGCCGCGTTGCGCACGGTCCATTGCGCGGCGCTCTGCAGCGCCGGCAGCTCGTCCCAATCCAGCGGCACCGAGATGCCCAGCCCCGGACGCGAACGCGCCGACCACGCGCTGACCGTGGTCGCGCCGAAGCCGTTGCGCAGGTAGTCGACGAAGATCTTGCCGACCCGGTTGCGCGGACCGCTCCTGGCCACGAAGCGATCGGGAATGGTCTCGGCCAGATGCGCGACCACGGCCTGCGAGAAGCCCTTCACCGCGTCCCACCCGTAGCGGCGGCGGATCGGCACCACCACGTGCAGGCCCTTGCCGCCGCTGGTCTTGAGAAAGGCCGGCAGGCCGAGCTCGGTGAGCAGCGTCCGGACCAGCAGCGCGGCCTCCTGCATGCGCGCCCAGGCAACGCCTTCGCCCGGATCGAGGTCGAAGGTCATGCGGTCGGGCTGGCCGATCGCGTTCGAGGTCGCGTTCCAGGTGTGGAATTCGATCACATTCATCTGCGCGGCCGAGAGCAGCCCGCGTTCGGCATCGATCTGCAGCAGCGGATCATGGTCGGGGTCGAGCGCTGGATCGAGCAGCTTCACGCCGGGCAGCTCGCTTTTCTGCGCATGCTTCTGGAAGAAGAGCTCGCCGCCGACGCCATCGGGCGCGCGCACCAGCGCGACCGGCCGGCGCTTCAGGTGCGGCAGCATGAGCGCGCCGACCTGCGCGTAGTAGGCGACCAGCTCGCCCTTGGTGATGCCGCTCGCCGTGTCGATCACGCGCTCGGCGTGGGTGATGCGCATGTCCATGGGTTTCGATGCTCCTCGACGGGGCCCACGCGCGGCCGGCGCGGCGGCGGCGCAAGCGATGGATGAAAGGGCTTGCGGCGTCTCGCGCCGGACCTCGGCCGCAGGCTTGTCGATGCGCAGGCCCTGGAAGGCCGAATGGCGAATGCGCCCTTCGTGCGTCCACGCGCCGAACACCACCTCGGCCACCAGCACGGGCCGCACCCATTGCGCCTTGACGCCGGCGGGCCGGGTCGCGAACGGGCAGTCGCCGGTCTGCTCGCGGTCGAGCCTGGCCTTGATGTCCTTCAACCGGCCGGCATCGAAGCCGGTGCCGACATTGCCGCAGTACTGCAGCGCGCCTTCGTCGTCGTACACGCCGAGCAGCAAGGCGCCGAAGCCCGTGCGCGCGCCCTTGGGCGCGGTGTGGCCGCCGATCACGAACTCCTGCCGCAGCTGATTCTTGAGCTTGATCCAGTCGGGCGAGCGCCGCGACACATAGCCCGAGCCCTTGCGCTTGCCGACGATGCCCTCGAAGCCGAGGCGCGCCGCGGAAAGCAGCAGGTCGCGCGGCGCGGCCTCGAAGGCTTCGCTCAGGCGCAGCGGCGACGGCGGCCTGTCGCCGAGCAGCGCGGCCAACCGCGCCCGGCGTTCTTCCACCGGCATGGCGCGCAGATCGCGGCCGTCCAGGAAAGGCGCATCGAAGAGCCAGTAGACGATGGCGTTCGTCGACGCGCGGTCGAAGGCATTCTGCAAGGCCTGGAAGTCGGGCGCGCCCTGCGCGTTCTCGACCACGATCTCGCCGTCCAGCCAGGCCGAACGCGTGGGCAGCTTCGCGAGGGCCTTCGCCAGCGCGGGCAGCCTGTCGGTCCAGTCGTGGCCGTTGCGCGTGATGCAGCGCACCTTGCCGCCGTCGATGCGGGTCAGCAGCCGATAGCCGTCGAACTTGAGTTCGTAAAGCCAGTCGCCGGGCGATGCGGGCGGCGCGGCGACCAGCGTCGCGAGCTGCGGCGAGAGCTCGGGCGGCAGCGCCGCCTTGGGTGCCGGGTTCTTGGGCGCGGCGGGCTTCGGCGCCGTCGCCCTGGCGGCCTTGGCCGCCGCGGACGTCTTCTTCGGTGCGGAGGCCGGCAGGTCGTCGACGCCGCGGCCGCTCAGCACGCTGTCGGGCAGCGCTCGGACCACGTCGTAGTCGGCGAGCGGCCGGGCCGCGTCGTCGTGCTCCTTGATCAGCAGCCACGGTTCCTGCTTCTCGCCATGGCCGCGCATGCGCACCAGCGTCCAGTGGCCATGCAGCTTCTCGCCGCGCAGCTCGAACTTGAGCTTGCCTTCGGCGAGCGCCCGGCGCGCGTCGCCCTCGGGCAGCCACTCGCCGCGGTCCCAGACGATGACGCTGCCGGCGCCGTACTGCTTCGGCGGGATGGTGCCTTCGAAGTCCGCATAGGACAGCGGATGGTCCTCGACGTGGACGCCCATGCGCTTGACGCTGGGATCGAGGCAAGGCCCCTTGGGCACGGCCCAGCTCTTCAGGGTGCCGTCGAGCTCGAGCCGGAAGTCGTAGTGCAGATGGCTCGCATGGTGCTTCTGGATGACGAAGGACAGCACGCCCTTGCGCTGCCTGCCGCCGGCCCGAGGCTCCGGCGTGCGCGCGAAGTCGCGCTTGCCGTGGTAGCGGGCCAGCGATTCGCGCGCGCTCGCGTGAGCCATGGCCTCTGGCCTCAGGCTGCCTTGCGGCGCGGCGCCGACTTGGCCGTCGCGCGCTTGGCGGCCGCCTTGCGTGCGGCCGGTTTCCTGGCACTGCGGGCGCCGTCATGGTCGTCGCCATCGTCCGCCGCGGCGGCCTTGCCGCCCTTGCGCAGGCTGCGTTGCAGCAGCTCGGTGAGATCGAGGATCTTCGCGCTGCCCGGTCCCTCTTCGATCGGCTCGGGCTGGGTCACCTGCTCGGTCTGGCCGGCTTCGACCTTGCGATCGATCAGCTGCATGATCTCGTCCTTGAACGAGTCCTTGAAGGCATCGGGATCCCAGTCCGAGCTCATGTCATCGACCAGCTGGCCGGCCATCTTGAGCTCGCGCTCCGACAGGCCGGCCTGCTTCGCGTTCTCGGACGGCAGCGGCAGATCCTTCCACGAGCGGATGTCGGCGCCCCAGCGCAGCAGGTTCAGCACCAGCCCCGGGCCGACGGGCACCAGCACCGCGAGGTGCTGTTTGGTCTGGATCACGACGCGCGCCACGCCGACGCGGCCGCTGCGCTGCAAGGTTTCGCGCAGCAGTGCGTAGACCTTGGCGCCGCGGTGGATCGGCGCCACGTAATAGGGGCGCTCGAGGTAGACGAAGGGAATGCCGTTGGCGGGAACGAAGGTCTCGATCTCGATGGTCTGCGTGGTCTTGGGATAGGCGGCGGCGATCTCCTCGTCGCTCAGCACCACGTACTGGCCATCCTCGTACGCGACGCCCTTCACGATCTGCTCGCGCTGGATCTCGCGGCCGGTCTTCTTGTTGATGCGCTTGTAGCCGACCGGGTCCATGGTGCGCTTGTCGAGCCAGTCGAAATCGATGCCGTGGTCGACCGTGGCCGAATACAGCGCCACCGGGATGTGGACCAGGCCGAAGCTGATCGCACCCTTCCACAACACGCGCGGCGCAGGGGTCTTGGATGTAGCCATGGCGAGAACCTCCAGCCTTGTAAACTAAGTCGCGTGGCCGCGCGCCGGTGTAGGAACGCGGCGGCGCGCGGCGTCAGGGCCGGACGCGGCCGGCGCGCCGGCGATGCCGAAAAACCGACTCGCGAACCCCAACTGCGGATCCTCCATTCACCCATGAAGAAACATGCCGTCCTGGTCACGCTGACCCTCCTGAGCACCTTCAGTGCCTGGGCCCAGCGCGACGCCTACGTGTACGAGAACGACCGCCGCTATTGCGCCAGCGGCAGCTCCGGCGTCGACTTCGACCGCTGCATGCGGCGGCTTCGGCATGACCGCGAGCGCAATGAGCGCGACAGGTACGAACAACGCGAATACGACGGCCGCCGGCAGTGGGCGCAGCCGCCGGCGCCGCCGCCCCCTCGGCAGTGGGAAGGCCCGCCGCCGGCCGAGCGGCCGAGGCTGAGCGACATGCAGCAGCGCGCCCTGGACAACTGCGCCATGCTGGCGCCGCGCGACCAGCCCCGATGCCGCGCGACGGTGATGTCGACCGTGCGCTGAGCCCTCAGGACGCGCGGGCCGGCGGCGCTGGCCGCTGCAGGTCGCGCTCGCTTTCGACCGCGAAATAGAACCACTCGGTGCCGGGCAGCGCAGCCGAGTTGGGGAACACGATGAAGCCGTCGCGCGCGGCATGCAGCATGCTGCCGTCCTCGCGCACGCCGATCGGCTCGCCGCGCGCGACCGGATCGAAGGTGGCCCACTCGCGCACGAACTGGTCGTCCTCGTGCTGGCGGTCGGTCACGCTGACGAGCCGCAGCAGCGTCGGCCGTGCCGGCGGCGCCGCATCCGGAACCGGCGCGACCATGCCGAGCAGCCGCAGCGCCGCGAGGATCGCCGCCTGCGCGACATCGGGCGCGGCCGGGTCGGCATGCTGGCCGCATTCGAGCGTGACGCCATAGCCGCCGCGGCTTCGCATGTACTCGTTGGTGCCCCAGCCGAAGGCCAGCGCCGCCTCGTCGGCCGGCCGGCCGCCGGCACGCTGCGCCAGCCCCGCGGCATAGATGTCGAGCCAGCCCTCGACCACGCGCGAGGTGCCCAGATGCAGCGCGAGCTGGCCTTCCTCGAAGGCGCGCGCGAAGGGCTCGAGCGTGCCGCTGTTGTCGCGCGGGCCGATCATCGCGAAGGCTTCGCCCTCGCTCTGGAACGAATGCAGGTCGAGCAGCACGTCGTGCTGGTCGAGCAGCGGGCACAGCACATCGGTGATGCGACCTTCGTAGTCGGCGGGACCGTCGCCGGGCCGGCTGGGACGGAACAGGCGGTTGAGGTTGCGCTCGCCTTCGCGCCGGCCGAGGCGCCGTGCGAGCGGATTGGCGACCGGCACCATCGTCAGCTGGCCGCGCAGCAGCTGCAGCGCGCCGGCATCGAGCTCGGCCAGCGTGCGCTCGATGCCGACGGTGCCGCAGGTCTCGTCGCCATGCACGCCGCCGATCACGATCAGCCGCGGGCCCGGCTGCAGGGCGGCGAAGCCATGGATGCGCAGGGTGTCGCCGGCGATCGGGTCGATGCGTGGAACGGTCATCTCGCTGGCCATCCTACAGGCCGGCCTCGGGCGGTCCTACCGTGTTTTCGCTATCAGGCCTTGCGCACGGCGCCGAGTTCGGCGTGCATCGACGCGATCACGCCCGCATAGTCCTTCGCGCCGAACACCGCGCTGCCGGCCACGAAGGTGTCGGCGCCCGCGCTCGCGATGCGCGCGATGTTGTCGACCTTGACGCCGCCGTCGACCTCCAGCCGGATGTCGCGTCCGGTGGCGTCGATGCGCTTGCGCGCGAGTTCGATCTTGCGCAGGGCCGAGTCGATGAAGCTCTGGCCGCCGAAGCCGGGGTTGACGCTCATGATCAGGATCAGGTCGATGTCGTCGATCAGCCAGTCGAGCACTTCCAGCCCGAGCCCCGGATTGAAGACCAGCCCCGCCTTGCAGCCGGCCGCCTTGATGGCCTGCACGCTGCGGTGCGCATGCGGCGATGAATCCGGGTGGAAGCTGATGTAGTCGGCGCCGGCCTCGGCGAAGGCGACGGCCAGCGCATCGACCGGATGGATCATCAGGTGGACGTCCATCGGCACCGGCGTGCCGTCGGGCTTCTGCGCGTGCGGCTTGAGCGCGCGGCAGACCATCGGGCCGAAGGTGAGGTTGGGCACGTAATGGTTGTCCATCACGTCGAAGTGAATCCAGTCGGCGCCGGCCGCGATCACGTCGCTCACTTCGGCGCCGAGGCGCGCGAAATCGGCCGAGAGGATGGAGGGTGCGATACGAAACGGGCTGCTCATGGTGACAATTGTCGCAGGGCAGGCTCCAATGTAGGCTGCGTCGGGCATTCCGATGCGTGCCGGCCCGGCTCGAAGGCCATTCGCAAATCGGAGCGAGGAAAAAAACAATGAGTCCTGATACACCCCTGCTTGCAGGCCAGATCGTCGTGCGCGTCTGCCTGTTCCTGGCGGCCGCCATCTCGCTGTTCGGCGGTTCGCTCCAGATGGTTCTCGGGCAGCCCGACACCAGCCCGCGTCTGGACAACGTCCACCGCTTCATGGCCGGCATCTATTTCTCGATGGGCCTGATCTGCATCTGGACCGGGATCACCGTGCGCCAGCAGGACGTCCTGATCTACCTGATCGCATTCGGCATCCTGCTCGGGGGCATCGGCCGGCTGGTGTCCATGCGCAAGGTCGGGCTGCCCGAGCCGAGGGCCGTGTGGCTCGGCTACCTGATCCCGGAACTGGTCCTGCCCTTCGTCATCGCGATCGCGCACTGCGCGGGCAGCTGAAGTCGCGGGCCCATGGCCCGATGGCAGAATTCCCCGCATGCCCCAAGTCCAAGTCACCGTCGCGAACCTCAGCGGACATGCCCAGACCGTCCATGTGTTCGACACGCTCCGGGGCGGCACGCGCCCCGTCACGGGCAGCCCGTTCTCGCTCGGCCAGGGCGATCGATCGGCGCCTTTCGGCGTCAATGCCGACCCGCGCGGACACGGCCTGGTCGCGTTCCGGTGCGCCAGCGGCGTCACCTCGTCGGGCATCGAGGTGAGCGAAGGCGCGAACATCGCCATCCGGTGACGGGTTGCGGCCACCATCAACTCCCCAGACCGACCGAGGAACGAACACATGTCGATGGCGCTGCACCCACGGGCCCTGGCCGGGATGAGTCTCTTGCTGATGAGCGTTGCATCGGCGCAGCCCATCGAGCGCCGGCCGGTCGAGCCCGCGCACGAAGCGGCGCCGGTCTTCACGCGTGCGCGCTTCACCTCTACGCACGAAGAAGCCGACGGCAGGCTCTATGTCCGATTGAAGCTGCTGCCGAGGTCCAAGATTCCGTTCACCACCCAGACCTTCCGCGTGGCCGACCGCGCGCTGCTGGCGGGCATTCCCGAAGGCGCCTGGGTCGAGTTCACCTCGAGGCACGTCGAAGGCGAGAACCGGGTGACGGCGATCCGGGCCGTTGCAGAATGCAGGCGCTTTCAGACCTGCTGACCGGGCCGCCGTCGTCGAGGCGTCCGCCGGCGGACGCTGCGATCCCGGAACGGCCAACCGATTCCCCACCTGGAGTCCTCATGTACCACTACCCCGCGGACATCTACACGGAACCCGAACCGAATGCCGACACGCTGGCCAACCTCGGCCCGCTTTCCGGCATGGCCGGCATCTGGTCCAGCGATGCCGGCCAGGACGTCAATCCGAAGGCTGACGGCCCCGAGCATCAGCGCTTCATCGAGCGTTACGAACTCCAGCCGATCGACGCCCAGACCAACGGGCCGCAGCTTTTCTACGGGCTGCGCTATCACACGCGGATCGTGAAGCCGGACGATCCGGAGACCTTTCACGACCAGGTCGGCTACTGGCTGTGGGAACCCGCCACGCACGCCATCCTGCTGACGCTGTCGATTCCCCGGGGCCAGACCGCGATGGCCACCGGCCAGGCCAGTCCCGATGCGAAGTCCTTCACGCTCGAAGCCGTGCGCGGTTCGCTCACCAACGGCATCGTGTCCAATCCCTTTCTCGAGCAGGCGTTTCGCACGGACCGCTTCACGATCAAGGTCGACATCCACGCGGATGGCACGTGGTCGTACGAGCAGGACACGCTGCTGACCATCCCCGGCCAGACCGAGGCGTTTCACCACACCGATCGCAACCGGCTGCACAAGATCGCCGAGCCCACGCCCAACCCGACGGCGCTGGCGGCGCGACAGGCGGCCTAGGGTCTCAGGTCATCCCGGCCCGATCTGCGCGTGTATCTCCTGGATCACCCCGGTGGCAGATGTGGATGTTGATGTTGAACCTGCGTCCGTCGTGCTGAATGCACCCGCAGACATAGGGCTTCTCATCCTTGTCGATCCACACGGGGCGCCGGTGAAATCCAAGCCTCTCGGCGCGGCGACAGCCGGCCATCAGCCGCGCGTCACCTCGATGCTGTAAAGCCCCCAAGGACACAGCGCGAAGCGTTCCTTGAGCGGCTTGTCCTTGAACGCGGCGAGCGTGTCGGCCTCGTAGACCGCCCACTGCGGCCCGAGGCCACCCAGCGCGAGCGGCTTGCCGTCCATCTCGGTGGCCACGATCATGCGGTAGCTGCGCACGTCGGCCATCTTGACCGGAACGACATAGCCGTCCACTGCGCGCAGCCCGAGCATCACGTCGCCCGCCGTCGGCACGCCCACCGACTCGAGCACGCTGGTCAGCAGTGGGCCCGCGAGCGAGTGCATCCTGGCGTCGTATTCGAGCGTCGGGCGGATCCGCACGACCGGCAAGCGGTTCAACGCGTCGGCATCGACCACGTAGGCCTTGTCGAACTTGACGCCGTGCTTCACCATCAACTGGTCGAGCGCAGGATCGACCGGGCCGCGGTTGGACTTGCCGACGAGTCCGCTGATGGTCAGAAGACCAGGTCCCTTGCGGGTCTGCGGCGCCGCCGACGCGCCGACCGCGGGGAAAAGACCGGCGAGTGTCGCCGTGCCGAGGAAGTGTCGTTTGTTCATCGGCCGATTGTGGAGCGGGACGCTGGCACCGTCCATCGCGACCGGTACGCCTGCGGTGCAAGGAGCGCCGGGCCGTGACATCGCGCGTCGCTACGCGCCGGCCGGCGGCGCGGCCGGGACCAGCCCGTAGCGGGTCATGACGGCGACCAGCGCCGCCTTGTCCGGCGGGCCGCCGGCATTGACCACGCCGGCGACATCGCGAAAGTACTGCGCGCCGATGTCCGGCGACTGCACGACGAGCGCGCGTGCCGGCGCCGCGAAGGGATTCGAGAACTGGTGAACGCTGCCTTTCGGGCTCGACATGGTCTCGCCGGCGGCGAGGTCGCGCGTCTGGTCATCGACCGAATAGCGCAGCGTTCCTTCCAGCACGTAGATGCACTCGTCGTTCCTCGTGTGGCTGTGCGGCGGCGGCACGTTCGAGCCGGGCGGCACCGTGAGCTCGAACATGCCGACACTGTCGGTCTGCGACCCATCCACGAGATAGCGGATGGACAGCTGGCCGGCGCGGATGGTCGCGGAAGAATCGGTCATTTCATTTCTCCATGGAGTCGAACAGGAAAGAATGCGGCGCGTGCCGGAACGGGACGGCGACGTGTCTACCGCTAGAGAACGAGCGACAACGCAAAGGTCAGCACGAGCCCCATCACCGAGATGATGGTCTCCATCACCGACCAGGTCTTGATCGTCTGCCCCACCGTCAAGCCGAAATATTCCTTCACCAGCCAGAAGCCGGCGTCGTTGACGTGCGAGAAGAACAGCGACCCGGCACCGACGGCCAGCACGACCAGCGACAGGTGGTTGGGCGACAGCCCAACCGCCAGCGGCGCGACGATGCCCGCGGCCGTCACCGTCGCGACCGTCGCCGAGCCGGTCGCGAGACGGATCAGCACCGCGACGATCCAGCCCAGCACCAGCGTCGACAGGCCCACCGCGAGCGCGATCTTGGCGATGGCCGTGCCGGTGCCGCCATCGACCAGCGCCTGCTTGAAGCCGCCGCCGGCGCCGACGATCAGCATCACGCCGACCACCGGCGTCAGGCTGGCGCCGATCTTCTTCGCCAGCTGGGAGGCCGAGAAGCCGACCGCGGTGCCGAAGCTCACCATCGCCAGCAGCACGGCGATCAGCAAGGCGAACACCGGATCGCCGATGAAGTCCAGCGCGGGGCGCAGTGCGGAGGTCTTGTCCATCCAGATGTCGGCGCCGGCCTTGATCAGCATCAGCACGAGCGGGGACAGCAGCGTGATCAGCGTCCACGCGAAGCTCGGACTGCGGCTCGGCCTCGGGTCCTGCGCGTTCGCGGCGCCGTCGGCCGCGGCGCCCGTCGCGGTGACCGCGAGCCCGGCGCCGGCCGCGCCGATCGGCACCATGCGCGCCGCGAGCGCGCCGAACAGCGGGCCGGCGACGGCCACGGTCGGGATGGCGATCAGCAGTCCGAACGCGAGGGTCACGCCGACATCCGCATGCAGCACCGCGATGGCCGCGAGCGGACCGGGGTGCGGCGGAATGAAGCCGTGCAGCACCGACAGCCCGGCCAGCGCCGGAATCCCGAGCCGCATCGCGGGCCCCTTCGAGCGGTGCACCGCGAGCATGACCACGGGGATCAGCAGCACGAGTCCGATCTCGAAGAACATCGGAATGCCGATGATGCTGGCGACCAGCGCCATCTTCCAGGGCAGCGTGGCGGGGCGCCCGCGCAGCAGCGTCTCGACCAGCTTGTCGGCGCCGCCGGAATCCGCGAGCAGCTTGCCGAGCATGGCGCCGAGTGCGATCAGCACGCCGACGTAGCCGAGCACGCCGCCGACGCCGTTTTCGTACGAGGCCGTCACCTTCTCCAGCGGAATGCCCGAGCCGACGCCGACGAACAGGGCGCCGATGGTCAGCGCGAGAAAGGCATGCACCTTGAGCCAGACGATCAGAAGGACCAGGATCGCGATGCCGGCGGCCGCGACGACCAGCACCTGGATGTCGTGTGCGCTCAGGGGGGAGGAAGTGGTCATGGCAGCTCGAGTGTGTCGACGATGATCTGGGCAATGGCGGAAGGCGCGGGGCCGATGTCGACGCGCATCGCGGGTTCGTCCGCCGTGGGTTCCTCGAGGTCGGCGAACTGGCTGTCGAGCAGACTCGGGGGCATGAAGTGACCGTGGCGTGCCGCGAGGCGCGCGGCGATGGTCTCGCGCGAACCGGCGAGGTAGACGAACTCCACGCCCGCGCCGCGCCGGCCGATCACGTCGCGGTAGGCGCGCTTGAGCGCCGAGCAGGTGATGATGCCGCTCGCGCCGGCATCGAGGCGCTCGTCGACCCAGCCCGCGACCTTCTCGAGCCAGGGCGCGCGATCCTCGTCGTTGAGCGGATGCCCGGCCTTCATCTTCTCGATGTTCGATGGCGGATGCAGCGCATCGCCTTCCTCGAAGGGCCAGCCGAGGCGGCCGGCCAGGATCGCGGCGACAGTCGTCTTGCCGCAACCCGAGACACCCATGAGCACCAGCACCACGGGCTTCGCGACGGGACGGGACATCGAGGGTTCTCCTTTTGGACGATCGCCGTCAGTCGACGGCGATGTCGTGATTAGAACCACAAACCGCCCGCCGTGCCATGGCCCGCGGCAGCGAACGGCACGATGAGGAATTCCGCACCGCGGATCGGGCGGCCTCGGGCGACTACTGCTTGCGCACGTGCACGACCCCGGTCATGAACGGATGGACGCTGCACACGTAGGTGTAGTCGCCCTCCTTGGCGAAGACGAACTCGAACTTGTCGTCCGTGTCCATGGCCTTCGAGACGAACAGCTTGGTCTTGTCCCGACTGATCACGGTGTGCGGCGTCTCGTCATGGTTGATCCAGCGCACGGTCGTGCCTGGCGCGACGGTGATTTCCATCGGCATGAACATGAACTTGTTGATGTCGACGGTGGCGACGGATGCGGCATGGGCCGCGAGGCTGACGAAGGTCGCAAGGGTGCCCAGCACCACGCCGCGCAAGGCTCTGGCGCGCGGGCTGGCGCCGCCGAAAGAGACTCGGTTCATTGAAAAATCTCCTGTGAAAACGAGTTGATCAGCGATCGAGCGGGCGGTCGACCATCGCGAGTTCGCGCTGGCCGCGCACCAGGTTCAGCTGGCGCGTGCCGAGCAGCTTGCCGAGCTCGCCGGCCGGGACCGTGACGGGCCCCGGTTCGCCGATGCCTTCCTGTCCGGGCGCGGGCAGCGGGTAGGCCAGCGACATCGCGGTGTGCAGCGACACGTGACCTTCGACCTTCTGCAGCACCTGATGAATATGGCCGTTGAGCACGGTGACGGAGCCATAGGGACGCAGCAGCGCAAGCGCCTGATCGGAATCGGCGGTGCCCCAACCCCAGGGCTCCCAGATGGTCCACAGCGGAATGTGCGCGAGCACGACGATCGGCGTCGAGTGCGAGACGCCCGCCAGGTCCTTCTTGAGCCAGGCCAGCTGATCATCGCCGAGCGCAGCCATCGTGCCGGCCTTGAAGTTGAGCACGTTCGTCAGCCCGACGAAATGCACGCCGCCCTGGTTGAAGCTGTACCAGCCGCGGCCCTTGCCGTCGTGGTCGAAGTACTTGAGGTAGCCGGCGATGCCGTCGTCGATGGCGTCGTGTTCGCCGGGGACCGTGTGGATCCGATCGACGTGCAGCTCCTGGAAGATCTCCTTGGCACGACCGAACTCGTCGGCCCTGGACAGATGGCTCACGTCGCCCGTGTGGACGGCGAAGGCCGGCGCGACCGGAAGCGCGTTGATGTCCGCGATGGCGTGGCGCAGGCTGCCGACCACGTCCGGGTTGGCGGCCTTGTTGAATCCGATGTGCGTGTCGCTGATCTGCACGAAGGTCAGCGCGCCCTTCGCGCCCGCTTGCGGCGTTGCGGTGTGGGTCGCGCCGAGCGCGACGGGTATGCCGCCGGAGAGGGTCCAGACGACGGCGGCTCCGCTCCATGCGGACAGGCAACCGAGCGCCTGGCGGCGGCCCGTATCATGGGTTTTCATGGCTTTCGCTCCTTGAGGTAGATGGCTACCCCATGCATGACTGCACGAGCGAAAGATCTATTCCCGATCAGCCCAGAACGTCGTTGACCTGTTCGTTGAACTCGGTCTGGCTCACGGCCGCGCCGATCTCGCGCGGCAGCGCGTCACGTGCCGAGAACACGCCCAGGATGCGCGTGCCAGCGACCATCGGCAGATGGCGAAAGCCGCGCTCCAGCATCAGCACCACGGCATCGGAGACGCGCATCTCCGGCGGCACGCAGATCGGATTGGGCGTCATGACTTCGCGCGCCGTGGCACGGTCGGCGTCGAGCCCGCGCGCCAGCACGCGGGTCATGAGGTCGCGCTCGGTGAGGATGCCGAGCAGGATGTCCGGCGGCTCCATCACGAGCACGCTGGTGCAATTGGCGCGGGTCATCACGCAAGCGACATGGCGCGCGGTGGCCTGCGGGCCGACGCGAATCACCTGCTTGTGCGTAACGGACTGATACACGGTGCGTTCTGCCATGGTGGTCCCTCCTGGCGATTCGCTATGTTGCGGCCGCCGGCCGCTCAGCGCAAGCTGTCGTTGAGTTTTTCGAGGGCCCGCGCGCCGGGACACAGCTCGGCGGTGCCGAGCGCGTTGAGCGGATGGTCGCTGGTGTTGAGCGCCCCGTGCAGGTCGGTCGCCAGCGGGTCGACGTAGAGCAGGCCCGTCACCACCTCGCCCATCTCCTGATGCCGCTGCATGTAGGCCATGGCGGCATAGCGGTCGCCGGGGTTGTAGTCCGGGTGCAGGCTGCGCAGGCGCAGCAGCGTGCCGTCGTGCTGGCGCACGTCCAGCACTTCGCCGGGCGCCATGTCGACGCTGATCTCGTCGCGGCCGCTGATGAAGTCGATGCGGCTCACCGCCTCGTTGTGCTCGCGCACGTAGTCGTAGCTCTTGGTGCTGCCGGGGTGGTTGTTGAAGGCCACGCAGGGGCTGATGACGTCGATGAAGGCGGCACCGCCATGGCTGATCGCGCCCTTGATCAAAGGCACCAGCTGCGCCTTGTTGCCCGAGAAGCCGCGCCCGACATAGGTGGCGCCGAGCTGCAGCGCCATGGCCACGAGGTCTACCGGGCTGTCGCTGTTGACGACGCCTTTCTTGCTCTTGGAGCCCTGGTCGGCGGTGGCCGAGAACTGGCCCTTGGTCAGGCCGTAGACGCCGTTGTTCTCGACGATGTAGGCCATGCGCACGCCACGCCGCATGGCGTGCGCGAACTGGCCCAGGCCGATGGAGGCCGAATCGCCGTCGCCCGACACGCCCAGATACAACAGGTCGCGGTTGGCGAGGTTGGCGCCGGTCAGCACGCTGGGCATGCGGCCGTGCACGGTGTTGAAGCCGTGCGAGGCGCCGAGGAAATAGTCCGGCGTCTTGGAGCTGCAGCCGATGCCCGAGAGCTTGGCCACGCGATGCGGTTCGATGTCCAGTTCCCAGCAGGCCTCGATGATGGCGGCGGAGATGGAATCGTGGCCGCAGCCGGCGCACAGGGTGGAGATCTTGCCCTCGTAGTCGCGCCGCGTGTAGCCGACCTTGTTGGTGGCCAGCGTCGGATGGCGCAGACGGGGCTTGGCGAGATAGGTCATGCAGGCTCCTTGCTGCCGGTGGCATCGGCCGCGTGCGCCTGCGCCTGCAGGTGTGCGCTGATGGCCTGAACGATGAAACGTGCCGTGATCGGGGTGCCGTCGAAATGCAGCACACGCACGAGGCGCGCCGCATCGACGTCCAGCTCGTTGGCCAGCAGGCTGCGCATCTGGGCGTCGCGGTTCTGCTCGACCACGAAGACCTGACGATGCTGCGCGAGGAACTGCGCCACGCTGTCCGGAAACGGAAAGGCCCGCAGCCGCAGCGCGTCCAGATGGATGCCGCGCGCCTCCAGCGTCTCCAGCGCCTCGCGCATCGACGGGCTGGTCGAGCCGAAATAGATCACGCCGAGATCGGTCTTCGCAGCGGCCGGCTGCAGCACCGGCTGCGGCACGAGGGTGGCCGCGGTCGCGAACTTCTTCAGCAGCCGCTCCATGTTGTAGATGTAGTCGGGGCCGCGTTCCGAGTAGCGCGCATAGGCATCGCGCGTGGTGCCGCGCGTGAAGAAGCTGCCCTTGGTCGGGTGCGTGCCCGGCAGCGTGCGCCACGGGATGCCGTCGCCGTCCACGTCCTTGTAGCGGCCGAAATCGCGGCCGGCTTCCAGCGCCTCGGCGCTCATGACCTTGCCGCGGTCGTAGGCCTTGCTGTCGTCCCAGGCGAAGGGCTCGCACAGGCGCTGGTTCATGCCGATGTCGAGGTCGGTCATCACGAACACGGGCGTCTGCAGGCGGTCGGCCAGATCGAGCGCCGCGGCCGCGTGCTCGAAGCACTCGTGCGGATCTTCCGGAAACAGCAGCACATGCTTGGTGTCGCCGTGCGAGGCATAGGCGCACGAGAGGATGTCGGCCTGCTGCGTGCGCGTCGGCATGCCGGTGGAAGGCCCGCCGCGCTGCACGTTGATCAGCGTGACCGGTATCTCGGCGAAGTAGGCCAGGCCGATGAATTCGGTCATCAGCGAGACGCCCGGCCCCGAGGTCGCGGTGAAGGCCCGGGCGCCGTTCCAGCCGGCGCCGACCACCATGCCGATCGAGGCGATCTCGTCTTCCGCCTGCACGATCGCGAAGCGATGCTGGCCGGTTTTCGGATCGACGCGCAGCTTGCTGCAGTAGCGCTGGAAGGCCTCGGCCACCGAGGACGAGGGCGTGATCGGATACCAGGCCGCGACCGTCGCGCCGCCATACACGCAGCCCAATGCCGCCGCGCTGTTGCCGTCGACGAAGATCCGCTGGCCCACGCGGTCGGCGCGCCGCACCTGCAGGCCCAGCGGTTCGCGCAGATGCTCGCGCGCGAAGTCGCAGCCCAGGTGCAATGCCTGCACGTTGGAGGCCAGCAGCTTTTCCTTGCCCTTGTACTGCTCGCCGAAGAGCTTCTCGACCACCTCCGGCTCGATGCCCAGCAGGATCGCCAGCGCGCCGACGTAGACGATGTTCTTGAACAGCTGGCGCTGGCGCGGGTCGTTGTAGACCGCGTTGCAGATCTCGGTCAGCGGCATGCCGATCACGCGCACGTCGCTGCGGAACTTCGACGGCGGCAGCGGCCGCGTGCTGTCGTAGAACAGGTAGCCGCCGGGCTCCAGTTCGGCCACGTCGGCGTCCCAGGTCTGCGGGTTCATCGCCACCATCATGTCGGTGCCGCCGCGGCGTCCCAGGTGGCCTTGCTCGGTGACCCGCACTTCGTACCAGGTCGGCAGGCCCTGGATGTTGCTGGGGAAGATGTTGCGCGGACTCACCGGCACGCCCATGCGCAGGATGGCCTTGGCGAAGAGTTCGTTGGCCGAGGCCGAACCCGAGCCGTTGACGTTGGCGAACTTGATGACGAAGTCGTTGACTGCCTCGATCTGCTTCACGCTCATGCCGGAACTCCTTGCGTCGGCGCGCTCTGCGCCTTGCGCGCGTCAGGGCCTGCCGGCGTCATCTTCAACAGGAATTTCTGCATGTCCCAGGCCCCCGTCGGACAGCGCTCGGCGCACAGCCCGCAATGCAGGCACACGTCCTCGTCCTTGACCATCACGCGGCCGGTCTTCAGGCCGCCGGACACGTAGAGGTCCTGCGTCAGGTTGAGCGCGGGCGCCTTCAACCGAGGTCGCAGATCCGCTTCCTCGCCGTTGGTGGTGAAGGTGATGCAGTCCATCGGGCAGATGTCCACGCAGGCATCGCATTCGATGCAGGCGGGCTCGGTGAACACGGTCTGCACATCGCAGTTCAGGCAGCGCTCGGCCTCCTTGAAGGCGGTGGCGGCATCGAAACCCAGCTCGACTTCGACGCGGATGCTGGCCAGCGCGGTCTCGGCCTTGCTCCACGGCACCTTGTAGCGCAGGTCGTTGGAGGTGTCGTTGTCGTAGCTCCATTCGTGGATGCCCATCTTCTGCGACACCAGGTTGGTCATGGGCGGCGGACGCACATAGACCGGCTCGGCATGCAGCAGCTTGTCGATCGACACCGCGGCCTCGTGCCCGTGGGCCACGGCCGTGATGATGTTCTTGGGGCCGAAGGCCGCATCGCCGCCGAAGAAGACCCGCGGCACCGAGGACTGGAAGCTCTTCTCGTCGAGCTTCGGCAAGCCCCACTTGTCGAAGGCGATGCCGCAGTCGCGCTCGATCCAGGGGAAGGAATTCTCCTGGCCGACCGCGACCAGCACCTCGTCGCATTCGAAGAAGGCCTCCGGCTCGCCGGTGGGCACCAGCGAGCGGCGGCCCTGCGCGTCGTACTCCGCGCGCACGATCTCGAAGCGCATGCCGATCAGCTTGCCGTTCTCGTGCACGAAGGCCTTGGGCACATGGAAGTTGATGATCGGAATGCCTTCGTGCTGGGCGTCTTCCTTTTCCCAGGGCGAGGCTTTCATCTCCTCGAAGCCGCTGCGCACGATGACCTTGACGTCGGTGCCGCCCAGGCGGCGCGCCGAGCGGCAGCAGTCCATCGCCGTGTTGCCGCCGCCCAGCACGATCACGCGCTGGCCGATCGACGTCACGTGGCCGAAGGAAACGGAGTTGAGCCAGTCGATGCCGATGTGGATGCCGGCCGCCGCCTCCTGCCGGCCCGGCGCGTCGAGGTCGCGCCCGCGCGGCGCGCCGCAGCCGACGAAGATCGCGTCCCAGTCCTCGGCCATCAGCGCCTTCATCGAGTCGATGCGCTGTCCGCTGCGGAATTCGACGCCGAGGTCGAGGATGTAGCCGGTCTCCTCGTCGATCACCGACTCGGGCAAGCGGAAGCGCGGGATCTGCGTGCGGATGAAGCCGCCGGCCTTGGCCTCGGCGTCGAACACCGTCACGGCATAGCCGAGCGGCGCGAGGTCGCGCGCGACGGTGAGCGAGGCCGGCCCGGCGCCGACGCAGGCGATGCGCTTGCCGTTCTTCGGCGCGACCTTCGGCATGCGCGCGCGCACGTCGTCCTTCATGTCGGCGGCCACGCGCTTGAGCCGGCAGATCGCCACCGGCTCCGGATCCTTGGCGTTGCTTTCCTCCACGCGGCCGCGCCGGCAGGCCGGCTCGCAGGGCCGGTCGCAGGTGCGCCCGAGGATGCCCGGGAAGACATTGGAAACCCAGTTGACCATGTAGGCGTCGCTGTAGCGGCGCTGCGCGATCATGCGGATGTATTCGGGGACGGGGGTGTGCGCCGGACAGGCGTACTGGCAATCGACGACCTTGTGGAAGTAGGCCGGGTTGGCAATGTTGGTTCGCTGCAAAGCGTGTCTCCTGGCTGCCGCCCGCGAGCCGGAGGGGCCGGCGCGGGGCTGCCACCAGTATGCGCCGCTCGGGCCGGCGCAAAACCTCGGTTAATCCCGCAGCGCATCGAGGCTGCGCCGGTGCCGGGTTACCGGTAGAAGGCCTCGACCCGGCCCTTGAGCTTGATCAGGAGCGGCTTGCCCTTGCGGTCCAGCGTCTTGCCGGCGGGCACCTTGATCCAGCCTTCGCTGATGCAGTATTCCTCGACGTCGAGCCGCTCGCGGCCGTTGAACCGGATGCCGATGTCGTGCTCGAAGACGGCGGCGACGTGGTGCGCGCTGCGCGGGTCGATGGACAGATGGTCGGGAAGAGGCGGCGGGGGCGGGAGGGGCGTGGCTTCGGTCATGGAGGTGGGTTTTCGGATCGGCACAGGCCGGTGACGGCGCGCCATGATAGGTCCGCGCCCGCGCCATGGCCTTCCGTTACCATCGAGGCGATGTCCACTGAACCGATCAGCATCCAGGTCGAGCCGCGCTACCTGCCCGACCAGTCTTCCGCGCAGGACCGGGTCCACACCTTCGCCTACACGGTGACGGTGACCAACACCGGCGACGTGGCGGCGCAGCTGATCGCGCGCCACTGGCTGATCAACGATGCGTCCGGCCACGCGCAGGAGGTCAAGGGCCTCGGCGTGATCGGGCAGCAGCCGCTCCTGGCGCCCGGCGAATCCTTCCGCTACACCAGCGGCTGCAGGCTGCAGGCGCCGAGCGGTACCATGCATGGCAGCTATTTCTTCGTGACCGAGCAGGGCGACCGTTTCGACGTTCCGATTCCGATGTTCGTGCTGGAAGCCGATGCGGGGGGCATGCCCACCTCGCGCGTGCTGCACTGAACGCGCCTTTTTCTTTTCTCGACCCATGAACACCGCGCGCAGGCCGGATGTTCTCGCAGCCGACCGATGATGTCTTTCCTGTCCAACGATCTGCTGGGCTTCTGGTCCGAATGGGTGCGCCCTTCGGCCGGTCTGCCGACCGTGCTGTGGTCGCTGCTGCTGGCCACGGCGGCGGCGGCCGGCCATCTGGTGCAGCGCTACATGGGCCTGCCCAAGGTGATCGGCTATTCGATCGTCGGCACCATCGTCGGCTTCGCCGGTTTCGAGGGCGCGATCTGGCCGCTGCAGGGCATCAGCCAGTTCCTGCTGGAACTGGGCGTGGCGATCGTGCTGTTCGAAGCCGGCGGCCGGCTGCCGCTGCGCTGGTTCCGCCACAACCCGATGGTGCTGTTGCAAAGCCTGCTCGAAGCGACGCTGACCTACTTCGGCGTGTTCTGGGCCCTGCACTGGCTGGGCGTGCCCGACCCGGTGGCCAATCCGGTCGCGCTGATGGCGATCGTCGCCTCGCCCGCGGTGCTGAGCCGCGTCGTGATGGACACGCGCGCCTCCGGCCCGGTCACCGAGCGCGCGATGACGCTGGCAACGCTCAACACCTTCTATGCGCTCGCGCTCGGCTACGCGCAGGCCGGCCTGATCGAGCGTGCACCGCTCGGGCTGCTGCAGAAGCTCTATCCGGTGGCCGTGGTGCTCGGCCTGTCCTTCGTGGTCGGCGCGGTGATGGCGCTGGCGCTGCGCTCGGCATTGCGGGTGATGAGCCCGACCAGCGAGAACACCTCGATCCTGCTTTTGGCCATCATCGCAGCCGGCGCCGCGCTGGCCGCGCACTTCGGCGGCGCGGCGCCGCTGGCGGCGCTGATCGGCGGCGTGCTGCTCAAGGTGCTCAATCCCAAGCCCTGGGCCTGGCCGCGCCAGCTCGGCACGGCGGCCTCGCTGCTGACCATGCTGATGTTCGTGCTGGTGTCGATCGTCGCCGCGCAGGCCGACTGGAGCCTGCCGGTGGCCAGCGTGGTGCTGGCGGTGATCGGCGTGCGCGCCTTCGCCAAGATCGCGGGCGTCGCGATTGCCAACCCGGGCAGCGGCGCGAGCTGGAAGCAGGCCTTCTGGGTCGGCTGCGCGATGTCGCCGCTGTCGTCGATCGCGCTGCTGATCACGTCGAGCTTCGTCGCGGCCTCGCCGCTTCTGGGCACCATGATCACCCAGATCGCGCTGCCGGCGATCCTGCTGATGGAAGTACTCGGCGCCGTGCTGGCGACGATCGCGATCCACGGCGCCGGCGAGAGCTCGATCCCCTGGACGCCCGAAGCCTTCGGGATCATCGAGGAGACCCAGCGATGAGCACCGCGATGCCGGCGTCGCCGGCGAGCCGCGTGGTGCCGCTCGAGCGCTTCAACAAGTCGGTGGCGCTGTCGCTCGGCGTCGAGCTCGAGCTGCAGCTGGTCAACACCCACGACTACGACCTCGCGCCCTATGCCGAGGACATGCTGCGGCTGATGGCGCAGACGCCGCTGCCCGGCAGCGTGGTGCCCGAGATGACCTCGAGCATGATCGAGATCTCGACCGGCATCTGCCATTCGGCGCAGGACGTGATCCACCAGCTCACGCCGATCCGCGATGCGCTGGTGAAGAACGCCGACAAGCTCAACATCGCGGTGGTCGGCGGCGGCACGCATCCGTTCCAGCAATGGCACGAGCGGCGCATCTACGACAAGCCGCGCTTTCGCGAGCTGTCGGAGCTCTACGGCTATCTCTCGAAGCAGTTCACCATCTTCGGCCAGCACGTGCACATCGGCTGTCCCGATGCCGATGCGGCGCTGCTGATGCTGCACCGCATGTCGCGCTACATCCCGCACTTCATCGCGCTGTCGGCCTCCTCGCCCTTCGTGCAGGGGCAGGACACGCAGTTCGATTCGGCGCGGCTCAACTCGGTGTTCGCATTCCCGCTCTCGGGCCGCGCGCCTTTCACGCTGTCGTGGAAGGAGTTCGAGAACTACTTCATGCGCATGACCCGCACCGGCGTCGTGCGCAGCATGAAGGACTTCTACTGGGACATCCGGCCCAAGCCCGAGTTCGGCACCATCGAGATCCGCGTCTTCGACACGCCGCTCACCGTCGAGCGCGCGGCCGCGCTGGCGGGCTACGTGCAGTCGCTGGCGGCGTGGTTCCTGCAGGAGCAGCCCTTCACGCCGACCGAGGACGACTACCTGGTCTACACCTACAACCGCTTCCAGGCCTGCCGCTTCGGGCTCGATGCGCTCTACGTCGATCCGGCCAGCGGCGAGCACATGCCGCTGCGCGAGCACATCCTCATGACCATGACGCAGCTCGAATGGCACAGCGAGGCGCTCGATGCGACGCGCGCACTCGGCGAGCTGCGCACCAGCGTCGAGGCCAACCGCAATGATGCGCGCTGGCTGCGCGAGCTGCAGGGGCGGGAGCGGCTGCTGGCCGAAGTGATTCGTCAGGCCGCATTGCGCTTTCGCAGCCAGGCGGTATGAGGACCTCATGAGCGGCCTCGGCGAATTCGACCTGATCGCGCGCTACTTCACGCGGCCCGCGAAGCGCTCTCCGCTGGGCGTGGGCGACGACTGCGCGCTGCTCGCGCCGGCGGCCGGCATGCAGCTGGCCGTGTCGTCGGACATGCTGGTCGAGGGCCGCCACTTCCTCTCCACGGTCGATCCGGCTCGGCTCGGGCACAAGGCGCTGGCGGTCAACCTCAGCGACCTCGCGGCCTGCGGCGCGAAACCGCTCGCCTTCACGCTGGCACTCGCGCTGCCGCAGGTCGACGAGGCCTGGCTCGAAGGCTTTTCGCGCGGCCTGTTCGCACTGGCCGACGCGCACGGCTGCGAGCTGGTCGGCGGCGACACCACGCGCGGCCCGCTCAACCTGTGCGTCACCGTGTTCGGCGAAGTGCCCGCCGGCGGCGCGCTGCTGCGCTCGGGCGCGCAGGCGGGCGACGATGTGTGGGTCAGCGGAACGCTGGGCGATGCACGGCTCGCGCTCGACGTGTTTCGTGGCCGGCGCGCGCTGCCGGCGGAACTGTTCGCGCTGGCACGCGCACGCATGGAAGAGCCCACGCCGCGCGTTGCGCTCGGCCAGGCCCTGCGCGGCATCGCCTCGGCGGCGGTCGACATCAGCGACGGACTGGCCGGCGACCTGGGGCACGTGCTGCGCGCGAGCGGCGTCGGCGCGCGGCTCGATGCCGACGCGGTGGCCGGGCGACTCGCGATCGGCGCCCACGCGCTCGCCGCGACGGCGGGCCTCGATGCGGAGACGCGCCGCGCCTGCACGCTCGCGGGCGGCGACGACTACGAACTGGCCTTCACCGCGCCGGCCACCGCACGCAAAGCAGTGGCGCAGGCCGGCCGTGCATCGGGCACGCCGGTCACACGCATCGGCAGCATCGAGGCCGCGCCCGGCCTGCGCATCGTCGATGCACGGGGCGCGCCGCTGACGCAGCGCTTCGGCGGCTTCGACCACTTCGCTTGAGCGCGGCGGCGGCATCGCGCCGGCGCGCAGCCGCCGAGCGTTTCAGCGCGCGGCCAGCGATGGCACCACGCCGCGCCCGCAGGCCAGCGCAGCGAGCGCCAGCAGCAGCGCCGCGACGCCGTAGATCCACGCCGACGGCAGCAGCGGCAGCAGCAGCCCGGCGACCATCGGCCCGGTGCCCGCGCCGATGTCGCGCCAGACCGAACGCGCGGCCAGCGCCTGCACGCGGCCGGGGCCCGGATGGCGGTGCGCCACGATCGGCGGCAGCAACGGCAACTGCAGCGCGCGCAACACCACGATGACGGCGGCGCAGCTCCACAGCCAGCCGGCGCCGAACCCGAGCAGCGCGGCGGCAGTGGCCAGCGACAGCAGCACCAGCAGCCGCTCGGCGCCCCAGCGTTCGGCGAGATGGCCGCCCACGGGACTCAGCACGATCTCGGCCAGGTAGCGCAGCGCCAGCAGCACGCCGGCGACCACCACCGCGCCGCCCGGCAGCAGATCCTTGCCGAGGAAGGACAGGCCGATGATGAACAGGCCATCGAGCGTGAAGCCTTCCATGAAGGACCAGGCATCGAGCGCGTTGGGCCACTTCAGTTTTCTCCTGGTCGCCGGCACCGGATGCGGCACAGCCGGCAGACGCCGCGTGACGACGAGCGCCATCAGCGCGCAAACCGCCAGCAGCAGGAAGATCGGCCGCGGTCCCGCCGCCTGCGCCAGCAAGGCGCCCGCGGGCAGCGCCACCACCGGCCCCATGGCGACGAAGGCGCGCGAGCGGCCCGAGCGCCGCGCCGCGCCCGCAGGCTCGGCGGTCGCGAGCGCCTGCGTGGCCAGGTTGAGTGCCGCGAACGAGAGGCCCCACAGCAGCCGCAACGGCAGCAGCGCCCAGAAGCCCGACAGCGTCGCATAGCCCAGCCCGCAGATCGCCGCGGCCACCACGGCCAGCGTGCAGGTCGGCCGGTCGCCGTGCCGGGCGTAGAAGCGTGCCACCCAGCCATAGCCCGCGATGCGCACCAGCCGGTTGGCGGCCAGCAGCATGCCGGCCTCGGCCAGCGTCACGCCGAAAACGTCGGCAAACATCGGCAGCAGCAGGTAGAGCACCGTATCGCCGGGCAAGGACAGTCCCAGCGCGATGGCGGCGCGGCGGGACGCGGCGTCGGCCGGCGGCATCGAGGAAGAGGAGGGAGACAAGGACATGGCCTGCATCGTGCGCGCGCGGGGCGGGTATCGACAAATGACATTAACGCGCGTCATGCGTGCGGAAAGCGCACGCATGGCAGCTCCGCGCTATGCGAACAGGCGCGCGTCCAGCGTCAATGTTTCATCGGCGACCAACGCAATCTCCGCGAAGCGCGCGTGACCGGGATTGACGAGCACGTTGCTCTCGTGCCGCGCCACGGCGCTCGGCACGCGCAAGGCCAGCGAACGGCCCGAGGCGATCCAGCGATCACCCACCGCCTGTACCGCAGGTGAATAGGGCAGCGCGCTCCATCCCGGCGGCAGCGCGTGCAGCGGCTGCACGGCGTCGTCGGGCAGCTCGTAGGAAAGCAGCCGCAGGCCCGTGGGCGCATCTTCCTTGTCGACGTGGACCAGCAACTCGAGCATGGCAAGGGCGGCCGAGCCCGCCATGTACGCCAGACGCACGCCCCTGGATTTCCATCGCCCCGCATACAGTGCCGCGCCCTGGCCCGACAGGGCGGTCGCGACATGGACGGCCTTGCTGATCCGGTAGACCCGCATCAGGCGAAGTCGCCGAACTCGATGCGGTTCAGCTCGGCTTCGACTTCGTGCGCGCCGGCATCGGTGGAGAGCATCTGCAGCGGTGTCGCGCCGAGCATCCGGTTGTCCCTGGACAGCCAGCGCCGGGCCTTTTCTTCGCTGCCGAAGACCTGCATCGCGTGGCTCGCGACGCGCGCGATCCGCAGGACCCGGTCCGTCTCGGTGGCGGACAGCGTTTCGGCCTTCTGCTGCCGGCGATGGAAGGTCCGTGCCGGAATCGCCATATGGCAACGATCCTGCGCCATATGCGCAGACTGCGACCATGAACGGATGAGGTGCCGCCGATGCCCCCTGGACGCGTGCAAAAATCGCACGCATGCCCGCCCGCCTGCCGCCCCTCAATGCCGTGCGGGCCTTCGTGGCGGCAGCGCGCCGGCAGAGCTTCACGCGCGCGGCCGCCGAACTGCATGTGACGCACAGCGCCGTGAGCCGCCAGATCAAGGGACTCGAAGCGCACCTGGGCGTGGCGCTGTTCGAGCGCCGCGTGCGCCAGGTGACGCTCACCGCCGAGGGCCAGCGCTTCTATGCCGAGGCGGCCGCCGGGCTGGCGCAGATCGGCGCCGCGGCGCTCGCGCTGATGGCGCGGGCACCGTCGCGCGCCGTGCGCATCAGCGTGCGGCCGTCCTTCGCGGTGCGCTGGCTGATCCCGCGGCTGCCGGCCTTCGTCGAACAGTACCCGGGCATCGAACCGCAGATCGTGACCAGCACCGAGCTGCCCGCCGACGTCCCCGAGGGCTTCGACGTCGCGATCCGGCGCGGCCTGGAGGGCTGGCCGCGCGCGATCGAGGTGCGGCCCTTTCTCGAGGACGAAGTGCGGGTGGTCGGTGCGCCTTCGCTGTTCAGGATGCTGCCGGTCGACGCGCCGCGCGGACTCGCGGCGCACGTGCTGCTGTCGGCCCGCACGCGCCGGCAGGACTGGGACGACTGGAAGCGGCAGTTCGGCATCGCGCGCCTGAAGCCGGCGGGCCGGCTGCAGTTCGACCACCTGCACCTCGTGCTGCAAGCCGCGATCGACGGCCTCGGCGTGGCGATGGGGCCGACTTCGCTGGTGGCCCACGATCTCGCCTTCGGCCGCCTGCAGTCACCGCTGCCGGAGATGCGCATGCCGCTGCCGCGCTACTACTACGGACTCGCGCCGGGCGCAGCGCCCGAAGCGGCCTTCTTCGCCGAATGGCTGGAGAACGCGCGGCGCGCCGATCCGCTGCCGCTCGGCGGGCCTGCGCCGGCATCGGCCGCCCATTAACATCGCCGCATGCGTTCGCCGATCGAGCTTCCCATGGCGCCCTCCCCCCTGCAGCCATGGACCGCCGAGATCTGGCTGCGGATCCGGCGCCACTTCGCACTGAAGCTGATCGGCACCACCGTCTTCACCTGGCTCTTCTTCATCGCCTACTTCCAGCTGCTGCGCCATCCGGTCCATGCGGTCACGGTGATGCCGCTGACCGCGCTCGACCACCTGATCCCGTTCCAGCCGCAGCTGCTCTTCGCCTACTTCTCGCTCTGGGTGTACATCGGCATCGCGCCCGGGCTGCAGCTGACTTTCCAGGAGCTGGTCGTCTACGGCCTCTGGGTCGGCGCACTGTGCCTCACGGGGCTCGGCCTCTTCTATGTCTGGCCGACGCAGATCCCGCCGCTCGACCTGGACGCCTCGGGCTTCCCCGGCTTCGCGATGCTGCAGGGGGTGGACGCGGCGGGCAACGCCTGCCCGTCGATGCACGTGGCGGCCGCCATCTTCACCGCCCTGCGCATCGAGCAGGTGCTGCGCGAGGCGCGCACGCCGGCCGTGCTGCGGCTGCTCAACGCGGCCTGGTTCGTGGCCATCGCCTATTCGACGCTGGCGGTCAAGCAGCACGTGGTGCTGGACGCGGCCGCCGGCGCGCTGCTCGGCCTCGCCTTCGCGCTGGCCTCGCTGCGCTGGCGGCCTGCAGGGCGGCGCACACCAGCGCGGCGGATTGCAACGGATATCATCAGACCATGAGTTCGCTCAAAGAATTACAGGATCTGATCCACGAGAAGTACGGCATCGAGGCCTCGGCGCTGGATCCCGATGCCTCCATGCGAGAAAAAGGCTTCGACTCGCTCTCCCTGGTCGAATTCGTGTTCGCGATCGAAGACCATTTCGGCATCACGATGCCCGATGACGACCCGAACATCGACACGCTGGCCCAGCTGGCGGCCGTGGTCGACAAGGTCAAGGCGGCGCAAACGACGTGAACCAGGTCGCCGTCACCGGGCTGGGCGTGATGGCGCCGCATGGCGATGACCCGGCCGCGCTGTTCGCGGCGCTGATGCGCGGCGAATCGGCGGTCAAGCCGATCCTGCCCGAACTCCCCAAGCCCGCCGCCGCCGCGGCCGCGCCCTTCGACCCCGCCGGCTGGTTCACCAAGCTGCAGCTCGCCGGCGTCGACCGCGTCAGCCAGCTGGCGGTGGCCGCCGCCGACCTGGCGATGCGCGATGCGGGCGCGCAAGGCGATGTCGATCCCGAACGCATCGGCATCTACGCGGGCTGCGGCATGGGCGGCGCGTCCGCCCTCGAAACGGCCTACCGCGGCGGACCGCGCGTGCCGCCACTCACCATCCCCGCCTTCATGCCCAGCGCGCCGGCCTCGCACGTCGCGATGCGCCACGGCGTGCAGGGTCCCGTGCTGACCTATTCGGTCGCCTGCGCATCGTCGGCCGTGGCCATCGCCGAGGCGGCCAAGGCGGTGCAATGCGGCGATGTCGATCTCGCGATCGCCGGCGGCAGCGAGGCGCTGATCGTGCCCGGCGTGGTGCTGGCCTGGCAGGCGATGCAGACGCTGGCCGGCTTCGCGCCCGGCGAAGAGGCGAGCGCGGTGAAGCCCTTCGCCACCGACCGCAGCGGCTTCGCGCTCGGCGAGGGCGCCGCCTTCCTGATCCTCGAATCGGCCGAGCGCGCACGGCGGCGCGGCGCGCGCATCTATGCCACGCTGGCCGGCTGGGGCCACAGCTGCGATGCGGTGCACCTGACCAAGCCCGACGCCCAGGGCCAGGGCCGCGCGCTGCGCGCGGCCCTGCGCAGCGCCGGCCTGCAGCCGGCCGACGTCGGCTACTGCAACGCGCACGGCACCGCCACGCGCATCGGCGACGTGGTCGAGCGCGACGCGCTGGCCGCGGTCTGGGGCGAGGACCTCGACCGGCTGCGCGTGAGTTCGACCAAGGCGCTGCACGGCCATCTGCTCGGCGCCGCCGGCGCGCTCGAAGCGCTGATCACCGTGCTCGCGCTGCACCAGCGCCGGCTGCCGCCGAACGCGCACTGCGAAACGATCGATCCGGCCTGCAGCCTGAACCTGGTGCGGGACACCGAAACCGCCGCGCCGCAGCTCGAGGCCGCAATCAGCAATTCCTTCGCCTTCGGCGGGACGAACTCGGTGCTGCTGTTCCGGCGCGCCTGAGCATCACGCCCAGGCCGGCACGGCCTTCGGCGGATGGATCATCTCGCCGCGCTCGTCATCCGTTGGCCCGCCGCCGTTCGGCGAGCGCCGTGCCCGGCGCCGCATCGAGCAGCGCGAAGGCCGAATCCATCTCGACCGCGTTCAGCACGCACAGGAGGCCGTGGTGCAGCTGGCTCGGCGAGACCGGCTTGTGCAAGAGCGGCACGCCGCTGGCGCGGGCTTCGCGCAGCCGCTGCGGCGCGGTGTCGCCGGTGATCAGGAGCGCTGGCAGCTCGGCGCCGAATTCCTCGCGCAGCAGGGCGATGGCCTCGGCGCCGGTGCGCAGCTCGCGCAGCCGGTAGTCGCTGATGACCAGGCCCGGCGGATGGGCGCGCGCCAGGGTCTGCGCCTCCTCGATGGAATCGGCCACGTCGCATTCGCAGCCCCAGGCGTTCAACAGCTGGCGCATGCCGGCGCGCACGGTCTCGTCGTCGTCGATCACCAGCACCCGCACGTCGAAGACGCGTGCGTGGCTTGGTGCGATGCCGAGCGTGCCGTCCGCCGCGGCCTGCTGGGCGACCGGCAGGCCGAGCCGGAAGACGCTGCCGCGCCCCGGCGTGGACGCCAGCGACAGCGTGTGCCCGAGCGCGCGCGCCAGGCCCTGCGCGATGGCCAGGCCGAGGCCGAGACCCTTGCGGCGATCGCGCTCCGCATTGCCGAGCTGGTGGAACTCGCGAAAGATGTCCTGGTGCTGCGTCGGCTCGATGCCGATGCCGGTGTCCCACACTTCCAGCAGCACCTCGCTGCCGCGCGCGCGGCAGGCCACCAGCACGCCGCCCTGCTCGGTGTAGCGGATCGCGTTCGACACCAGGTTGCGCAGGATCAGCGCCACCAGCGCCGGGTCCGAGCGCACGACCACCGGCGTTTCGCGCGAGCGGTAGACGATGCCCTTGGCATCGGCCTGCGGCGCCAGCTCGTTCTCGATCCTGTTGAGCAGCGGCTGCAGCGGGAAGGTCTGCATCTGCGGCTCGACCACGCCGGCCTCGATGCGCGAGAAATCGAGCAGCGTGTCGAGCATCTCGGCCGAGGCCTGCCAGGTGGCGCGCGCGTTGGCCAGCGCGTCGTACTGGCTGGCCGACAGCTTGCTGCGCGCCAGCACCTCGAGGAACAGGCCCTGCGCATGGATCGGCTGGCGCAGGTCGTGACTGGCCGCGGCGAGGAAGCGGGACTTGGCGAGGTTGGCCTCGTCGGCCGCGCGATGCGCGGCCTGGGCATGCTCGGTCTCGACGCGCAGGCGCTCGATCAGCTCGAGGTTCTCGAAGCGCAGCGCGATCGCCGCGCGCGCCGCACGCGAACTGTTGCGTGCCTGCCCCAGCAGCGTGGCCACGTACAGGAGGCCAGCCACCCCCAGCGCGTTGTAGGCGCGGTCGCCGAGCAGCCACAGCTTGGACGCCAGCACGATCAGCTCGACGGCGCCGAAGACGACGAACACGGGCAGCACCGGCGCCAGCGAGGACATCGAACTCCCCGCGATGCCCGCCAGCACGGCGACCACCAGGATGCTGCCGGCGACGGTGGTCGTGTCCAGCGTGGCCCAGGCCAGCGCGCCCCAGGCCGCGGCATCGACGGCGTTCAACACGATCTGCCGCCAGACCAGCGCGCGTGCGCGCTCCTGCGCGATGACCGAGGCCAGCAGGCGCCGCGCGTCGCGGGCGCAGTAGAGCTTGATCAGGATCACGGCCCCGCACCATGCCCGCAGCGCGAGCTGGTTGCCGTCGTTGGACAGGATCCCCACCAGCAGCAGCGCGAGCAGGATCGACGGAACGACCGAGCTGCCCACGTTGCCCAGCTGCAGCCGCAACTGCTCGACCAGCGTGCGTCCGTCGGCGAGCCGCAATGGATCAGTCAACCAGCCCCCTGCGGCGCGCAGCGAAACCCGCCTCCGACCGGCTCGACACCTGCAGCGCCGACAGCACCGCCTGCACATGGCCGCGCACCGTGTTCTCCGAGAGATTGAGCCGCCGGCCGATCACCTTGTTCGGGAGCCCCTGGCACACCAGGTCGAGCACCTCGCTCTGGCGCGGTGTCAGGCGCTGCCGCGCGTCGTCGCCTTCGCCCGGCGGTGCGAGCGCGGTCGACGCGGAGGCGATCGGCAGGCCCTTTCGCAGCTGATCGATGACGCCGAGGATCCGGTCCGCCGGCTCGGCCTTGGACACGAAGGCGGCCGCGCCGCGCTCCATCGCGAGGCGGACGTTCTTGTGGGCAATGTCGGAAGAGAGGATGATGATCAGCGCCTGCGGCCACTTGCGCTTGACCAGCGCGATGCCTTCCAGGCCGTTGAGGCCCTGCAGCTGGATGTCCAGCAGCACCAGCGACGGGTTCTCGATCGGCGAGCGCATGGCCTCGTCGAGCGAGGCCGCTTCCGCCGTCTCCAGGTCCGCAATGCCTGCGGCCAGCACCATGCGCAGTCCGCAGCGGAACAGCGCATGGTCGTCGATGAGAAGGATTCTGGGCGGCAGCATGAAGGCGTTGCGATGGTCGAAGGCGCGGTCATTCTGCGTCAGTCCGCCGGGTCTTCATCCGGTCCAAATGGACTATTTACTCGCCGCGGCGCGAGGGCGACCATCGGGCGGCCAACAATTTCACGAATACCCTCCTCTTTGCCCGCCGCATGAAGCCCTTGATCGAAATCCACCGCATCGGATCGGATGGCTACGCCTACCGCATCAGCGCCCTCGGCTCGGAGACGCAGGAGTCCGGCAAGAGCGGAACCTTCGATTCGCTGGCGCGCTGCCTGTTCGACGCCGGCGCCTCGCTCGATCACTACTTCGCGCGCGTCGATCTCAAACTCGAAGGCATGTTCATCGGCGCCTGCACCACCGACGCCCTGCGCCGCGAACCGAAGGCCGTGGCCCGGCGCATCCAGCAGCACTTCCAGCCGGCCTCGGCCTGATCAACCCTCTTTCAGCGCGCGCCGCAGCGCGTCGATGAAGCTCTGGCTCGCGGCCGACAGCGAGCGCCCGCGCTTGGTCACGACCGAAATGTCGCGCGACACGCGCGGCGCGGTGATGGGCCGGATGACCAGCGCCGGATCGCCCGCGGCCCTGGCGAAGGCCGAGGGCATGATCGACGGCCCCATGCCGCACGCCGTCATCCACAGCGCGGTCGACAGGAAAGACACTTCGTTGACGATCTCGAGCACCACGCCCGCGCCCGCCGCGGTGCCGTCGATCAGCGGACGGATGCCGTAGCCGGGCCGCACGGTGATCACCGGATGGCCGGCCAGGTCGGTCCAGCGCACCGCCTTCTTCGCCGTCGCCGCCAGCGGATGGTCGCGCGTGCACACCAGCGCCAGGTGGTCGCGCAGCAGGGTCTGGGTCTCGACCTCGGCGCCCGGCCGCTCGGGCGTGCCGATGCCGAAGTCGACGTGCTCGCCGATGATGCGCGAGACGAACTGGTCGGGCGCGCAGTCGTCCACCACCACGCGCACCTGCGGATGCGCCTGGCCGAAGCGCCGGATGGCGGTCGGCATCAGGAACGAGGCCAGGGTCGGCGTGATCGCCAGGCAGACGCGGCCGCGCTGCAGCGTCGACAGTTCGCGAAAGCCGGCGCTCAGCGAGTCGACGTCGCGCAGGATGCGCTCGGCCGTGGCCAGCATCTCCGCCGCCGCGGCCGTGGGCTGCAGCGAGCGCGTGGTGCGGTCGAACAGCCGCGCGCCCAGGCCGTCCTCGAGCTGGCGGATCAGCATGCTCACCGCCGACTGCGTGACATAGAGCTTCTCGGCCGCGGCGCCGAGCTTGCGCAACTGGTGCACGGCAAGGAAGGCGCGCAGCTGCTTGATCGTCGGGCTGAATTTGGGACTCATCAGAAAACATCATATTTCATTCGGAATTTATTGATTTACGAATGAATGGCCTTGTCGTCCAATGCGCGGCTGGAGACAAAACCGAAGGACCCTCGATGAAGAAACTTGCCCGCGCCCTGGGCCTGATCGCCGCCGGCTGCGCGCTGCTGGCAGGCCCCGCATCCGCGCAGACGCAGGCCGCGGCCTTTCCCGACAAGCCGATCCGCATGGTCGTCACCTTCCCGCCCGGCGGCAGCGCCGATGCGGTGGTGCGCATGCTGGTGCCCAGGCTCAACGCATCGCTCGGGCAGCCGGTGGTGGTCGACAACCGGCCCGGCGCCGGCGGCAACGTCGGCCTCGCGCTGGTCGCCAAGGCGGCGGGCGACGGCTACACGGTCGGGGTCGGCGCGGCCGGCGCGCTGTCGGCCAACATCAGCCTCTATGCCCAGATGCCTTTCGATCCGATCAAGGACTTCAAGCCGGTCGGCATGCTGGCCGCGATTCCGTTCGTGATCGTCGGCCATCCGTCGCTCGGCGCGAAGGATCTTCACGCGCTGATCGAGATGGCACGCGCCCAGCCGGGCAAGCTCGCGATCGGCCATGGCGGCAACGGCACGGCGATGCATCTGTCGGCGGCGCTCTTCGGCCAGATGGCCAACGTGAAGCTGACCGAAGTGCCCTACCGCGGCTCCGGCCCGGCAGCGCTCGATGCGATGGGCGGCCAGATCCCGCTCGCGGTGGTCGATCTGCCGTCCTCGCTGCAGCAGATCAAGAGCGGCAAGCTGATCGCCTATGCGGTCACCAGCCCGGAGCGGCTGCCGATGCTGCCCGACGTGCCGACCGTGGCCGAGGCCGGACTGCCGGGCTACGACTCGACCGGCTGGTTCGGCGTGGTGGCGCCCGCCGACACGCCGCCGGCGGTCGTGACACGGCTCAACGCGGCCATCGTCGCCGCGCTCAACGACGAGCAGATCAAGACCACGATGCGCAACCTCGGCGTCGAGCCCGCGCCGGACACGCCCGAGGCTTTCGGCAACTACATCCGCTCCGAAACGACGAAGTGGCGCAAGGTCATCCAGACCGCCCACATCAAGCTCGACTGAACCCCCGATGACCAACGAAGAACTGAAGACCGACGTGCTGATCGTCGGCGGCGGCCCCGTGGGCCTCACGCTCGCGATGGACCTGGCCTCGCGCGGCGTGCAGGTGGTGATCGCCGAGATCCGCCGCTACGCCGAGCCGCCGAACGTGAAGTGCAACCACGTGGCGGCGCGCACGATGGAAGTGTTCCGCCGCCTCGGCGTGGCGCAGAAGCTGCGCGACACCGGGCTGCCGGCGGACCATCCGAACGACGTCGTGTTCCGCACCGCCGTGACCGGCATCGAGCTCACGCGCATCCCGATCCCGTGCCGGCGCGACCGCTACACCGAAACCCAAGGCCCCGACGCCTGGTGGCCGACGCCCGAGCCGCCGCACCGCATCAACCAGATCTTTCTCGAGCCGGTGCTGCTCGAGCACACGGCCGCGCTGCCGGGCGTGACGCTGCTCAACCGCACGCAGGTCACGGACTTCACGCAGGACGACGACGGCGTGCTCGCGACCGCGGCCGATCTCGATGCCGGCACCACGCGCCGCATCCGCGCGCGCTACATGGTGGGCTGCGACGGCGGCGCCTCGGGCGTGCGCAAGCAGATCGGCGCCAGGCTCGAGGGCACGGCCGTGATCCAGCGCGTGCAGTCGACCTACATCCGCGCGCCGCAGCTGCGCGCGATGATTCCCGGCAGGCCGGCCTGGTCGTACTACGCGGTCAACCCGCGCCGCTGCGGCACGATGTTCGCGATCGACGGCCACCAGACCTGGCTGGTGCACAACCACCTGAATCCCGACGAGCCCGAGTTCGACTCGGTCGACCGCGACCGCTCGATCCGCGAGATCCTCGGCGTCGGGCCCGACTTCGCGTACGAGGTGATCAGCAAGGAAGACTGGGTCGGCCGCCGCCTGGTCGCCGACCGCTTTCGCAACGGCCGCGTCTTCCTCGCCGGCGATGCGGCGCACCTGTGGGTGCCGTATGCGGGCTACGGCATGAACGCGGGCATCGCCGATGCGATCAACCTCTCGTGGCTGCTCGCGGCCCGCGTGCAGGGCTGGGCCGACGAGCGCATCCTCGATGCCTACGAGGCCGAGCGCCAGCCGATCACCGAGCAGGTCTCGCAGTTCGCGATGGACCATGCGCAGAAGATGATCCGCGCCCGCCGCGCCGTGCCGCAGAACATCGAGGCGCCCGGTGCCGAGGGCGACGCGCTGCGCGCCGAGATCGGCCGCGAGGCCTACGAACTCAACGTGCAGCAGTTCTGCTGCGGCGGCCTCAACTTCGGCTACTTCTACACCGGCTCGCCGATCATCGAGGCAGACGGCGAGGCGCCGCCGGCCTATTCGATGGGCGGCTTCACGCCGTCGACGGTGCCGGGCTGCCGCGCGCCGCACTTCTGGCTGGCCGACGGCCGTTCGCTCTACGACGCCTTCGGGCCCGGCTACACGCTGCTGCGCTTCGATCGCCGCACGCAGGTCGCGGCGCTGGAACAGGCCGCGCAGCAGTGCGGCATGCCGGTCGCGCTGGTCGATGTCGATGCGCCCGAGGTACCCACGGCGTACCGGCATCGCCTCGTGCTGTGCCGCGCGGACCAGCACGTGGCATGGCGTGGCGACGGGCTTCCGGCCGACGTGGCGGCGCTGGTGGCACGGATGCGAGGAATGGCGCCGGCCGGCGCCTGAGGCGGCGAACGGCGGCGCTACCCCTTCGGCCATAGGCCGGCTCGCCATGATGACGGCGAAGGCCAAGGCATGCCATCCTCGCGCACTCAGGAGGATTGTCATGATTCGCTTCGTCCGCAAGGCCGACTTCGGCTCGCTGAGTCTGCAGGATCTGCTGGATGCCCGCGATCATTACCACGTGCACCTGGCCAATCTGCCGACCGTCACCGGCACCGCGGTCGGCCGCTACCGGATCCGCCTGAACGACCGCAACATCGACGACGCCTCGCTGAACACGGCAGCGCCTGACAAGGCGCTCGGACCGCGGACGCTGCGCGGCAGCGACATCCGCCCGTGGTCGTGGCCGTCGGTGCTGGTGTTCGTGTCCGAGTGGGTCGACCCGGACACGCTGGCCAGGCATCCGGACCTCACGGTGCCGCCGATCCTCTATCTCCCCGACGGCCGGCAGGTGCGGACCTGCGTGGTGCTGGTGGAGCGCCGCGTCGCCAACCTGCCGGCAGCGGAGACGGTGGTCTTCGCCGCCCATCGGGTCGGGCCGGGCTTCCAGGTGTATTCCCAGGACCAGGGCTTCACCCGCCTCGGCGTGGCGAGCGCCGTGGTCAGCGATGGCGCCTGCGCCTACGCACTGATCAGCCGCCATCTCGCCAGCGGCGCGGAAGGCCCGGTGTTCGCGCTGCCGCGCGGCCGGCGCGTCGACCTGGGCCAGACGCGGCTCGGCGCGCGCGACGCGCCGTCGCTGTCCGATCTCTATCCGGGCTTCGCCGGCCGGGACGCACGCCTGACGGTCGATGCGTCGCTGGTGAAGCTGGACAACGTCGCCGCATGGACCTCGCAGTACATGGGCGTGGGACGCATGGGCGAGCCGATCGACCTGAGCACCGACACGATGACGCTGAACCTGATCGGCTGTCCGGTGTTCACCGAGCTGCCGGGCGGCCATCGGGTGGAGGGCTCGGTGCAGGGTCTCTTCTACCGCCACGCAACCATGGGCGGCGTCGATTCGCTGGCCGAATTCCTCATCGGTCCGCGCCATCCCGAAGGCAGCGTCGCGACCCGGCCCGGCGACTCCGGATCGATGTGGTTCTGGGACCATGTCGCCGACGGCTCCGCGGCCGGCACCGCCGGCGGCCGCGGCACGCTCGAATACCGGCCGCTCGCGGTCCAATGGGGCGGCCAGGGCTTCCTCGCGAACCCGGGCAGCGCATCCACCGAGTTCGCCCTCGCGACCAGCCTGAGCGCGATCTGCAAGTCGCTGCGCGTCGAGCTCATCCGCGACTGGGAGAGCGACCAGAGCCGCTACTGGGGCAAGGTCGGCCACTATCACATCGGGTACGCCGCCTGCTTCGCGCTGCGCTCCGACAAGGCGCGCGCGCTGTTCGAGGCCAACGCGAGCTCGATCGGCGTGAGCGACGCGGACATCGTGGCCGGCAAGCTGCCGAGTGCCACGCAGACGAGCAAGTTCATCGCGCTGGCCGACGTGCCCGACCTCGTGTGGCGCCGCACGCGCGGCAAGGACAAGGCCAACCACTTCGCCGACATGGACGAGCCGGGCAAAGGCCCCTTCGCCGGCAAGACGCTGCTCTCGCTCTGGAAGAGCGACAAGTCCTCGCGCACGCCCAAGGTGTGGAACGATTTCTACGGCAGCATCGATCCGAAGCGCAAGGCCGAGAACCGCGGCGCGCTGCCGTTCCGCGTGGCCCAGCTGTACGGAATCATGGTCGACGCCGTGCACCGCGGCGCGCTGGACGAGTTCGTGTGCGCCGCCGGCGTGCTCGCGCACTACAGCGGCGACGCCTGCCAGCCACTGCACGTGTCGTACCTGCACCATGGGTTGCCGGGCGATGCATCGGACGACGGTGTGCACGCGGTCTACGAGGACGACATGCTCGACCAGGCGGCGGCCGAACTCGTGGCCGGCGTGTCGGTGCGGGTGGCGAAGGCGCCGAAGCGCGCCGCCTTCAAGGGTTCCGCTGCCGCCGCGGATGCGGTGGTGCAATTGATGCGGCGCACGATCGCCAAGCTGCCTCCGGCCGACATCGTCGACTGCTATGACCGGGTCCGCGGCAAGGGACAGGCCAAGGCGATGTGGACCGAGCTGGGCGAGCGCACCATGGATTGCATCGCCGATGGCGTGCTGACGCTCGCCACCCTCTGGCAATCGGCCTGGACCGAGGGCGGCGGCGATGCGGGCCAGCAGGTTTCGCTGAAGGCCGCCAGGACGCCCGTGCCGACGGCGAGCCTGAAGAAGCTGTACGACACCAAGACTTTCGCCGAGTCGAAGTGGCTGTCGGAGATGTAGAAGATCGCAGGCGTTGCGACGCAAGGAGAAGACCCATGGACAAACCCGCTGCCGACACGCTCTTCACCGGCTCGATCCCCGAGCTCTACGACACCCATCTCGTGCCGCTGATCTTCGCGCCCTACGCCGCCGATCTCGCGGCGCGCGCGGCGGCGCTCGAACCCGCGCGCGTGCTCGAGACCGCCGCCGGCACCGGTGCACTCACGCGCGCGCTGGCCGGCGCATTGCCCGCGCAGGCCGACCTGACAGCGACCGACCTGAACCCGCCGATGCTGGACCGCGCCATGGCAACCGGCACTTCGCGGCCGGTACGCTGGCAACAGGCGGACGCGATGCGCCTGCCTTTCGACGACGCATGTTTCGACCTCGTCGTCTGCCAGTTCGGCGCGATGTTCTTCCCCGACAAGGCCCACGCCTTCGCCGAATCGCGGCGCGTCCTGCGGCCGGGCGGCGTGCTGCTGTTCAACGTCTGGGACCGCATCGAACACAACGAGCTCGCCGACACCGTCACGACGGCGCTCGCCGGCCTGTTCCCTGCAGACCCCCCGCGTTTCATGGCGCGCACGCCGCACGGCTATGCCGATACGGCGCTGGTGGCACGCGACCTCGCGAACGCGGGATTCGCCATGGCGCCGCACATCGAGACGATCGCGGCGCGCAGCCGCGCGCCATCGGCGAGGGTGCCGGCCGTCGCCTACTGCCAGGGAACGCTGTTGCGCAGCGAGATCGAGGCCCGCGCGGGCGCAGACCTGGCCGAGGCGACATCGGTTTGTGCCACCGCGATCGCCGGCCGCTTCGGCGTCGGCGAGGTCGACGCAAAGATCCAGGCGCACATCGTCATGGTCCGACGCTGAGCGTGCCGGGCGGCCGAAGGCTCGCTACGATGGCAGACCCCTCTGCGCAAAGGAGCGTTCAGTGAACCCGTCCAATTCCCAGCCGGCCCGAAGATCCCACGCCGAGGCCTGTGCAGGTTTCGATGCGCAAATGGCTTATGCCGATCTCTCCGGTCGCCTGGCCGAGGGACTGAACGCCTGCATCGAATGCTGCGACCGCCACGTCGGCGCGAACCGGCTGGCCCTGCAATGGGAAAGCCAGGACGGCCGCAGCGAAAGCTACACCTTCGACCAGCTGCAGGCGCTGTCCGCGCGCTTCGCCAATTTCCTGCAGGCACACGGCGTGAAGCCCGGCGACACCGTGGCCGGGCTGCTGCCGCGCCGGCCCGAACTGCTGATCACCATCCTCGGCACCTGGCGCGCGGGCGCCGTGTACCAGCCGCTCTTCACCGCCTTCGGATCGAAGGCCATCGAGCACCGCGTGACGACCTCGGGCGCGAAGCTGATCGTGACCGATTCGGCGAACCGGTCCAAGCTCGACGAGATCGACGTGCTGCCGCCGGTGGCGGTGACCGATGCGCAAGGCGCGGCGCAGCGCCCGCACGACCTCGCGTTCTGGCCCGCGCTCGATGCCCAGACAGCCGTCTTCGCGCCGGTCCTGCGCAGCGCCGACGAGGCCTTCCTGACGATGTTCACCTCGGGCACCACCGGCGCGGCGAAATCGCTCACGGTGCCGCTGCGCGCCATCGCCGCCTTCGTCGGCTACATGCGCGACGCCATCGACCTGCGGCCGGAAGACAGCTTCTGGAACATCGCCGATCCGGGCTGGGCCTATGGCCTCTACTACGCAGTGACGGGTCCGCTGGCGATGGGCCATGCGACGCTGTTCTACGACGGCGGCTTCAGCGTCGAGAGCCTGGTGCGGGTGGCGCGCAAATATGGCGTGACGAACCTCGCGGGTTCGCCCACGGCCTTCCGTCTCCTGATCGCGGCCGGGCCCGAGGCGCTGAGCCCGCTCAAGGGGCAGTTGCGCGCCGTCAGCAGCGCGGGCGAGCCGCTCAACCCGGAAGTCATCCGCTGGTTCGGCGAACACCTCGATGTCGTGATCCACGACCACTACGGCCAGACCGAGCTGGGCATGGTGCTGTGCAACCACCATGCGCTCGCGCATCCGGTGCACCTCGGCGCGGCGGGCTTCGCGGTGCCGGGCCATCGCGTCGTGGTGATCGACGACGCAGGCAACGAACTGAAGGCCGGCGTGCCGGGCAACCTCGCGCTCGATGTCAAGCGCTCGCCGCTGCTCTGGTTCAGGGGCTATGCGAACGCGCCGACGCCGTCGCTGAGTGAACGCCACTACGTGACCGGCGACACCGCCGAGCTGAACGAGGACGGCAGCATCAGCTTCGTCGGCCGCGCGGACGATGTGATCACCTCGTCCGGCTATCGCATCGGGCCCTTCGACGTCGAGAGCGCGCTGATCGAGCATCCTGCGGTGATCGAAGCCGCGGTGGTGGGCAAGCCGGATCCCGAGCGCACCGAGATCGTCAAGGCCTTCGTCGTGCTGCATCCCGGCCACGAGCCCAACGAGGCGCTGGCCGAGGCGCTCAAGCAGCACGTGCGCCACCGCCTGTCGGCGCATGCCTATCCGCGCGAGATCGCCTTCGTCGAGGCGCTGCCCAAGACGCCGAGCGGCAAGGTTCAGCGCTTCATCCTGCGCAACCAGGAGATTGCCGCGCTTCGCGGCGGCCGCTAGCCGGATATCTCATCGAATCTATTCAATTTAGTTAAAGCACCCTGTCGTAAATATCAATCGATCCGGTGACCCGCCTCCTAGACTGGGTCGCATGAAGATCGAGCGAATCGAAGTCTTCGGCGTCGCGATACCGCTGTTCGAGCCGAGGACGGTTTCCTATACGCGCCATGCCGTGCAGAGAAGCGCCATCGTGCGCATCCGCACCGACGACGGCACGGTCGGGCTCGGAAACGTCGACCCCTTTCCCGGCTACTCCGCGCATTCCGTCGACGAGACCATCGAAGCATTGACGGCCCGGATCGGGCCGCTCGTCATGGGGCATGACCCGCGCGACCTCAACGCGCTGATCGACCGCCTGGATTCGAAGATCGGCGGCTTTCTCGATGCCCAGGCCGCGATCGAGATGGCGTGCATCGACCTCGCCGCGCGCGCATCGAACATGCCGGTGCATCGGTATCTGGGCGGTGCGCTCAGGCCGGCGTTTCGCCTGAACGGATGGATTGGCATGGTTTCTCCCCAGGAGGCCGCCGCCCAGGCCGCCGGATGGAAGGAAAGAAATTTCCGCTCGCTCAAGATCAAGGCCGGAAGCGGCGTCGAGGCGGACGTCGAAAGAATCAAGGCGGTGCGCGAGACCGTCGGCAGCGACTTCGGCTTGCGGGTCGATGCCAATTCCGCCTATTCCACGGATGATGCGATCGCCCTTTCGCGCCGGATCGCGCCCCTGTCCATCGAGCTTCTCGAACAGCCCGTCCATGAGGACGATCTGGAAGGCATGGCCCGCGTCAGGAAGGAGGGCGGCGGCGTGCCGGTGATGGCGGACGAGTCGGTGCGCGATGGGCGCAGCATCATCGACATCCTCAAGGCGGACGCGGCGGACCTGGTCAAGGTCAAGGTCATGAAGCAAGGCGGAATCGTGCGCACCCGCCAGGTCCTTGCGATCTGCGAAGCGGCCGGCATCCGATGCGTGATCGGACACGGATTCGGCCTGGCCATCAACACGGCGGCCGAAGTGTCCGTTGCCGCGGTCACCCGCAACATCGTCGACGGGCTCGAATGCGTAGGCGCGCTCAATGTCTCCGATGACATCGTCGAGAAGACCCTCAGGTCGCGGGGCGGACAGATCGATCTTCCGGACGGACCCGGCTTCGGCTTGTCGCTCGACATGACCAAGATTCAAAAGTACAGATTCAACTGAATGAGCCTGGATCCCAAGATGGAACACGTCGAACTGCAGGAAGACGCCTTTTCCGACATCGAACAGCTGTCGCGCGAACAACTGCGCGAGCTGCAGTGGACCCGGCTTCGGCGCCAGGTGGCCTACAACTTCCGGAATTCGCCCTACTACCGGCGATCGATGGAAGCCGCAGGCATGCGCCCCGAGGACCTGAAATCCTGGGAAGACCATGCGCGCGTGCCGTCGATGGACAAGCATGACCACCGCGCCGCGCAAGAGGAATCGCTGGCGCGTTTCGGGCATCCTTTCGGCATGCTGGTCTGCAAGCCGCTCGAAGCCCTGGTCATGTTGTCGGGCACCTCGGGCACGACGGGGCTGCCGACCTTCTACACGGTGACCGCGCGCGACCTGACGCTCTACAGCAGGCTCATGGCGCGCAAGCTCCGGCGCATCGGACTGCGTCCCGGCGACCGTGTGCTGCACGGCTTCTCCTTGAGCATGATGGTCGGCGGCCAACCGCTGCTGCAGACGCTGATGAATTACGGCGCCTGCGTAGTGCCGATCGGCGCCGAGGTCGGCAGCCGGCGCCTGCTGGAATTCGCCAGGCTGGTCAAGCCGCGCGCCATGGTCTGCACACCTTCCTACGCGGAATACCTGGCGGAGAACTGCATGGAGGTTCTCGGGCGTCCGATCAAGGACCTGGGCCTGGAGCTGCTGATGTGCGGCGGCGAACCCGGTGCCGGCCTGCCGACGGTCCGGGCCAGGATCGAAGGCGCGTACGGCGCGCGACTGCACGACTACACGGGCGTGATTCACACCTTCCATGGAATCAGCTGCGGCGCTCCCGATGCCTGGATGCACTTCACCTCCGAAGACTACTGCGTGCTGGAACTGCGCGACCCGGACACCAGGAAGCCGATCCCGGTGCAGGACGGCGCCATCGGCGAGATGCTCTACACCGAGCTCGGCATCGAGGCCACGCCCTTGATGCGCTATGCACTGGGGGACGTGATCTCGATATCGACCCAACCCTGCAGCTGCTGCGGCTGGCGTGGCATCAGCTTCAAGATCCTGGGACGCGCGGACGACATGCTGATCGTCAAGGGCGTCAACGTCTATCCGGCAGCGATCCGTACCGTCGTCGCCAGCCTGACGCCGCGCACCACCGGGCAGATCCGCATCCAGCTCGACCAGCCCGGACACAAGGTCACGCCGCCGCTCAGGTTGGTGGTCGAACATGGCGAAGGCGTATCGGAAGATCAGTTGCCGGCGCTCAAGACCGAACTCGAGGCGCTGCTGCACGACAAGGTGAAGGTGCGCCCCGACATCCGCCTGGTGGCGCCCGGGAGTCTGGCGCGGACCCACCACAAGACCAAGATCATCGAAGTGCTCGCGCAGGACTGAGACGCGCGGCCCGGCACGCACATTCATCGATCGTTCCCGAAGGACAAACCCTTGAGCAACGTTTTCGTTCTCGGCCTCGCGACCCACCCGCCCGCAGCAAGACTGGCGCATCTGCGCCTGGAGGAGATCGCCTACTACACGGCGAAGGCGGCACTCGCCGATGCCGGGGTGACGCGGCGGCAACTCGACAGCGTCACGCTGGCGTCCTCCGATGAACTGGACGGGCGACCGATCTCCAGCATGCTGATGAGTGCCGCGGCCGGAGGCTACGAGACCGACGAGATCAAGATCGCCGACTCGGGCGCGAGTGCCATGTGCATGGCCTATGCGCGATTCCTGTCCGGCGAATCCGAACTGGGCCTGGTGTCGAGCTGGTGCAAGAGTTCGAAGACGGACGTCGACGCGATCTCGCGCTTCGGCGCCGATCCGTTCTTCTACCGGCCGCTCGGCATCGACCGCCTGGTGACCGACGCGGTGCTGGCCCAGTGCCTCAGCGAGGAGTTCGCCATCGATGCGAACGAGGTCGCCGCGCGCGTTCACAACGGCTACCTGCGCGGCGCGCGCAATCCGCGCGGCATGCGGCACCAGGTGCCGAGCCTCGAGCACATCCAGGCTTCGCCCTACGAATCCACGCCGCTGCGCAGGCTGCACCGGGCACCGCTCACCGATGGCGCTGTGTCGCTCGTGCTGGCATCGGCCGATTACGTGCGGGCCCGCGGCATCCAGCCGCTGGCAGAACTGATGGGCATCGGCTGGGCCACGGATGCCTATCAGATGGGCGCCGCGCGGCTGCGCCGGATGGATTCGGCGCGCAAGGCGGCCGACATGGCGCTGAAGGCGGCCGGCCTGAAGTCCTTCGATGATCTGGATGTCGTCGAACTGGAATGCCAGACCGGCTTTCACGAAGCCGCGCTGGTGCGGGCGCTCGGCATCGACAAAGAAGAAGCACTGTGCCCGTCGGGCGGCGTGTACGCCCAGAATCCGCTGTTCTGCACCGGCCTCGTCAACGCGGCCGAGGCAGTCCTCCAGGTATGCGGCCGCGCGGGTCCGGTGCAGCGGCCGAACGTGCGACGGGCCGCGGCCCATGGATGCCACGGCTTCGCGCAGCAGGGCAACACGGTGATGGTCTTCCAGAGCGTGGAGGCGATGCAATGACGAAATCGACCGTCGCCGTGCTCGGCACTTTCCAGACCGAGTTCAGGAAGCAGCACCTCGCACATACCTTCGTCGAACAGGCCCAGCTCGCCGCGGTCGGCGCGCTCGCCGATGCCGGCATGACACCGGACGACATCGACGCCGTGGTGTTCGCACTGGCACCCACCTTCTTCATGGGGGTCGCGGATGCGAACAAGTGGGCGGTGGATTCCATCTTCGCGCAGGGCAAGCCGAGCTTTCGCGTCCACACGGGCGGCGCCACCGGCGGCTCGGCGATCCAGGCGGCCTACAACCTGGTTCGCGCGGGCCTGTTCCGTTCCGTGCTGATCGTGGGCGCGGAGCGGATCGCGGAAACGCCGGATGCGCAGAAGGTGCTCAACCTGATTTTCGACGTCTTCTACGAGCGGGACATTCCGCTGTCCACGAATACCTCCGCCGCGCTGTGGGCGCAACGGTATCTGCACCGCTACGGCCACACCCAGGAGGACCTGGCACGGGTGGTCGTGCGAGCGCGCCGCAACGCGTCGCGCAATCCCTTCGCCCATCTAAAGACGCAGGTCACGGTCGAGGAAGTCATGGCCTCGCCGATGATTTCCTACCCGCTCAAGCTCTACGAAGTCTGTCCCAGGTCGTCCGGCAGCGCAGCGATGGTGGTCGGCAACCTCGACATGGCGCGGCGCTTCCAGTCCCGCCCCGCATTCATCAATGGCGTCGCGAGCCGCACGACGACGCACTGGTTCGGCGACCGGATGACGCCGACGGCCGATTCGGATTTCTTCGACTTCGACGTGGTCGCCACGGCCTCCCGGAATTGCTACGCGCAGGCGGGCATTCGATCGCCCATCGACGAGATCCAGGCCGTCGAGCTGTATGACCCCTACAGCATCACCGCCGCGGTTCAGCTGGAACGACTCGGTTTCTGCAGCCCGGGGACGGCGTTGAAGCTGGAGCGGGAGGGCCACTGGGATGTCGAAGGCGGAGAACTGCCGGTGAATCCCTCGGGCGGAACGCTGTGCACCAATCCGATCGCGATCGCAGGCCTGGTGCGGGGCATCGATGCCGCCAACCAGATCATGAACAAGGCCGGCGAGATGCAGGTGCGCAATGTCAAGAACACGCTTTCAAGCTCGGTGGGCGGTATCGGGCAGTTCTACAACTGCACGATCTTCGGCAACGAGCCATTCGATCACGGAGGTCACAAGCCATGAATGAGGAAACATCGCTCGTCGTCACGGACCACATCGAGCTGCGCTACGACTACGCGTTGGGCGAGGTCGCCGGAACCTTCATGGAAGGACTGAAGCAGGGAAAGATCCTCGCGAGCTACTGCTCGAAGTCCGGCTTGACCTACCTGCCGCCGCGCAGCTATTGCGAGCGCTCGTTTCAGCCATGCGACGGCTGGACCGAGGCCGGCCTGGAGGGAACGATCGAAGCGGCAACGATCGTGGTGCGCGGCTTCGAGGGCAAGCGAAAGACGCCGGTGGCCATCGCGTTCGTCCGCCTGGATGGCGTCGACTCGGCCATCGCCAACTTCGTGGATGGGCTGGACCTGTCCGACTGCGATGTTGCGATGAAGGCGCTCGCGCCCGGAAAGCGTGTCGCCGTCGTGTTCGCCGAGCACCGGCAGGGAAGGATCACCGATTTTTCGTTCAAGTGCATCGGTCAGGATTCGTGACCGGGCGCAGGCGCGCTATTCCCATAAAAGAAGGAGACAACCATGTCCAGATGGCTGATATCGATAGGCCTCATGCTCGCGAGCTGCCTGGCGGCGGCCCAGGGTTATCCGGAGCACCCGATCCGGATGATCGTGCCCTCGACACCGGGCGGCGGCACCGACTTCGTCGGGCGGCTCATGGCCTCCAGGCTGCAGACCCTGAATTCGTGGACCCTGATCGTCGACAACCGGCCGGGCGCCGGCACCGCGCTCGGCATGGCGGAGGCTGCCCGCGCGCCGGGCAAGGGCTATGACCTGGTCGTCGGCCAATCGGACAACATCACGCTGGCGCCGCTGCTGACCAAGGTCACCTACAACCCGGTCAAGGACGTGATCCCGGTCGCTCTGGTGGGCCGGGTGCCGATCGTGCTGCTGGTCAACGAGAACGCGCGATGGAAGAACATTCGCGAGTTCCTGGACGATGCGAAATCTCGTCCTGGTGCGATCAACTACGGCTCGTCCGGCATCGGCGGCTCGGTGCACATGGGATTCGAGATGCTGCAGCAGGCCACCGGCGTCAAGCTGCACCACATTCCCTACAAGGGCGGCCCGCAGGCGATGGTCGACCTGATGGGCGGCCAGCTCGACATGGCCGGCGCCTCCGTCACGGCAGCCACCACCTTGATCAAGTCGGGCAAGCTCAGGGCGCTGGCGGTGACATCCGGCGCGCGCAATGCGGCGCTTCCGGACGTGCCGACGGTGGCCGAGTCCGGCTATCCGGGCTTCGACCTGGATATCTACTACGGCATCTTTGCGCCCTCCAACACGCCGGCCAGCATCGTGGCGAGGCTCAACAACGACTTCAACCGGATCCTCGCGCAGGACGAGGTGAAGTCCTCGCTTCAGGCGCAGGGCTTTTTCGTCGATCCGCTCTCGCCCGGTGATTTTTCGAGTCTGGTGGCCACGGACATCAAGAAATCGAAGGACGTCATCGCGGCCGCACACATCAAGGTGGATCAGGACTGACCGGCAACCACCTCGGCCGGAATCTAAGGCCCGGCCGCCGGCGCGCAGCTTGACCGCGAGAAGTGGGACAACACCGTGTCGAGCATGAATTGACGCCCCGGACTCCAATAGGAGCCGGCACGCACGATCGCATAGGCGGGACGCTCGAATTCGAACTCCGGCAGATGCACGCTGAAAAGCAGCTGGTCCTTGCCCGGATAGTTGCGCGCGCCGACGCGCAGCAGCAGCAAGTCGGTGGTCTCGACCAGCCGATGGATCGAATTCCCGACATAGTCGATTTCGATGCTGGGCCGCGGCGGTGCCAGGCCGCATGAGATGAAGCGCTCGTTCAGCCACATCGTGGCGCGGGCATTCTGGCGCGGAAGAATCCATCCGTAGCGCAGCAGGTCCTTCGGCGTCGGCGTCAGGTTGAAGATCGGGTGATGCTTGCGGGCCACGATGGACAGCTCGTCGCTGCCGATCGGCACGATGTCCACCTCCGCGCCGGACACGCTGTAGAGCGGAGAAAACACGATGTCCAGATGCCCTTGCTGCAGCAGCGCGATCAGCTCGGCGCCGATGTCCAGCGTGAAGTTCAGCTGAATGTCCGGAAACCTGTCCACCATCCTGAACAGGCAATTGACCAGCACATCGTCGAAGATGGGCTTGGTGGCGCCGACCCGCAGCAACCCTGCATGGCCCTGCCGAAGATTCGATGCCCTGCCCGCCAGATCTTCGTGCGCGAGCATGATCTTCATGGCATCGCCATGGATGGCCTTGCCTGCGGGCGTCAGCAGCATGCCGTTCTTGCTGCGCTCGAACAGGACCAGGCCGACCGCCTCTTCCAGGCGAGCCACGGATTTGGACAGCGTGGCCTCGGTGACGCAGCAGGTCTGCGCCGCGGCGGTCAGGCTTCCCGCCTGGGCAACGGCGATGAAATACCGGATATCCCGGGATGCGGTTTCCACTCTCTCTGGTCTCCCGAATTTCTGGCTCGTCGTCCCTACACCACCACACGGCGCTGGTTCGGATCGCGCATCGGATGCATGGTAAAGGCATCGGGACCGGGCTCGTCATTTCCATTGCGTCTTCGACGACGTCCGAGCTTGCGCTTCAAGCCCGGACGCGGATGCGCGACACTCTGGTCCGATGTCCTCCACTCCCGCTTCCGGCGCCATGCCCCGCCCCTCGCTGCGCCGACCCACGCTGCGCTTCCTGCTCTCGCATCCCGCGCACCTCATCGCACTCGGTTTCGGCTCCGGCCTGTCGCGCTTCGCGCCGGGCACCGTGGGCACGCTGTGGGCCTGGGTCGCGTTCCTGGTCATGCAGCGCTGGCTTTCGAGCGCGGTGATCGGCTGGGTGATCCTGGTGTCGGTGCCCATCGGCTGGTGGGCCTGCACGGTGACGGCGCGCCACATGAACGTGGCCGACCCGGGCGCCGTCGTCTGGGACGAGGTGGTGGCCTTCTGGCTGGTGCTGTGGCTGGTGATGCCGGCCGGCTTGCTGGCACAGACCATCGCCTTCGCGCTGTTCCGCTTCTTCGATGCCGCCAAGCCCGGACCGGTGGCCTGGGCCGACCAGCTCTTCAAGCAGCGCGATGCGACATCCGAAACGATGCGCTGGACCGCCGCGGGCTTCGGCATCCTCTTCGACGATTTCGTGGCGGCGTTCTGCGCGCTGCTGGTGATCGCGCTCTGGCGCGCATGGTGAGGATGATGGAACAAGAACACGACACGCCCGCGCTGGTGCTGCGGCTGGCCGAGCTGCTGCAGCAAAGGCGCTGGATGCTCGCCACCGCGGAGAGCTGCACCGGCGGCCTGATCGCGGGCGCCTGCACCGATCTGGCCGGTTCCAGCGCCTGGTTCGAGCGTGGCTTCGTCAGCTATTCGAACGAGGCCAAGAGCGAGCTGCTCGGCGTCGACGCAGCCTTGATCGCGGCGCACGGCGCAGTCAGCGAAGCGGTCGCGCGGGCCATGGCCGCGGGCGCGATCGCGCACTCGAAGGCGCAGGTCGCGCTCGCGGTCACTGGTGTGGCCGGCCCGAGCGGCGGCACGGCCGACAAGCCGGTCGGCACGGTGTGGTTCGGCTGGTCGGTCGACGGCCAGTTGCGCACCGAACGCCGCCGTTTCGACGGCGACCGCGCCACCGTGCGCGCGGCCACCGTGTTCCATGCGCTGCAGACGCTGGTCGCGCTGATTCGTCATCAACCTTAGGATGCGTCCCATGCAGAACGAAGACACCATCCACCGCTTCTACGATGCCTTCGCCAAGCTCGATGCCGACACGATGGCGGCCTGCTATGCGCCGGATGCCAGCTTCGACGACGAGGCCTTCTCGCTGCGCGGCCGGCGCGAGATCGGCGGCATGTGGAAGATGCTGTGCGAAGGCACGCGCGCCAAAGGCGCCGACGTCTGGCAGCTGAGCTACCGCGACGTGCAGGCCGACGCCACCGGCGGCCAGGCCCACTGGGACGCGCACTACCGCTTCAGCGCCACCGGCCGCATCGTCGACAACGCGATCGATGCGCGCATGCACTTCACACCCGAAGGATTGATCGCGACGCACCGCGACCGTTTCGATTTCTGGCGCTGGTCGCGCCAGGCGCTCGGCCTGCCCGGGCTGCTGCTGGGCTGGTCGCCGATGCTGAAGAAGAAGGTGCGCGCCACGGCGGCCGCCAATCTCGCCACGTACCTCGCCCGCAATCCCTGAAACCCCTGCAACGGAGATTCCATGGTCGACATCACCGTCTCCAACCATCCCGACAAGCACCGCTACGAAGCCTTCATCGACGGCGTGCTGGCGGGCTACTGCGAATACAACCTGCTCGACGGAGCCATCATGTTCACCCACACCGAGGTGCTGCCCGAGCGCGAGGGCCTGGGCGTCGCTTCCAGCCTGGCGCGGCATGTGCTCGACGACGCGCGCGCGCGGGGCTTGCAAGTGATCCCGGTCTGCCAGTTCATCGCCGGCTGGATCCACAAGCACCACGAATACGCCGACCTCGTGCGTCCGGACGTGCAGCGCGCCTTCAAGATCTGAGCGCGCTCATTCGGGCTTGACGTTGGCCTCGCGGACCACGACCCGCCAGCGCTCGATGTCGGCCTTCAGGAAGTCGCTCATGTCCTTGCTGCTGCCGGACCACGGTTCGGCGGCGCCGACGCGCAGCAGCTCCACGAACTTCGGCGCCTGGATGGCCTGATTCAGATCCTTGTTGAGGCGATCGACGATCGCCTGCGGGGTTCCCACGGGCGCGAAGAGACCCGCCCAGACACGCGTGTCGAAGCCCGGGACGCCTTGCTCCACCAGCGTCGGGATCTCGGGCGTGAGGCTCGAGCGCGTCGGCGTCGAGACGGCCAGCACGCGGACCTTGCCGCCGCGCACCTGGGGCAGCAGCGACCCGCCGGCATCGAAGGCAAAGGGGATCTGTCCGCCGATGACATCCTGCAGCACCATCGGCGAGCCCTTGTAGGGCACATGCACCATCTCCATCCCGGTGGCCTTCTTCAGGATCTCCATCGAGAGGTGCTGCGTGGTCCCGGTGCCGCCGGAGCCGTAGGAGACCTTGCCCGGCCTTGCCTTGACGTAGGCCACCATCTCCTTGAGGTTGGTCACCGGCACGTCGTTGTTGCAGTAGAGATAGAGCGCGCCCTTGGTGAACGGCCCGATGGGGACGAAGTCCTTCACCGGGTCGTAGGTCAGCTTCGAACCGTAGACGGAAGGGTTGATCGACATCGGCCCGCCGGTCGACACCAGCAGCGTGTAGCCGTCCTTGTCGGCCACCTTGGCGGCGTTGCCGACGATCATGCCGTGCGCGCCGGCCTTGTTCTCGACGATCACCGGCTGGCCCAGGCTGGCGCTCAGGCCGACCACCAGTTGCCGGGTCCAGCCGTCGACGGTGTCGCCGGGCGGCGTGCCGATCAGGATGCGAATGGGATGGCGCGGGTAGTCGGCCTGCGCCCATGCGGTGGCCGGCAGGATCGGGCCGACGGTGGCAAGGCCGAGGGCCGTGCGCAGGAACTGGCGGCGTTGCGAATGGCTGTGGTTCATGTTTTCACTCCTTCATGACTCGCTGCCAGCTCGACATCGAGCAGGCGGATGTATTGCTGGCCGCCGTGCATGTCGCGCTCCATCGCGCCGCCTTGCGGCCGCAGGCGCGGATAGGAGATCTTCAGGATCAGCAGGTCGGGCAGCGGGAAATGCTTGACCATGGCCCGGTCCACGCCGTAGAGCGCGCCGATGGCCGCGGGCTGGAGCTGCGGCGCGTTCGCGTAGCGGTCGAAGCCCTCGCGATCATGAAAATACAGATCGAGGGTGATCCAGAACGGACCGGCATTCTTGGACCGCACGTAGCGGCAGACCTCGCGGACCTCAGGCATGCGCGGCCTCCCTGATCCCGACGAATTCCATGCGGACCAGTTCGCTCGGATGGTCGACGTGCACGACATGGTTGAGCTTGAACTCGAACACCTGCCCGCGCTCGACCTCCGCCGGCGAGAAGGGGAAGGCATAGCTGGGCATCGGCGTCTCCGGATTCAGCGGCAGGTGGAAGAACCACGGGTTGCAGGTCTTGGCGATCTGCGTCGCCAGTTCCTGCGTGGCCGCGGTGGCGACGAACATGAGGCCGATCTCGCGCGCAGGCGCGGCCGCCGGATCGACCGGCATGCCGCTCACGGCATTCCATCCGTAGGGCCTGAGCGAGATGTCGAACACGCCGGCCTCCGAGCCCATGCTGTTGCGCACGCGCTCCACCAGCACCTCGTGCATCTGCGACACGAAGCGGTCGATCTCCGCCAGCACCCCGGGGTCCTGGATGCCGACCAGCATCAGCGTCTGGTAGCCGCCGCCGCCGGCGCCTTCGAGCTTCATCGTGTAGGGCTTCGGCAGGAAGACCGAACCCGTGACCTGCACCGTTCGATCGTCGACCGGCTCGTAGCGCGCCCCCGTGACGTCGAGCACGCCGCCGGGCTCGTGCAGCAGGAAGGGATCGCTGTTCTCGTACAGCATGTGGCTGGAGACCGTGCGCGGCGTGCAGCGCGCAATGGCGCTCAGCGGCTCCACCTCGAAGCCGTTCTTGCCGACGCGGATCATCACGCCGCCTTCGCGTGCATGCGTGGTGCACAGGCCGCCGCATTCGGCGGTCTTGCCCGCATGCCAGGCGGGGCCGGCGCCGGCGCCGCGCATCAGCGGCACGGCGGCCAGCACGGCCGTGTCGGTGGTGCGGCCGCCGAGCACGATGTCGGCACCGGCCTCGAGCGCCGCGATGTAGGGCTCGGGCCCCATCAGGGCCACGATGTGATCGCATTCGCCGAACAGCGCCGCGTCGACCGAACTCATCGGTGCGAGCGGCTCGATGCGGCCCTGCGCGGCACGGGCCGTGAGCAGCGCCGGATCCTGTTCGGCATAGAGCAGTGCGATGCGCGGCTTCAATCCGTTCTCGCGCGCGATCTCCAGCGCGATGTCGCGCATCCAGTCCAGCGCCACATCGCAGCCGGAGGTGCCGCAGGAGCCGATGAGCAATGGGATCTTCGCCCGGGCCTGGGCTTTCATCAGGATCAGCAGATCGGCCTTGACCGCGGCTCGCGAATACTTGGGCCGGCCGGTGGCGAGATAGGCCGGCCCGCTGTCGGTGGAGCCGGCATCGCAGGCGATGGCGTGCGCGCCGGCGGCCACGCCGGTGGCCACGTCGGCCTCCGACAGGCCGAGGCCGAGCGCGCCGATGGGGACCAGCACGTTGGTGGTGGAGTGGAGGCGTTGTGGCATGGGAAGGAAAGAGAAGGTCTGACGCGGCACCGATGTTCGGCGTCGGAATTGTTGTAGACAATCAACTGGATTGTCTACACTCTGGCATAAGTGTTTACACTCAAGATCGCCCGTCCCTCCACCATCCGTCTTCTTCATGCCCGAAGCCCCAGCAGCCACCGGCAGTGCGCCGATCGAGGAAACCATTCAGTGGTTGGAGCACGCCATCCTGTCCGGCGAGCTGAAGCCCGGCGACCGCGTTCCCGAATCGGTGCTGGCGGCGCGTTTCGGTGTCGGCCGCGGCCCGCTGCGCGAAGCCTTGCGCACGCTGGAGGGCCGGCGGCTGCTGGAGCGCACGCCGTTCTCGGGCGTCCGCGTGGCCGAGCTCAGCATCGACGACCTCGAGCAGTTGCTGATCACGCGAGAGGCGCTCGAGGGCATGGCGGCACGGCAGGCAGCGGAAGTGATGACGCTGCCCGAGACACGGCGGCTGCGCGAGCTGCTGAACGCCAGCAAGGCCGCCGGCGACCTCGGCGAATTCTTCCGGCGCCGCACACAGGACAACGACTTCCACACCCAGATCGTGCGCGGCAGCCGCAACCATTGGCTGGCGGAATTCCTGTGCCGGGATCTCTACGCGCTGCTCAACATCTGCCGCTTCCGCGCCGCGAGCGTGCCGCAGCGCATGAAGGCGGTGCATGGCGAGCATGAACGGATCCTCGAGGCCATCGAGCAGCGTGATCCGGAACTCGCGGAACGCCGCATGCGGGAACACGTCGCACATGGGCGCGAATCTCTGCTTCGGCGCCTGCGCGAAACGCAGGCGCAAGAGCAGGCGTCATCCCGGCGAGCACGCCCCGCCGCGCGCGAGCCGACCTGAATCGACGGCACCGGCGCCGGGATGCGCCCGGCGCGGCGCCACGACTCAGCCGGCGCCGTGGCACTTCTTGTATTTCTTGCCGCTGCCGCAGGGGCACGGGTCGTTGCGGCCGGGCGTGGCCTCCTTGCGGATCGTCTCGACGCGCGGACCCATGCTCTTCCAGAGCTGGCGCAGGTCGTAGACGGCCCAGATCGCGGCACCGAAATCGTCCACGCGCTGCTGGCTCACGCTGGGCGGGCCGTCCTCGCTGTACATCGAGACCGTGGGCTTGCCGGTGTCGTCCTCGGTCAGCGTGACGATGGCGCCGAGCGCCTCGTCGAGCATGCGCGCCGCTTCCTTGTCGCGCGGCGGCGTCCAGTCCTCGGGCCAGTTCTCGACCGCAAACATGAAGCCGAGCGCCCAGACCTGCGCGAAGGACGGAATGGCTTCGCCAGCCATCTCGCCTCGCTCCTCCTCGGGCAGCGCCGTGATCGCGCCGCGCGTGTCGAGCACCTCGGGCTGCCAGGTGCGCTCGTCGTCGAGCGATTCGACATCGGCGTCGAGGCCGGTCTCGATCTCGCGCCAGCGCCGCTTCCAGCGCCAGACGAATTCCATGTGCTGCGCGGCGACGAAGCCATCGCCCAGCAGCACCGGCCAGTACTCCGAGGGCTCGATCGGGCGCCGCGTGCAGACCAGCGCGGCCATGAAGCCTTCGCAGAATTCCCACTGCGGCGTCTCGTCGTCGTGCTCGCGCATGGCGTCGAGCGCCAGGTCCTGGGCATCGAAATCATCGGGGCCAAGCGGGGTCTGCTCGGGCGGGGTGTCGGGGATGGTTGTCATGTCGTTGCAGGAAACAGCCCTCTATGATGCAGCAAGGCTCCCGGAGACCCATCATTTCTACCCCCATGATTTCGCCCCTCCCGGCGCGTTACAGCACCTTTGCGCTGTGCGTGGCCGGCCTTGTCGCCAGCGTGGCGGTGGTCGTGGTGCTGCCCACGCTCTGGGCCGCATGGATCGCCGTCGCGCTCTTCGCGGTGCTCAGCGGCACCGGCGTGCACGACCTGCGGCAGGCGCGCCACGCAATCCTGCGCAACTACCCGGTGATCGGCCACCTGCGCTTCCTGCTGGAATTCATCCGGCCCGAGATGCGGCAGTACTTCATCGAGAGCGACGCCGAGGCCGCGCCCTTCTCGCGCGCCCAGCGCTCGCTGGTCTACCAGCGCTCCAAGGGCGAGCCGGACAACCGGCCCTTCGGCACCCAGCTCGACGTGACGATCTCCGGCTACGAGTGGATCAACCACTCGATGCAGCCGACCCGCCTGGCCAGCCACGACTTCCGCATCGTCATCGGCGGCACGCCGGGGCCGGCCTCGCCGGCATCGCATCCATGCACGCAGCCCTACGAGGCGAGCGTGTTCAACATCTCGGCGATGAGCTTCGGCGCGCTGTCGGCCAACGCCATCATGGCGCTGAACCTCGGCGCGAAGATGGGCGGCTTCGCGCACGACACCGGCGAGGGATCGATCTCGCAGCATCACCGCGTGCATGGCGGCGACCTGATCTGGGAGATCGGCTCGGGCTACTTCGGCTGCCGCAACGACGACGGCAGCTTCAGCGAGGAACGCTTCGTCGCCAACGCGCGCGACCCGCAGGTCAAGATGATCGAGATCAAGCTGAGCCAGGGCGCCAAGCCAGGCCACGGCGGCGTGCTGCCGGGCCCCAAGGTGACGGCCGAGATCTCGGCCGCGCGCGGCGTGCCGATCGGCGTGGACTGCATCTCGCCCTCCTCGCACGGCGCCTTCTCGACGCCGGTCGGGATGATGCATTTTGTCGCCCGGCTGCGCGAACTCTCGGGCGGCAAGCCCTGCGGCTTCAAGTTCTGCCTCGGCCATCCGTGGGAGTGGTTCGCCATCGTCAAGGCCATGCAGGAAACCGGCATCACGCCCGACTTCATCGTGGTCGACGGTGCCGAGGGCGGCACCGGCGCGGCACCGGTGGAGTTCAGCGATCACGTCGGCGCGCCGCTGCAGGAAGGCCTGCTGCTGGTGCACAACACGCTGGTCGGCGTCGGGCTGCGCGATCTCATCAAGATCGGCTGCGCCGGCAAGGTGATCACCGCCTTCGACCTCGCACGCATGATGGCGCTGGGCGCCGACTGGTGCAACGCGGCGCGCGGTTTCATGATGGCGCTCGGCTGCATCCAGGCGCAGAGCTGCCACACCGGCCACTGCCCGACCGGCGTCACAACGCAGGACCCGGTGCGCCAGCAGGCGCTGGTGGTGCCGACCAAGGCCGACCGCGTGCGCAACTTCCACCGCAGCACGCTGCATGCGCTGCAGGAACTGGTGCAGGCCGCCGGCCTCGCCCATCCGCAGGACATCACCGCCCACCACATCGTGCGGCGCATTTCCGACACCGAGGTGCGGCTGCTCAGCAACCTCGTGATGCAGGTGCAGCCCGGCGCATTGCTCGGGCCGCTCGATGGACTGCACAACGTGTTCCGCACCTACTGGCCGCTGGCGAGCGCGCACAGCTTCCAACCGGTGACACTGGCCGTATGAGACGCCCGGCCGCTCCGAAGGCGAACGCCGCAGCGCGCAGCGCGAAGGCTGCTCCGTGAGTTCTGTCCGGCGCGGCGGCGCATCGACGCGCGTACAGATGCACAAGGGCATCGCCTCGGCGCCGGCGCCGCTGGAGACGGGCGCGCTGTCCCCGGCGGCCGGCGACTACGCGGCCTTCCTGCGCGCCATGCTGCCGCAGCAGACCCGCGCCGTCACCAGCCATCGGCTCGGCAACGAACGGGTCTGGCTCAAGAAGGCCGGCGCGCGCCACGGCAAGCTGCGCTATCACCTGCAGGCCGTGATCGCCGGTGTGCTGCGCCTCGAGGTATTGCAGCCGGTGCCCAATCCCGGTGGCGAGGCCGCCATCGCGATCGAAGCGCGACGCTTGCGCGCGCTCGGCGCGGCGGGACTGCGCGTGCCGGCGGTGCTGGCCCAGCAGCCCGATGGCCTCCTGATTTCCGACCTGGGCCAGAGCGGCCGCCCGCCCGTGGTGCTGCAGGAGCGGCTGGACCAGGCCGCGGCCGTCGGTCCCGCCGCGTTGCTCTCGGTATGGCGCGAGGCACTGTCCGCGATCGCCATCGTCCATGCGCGCGGCGCCTACCTGAGCCAGGCCTTCGACCGCAACCTGGTGCAGTGCCCGGACGGCGCGATCGGCTACATCGATTTCGAGGACGACCCCGGCGAGACGCTGGCACTGGCCGAATGCCAGGCGCGCGACTGGCTCAGTTTCCTGCACTCCACGGCGATGCTGGTGGATGCCGCTTCGCCGCATGCGGCCGGCACGCACTGGCATGCGGTGCTGGCCGATGCGGACGACGAGGTGCGCGAGCGGCTGGTGGTGGCCGCGCGCCGCATGCGCTGGCTGCGGCATCTGCCGGCGGGCCGGCGCTGGGGCCGCGACACGCAGCGCATCCGCGCCGCCGCGCGGCTGCTGGCGCTGTGGTACGGGCGATGAGTCAGGTCGTGCGGCCCGACTCGAACAGGAACCAGTTGCGGCGCTCCGCCTCGTCGATCCAGACTTCGAGCAGGCTCGCAGTGGCGACGTCGCCGTAGCTGTCGCACAAAGCGTGCGTCTCGCGCATGAAGCCGGCCAGGCGCTGGTTGTCCTCGCGCAGCTCGGCCAGCATGTCGGCCGGCGTCACGAAATCGGCATCGTTGTCCGCGAGCCGCTGCAGCCGTGCGATCTGCCCGGTCGAACGCAGCGTGGTGCCGCCGAGCTTGCGCACGCGCTCGGCGATCGGGTCGGTGGTGGCGTAGATCTGGTCGGCCTGCTCGTCGAGCAGCAGGTGGTAGTCGCGGAAGTAGGGCCCCGACATGTGCCAATGGAAGTTCTTGGTCTTGAGGTACAGCGCGAAGGTGTCGGCCAGGAGCGCATTGAGTTCCGCCGAGATGTCGCGCGTGGCGTCGGCGCCCAATGCCGTCGGCGTGTTCAATGGCGCCAGGCGCCGTTTCTTCGCATTCTTCAGGTTGGCCATAGGCTGTGCTCCGTGGTGAATGTTCGTCGGCGTCGGCGGTGCGGCGCCAGGATGGGGTGTACCACGTTCGGCAGCTACAGAGATATCCAGTCGGGAGGCAGGGCGCTCTGCAGCACGGCATCGCGCCGTGGAATGGAAGGCTGGGCGCCGGGCTGCGTGATGCACAGCGCCGCGGCGCGGATGCCGAGCCGCACGGCGTCGTCGAGCGCATCGCCGCCGGCCAGCGACACGGCCAGCGCGCCGAGGAAGGTGTCGCCGGCGCCCGTGGTGTCCACGGCCTGGATGCGAAGCGCCGGATGGTGGCGCGCGCCGGCCGCATCGATCGCCACGGCACCGCGCGCGCCCAGCGTGACGACCACCCGCTCGACGCCGCGCACGCGCAGCGCCCGGCCGGCGGTGGCCGCCGCGTACGGGCTGTCGGCCGGCTGGCCGGCCAGCATCTCGGCCTCTCGCTCGTTCAGCACCAGCGTGTCGATCAGCGGCCAGAGCGCGTCGTCGATGGATTGCACGGGCGAGGGATTGAGCATCACCTTGCAGCCGGTCCGGCGTGCGATCCTCATCGCATGCGCGACCTGCGGCAGCGGGCTTTCGAACTGCGCCACCAGAAACGCCGCGCCCTGCAGTTGCGCGGCCAGCGCGGCCTCGTCGATCTCGAGCCGCGCATTGGCGCCCGCGATCACCACGATGCGGTTCTGGCCCGTGTCCTCGACCATCACCAGGGCCGTGCCGGTGGGCGCATCGGCATCGGTGCGGATCGCCGCGATGTCGATGCCGTCCTGCAGCAAGCCCTGGCGCAGCGCCTCGCCGTAGTCATCGGCGCCGACGCAGCCGACCAGGCCGACGCGCGCGCCCTGGCGCGCGCAGCTCACCGCCTGGTTGCCGCCCTTGCCGCCCGGCATGCGGTGGATCGAATGGCCCTGCAGGGTCTCGCCCGCGACCGGCGCATGCGGCACGCGCAGCACCAGGTCCATGTTGAGGCTGCCGAGCACGACGATGCGCGGCGGCACGAGGGGAAGCTTCGGATTCATGACACGACGACGCCCCATGCCGCGAGCCGCTTGCGCAGCGCCAGCACCGCGCGGTCCTTGCTCAGCAGACGCGCGCGGTGGGCGACCGCGAGATCGATGAAGACCTGGTCGTCGGGATCGCTGCACACGCAGGGCGCGCGCGGCGGCACGCCATCCACCCGCTCGGTCCGCGCATCGAAAGCCGCGAGCACTTCGCGCGCATCGCGCGCCTTCTGCGCCAGGCGCGCAACGATGATCGGATAGCCGAGCACGCGCGCGAATTCGTCGCGCATCGCCGCAGTGACCAGCCAGCGCAGCGTCCCGGCCTCGAGCGCCGCAGCGAGCGCCGCGCAGCCGGGATCGTCGAACACCAGCAGGTCGAGCGCGATGTTGGTGTCGAGGACGATCGCCTCGTTCGCGGACATGGACACGCGCGCCGCCGATCCGCGATTCAGCTGCGTCCGCGCGCCGAGCCGGCGACCATGTCGAAGCGGAACAATCGGCACTCGATCGGCCCGTTCCACATCGGCACGCGGCGCGATTCCTTCAGGCGCATGCGCTTGGGCAACTGCAGATCGGGCGTCAGCACCCAGGCGGTCCAGCCGGCGTAGTTCTTCTTCCAGTGGCTCGCGAGCTGCACGAAGAACTCGCCACCGTCCTCGGTCTGCGCTGCCTCGCGGCCGCCAGCCTTGGCACGCGCCACGCCCGCGACTTCGATGCGCTCGCCGTACGGCGGATTGAGCACGATCACGCCCGATGCGGCCGGCGGCATGCGCTGCAGCGCATCGCCGCCGCGGAACTGCAGCGCCGCGGCGACGCCCGCACGTTCGGCATTGCGCTCGGCGAAGTCGACCATGCGATGCGACACGTCGGAGCCGAAGATCACGGGCTCGCCCGAACGCGCGGCCGGCACCGCCTCGGCCTTCAGCCCCGACCACACATGGTGCTGGAACGGCAGCAGCTTCTCGAAGCCGAAGCGCCGCAGCGATCCGGCCGCGATGCCGCACGCGATCTGCGCGGCCTCGATCGCGATGGTGCCGCTGCCGCAGCATGGGTCGTAGAGCGCTTCGGCCGAAACCTCGCCGGTTTCGGGATTCCACCAGCCGCTGGCGGCCAGCATGGCGGCGGCCAGCGTTTCCTTGAGCGGCGCATCGCCCTTGTCCTGCCGCCAGCCGCGCTTGAAGAGCGGCTCGCCGGAGGTGTCGATGTAGAGCGTGCAATGGTCGGTCGTGAGGTGCGCGAACACGCGCGCATCGGGCCATTGGGTCTCGATGCTGGGCCGCACGCCGCCGGCCTTGGCGCGGAAGCGGTCGGCGATCGCATCCTTGATGCGCAAGGTCGCGAAGTTGAGGCTCTGCAGCGGGCTGTGCTGCGCGGTGGTCTCGATCTTGAAGGTCTGCTTCGGCGTGAACCAGATCTCCCAGGCCACGCCGCTCGCGATGGCATAGAGGTCGTTCTCGCTGCGGTAGGGCGCGTGCGCGAGTTCGATCAGAACGCGCTGCGCGAGCCGGCTGTGCAGGTTGAGCTTGAGCGCCTCGCGCCAATCGGCACGCACGCGCACGCCGCCGCGCAGGGTCAGCAGGTCTTGGCCGGCGCGGCCGGTGAGCGCGTGGACCTCCTGCGCGAGGAAGTCTTCGACGCCGGCGGCGCAGGGCAGGAAAAGAGAGAGTTCGTTCATGGCGCGATCAAGGGAGGCAGTATCCCATGCACCCATAGCGCCTTTGCGCTATGGCCATGCCGTGTCCACGCAGGGACAATGGCCGGCATCCATCGCCCGAGGAGCCGCCATGCCCACCAGCGTGCTGATCGTCGAAGATGAACCGGAGTTCATGCGCCGCTTCGCCAACGCAGTGCTGGCGGACCCCGAACTGCACCTGGCTGCGGTGGTGTCGACCGGCGCCGCCGCGCTGAGCGTGCTCGATGCAGAGGCGCCGGATGCGATGCTGGTGGATCTCGGGCTGCCCGACATGGACGGCGTCGAGGTGATCCGCCACGCGGCGCTGCACCGGCCCGGATGCGACGTGCTGGTGGTCACCATGTTCGGCGACGACGAGCACGTGCTGGCCTCGATCGAGGCCGGCGCCACCGGTTACCTGCTGAAGGACGCGGTGGCCGAGCGCATTGCCGCCAGCATCCACGAACTGCGTGCCGGCGGCTCGCCGATCAGTCCGGGGATCGCGCGCCGCGTTCTGGCGCGCTTCCGTGTCGGCGCCCTGCCCGCGGAACGTGCCGAGCCGGCCGCTGCGGCGGCGAGCGCCGCACCTTCGCCGCTGACCGAACGCGAGACCGAGATCCTGCGCCTGACGGCCAAGGGCCTGAGCTTCGAGACCATCGGCCAGCTGATCGGCATCTCGCCCCACACGGTCGTGGCGCACGTCAAGAAGATCTACCGCAAGCTGGCCGTGCATTCGCGCGGCGAGGCGGTCTACGAAGCGAGCCAGATGGGGTTGCTGTGATGCGGCGTGCGTGGGCAGCGGCCGTGCTCGCATCGGCGCTCGCCTGCATCGCTGCAGCGGCGCAGACGCTGGTGCCGTACGACGCAGCAGTGCTGGTCTCGGCGAGTCTCGCGCCACCATCGCCCGATGCGGCCTGGCAGCCGGTCGCACTCCCCGACGACAGCGCGTATTCGCGCCCCGGCCGCGACCGCACGCAGGCCTGGTACCGCATCGGCTTCGACGCGGCCGATGCCGTCGCCGCGCCCGAGGCCTGGGCCGCCTACCTGCCTTACCTCTACGACGGCGGCAGCGTGTGGCTCAACGGCGCGCTGCTGACGCACATGCCCGAGAACACGGTCGCGTTGCGCGCGCGCTCTTACCGGCCTTACATGATCCCTTTTCCCTCGGCGCTGCTGCACGCAGGGCGCAACGAGCTGATGGTGCGGGTCGCGCCCTCGCCGACCTACCCGGTGCGCTTTGCGCATGTCGAGGTCGGGCCGCAGGCACGGGTCGTGTCGCTGTACGACCGACGGCTGTTCTGGATGCGCGCGGTGCCGCAGATCACGGTGCTGTTCTCGCTCGGCGTCGCGGGCTTCGTGCTGTTCATCTGGTGGCGCAGGCGCAGCGAAGTGCTCTATGGATTGTTCGGCCTTGCAGCGGCGCTCTGGGGCATTCGCACGCTGAACTTCATCATCGATGCGCTGCCGCTTTGGGAATGGCAATGGTGGCGCATCGCGTATCACTGCGCGACCGGCGGCTTCGTCGTTGCGATGGCGCTGTTCACGCTGCGCTTCGCAGGCTTGCGCAGGCCCCGGCTGGAGCGTGCGCTTCTTGCGTACTGGGCCATCGGGCCGCTGTGGTTCGCGCTGCAGGGCTTCGCGGCCGAGCCGCTGGTCGCGCGCGTGTGGCTGGGCGGCATGATCCCGGTCGGCGTGGCGATCATCGCGCTGTCGTTCTGGGCCGTGGTGCGGCAGCGCACGCTGCTGTCGGCGGTGATGCCCGCGGCCATGGCCTTCGCGGTGCTGGTCGGCATCCACGACTACCTGATCAACTGGGATTCGGGCGTGATCGGCCGCTTCTTCCCCGACTGGGCCGGGCATCGCATCTACCTGCTGCACTACGGCTCGATCATGCTGCTGCTGGCGATGGGCGGCGTGCTGACGGCGCGCTTCGTGCAGACGCTGGGTTCGCTGGAGGAGCTGAACCGCAGCCTGGAAACGCGCGTGGCCGACCGCGAGCGCGCGCTGGCCGCCAACTATGCGCGCGTGGCCGCGCTGGAGCGCGAGCATGCGGCCGCGGAAGAGCGGCAGCTGATCATGCGCGACCTGCACGACGGGCTCGGCTCGCAGCTCTTCACTTCGCTGTCGCGCGTGGAGCGCGGCGACATGGACGGCGATCAGATCGCCGCCGCGCTGCGCGCCTGCATCGCGGACATGCGGCTCGCGCTCGACGCGCTGGCGTCGGAAGAGCACGACCTCGGCACCGCGCTCGGCAATTTCATGTTCCGCTGGGAAGCGCAGCTGATCGAGGCCGGCGTGCGTTCGAGCTGGGCCATCGACGTGCCCGACGGCGCATCGACGCTGTCGCCGCATGCCGCATTGCAGCTGCTGCGTGTGGCGCAGGAGGCGCTGACCAACGTGCTGCGGCATGCGCGCGCCACGCGCGTGCAGGTGCGGCTGCACCGGCAGGACGGCATGCTCGCACTGGAGGTCGAGGACGACGGCTGCGGCCTCGACGGATCGGCCTCGCCGCCGGGCCGCGGCATGGGCAACATGCGTTCGCGCGCCCAGCGCCTCGGCGGGCTGCTGGACTTTCGCTCGGGCGCGAGCGGCACCTGCATCGTGCTGCGCCTGCCGATCGCCGCCTGACGCGAACGCGGGATCGCACAACGCGAAGGCGGCATTTTCGGCCGCGCCCTCACTGCCTAGATTTGCATCAGCGCGCCGCCCATGGCGCGCGGTCCGCAAACCCGCAGGAGAAACGTATGCAGGTCTTCGCCATGATCCCCCACTTCCTCGGCTCCTTCACCGCCGTCATCGCCTGGATCTACCTGGTGTCGAACTCGACACGCGTCTTCAGCTACCTGCCGCAGATCCTCGCGATCTGGCGCTGCCGCGACGGCGCGCGTTCGATCTCGCTGTGGTCGTGGACCTCGTGGTCGATCTCGCACGTCACGGCCGGGCTGTACGGCTTGGTGGTCGCCCACGATGCGTACCTGGTGCTGATCTCGGTGCTCAACCTGGTCGGCTGCGCCGCGGTCACGCTGGTTGCCGCGCGCCGGCGCGGGCTGCTGCGCGGCTGGCGCGCCGACGCGCAGAGGACGGCCGCGTGACACCGGATCCCGCGCGGTGGCCGTATAGTGCCGGCAGCCCACTTCCGCCGCACGATGACGACCCAGCCCGCCAAAGCATCGCTCTCGCCATCCGGCCGCTTCCATATCCAGCGCGAGGTGCTGCGCCTGAGCACGCAGCCCAGCGGCCCCGTGCTGCTGGTGCAGTTCCTGCTCGATTGCGGCGTGGCGGCGCTGTTCGCGTGGCAGTACTCGGTCCCGCATGCCCTGATCTGGATCGCGCTGATCGCGGCCACGACGGCCTACCGCGGCTTCTTTCCGCAGCGGCTGCCGGCAACGCTCACGCCCGCCAACCTGTCGCATGCGCTGCGCGTGCACACCCTGCGCATCGCGCTGCACGAGGGCGCGCACGGCGCCGCGGGCGTGCTGCTGTTCAATCCCGCCGACGGCACTTCGCAGCTGCTGCTGGGCGTGGTGATCATGGGCATGACGCTGTCGTCGGCGTTCTCGGTCTCCTACCACACGCCCGCGATGCAGCTCGCGATCACGCTGCTGCTGACGCCGGTGATCGTGATGGGCCTGGCCTTCGGCGCGCCGCCGATGGTGGCGCTGGCGGTGCTCGGCGTCGGCCTCCTGGCGATGGTCTGGAAGCTGGTGGCCGAGCGCTCGCGCCAGCTCGAGGAGAACATCGGCCTCAGGCAGAACGAAAGCACGCTGCGCGAGCAGGCGCTGGCCGGCCTGCGCGAATCGCAGCAGGCGCAGGCCGAACGCCTGCGCTTCTTCTCGGCCGCCAACCACGATCTGCGGCAGCCGGTGATGGCGATGGGCCTGCAGGCCGAGGTGCTGCGCCAGCAGCTCGATGCCGGCGCGGACACGCCCACCGTGCAGGCCACCGTGGCCTCGCTCTCACGCGCGCAGCAGGCGCTCGAAGGCCTGACCAACCAGCTGCTGGAGATCGGACGCATCGAAGCCGCCGCCGATCCGCTGACGCCCGCCGCGCTCGCGCTGGCGCCGCTGCTCCACGAACTCGCGCGCCAGGCCGGCAGCGGCCGCGTGCGCGTGCGCTGCCCGGCCGATGCGGTGGCCTGGACCGATGGCGTCGCACTGCGGCGCATCCTCGGCAACCTGGTCGACAACGCGCTCAAGTTCACGCCGCAAGGCCGCGTGCTCCTCGCCTGCCGCCGGCGCAGCGGCGGCTGGCGCGTCGAGGTGCGCGACGCGGGCATCGGCATCGCCTTCGAGGCGCAGGAGCGCGTCTTCGGCGACTTCGAACAGGTCGGCAACGTCGAGCGCAACCTGCAGCGCGGACACGGGCTCGGGCTGGCGATCGTGCGCCGGCTCGCGCAGCGGCTCGGCCTGCAGGTCAGCTTGCGTTCGCGGCCGGGCCAGGGCTCGGTGTTCGGCTTCGTGGTGCCGGCCGCGCCGGCCGACGCGCGCCTTGCGCAGGCGGCGAGCGACGCGCCGCCGCAGGCCACCGCCGCCCCGGACGCCAACGCCGGCCTGCGCGCCGGATTGGCCGTGCTGGTGGTCGAGGACAACGCGGTGGTCGCCGACAGCATCGCCGCGCTGCTGCACCTGTGGGGCGCGCGGCCGCGCGTCTACGGCAGCGCCGCCGAGGCGATCGCGCTGGCCGATCTGCCGTCGATCGACATCGCGCTGTGCGACATCCGCCTGCCGGGTGAACTCGACGGCATCGCGCTCGCCGAGCAGCTGCAGCGGCAGCGGCCCCAGCTGGCCATCGCGCTGATCTCGGCCGATATCGACGAAGCGACGCAGAAGCTCGCGCGCGACCGCGGCTGGGGTGCGCTGCGCAAGCCGGTGCAGCCGCAGGCGCTGCGCGAGTTGCTGCTGCTGTGCGCAAAAGTCTGAGCGGCGGCTTATGCTCCACGCATGTCCGCCGAGCCGCTGAAGCATCCCGTGGCCAGGCCTCGCCCCGGCGGCGGCCGTCGCTACGGCGCGGTGGCGATCGCGCTGCATTGGCTGCTCGCGCTGATGATCGCGGCGTCGTTCAGCGTCGGGCTGTACATGGCCGGCCTGCCCTTCTCGCCGCTGCGGCTGCGGCTCTTCAACTGGCACAAGTGGGCCGGCATCACCATCCTGACGCTGTCCGCCGTGCGCCTGCTGTGGCGCCTTTCGCATCCACCGCCGCCCCTGAGCGCGCGCATCGTCGACGCAATGCCGGGCTGGCAGCTGTCCGTCTACCGCAGCACGCACCTCCTGCTGTATCTGCTGTTCTTCGCGGTGCCGCTGCTCGGCTGGGCCTACACCTCCGCGCTCGGGCTGCCGGTCGTGCTGTTCGGCGTGCTGCCGCTGCCGGACTTCGTGGCAGTCGACAAGGAATTTGCCGAAGCGGTGCTCAAGCCGATGCACCAGGTCAGCGCCTTCCTCCTGGCCGCGGTGGTGGGGGTGCATATCGGTGCCGCGCTCAAGCACCGCTTCGTCGACCGCGACGATTTGCTGGATCGCATGTGGATATGAAGCTCTCCCCCAGGCTTGCCCACTTCGTGTGGCCGCCTTCCCCCTCGGCGGGGACAACACCTGCGGCCCGGCGGAGCCGGTTCCGCGGTGTTTCCCGGAGGGGCCTGGCTTTGCCAGCCGGGCGGGCCTTGTGCGCCGTTGCATTGTTTGCCGTCGCAGGGCTGGCCAGCGCTGCCGGGCCGATGGCCAGGCTGGTGCCCGGGCAGGGGCGGATCGCCTTCGTGACCAAGCAGATGGGCGTGCCGGTGGAAGGCACGTTTCAGCGCTTCGATGCCCAGATCGCCTTCGATCCGAAGAAGCCCGAAGGCGGCAGCGTGGCGCTGCAGATCGACGTCGGCAGCGCCACGCTCGGCCTGCCGCAGAGCGATGCCGAACTGCCGAAGCCGGCCTGGTTCGATGCCGCCCGCTTTCCGAAGGCCAGCTTCCAGTCGAACGCGATCAAGGCGACCGGCGGCGGGCACTTCGAGGTCATGGGCAAGCTGACGATCAAGGGCACCGCACAGAACGTGACCGTGCCGGTGGACATCGCGCAGAGCGGCGGCCAGTCCGTGGCCACCGGCACGCTGACCCTGCAGCGCCTCGCGTTCAAGGTCGGCGACGGCGAATGGACCGACACCTCGATGGTGGGCGACGACGTGCAGGTCCAGTTCAAGCTGGTGCTGACCGGCCTCGGCCCGCTGTAACGGCAGCGCCCCTTTCCACATCCAATGCCATGCGAAAGCCCTCCATGAAGCCGTTCATCCTCCTCGCCGCACTGGGTGCCATGGCGACGCTCGCCGCCGCGCAGCAGGCGCCCGAAGCAGCCGCCAAGCCGAGCGGCGGGCCGGTCAAGGGCGGCACCTATGTGGTCGACCCGACCCACACCTTCGTGATGTACGAGATGGGCCACTACGGCACCACCACCAACCGCGGCCGCTTCAGCACCAAGGACGGCTCGGTGAAGATCGACAACAGCGGCACCGGCGGCAAGGTCGACATCACGATGGACATCGCCTCGATCAACACCGGCGTCGACCTGCTCAACCGCCACGTGCTGAGCAAGGACTTCTTCAACGTCGCCGAGTTTCCGACCGGCCGCTTCGTTTCCGACCAGATCGCCTTCAGCGCCGACAAGGTCACCGAGGTGGCCGGCACGCTGACGCTGATGGGCCAGACGCGCCCCGTCACGCTCAAGGCCAGCCGCTTCGGCTGCTACATCAGCCCGCTGATCAACCGGCAGGTGTGCGGCGGCGACTTCGAGACCACGGTGCAGCGCAGCCAGTTCGGCATCCTGTGGGGACTGAACTTCGGCTTCGAGGACAAGGTGCACTTGCTGGTGCAGGTCGAGGCCATCGATATCCAGTAGTCCTACCGAGGGCTACAACAGACTCTCGGGCGCCAGCGGCGCGAGCAGTTCGAGCATCACGCGGTCCCACAGGCGCGCGTCGGGTTCCTGCGTCAGCACCTGCTCGGTGCCGCCGTCGGTGCTGACCCACTCGAGCCGTTCGCTGCTGGGCGTGAAGCGCACGCGGTAGGCGCCCTGCTGCTTCAGCACCTCGATCAGCTTCAGCAGCTGCTGCGCCATCTCGGGGCTGTAGATGATGAGTCCGATCTCGGTGTTGTGCGTGTCCGAGCGCGGGTCGAAGTTCATCGAGCCCAGGAACAGCGTGCGCCCGTCGAAGACAGCCGCCTTCGCGTGCAGCCGACCGACCTGCGAACCGAACAGGCCCAGCCGCACGCTGCGCCGCGTGCGCGCCGAACTGAGCTCGTACAGCTCGGCACCGAGCCGCAGCATGTCGGGCCGATAGCGCCGGTAGCCGGTGTGGACCACGGGCTCGTCGGTGGCCGCCAGCGAGTTGGTGACGACGCTGATCTTCACGCCGCGCCCGCGGATCTCGCGCATCACCTCCAGCCCGGCCTTGCCCGGAATCAGGTAGGGTGACACCAGTGTCACGTCGGAGCGCGAACGCCGCATCTGTTCGACCACGTTGTAGCGCACGCTGTCGACATCGAGCAGCGGCACGCCGCCGTAGGTCACGGGCTTGTCGATGACGCGGTCGGGCGAATCGGCATAGGCCTCGGCAAGGTTCCAGATCAGGTCCAGCTTGCCGGCCTTGATGTCCTCGGGGATCGGGCTGTAGCCGAGCACGTCGTTCGGCGCCGAGGAACGCGGCGCCGGCGTGGTCGCCGGGCCGGTCTTCTCGTCGAAGCTGCGCCGCAACGCGTCGGGCGAAAGGCCGGTCGCGACGACGGTCTGGATCGGCCGCACGTAGTCGCTGTTCCAGTACTGGTCGAACAGACTCGCCAGCCGCGGGATCAGCGCGCCGGCCACGAAGGTGTCGATGTCGAGGAAGTTGGCGCCGGCCGTCTGGGTGAAATACTGGCTGCCGATGTTGCGCCCGCCGGCCACGCCCATCGCGCCGTCGGCGATGAAGAGCTTGTTGTGCATGCGGTGGTTGACGCGGTCGAAGTCGAACAGCGAGGCAGTAAAGCGCTTCACGAGGCTGCCGCGGCCGGCCGGGAAGGGATTGAACAGCCGCAGCTCCACGTTCGGCGTCGCGGCCAGGCCGAGCAGCAGTTCGTCCTCGCCGGAGGTGTAGAGGTCGTCCATCAAGAGGCGCACGCGCACGCCGCGCTCGGCTGCATCGCGCAGCGTTCGCAGGAAATAGCGGCCCGTCTCGTCATCCTCGATCTGGTAGTACTGGACGTCGAGCGTGCGCTCGGCCCGGCGCGCCAGTTCAAGGCGCGTGTTGAGCGCGAAATCGCCGCCGGGCATGAGGCGGAAGCCGCTCAGGTCCGGGTCCGGCGACGAGGCCTGCGCGATGCGGCCGAGCGCGGTGTCGGCCGATGCCGGGACGGCCTTCGAGGGCGTGTGCGCGAACTCCCTCGGCAGCATCGCGCAGCCGCTGGCCAACAGCATCATCAGCGCCGCCAGCCCCAGGCCCAGCCAGCGCGACAGGAACCCCGGGCCGTTCATCGCGTGAACCCCTAGAGGGCCTTGCGCAGATTGGCCGGCGCGATGCGCAGCGCCTCGCGGTACTTGGCCACGGTCCGGCGCGCGCATTCGATGCCCTGCTCCTTGAGCATCTCGGAGACCTGGCTGTCCGACAGCGGCTTTCTCGTGTCCTCGGCGCTCACGAACTGCTTGATCAGCGCGCGCACCGCGGTGCTCGACGCGTTGCCGCCGGTCTCGGTGCCGAGTGCCGAGCCGAAGAAGTACTTGAGCTCGACGGTGCCAAAGGGCGTCGCCATGTACTTGGCGGTGGTCACGCGGCTGATGGTCGACTCGTGCAGGCCGAGCTCGTCGGCGATCTCGCGCAGCACCAGCGGACGCATCGCGAGCTCGCCATGCACGAAGAAGCTCTTCTGCCGCTCGACGATCGCGTTGGACACGCGAAGGATGGTGTCGAAGCGCTGCTGGATGTTCTTGATGAACCAGCGCGCCTCCTGCAAGCGCTGCGACAGCGCCTGGCTGCCCTCGCCCTTGTGCTGCTTGAGCGCGCCGGCGTAGATGTCGTGCACGCGCAGGCGCGGCATGACCTCGGGATTGAGCATGACGCGGAACTTGACGTTCGTGCCTTGGCCGATGCGCGTGACGATCACGTCGGGCACGACGACGTTGCGCTCGACATCGACGAAGCGGCGCCCCGGCTTGGGCTCGAGCCTGGCGATCACCTGCAGCGCGGCACGCACCGTGTCTTCGCTGCTGCGGGTGAGCGTGGCCAGGCGCTTGAAATCGCGCCGCGCGAGCAGCTCCATCGGCTGCTTGCAGACGGCGATCGCGATCTTGCGGATCTGCGCCTCCTGGTCGCCCTCGTTCGCATGCGCCAGCGCGCGCAGCTGGATCGTGAGGCATTCGCCGAGGCTGCGGGCGCCGACGCCGACTGGCTCCAGGCTCTGCAGCAGACCGAGCGCGACCTGGAAGTGGTGCACCAGCTCGTCGAACTGGTCGTTGTCTTCGCCCGCGAGGCCGGAGGCGAGCGCCGGCAGCGAGTCCTCGAGGTAGCCGTCGTCGTTGAGCGACTCGATCAGGAAGCGCAGCGCGGCGCGGTCGTTGTCGTCCAGCCGCAGGCCCAATGCCTGGCGGTGCAGGAAAGATTGCAGCGACTCCTGGCTGCGCGCCAGTTCGGTGGCATCGGCACGCTCGTCGTTGCCGAGGTTGTTGGCGCGCGCGGGCGCGTCGCCGCCCCACTCGCTGTCGTCGGGTGCCACATCGACGGTGCCATCGCCTTCCCAGCCGGGCTCCCCATCCGTGCTGTCGGCCGTGGCCGGCGCGTCGGCTTCGGCCGCGGTGCTCGTGCTGCCGACGCCGGCGTCAGCCAGCGGCGCGGACGGGCCGGACGGCAGCTCGCCGTCGCCCTCGGCCAGGCGATCGTCGTCGCGCACCGGTGCATCGGCCGCGTCGAGCCCGAACTCCTCGCGCTGCGCTTCTTCGGCGGTGCGTTCGAGGAACGGGTTGTCGTCGAGCATCTGCTCGACTTCCTGGCTCAGCTCGAGCGTGGACAGCTGCAGCAGCCGGATCGACTGCTGCAGCTGCGGCGTGAGCGCGAGATGCTGAGAGACTCGAAGCGAGAGACCCTGCTTCATCGGATTGCCGTCCCTACATCCGGAAATGCTCGCCCAGGTACACGCGCCGCACCTCGGCGTTGTCGACGATCTCCGAAGGCGTGCCTTGTGCCAGCACATGCCCGTCGCTGATGATGAACGCGTGATCGCAGATGCCCAGCGTCTCGCGCACGTTGTGATCGGTGATGAGCACGCCGATGCCGCGTTCCTTCAGGAAGCTGATGATGCGCTGGATCTCGATCACGGCGATGGGGTCGATCCCGGCGAAGGGCTCGTCCAGCAGGATGAAGCGCGGCTGCGTGGCGAGGGCGCGCGCGATCTCGACCCGGCGGCGCTCGCCGCCCGACAGGGACAGCGCCGGCGAATCGCGCAGATGGTCGACCCGCAGGTCGGACAGCAGCTCGGCCAGTCGCTCTTCGATGCGCAGCTTGCTCAACGGCAGCGGCCGGCCCTTGTCGTCGGGCTCGCGCTGCAGCTCGAGCACGGCGCGCACGTTTTCCTCGACCGTGAGCTTGCGGAAGATCGAGGCTTCCTGCGGCAGGTAGCTCAGGCCCATGCGGGCGCGGCGGTGGATCGGCATGTGCGCGATCGGCTCGCCGTCGATGGTGATGACGCCGGCATCGGCGCGCACCAGCCCGACGATCATGTAGAAGGAGGTGGTCTTGCCCGCGCCGTTGGGTCCGAGCAGTCCGACCACCTCGCCCTTCTGCACGCCCAGCGAGACATCCTTGACGACCTTGCGGCTGCCATAGCTCTTTTGCAGGCCGCGCGCCTCGAGCCGGCTGCTCGCTGCGCCCGTCGCTTCGCTCATGCCGGCGGTTTCGATCACTTGCGTGGCTCTCCATCCAGCGTGGTGCTGGAACGCAGCCCCGTGCCCGGCGCGGCCACCGGCGCCGGTGCGGCCGGCTTGGCCGCAGGCGCGGAGGCGCCCGCGGAAGCCGGCGCCACCGGCGGTTGGGCCTTGGGCGTCAGGATGGCCTTGACCCGGCCGGATGCCGGCGCCGACACGCCGGCATCCGGCGGCAACGTCGAACCATTGACGGTGAAGGTGTCGTTGCTCTGGTCGTAGACGATCAGCGGACCGCTGCTCTCGTCGTTGACCTTGGCGCCGATCAGGCGGCGCATCACCGCACGGCGGATGAACTTCACGTTGTCGGCGCGGCTGTCGTATTCGATGACTTCCGATTCGCCCTCGATCCACTCGTCGACGCCGGCATCGCGCTTTTGCTTGTAGTAGGCCAGCTTGCCGGGCGCGGCCGTGACCACGCCGTACTGGTAGCCCTCGGGATCCTGCCGCACGTCGATGCGCGCGCCACGGATGATGATCGTGCCCTTGGTGACCACCACGTTGCCGGTGAAGACGCTGGTCTGCTTGAGGTCGTCGTAACGCATCGCGTCCGACTCGATGTTCATCGGCTTGCTGCGATCGGCCTTTTCGGCCAGCGCGGCCGAGCCGAAACCGGCCAGCGCCAGCGCGAGGAAGACGGTCCGGGAAAGAAAACGAAAGGAGTAGGAAGGAGATCGCGAGGTCATAAAGGCACGAAACTTGCTCGACGATTGTATGCGGCCGATGAGCGGTCCCGCGCGGTGATGAAAAAGCCCGCCGAAGCGGGCTTCTCGAGAGGGGCGAGGAGGGCGTCAGCCCTTTCGGGCTTCGCCGATCAGGGCTTCCGTGACCTGCAGCATCTTGTCCAGCGAGCCGGCAGTGTCGCCGTCGATGTACCAGCGTCCGGCCACACCCAGGGCCGGCACGCCGGCAACCTGGTAGTCGCCCGTGAGCTGCGTCGCACGCTTGGCCTTGCCGACGATCGAGAAGGACTTGAACAGATCGGCGAATTTCTTGGCATCGAGGCCCGGCTGCTTTTCGGACCAGGCCAGGATCGCGGCGTCGCCGAACAGGTTCTGGCGCTCCTGGTGGATGGCCTGGAACAGCTTGAGCTGGTAGTCGTCCACCTTGCCCATCGCCTCCAGCGTGTAGTAGAGGCGCTGCTTGGTTTCGGTGTCGTTGCCGACGAAGGGCACCGGGATGCGCCTGAAGGCGGCTTGCGGCGGCAGGCGCTTGAGCCAGGCTTCGAGCTGGGGCTCGAAGGCCGCGCAATGCGGGCAGTTGTACGAGAAGAACTCGACCACCTCGACCTTGCCCGGGGGCGAGTCGACGGGCGCGGGCTTGCCGAGCACGATGTAATCGGTGCCGGCCTTGGGCGGCCGGTTCTGCGCCAGCGCAGGTATGGCCAGCGGCAAAAGACCGAGCGAGGCAGCGGCGAGCGAAAAGTCACGACGTTTCATTCAGAAATTCTCCTGTGCGGCTGAAAGAGCCCGCGGCCGGGTCGGGAGTTCCCGGGCCGCATGAAGTAAAGGGAAAGAGGCGATCAGCGCTGAACACGCACCAGGGCGGCCTCGAGTCCGCCGCCGTCGAGCCGCTCCCTGAGCCGGTCCGCGTCGTCCTTCTTGTTGAACGGACCCACGCGCACGCGGTAGACGGTGCGGCCGGCCTGCTCGCGCTCGGTCACCCGCGCCTCCACGCCCATCAGCGACAGCTTGGCGCGCTGGGCCTCGGCATCGTCGTTGGTTCGGAAGGCGCCCGCCTGCACGAAGTACAGGAAGGGGTCGCTGGCGCCGGCCGTCGCCGTGTCGCCGCTCGAGCGGGCCTTGGCCAGATCGCCGAGCGGATCGTTCGACGGCGGCAGCGCATTGGCTTCGGCCGGCACCGGCGCCGTGCGCGAGGCGGCACGCGGCGGCGTCACGGCGGCCGAGGCTGCGCGGGCGCTCGGCGCGACCACCACCGGCACGGCAGGCGTCGGCGGATTGAGCGGCCCGACCGAAGCGGGCTGCGGTGCCGAGGCCACCGGCGCGCGCGCGCCTGCCTTGCCGGCGAGCGGCCCGTTGGGATCCCAGTCCTTGTTCTTGCGGGCCTCGGCCTCGTCCTGCTCGGCGCCGCCGCGCTGGGTCTTGGTCATGAACGGGATCGGCACCTTGGTCACGTAGACCGCGATGCCGAGCGCCACACCGAGCCCGAGCACCAGGCCGATGATCAGCCCGATGACGATGTTGCCGCTTTGTCTTTGTTTCATGTTGGGGAAATCGAAATCACATCTTGCGCGGTGCGCCGACGCCGAGAATTGCGAGACCATTGTGCAGCACCTGCGCAGTGGCGGCGACCAGGGCCAGGCGGGCGAGCTTCACGGCTTCGTCGTCGACCAGGATGCGCTCGGCGTCGTAGTAGCTGTGGTAGCTCGCGGCCAGCTCGCGCAGGTAGAAGGTAACGTCGTGCGGCGCGAAGTCCTTGGCCGCGGCCGCGAGCATGTCGGGGTAGCGGGCCAGTTGCAGCATCAACGCCTGCGCGGCCGGGCTCTGCAGCGGCGCGAGGTCGACGCCGGCAAGCGTCGCCGCATCGCCGCCCCACGCGGCCAGCACCGAGCAGATGCGCGCATGGGCGTACTGCACGTAGTACACCGGGTTGTCGTTGTTCTGCGCCAGCGCGAGGTCGATGTCGAAGGTGTATTCGGTGTCGGGCTTGCGGCTGAGCAGGAAGAAGCGCACGGCGTCGGTGCTGGTCCACTCGATCAGGTCGCGCAGCGTGACGTAGCTGCCGGCGCGCTTGCTGATCTTGACCTCCTCGCCGCCGCGCATCACGCGCACCATGGTGTGCAGCACGTACTCGGGATAACCCGCGGGAATGCCGACACCGGCGGCCTGCAGGCCGGCGCGCACGCGCGCGATGGTGCCGTGGTGGTCGGTGCCCTGGATGTTCACCACCTCGTGGAAGCCGCGCTCCCACTTGGCGATGTGGTAGGCGACGTCGGGCACGAAGTAGGTGTAGCTGCCGTCGCCCTTGCGCATGACGCGGTCCTTGTCGTCGCCGTAGTCGGTCGACTTCAGCCACAGCGCGCCGTCCTGCTCGTAGGTCTTGCCGGCATCGATCAGCCGGCGCACCGTCGCCTCGACGCGACCGCTGGTGTAGAGGCTGGATTCGAGGTAGTAGTTGTCGAAGCGCACCTGGAAGGCCTTGAGGTCCAGATCCTGCTCGTGGCGCAGGTAGGCGACGGCGAACTGGCGGATCGAATCGACGTCGTCGACATCGCCGCTGGCGGTGTATTCGCGGTCGTCCGAGCGCACGGTCTTCTTCGCCTTGAAGTCCAGGGCGATGTCGGCGATGTACTCGCCGTTGTAGGCCTGCTCGGGCCACTCGGCGTCGCCCGGCTTGAAGCCCTTGGCGCGCAGCTGGGTGCTGGTGGCCAGCGTCTGGATCTGCACGCCGGCATCGTTGTAATAGAACTCGCGGTACACCCCGGCGCCCTGCGTCGCCAGCAGGTTGCAGATCGCGTCGCCGAGCGCGGCCTGGCGGCCGTGGCCCACGTGGAGCGGGCCGGTCGGATTGGCCGAGACGAACTCGACCAGCACACGGTCGCTGCGAGCCGGCTGTCGGCCGAAAGCCTCGCCGGCGGCCAGCACCTCGCGCACGATCTGCTGCTTGGCCGCCGTCTTGAGACGGATGTTGAGGAAACCCGGGCCGGCGATCTCGACCGCCTCGACCCACTGCCCGAAGGCCGGCGTGGCGCGCAGCGCGGCGCTGATCTCCTCGGCCAGTTCGCGCGGCTTGCGCTGCAGCGGCTTGGCCAGCTGCATCGCCGCGGTGCTCGCGAAATCGCCATGCGCCGCCACCTTGGGCGACTCGAACGCGGCTTTGCTGCCGGCGCCGGGCGAGAAGGAATCGAGCGTGTTCGCGAGCGCCGCGAGCAGCTCCTGTTTGACCAATAGCATCGACGGATTTTACCGGCGACCCACCGGACCCCGGCCGCGATGGTCATCCGCGGGACGCCGACGGCCGTTAGCATGAGCAGTCCCGGGACCGGGGCTGCCTTTCCAATCCAACTTCTGTAGGACGTACACGATGAAAAAGCTCCTTTCCGCGATCGCCATGGGCGCCTGTCTTTCCTTCGGTGCGGCCCACGCGGCCGACAAGGCCCCCACCGCACAGCAAAGCAAGATGGGCACCTGCAACAAGGACGCGGGTGACAAGAAAGGCGACGAGCGCAAGGCCTTCATGAAGGACTGCCTGAGCGCCAAGCCCGCCGCCGCCGCGCCGGCCAAGATGACGCAGCAGGAAAAGATGAAGAGCTGCAACGCCGACACGAAGGCCAAGACGCTCAAGGGCGACGACCGCAAGGCCTTCATGAAGACCTGCCTGAGCGCCGGCCCCGCGGCCTGATCCGCCCGGCACGCCCTCTGAAGCCCCGCACGGTTCGATCCGCGGGGCTTTTTTCTGTCCGCCGATCGCGTTACTTCAGCACGCCGAACAGGTTGTTGAAGTCATCGGTCCAGGCGCGCAGGCCCGCGATCGGTGCGATCGCGGAGGTCGCCCGGCCGATCGCGCCGCGGGCCAGCACCTGCGGATCGCGCGCGACCAGCACCCAGTCGGTGTTGCGCAGCGCGACGCCCGAGGGCTCGTCATGCACCAGCGCCGCATGCAGGCCCTTGGCCAGCGCGATGCGCTCGACCACCGGCGCAAGCGCGAGGAAGCGGTTGGTGACGTGGAAGGCGATGATGCCTTCGGGGCGCAGGTGCCGCAGGTACACATCCATCGCCTCGGACGTGATCAGGTGGATCGGCACCGAATCGCCCGAGAACGCGTCGACCGCCAGCACGTCGAAGGCCTGCGCGGGCTCGCGCTCCAGCGCCAGCCGCGCATCGCCGAGCACGCGCTCGATGCGCGCCCGGCTGTCGGCCAGAAAGCTGAACTCGCTGTCGGCCAGTTCGAACACCTGCGGGTTGATCTCGTAGACGCGGTAGACATCGCCGGCACGGCCGTAGGTCGCGAGCGTACCGGCGCCGAGGCCGATGAGCCCGACGCGGCGCGGTGCAGCCGGCGCCGCGGCGATGGCCAGCCCGATGCCCGACCCCGGGCCGTAGTAGGTGGTGGGATCGCGGCGCCGGTCGGGCGCGAGGAACTGTTCGCCGTGCTTGACCGAGCCGTGGTACATCTGGCGCACGTTGTCCCCGGGCGCTTCGCGCTGCGTGTCGAGGGTGACGAGGGTGCCGTAGAAGTTGCGCGCCATGCGGCGCGCGCCGGTGGCGTCGTCCTGCACCTGCCGCGCCAGGAACCACGCGCAGCAGCCGGCCAGCGCGAGCGAAGCTGCCATCGCGACACGCCGGCGGCGCCAGAGCACGGCAGCGGCGAGGGCGCACAGCACGAGGCCGATCCCGAGTTCATAGTAGGCCGGCAGCAGATGCGGCGCGACGAGCCCCACGCTCACGCCGCCGATCGCGCCGCCGAGCGAGAGCATCAGGTAGAAGCGCGTGAGATAGGCGCTGGCCGGCCGCATCCCGGCCATCTCGCCGTGCAGGAACATGCACAGCGCGAACAGGCCGACCCCATAGATCGGCAGCGCCGTGCGCAGGTCGGCGCCGAGGTCGTCCTGCAGCCCGAACGCGCACAACACGAGCATCACTGCGGCCAGCGGCAGGCACACCGCACGGCGATACCAGCGATCGCTTTCGAAGGTGAGCACGAAGCTCAGCAGATACACCGAGAGCGGCAGCACCCACAGAAAGGGAATGGCCGCGACGTTCTGCGTGATGTGGTTGGTGATGGCCAGCAGCAGCCACGAACCCAGCGCGGGCAGCGCCAGCCACATCAGGTAGTCGGCGACACGCGGCTTGGGCGCTGCCGCATCGGCTCGTGGCGCGTCGGCGACGGCCGCAGGCGTGCCGACGGCCCAATGCCGCGACACATGCAAGGTGGTGCCCGCGCAGAGCAGCACGAACACACCATAGGCCATCGACCAGCCCCAGGCCTGCTGCAGCAGCGTGCTGCGCGGCTCGATCAGCACCGGATAGCAAAGCAGCGACACCAGCGAGGCCAGGTTCGAGAGCGAGAAGTAGCGGTACACCTGCGCGCCCCAGGGCGTGCGCGCGACCCACGACTGCACCAGCGGACCGGTGGTCGAGAGCAGGAAGTACGGCAGTCCGATGGTGCCCAGCAGCAGGCCGAGAATCCACAGCGTCGGATCGGCGGCGCCGTCCGGCTTCCAGCGCGCGCTGGTCACGATCGGCAGGAATGCGAGGCTGGCGAGCAACAGGCCGACGTGCAACCGGGCCTGCATGCGCACGCCGAGGCGGCGCGTGATCCAGTCCGAATACGCATAGCCCGCCAGCAGCACGACCTGGAAGAACACCATGCAGATCGACCACACCGCGGCCGAGCCGCCGAACCACGGCAGGATCTGCTTGGCGATCAGCGGCTGGACGAGGAACAGCAGGAACGCACTGGTGAAGATGGTGCCGGCGAACAGTGCCTTGACGAAGGCCGGCCGCATCGGGCGCTAGCTCCGTGCGCCGAAGCCGCGTGCGAGGAACACTGCCGCCAGCGGAATCACCGCGATGATGTGCGCCTGGACCATCACCAGCCTGCGGGTCTTGCGGATGTCGGCCTCGTCCGGCAGCGTGCCGTTGGCACGCAGCGTCTTGCGCCAGCGCAGGTAGGTGAGCGTCGGGAAGATCGAGGTCACACCGACGATGATGAAGAGCGTGAGCTTCACGTGCAGCAGCGGATTGGTCCAGTACCACGCGGTGCCTTTGATGCCCCACCAGGTGCGCGCGACGCCGGTGACCAGGACCCCGATCGCGGCGATGCCGTAGATCATGTCGACCCGGGCCAGCCGCTCGACCACGGCCGCATTCATCCACTGCACGCGGCACAGCGCGGCCTCGCTGGCGATGAAGACGACCATGGTGAGGATCGCCAGGATATGCAGGTAGGCAAGAATGGCTTCGAGTGTCATCGCGGTGGTTCCTGAAGAGTAGCCGGCGCTGCGATTGTGCCGCCCCAGAACTCCGGCCGCGCATAGTGCGCCTTCAGGAAATCCAGCCACAGCCGAACCCGCAGCGGCAGGTGCTTGCGCTGCGGGAACACGGCATAGATGCCGTTCGGCGGCGCCGCGAACTCGTCGAGCAGCGGCACCAGAAGGCCGGCGTCGATCTCGGCCTCGACCTCCCAGGTGCTGCGCCACGCGATGCCGTGGCCGGCCAGACACCAGTCGTGCAGCACCTGGCCGTCGGAACAATCGAGCGGCCCGCTCGGCCTGAGATGGATCACCTCGCGCTCGCCGCCCTCGATGGGCACGCTGAATGCCCAGCCGCGCGTCTGCGATGCGTCGCTCGACAGGCTCAGGCAGGCGAAGCGCGCGAGCTCGCCCGGGTGCCGCGGCGCGCCATGCCGGCGCACGAACTCGGGCGTCGCCACGCACAGGCGCCGGTTGTCCGCGAGCCGCATGCTCACCAGCGACGAATCGGGCAGGTCGCCCACGCGCACCGCGCAATCGAAGCTCTCGCCCGCCATGTCGACCAGGCGGTCGCTGAGGTTCAATGAGATCGTGACCTCGGGATGCAGCAGATGGAAGCGCGGCACCAGCGGCGCGACATGGCGCCGGCCGAAGCCTGCCGGCGCCGTCACGCGCAGATGGCCGCTGGCCTTGACGCCGCCTGCGCTCACGCTGGCCTCGGCGTTCGCGAGCTCGACCAGCATGCGCTGGCAATCCTCGAGGAAGGCGCTGCCCTCGTGCGTGAGCGTGAGCCGGCGCGTGGTGCGCAGCAGCAGCTTGACGCCGAGCCGCTCTTCCAGCGCATCGAGGCGCCGGCCCATCACCGCAGGCGCGACGCCCTCGGCCCTGGCCGCGGCCGTGAGGCTGCCGCGCGTGGCGATCGCGACGAAGGATTCGAGTTGCGTCAGCCGGTCCATCGCCGTCGATTATCCCGATCGGCCCGAGCCATGGAGCCGCGGTCCGGTCACTCGGGCTGGACGCCCGCCTCGCGCACCGCGGCGCCCCACTTGGCATGCTCGGACTTGATGTACTGCGCGGCCGTCTCCACGCTGCCGCCGACCGGCGTGCTGCCTTCGGCCAGCAGCTGCGAAATGGTCGCCGGCTTGGCCAGCGCCTTGTCGACGGCGGCATTGAGCTTCTTGACGATCTCGGGCGGCGTGCCGGCGGGCGCGACGATGGCCTTCCAGTCGACCGCTTCGAAGCCCTTGTAGGTCTCGGCCACGGTCGGCACGTCGGGCATCACCGGCAGGCGCTTGGCGGAAGTGACGGCCAGCGCGCGCAGCTTGCCGGCCTTGACCATGCCGAGCGCGCCCTGCGGCGTGGCGAACATGTAGTCGGTCTGGCCGCCGAGCAGGTCGGTCAGCGCCGGCGCGGCGCCCTTGTACGGCACGTTGAGCACCTTGAAGCCCACATGCTTGGCCAGTACCTCGCCGGCCATGTGACCCAGTGTGCCGGTGCCGGCCAGCGCCTGCTTGAGCTCGCCGGGCTTGGCCTTGGCGGCGGCGACCACCTCGGCCAGCGTCTTGTAGGGCGAGTCAGCGCGCACCACCAGCACCACCGGCTGCGAGGCGACGATGGAGACCGCCGTCACGTCCTTCAATGCGTCGTAGGGCATCTTGGGGAACAGGGTCGGGTTGATCGCGAGGTTGGCGGTCTGGCCCATGCCGATCGTGTAGCCGTCGGGCCTGGACTTGGCCACCACGTCGATGCCGATGTTGCCGTTGCCGCCAGCGCGGTTGTCGACCACGAAGTTCCACTTCGTGTCCTCGGTGATGCGTTGCGCGATGAGCCGCGTGACGGCATCGGTCGCGCCGCCCGGCGTGTAGGGCACGACGAAGCGCACGGGCTTGTCGGGCCAGGCCGTGTCGGCCAGCGCGGATGCGGCCGGCAGCAGGGCCAGCGCAGCGGCGCAGGCGACGAGCGCACGGCGAGTGGGGAATGGCATGGTTCAGTCTCCTTGGGTGATGTGGCGGGTCTTGAGGGCAGCGATCTGGGCGTCGCTGTAGCCGACTTCGCCGAGCAGTTCGTTCGTGTGCTCGCCGAGCAGCGGCGGCTGCAGCCGGATGCCGGGACGCCGGCCGTCGAGCGTGAAGGGCGCGAGCGGCACCTTCGACAGGCTGCCGTCGTTCATGCGGACCGGCGCCAGCCCGCCGGTGGCGTTGAGGTGCGGATCGTCGAACAGCGCCTGCGGCTTGGTGATCGGCGCGAAGGGCAGCTCGTTCTGCTCGAAGGTCGCGCTCAGTTCGGCCGCACTGTAGGGCGCCAGGTACGAGCGCAGGATCGGCATCATCCAGTCGCGCGCCAGCACGCGGTCGTTGTTGGTCTTCAGGCGCGGATCGGCCAGCATCTCCTCGAGGCCGAAGGCCCTGCAGAAGATGGTCCATTGCTTGTCGCTGACGGCGGCCAGGAAGATCTGCTCACCGTCCTTGACGGTGAAGACGTCGTACACCGCCCAGGCCGAGATGCGGCTCGGCATCGGATCGGCGGCCTTGCCCGTCGCCGCGAACTGCATCATGTGCTGCGCGACGAGGAACACGTTGTTCTCGAACAGCGCCGACTGCACCTCGCAGCCCTGGCCCGTGAGCTCGCGCTGCCGCAGCGCGGCCATCGCGCCGATGGCGCCGAACATGCCGCCCATGATGTCGTTGACGCTGGTGCCCGCGCGCAGCGGATCGCCGGCGCGGCCGGTCATGTAGGCCAGGCCGCCCATCATCTGCACCACCTCGTCAAGCGCGGTGCGATGGTCGTAGGGGCCGGGCAAGAAGCCCTTGTGGCTGACATAGATCAGGCGCGGGTTGAGCTTCTTCAGGCTTTCGTAGTCGAGGCCGAGCTTCTTCATCGTGCCGGGCTTGAAGTTCTCGCTCACGATATCGGCGGTGGCGATCAGGCGCAGCGCGGCCTCGACGCCCTCGGGCTGCTTGAGGTCGAGCGCGATGCTCTTCTTGTTACGGTTGAAGGTCGGGAAAAAGCCCGAACCGGAACCCAGCAGCCGCCGGGTGCTGTCGCCGTCGATCGGCTCGACCTTGATGACCTCGGCGCCGAGGTCGGCCAGCAGCAGGCCGCAGGTCGGGCCCATCACCATGTGGGTGAACTCGACGACGCGGATGCCCTGATAAGGCAGGGGCTTGGAGGCGGGGCTCGATTCAGACATGGGCGCCTTTCTGGATGAAGTTCTTGGGCAGGCCGGCTTCGGGCGTCATGCCGTAGACCGGCTCGCCCGGCAGACCGGCGATGAGCGGCGCGCGCGCCGCGATGAGCCTGGCGATGTCGATGCCGGTGGCGATGCCCATCGCCTCGAACATGAAGACCAGGTCCTCGGTCACGACGTTGCCCGACGCGCCCGGCGCATAGGGACAGCCGCCGAGGCCGCCGAGCGAGGCATCGAAGGTGCGCACGCCCTCTTCATAAGCCGCGAGGCAGTTGGCGAGGCCGAGCCCGCGCGTGTTGTGCATGTGGGCCGCGCCGGCCTTGTCGCCGATCTCGGCGAACAGGCGCTTGAACAATCGCCGCACCTGTGCGGGATTGGCATAGCCGACCGTATCGGACAGGCCCGACTCGTCGGCGCCGGCCGCGACGCACTGCGCTGCGAGCCGGATCACCTCGTCTTCCGGCACCTCGCCCTGCAGCGTGCAGCCGAAAGCGGTGGAAATGCCGGCCTCGAGCTTGACGTGCGGCGCGATGGCCCGGCGCAGATCGGAGATCACGCGCACCTCTTCCACCATCTCCTCGCGCGTCTTGCGCACGTTGGCCAGCGAATGGGCCGCACTCGCGGAGACCGGCACCGTGAGCTTGTGCACGCCCGCGGCCAGCGCCGCCTCGGCGCCCTTGCGGTTGGGCACCAGCGCCATCACGGTCAGGCCGGGCAAGGTGACGGCATGGCGCACCACCTCTGCGGCATCGGCCATCTGCGGCAGCAGGCGCGCGGGCACGAAGGAAGCGACTTCGATCTCGCGCACGCCGGCCGCGTGGAGCGCATCGATCCAGCGCAGCTTGTCGTGGGTGGGCATCGTGGCCTTGACAGACTGCAGGCCATCGCGCGGGCCGACTTCGCTGATGAGGACGTCGGGAGCTGTCATGGGTGTCTTGTCTCCTGCGGGGCTGTGCTTGACAGTTCTATCTTACAGAACTATATTCTGTTTAACAGAATTAGATCCTGAATCGCCCTCCACTGTCAAGTCCGGCCCATGCCCCGCAAAGCCCAAACCGAATCGGTGTCCGACCTGAACGCAGCGCCCGGCGGCGCCGCCGCGGTCGACCGCGCGCTCAGCCTCCTGTCGACGTTCCAGCCCGGCGACGAGGCGCTGACGCTGGCCCAGTTCGCCGAGCGCACCCAGCTCTACAAGAGCACCGTGCTGCGGCTGCTCGCGTCGCTGGAACACGCGCGCCTGATCCACCGGCAGGACGACGGCCGCTATGCGCTCGGCATGGAGATCGCGCGGCTGCACGCGCTGTATGCCGCCTCGCTCTCGCTCGACAACATCGTGCCGCCGGTGCTGCGCGGCCTCGTCGCCGCCACCGGCGAGAGTGCCGCCTACCACGTGCGCCAGCAGCAAGGCGCCAGCTGGGCACGCCTGTGCCTGTACCGCGTCGACTCGCCCCATGTCGTGCGCGACCACGTGCGCGCCGGCGACCTGCTGCCCGCCGACCGCGGCGCGGGCGCGCGCATCCTGATCGCCTTCGGCCCCGAGGCCGAACGGCCGCGCGACGGCAAGGACGGCAAGCTCTGCGACACCATCCGACGCCAGGGCTACTGCGCACTGGTCGGCGACCGCTCCGCGGAGCTGGCCGGCATTTCGGCACCCGTGTTCCGCGCCGACGGTTCGCTCGCGGGCGCGGTCACGCTCACGATGCCGGTCCATCGCTACGACAAGCGCTTCGTGCAGCCGGTGCGCGATGCGGCCGCCCGGCTCACCGGACGCGTCTGATTACCCTCTGTTTGATCATCAATCAAACGCCTTTCGGCTTCTTAATGATTTGACGTGTATCTAATAAAGTAGAGGCCTGCCGCGCGCGCGCTTTTCCTTTCGTCCCTTTGGGAGCCTTTTTCATGACCGAACCACGCACCACCGTCCACGGCCTCCAGGTCGCGACCGAACTCCATCGCTTCATCGAACAGCAGGTGCTGCCCGCCGCCGGCGTCGACAGCGCGACCTTCTGGAAGGGCTTCGACGCGATCGTGACCGAGCTGGCGCCGAAGAACCTCGCGCTGCTGGCCGAGCGCGACCGCCTGCAGGCCGAGATGGACGCATGGCACAAGGCGCATCCCGGCCCGATCGCCGACATGCCGGCCTACCGCGCCTTCCTCGAATCGATCGGCTACCTGTTGCCGCAACCGAAGGACGTGAAGACGACGACGGCGAATGTCGATGCCGAACTCGCACTGCAGGCCGGCCCGCAGCTGGTGGTGCCGATTCTCAATGCGCGCTATGCGCTCAACGCCGCCAACTCGCGCTGGGGCTCGCTGTACGACGCGCTCTACGGCACCGATGCGATTCCCGAAAGCGGCGGCGCCGAGAAGGGCAAGGGCTACAACCCGGCGCGCGGCGCGAAGGTGATCGACTTCGCGCGCGGCGTGCTCGACCAGGCCGCGCCGCTCGCCAACGGCTCGCACCGCAACGCGACGGGCTACGCGGTCAAGGACGGCCGGCTGGTGGTCGCGCTGCAAAGCAGCAGCACCGGCCTGGCGGACCCGTCGCAGTTCATCGGCTACCAGGGCGACGCGTCGGCGCCGAGCTCGGTGCTGATCAGGCACAACGGCATCCACCTCGACATCCGGATCGACCGCAGCACCACCATCGGCCGAAGCGATGCGGCCGGCGTCAGCGACGTGATCGTCGAAGCCGCGCTGTCCACCATCCTCGACCTCGAGGACTCGGTGGCCGTGGTCGATGCGGCCGACAAGGTGCTCGCCTATTCGAACTGGCTCGGCATCCTGCAAGGCACGCTGACCGAGGAAGTGTCCAAGGGCGGCAAGACCTTCACACGTGGCCTCAACCCCGACCGCGAGTACACGGGCGCCGACGGCAAGCCGGTGAGGCTGCACGGCCGCTCGCTGATGTTCGTGCGGAATGTCGGCCACCTGATGACCAACCCGGCGATCCTCTACGGCGACGGCAAGGAAATCCCCGAAGGCATCATGGACGCGGTCGTCACCACGACCATCGCCACCGTCGACCTGAAGCGCAAGGGCAACTCGCGCACCGGCAGCGTCTACATCGTGAAGCCCAAGATGCATGGCCCGGCCGAGGTCGCGTTCGCGAGCGAACTGTTCGGCCGCGTCGAGCAGCTGCTCGGCCTGCCGGCCAACACCGTCAAGCTCGGCATCATGGACGAGGAGCGCCGCACCAGCATCAACCTCAAGGCCTGCATCGCCGAGGCCGCCGCGCGCGTGGCCTTCATCAACACCGGCTTCCTGGACCGCACCGGCGACGAGATGCACACCGCCATGCAGGCCGGCCCGATGCTGCGCAAGGGCGACATGAAGAGCACGCCGTGGATCGCCGCCTACGAGAAGAGCAACGTGCTGGTCGGCCTCGCGTGCGGCCTGCGCGGCAAGGCGCAGATCGGCAAGGGCATGTGGGCCATGCCCGACCTGATGGCCGCAATGCTCGAGCAGAAGATCGCGCACCCCAGGGCCGGCGCCAACACCGCCTGGGTGCCCTCGCCCACCGCCGCCACGCTGCATGCCTTGCATTACCACCAGGTCAACGTCGCCGAAGTGCAGAAGGAGCTCGAGAAGATCGACGCCAATGCCGAGCGCGACAACATCCTGAACGACCTGCTCCAGGTGCCGGTCGCACCCGAGGCGAAATGGTCGGCCGAGGAGCGTCAGCAGGAGCTCGACAACAACGTGCAGGGCATCCTCGGCTACGTGGTGCGCTGGATCGACCAGGGTGTCGGCTGCTCGAAGGTGCCCGACATCCACGACATCGGCCTGATGGAAGACCGCGCGACGCTGCGCATCTCGAGCCAGCACATCGCCAACTGGCTGCTGCACGGCGTGGTGACGAAGGCGCAGGTCGACGCCACCTTCCAGCGCATGGCGGCCGTGGTGGACAAGCAGAACGCGGGCGACCCGCTCTACCGGAACATGGCCGGCCACTTCGACACCTCGGCCGCCTACCAGGCCGCGCAGGACCTGGTGTTCAAGGGCATCGAGCAACCCAGCGGCTATACCGAGCCGTTGTTGCACGCGTGGCGCTTGAAGGTGAAGGGCAAGGCCTGAGCTTCTCGATCAGCGCCTGCTTGACTTCATCGAGCTGGCGCGCGAAGGCACCATAACTGTCGGTGCCCCTGCCGAAGCGCTCCTCGGCGCTTTGATGAATGCGGCCGAAGATCTCCTCGATGGCGGCGCGCTCGGGATCGTGGAACCGGGCCTCGGCGCTGGCGCCGACATAGCGGATCTGCATCTGCACGCCGCTCAGCCGGTTCTCGCTCGCGCGGCGTCGCAAGTTGTCGTTGGCCGAGACATCGACATCGGCCAGCCGATGCACGATCACGCTTTTCTCGTCCACTCTCTGAACCAGATAGGCGCCGCTCGAAATCACCGGCCCGGTGTAGCAGCCGTTCTCGCGCGGCGCAGCGAGTTCGACGCCGGCGCCCCAGTGCGCCTGCGCATCCTGTCGCAGCGTATACGGCAACTGACTGGCTTCATGCAGACGGCGCCCAACGCCGCTCCGCACTCGCCTTTCCCGCAAACGCGACACATCCTTTTTAGGATTCATGGCCTCTCCTGTGTGACAGCAAATTAACTTCTTGGCCCGATCCGCTGAAGCGGATTCTGTTGGCCCTTCACCGGTCTCGCTGCATGCCGAGGCGGCAACTAAGATCACGCGGTCGCACCTGAGCAGTGAGTCAAGTGAAGCTCGCGAGATGCGCTAGTTAGCGCGCATTATGCTGATTCTCAGGCATTGAATGACGAAAAAATCGCGCGTCCAGCGCGAGCCATCAGGGAGAGCCGCCATGACTGATTCCATTCACCCGGTCGATCCGACGTCCGAGACCCTGGCCGCCCAATGCGTCCGGGCCTTGCTGGACCGCCACGCCGTGCCCCGACGCAAGCATTCGACGGTCGTGACCGAGGTCCTCAAGCTCTCGTATTCACAAGGACATCGCCGCCTCACCACCGACGCCACGTGGACGCTCGAAGAGTTGCGCACGCTCGCCGAGCACTTCGGCGAGTCGCTGGCTGGCATGGTGTCCCTCGGGCAGCTGGGCGAGTTGCTGCGCGGCACGCTCAGGATCGGCACGACGAGCATCGCATGCCGCTTCGCTCGCGGCGCGCCGATCCACAAGCCGCGCCCGGGCGCTCTCGTCGCGGCATGGGTTGAATCGGATTGGCATGTGGTGCCGGCCGAGGACAACCTGACGCGGCAGGCGTACGACATCGTTCGGCTGGTGATCGAGCCCTCTTCGGCCGCGAGCCGCTGCATTGCGGTACTCGACGACCACACCGACAGCGCCGAGACGATCGCCGGTTATCTCAAGTCGGCCGGCTACGACGCCGCGCCCTTCACCGACCTCGCCTCGATCATGGCCGCGTCCGAAGACGGCCACTTCGACGGCTATGTATTGGACTGGATCATCGAGACTAACGGCCGCAAGGACACGGTGCGCGAACTCGTCGGGTCGATCCGATCGCGCGATGCGCATTGCCCGATCGTTGTCCTGACCGGAGAAGTGGAGACCGGCACGGCCGACGAATCCGACATCGCGACGGCCATGGCCAGATACCGGCTCAAGTTCTTCGAGAAGCCGGCGCGGCTTTCGATTATTTCTGCTGCGCTGGCGGAATCCTTTGCGGCTGCATGAGAGCAGCGATCTGTTCGCGGCGAACAGGCTTCTCGAGAACGATGTCGAATGCACTCAGGTCGTTTTTCCGCGCGCGGCCTGACGCCATTGCAACCACGCGCGCATGGCCACTCAGGCTGCAGGCCCTGACTTTCGCCACCATCTCGGCGCCGGACTTGCGGAGCATCTCAAGATCGATCAGAACTGTGCCGTAGCAATGCGCGGCGAGCAGGTTCAGCGCGACGGCCGTGGAGCTCGCCCTGTCGCAGCGCAATGCCAGCTCCGCGCATGCATGCGCCATCTCTTCCATGCGCTCCGAGCTGTCGTCGACGATCAGAAGCCGCCGTTCTCCACTGCCTTCGACCGGCGCGCGATCTTCAGCCGCCACGGCGGGAATGACCAGATCGACGGTCGTTCCACCGCCCCTCGTTTCCGAGACTTGAATCGAGCCGCCGAGCTGCTGGAGCAAGGCCCGCACCACCGCCAATCCGATACCGCGCCCTCTGCCAGGCTGATGCGGCACCGGCTCAAGTCCCTGCGTCACCGTGCCGATCGCATTCGCGGGAAGGCCGGGACCGGTGTCCGCCACGCGAAGACACAGTGCAGCCTTCAATGTGTCGAAGGGCAGCAGCGTGACGGCCACGCGGCCCTGGCTCGTGTACTTGACGGCGTTGTCGATCAGGTTCTGCAGCAGCTGGCCGATGCGCGCACCGTCGGCCACGGCGAAGATGGGATCCGAAGGCGTTTCCACCGTCAGCTTCAGGCCCTTGGCTTCAGCAGCCTCCGTCGCATCCTCGACCATCTCCCGAACCAGCGCCGAGGCTTCGAAGACCTCCGGCCTCAGCTCGATGCGGCCGGTCTGTCCGCGCGCCAGCGTCAGCAGATCCCTGAGATGCACGGCGAGTTCGTCGGCCGATCGCCGAATGCGCCGGGTCACCGACGCTTGCTCCGGCAAGGCCTGCTGGCTTTCTTCGAGAACGTCGAGTGCGGAGATGATGCTTTGAAGCGGGGATCGGAGCTCGTGGCTGACCATGCTGAGGAATTGGGTCTTGGCTTGTACGGCGATGTGCTCGGCTTCGAGGGCGCGTTCGCGTGTCCTTACTTCTCGCAGGTATCTAGACAACGAAAGACTTGCGCTCAGGACCCATAGCAGCATCAACCCAAAGTCAATCCGTACCGCGATCCAGAGAAGGTGCCGCTGCGTCAGCAGGCTCTCCAATGTTGCACTGCGCGCCTGCAGCTCTTCCATATTGACCTCGGTCGCGAGAGTCAAGATAGTGTTCTCGATGTTGGCGAACTCCTTGACCAGTTCACCCGCATGCGCGCGCGATTCTTCAGGCGAGTCGAGCATGGGATCTACACGACGATGGAACGCAACAATCTCCTGCCTGCCAACTGCAAATCCGGGAATATTCTCGAAATAGGCAGTCAGCTCCGATTCGCTGGTCAGAATCAATTCTCTTGACATCAACACAGCGCCTCGCTTCGATAGCTCGTCGTCGCCCACGTCGCCATGGAGGGCAAGGATTTCAATCGCTTCACGCACACGCAGGTAGGCCATTTCGTATTGCGCGACTGTCCAGTAATAGCCTTCGCCAGGTCCTGTGCTGTTCATGATCCTCTCGTCCAATCGCGAGATCTGCGAGCTGACGGCAACAAACGAGATTGCAATGGTCGCCAAGGCAGCAATGACAATGCCGTATCCGCGCGGCCGCGCAAGCCACGCAGTACTATTCGACAACGGTGATGTTCCGTACCTGCCAGATGAATCTGGCCTGCGCGAACAGTTTGTTGAGCGCGTCCGGGTATTTGTCTCTTGGATACATCACAAACAGTGGGCCAAGATCGCGCGCAGTCATGCGCTTTCCGTCTCGACTGTGCGCAAGGATGGGGCCATAGGTTCTGAGGTCCGACATAGGAATGCGGGCACTGTAGTTATCGAGGGCCTGCACGTCCAGGCGCGACCCAGCCGCCTCGACGTGCATGAGCACGTCCGCCAACAAAGGACCATCGAACTTCGATCGAGGAGTCCAGATGGTCGCCGTTGTGATGGAGGCGTGTGGGAGCGACATAAATTCCGCTTCACTGAATCGGTATGTCCTCTCTTTTTCATCCGTGAACTTGGCGATGCTGCCGCCGACGATCAGGAAGGCATTTCGGTCCTCGATGGAATGCCCAATTCGCGGCAAGGCACCGAATGCAGCCATCGTCACAAGTTGCCTTCTGTGAAGCATGGTTCCTCCCTTTTCAATGCCTGTCGCGGACTATCCGTTCAAAATCTTGTTGTACCCACGCCGGTCCATCCAGCTATCTATTTTTTCCACTGGCGACCGCCAGCACTTGGCCAGTCACATAGGGCGTATCGATGGCCAGGCGAACGACAGCGCCCGCGAGCTCTTCCAGAATTCCGATCCCGCTCAACGGTACGGATTCGCGGATCCTTCTCACGCGGTCGATATCGATCACGCCCTCCGCATAGCGCAAGGTGCCGAACTGCACGACATTGCAACGCACATGCGGCGCCCAGTCGTTCGCAAGCGTAAGAATCATCGACTGGAGTGCGCCCTTGGCAGTGGCGTAGGACACGTGTCCCTTGGGTGGACGATCTACCGCGATATCGGCAATCGCAACGACCGATCCAAGCGGTAGAGGCTGCCCGGGTCGCGGCCGCAGCGCGGCGAGGATGGCTGCGTGGGCGGTGACATGGATGGCAATATCGATGTCCGCGCGATTCGAGTCGCCGACATCGCTGGGCCGGTAGGTCGAAGCATTGCAAACCAGAATCGTCACACCCTTGTCCGCAAGCCATGCCGGGACCACGAAGTCGTCAGCTGCAAAGTCCGCGGACCAAAGTTCGGTGGTGCCTGGCCGCAAAAGTTCGAGTTCCGCGCGCAAGGCCTTTGCCTTGCCGAGAGACTCGTCTGTGTGATGAATCACGACCGACAGGCCGCGCGCATGAAGTGCACGAACGATGGCCGCGCCCCCGCGACCCGATCCGCCCGTGACCAAGGCCCATGAGTGGACTGTGCTGCCATGCCGAGACGAATTTCCGACGGGGGAAGCCAAGCGCTCTCTTGCCTCGACGTGATGCTCAGAAACTTGGACCGCATAGTTCCCATTGGGGCGGACAAGCGACAGGCGCGGCTGCTGATCTTTGCAGGTGCCCTTGGTAAGTCGCGACCAAACCAAACGCAGTATTGCGGCCCGCCGAAATTGCCTATGGTTCACTGTGACTCCCTGGATGTGCCATCGCTTGCCGAGCGTTGATGAAGCGTGAGACGCGCTCTTCGGATACGGCGCCCAAATAGTCAACGCGAATCGAGCGACGCACACGACGACTCACCACAACCCCGATGCTCTATTCCGAATGACATTGCGAGTTGGCGATCATCGGGGCATTCGACAAGGATGAACATCAAAAAGGCGGCCAAAATCAGCAAATAACTTGCTACTTGCGAGTCAACGTCTCCATGACTTTTGAGCAGAGTGCCGCACAGGACGAATCGTGTGCGGCGTCACGTCAGAAGCTGCCCGTATGGATCACGCTTTCTTCGACCGCTTCGCCCGACTGGCTTTGGCATTGCGCTTCGACGCACCCATGAGCATTGCGTGGAGAACGGTTGGATGTTTGATCGGATTACCCTCTGCATCTTTCTTTCGAAAGCGACCTTTGGCCTTGGCGAACAGTTTCGCGGCAGGGCACTCCGGGCAATGCTCGTAGCCATTGGTCATGGCGCCGGTCTTGGTACAGGGGAACGACTCCCTGATGGTCTCCGGGACGCAGACGATCGCCTCTCTGCCTTCGTTTTTCTTCATGCGCAACCTCTCTTTTTGGACGGTGTTTCGGTTTCGAGCGAGTGACGCTGAGTGCAGACGTACCCAAGGTCCATGCCCGGCGCAGATAGTAGGAACGTTTTTGAGCGCGCAGAGCGCTGCACGACAATTTGCGATATTTGAATTGCGCAGCAGCGTTGATGGACTCGGGGTCGACATCACGCTCAGTGAATGGCGCTTGTGCGATGCGTCTATGCTTTGGCGTCTTGCCGTTGGACGCAAGCTGGCGAGCAGCGCAAAGTGCGGCTCTTCGGCAATGCTTCACTTTGCGCCGGCACACCGCGCTCCAGGCCCGAGGGGTTTCGCACGGCGAAGCTCACATTGGGCTTCAACCTCAACGCGAGCTTCTGATCACGGCGATACGGGGGCCTTCGCCGCACGGGCTCGATCCAGGGTCTTCCCAACCTCCTTCGGGTCCATGCCATACATCTCCGCAAACTCCGCCACCGTCTTGCCGCTGGCCTCGAAGGCCCGCAGCAGCGCCTCGCGCTTCGCGGTGCGCGCGCCCAGTTCGGCGAAGGCCTCGTCGAGCGCGGCGGCCGATGCCTCATCCTGCGTGCGCACGACCCCCATGTAGTCTTCCCGCGAGAGGCCCGAGCCCTCGATGGCCGCGATCAGTCGATCGCGCAGCTGCGGCCGCAGGTCTTCCTGGGTGCGGCCCTGCCGGCGGCGGAACACTTCGAGGATCGCGTGATGGACATGCTCAGGCGCGACGTCTTCCACCGCCACGCCTTGCAGATCATGACGCTTGTAGCCCGCAGCCACGGCCTCGAGGTAGCGCGTCGAGCGCGCATGCAGCCCGAGCGCGAGCTTGAGGTCCTCGCGTTTGAATTCCTCGCCGTGCAGCGCGAGCAGTTCCTGGTACACGCCAAGCTTGAGCGGCAGGAAGCGGGCGCCGAACATCTTCGGATAGAGCTCGAACAGGCGCTGGAGCACGGGGTGGACCTTGCGCGGCCGCTGCTGCGGCCCCTTCGGCGGCGGGTTGTTGCGGCGCGCGCGGGCGCCTTCCTTGCGGGTGGCAACGGGTTCTGCGGCGGTATCGGTGGTCATCGAGCGATCGGGGTTCTTTGTCTGCGGCCGGCACATGCCGGCAGGAAGGGTAGCCCCGAACTGTAATGCCGCGCCGACACCTTCGGCGCGGGTTCGCAACCGATCCCGAATTGGATTCAGGGGTTTCCTCCTACAAACCGTTCGCGCCGCGGCCGCGTACATCCGTCGGGCGCTCTCGTGCCGCCGCTTCCTGCGGTGGAGTTCACGGGCACTCGATCTTCAACTCCAGCCAAAAGGTATCTCCATGAAAAAACTCATGATCGCAGTCGGTGTCTCGGTTCTCCTCAGCGCGTGCGCGGGCGGCATGGGCATGAAGGACGGCATGTCGGGCAGCAGCATGTCCGGCAGCAACATGTCGAATCCGATGGTCGGCGGCGCGCCGATGTATGCCAACAAGGACATCGTCGACAACGCCGTCAATTCGAAGGACCACACCACGCTCGTCGCTGCCGTGAAGGCCGCGGGCCTGGTGGACACGCTCAAGAGCCCCGGCCCCTTCACTGTCTTCGCACCGACCAACGAGGCCTTCGCCGCACTGCCGGCCGGCACGGTCGACACCCTGCTCAAGCCCGAGAACAAGGCGACGCTGACCAAGGTGCTGACCTACCACGTGGTGCCCGGCCGGCTCGATGGCCCGGCGCTGATGAGCATGATCAACGCCGGCGGCGGCAGGGCGATGCTGAAGACGGCCAGCGGCGGCACGCTGACCGCGACCATGAGCGGCGGTCACGTGATGATCACGGATGCCAAGGGCGGCACCGCGACGGTGACGATCGCCAATGTCTACCAGTCGAACGGCGTGATCCACGTCGTCGACAAGGTGCTGCTGCCGGGTTGATCCGGCGGCGCTTCAAGTGCGCTCGACGGCCTCGGCTTCGGCCCGCAGCCAGCGCATGAAATCCTGCGCGTCCGCGTTGCCGGCCGCGCGGCGCGAGCTTTCGATGAAGTAGCCGCGGCGCGAGCTCGCGCCTTCGCCGAAGAGGCCGACCAGGCGGCCCGTCTGCAGCAGCTCGCGCAGGAGAGGCAGGCGGCCGATCACCACGCCCTGGCCGGCCACGGCGGCCGCCACGGCATCCGTGTAGAGCGTGAAGCGCATCGTGTTCTTCATGCGCAGATCGCTGAGGCCCATGACCTGGAGCCAGGGCTCCCAGTCCGCGGTGGGCGCGCCATGCTGCGGCGGTGCGTCGACCGTGAGCAGCGTCTGCTCCGCCAGGTCGGCCGGCGTGCGCAGCGCCGCGGCGAGCTGCGGCGCGCACAACGGCACCAGCGACTCCTCGAACAGGGCGGTGCCGATGCCACGATCGATCGGCACGAAGCGCACCGCGATATCGAGGCGGCTGCGTTCGAGCTCCTGCACCTCGAGCGTGGCCGAGACGCGCACGTCGACCAGCGGATGATCCGCCGTGAAGCGCGCCAGCCGGGGGATCAGCCAGAAGGAAGCAAAGCCCGGCGTGGTGGTGATCGCGACCTGCCGCGGCGTCGATGCGACACGCACCCGCGCGGTGGCGTCGCGCAGGCGCTCAAGGCTCTCAGTCACCGCGCGCTGCATGACCGCGCCCGCCTCGGTGAGCGCGAGCGCGCGATGGCGGCGCTCGAACAACGGCACGCCGATGCTGGCTTCCAGTTGCTGGATCTGGCGGCTCACGGCCGACTGGGTGAGGGACAGCTCGGTCGCCGCGCGCGTGAAGCTGAGCGTGCGCGCGGCCGCCTCGAAGCTGCGCAGCAGTTCCAGGGGCGGCAGCTCGGCCGCGGGCTTCACATTCTCTCGGCGCATGCAATGAGTTCCGAATGACCGTTTGAGACGAGGGGATCGGCTCACTATATTCATTCGCATGGAGAATGCAAAGGAGTCCGCCATGATCATCGACCTGGACCGTTTCCAGATCAGCCTGTCCAAGCGCGCCATCTTCACGCTGCCCGATGCGGCCGGCGTCGGCATCGAATGCCGCAGCGGCAGCGTGTGGGTCACGCTCGACGACGATCCGCGCGACATCGTGCTGGCCGCCGGCGAGCGCTTCACGGGCGGCGAGCATCGGCGCGCGCTGGTGTCGGCGCTGGAGCCTGCGTGCATCGCGGTGTCGGACTCGACGTCATGAAAGAAGTGCTCATGCGAGCAATGAGATTGAGCTGAGGCGCGTCCCTGTCGGAGAATGCGCCCATGAGCACTCTCCTCAATGCCTTCTATGCCCAGTCCGGCGGCGTGACCTCCGTGATCAACGCCTCGGCCTGCGGCGTGATCGAAACCGCGCGCCAGCACGCCGACCGCATCGGCACGGTCTATGCCGGCCGCAACGGCATCCTCGGCGCGCTGGCCGAGGACCTGATCGACACCAGCCTCGAATCCGCCGAGGCGATCGCGGCCTTGCGTTCCACGCCCTCCGGTGCCTTCGGCTCGTGCCGCTACAAGCTCAAGTCGCTCGAGAAGAACCGGCGCGAGTACGAGCGGCTGATCGAGGTCTTCAAGGCGCACGGCATCGGCTACTTCTTCTACAACGGCGGCGGCGATTCGGCCGACACCTGCTTCAAGGTGAGCCAGCTGTCGCAATCGCTCGGCTATCCGCTGCAGGCGATCCACGTGCCCAAGACCATCGACAACGATTTGCCGTTGACCGACTGCTGCCCCGGCTTCGGCTCGGTCGCGAAGTACGTCGCGGTCTCGACGCTCGAAGCCTCGATGGACGTGCGCTCGATGGCCGCCACCTCCACCAAGGTCTTCGTGATCGAGGTGATGGGCCGTCATGCCGGCTGGATCGCGGCGGCCGGCGGGCTCGCGGCGGACCAGGGCATTCCGGTGGTGATCCTGTTCCCCGAGATTCCGTTCGATCAGCCGGCCTTCCTGGCCCGCGTCGATGCGCTGGTCAAATACCACGGCTACTGCACGGTGGTGGTGTCGGAAGGCTGCCATCACCCCGACGGCACCTTCCTCGCCGAGCAGGGCAGCAAGGACGCGTTCGGCCATGCGCAGCTCGGCGGCGCGGCGCCGGTGGTGGCGCAGATGGTCAAGGAAGCGCTGGGCCACAAGTTCCATTGGGCCGTGGCCGACTACCTGCAGCGCTCGGCGCGCCACATCGCCTCGGCCACCGACGTGAAGCAGGCCTACGAACTCGGCCAGCGCGCCGTCGAACTCGCGCTCGAAGGCCGCAACGCGGTGATGCCGACCATCGAGCGGACCTCCGATGCGCCCTACGCCTACCGCATCGGCAGCGCACCGCTCGACGCCGTGGCCAATGCCGAGAAGTTCATGCCGCGCGACTTCATCTCCGATGACGGCTACGGCATCACGGACGCATGCCGGCGCTATCTGCTGCCGCTGATCCAGGGCGAGGACTATCCGGCCTATCGCGACGGGCTGCCGGTGTACGTGACGCTGCAGAACACCTCGGTCGCAAGGAAGCTGCCCGCCTTCGAAATCGCCTAGATGGACGCGACGGCGCAGCCCGATCCTTCACGCTGCCCGCTGTGCGGCGAGGCGAACCGCTGCGCGATGGAGATCGAACGCGAGACAGGCCGCCCGCAACCGCCCTGCTGGTGCATGCAGGCCGACTTCAGCAAGGCCTTGCTGGCGCGCGTACCCACGGCCATGCGCGGGCTGGCCTGCATCTGCGCGCGCTGCGCGGCCGAGGCGATGGTTTAGGACTGAACCACGGGGGCGGGCGCGGGCGGCTCGGACGAGTGCGCGTGTTCGCGCTGCTCGGTGATCACCTGGTGGATGAACTGCAGCTTGCCCACCGCCGTGCGCGGCAGCACGAAGGGGTAGTAGTCGGGCTGGCCCATGCTGCGCGAAAGCTCGTTGAGCACATTGGTCAGGCGCACCCAGCCGTTGAGGAAGTCGAGGAAATTCTGCGCGCCGGGATGCTCGGGCTGCCACAGGTCGGCGGCAGTGAACAAGTCGCTCGCCAGCTCGACGTTCTGTGCATCGACGCCGAAGCTCATTGCGGTGTCGGCGGTGTCGGCCATGTGCAGGTAGTGGGCCCAAGTCTCGGCCCAGTCCTCCCAGGGGTGCGAGCTCGCATAACTGGTCACGTAGCGGTCGCGCCAGTCGGGCGGCGGGCCGTTCTCGTAATGCTGGCGCAAGGCGGTCGCATAGTCGGCACGCTCGTCGCCGAAGAGCTGGCGATAGCCTTCGAGCCACGGCGTCGGGAACACCAGCAGGTCCCAGTAGTAGTGGCCGATCTCGTGGCGGAAGTGGCCCAGCAGCGTACGGTAGGGCTCGCGCATCTCGGCCCGGATGCGCTCGCGCACCGCATCCTCGGCCTCCTCGGCATTGAGGGTGATGACGCCCTCCTCGTGGCCGGTCATCACGTGCGGGCCGCCCGGCATGTTGCCGAGGAAATCGAAGGCCAGGCCGTGCGCCGGATCGCTCAGGCGCGTGCGCACCGGCAGGCCCAACGCCAGCAGCTGGGACACGAGCGTACGCTTGGCCCGCTCCAGCTTGCGCCACAGCACGCCATTGCTCTCGACCGACAGATCGGGAATGGTGCGCGTGACGCTGCACGACAGGCAGAAGCCGGGCGACAGGCCCTCGGTGCTGAACGCGGGATCGTCGCCCTCGCGCGGCGCCGGCACCATCCAGTTGCAGCCGGCCGCGGTCATCAGGTTGGCGCAGCGGCGGTACTGCAAGCCCTGCGCGTCGCCGAAGACGGTGAAGGTGTCGGACTCGGTGCCCTCCTGCACGACCGGCGCGAGCGGCACCACGCCGAGGCGCTCGATCACGTAGCCCAGCGGCGTCTTGCACGCGAGGCACTGGCTGTTGCCGAGGAACACCGGCCGGCCGCACTGGCATTGGTAGGCGCGGCTGACCGTCGGCGCCTGCAGCTCCGATGCGAGCGAGGGCGGCGCCTCGGCGGCGTCGGCAGCGGCCTCGTCCGCTGCTCGAACGGGGGATGAGGATGAAGGGGGGGACTGCATGGAGATCCCATTGTCCGCGCACGCGGCGCGCCGTTTTCGTGCCCAAAGGCCGATATCCTTGTAGGACGGCCCGAGCCGGCAGCCCTCCATGAACAACCCCCTGCAAACCCTGAGCGCCCGCTACGGCGCGCGCTATCGCTGGCTGCTGCTGATCTCCGTCATGGTGGGGGTGATGGCATCGATCATGTCGTCGACCATCGTCAACGTCGCGATCCCCGGCATGAGTCATCACTTCTCGCTCGGGCAGGCACGTGCGCAATGGGTGAGTTCGGGCTTCATGGTCGCGATGACGGTGTCGATGCTGACCACGCCCTGGCTGCTGGCGCGCTACGGCTATCGGCGCACCTACGTCGGCACGATGGTGATGCTGCTGGTGGGCGGCATGACGGGCGGGCTGGCGAACGCCTTCCCGCTGGTGCTGATCGCGCGGGTGGCCGAAGGGCTCGCGGCCGGCGTGGTGCAGCCGATCCCGGCCATCATCATCCTGCGCGCCTTCGAGCCGCACGAGCAGGGCCGCGCGAGCGGCCTGTTCGGCATGGGCGTGGTGCTGGCACCGGCGATCGGGCCGAGCATCGGCGGCGTGCTGGTCGATCTGTTCGGCTGGCGCTCGATCTTCTTCATGGTCGTGCCCTTCTGCCTGGTCTCGATCTGGCTGGCCTACAAGTTCGTGCCGACCACCGCGCCGGGCGGCGTGGTGGCAGCGCCCAGCGACGGGCTCGACTGGCGCGGCCTCACGCTCGGCACCGTCGGCACGCTGTGCCTGCTCAACGGCCTCGTGCAGCTGCGCGGCGATGCACCGCTCGGCGCGGCGCTGCTGCTGGCCGGCGCGCTGGCGGCCTTCGCCGCCTTCCTGGCCTGGCAGAAGCGCTTCGCCGCCGCGGGCGGCACGCCGCTGATGAACCTCGCGCTGTTCCAGCACCGGCAGTTCGCGATGGGCAGCCTGGTCGCCTTCATCTACGGCACCGCGCTGTTCGGATCGACTTACCTGCTGCCGGTCTACATGCAGGTCGGGCTGCAGCTCTCGGCCTCGCTGGTCGGCACCATCCTGCTGCCGGCCGGCATCGTGCTGGCACTGACGATCGCCGGGGTCGGCCGGCTGGCCGACCGGCAGCCGACGTGGGCGCTGGTGAGCATCGGCCTCGCGCTGCTGGCCGCCTCGTTCGCGCTGATGACGGTGCTGCACCTGGGCAGCGGCGTGTGGCTGCTGGCGCTCTTCGCCACCGTCGGCCGCATCGGGCTCGGCTTCATCCTGCCGTCGCTCAACCTCGGCGCGATGCGCCCGCTCGAGAAGGCCCTGATTCCGCAGGGCGCGAGCGCGATCAACTTCCTGCGCATGCTGGGCGGCGCCGCGGGCGTGAGCCTGTGCGCGGTCGTCCTCGAATGGCGCCTCGCGGCGCACGGCGACTCGTTCGCCAACGCCGACTCCAGCCCCGAGCGCCTGGCGGCCTTCGACGAAGTCTTCGGACTGCTGGCCGCCCTGTGCGCGCTCGCGATCTGCGCTGCGTGGCAGCTGCGAGAAAAGACCCCGCGCAACCCCGATGCCCTGCCAGCCAGATAGCAGCGCAATCGCTCGCTCATCGGCCGCGGAACGCGCCGCGTTCGTGAGCTGCCGCGGATCCGGCTCCGCCGGTCCGCCGGCAGCGCCCCCTGAAAGAGGGTGGGCGGCCACACGAAGTGGGCAAGCCTGGGGGTAAGCTCTACCTCATGTGTCAGCTGCTTGGAATGAACTGCAACACGCCCACCGACGTGACCTTCAGCTTCACGGGCTTCGCGCAGCGCGGCGGGCGCACCGACCATCACGCCGACGGCTGGGGCATCGCCTTCTTCGAGGACCGCGGCCTCCGGCACTTCGTCGACCATCAGCCGGCCTGCGAGTCGCCGGTGGCCGAACTGATCCGGCGCTATCCGATCCAGAGCCGCAACGTCGTCGCCCACATCCGCAAGGCCACGCAGGGCGCGGTGAACCTGCAGAACTGCCACCCCTTCGTTCGCGAGCTGTGGGGCCGCTACTGGGTGTTCGCCCACAACGGCGACCTGAAGGACTTCCGCCCGCGCCTGCACGGCAGCTTCCGTCCGGTCGGCAGCACCGACAGCGAGCATGCCTTCTGCTGGCTCATGCAGGAACTGGCCAAATCGCATGCGGGCGTGCCGAGCATCGCGGAGCTGACCCTCACGCTGCGCGAACTGGCGCCGCGCTTCGCGCGCCATGGCACCTTCAATTTCATGCTCTCGAACGGCCAGGCGCTCTGGGCCCACGCGTCGACGAACCTCTGGTATGTCGAACGCAAGCATCCCTTCCTGACCGCCGAGCTGTCCGACGAAGACCTCAGCATCGACTTCGCGCAGCACACCACGCCGGACGATCGCGTCGCCGTGGTGGTGACCGCGCCGCTCACGACCAACGAGACCTGGACCGCATTCGCGCCGCAGGAGCTCGCCGTGTTCGTCGACGGGCAGCGCGCCGGCTAACCCACTAGCTTTTCGAGGGCAGGGTCGCCTCGAGCGCGTCGATGAACATCGCCGGCACGTCGAAGCCGGTCTGTTCCGTGATCTCCTGGAAGCAGGTCGGGCTGGTGACGTTGATTTCGGTCAGCGAGCCGCCGATCACGTCCAGCCCGATCAGCAGCAAGCCGCGCGCATGCAGCACCGGCCCGATCGCCTCGGCGATGCGCAGGTCCTGCGCGCTCAGCGGCTGCGCCACGCCCTTGCCGCCGGCCGCCAGATTGCCGCGCACCTCGGTGCCCTGCGGAATGCGCGCGAGGCTGAAGGGCACGGGCTTGCCGCCGATCACCAGCACCCGCTTGTCGCCCTCTGTGATCTCGGGCACGAAGCGCTGCACCATGATCGTCTCGGCGCCGTCCTTGTTGAGCGTCTCGACGATCGAGCCCAGGTTCAGCGCATCGGCCTTGACGCGGAAGATGCCCATGCCGCCCATGCCGTCCAGCGGCTTGAGGATGACGTCGCCGTGCTCGGCGTGGAAATCGCGCACCGCCGAGGCACTGCGCGTGACCAGGGTCGGCGTCGTGAACTGCGCGAACTCCATGATCGCCAGCTTCTCGGGATGGTCGCGCAGCGCGCGCGGCTTGTTGACGACGTGCGCGCCTTCGCGCTCGGCCTGTTCGAGCAGGTGGGTGGCGTAGATGTACTCGGCATCGAAGGGCGGGTCCTTGCGCATCACGACGACGTCGAAATCCTTCAGCGCCATCGACTCGCGCAGGTCCTCGTGGTACCAGTCGTGCGGATCGCCGGTCAGGGTGATCTGCTGCACCGTCGCGCTCACCGGCTTGCCCGAGGACCATTGCAGGTCCTGCGGCACGCAGGCCGCGATGCGATGGCCGCGGCGCTGCGCCTCGCGCATCATCGCGAAGGTGCTGTCCTTGTAGATCTTGAACAGGTCGAGCGGGTCGGCCACGAAGAGGATGTGCATCAGAAGGTCTTTCCGCCGGTCGGCGTGGAGGGCGTCGCGTCGGCAGCGGCGCGGGCGTCGGGCTCGATCTTGCCGCCGATGGCGATTTCCCTGCTGGCAAAGGGTCTGCGGCCGAGCTGCTGGATGCCGAGCGCGACGGCGCCCGCCACCACGCCCCAGAACGCGGAGCCGACGCCCGCGATGGTGATGCCCGACAGCGTGACGAGGAAGGTGATCAGCGCGGCTTCGCGATGCGATTCGTCGCGCACCGCCGCTGCCAGGCCGCTGCCGATGGTGCCGAGCAGCGCCAGCCCCGCGATGGCGATGACCAGTTCCTTCGGGAACGCGGTCAGGATGCCCGTGACCGCGGCGCCGAAGAGCCCGATCACCACGTAGATCGCACCGCAGCTGACCGCCGCGGTGTAGCGCCGCGCCGGATCTTCGTGCGCCTCGCGGCCCATGCAGATGGCCGCGGTGATGGCGCTGAGATTGAGCGCGAAGGCGCCGAAGGGCGCGAGCACCAGCGTGACCAGCCCGCTGAGCGTGATGAGCCTGGAGACCGGCATCTCGTAGCCCGCGGCGCGGACGGCGGCGACGCCCGGCAGGTTCTGCGAGGCCATCGTGACCACGAACAGCGGCAGCGCCAGGCTGACCGCCGCCTGCCAGCTGAAGACCGGCATCGTGAACACCGGCTTGGCGATGCTGAAGTGCACCGCGCTCCAGGCCAGCTGGCCACGCGCGGCGGCGAAAGCGACCGCCACCGCGAGCGTGAGCGGCACCGCGTAGCGCGGCAGCCAGCGCTTGGCGACGAGGTAGGTGCCGAGCATCAGCAGCACCAGCGGCAGCGCCGTCCTGGCGGCGATGAAGGCGTCGAGGCCGAAGCGCGCCAGCACGCCGGCGAGCAGCGCGGAGGCGATGGCCATCGGGATCCGGTTCATCACGCGCTCGAACCAGCCGGTGGCGCCCGCCAGCGCCATCAGCACGGCGCACACGATGAAGGCGCCCACCGCCTCGTTCATCGTGTAGCCGGCACCGGCGCTCGCGAGCACCGCGGCGCCGGGCGTGCTCCAGGCGATCATCACGGGCTTGCGCAGCCACAGCGAAGGCAGCGCCGAGGCCAGCCCCATGCCGAGGCCCAGCGCCCACATCCAGGAGCTGATCATCTCGGGCGTGGCGCCGAAGGCCAGAGCGGCCTGGAACACGATCGCCACCGAGCTCGTGAAGCCCACGAGCACCGCGACGAAGCCTGCGGTGAAGGCCGACAGGCTCAGATCCTTGAAAAATCGCATGCGCGGAATTGTGCCGGGGTCGCGGGCGAGCCTAGATTTCGATCTTGGAGCCCAGCTCGACGACGGCATTGTTCGGCAAGCCCAGGAAATCCGCCACGCCGCTCGCGTTGTGATGCATCTGCGCGAACAGCTTCTCGCGCCATGGCGCCATGCCGCTGCCCAGGGTCGGAATCACGACGTCGCGCGACAGAAAGTAGCTGGTCGACATCGGCTCGAGCTGGCAGCCGCGCAGGCGCGCATGTTCGAGCGCGCGCGGCAGCTCGACGTCGTTCTTGAAGCCGTAGTGCACGATCACCTGCCAGCAATGGTGGCCGAGCGGCTCCATCTCGATGCGCTTGTCCATCGGAATCCACGGCACCTCGTGGTTGCGCACGGTGACGAACAGGTTCTGCTCGTGCAGCACCTTGTTGTGCTTGAGGTTGTGCAGCAGCGCATTCGGCACCACGCCGGGCTCCGCGGTCATGAACACGGCCGTGCCGTCGACGCGCGCCGGCGGCGTGACGAACACCGAATCGAGGAAGCTGCGCAGATCGATGGCCTCGGCGAGCTGCGTTTCGCCCATCAGGCGGCGGCCCTCCTTCCAGGTGATCATGAGCGTGAAGATGCCGCCGCCGATCATGAGCGGGAACCAGCCGCCCTCGAACAGTTTGAGCAGGTTGGAGGCGAAGAACAGGAAGTCGACCACGAAGAAGGCACCGGTCGCCGCAATGCACAGCGCCAGCGGGTACTTCCAGGCATAGCGGATCACGAAGAAGGTCAGCACGGTGGTGATCAGCATGTCGGTGGTGACGGCGATGCCGTAGGCCGCGGCCAGGTTGCTCGACGAGCGGAACATGACCACCGCCAGCACGATGGCGACGAACAGCCCCCAGTTGACGAACGGGATGTAGATCTGCCCCGCGGTGCGCACGCTGGTGTGCTCGATGTTCAGGCGCGGCAGGTAGCCGAGCTGGATCACCTGGCGGGTGACGCTGAAGGCGCCCGTGATGAGGGCCTGCGACGCGATCACCGTGGCCGCCGTGGCCAGGAACACCAGCGGCACCAGCGCCCACTCGGGCGCCATCATGAAGAACGGGTTCTTGACCGCCAGCGGGTTCTCCAGCAGCAGCGCGCCCTGGCCGAAGTAGTTGAGCGTCAGCGCCGGCATCACGACCGAGAACCAGGCGATGCGGATCGGCCCCTTGCCGAAGTGGCCGAGGTCGGCATAGAGCGCCTCGGCGCCGGTCACGCACAGCACCGTCGCGCCCAGGATGATGAAGCTGGTGACCGGGTTGCCCCAGATGAAGCGCAGCGCATAGTGCGGGCTCAGCGCCTTGAGGATTTCCGGATGCACGACGATCTGCGACACGCCGAGCAGCGCGATGGCGCAGAACCAGGACAGCGTGATGGGGCCGAAGAAGCGGCCGATGCCCGCGGTGCCGCTCTTTTGCACCGCGAACAGGCAGAACAGCACGACCAGGGTGACCGGGATCACGTAGTGCCCGAAGTGCGGCGACACCACCTCCAGGCCCTCGACCGCCGACAGCACCGAGATGGCCGGCGTGATGACGCCGTCGCCATAGAACAGCGAGGTGCCGAAGATGCCCACCACCAGCAGCACCCGGCGCAGCCGCGGCTTGTCGGCGACCGCGCGCGAGGCCAGCGCCAGCATCGCGACCAGGCCGCCCTCGCCTTCGTTGTCGGCCCGCAGCACCAGCACCACGTACTTCAGGGACACGATGACCGTCAGCGTCCAGAAGAACATCGAGAGGATGCCGTAGACGTTCTCGATCGTGAAGGGAACATGGCCGTGACCGAACACCTCCTTGACCGCATACAGCACGCTGGTGCCGATGTCGCCGTAGACAACGCCGATGGCCGCGAGGATCAGCGCGGCGGAGGAAGATTTGGAACGGGACACGAAGTCGGTGCAAAGGGTCGTCCGGCGCCGTGATGCTCGCCCGGGCGCGCCGGCCGCCTCGCAAGGTTGCCGCTTCGCCCTCCGCCCCCTCGTTTGCGTTGCTGTGGGGTCGCTATTTTGCAGCCGCCGGGCGGCCTCGCAAGACGCGGCCGGAAATCATTCGTAGATTTCGGCGTCCGGGTTGGTGGCTTCGAGCTCGTAACTGGCCGCCACCATCGCCAACCGGGCGATCACGCCGTACATGTAGAACCGGTTCGGCGCGCTGGCACCGGGCTTGGCGCCGGGTTGCGGTAAGTGCGCACTCTCCGAAAAGGCCAAGGGCACGAAGCTGGCGCCCGGCATGTTGAGGTTTTCGTCCGGGCTGCGCTCGGCGTTCACGCGGTAGAAGCCGCCGACCACGTAGCGGTCCATCATGTAGACCACCGGCTCGGCCACGGCATCGTGCACGCGCTCGTTGGTCAGCACGCCCTCCTGGACGATCACCTCGCTGCGCTCCGCGCCCTCGCCGGCGGCACCGGCCTTGCCGCGCGAGCGGCGGCCGAGGGTCTCGAGATCCTTGACGTCGCGCACCGTCATCACGCCCATGGCACCCGCGCCGTTGTCGGCCTTGACGACGACGAAGGGCTTCTCGTTGATGCCGTATTCCTTGTACTTGCGGCGGATCTTGGTGAGCATCGCGTCCACATGGCTGGTCAGCACGTCCATGCCGGTGCCATCCGCGAAGCTGACCTCGCCGGCCTTGGCGTACATCGGATTGATCAGCCATGGGTCGATGCCCAGCAGCTTGCCGAAGCGCTTGGAGAGCTCTTCGTAGCTGTGCAGATGGTTGCTCCTGTGGCGCACCGACCAGCCGGCGTGCAGCGGCGGCAGCAGGTACTGCTCGTGCAGATCCTCGAGGATGCCCGGGGTGCCGGCCGCCAGGTCGTTGTTGAGCAGGATGGTGCAGGGGTCGAAATGCTTGAGGCCGAGGCGCCGCTTGCCGCGCACCACCGGCTCCAGGCACACGGTGTCGCCGTTCGGCAGCTCGATCTTCTTGGGCGACTTGATCGCGGGATCGATCGAGCCCACGCGCACGTTGAGCCCTGCCATGTGAAAAATACGCACCAGCTGGGCCACGTTGGCCAGGTAGAAGGTGTTGCGCGAATGGTTTTCCGGAATCACCAGCAGGTTGCGCGCCTCCGGGCAGATCTTCTCGATCGCGGCCTGGGCGGCCTGCACCGCCAGCGGCAGCATCTCGCGGGTCAGGTTGTTCCAGCCGCCCGGGTAGAGGTTGGTGTCGACCGGCGCCAGCTTGAAGCCCGCGTTGCGGATGTCCACCGAGCTGTAGAACGGCGGCGTGTGCTCCATCCACTCGAGACGGAACCAGCGCTCGATGGCCGGCATGGAGTCGAGAACGCGCTGCTCGAGTTCGTTGATGGGGCCGGTCAGGGCGGTGACGAGATGGGGGACCATGCGGCGGCCTTATTGTGCGTTCTGCGGCGAAAGGTGGACTGGAATTGTAGGATTTGGGGACGACCTCGAAGATGACAACCGCGTCATCTTCCATCCCCTTCGGGAAACGCCGCGAAGCGAGCAAACCTGGGGGTCAGCTTCTCGTGTTGCCCTGGCCCAGCACGATGTATTTGAGCGAGGTCAGCCCTTCGATACCCACCGGCCCGCGCGCATGGAATTTGTCGGTGCTGATGCCGATCTCCGCGCCGAGCCCGAACTCGAAGCCGTCGGCAAAGCGCGTGCTCGCATTGACCATCACGCTCGCCGAGTCGACCTCGCGCAGGAAGCGCTGGGCGTTCACGTGGTCGCGCGTGACGATGGCATCGGTGTGATGGCTCGAATAGCGGTTGATGTGCGCGATCGCCTCGTCGACATCCGCCACCACCTTGATGCTGATGACCGCGGCCAGGTATTCCTCCGACCAGTCGGACGCCACCGCGTCGACGACCGCCGCGCCCGCCGGCAGCACGCCGCCGGCGCGCAGGATCCGCGCGGCGGCGCGGTCGCAGCGCATCTCCACGCCCTTGGCCGCGAAGATCGCGCCGATCTCCGGCAGGAAGCGGTCGGCGATCGAGGCCGCGACCAGCAGGCCTTCGGCCGCGTTGCAGGGGCTGTATTTCTGTGTCTTGGCGTTGTCGACGATGTTCACCGCCATGCCGAGCTCGGCCGTGTCGTCCACGTAGACGTGGCAGTTGCCGTCCAGGTGCTTGATGACAGGCACCTTGGCATCGCGGCTGATGCGCTCGATCAGCCCCTTGCCGCCGCGCGGGATGATCACGTCGACGAACTGGGGCATCGCGATCAGCTGGCCGACGGCTTCGCGGTCGGTGGTCTGCACCAGCTGCACCGCCTCGACCGGCAGGCCTGCCTCGGCCAGCGATTCGGACACCAGCCGGGCCAGCGCCTTGTTCGACTCGATCGCTTCCGAGCCGCCGCGCAGGATGGCCGCGTTGCCGCTCTTGATGGCCAGGCTCGCGGCCTCGATGGTCACGTTGGGCCGGCTCTCGTAGATCATGCCGAAGACGCCGATCGGCACCCGCATCTGGCCGACCCGGATGCCGCTGGGCTGCTGGCGCATGCCGATGATTTCGCCGATCACGTCGGGCATGGCGGCCAACTGCTCGCAGCCGAGGGCGACCGTCTCGATGGCCTTGGGCGTGAGCTTGAGGCGATCGACCATCGGCGCCGACAGGCCGGCGGCGGTGGCACGCTCGACATCGCGCGCATTGGCCGGCGCCAGCGCGGCGGCGTTGTCGCGCAGGCGACGCGCGAGCGCGCGCAGGGCCTTGCTCTTGGTGGCGGCGTCGGCCCGTGCCATGAGGGCCGAGGCCGACTTGGCCTGCAGGCCGAGGGTCTGCATGTGTTCGCTGACGTTGAACGCGTTCATGGCCGCATTTTCCCATGCGAAGGTCCGCACGCGAAGAACGCACGGAAACGCTGCGTTCGCAAAACAAGAACCGGCGCCGCCGGTGGCGCGATCAGCCGCGCGCGGGCGCCGCGCAGGCACGGCACAGCATCAGCGCCAGCCGCTGCAGCGCCTGCCAGCCGCTGGCCGGCCAGTCGGGCTGCTTCAGGCCCTTGACGATGCCGTCCACGATGTGCGCCGCGCGCAGCAGGCGCGCGAGCAGGCGGTCGTCCAGGCGCGGCAGCACGCGCTCGAAGGCGCGTTCGCGCGGGCCCCAGATGCGGTTCTCGCGCAGCGCCATCGGCAGCGGCCGGCCGGCGGCCATCGCGTCCTTGATGCGCTTGAGCGCGCGGATGTCCTCGGCCAGCGTGTAGTGCACCAGCACCTCGGCCTCGCCTTCGGCCTGCAGGCCGTCGAGCATGCGCGCGACGCGCTGCGGCTGGCCGGCGAGCACCGCCTCGGACAGCTTGAACACGTCGTAGCGCGCGACGTTGTTGACCGCGCCTTCGACCTGCTCCCAGCTCAATTCGCCCGGCGGATGCAGCAGCGCGAGCTTCTGGATCTCCTGGTGCGCGGCCAGCAGGTTGCCTTCGACCCGGTCGGCGAAGAACTGCAGCGTGCGCTGGCCTTCCTCGCCGCCCTTCACCCGCTGGCCCTGCTGCGCGAGCCGCTGCGCGATCCATGGCGGCAGCGCGGCGCGCTCGACGGTCTCGACCTGCAGGCTGACGCCGCGACTCTCGAGCGCCGAGAACCAGGCGCCGGTGCGGGTCGCCTTGTCCAGGCGCGGCAGCATCACCAGCGTGAGGGTGCTGTCGTTGCCCGGCGCCGACTCGGCGATCTGCTGCAGCGCGACACTGCCGTCCTTGCCCGGCTTGCCCGAGGGGATGCGGATCTCGACAATCTGCCGGTCGGCGAACAGGCTCAGCGAGCCGCCCGCCGCGAGCACCGCGCTCCAGTCGAAATGCGCGCCGGCCACGGTGTACGAACTGCGTTCGGTGTAACCCTGCAGGCGCGCCGCGGCGCGGATCGCATCGGCCGCCTCCTGCGCGAGCAGCGGCTCGTCGCCATGGATCACGTAGAGCGGCTGGAGGCCGCGCTGCAAATGGGCTTCCAGCTGTGCGGCGCCCAGCTGCATCAGTTGGCCTTGGCCGCCGCGAGACGGCGCATCATCTGCTGGGCGATGTCGTTCTGCATGTCGACGTACAGCAGCTCGGTCTCGCTGGCCTTCGCGAGCGCAGCGGTCTCGTTGTAGGTGATGTCGCGCGTCTGCGTGATCGTGGTCGGCGCGAGCAGTTCCTTGCCGGCCTGGCCGCGCAGCCGGAAGCGCACCGTCAGGCGCAGCTGGATTTCGCGCACCTGGCCGGCGGAGTTGGTCGAGGTGACGAGCTGCTCGCGGTTCTCGGCCAGGATCTCGAGCACCGCATCGGCCTTGGCGGTCTGGTCGGCCGGCAGCAGCTCCACGTTGCCGGCCGCGCGCAGATTGCGCCGCACGCTGTTCGTGAAGGCCGAGCTGCCCTGCACGACCAGGGTCTTGAACGGGAAGACGGGTGCCTTGCGCAGTTCGAAGCCGCAGCCCGCCACCGTGACGGAAAGCGCTGCGGCGAGCAGGAAGCCGCGGCGCGGCAGCGGATGGCGTGTGTTCATGCTTTTCATACCACCACGTTGACCAGCCGCCCGGGCACGACGATGACGCGCTTGACCGCGGCGCCGTCGGAATGCTTGGTGAAGGCTTCGCTGGCCAGCGCGATCTTCTCGATCTCCTGCTTGGACGCGGCAGCCGGCACGCGCACCGAACCGCGCAGCTTGCCGTTGACCTGCAGCATCAGCTCGATCTCGTCCTGCGCCAGTGCATCGACGTCGACTGTGGGCCATGGCGCATCGAGCAGATCACCCCATTCGCCGTCGTAGCCGAGCTGCTGCCAGAGCTGGTGCGTGATGTGCGGCGTGGCCGGATAGAGGCAGCGCAGCAGGATGCCGAAGCCTTCATGCACGGCGGCGCGGTCGCCGGCGTGCGGCGTCGCGGGCTTGAAGCCTTCGAGCGCATTGAGCAGCTTCATCGCACCCGACACCACCGTGTTGTATTGCATGCGCTGGTAGTCGTAGTCGATCTGGCGCAGCACGGTGTGCACTTCGCGCCGCAGCGCCTTGGCCTCCTCGCTGAAGCCGGTGAGCTTCGCAGCGGCCTTGACGCGGGTGCCATCGGCGCTGCCGCCGGCATGCAGCGCGACGCCGAAGTTCCAGAGCCGGCGCAGGAAGCGCGAGCTGCCCTCCACCGCGGCGTCGTTCCATTCGAGCGTGGCCTCGGGCGGCGCGGTGAACATGGTGTACAGGCGCGCGGTGTCGGCGCCGTATCTCTCGATCAGGTCCTGCGGGTCGACGCCGTTGCGTTCGCTCTTGCCCATCTTGCCGACGCCGCCGTAGTCGACCTGCGTGCCGTCGGCCGCGGTGCCGCCGACGATGCGGCCCTGGGCGTCGAGCACGGGCGTGACTTCGGACGGCGGGAAGTAATCCTTGCCGCCCTTCTCGTTGCGCTTGTAGAAGATATGGTTGAGCACCATGCCCTGCGTCAACAACTTGGCGAAGGGCTCGTCGACCTTCACCAGGCCGAGGTCGCGCATCACCTTGGTCCAGAAGCGCGCATACAGCAGATGCAGGATCGCGTGCTCGATGCCGCCGATGTACTGGTCCATCGGCATCCAGTACTTCGCGCCCTCGCCGACCATGGCCTCTTCGTTCTTCGGGTCGCAGTAGCGCATGAAGTACCACGAACTGTCGACGAAGGTGTCCATGGTGTCGGTCTCGCGCCGCGCGGGCTGGCCGCAGACGGGGCAGACCACGCCGGCATGGAAACCCTCGTGCCTGACCAGCGGATTGCCCGAGCCGTCGGGCACGCAGTCGGTCGGCAGCACGACCGGCAGGTCCTTCTCGGGCACCGGCACCGCGCCGTGCGTGTCGCAATGGATGATCGGGATCGGCGTGCCCCAGTAGCGCTGGCGGCTCACGCCCCAGTCGCGCAGGCGCCAGGTGGTCTGCATCTCGCCCAGGCCCTTCTGGCCGAGCGCATGCGCGACGGCCTTGACGGCCTCGGTGTACGACATGCCGCTGAAGTTGTCGGAGTTGATGGTCACGCCGCGCTGCTTGTCGGCGTACCAGTCCTGCCAGCGGTGGTAGTTGAAATGCGGCTCGTCGTCGACCAGCACGACCTGGATGATCTCGATGCCGTACTTGTTGGCGAAGGCGAAGTCGCGTTCGTCGTGCGCAGGCACGCCCATCACGGCGCCGTCGCCGTAGCCGATCAGCACGTAGTTGCCGACCCACACCGGCACCTGCTCCTCGGTGATCGGGTGCATCACCGTCAGGCCGGTGGGCACGCCCTTCTTTTCCTGCGTGGCGAGCTCGGCCTCGGTGGTGCCGCCGTTGCGGCATTCCTCGATGAAGGCGGCGACCTTCGGATTCGTCTTCGCGGCATGCAGCGCCAGCGGATGCTCGGGCGCGACGGCGCAGAAGGTCACGCCCATGATGGTGTCGGCGCGCGTCGTGAAGACGTACATGCGCCCGCCCTGGATCAGCGCGCCATTCTCGTCCTGGATGCGATGGGTGAAGGCGAAGCGCACGCCTTCGCTCTTGCCGATCCAGTTCTCCTGCATCAGCTTGACGCGCTCGGGCCAGCCGGGCAGCTTGTGCTGCGTGTGCTCGAGCAGCTCCTCGGCGTAATCGCTGATCTTGAGGTAGTAGCCGGGGATCTCGCGCCGCTCGACGGTGGCGCCGGTGCGCCAGCCCTTGCCGTCGATCACCTGCTCGTTGGCCAGCACGGTCTGGTCGACCGGATCCCAGTTGACGACCTGCGTCTTGCGGTAGGCGATGCCCTTCTCGAGCATCTTGAGGAACAGCCACTGGTTCCACTTGTAGTAGGACGGATCGCAGGTCGCGATCTCGCGGCTCCAGTCGATCGCCAGCCCCATGGCCTGGAGCTGGCTCTTCATGTAGCCGATGTTCTCGTAGGTCCACTTCGCCGGCGGCACGCCGTTCTTGAGCGCCGCGTTCTCGGCCGGCAGGCCGAAGGCATCCCAGCCCATCGGCATCAGCACGTTGTAGCCGCTCATGCGCAGGTAGCGCGTGAGCATGTCGTTGATCGTGTAGTTGCGCACGTGGCCCATGTGCAGCTTGCCGCTGGGGTACGGCAGCATCGAGCAGGCGTAGTACTTCTTCTTGCGCGTGTCCTCGGTCACGCGGTAGGCGTCGGCCGCGGTCCAGTGGGCCTGGGCGGCCGATTCGACGTCGCTGGGTTTGTAGCTGGGATTCATTGGGCTTGGGACAGGCCCCGGCGCCGGGCGGCCGGGGAAGGCGGATTATCGCGGGTACGGCGATGGCGCACTTGGCGCGTGCCACAATGATTTTCGAATCCCAAGGGCACGCATGGTCAAGGACAACCTCCCCGCAACAACATGCTGAGCACAGGCACCCCTTGGCCGCTGGGCGCCACCCCCACTTCCGAAGGCATCAACTTCGCGCTCGCCGCCCCGAACGCCACCGGCGTCTGGCTGTGCCTGTTCGACGGCACGGGCCAGCACGAGCAGCAGCGCCTGCCGCTGCCGGCCTGCACCGACGGCGTCTGGCACGGCCGGCTGCCCAGCGGCCGGCCGGGGCTGGTCTACGGCTGGCGCGTCGACGGGCCCTGGGCGCCGCACGAGGGCCAGCGCTTCAACCCGGCGAAGCTGCTGCTCGATCCGTATGCGCGCGAGGTGGTCGGCCGCTATGGCGGCGAGGCGCTGTTCCTCGGCCACGATCCGGCGCAACCCGAGCGCCGCGATCCGCGCGACAACGCGGGCATCGCGCTCAAGGCCCGCGTCGCGGCGCCGCTGCCTGCCGGCGGCCCGGCGCGCCCGCGCATCGACCCCGGCCTGCGCGTGCTGTACGAGCTGCACGTGCGCGGCCAAACGCGCCTGCATCCCGCCGTGCCCGAAGCCCTGCGCGGCACCTACGCCGGCCTGGCCGAGCCGGCCGTGCTCGACCCCCTGCAGCAGCTCGGCATCACCACGCTGAGCCTGATGCCGGTGCAGCAGCGCGCCGACGAAGAGCGTCTGCTGGCCATGGGCCTCAGCAACTACTGGGGCTACAGCCCGATCGGCTGGTTCGCGCCCGAGGCGCGCTACTGGAGCGGCCGGCCCGGCACCACGCCGGCGACCGAATTCCGCGCCCTGGCCGATGCGGTGCATGCGCGCGGGATGGAACTGGTGATCGACGTGGTCTACAACCACAGCGCCGAGACCGACGAGCTCGGGCCGACGCTGAGCCTGCGCGGCATCGACAACGCGCTTTACTACCACCTGCGCCCGGACGACCGCGCGCTCTACGAGAACTGGACCGGCTGCGGCAACTGCCTGAACCTGGCCGAGCCGCGCGTGCTGCAGCTCGTGATGGACAGCCTGCGCCATTGGGTGAGCGAGCTCGGCGTCGACGGCTTCCGCTTCGACCTCGCGCCCGTGCTGGCGCGCCGCACGGGCGGCGAGTTCGACCCCCGCGCGCCGCTGCTGGCGGCCATCGCCCAGGATCCGGTGCTGGCCGGCACACTCATGATCGCCGAGCCCTGGGACCTCGGCCCCGGCGGCTACCGGCTGGGCGAATTCCCGACCGGCTGGCTCGAATGGAACGACCGCTTTCGCGACACGCAGCGCGCCTTCTGGCTGCACCGCGGTACCGGCCTGGGCGACTTCGCGCAGCGCTTCACCGGCTCCAGCGCGGAGTTCGCGCATGACGCACGTGCACCGACCGCGAGCGTCAATTTCGTCACCGCGCACGACGGCTTCACGCTGCGCGACCTGGTGAGCTACGACGAGCGCCACAACCTCGCCAATGGCGAGAACAACCGCGACGGCAGCGACCGCAACCTGAGCCGCAACTTCGGCGTCGAAGGCGACACCGGCGATCCGGCCGTGCGGGCCGAGCGCCGCCGCCTGCAGCGCGTGCTGCTGGCGGCGCTGCTGCTCGCGCAGGGCACGCCCATGCTGCTGGCCGGCGACGAGATCGACCACACCCAGCGCGGCAACAACAATGCCTACTGCCAGGACAACGAAACCACCTGGCTGGCCTGGGACCGGGCCGACGCCGGCCTCGCCGCCTTCGTCGCCCGCGTGCTGGCGCTGCGCCGCGAGGCCGAGCCGCTGCGCAGCAACGCCTGGTGGCCCGGCACGCCGCGGACCGGCGCCGCCGCGCTGCGCTGGCTGACGCCCGAGGGCCGCGCGATGACGCCGGCCGATTGGGAACGCGCCGACCGCCATGCGCTCGCGATCGTGTTCGACGCCGTGGCGCCCGCGCCGGGCTGGCTGCTGCTGGTGAATGCCGAAGAGCACCTGGTCGAATTCGAGCTGCCGCCCGGCAACTGGACGCGCCGGCTGGCCAGCGATGCCGACGACGACGGCGCCTTGCCGCTGCAAGGCCCCCAGCTGCTGCTGCCCACCAGCCTCTGGGTCGCAAGAACGTAGAAGCCAAGCGCACGCCGGGGTGCTAGGCTGGGCCGACCGAAGAACATCACCACCACCGGAGGCACATGATGGGAACCACCGCGCAACCCCCACTGCAGGCCCACCAGCTCGTTCGCCGCACCATCGCCCTGGTGCTGGCCGGCGGCCGCGGCTCGCGTCTCAAGCAGCTGACCGACCGGCGCGCCAAGCCGGCGGTGTACTTCGGCGGCAAGTTCCGCATCATCGACTTCGCGCTCTCCAACTGCCTGAACTCCGGCATCCGCCGCATGGCGGTGGTGACGCAGTACAAGTCGCATTCGCTGATGCGCCACCTGCAGCGCGGCTGGAGCTTCCTGCGCGCCGAGCTCAACGAGATGGTCGACGTGCTGCCGGCCCAGCAGCGCACCAGCGACGAGCACTGGTACCGCGGCACGGCCGATGCCGTGTTCCAGAACCTCGACATCATCCAGACCCGCTCCACGCCGCATGACTACGTGGTGGTGCTGGCGGGCGACCACATCTACAAGATGGACTACTCGATCATGCTCTCCGACCACGTCGCGCACGGCCTGGGCTGCACCGTCGGCTGCATCGAGGTGCCGCGCATGGAGGCCACCGCCTTCGGCGTGATGGCGGTCGATGCCGATCGCCGCATCACCAGCTTCCTCGAGAAGCCGGCCGACCCGCCGGCCATGCCCGGGCACCCCGACATCGCGCTGGCCAGCATGGGCATCTACGTGTTCGATTCCGAATACCTCTACCAGCTGCTCGAGGAAGACGCCGCCAATCCCGACTCCGAGCACGACTTCGGCAAGGACATCATTCCGCGCGCCGTGGCCCAGGGCCGCGCGGCGGCGCATCCCTTCGGCATGTCCTGCGTGACGCGCGGCCCGGTCGGGCCCGACGCCAAGGCCTACTGGCGCGACGTGGGCACGATTGATGCATTCTGGGCCGCCAACCTCGACCTCGCGTCGGTCACCCCGGAGCTCGACATCTATGACACCGACTGGCCCATCTGGACCTACCAGCGCCAGCTGCCGCCGGCCAAGTTCGTGGTCGACCTCGACGGCAACAACGGCATGACGGTCAACACCATCGTCTCCGGCGGCTGCATCGTCTCGGGCTCGCAGGTCAAGGATTCGGTGCTTTTTTCGGGCGTGCGCGTGCATTCCTTCTGCGAGATCCTCGAGGCCGTGCTGCTGCCCGACGTCGAGGTCGGGCGCCGCGCCAAGCTGAGCAAGGTGGTCGTCGACCGCGCCTGCGTCATCCCGGAAGGCATGGTCGTCGGCGTCGATGCCGAGGCCGATGCCGCCCGCTTCGAGCGCACCGACAACGGCGTGGTGCTGATCACGCGCGAGATGCTCGCGCGCCTGGCAGCGCAATAGCTCGATGCGGATCCTGCAGGTCAGCGCCGAACTCTTCCCCTTGCTCAAGACCGGCGGGCTGGCGGACGTCGCCGGCGCGCTGCCGATCGCGCTGGCGGCCGCAGGCCAGGACGTGCGGGTGCTGCTGCCGGGCTTCCCGGCGATCCTGGCCGGCCTGGACGACATCGCGCCGCTGGCCGAACTCACGACGCCGTGGGGCGACAGCGTGCAGCTGCGCACGGGCTACGTGCCGGGCGCCGGCGCGGCGCCGGCCATCCGCGCCTACGTGATCGATGCACCGGCCCTCTACGACCGGCCCGGCAATCCCTACGAGGATGCGAAGCGCCAGGCCTATGCCGACAACCACCGGCGCTTCGCCCTGCTGGGCTGGGCCGGCGCGCAGCTCGCGCAGGGGCTCGATGCAGGCTGGCAGCCCGAGGTCGTGCATGCGCACGACTGGCATGCCGCCCTGGCGCCGGCCTACCTGGCCTTCGCGCCGCCGAACGGCCGTCCGCGCGTGGGCAGCGTGTTCACCGTGCACAACCTGGCCTACCAGGGCCTGTTCGCGGCCTGGCATTTCGCCGAGCTCGGCCTGCCGCCCGCGGCCTTCGGCGTCAACGGCCTCGAGTTCTACGGCCAGCTCTCGTTCATGAAGGGCGGCCTGTGCTTCGCCGACCGCATCACCACCGTGAGCCCGACCTATGCGCGCGAGATCCAGACGCCCGAACAGGGCTTCGGCCTCGACGGCCTGCTGCACAGCCGCGCCAGCGTGCTCGGCGGCATCCTCAACGGGGTCGACGACGCGGTCTGGAACCCGGCCACCGACACGCTGATCCCGCACCGCTTCGACGTGCGGCGCCCGGCCGGCAAGGCACGCTGCAAGGCCGCGCTGCAGGAAGAGCTCGGCCTCGCCGCCGAGCCCGATGCGCCGCTCTTCATCGTGGTCAGCCGGTTGACCGAGCAGAAGGGCCTGCACCTTGTGCTCGGCGCGCTCGACGTGCTGCTCGCGCAGGGCGGGCAGCTCGCGCTGCTGGGCAGCGGCGATGCGCCGCTCGAAGCCGCGTTCCGCGAGCGCGCGGCCCGCACGCCGCGATCGGTCAGCGTCACGCTGGGCTACAGCGAGCCGCTCGCGCACCGCCTGTTCGGCGCCGGCGACGTGACCCTGGTGCCATCGTTGTTCGAACCGTGCGGTCTGACACAGATGTATGGACTGAAGTACGGTAGTCTTCCGCTGGTGCACCGCGTCGGCGGCCTGGCCGACACGGTGGTCGATTGCACGCTCGAAGACATGGCCGATGGCACGGCCACCGGCTTCGTGTTCGACCCCTTCGACATCGAAGGCTGCACGCGCGCCATGCGCCGGGCTTTCGCGCTGCATGCGCGGCCCGCCGACTGGCGCCGCGTGCGCGCCCATGCCATGCGCCGTCCGGCCGACTGGGCCGCCGCGGCGGCGCGCTACATCACCGTCTACGAGGAGTCTCTCTCTTGAGCGCACAAACCATTCAGCTGGCCGAGTCCCCGATGACCCTCAAGGACTTCGCCTACGACCATCCCGATCGCGATGTCGCCGCCTTCAAGCGCGCCGTCGCCAACAAGCTCATCTACGCGGTCGGCAAGGACCCGGTCGCGGCCAGCCAGGACGACTGGCTGCATGCGACCGCCGCCGCTGTGCGCGACCAGCTGGTCGAGCGCTGGATGACCACCACGCGCGCCAACTACGCGCAGGACCTCAAGCGCGTCTATTACATGTCGATGGAATTCCTCATCGGCCGTACCTTCACCAACGCGCTGCTTGCGGTCGACCTCTACGACACGGTGCGCGAGGCGCTGGCCGACTTCGGCGTCGACATGGAGGCGATCACCGAGCGCGAGCCCGATGCCGCGCTCGGCAACGGCGGCCTCGGCCGGCTGGCCGCGTGCTTCCTCGATTCGATGGCCACGCTCGGCGTGCCGGGCTTCGGCTACGGCATCCGCTACGAGTACGGCATGTTCCGGCAGAAGATCGTCGACGGCCAGCAGGTCGAGACGCCCGACTACTGGCTCACGCGCGGCAACCCGTGGGAGTTCGCGCGGCCGGAGGTCAACTACCGGGTGCGCTTCGGCGGCCACGTGCAGCGGCGCGAAGGCACGTCCGCGCGCGACGGCGCGGCCGACTGGGTCGACACCTACGACGTGCTGGCCGTCGCCTACGACACCATCATCCCCGGCTACGGCACGCAGGCCACCAACACGCTGCGCCTGTGGTCCGCGCGCGCCACCGAGGAGATCGACCTGTCGGCCTTCAACCGCGGCAACTACATGGCGGCGGTGGAAAGCAAGAACCATTCGGAGAACGTCTCGCGCGTGCTCTACCCCGACGACTCGACGCCATCGGGCCGCGAGCTGCGGCTGCACCAGGAGTACTTTTTCGTCAGCGCCAGCGTGCAGGACCTGCTGCGCCGCCACCTGCGCAACCACAAGAGCTTCGACGACCTGCCCGACAAGGTCAGCATCCACCTCAACGACACGCACCCGGTGCTGGCCGTGCCCGAGCTGATGCGCCTTTTGATCGACGAGCACGGCCTGAACTGGGACACCGCCTGGTCGCACACGCAGAAGGTCTTCAGCTACACCAACCACACGCTGATGCACGAGGCGCTCGAGACCTGGCCGGTCGAGATGCTGGGCCGCATCCTGCCGCGCCACCTGCAGATCATCTACGACATGAACGCGCGCTTCCTCGCGACGGTGACGCAGAAGCTCGGCAACGACGTCGAGCTGCTGCGCCGGCTCTCGCTGGTCGACGAGTCGGGCGAGCGGCGCGTGCGCATGGCCTACGTGGCGGTGCTGGCGAGCCATTCGATCAACGGCGTGTCGGGCCTGCATTCGGAGCTGATGAAGCAATCGATCTTCGCGGACTTCGCCAAGCTCTTCCCGGAACGCTTCAACAACAAGACCAACGGCGTGACGCCGCGGCGCTGGCTGGCGCAGGCCAATCCGCCGCTGGCGGCGCTGCTCGACCGCCGCATCGGCCGCGGCTGGCGGCGCGACCTGACGCAGCTGTCGGCGCTGCGGCCGATGGCCGAGCAGCCGGCCTTCGCGCGCGCCTTTCGCCATGCCAAGCGCGAGAACAAGCTGCGCCTGGCCAACTGGGTCGAGCAGCATCTGCACATCGACCTCGACACCGACGCCATGTTCGACGTCCAGGTCAAGCGCATCCACGAATACAAGCGCCAGCTGCTCAACGTGCTGCACGTGGTCACGCGCTACCAGCACATCGTCGCCGCGCACGAGGCCGGCCGGGTGGCCGACGTGGTGCCGCGCGTGGTCGTGTTCGCGGGCAAGGCGGCCTCGGCCTATGTGGTGGCCAAGCAGGTGATCCGGCTCATCAACGACGTCGCGGCGACCATCAACAACGACGGCCGCGTCGGCAAGCTGCTCAAGGTCGTGTTCCTGCCCAACTACAGCGTGAGCCTGGCCGAGATCATCATGCCGGCGGCCGACCTGTCGGAGCAGATCTCGACCGCCGGCACCGAGGCCTCGGGCACCGGCAACATGAAGTTCGCGCTCAACGGCGCGCTCACCATCGGCACGCTCGACGGCGCCAACGTCGAGATGAAGGACAACGTCGGCGACGACAACATCTTCATCTTCGGCAACACCACGCCGCAGGTGGCGGCGATCCGCGCCAGCGGCTATCAGCCGCGCGACATCTACGCCGCCAACCCCGACCTGCAGCGCGCGCTCGACGCGATCCGCGACGGCGCCTTCTCGCCCGCCGAGCCGGCGCGCTACCACGGCATCTACGATGCGCTGGTCGATTGGGGCGACCACTACCTGCTGCTGGCCGACTACGCGAGCTACATCGAGACGCAGGCCAGGGTCGATGCGCTCTACCGCGATGCCGATGCCTGGACGCGCAAGGCCATCCTCAACGTGGCCGGCATGGGCGCCTTCTCGTCGGACCGCACCATCGCCGAGTACGCGCACGAGATCTGGCACACCAAGCCGGTGGTGCTGTAGCCGCGCCGCCCGAAGGGCCGCCTGCGGGCGGGCGGCCCGCGCCTTCGGTTCGAAAAACCAAAGGGTGTTTTTGGTATTCGCGCATTGGCGGCGGCCCGCGCAGTCCCTAGGATGGTCCGCATCCTGGAAGGGACACACTCCCGGTGGAGTGGCCGGACTTCAAACCCGGAGTGGATCGCTGGCGATCCTGTGTGGGTTCGACTCCCACTCTCTTCCGCCGAGTCACTTGCCATGAACGCGCGCGCCACCGCCACCCTTCCATCATGCTGACTTCGACCAGCCCGGCGCGCCGCGCCATTCCCGCGGTCGATGCGCTGCTGAAGGCGCCGGCCTTCGAGGCGCTGGCGCGGGACTTCGGCCGGCCATCGGTCCTGGCCTGCCTGCGCCAGCTGCTGGCCGAACAGCGCCGCCGGCTGGCGGCCGAGCGCGCGGCCACGGCGCCCGACGAAGAATCGCTGGCGGCCGAATGCGGCGAGCGGCTCGCGGCTGCCGCGCGGCCTTCGCTGCGACCGGTGTTCAACCTGACCGGCACCGTGCTGCACACCAACCTCGGGCGCGCGCTCTACCCGGCCGAAGCGGTGGCCGCAGCGACGCAGGCGATGCTGCGGCCCGTCAACCTCGAGTACGACGTCGACGGCGCCGGCCGCGGCGAGCGCGACAGCCACGTCGAGGAGCGCCTGCTGCGCCTGACCGGCGCCGAGGCGGCCGTGGTCGTCAACAACAATGCCGCCGCGGTCTACCTCATGCTCAACACCGTGGCGGCCGGCCGCGAGGTGGTGGTGTCGCGCGGCGAGCTGGTCGAGATCGGCGGCGCATTCCGCGTGCCCGAGATCATGGCCAGTGCCGGCTGCGTGCTGCGCGAAGTGGGCACGACGAACCGCACCCATCCGCGCGATTTCGAATCGGCCCTCGGCGAGCACACCGCGGCGCTGATGAAGGTGCACGCGAGCAACTACGAGATCCGCGGCTTCACGGCCGAGGTCGATGCGGCGGCCATGGCACGCATCGCCCACGCAGGCGGTCTGCCGATGATCGAGGACCTCGGCTGCGGCATGCTGGTGGACCTCGAGGACTTCGGCCTGCCGCACGAGCCGACGCCGCGCGAGGCGCTCGCGGCCGGCGTCGACCTCGTCAGCTTCAGCGGCGACAAGCTGCTCGGCGGTCCGCAATGCGGCGTCATCGTCGGCCGCAAGGAACTGGTCGCGCGCATCCGCCGCAATCCGATGAAACGCGCGCTGCGGCTGGACAAGGTCCGCCTCGCGGCACTGGAAGCCGTGCTCGCGCTCTACGACGATCCGCAGCGCCTGCGCGCGCGGCTGCCGACGATGCGCCTGCTCACGCGCGGCCATGACGAGATCGCCGCGCAGGCGACGCGCCTTTGCGCTCTCGTGCAGGACGCCGTGGGCTCGGACGCCGAGGTGAAGATCGCCGACTGCGCGAGCCAGATCGGCAGCGGCGCACTGCCGGTCGACACCTTGCCGAGCGCGGGCCTGCGTCTGACGCCGGTGCATCCGCGCGGCGCCGGCGTGGAAGCGCTGGCAACGGCATTCCGCCAACTCCCCGTGCCGGTGATCGGCCGTATCCGCAACAACGCGCTGTGGCTGGACCTGCGCTGCCTGGACGCGGCGCAGGAAGCGGAGTTCACCGGCCAGCTCGTGCACCTGCAGCGCCTGCGGGACGAAGCGTGATCGTCGCCACCGCGGGCCACATCGACCACGGCAAGACGACGCTGGTGAAGGCGCTCACCGGCGTCGACACCGACCGGCTGCCGCAGGAGAAAGCGCGCGGCATCTCGATCGACATCGGCTTCGCCTACTGGCGCGCGCCCGGCGGCGCGCTGCTCGGCTTCGTCGACGTGCCGGGCCACGAGCGCTTCGTGCGCAACATGCTGGCCGGCGTCTGCGGCGTCGACTACGCGATGGTGGTGGTCGCCGCCGACGACGGCGTGATGCCGCAGACGCGCGAGCACCTGCACATCGTCGACCTGCTCGGTATCGGCCGCGGCATCGCGGTGATCACCAAGGCGGACCGCGTCGATGGCGCGCGGCTTCAGGCCGTCGAGCGCGAGGTGCGCGCGCTGCTGGCAGGCACGTCGCTCGAGGGCGCGCCGCTGCGGCCGGTCTCGGCCATCGGCGGCCAAGGCATCGCCGCGCTGCGTGACGAATTGGCCAGTGCGGCATCGGGTTGCCGGCGCAGCGCGGTCCAGGGACGGCGCCTGCGCTACGCGATCGATCGCGCATTCACCGTCGCCGGTGCCGGCACGGTGGTCACCGGCACGGTGTTCGACGGCATGGTGCGCACCGGCGACCGGCTGCTGCTGTCGCCGGGCGGGCGCGAGGTGCGCGTGCGCGGCATCCAGAAGGACGGCGCGGCGGCAGAGCGCGCCGAGGCCGGCGAACGCTGCGCGCTCAACCTCGCGCGCGTCGAGCTGTCGCAGGTGCAGCGCGGCGACTGGGTGCTGCATCCCGAACTGCACGCACCGACGACGCGGCTGGACGTCGAGCTGCAGGTGCTGGCCGCCGAGGCGCATGCGCTGCGCCACTGGACGCCGGTGCATCTGCATCTGGGCACGCGCGACGTGACCGCGCGCGTCTCGCTGCGGCGCGGCGAATCGGTGGAGCCCGGCGGTCGCGCCTTCGCCCGCCTCGTCGTCGACCAGCCGATCTCCGCGCTGCATGGCGATCGCTTCATCGTGCGCGACCAGTCCGCGCAGCGCACGGTCGGCGGCGGCCGGGTGCTCGATGCGTTCCCGGCGCCGCGCCGTCTGCCTGCCGAGGCACGCCTGCGGCAACTGCGGGCGCTGGCTCTGCCCTCGGCGCTCGAAACCTTGCAGGCGCTGGTGGCCGGCGCGCCGGCCGGGGTGAACGCGGCGGCCTTTGCGCGCAATGTCAATCTCGATCCGGAGGCCTTCGCGCGGCTGTTGAAGCAGGCCGGACTCGCGAGCATCGGCACGGGCACGCAGGCGCTGGTGCTCACGCCGGCAGCCGCCGACGCAAGGCTGGCGCGCAAGCCGCAGGAGATGCCGGCCGACAACCCCGAGCACCTGCGCCTGTGGCAACTCGCGCAACCCGCACTGAAGCAGGCCGCGCGCACGGGCCTGAGCGTGGTGCAGCTGGCGCAGGCGCTGGGGGTTCGCGACTCCGTGCTGCGCGACATGCTGCATCGCAAGGCACAGGCCGGCGACGCGGTGCGCGTCAACGACGAGCGCTTCTACCTGCGCGCGACGACGGACGAATTCATCGAGGTCGCGCGCGGCGTCGCGCAGGCCATGCCCGAGGGCCGCTTCACCGCGGGCCAGTTTCGCGACGGCGCCGGCATCGGCCGTGCGCTCGCGGTGCAGGTGCTCGAGGCGCTCGACCGCCTCGGCATCACCCGGCGCGTGGGCGACGTGCGCATGCTGCGCGCGGACCCATCCTCTGCATCATCCGTCCAAGGAGAAAGATCCTCATGAGCGACACCTCATCGCACGACGTCGTCGTGATCGGCGCCGGCGCGGCCGGTCTGAATGCCGCGCTCGCGACCCTGCGCGCCGGCCTCGGCACCGCATGGCTCGAAGCGCAGATGTTCGGCGGCCTCGTGCTCAACGTGAACGAACTGGACGGCGCCATCCGGGGCAGCGGCGCTGAACTCTCGTCCACCTGGGCGGGCGACGTCATGGAGCTCGGCGGCGAGAACCTCGAGGCGGTCGCGAGCGGCATCGAGCGCGACGGCGATGCGCTGGTGGTCGTCAGCGATGCGGGGCGCCATCGCGCGCGCGCCGTCATCGTCGCTTCCGGCGCAGCGCTGAAGAAGCTCGGCGTGCCGGGCGAAGCGGAACTCGAGCACAAGGGCGTGTCGCATTGCGCCGACTGCGACGGGCCCTTGTTCCAGGGTCAGGCGGTCACGGTGGCCGGCGGCGGCGATTCGGCGCTGCAGTCGGCGATGGTGCTGTCCGGCTTCTGCAGCACGGTGCACCTGGTGCATCGGGGCGGCGCCTTCCGCGCGCAGCCGCATTGGATCGAGGCCGTCGGCGCAGCGGCCAACATCGAGGTCCACTGGCACAGCGAAGTCACCGAAGTGCTCGGCACCGATGGCGTCGAAGGCGTGCGCGTGAACGGCGAGGCGATTCCGTGCAGCGGCTTCTTCGCCTTCGTGGGGTTGCAGCCGGCGAGCGGCTTCCTGCCCGCAGCCATCGCGCGCGATGGGCGAGGCGCGGTCGTCACCGCGCAGAACCTGGAGACGGCGATGACGGGCGTGTTCGCCGCCGGTGCCGTGCGCGCGGGCTGCGGGGGTTCGCTGGCCGAGGCCGTGGCCGACGGTGAAGCCGCGGCGCGCGCGGTCGTCGCGCAACTGGCGGCGCACACGAAGGCCTGATCGGCCGCGCGCGGGCCGGCGTCATTCGGATATTGCGAAAAGACCCTTTGCGCCCCGGTCTGGTGCGCGCCGAGGCTGCTCTCTACACTGGGCCGCACCATGCACCGCAAACTCTTTCTTGCCGCGCTCGCAACGGCTGCGTTCGCCCTCTGCGGCGGCGCGGCCGCGCAAGGTTTTCCCAGTGCCCGGCCCGTCACGCTGGTGTCGCCCTTCCCCGCGGGCAGCGGCAGCGACCTCGCCGCACGCGCCGTGGCGCCCGGCCTGTCGGACGCGCTGGGCCAGTCGGTGGTGGTGGAAAACAGGGCGGGCGCGGGCGGCTCGATCGGCGCGCAGTACGTCGCCAAGTCGAAGCCGGACGGCTACACGCTGTTCCTCGCCAGCCTGAGCTTCTCGGTGCTGCCGAGCCTGATGGAACTCGGCTTCGATCCGGCCAGGGACTTCGAAGCGGTGACGCTGATGGGCGAGCAGAGCATGGCCTTCGTCGTGCCGCCCTCGCTGCCCGCGAACTCGATGGCGGAACTCGTGGCGCTGGCGAAAGCCAGGCCGGGCAAGCTCAACTACGCGTCGGCCGGCATCGGCAGCATCGGCCACCTGACGGGCGAGCTGCTCAAGAACGAACGCGCGCTCGACATCGTGCATGTGCCGTTCAAGGGCACGCCCGAAGCGATGACGGCGATCATGACCGACGACGTGCAGATGGGCCTGATCGCGATGCCGACCGTCGAGCCGCAGATCAAGGCCGGCAAGGTCAAGGCGCTCGGCGTGACGGGCCGCAAGCGCTACCCCGGCCTGCCCGACGTGCCGACCCTGGCCGAGGCGGGCTTCCCGAGCATGAGCGACTCGGTCTGGTATGCGGTGCTGGCGCCCGCGGGCACGCCGCCGGAAGTGATCGCACGGCTCAACGCCGCGTTCCGCCAGGCGCTGACCCAGCCCGACACCGTGCAGCGGCTGGATCGCTCGGCCAAGACCGAGGCCGCCTTCAGCACGCCGCAGGAAGCGACCGCCTACGTGCGCGCTCAACTGGTCAAGTGGAACGGCGTGGCATCGAAGGCGGGCCTGAAGCCGGAACACGCGAAGTAGAAGGAAAAAGCGAATGCTGTTTTCCACCGCGCGCATTGGCACCCCGAGGGGCCGTGCCTAACATCGACCGCAGCAGCCCACCGAAAGGATCGCACCCCATGGAAACGATGTCCGTCATCAGCCCGATCGGCGCAGAAGCCGTCGAGCAGAAGAACCTCGCCAAGCGCCTGGACACCCTCAACGGCAAGGTGGTCGCCGAAGTCTGGAACGAGGACTTCAAGGGCGACATCATGTTCCCGATCTATCGCGAGCTGCTCAAGGAGCGCTTCCCCGACGTGAAGATCGTTCCCTACACCGAGATCCCGTATGCGTCGCTGAAGGGCACTCCGTCCTACCAGCGCGAGGTGCTCAACCAGATCACGGCCGCGCTGAAGGCCAGGGGGGCCGACGCCGTCATCACCGGCAACGGGGGCTGAGGCACCTGCACACCGGCCGCGGTGCGGCCGGCAGCAGAAGCAGAGAAGATCCTGGGCATCCCGTCGGCCGTGGTGTCGATGCCGGGGTTCAACATGGTGGGCCAGCTCGCCGCGAAGGCAGCCGGCGTGCCGGACGTGCCCGTGGTCGAATACCCGGGCGCGGTCGGGGTCGACCATGCGGAGATCCGCGACAAGATCAGGAACGTGCTGTTCGAGCGCATCGTCAACGCGCTCACCAGGCCGATCAAGCCGCGCACGCCGGGCAAGACGAGCGAGTGGGATTCGAAGCGGGTGGTGTTCGAGGGCAGCTTCGAACAGATCAATGCGCACTTCCACGAGATGGAGTGGAGCGACGGCCTGCCGATCGTGCCGCCGACGCTCGAGCGCGTGCAGGAATTCCTGCGCTACACCGACCGTTCGCCTGAAGAGGTGATCGCGGTGCTGCCGCAGATGAACCTGCGCGCCACCGTCTGGAACATCGCGGCCAACGGCGTGATGGCGGGATGCAAGCCGCAGACCATGCCCGTGCTCATCGCGCTGGTGGAAGCCCTGCAGGAGGACCAGTACAACCTCGACAACATCGGCACCACCTGGGGCGTCATGCCCTATGTCTTCCTCAACGGGCCGATCGTCAAGGAGCTGGGCTTCAACGATGCGGCGGGCCTGATCTCGCGCGGCGCGAATCCCTCGCTCGGGCGCGCGCTGGGGCTCATCATCCGCAACATCGGCGGCTACCGCCCGGCGAAGAACCAGATGGGGACCTTCGGCTACCCGATCAACTTCGCCTTCGCCGAGAACGAGGATCTCAATCCGTGGGAGCCGTACCACGTCGAGAAGGGCTTCGACCGCCGCGCGAGCACGGTCTCCGTGAGCACGACGATGAACTGGGGCTTCCAGCCCTCGCCCTACACGCGCGACGACCAGGGCGGCGCGGAGTGCGCGCTGATGCAGATGTGCCGCGACGCGCTGCGCAAGCCGGCGCTCGCGCTGTTCTCCGAACGCGGCCCGACCGGCTTCGTGAACGACATCGTGTTCGTCCTCGCGCCGCCGGTGGCCAAGGTGCTGGCCGAAGCCGGCTACTCGAAGGACGACATCCGCCGCTACATCTGCGAGCACGCCACCGTGCCGCGCCGCTACATGGACTTCGAGCTGAAGTACACGATGGCGGAAGTCCACACCATCGAGGAGAAGATCCAGCTCGGGACCTTTCCGCCGGAATTCGCCGTGGGGCCGGACGACCCGATCAAGGTCATGCCCGGACCCGAGTACATCGAGATCCTGGTGGCCGGCGACCCCGGCCGCAACCGGATCAAGACGCTCGACTCCGGCTACACGCGCGTCACCACGAAGGAGATCAAGTTGCCCGCCAACTGGGCCAGCCTGCCGAAGAACTGAGGTCGAAGAACCCGAAGCCGGAGACAAGACATGAACCCCTCTCGCCGCAAGATGGCGCTGGCGGCGGTGGCCGGCGCGCTGCTGCTGCCCGCGCTGGCCACCGCCGAGGCCGCCTGGCCCGACAAACCGGTGCGCGTCATCGTGCCGTGGGCGCCGGGCGGCATCACCGACATCCTCGCGCGGCTGGTCGCCGCCAGGATGTCGGCGCAGCTCGGGCAGCAGTTCGTGATCGACAACCGCGGCGGCGCCGCCGGCAACATCGGCGCCGAGATGGTGGCCAAGGCGCCGGCGGACGGCTACACGCTGCTGCTCACGAACCCGGGCGCCTTCACGACCAACCAGTACCTCTACAAGGACATGCCGTACAGGCCGGAAGACTTCGCGCCGATCATCGTGCTCGCGACTTTTCCGAACGCGCTGATCGTGAACAAGGACCTGCCGGTGAAGTCGGCCGAGGAGCTGATCGCCTATGCGAAGAAGCATCCCGCGAGCCTCAACGGCGGCTCCTCGGGCACGGGGAGTTCGGGCCATCTGTCGCTGGAGATGTTCAAGGCCATGACCGGCGCGCCGATCCAGAACGTGTTCTACAAGGGCGCCGCGCCGACCAAGGTCGACCTGTCCGCGGGCCGCATCCAGGTCGTGCTGGACAACGTGCCCGGCTACCTGAGCGAGTTGCAGTCGGGCAGCGTGCGGATGCTGGCCGTCGGCACCCGAACGCGCTTGCCCACCTACCCGGACGTGCCCACGCTGGACGAAGCCGGCGTCAAGGGCTACGAGTCGTCGGTGTGGTACGCCATCGCGGCGCCGAAGGCCACGCCGCAGGCGATCATCCGCAAGGTCCATGCCGCGGCGCAGGCCGCGCTCGACACGCCCGACGTGCAGGAGAAGCTGCGCCAGCTGCAAGGCATCGTCGTCGGCGGATCGCCCGCCGATGCGGCGAAGTTCTTCGCCGTGGAATCGAAGCGCTGGAAGGCCGTCATCGATCGGGCGGGCATCAAGGCCGAGTGAAGGTCGAGTGAGCGCGCGGCGCGCTAGCCGCGGCGAAAGAACCCGGCCGCCGCGCCGCTGTCCAGCAGCAGGTTGTGGCCCGTGATCGAGCGCGCCGAGGTGGACGCGAGGAACACGGCCGCATCGGCGAAATCCTCCGGCGTCGGCAGCCAGCCGAGCGGCATCGATGCCGCGACCTCGCGCACCGCCTGATCGACGTCCCTGGCGCCGACCGCTTCCAGCTGCGTGCGCAGGAAGGGCGTGTCGCTCGACGCCGGCGCGATGGCGTTCACGCGCACGCCCTGCGGCGAATACTCGAGCGCCAGAGCCTTCGTCAGCCCGACGATCGCATGCTTGGATGCGGTGTACACGCTGCGCTGCGCCCGCGCGGTGACGCTCTGCAGCGAGCTGGTGAAGATCAGGCTGGCGCGCGGGCTGCGCACGAGGCTGCGCAGCGCGGCCTGCGCGCAGTAGATCGTGCCGAGCACGTTCACCTCGACGATGCGCCGGATGCGTTCGGGGTCGGCCTCGGTGAGCGGTCCCGCGTAGCCCAGGCCCGCATGCGCGAGGAACACGTCGATCGGCGCGCCGAAGAAGGATTCGGCCTGCGCCACCAGCGCCGCGCAGGCCGCGGGGTCGGCGATGTCGCACACCCGCGCCGTCGCGCGCACGCCGCTCGCATCGATGGCCTGGGCACAGGCGCGCGCGGCCTCGCCGTCGATGTCCGCCACGACCACGCGCGCGCCCTCGGCGACGAAGCGCTTCGCCGCGGCCGCGCCCAGTCCGCGCGCCGCGCCGGTCACGACGGCGTGATAGCCCTGCAGCTGCATGGCGCGCTCAGGCGGTCTTGCCGCCGTCGACCAGCAGCGAGGCGCCATTGACGAAAGAGGCCTCGTGCGACAGCAGGAACAGCGCCGCGTTCGCCACCTCCTCCGGCCGCGCGGCGCGGCCCAGCGGGTTGCCGGCGCTGCGCACGCGCATGAGCTCGTCGATGTCCTTGCCCTTGGTCTCCTCCTCGTCGGGACGCGACACCAGCACGCGCAGCATCGGCGTGTCGGTGGTGCCGGGGCAGACCACGTTGAAGCGGATGTTGTCCGGCCCGTAGCGCTTGGCGAGCGAACGGGCCAGGCCGATCAGCCCCCACTTGGCGACCGAATAGAGCGGACTGAAGGGCGAACCGATCACGCCGGAGGTCGACGAGGTGAACAGCACGCTGCCGCCGCCGCGTTCGCGCATCATCGGGATCGCCTCGATGACACTGGCCAGCGCGGCGCGCACGTTGAGGTTCATCGCGACGTCGAACTCGTGCAGGTCCAGCCCCTCGACGCGCGACACCGACGGGTGGCCGGCATGGGCCCACAGGAAATCCAGCCGGCCGAAGCGCTTCTTCGCCTCGTGGACCATGCCGCGCGCGAAGTCCTCGTCCATCAGGTTGCCGGCGAGCGCGAAGGCCCGGCCGCCTGCGGCCTCGATCACGGCGGCGACTTCGCCGGCCTTTGCCTCATCGAGGTCCACCACCGCCACCGCCGCGCCTTCGGCGGCGAAGCGAAGGGCGCCTGCACGGCCCATGCCGGAAGCGGCTGCCGTGACGATACCGAACCGGTCGGCCATGCGCATGCTGATCTCCTCGTTGAAGTCGCGCCACTGTAGGATCGCAGGTCGCCGCGCGAAAGCGCGATTCGGCGAAACCAGTTTTCGGTTTTTGCGCCTCCCGCTTCGGGCGGCGCGGGACCATGATCGCGAGCATCTCAAGAGGAGACCTTCATGCACACACGCCGCCATTTCCTTCGCCAGGCCTCTGCCGCTTCCGCCGCGGCGGCCTTGCCGCTGGCGCTGCCGGAGTTCGCCTTCGCGGCGCCGCAGCGCAGCTTCGAGCCCGGCTCGCAGCGCTGGCGCACCTTCGACGTGACGACGCAGGTCGAGCTGGCGCTGCCGCCCGGCGCCGCGCAGGTCTGGGTGCCGGTGCCTTCGATCGACACCGACTGGCAGAAATCGCTGTCCACGCGCTTCTCGAGCAATGGCCAGGCCGCCATCGCCTGGGATGGCGCGCAGGGCGCGCAGATGGTCCATGCCCGCTTCGAACCGGGCACAGCGAAGGCGATGCTCGAGGTGACCAGCCGCGTGAGCACGCGCGATCGCGCGGTCGACTGGAACGCACGCGGCCAAGTCGCGGACGACGCGGCCACGCATGCCGCATGGACGCAGCCGACCGCGCTGATCCCCACCGACGGCTTGGTGCGCACGGCCGCGCTGCATGCCACGCGGGGTGCAGAGGGCGATGTCGCGAAGCTGCATGCGATCTACGACTGGATCGCGAGCAACGTGTACCGCGAGCCCTCCGTGCGCGGCTGCGGCGAAGGCGACGTGAACGCCATGCTGAAGCTCGGCAGCCCCTCGGGCAAATGCGCCGACATCAATGCGCTGTTCGTCGGCATGTGCCGCTCGGTCGGCATTCCCGCGCGCGACCTCTACGGGGTGCGCCTCGCGCCCTCGGCCTTCGGCTACAAGGAACTCGGCGGCAACTCCGCTCAGCTCGCGGCGGCGCAGCACTGCCGCGCGGAAGCGTACGTGAAGGGGCACGGCTGGGTCGCCATGGATCCTGCCGACGTCACCAAGGTCATGCGCCAGGAAACGGCGGCCTGGATCCGGGACGTCTCGGACCCGGTCGTCGCGCCCGTGAACAAGAAGCTGTTCGGCTGCTGCGAAGGCAACTGGATGGCCTACAACGACGCACACGACGTCGTGCTGCCGGGCGCCAGCGGCAAGCCGATGGGCTTCCTGATGTACCCGGTGGCGGAGACCTCCGCAGGCCGCGTGGATCCGTACGCGCCGGAGCAATTCCGCTACAGCATCTCCGCGCGCGAAGTCGCCTGAGCCGCGGCGCGCGCTGTCTTCTTCAGGCGCGCTGGGCGCGCACGCCGATCACGGCGTTCGCGCTCGGTCTGCGCTGCGCATCGAACACCTCGAAGAGAAAGTCGGTGAAGGCCTTCACCTTCGCCGAGCCGACGCGCGACTTCGCCATCACGACGTGGAAGGTCCGCATGCCGGTCGTCCACTCGGGGTAGACCTGCACCAGCGTGCCTTCGGCGAGCGAACCGTTCACGAACACGTCCAGCACGTACGACACGCCCGCGCCCTGCTGCGTCGCCATCACGAGCGCGTCGCTGCTGTTGAAGTGAAGCGGGCCCTCGGGACGGATCTCGATGTCTTGCGCGTCCTTGCGGAGCCGCCACGGATTCACCGAGCGGCGTTCTTCCGGCAGGATGCCGATGCAGCCTCGGCGGTCCAGGTCGCCGGGATGTTCCGGCAGCGTGGCGACGATCTGCGGCGCGCAGCACACCACGTAGCGACTCTCGTAGATCGGGCGAGCCACCAGGTCGGCATCTTCCACCTGGTCCATGCGGATCGCCACGTCGATGCCGCGCTCGATCAGGTGGTGCGGCTGGTTGGTCAGCGTGACCGCCGCGGCGATGTCCGGGTAGCGCGCGGCGAACGCCGGCAGCGCGGGACACAACAGGGTATGGCCGAGGGAGATCGGCGTCTCGATGTGCAGCCGGCCGCGCAAGCCGCCGACCTGGCTGCGGATCTCGTCCTCGATGCGCGCGACGCTGCCGAGCAGTTCGCGCGCACGCAGCAGCAGGGTCTGGCCTTCTTCGGTGACGCGCAGGCGGCGGGTGTCGCGATCGATCAGCGTGACGTCGAGATGCCGCTCCAGGTTGCGCACACAGGTGGTGACCGTCGCATTCGCCAGATCCAGCGACTCGGCCGCACGCGAGAAGCTACCGCATTCGGCAACGCGCACGAAAACTTCCATGCCCCAGAGACGATCGATCTTCAGCTCCTGCAGCGAAGATCCATTCTAGGCCGCCCCGTCTCTCGAGCCCGATGACTTGTTCCAGGAATACCTCGGAACCGGCTTCGCTGGGCCGCTGGTATGGCCCCCGGAAAGGGGGTGGGCGGCTACGCGAAGCGAGCAAGCCTGGGGGTCATTTCTTTTCCGTCACGAAGCCGATCCTGCTCAGGCCGGCCTTGTTGGCGATGCCCATCAGCTCGACCACCTTGCCGTAGGGCACGGTCTGATCGGCGCGCAGCTGCACCTCGGTGTCGCGGCTGTCGGCGGCAGCCTTCTCGAGTTGCTGCGCGAGCTGTTCATCGGTCACCGGCTTGTCGTTCAGGTACACCTTGCCGGCCGCATCGACCACCAGGCTCACGAACCTGGGCGCGTCGGTCGCGTCGCCGGCATCGGTGCGCGGCAGGTCGAGCTTGATGGAGCTGGCCATCAGCGGCGCCGTGATGATGAAGATCACCAGCAGCACCAGCATCACATCGACCAGCGGCGTCACGTTGATGTCGGACAACGGGCGCTGGCCGCCGGCGCCGGTGGCGCGGCCGCCAGTGGCTGCGCTGCCGAGCGAGGTGCGACCGAAGGCCATGGGCGCGCGTTCCGTTCGGGGGGCTAGGCCGGCATTGCCCGCGCGGGCGGCAGCGGCGCTTCGCGCGGCGGCTCGCCGAGCATGCCGAGCAGGTCGTGCGCAAAGCCTTCGAGCTCGGCCTCGATCCGCCCCACCACGCGGCCGAACACGTTGTAGGCGAGCACGGCCGGGATCGCGACGGCCAGGCCGAAGGCCGTCATGATCAGCGCCTGGCCGACCGGTCCGGCGACCTTGTCGATGGTGAAGCCGCCCGTCTCGCCGGCAATGCCGGTCAGCGCGAGGTAGATGCCCCAGACCGTGCCGAGCAGGCCGACGAAGGGCGCTGTGGCGCCCACCGTCGCCAACAGGATCTGCCCGGCCTGCAGGCGCCGCAGCGCCGCATGCAGCGCATCGCGCAGCGCGCGCGTGAGGCGCTGGCTGCGGTCGCCCGCACCACCGAGCGTGCCCGCATCGGAGCGCGCGGAGAGGTTCTTGACGGCGCTGACCGCGGGCCAGACCAGCGCCGCGCGATCGAAGGCGCGCAAGCTGGCCTCGGCATCGCCGAGCGAGGGCGACTGCCAGAAGGCGGCGATGCTGCGCAGCACGTCGCGCGTGCCGCCGCGCAGCAGCCAGGCCTTCCAGAGGATCACGACCCAGCTCGACACCGACATCGCGAGCAGCAGCGCTGCCACCGAGCGGCTGACGGCGTCGCCGTGGGCCAGCAGCTCGAGGACGCTCATCTCAGCGGAGCCCCAGCACGTCGGCCATGTCGAACAGCCCGGCTCGCTGGCCGGCCAGGAAGCGCACGGCCCGCAGGCTGCCCTGCGCATAGGTCGTGCGGCTGGCCGACTTGTGCGTGATCTCGATGCGTTCGCCGGTGCCGGCGAACAGCACCGTGTGGTCGCCGACGATGTCGCCGCCGCGGATGGCGGAAAAGCCGATGGTGGAGGGATCGCGTTCGCCGGTGATGCCTTCGCGCGCGTAGACGGCGCATTCCTTGAGGTCGCGGCCGAGCGCCTCGGCGATCACCTCGCCCATCTTGAGCGCGGTGCCCGAGGGCGCGTCGACCTTGTGCCGATGGTGCGCCTCGATGATCTCGATGTCGTAGCCGGTGGAGAGCGCCTTGGCCGCCATCTCGAGCAGCTTGAAGGTGACGTTGACGCCGACGCTCATGTTGGGCGCCATCATGATCGCGACCTCCTTGGCGGCCTCGGCGATCTCGGCCTTCTGCGCGTCGCTGAAGCCGGTGGTGCCGATGACGAGCTGCACGCCGAGTTCGCGGCACATGGCCAGATGCGCCATCGTGCCCTCGGGCCGCGTGAAGTCGATCAGCACCTGGGCATCCTTCAGGCCCTGGCGCAGGTCGGCCACGATCGGCACGCCGCTCGCAAAGCCGAGAAACGCGGCCGCGTCGCTGCCGATGGCCGGGCTGCCCGCGATGTCGAGCGCACCGGCCAGCCGGCAGTCGGGCGCCTCGCGCACGGCCTCGATCAGCATGTGGCCCATGCGGCCGGAAGCGCCCGCGATCGCCACGCGCCGCAGCGGCGGGGGATTGGATGAAGAAGAGTCAGTCACGCGTTTCAGCCCTCGGGGATGCGGAATACGGATGCGGACCGGCCGGCGCGGCCCGGCGCGCGCTCAGCGCGCGGTTTCGAGCGGGGGATAGCTCGGCGGCAGCGGCGGCAGGGACGCGGGCGATGCCTCGGCGGCCTGCTTCTCCTTGGACGGCTCGTATTTCTTGAGCTCGTCCGGCTTCGCTTCCAGGTCCGGCACCTTGCCGCTGTGCTTGCGCACGTCGAGTGTGGCGACGAACTCCTGCTCGCTCGGCATCGGGTCGCCCGAGAAATGGTCGAGCACCTCGTCCTTGAAGAACAGCGTCAGCCGGCGCTCCTGCGGCTCCACGCCCTGGCGCCGGATCGTGAACACGTAGTCCCAGCGGTCGGAATGGAAGATGTCGTTCAGCAGCGAGGTGCCGAGGATCTCGCGCACCTGCTGGCGCGACATGCCGGGCCTGAGCGCCTCGACCTGCTCCTTCGAGACGAAATTGCCCTGCACCACTTCGACCTTGTAGGGCGTGATGGTGGTCAGCGCGCTGCGGGTGCGGTCGGTGAAGCTGCTGCAGGCGCCAAGACTCAGGCTCGCCGCGACGGCGCCGATCAGCAGCCAGAGGCGGCGTTGGGGAATGGCAGGCATGGCAAGAAGGGTAGGCGATATGATCGGCTCATTGTAGCGGTTGGCCCCTGGCGAGCGCCCCGCGCACCGCAGGAGAGGAACCACCATGGCCAACATCGACGAACTCAAGAACACGGGCCTGAAGGCCACCCTGCCGCGCCTCAAGATTCTCGAGATCTTCCAGAACGGCGGCCAGCGCCACATGACGGCCGAGGATGTATTTCGCGTGCTGCTCAACGAGCACTCCGACGTCGGCCTCGCCACCGTCTACCGCGTGCTGACGCAGTTCGAGCAGGCCGGTATCCTGGAGCGCAGCCATTTCGAGAGCGGCAAGGCGGTGTACGAACTCAACGAGGGCAAGCACCACGACCACCTGATCTGCACTTCGTGCGGCAAGGTCGAGGAGTTCTACGACCCCGAGATCGAAAACCGGCAGCAATCGGTGGCAAAGGACAAGGGCTGGATCCTGCAGGACCACGCGATGTCGCTCTACGGCCTCTGCGCCGATTGTGTAAACAAACGCTAATCGAGATCCCTGGCGCTTTCCATCGCCTTGTGGTGGCGCGCCACGAAGTCGGCATAGGTGTCGATGCCGCGCAGCTGCAGGATGGAGTTGCGCACCGCCGCCTCGACCAGCACGGCGATGTTGCGGCCGGCCACCACCTGGATGATCACCTTGCGCACCGGGATGCCCAGCACGTCCTGCGTGAGCGGCGCCGAGGGCATGCGCTCGTAGTCGCGCTCGAAGCTGTCGCGCCGCACCAGGTGCACGATGAGCTTGAGCCGCATCTTCCGGCGCACCGCGGTCTCGCCGAAGATCGCGCGGATGTCGAGCAGGCCGATGCCGCGCACCTCGAGCAGGTTCTGCAGGAGCTCGGGGCAGCGGCCTTCGAGCGTGTTCTGGTTGATGCGGTAGAGATCGACCGCGTCGTCGGCCACGAGGCCGTTGCCGCGCGAGATCAGCTCCAGCCCGAGCTCGCTCTTGCCGAGGCCCGACTCGCCGGTGATCATCACGCCCAGGCCCAGGATGTCCATGAACACGCCGTGCATCGAGGTGCGCTCGGCAAAATGCTTGGACAGATAGGCGCGTAGCAGATCGATCACGAAGGCCGAGGATTCGCGCGTGGCGAACAGCGGCAGCTGGGCGCGCTCGCAGATCGACAGCAGCTGGTCCGGCGCGGGCTGCCCGTCGGCCAGCACCAGCATCGGCGGCTCGAGCGTGACGATGCGCGCGATGCGCCGTTCGCAGTCGGCGGCCGTGCCGCGCGTCAGGTAGGCAACCTCGCGCGCACCGAGGATCTGCACGCGGTACGGATGGATGTAGTTGAGGTAGCCCACCAGGTCGGCGGCCGACTGGGCGCGGCTGATGACCTCGGCATCGAAATGACGCTCCGAGGCGCCCAGTCCCGCGAGCCATTCCCACCGCAGCGAGCCGCGGAATTCCTCGAACATCGCATCGGCGCTGATGACGGTGGGCTTCATGCGCCGGACCGTCCCGGTGGGCCGCGCTTCACGCGACCTGGGCGGATTGCCATCCTGCGATCAGTGCGTGCAGCTTCGCGGCGTCCGAGCTGGACTTGATCTGCTCGCGCAGATTGGCGTCGCTCAGGAGTTCGGCAATCTCGGAAAGAATTTCAAGGTGTTTCTGGGTGGCCGCCTCGGGCACCAGCAGGAAGATCAGCAGCACCACGGGCTGCTCGTCCGGGGCGTCGAAGCCGATCGGGTTGGCGAGCTGGAACACCGCGGCCATCGGCGACTTGAGCCCCTTGATGCGCCCGTGCGGAATGGCCACGCCATGGCCGAGGCCGGTGGAGCCCAGGCGCTCGCGGGCAAAGAGGCTGTCGGTGATGAGGGCGCGGCCCAGGCCGTGGAGATTCTCGAACAGCAAGCCGGCTTCTTCGAAAGCACGTTTCTTGCTGGTGGCGTCGACGCTCACGAGCACTTGAGCGGGCGGCAGGATGGACGCGAGTCGGTTCATGTTGGGGCGGGGCGGGGGCGATTATGCACCTGCCCCAAAAAAAGCAAAGGGCCGCTTGAAGCGGCCCGCAAGAGTATTTGCCCGGAGAAGGGGACTACATCACACGTTTGGGTGCTTCGTGATGATGGTCCTGCAGGCGGTCCTTGTGCCGCACGACCTGCCGGTCGAGCTTGTCGACCAGCTCATCGACCGCGGCATAGAGATCAGCGTGGCTCGACTCCGCGAACATGTCATTGCCCTTGACGTGGATGTTGCACTCGGCTCGTTGCCGGCGTTCCTTTTCCTTTTGCTTTTCCACCGTGAGGATCACCTTCACATCGACCACCTGGTCGAAATGGCGGGTGATCCGGTCCAGCTTGCCTGTAACGTAATTGCGCAGAGCGGGGGTGACGTCGAGGTGATGACCGCTGATCGTCAAATTCATGAATGACCTCCTGGAATTGACGGTTGGGGAAATGACCACGCCCCTGGAAGGGGGCCTGGCCGGCGAAACGGGGGGATGGAGAGAGCGGGGAAAGGAGAAGGAAGAGGGGAAGGTCGGTTCACTATGCCCATGCTGTCATCGAATTGCAATCCCCTTTTTTCGATGCCGCCAGATGCATGCTGGACAGGCATTCGTTGCTATCGAAATGAGAGTGAGGCCTGCCTCAGCGCCAGGCCGCGCGCATGCGGCCGAGCAGGTCGATGGCCGCAGCCGGTGCCGGCACATGCGGTGCGCGCTCGGGCGGTGGCGGCCAGGTCCGCTGGTCGAAGCCCTCGGCATCGGCGGCGGAAATGAAGCGCGTGCGGCCGGCATAGAGATGGCGGTCGCCGCGTGCCGCCTGCTGCGTGACGTAGAAGCGCTGCGGCACCAGCAGGTGCAGGTGGTCGCGCGCCCGGGTCATCGCGACATAGAGCAGGCGCCGCTCTTCTTCGAGCTCCTGCGCGCCCTGCGCGACATCGGCGGGAATGCAGCCGTCGACCACGTTGAGCACGTGCACCGAGGTCCATTCCTGCCCCTTGGCCGAATGGATGGTCGAGAGGATCAGGTAGTCCTCGTCGAGCAGCGGCGGCCCCGGCCGGTCGCTCGTCGCCTCGGGCGGGTCCAGCGTGAGCTCGGTCAGGAAGCGCTCGCGCGAGGCGTAGCCCGAGGCCAGCCGCGCGAGCTGCTCGACATCGCCGCGCCGCAGCACAGCGTCATCGTGCAGGCGCTCCAGGTGCGGCAGGTACCACTGCAAGGCCAGGTCCATGTCGGCCGGCCATGCGAGCGTGGGCGCGCGCAGGGCCGCATAGATGGCGGCGAAGCGCGCCCACTCCGCCTGCGCGGCCGAGGGCGGCACGAAGGCCCGCACGGCTTCGGCCGGATCGGCGGCTTCGGCCATCGCATCGAGCAGCCGCGTCGACGTGACCGGGCCGATGCCCGGGATCAGCTGCGTCACGCGAAAACCCGCCATGCGTCCGCGCGGGTTCTGCGCGAAGCGCAGCACCGCGAGCAAGTCCTTGACGTGCGCGGCTTCGAGGAACTTGAGCCCGCCGTACTTGACGAAGGGGATGTTGCGCCGCACCAGCTCGAGCTCGAGCGCCGCGCTGTGCGCCGAGGTGCGGAACAGCACCGCCTGCGACTTGAGCGCCAGGCCGCCCTCGCGGTGCGCGAGCACGCGATCGGCCACGAAGCGCGCCTGCTGCGCCTCGTCGGCCACCAGCACCAGCTGCGGCCGGCCGGCCGAGGGCTTGTCGGTCCACAGCGTCTTGGCATGGCGCTCGGCGGCCGCGGCGATCACCGCGTTGGACACATCGAGGATCGGCTGCGTCGAGCGGTAGTTGCGCTCCAGCGTGACGATGCGCGCGGGCTGCCCGAACTGCTGCGGAAAGTCGAGGATGTTGCGCACGGTGGCGCCGCGGAACGAATAGATCGACTGCGCATCGTCGCCGACCACGGTGACGCCGCGGCCCTCCGGCTTGAGGGCGCGCAGGATGCTGGCCTGCAACAGGTTCGTGTCCTGGTACTCGTCGACCAGCACATGGTCGAAGCGCGCGCCGACCTGCGCCGCCAGCGACGGCTCGGCCACCATGCCGGCCCAGTAGAGCAGCAGGTCGTCGTAGTCGAGTACGTTCTGCTGCTGCTTGGCATCGACATACGCGCCGAACAGCCGCTTGAGTTCGGCCTCCCACTCGGCACACCACGGAAAGGCCTGCTTGAGCACCTCGGCCAGCGGCGCGCAGGTGTTGACGGTGCGCGAATAGATCGAGAGGCAGGTGCCCTTCTGCGGAAAGCGCCGCTGCATCGCCGACAGGCCGATGTCGTGGCGCACCAGGCCCATCAGGTCCTCGGCATCGCCGCGGTCGTGGATGGTGAAGTTCTCGCCGAGCCCGATCAGCGCCGCGTATTCGCGCAGGAGCCGCGCGCCGATGCCGTGGAAGGTGCCGGCCCACGGCAGCGCCGGCGGCGCCTCGGCGCGCAACCCGAGCACGCGCGCCAGCACCTGGCCGGCGCGGCGCTCCATCTCCTGCGCGGCCCGGCGCGAGAAGGTCAAAAGCAGGATGCGCTGCGGATCGGTGCCGCGCGCGATCAGGTGCGCCACGCGGTGCGCGAGCGTGCTGGTCTTGCCCGAGCCGGCGCCGGCGATCACGAGCAGCGGGCGTTCATCCTGTGCCGCGCCCAGCGCGGCATCCAGGCCATGATCGACCGCGGCGCGCTGCGCCTCGTTGAGCTGCGCGAGCGCGGCCGCGAGCCGTCCGCTCTGGGACATCGGTGCGGGTGGCGCGACGCTCTGCATCACCGCGACTTTACTGGATGCCCATCCAGATCCGCAGCGCGAATGCACCGGGTGCGGTGACATAATCGCGCCTCGCTGCGCACGGAGACTACGCATGGGCACCGATCCCGGCAGCTTTCAAATCCCCGGTGAGCGCCCCATTCCCCCATCCTCTTCGCCCAGACATTCACGGGAGTGAACCTTGCTCAACATCTTCACGCTGGCCAACGGCCGCCTCGTCCAGGAAGAGATCGAGGCGCTCGAAGAGCTGTCGCAGTTCCAGCCGATCTGGGTCGATCTCGAATCGCCCACCGTCGAGGAAAAGCGCTGGATCAAGCAGTACTACGGCCTGTCCATCCCCGAGGATGCGATGGACGAGGACATCGAGGAGTCGGCGCGCTTCTACGAAGAAGACAACGGCGAGCTGCACATCCGCAGCGACTTCCTGATCGACGACGACGAGAACCCGCGCTCGGTGCGCGTGGCCTTCATCCTCAACCAGCACAACACCGAACTGCGCAGCCGCGGCGTGCTGTTCTCGATCCATGACGAGGACGTGCCGGTGTTCCGCCTCCTGCGCATGCGCGCGCGGCGCGCGCCGGGGCTGATCGAGGACGCCAAGGAAGTGCTGCTCAAGCTCTTCGATGCCGACGCCGAATACTCGGCCGACACGCTGGAGAACATCTACGACGAACTCGAGATCGCCGGCAAGAAGGTGCTCGAAGGCAACGTGAGCGACGAGCTGGCCGGCGAGGTGCTGGCCGCGATCGCACGGCAGGAAGACTTGAACGGCCGCATCCGCCGCAACGTGATGGACACGCGGCGTGCGGTCAGCTTCATGATGCGCAGCCGCATGCTCAACGCCGAGCAGTTCGAGGAAGCGCGCCAGATCCTGCGCGACATCGAATCGCTCGACAACCACACCGCCTTCCTGTTCGACAAGATCAACTTCCTGATGGATGCGACCGTCGGCTTCATCAACATCAACCAGAACAAGACCATCAAGATCTTCTCGGTGGCCAGCGTGGCGCTGCTGCCGCCGACGCTGATCGCCAGCGTCTACGGGATGAACTTCAAGCTCATCCCGGAGCTGGACTGGGCCTATGGCTATGCCTATGCGATCCTGCTCATGATCGCCAGCGCGCTCGGGCCGATGTGGTATTTCCGGCGGCGCGGCTGGCTCAAGTAGGGCCTGTTCGCACATCCATCGCCGCCGGTGTCGTTGCCGGCTTCGAGAGGACATGGGTCGTGTGACGCAAGGGAGCGTCAGGCCCCTGCACCGAGTCCGGCCTGCCGTCAGTGCCGACGGCGTTGTCACAGTTGAGATTGCAACTTTCAACACAATTGCGCACAGGCTCCGTTCGCAAAAAACTCAGCACCATCACAGAATTGATGCATGAGGACACACAAGGCCAGACTGCACGCGATCGAGAGTCTCGCGAACCAGATTCTCAGCTTTGATTTTCGGCCGATCGATGACGAAAGATGGCCTATCGCTACCGCAGGCGCACACATCGATGTGCATCTTCCGATCGGAATTGTTCGCAGCTACTCACTGGTCAATGAGCCCGGGGGAAGCCATCGATATGTGATTGCTGTCAATCGCGAAGCGTTCGGTCAGGGTGGATCTCGCTTCATGCACGACCGACTTCAAGTCGGTGATGTTCTTACTGTCTCCGAACCACGAAACAACTTCACGCTCCGCGAGGACGCTTCGCACACGGTTCTTATTGCGGGTGGAATCGGTATTACCCCGCTCTGGAGCATGATCCAGCGCCTGGCGCAACTCAAAGCATCCTGGACTCTTTACTACTCGGCGCGCACGCGCGAAAACGCGTCGTACGTAGATCAAATTCTGTCGATGGCAACGACCTCGGGCGGCCAGGTCTATCTCAATTTCGATGGCGGCGATGCGAACAGGATGTTGAACATTCGCGCAATCATCGAAGCCACCCAGAGCGACGCCGACGTGTACTGCTGCGGCCCCTTTCCATTGCTCAGAGCTTTTGACGCCGCTACTGCAGATCGTGAAGCGCGTCTGATGCACCGTGAATATTTTGCTGCGCCCGCCAATGCCACAAGCACTGAAAGTGCGCAAGATCAACGGTTTAACGTGCGGCTGGCGAGATCAAACAAGATCGTGCCAGTAGGGCCTGGAAGTACGATCCTTGACGCACTGCTGAACGCGAATATCGACGTTCCTCACTCGTGCATGAGCGGGATATGCCGCGCTTGCGAGACGAAGGTCCTTGCAGGGGTTCCAGATCACCGCGATTACGTTCTATCTGATTCCGAGCGAGCAAGTGGCACGACGATGATTGTCTGCTGCTCAGGCGCCAAATCGCGAGAGCTCATACTGGACCTCTAGCCATGCTGGAAGTCGACGCAGTGGAGAAGTGCGAGCCGATGCGTCGAGGTATTTGTCCCAGTCTTCCCGGACAGGATGGCGGCCCATCCGGGCAAGGCGGTCATCATGTCCAGCATCGCTAGTCGATTTTTTGCGACATCTTTTGAAGCTTCTCCATATCGGTGATCGATATCTTTCCGTACTGAACATCAACCGCGCCCTCTGCAGCCATGTCTCGCAATGCACGGTTTACCACTTGCCGCCGGGTGCCCAGCATGGTCGCAATTTCGTCCTGGGATAAATTGATCATCGCAGAAGTCCGACCGCCAGCGCTGCGTGCATTGATTGACGTCAGCAGCCCTGCAATCTTTGCCTGGATGCTATGGACGGCAGCGCTTGCGTAGAGCGTCAATGCTCGACGGTGTCTCGTCTGCAGCGCGGCAAAGAGTGAAAACGACAAGCGTCCGTCTCGAGCAACCATCTCGCGCAGCAACGCCCCGGGGATGCGAACAAGCACGGTCTTTTCTTTGCAAGTGGCCGTGTGCATGTGGGGCGTTTGTGTGATCACCGGCCCCAGTCCTTGGAACGCACCCGCAAGATGCAAACCTGCCGTGAAATCTCGCTCTTCTGGTATCGCCCGCGAAAGATTCATCCATCCGTTGACAAGAAGGTAGAGATAGTTTGCCGGGTCACCCGATTGATGGATGCATGTACCAGGCTCGGCGACAAGCAGGTCGGCTGCCTCAATGAGGCGATCCAGGGATTCTTCCGGCCACGTGGAGAAGAGTTCCGATTGGGCAATCGTCAAGCGCACGAGGACATTCGTCATCACCGCCATGCCCCGCCGTCCAGCGTGCTCGCCATGTGGCTTCGGTCCATGCTGAGCCTGCACGGCAGCGCAGCGCCTTGTCGATGCGGAAACTTCGAGATCGCCACCGGCGCTCCATGAACGTTCGTGGGGCATCATACTGCTCACTCACAGCCACCGGCGCCGGTTTGCGATGACATAGATGAGCACGCCGCACATCTTCGCCTCGATGCCACCACGTCCTTGCGATTGGATACCTGGATGCGAACAGGTCAGAGAGGCTGTGCGCGGACTTGTCAGGACTGGCTTCGACCTGACCCACCCGGGAAACTCCGCGCGATCCGCACCGGCGCGCCCCCGAAACGCGATTGAGTGCGCTCGGCAGCCAAGCCCGCGTCCATCTCGCCCACATGCTCTGGCAGCCAGCGCAGCAATTCAAGCGAGAGACTCTTTGCAAGGCGCTCCACCACCGCTGAAGCGGTTTCATCGCTGCGAATGATGGCCCATACCTCGTCCAGCGACTTCATGACTGCAGCATGCTCATCGAGATGGCAAATCGCATTGCTGCCACCCAAGTGCCGAAGGTCGCCATCCTCACGATCAAAATGCGCGCGGGCGTGGACGCGCAGCCGATCCAGTTTGTCAGCCGCTTCCTCTGGCCTGCTGTCAAGCAGCGCGAGAATGAGATCCTGCAGATGGGCGTGGTCGCGATCGAGGCCTTCGTCTCCCAGATTCAAGAACAACGGCGTCCCCATCGGATCGCCGTTGTTCAAATTTTGCGTGGACTCATGCATCGCAAGTGACGCCAGGGTTCGCGCGGCTGCGCCACCGCTTCGATTGTGCGTAGCGTGTCATCTCAGCTCGATCTTCGACGCGTTGATGACGCCCGCCCACCTCTTGATCTCGCTGGCCATCAGCGCCGATGCCTGCAAAGCCGTGCTACCCAGAATCCTCGTTCCATTGGCCTTCATCTGAGTCACAAACGCGGGAGCCGCCAGGGCGCTTCGAATTCCTTGGTTGAGCCGATGGACGATCGATTCCGGTGTTTGCGCGGGCGCGACAACCATCGACCACGATGTAATCTCGTAGTCAGGGATCCCGAGTTCCTTCATCGTGGGTACCTCGGGCCAGAGCTCGGATCGCTTTGCGCTGCAGATCGCCAGGGGTTTGACCATGCCGCTCGAAATCAGGCTGCGCATTGGGGCCGCATACTCGAGCGCGAGGTCCACATCCCCGGCCACCAGCCCGTTGACAAGTCGACTGGCCGCCCCAAAGGGGGCGATGACGTATTCAAGCTGCGCGCGTGACTTGAGCAGCTCCGCACTCAAATGCTGGAGACTTCCAAGCGTGTTGACGCCCACCGTCATGGCGGATCCACGCTCCTTCGCTTCACGGCGGAAATCTTGAAATGTCTCGAACTTCGAATTGCTCGGCACAAGGACGAGAAGTTCATCGCTGCTGACCGTCGAAACCTGGACGGAATCCTTGAGCATGTCGTATGGAGCGGGCTTCAAGAGGGACTGAGAGATCGCCACGCCAGCGCCGACAAATAGAAGCGTGTGCCCGTCCGGTGCCGATCTGGCCAGCAGCTTGACAGCCGTCACGCCTCCCGCGCCTGGACGATTGTCGACGACAACCTGCTGACCCAGTGTGCTGCCCAACTGTTGCGCGAGAGCACGAGCCGTGGTGTCAGAGGCATTTCCCGCGCTGAATGGCACAACGAGCGTCACCGGCCTGCCGGGATAGGCTTGGCTCTGCGCGTATCCGACACGAGGCCCGCTGATGGTCCATGCCAACGGCAATGCGCCGGCCGCCTTTAGTATTTGTCTCTTGCTAATCATCTTTATGCCGCGGTGTTGACTTGGTTCACGAAGAGAGTCGATGGCGACCCCGCGAGACCGCGGGAAATACGATCGATCTCTTCAACAGGCTGTTCACTCAAACTCCGGTCGACACCCTAAGCTTCGGTTTCGGCCTTCTTGTATTCGAACAGCTTGGATGGCTTCTCCAGCCGCCGCCACTCCTTGGTCGGAGTGCCGGCCTGCAGCGCATCGATCTCCCGGAAGATTATGCGGCGCAGCAGCGCGATGCCACGATCAGAAGACCCAAGGCGTTCACTCACCCGATCGACGATTGCACCTTGCCCGACAAGGGCCACATAGTCCTGGGCGCTGGTCAGCCGCACCAGCGGATCGTCGGGATACTGCCCGGCGAAAAGTTCGTCGTGATAGTCGGCCGAATTGTAGTCCGCGCACTCGTCCGCATAGCGTCGCTGCTCCTCGTCCGCCTCCGGCGTGGTGGAAGGCACTGCACGCAGGGACATCCGAATGGTGTGGAAGTCATCGATCGGAACCATCCAGTTCGCGCTCTCGGCCCACGGCAGACCCTCTTTCACATTGGGGATGGTCACGTGATTTCCGTAGGGAAATGTCCAGTCACTGATCCGCACTTGAGACTTCCCATCCATCGTGCGCACCGCGGTTTGGCGAATTCCGGCTGACGTCTCCTCATAGTCGAGTTCGGGAATGCCGGTGGTGATCGCATGGCCAAACGCACCGACCCTTCCGATCTGGTGTGCAAAACTGACGTGTACCGCGTCGAGCGAGTTCTCTGCGTGCTGAAGCCAGCTGCAAGGCCAGATCTCCTGGCGTTGAAATAGCAGAACGTTCGGCTCTTCGAATCTCGGCTTGCGAGGAAGATCGAAGATCGGGGGCTCTCCCTCTCCCATGTACGCGAAAATCAGCCCGCAGTACTCATGAACGGGATAGGCATCGATCCGAATGCCAGTTTCACTGCCAGGTCGCTCTGCCGGCCGCTCGACGCATTGCCCGCTACCGTCGTACTTCCAGCCGTGATACATGCAGCGCAGTTGCTCGCCCTCGATCCAGCCCGTGTGAAGCTTCGTCAAGCGATGTGCGCAGCGATTGGCAACGAGATAAGCACGACCCGACTCCCCCCGGTAAAGGGCCAGATCTTCACCCAGCAGTCGCACGGCCTTTGATTTGCCCGCGGTCACGCTACTCGAAAGCGCGAAAGGATGCCAGAACTTGCGCAGCAACGTCCCCATCGGAGTGCCGGCGGACGTTTCGGTCAATTGCCTCATCCGAGACGCTTGTTGAACCAGTTTGTTGTCGATTGCCTGTTTCATTTACCCCACCTTCACGGACAAAGCTTCGAGCGTGCCGACCTGGATCTCGAGCTCGTCGCCGGTTCTGAGAAAGCGGCTCCGCGCCATGCCGACGCCAGCTGGCGTTCCCGTTGCGATGACGTCACCGGGCAGCAGCGTCATGTAGGAGGACAGCGTCGCGATGATCTGCTCTGTCGAGAAAATCATCTCTTTCATGCTTGCGCTTTGCACCACCGCTCCATTCAGCCGCGTGGTGATCGTCAGTTCCCGCTCACGCAACGCACCCAGTACCTCGGGGCCGCAGGTGATCGTGGGTCCGAGTGCCGAGGCGCCGTCCAGGCCCTTGTTCGCAGTCCAGTCCGGCCAATACGTGGCGTCGGGCCCGGGCGTGCCGATCGCGATCTTGCCGAGGTCTCGGGCGGACCCGTCGTTCAGAGCGCATACGCCAGCGACAAAACTCAAGGCGGTATCAAGTGAGGCATCTTTGCAAGGCTTGCCGATGACAACAGCAATCTCCCCTTCGTAGTCAAGCTTCGAAGTGATGGCCTTGTTCGGATTGAGCGTCCCGCCATGAGCAACGAAATTGGAAGGCGCCTTGTAGAAAATCAGGGGGCGCTCGGGCGGAGCGGCCTTTGCTTCGGCACCGTGGGCCGAATAGTTGATGGCGATCGCGAAAACGCGGCCGGCCGGATGGAGTGGCGGCAACATCTCTACGGCATCCACAGGGATCCGTCTTTTCGCAGGCAATTCCTGGCCCTCGGGCGATAGCGCGAGCGGAAGCTCATCGCCGTCACACACGACCTCGACATCGCCTCCATCGATTCGTCCGATCAGGATTTGGCCATCGAATCGAAATCGGCCAAGGTTGAAGTTCTTTCTCGTCATTTGAATCCTTGCATTTCAAACTTGAACGAATCAAGTGTCTGCAGGGCCAACGCTCCAAGCAATCGAGAATGTGATTCAAATGTCCCGTTTGTTGCAATGCTCAGATTTCGAACGCGGCATTGTCCTCAGCAACGAGACAGTCCACCTTCCGATCCCTTCGTCTCTGCCAGTTCGCGGTTTGTCATCGCCAACGTGACGACGCCGTGAGAAGCGAGTTCAATGGCCGCTCTCCATTTTCTGCTTGCGCGGATGCTCTCCTTGAGTGGCCGACAGGCGGTTCGCAACAAACAGGACAATCGGCCGATATTTCCGATCGATCGGCGCTCCTCGACTGCACACAATCGGCGGCTTCATTCATACAAAATCAGGAGCCAAGCGATGGGTGCAAGTCGGAGATTTTTTTTGGAGATACCACTGTTTTCTCTGGCTGTCGCAGCTTCTGCCGGCTCGGCGTTCGCTCAATCAACTTCGTCTGTGGTCATTTGGGGCCTCCTGGATGCAGACGTGAGTCATTTCAGCCAGGGCGGCTTGAGCAAAACGCTACTCAGTACAAGCGGGAACGCAGGCAGTCAGCTTGGATTCCGTGGCACCGAAGACCTTGGCGGAGGAATGTCTGCCAATTTTTGGCTTGAATCCGGTTTGTTGAACGACACCGGCGAGATCTTCAGTTCCACATACTTCGCGCGTCGCAGCACGGTCGGTCTGGCGGGTCCATTTGGCGAGATTCGACTCGGTCGCGATTACACGCCAACCTGGAGCAATCACAACGCATTCGATCCGTTCAACACCAGCGGTGCAGGCGCCGGATCCAACATCACAACGCGGGGATCAAACCCGATGACGTTGATTCGTGCAAACAATTCGATCTCGTATCTGTGGGGCTACGACCCGAATCGCCCAGCGAACACCGGTCGCGGTGTGTACGCTCAGCTGATGTATGCGCTCCCGGAAAACACCCATGGCCGGCCTGCGCTGGGCCGGTACGCGGGTGGGCGTCTGGGGTACGCTGAGGGCCCCATCAACGCGGCCATTGCCTACTCGCGGTCCGAGGGCACCCCCTACGCAGCCGATGCGATTGCCGGCTTCAGCTCGTTCAAGGAATTCAGTCTGGGCGCTGCGTATGACTTTGGAGTGGGCAAGCTGATGGCACACGTCGGCACCAACACATCGGATGTCCCTGGAACCAAGTACACGCACTGGGGGATCGGCGGTCGGATCTACGCCGGCGCGGGATACATCCCAGTCTCTTACAACAGCATCAGACAGAGCGGTGCCACCGGCGCAGGCGCCAATCAGTTGGCCGCGGGTTATGTGTATTTCTTTTCCAAGCGCACGGCCGTTTATGCAACGGTCTCGCATATCAGGAACAAGAACAAGGGCACTTGGACATTCAGCGGCTCCAACGGCGGTGACAACCCAGGCTTCGCGACGGCCCCCGGCTTTGCCTATGGCAGCGGTACAGGCTACGACGTCGGCGTCAGGACCAGTTTCTAGTTCGTTGCCGCTGGCGCAAGCCGGTTGACGCCTTGTCGCGATGTGCGGGGGGTGTTGTTATGCGCGCGTCAATATTTGCGCCTGTCCTGAAGGAAGAAATCGAGATGGAAATGACTGCGAACGGCCGATGGAACTGCGAACGCAGCGGAGAGGGCGAAATGAACGGCGCGGAGAGTCTGGTCAAAACGCTGTTGGCCTGCGGCGTGGACACCTGCTTCGCCAACCCTGGGACGAGCGAGATGCAGTTCGTTGCCGCACTCGATCAAATCCCTGGGATGCATTGCGTTCTCGGTTTGTTTGAAGGCGTCGTCACGGGTGCCGCCGACGGCTACGGCCGAATGGCCGGAAAGCCCGCAGCCACGTTGCTGCACTGCGGTCCGGGCCTGGCAAACGGGCTGGCCAACCTGCATAACGCGCGCCGCGCGCAAACACCCGTGGTGAATATCGTTGGAGATCAGGCCACGCATCACCGCCCGCTGGATGCGCCCCTCACCACCGATACCGAAGGCTGGGCACGTCCCGTTTCGACGTGGGTCCGAACCGCCACGAAAGCGGGGTTGGTGGGTGCCGATGCGGCCCGCGCCGTGGCTGCTGCGTGCGCTGCTCCCGGCGGTGTGGCCAGCTTGATCCTGCCCTCCGATGTCTGCTGGGAATCGGGTGGAAACGTGGCGATGCCCATCGCGAATACGCCAGCGCCCAAGGTCTCACCCCATGCGATCCAACAGGCCGCGCGCATGCTGCGCTCGCAGCGGCCCACGCTGATCGTGTTGACTGGCGCGGCGGTAGGTGAAGCGGCGCTGGCCACTGCGCACCGCATCTCGGCTGCCACTGGTGGCCGCCTTGTCATGGAGCGCACCAATGGACGGGTGGCGAGAGGGCGCGGCCGCTTTGGCGTTGATCGCATGCCATATTCCGGTGACCAAGCTCGATCAGAGATGGCTGGAATCTGCAACCTCATATTGGTCGGGGCCTCGACGCCGGTGACCTTCTTCGCCTATCCAGGGCAGTCGCCGCGTCCGTATCCAATGGATGCCGACGTACATACGCTCGCCCGTCCGGAGCAAGACCTCTCTGATGCGCTGGAGCGCCTGGCGGACGAGTTGGACGCGCCGGCCGTGAGCGTGCCGTATTCGAACTCGTCTCACGAGTTGCCCAGGGGTGCGGTGACTCCTGCTGCCGTGGCGCAGATGCTGACGGTGCTGTTGCCCGAGCAGGCCATCGTTGTCGACGAAAGTGTGAGCTTCGGTCGCGCCTTCTACCCTGCTACCGAGAACGCCGCGCCACACGACTGGCTGCCCCTCACCGGGGGAGCGATCGGTGGCGGGCTTCCGCTCGCTACTGGCGCCGCGGTAGCCGCGCCAGGTCGCCGAGTGGTGGCGCTGCAGGCAGACGGCTCTGGCATGTATACGCTGCAATCGCTCTGGACCATGGCACGCGAGAAGCTTGATGTCACAGTGGTGGTCCTGGCCAACAGGAAGTACGCCATCTTGCTGGGTGAGCTTGCCGGCGTCGGTGCCAATGCGGGAAAGACGGCGCTTGACATGCTCGACATCGGGAATCCGAATCTCAATTGGGTGCAACTGGCCCATGGCATGGGGGTGGAAGCTTCCCGCGCCGAGGATATGGAGCGGTTGGCGGAGTTGTTCCGGATGGCAAACGCGCGGCCAGGGCCGTTTCTGATCGAATTGCTGATATGAAGGCGCCGTGCATCAAAGCTTGCCGCAAGGTGCTTGCGGTGGAGCGATCCCGCACTCTTGCCGAACCGGGGGGCATCTATGTGTGAACAGGCCCTCGTCAAGCCGGCACAGCCAGCGTGCGCAGCCACGCATCGATCAGCGCCAGGCTGTAGCGGCTCGCGACCGCGGCGACGAAGCGCGTGAAGTCCGCATGCGCCGCGTCGTCGGCGCGGTCCGAGATGGTCCGCACCGCGGCGAAGGGCACGCCGTAGTCGTGGCACACCTGGGCGACGGCCGCGCCTTCCATCTCGACCGCCAGCGCGTCGGGCAGGTCACGGCGCAGCGCCGCGCTCTCGGCGGCGGTCGACACGAAGCGGTCGCCGCTCACCAGCAGCCCGCGATGCAGCTTCGGCGCGGCGAGGCCGAAGTCGTCGACCACCGTCTGCCCGAGCAGCGCCGCGGGCTTGCGCAGCAGCCTGGCCGTCACGGCCGCGAGTGCATCGCTGATCGCGGTGTCGGTCGCGAAGCGCGCGTGGCCCGTCAGCGGCACCTCGTATTTCGGGAAGATCGGCGAGGCGTCGAGGTCGTGCTGCAGCAGCCGGGTGGCCACCACCACGTCGCCCACCGCCACGTTCGGCGCGAGCCCGCCGGCGACGCCGGTGAACACGATCGCGCGCGCCCGAAAGCGCTCCAGCAGCACCGTGGCGGTGGTGGCCGCAGCGACCTTGCCGATGCGCGAGAGCACCGCGACCACCGGCTGCCCGTGCAGGTGGCCGAGCCAGAACTCGCGGCCTGCCACGCGGACGCGGTGCTCGTCGGGCATCGCGGCGAGCAATGCCGCCAGTTCTTCGTGCATCGCCGCAACGATCGCGATCGGATTCATCTCACCGCGTCCCTTCCATCACTGTCCCCTTTCAGGGCCACCGCGGAACCGGCTTTGCCGGGCCGCAGGCGGCGCCCCCGGCAGGGGGGTGTCCGAGCCACACGAAGTGGGCGAGGCTGGGGGTTACTTGATATCCACGCCATAGAAGGTGTGACGCCCGAACGGGCTCAGCTTGAAGTCGACCACTTCCTTGCGCACCGGCTTGAGCTGCACCGCATGGGCGATCGTGAACCACGGCGCCTGCTCCTTGAAGATCACCTGGGCCTTCTTGTAGAGGGCTTCGCGCTCGGATTGCTTGGACACGTTCTTGGCCTTCACCACGAGGTCTTCGTAGGGCTGGTAGCAGAACTTCGCGACGTTGCTGCCGTTCGATTGCGCCGAGGCGCAGCCCAGCAGCGTGTAGAGAAAGTTGTCCGGGTCGCCGTTGTCGCCGGTCCAGCCCAGCATGCCCATCTGGTGCTCGCCGGCCTGCATGCGCTTGCGGTATTCGCCCCATTCGAAGGTCTTGATCTCGGCCTTGACGCCGATCTTCGCGAGGTCGGCCTGCATCAGCTCGGCGATGCGCTTGGCATTCGGGTTGTAGGGCCGCTGCACCGGCATTGCCCACAGGTCGGTGGTGAAGCCGTCGGCAAGGCCGGCCTGCGCGAGCAGTTTCTTCGCGGCTTCGGGATCGTAGGGATCGTCCTTGACCGCATCGTTGTACGACCACATGGTCGGCGGGATCGGGTTCTTGGCCGCGACGCCGGTGCTGAGGTAGACGCCGTCGATGATGGCCTTCTTGTTGATCGCCATGTTGATGGCCTTGCGCACGCGCACGTCGTCGAAGGGCTTCTTGGTCGTGTTGTAGGCCAGGTAGCCGACGTTGAGACCGGGCTGTTCGAGCACCTGCACGTTCGGGTCCTTGCGGATGGCGTCGAGGTCGGCCGGATTGGGGTACGGCATCACCTGGCATTCGTTCTTCTGCAGCTTGGCCCAGCGCACCGAGGCGTCGGGCGTGATGGCGAAGATCAGGTCATCGATCTTGGCCTTGCCGCCCCAGTATTGCGGGAAGGCCTTGAAGCGCACGATCGCGTCCTTCTGGTACTGCACGAGGTAGAACGGGCCGGTGCCGATCGGGTCCTGGTCGATCTTCTCGGGCGTGCCGGCCTTGAGCATCGCGATCGCGTATTCCTTCGACTGGATGCCGGCATAGGGCATCGCGAGGTTGGCGAGGAAGGGCGCCTCGGGCTTGTTCAGCACAAAGCGCACCGTGTAGTCGTCGAGGCGGTCGATGGACTTCAGCAACTTGGGCATGCCCATGTCGTTGAAGTACGAGTGGTTGGTGCTCGTGACCTTGTAGTACGGGTCGCTCTCCTTCCACTGCCGCTCCATCATGAAGATCACGTCGTCGGCATTGAAGTCGCGCGTCGGCTTGAAGCTCTTCGAGGTGTTGTGCCACTTCACGCCGTGGCGCAGCTTGAAGGTGTACTCCAGGCCGTCGGGCGAGATGGTCCAGCTCTCGGCCAGGCCCGGCACGACCTTGGTGCCGCCGCGCTCGAATTCGACCAGGCCGTTGTAGACCTGGGTGGTGACGTCGAAGGAAGTCCCCGTGGTGTTGACCGCCGCGTAGAAATTCTCCGGACTGCCTTCGGAGCAGAAGACCAGCGTCTTGGCCGATGCGGCGCCGCAGGCGATCGCCAGTGCCGTCAGCGCGGCGATGCGCAGAGGGCGCGCGCGGCGCGAAGAGAGAAAAGCTTGTTGCATGTCGGTCGACTCCTTCAGGGTTGTGGCCGCGCGGACGCGGGCGGGGCTTCGAGAAACTTTTCGGCATGGTGGCAGGCCACCTGCCGTGCGTCGAGCAGGCGCATCAACGGCCGCTCGATGCGGCAGCGCTCGGTGGCATGTGCGCAGCGCGTGTTGAACACGCAGCCGGGCGGCGGCGCGAGCGGCGATGGCAGCTCACCCTTCAACACGATGCGCCCGGTCGTCAGACCCGGCGTCGAGGCCAGCAGCGCCTGCGTGTAGGGATGCAGCGGCCGCGCGAAGATCTGCGCCTTGGGCCCCTGCTCGACCGCATGGCCGAGGTACATCACCAGCACGTCGTGAGCGATGTGGCGCACCACGCCGAGGTCGTGCGAGATGAAGAGATAGGCCAGGCCGAGCTCGGCCTGCAGATCGGCCAGCAGGTTCAGCACCTGCGCCTGGATCGACACGTCGAGCGCCGACACCGGCTCGTCGGCCACCACCAGCTTGGGGCTGAGCATCAGCGCGCGCGCGATCGCGATGCGCTGTCGCTGGCCGCCCGAGAACATGTGCGGATAGCGGTTGGCGTACTCGGGCCGCAGGCCGACGCGCGCCAGCATGTCGCGCACGCGGCGCGTGCGCTCGGCCTTGTCGAAGGGCATGTGGATGGCCAGCGGCGCGGCCAGGATGTCGCCGACCTTCTTGCGAGGATTGAGCGAGCCGTACGGGTTCTGGAACACCAGCTGCACGGTGCGGCGCAACTGCTGGCGCTGGCCGGTGTTCATGGTGGCGACGTCGATGCCGTCGAGCGCGAAGCGGCCGGCCGTGGGCGCCTCGATCAGCGCGACCATGCGCGCCAGCGTCGATTTGCCGCAGCCGGATTCGCCGACCACCGCCAGCGTCCGGCCGGCTTCCAGCGCGAAGGACACGCCGCCCACCGCCTGCAGCCGTGCGGGCTCGCGCAGGAAGCCGCGGCGGATGCTGTAGACGCGCTGGAGTTCGTGCGCCTCGGCCACGACCGCGCGCGGGCGCTCGGCGGCGGCGGGGGTGGCCACGACGGCGGTGTCCGTCATGCGTCGCGCTCCATCGCGTTGTCCAGCGCCATGGCCGCGTCGCGCTGCGGATCGCCGAGCGGATAGTGGCAACGCACCGCGCCGCCCTGCCACTCGCGCAGCTCGGGCCGCACGGCGCGCGAGTGCGCGGTGGCGTACGCGCAGCGCGGCGCGAACAGGCAGCCGCCGGGCCGGTCGTGCACGCCCGGCACCATGCCGGGGATGGTGGCCAGCCGGCCTTCGGCCGCGCGCTCGGGCAGCGCGGCCAGCAAGGCCTCGGTGTAGGGATGCTGGGGCGCCGCGAACAGGCGGTCGACGCGCTGCTGCTCCACCACCTGGCCCGCATACATCACGACCACGCGCTGCGCCATCTCGCTGACCACGCCCATGTTGTGCGTGATCAGCACCAGGCCCATGTCGCGCTCCTTCTGCAGGCTGCGCAGCAGGTCGAGGATCTGGGCCTGGATCGTGACGTCGAGCGCGGTGGTGGGCTCGTCGGCGATCAGGAGGCGCGGATTGCAGGCGATCGCCATCGCGATCATCACGCGCTGGTTCATGCCGCCGGACAGCTGGTGCGGATAGCTGCCCAGGCGCGAGGACGCGGCCGGGATGCCAACCTGTTCGAGCAGCTCGGTGGCGCGCATCCTCGCCTCGCGCTTGCCGAGGTGCAGGTGCAGGCGCAGCGTTTCCATCAGCTGCCAGCCGATGGTGAAGCAAGGGTTGAGGCTGGTGGTCGGCTCCTGGAAGATCATCGCCACGTCCTTGCCGATGAGCCCGCGCCGTGCCGTGTCGGAGATGCCGAGCAGGTCGTGGCCGCCGAAGCGCAGGTGCGCCGCGCGCACGCGGCCGGGCCAGCCGATCAGGCCCATCAGCGCCATCATCGTGACGCTCTTGCCCGAGCCCGATTCGCCGACGATGCCGAGCACCTCGCCCTGCTCCAGGCGCAGGCTCACGCCGTCGACGGCGTGCAGCGTGCCGCCTTGCGTGGGGAACTCCACGTGGAGATCGCGGATGTCGAGAAGGCTCATCGCTTGAGCTTCGGATCGAGGGCATCGCGCAAGCCGTCGCCCAGCAGGTTGAACGCGAGCACCGCGGCCAGGATCGCCAGCCCCGGAAAGGTCACGACCCACCAGGCGCGCAGCACGAACTCGCGCGCGTCGGCCAGCATGGTGCCCCATTCGGGCGAAGGCGGCTGCGCGCCGAGGCCGAGAAAGCCGAGCGCCGCGGCATCGAGGATGGCGGTCGAGACGCCCAGCGAGGCCTGCACGATCAGCGGTGCGGCGCAGTTGGGCAGCACCTCGCTGAACATCAGGCGCAAGGTGCCGGCGCCGCTGACGCGCGCGGCGGTGACGTAGTCGCGCGCGATCTCGCCGATGACCGCCGCGCGCGTGATGCGCACGTAATGCGGCAGCACCACGATCGCGACCGCGAGCATCGCGTTGATCAGGCCCGGCCCGAGGATGGCGACGATGACGATCGCCAGCAGCAGGCTCGGCAGCGTGAGGACGACGTCCATCAGCCGCATGATCGCGATCTCGAGCACACCGCGCGCGAAGCCGGCGATCAGGCCCAGCGCGATGCCGACCACCACCGAGATCGCCACCACCGCGACGCCGATCGACAGCGACAGCCGCGCGCCGTACATCAGGCGCGAGGCGATGTCGCGGCCGATCGCGTCGGTGCCCAGCAGGTGCGCGACCGAGCCGCCCTTCTGCCAGGCCGGCGGCAGCAGGAAGGCCGTGCTGTCGGTGGTGTTGGGCGTATGCGGCGCGATCCACGGCGCCAGCAGCGCGATGAGGAACAGCGCCACGATCACGCCGAGCCCGATCACCGCGCCGCGATTGGCCGAGAACGAGGTCCAGAACTCGCGCCACGGCCCGGGCGGCGCGCTGCTGGCCTCGACGATCTTCGAAGGGGTGGCGATGCTGTTCATCGGGCCTGCCGGATGCGCGGGTTGATGAAGCCGTAAGCGAGATCGACGCCGACGTTGACCAGCATCACGATGCCGCCGAGCAGCAGCATGCCGCCCTGCAGCACCGGATAGTCGCGCCGGCCGATGGCCTCGATCAGCCACTTGCCGACACCCGGCCACGAGAAGATGGTCTCGGTCAGGATCGCGCCGGTGAAGAGCACGCCGACCTGCAGTCCGATCACGGTGATCACCGGGATCATCGCGTTGCGCAGCGCATGCACCGCGACCACGCGCAGCGGCGCGAGGCCCTTGGCGCGCGCGGTGCGGATGTAGTCCTCGCCCAGCACCTCGAGCATGGCCGAGCGCGTCATGCGCGCGATCACCGCCAGCGTGTTGGTGCCGAGCACGATGGCCGGCAGCACGATGTGCGAGGCCGCCGACAGGAAGGCGCCCTTGTCGCCCGAGAGCAACGAGTCGATCAGCAGGAAGCCGGTCACCGGCTCGATGTAGTACTCGACCGCGATGCGGCCCGAGACCGGCGTCCAGCCCAGCTGCACCGAGAACAGCAGGATCAGCAGCAGCCCCCACCAGAAGATCGGCATCGAGTAGCCGGTGAGCGAGACCGCCATCACGCCGTGGTCGAACACCGAGTTGCGCTTGACCGCCGCGAGGATGCCGGCCGGGATGCCCACCAGCAGCGCGAACCCGATCGCGCACAGCGCCAGCTCGACCGTGGCCGGGAACAGCGCCTTGAACTCGTTCATCACCGGCTCCTGCGTGATGACCGACTTGCCGAGGTCGCCGTGCAGCACGCGGCCGATGTAGATGCCGTACTGCGTGAGCACCGGCTTGTCCAGGCCGTAGTCCTTGAGCAGCTGCGCATGGCGCACCGGGTCGATGCCGCGCTCGCCGGCCAGCGTCTCGATCGGATCGCCGGGCACCAGCCGGATCAGGAAGAACGCGAGCAGCGTCATGCCGATGAAGGTCGGCACGAGCAGGCTGGCGCGGGTCAGGATGAAGCGGAGCATCGGGCCTCAATATGCAAGACCGATGCCGAGGCCGGTCCCCGGCCGAACCCTTACTACTTCCTGTTGTTGTCGCGCAGTTCGCGGCGCAGGATCTTGCCGACCGGCGTCTTCGGCAGGTCGGCGCGGAACTCGATCACGCGCGGCTGCTTGTAGCCGGTGAGGTTGGCGCGGCAGAACTCGCGCACCTGGGCTTCGGTGAGCGCGGGGTCCTTCTTGACGATCACCAGCTTCACCGCCTCGCCGGTCTTCTCGTCGGGGATGCCGACGGCCGCGCATTCGAGCACGCCGGGGATCTGCGCCACCACATCCTCGATCTCGTTCGGGTAGACGTTGAAGCCCGAGACCAGGATCATGTCCTTCTTGCGGTCGACGATCTTGAAGTAGCCGCGCTCGTCGGCCACGCCGATGTCGCCGGACTTGAAGTAGCCGTCGGGCGTCATGACCTTGGCGGTCTCGTCGGGGCGCTGCCAGTAGCCGGCCATCACCTGCGGGCCCTTGATGGCGATCTCGCCGGGCTGGCCGGTCGGCACCTCATGGCCGTCGTCGTCGAGCAGCGTGAGCCAGGTGCTGGGCAGCGGCACGCCGATGGTGCCGGTGTAGGCGGTGCTGGTGGTCGGGTTGCAGGTGGCCGAAGGCGAGGTCTCGGACAGGCCGTAGCCCTCGCAGATCGGGCAGCCCGTCTTCTCGAGCCAGAGCTTGGCCACCGCGCCCTGCACCGCCATGCCGCCGCCGACCGAGACCTTGAGGTTCTTCCAGTTGACGGTGCCGAAATCGGGATGGTTGGCGAGGCCGTTGAACAGCGTGTTGACCGCCGGGAAGCTGTGGAAGGTGTGCTGCGAGAGTTCCTTCAGCACGGCCGCGAGGTCGCGCGGATTGGGGATCAGGATCAGCTTGCCGCCGGTGCGCATGGTGAGCATCATGCCCACGGTGAATGCGAAGATGTGATAGAGCGGCAGCGCACAGACGCTGGTCGGCTGCTCGCCGGCCGGCACCTTCTGCATGACCGGCTCGTTCCAGGCCTCGGACTGCAGCACGTTGGCGATCACGTTGCGGTGCAGCAGCACCGCGCCCTTCGAGACGCCGGTCGTGCCGCCGGTGTACTGCAGCACCGCGACATCGTCGGGCCCGACCGCGGGCGGCTGCAGCGTGCGGGCTGCGCCCTTCTCGAGCGCGTGGTTGAAGCGCAGCGCACCCGGCAGGCTGAAGGCCGGCACCAGCTTCTTGACGTGGCGCACCACGTAGTTGACCAGCGTGCCCTTCAGAAGGCCGAGGCGGTCGCCCATCGAGGCCAGCACCACGTGCTTGATCGGCGTCGCCTCGATGCACTGCTGCAGCGTGACGCCGAAGTTCTCCATGATCACGATCGCCTTGGCGCCCGAGTCCTTGAGTTGATGCTCCAGCTCGCGCGGCGTGTAGAGCGGATTGACGTTGACCAGGATCAGCCCGGCGCGCAGGATGCCGGCCACCGCGATCGGGTACTGCGGGCAGTTGGGCATCATCACCGCGACCCGGTCGCCCTTGGCGAGGCCGAGGCCCTGCAGGCAGGCGCCGAAGGCCCGGCTCAGCTTGTCGACCTCGCCGTAGCGCAGGTCACGGCCCATGAAGCTGTAGGCGACGCGGTCGGCGTACCTGGAGAAGCTCTCCTCCATGAGCGCGACCAGCGACGCATAGCGCGACGCATCGATGTCCGCCGGCACGCCGGGCGGATAGCTGCCGAGCCAGGGCCGCGCCTGCATCACTCGATCGCCTTGCCCATGTCCTCGACGACCTTCTTGGCGTCGCCGAACACCATCATGGTCTTGTCCATGTAGAAGAGTTCGTTGTCCAGCCCCGCATAGCCCGCGGCCATGCTTCGCTTGTTCACGATCACCGTCTTGGCCTTGTACGCCTCCAGGATCGGCATGCCGTAGATCGGGCTGCCCTTCACGTGCGCGGCCGGGTTCACCACGTCGTTGGCGCCCAGGATGATCGCCACGTCCACCTGGCCGAACTCGCCGTTGATGTCCTCCATCTCGAAGACCTGGTCGTAAGGCACCTCGGCCTCGGCCAGGAGCACGTTCATGTGCCCCGGCATGCGCCCGGCCACCGGGTGGATCGCGTACTTGACCGTGATGCCCTTGTCGGTGAGCTTCTGGGCCAGTTCCTTGACCGCATGCTGCGCTCTCGCGACCGCGAGGCCATAGCCCGGCACGATCACCACCGTCTCCGCATTGCCCAGCACGAAGGCCGCATCGTCGGCGCTGCCGCTCTTGACCGGGCGCTGCTCCTTGGCACCGGTAGAGGCCGTGGCCGCCTCGCCGCCGAAGCCGCCCAGGATCACGTTGAAGAAGGACCGGTTCATGGCCTTGCACATGATGTAGCTCAGGATCGCACCCGAGCTGCCCACGAGCGATCCGGCCACGATCAGCATCGCGTTGTTCAGGCTGAAGCCGATGCCCGCGGCCGCCCAGCCCGAGTAGCTGTTGAGCATGGAGACCACCACCGGCATGTCGGCGCCGCCGATCGGGATGATGATCAAGACGCCCATCACGAAGGCCAGCAGCAGCATGGCGAAGAAGGCGCCCCAGCTTTCGGTGGCGACGAACAGCAGACCCAGCGCGATGGTCAGCAGACCCAGCACGAGGTTGAGCATGTGCTGCCCCTTGAACTGGACCGGCGCACCCTGGAACAGGCGGAACTTGTACTTGCCCGAGAGCTTGCCGAAGGCGATGACGGAGCCGCTGAAGGTGATGGCGCCGATGGCCGCGCCCAGGAAGAGCTCCAGCCGGTTGCCGCCGGGGATGGCGTAGCGCAGGAGGCCGTCGATGAGCACGGCGCCATCGGGCGTCGGTACGCCCACGGTGGCGGCCACGGACAGCGGCGTGATGCCGAAGGCCCAGGGTTCGGCCACGGCCGCCACGGCGATGAAGACGGCCGCGAGACCGATCATGCTGTGGAAGAAGGCCACCAGCTCGGGCATCTGGGTCATCTCGACGGTCTTGGCGCGCCAGGCGCCGTAGCCGCCGCCGACCACCAGGCCCAGCAGCACCCAGGCCAGGCCCAGGGGGTTGCCCGCGGCCAGCTGCACGATCAGCGCGCCGGTGGTCAGGATGGCGATGGTCATGCCGACCATGCCGAAGAGGTTGCCGCGGATCGATGTCGTGGGATGGCTCAGGCCTTTGAGGGCCTGGATGAAGCAGACGCTCGCAATGAGGTACAGCAGGGTGACCAGGTTCATGGACATATCAGTTCTCCCCCAGGCTTCGCGCACTTCGTGTCGCTTTCGCCAACCCCCTCACCGGGGGCAACACCTGCGGCCCGGCAAAGCCGGTTCCGCGGTGTTCTTGGCCTGCGCTTGCATCGGCTTCGTATCGTGCGGCGCTCATTGCGCTTCTCCCTTGGCGGGCGCCTTGCGCTCTTTCTTCCTGAACATCTCCAGCATGCGCCGGGTGACCAGGAAGCCGCCGAAGACGTTGACCGCGGCCAGGGCCACGGCCAGCACGCCCATGGTCTTGCCAAGGCCGGTTTCGGTGAGGGCAGCGGCCAGCATGGCGCCGACGATGACGATGGCCGAGATGGCGTTGGTGACGGCCATCAGCGGGGTGTGCAGGGCCGGGGTGACGGTCCACACGACGTGGTAGCCCACGTAGATGGCCAGCACGAAGATGATCAGGTTGATGACGGTGTGGGAGACGGGGTCCATGGCTGTTCCTTGGTCACTTCCGGGTCACTTGGCCGTCCTGCGCCATGCGGCAGGCGGCGACGATGTCGTCTTCGAGGTCGATCTTCAAACCACCGTCCTTGGGCAGGATGAGCTTGAGGAAGTCGAGGACGTTGCGCGCGTAGAGGGCGGAGGCGTCGGCGGCGACCATGGCGGCGAGGTTGGTCTCGCCGACGATGGTGATGCCGTGCTTGACCACCGTCTTGTCGGCTTCGGACAGCGGACAGTTGCCGCCCACGCCGTCGGGGCCCTTGCCGGCGGCGATGTCGACGATGACCGATCCGGGCTTCATGGACTTGACCATGTCCTCGGTGACGAGGGTGGGCGCGGCGCGCCCGGGGATGAGGGCGGTGCTGATGACGACGTCGGCCAGGGCCACGCGCTTGGCGACCTCGACCTGCTGGCGCGCCAGCCAGCTCGCGGGCATGGGCTTGGCGTAGCCGCCGACGCCGACGGCGGCTTCCTTCTCTTCGTCGGTGTCGTAGGAGACTTCGATGAACTTGCCGCCGAGGGACTCGATCTGTTCCTTGACGCTGGGGCGCACGTCGCTGGCTTCGATCACCGCCCCAAGGCGCTTGGCGGTGGCGATCGCCTGCAGGCCGGCGACGCCGACGCCCAGGATGACGACGCGGGCGGCCTTCACCGTGCCGGCCGCTGTCATGAGCATGGGGAAGAAGCGCTGGTAGTGGTGGGCCGCGAGGATGACGGCCTTGTAGCCGGCGATGTTGGCCTGCGAGCTGAGCACGTCCATGCTCTGGGCGCGGGTGGTGCGCGGGGCGGCTTCCAGGGCGAAGGCGGTCACGCCGGCTACAGCGAGCCTTTGCAGGCCGGGCGCATCGAAGGGGTTGAGCATGCCCACGAGGATGGCGCCGGGCTTGAGCAAGGACAGCTCGGCCTCGCCAGGGCTGCGCACCTTCAGCACGATGTCGCAGCCGAGCGCGCCTGCCGCATCGGTGATCTGCGCACCGGCCGCTTCGTAGGCCGCATCGGTCAGGCTCGCAGCCACGCCGGCGCCGCTCTGCACGCGCAGCGCATGGCCCTGCGCCACCAGCTTCTTCACTGTCTCCGCCGTGGCGGCGACGCGGGTTTCTCCTGGCCAAGTCTCGCTCGGCACGCCTATCAGCATGGGATTCTCCTCGGGCAGCGTTGTAATTCGCGGCAGAGCTTACATGAAGAAGCGGGCACTGCTGCCGCCGCGCGGCACCGGATCTGCAGTCGGGCCGCAACAGGCTGGCCCGCAATTGCATCCATATGTACACTGAGCCTTCGCACGCAAACGGCACCCGGAAGGCCGGCGACGCGACACAACGAGATACAGGGAATGGACATGCGAATTGCAGCGCTCGACGGCGAGGCGCGCCAGCGCGACCTCATCCAGCACGCGATGGAGAGCGTCGGCCACGTGTGCCGGGGCTTTCGCGATGGCAAATCGCTGCTGCGCGAATTGCCCGAGCGGGGCTTCGACCTTCTGATCCTCGAATGGAATCTCGCTGATACCCGGGGGCTGGGCCTCGTCAGCTGGATCCGCGAACAGATCGACAGCCGCCTGCCCATCCTGTTCCTGGTCGATCGCCACGACGAGAAGGACATGATCGACGGCATGGCGGCCGGCGCGGACGATTTCACCGTCAAGCCGATTCGCGTCGGCGAGCTCCAGGCGCGGGTCGGCGCGCTGCTTCGACGCACCTACCCCGGCCCGCACGAGCCCGAGCAACTGTTCGGCGCCTACCGCTTCTGCGCCGCGACGCGCACCCTGAAGGTCCGGGGCAAAGCGGTCGAACTGAGCCATCGCGAGTACGAGCTGGCGCGCTTCCTGTTCCAGAACCTCGGCCGCCTGCTGCCGCGCGACCACCTGCGGCAAGCCGTCTGGGGCGACAGCCTGGAGCCGTTCTCGCGCTCGCTCGATACGCACATCTCGCGCCTTCGCAGCAAGCTCGAACTGACCCCCTCCAACGGCTTTCTCCTGTCGGCCGTCTATGGCCTGGGCTATCGCTTCGAAGCGATCGACGGCGACGCGCTCATGCCGCTCGGCCGCTGGTCGAACGCAGACGAATGAACGATATACAGTGGCAGCTGCTCCTGCCTTTTCAGCAGCTGCGGCGCGAACGCCGAAGCAAATGGCAACCGAGAGGAATGACGACGATGAGCCGAATGATGAAACCATGGGCGCTTGCCTTGCTGCTGTGCAGTTGGCTGCACGTCGCAGCCGCGCAGGACGTGGAGCCCAGCGACATGGTGCGCGGCGGATTGCAGGTGGTTCAGATGATCGACCAGAACAAGACCGGCGAACTCTGGGACGGCGCCGCCGCAGGCGCCAAGACGCATGTCAACCGCGCCGATTTCATCGCCCAGATCGCCAAGGTGCGCACGCCGCTGGGCGGCGCGCTGCAGCGCACCTGGGTCGCCATCAACCGCCAGGTCGTCGGCAACGGCGATGCCGAGCTGGCCGGCCAGTACGTCAGCGTCGAATACGAAACCCGTTTCGCCGGCAAGGCGCCGGGGACCGCGCACGAGCTCGTGAGCTTCCACCTGGACAACGACGGGGTCTGGCGCTTCTCGGGCTATGTCCTCCGCTAGGCCCACTGACACCCCCATGGACGAGCGCTGGAAGCCGAACGCCACCGTGGCCGCGGTGATCGAGCAGGATGGCCGCTTCCTCCTGGTCGAGGAAGAAACCGCCGACGGCCTGCGGCTCAACACGCCCGCCGGCCACCTCGACCGCGGCGAGTCGCCGGCCGAAGGCTGCGCCCGCGAAACGCTGGAAGAGACGGCCCACCACTTCACGCCCACGGCGCTGCTCGGCATCTACATGGCCCGCGCGCGGCAATCCGAAGACATCACCTACCTGCGTTTCGCTTTCGCCGGCACGCTGGGCGCGCGCGATCCGGGCCGCGCGCTCGACCACGGCATCGTGCGCACCCTGTGGATGACGGCCGAAGAGATCCGCGCCAGCACGGCGCGGCACCGCAGCCCGCTGCTGCTGCAATGCGTGGAGGACTATCTGGCGGGTCAGCGCTACCCGCTGGAACTGATCCATGTGCACGCCTCGGTGACGGCGCCCGAGCGGGATCGTTAGCTGGCGACAGCTCCATCCGCGCTGGCGATCACTCCGCCGCCCAGGCAGACCTCGCCCTGGTACAGCACCGCCGACTGGCCCGGCGTCACCGCCCATTGCGGCTCGGCGAACGCGAGCCGGAACGCGCCGTTGGCGCCTTCGCCCAGCGCACAGCCCGCGTCGGCCTGGCGATAGCGCGACTTGGCCGCGTAGGCGCCCGCCGCCGGCGCGTGGCCTGCGACCCAGCTCGCATCGTCCGCCACCAGCGCCGGCGACAGCAGCCACGGATGGTCATGGCCCTGCACCACCCAGAGCGTGTTGCTGGCCACGTCCTTGCGCGCGACGAACCACGGCGCGTGCTCGCCCGCGCCGCGCTGCGCGCCCTTGGCCTTGATGCCGCCGATGCCCAGCCCCTGACGCTGGCCCAGCGTGTAGAAGCTCAGGCCCTGGTGCTCGCCGATGCGCCGGCCGCGCTCGTCCTTGATCGGCCCGGGCTCCTTCGAGATGTAGCGGTTGAGGAACTCGCGAAACGGGCGCTCGCCGATGAAGCAGATGCCGGTCGAGTCCTTCTTCTTCGCGTTTGGCAGGCCGATCTCGGCGGCGATGCGGCGCACCTCGGTCTTGTGCAGCTCGCCCACCGGGAACAGCGTCTTCGCAAGCTGCTGCTGGTCGAGCCGGTGCAGGAAATAGCTCTGATCCTTGGCCGGGTCCAGCCCCTTGAGCAACTCGTGCCGGCCGCTGGCCTCGTTCAGCCGCACGCGCGCGTAGTGGCCGGTGGCGATCTTCTCGGCGCCCAGCCGCATCGCATGGTCGAGGAAGGCCTTGAACTTGATCTCGGCATTGCACAGCACGTCGGGATTGGGCGTGCGGCCGGCCTGGTATTCGCGCAGGAACTCGGCGAACACGCGGTCCTTGTAGTCGGCCGCGAAATTGACGTGCTCGATCTCGATGCCCAGCACGTCGGCCACGCTCGCCGCATCGATGAAGTCGATGTTCGACGAGCAGTATTCGCTGTCGTCGTCGTCTTCCCAGTTCTTCATGAAGATGCCGATGACCTCGTGGCCCTGCTGTTTCAGCAGGTGCGCGGTGACCGCGGAATCCACTCCGCCGCTCAGACCCACCACGATGCGCTGCTTCTTCATAGGCCGGCGATTGTCCCAGGCCGGCCAAGCCGGTGCCGGCATCCGGGAAATCACCGACCCGAAGGTGACACGCGCGCGGGACGCACCCACCCACAATGGACGGCCAAACCTGGAGACAAACCATGGTCACGACCTCGCCTTCCGGCACGACGCCCTGGACCCGCTCCTATCCCGCCGGCATGCGCTGGGATGCCGAGCTGCCGCAAAAGCCGGTGCAGCAGATCTTCGACGAGGCGGTGGCGCGCTGGCCCGAGCGGCCGGCGATCGAATTCATGGGCCAGGTCCTCGACTACCGCACGCTGGGCGAGGCCGTCGACCGCGCCGCCAAGGGCCTGCAGGCGCTGGGCGTCGGGCCCGGCGTCCATGTCGGCCTGTTCCTGCCGAACACGCCGCACTATCCGATCGCCTTCTTCGCGGTGCTGAAGGCCGGCGGCACGGTGGTGAACTACTCGCCGCTCGACGTCGAGCGCGTGCTGGCGCACAAGGTCGAGGACAGCGAGACCGACATCCTGGTCACGCTCGACCTGGCCTCGCTCTATCCGCAGATGGCCCGGCTGCTCGACCATTCGCGCCTGAAGAAGCTGATCGTCGGCAGCCTCACCGACTACGGCGCGGCGCCCGATGCAGTGCGTGCGCACCTGCAGGCCTCGGGCCAGCTGGCGGCCGTGCCGCAGGACGACCGGCACCTGCCGTTCACGCAGCTGCTGCAGAACGACGGCCGCTACCAGCCGCATCCGCTCGGCCCGCTGGAAGACGCCATCGTGGTGCTGCAGTACACCGGCGGCACGACCGGGCTGCCGAAGGGCGCGATGCTCACGCATGCCAACCTGTCGTCGGCCTGCGCGCAGTACTTCGAATCGACGCAGGGCGACCCGCCGATCCTGCAGGAAGGCGTCGAGCGCATCCTGGTCGTGCTGCCGCTCTTTCACATCTACTCGCTGAGCGTCAACATGCTGCTCGGCCTGCGCCTGGGCGCGCACCTGGTGCTGCACACCCGCTTCGACCTCGACGCGGTGATGAAGGACCTCGCGGACAAGCAGATCACGCTCTTCCCCGGCGTGCCGACGATGTTCACGGCGATCGTCAACCATCCGAAGGCGGCGACGATGAACCTGCGTTCGCTCAGGTTCTGCGGCTCGGGCGGCGCGCCGCTGCCGGTCGAGATCGAACACCGCTTCTTCGAGCTCACCGGCTGCCATCTGAACGAGGGCTGGGGCATGACCGAGACCTCGCCCACCGGCACCTTCACGCCCGCGCGCGGCATGCGCAAGGCCGGCTCCTGCGGCATACCGCTGCCGGGCATCCGCCTGAAGCTCATGAGCCTGGACGACCCGTCGAAGGAGGTCGCGCTCGGCGAGCCCGGCGAGCTCTGCATCCGCGGCCCGAACGTGATGAAGGGCTACTGGAAGAGCGAGGCCGCGACCGCCGCGGCGATGACGCCCGACGGCTACTTCCGCAGCGGCGACGTCGCGAAGATGGATGCCGACGGCTTCTTCTTCATCGTCGACCGCACCAAGGACATGCTGCTGTGCGGCGGCTACAACGTCTACCCGCGCGTGCTCGAGGAAGCGATGTACGAGCACCCGAGCATCGCCGAGGTCTGCGTGATCGGCATCCCCGACGAATACCGCGGCCAGTCGCCCAAGGCCTTCATCAAGTTGAAGGAAGGCGCGCCCGCGTTCACACTCGACGAGTTCAAGCTGTTCCTGAAGGACCGCCTGGGCAAGCACGAGATGGTGGGCGCGATGGAGATCCGCGACGAGCTGCCCAAGACCGCGGTCGGCAAGTTGTCGAAGAAGGATCTGGTCGACGAGGAAGAGCGCAAGCGCGCACAGGCGGCATCGCCAAGGAGCACGACATGATTCATCTCAGCGGCATGGACGCATCGTTCCTGCACCTCGAAACCCCGGAGTCGCCCATGCACGTGGGCAGCCTGCAGCTGATCGACCTGCCGCCCGGCTACCAGGGCGACTTCGCCGAGGATGCGAAGAAATACCTGAGCGGACGGCTGCACCTGGCCTCGGTGTTCGTGCGCAAGCTGGCGATGATGCCCTTCGACCTCGCCAACCCGGTCTGGGTGGACGACGACGATCTCGACCTCGATCACCACATCCATCACGTGATCATGCCGCGGCCCGGCACGATGGCGCAGCTCGAACGGCTCGTCGGGCGGCTGCACTCGTCGCTGCTGGACCGCAGCCGTCCGCTGTGGGAGATCCACATCATCGAAGGCCTGCAGTCGGGCCAGGTCGCGCTCTACAGCAAGATGCACCACGCGGCGATCGACGGCCAGGCCGGCGTCGCGGTGGCGAAGGCGCTGTTCGACATCTCGGAGAACCCGGCGCCGATCAAGGTGCCGCGCGCCAACCGCCGCGCCAACTCCTCGCAGCTCGGCGTGGCCGAACTCGCGAGCGCCGCGCTGACCAACACCATGCAGCAGTACGTGAAGCTGATCAAGTCGATCCCGGCCACCGCCAAGGCGATCTCGAGCGTGCTGATGCCGGTGTCGGAGACGACGGGCCAGCGCAGCTTCGAACTGCCCAAGAGCTTCAAGGCCGCGCCGCGCACGCCGCTCAATGTCTCGATCACCAACCAGCGCTCCTTCGCCGGCCGCTCGGTGCCGCTGGCCGAGATCAAGCAGATGGCCAAGGCCACCGGCACCAGCCTCAACGACATCGTGCTGGCCATCTGCGCCGGCGCGCTCAAGCGCTACCTGGCCGACTACGACTGCCGGCCCGCCAAGCCGCTGATGGCGGCGGTGCCGGTGTCGCTGCGCAGCGAAGGCAACACCGACCTCAACAACCAGGTGTCGATGATGCTGGTGAGCCTGGCGACCGACATCAGCGACCCGCTGGAGCGGCTGGCCGCGATCCACGACTCGTCCAGCGAAGGCAAGAAGCTCACCGGCAACGTCAAGGCCGCGATACCGACCGACTTCCCCTCGCTCGGCGTGCCTTCGCTGATGGCCGGGCTGGCGGCGCTCTACGGCCGCTCGGGGCTGCCGGACAAGCTGCCGCCGATGGCCAACGTCGCGATCTCCAACGTGCCCGGGCCCTCGTTCCCGCTCTACTTCGCGGGCGCCAAGCTGGCGACCTACTACCCGGTGTCGATCCCGGGCCACGGCATGGCGCTGAACATGACGGTGCAGAGTTACAACGGCTCGCTCGAGTTCGGCCTCACGGCCTGCCGGCGCGCGGTGCCCGATATCGCCGACCTCGCGGACTACGTGGTGGCCGAGCACAAGAAGCTGCTGGGGCTGGTGACGGCCAGGCATGGCGACGCGGCGGCAAAAGCTTCGCCCGCGGCTGCCGCCGTTGCGCCCGCAGCAGAACCGGCACCCGCAGCGGCACGCAAGCCCGCGAGAAAAAAGACGGTGGCCGGCAAGGCGGCAGGTGCGAAGAAGGTCGCGGCCAAGGCAGTTCGCGGCAATGCGACGAGGCCCGTGCCGCGCAAGACGGCAACGCCTTCCGTGAAGCGCGCCGCGAGCTTGAACTGATCGAAGGCCGGCCTCAGGCGCCCAGCCCGGCCACGATCTCGTAGGACTTCAGCCGCGCCTGGTGGTCGAACACCTGCGAGGTGATCATCAGTTCGTCCGCGCCGGTCTGGGCGACGAACTCTTGCAGCCTCGCCTTCACCGTCGCCGGCGCGCCGACCGCGGAGCACGACAGCACCGAATCCAGCAGCGCGTTCTCCGCCGGGCCGACCTTGTCCCGGTAGCCGGCCACCGGCGGCGGCAGCCGGCCGGGCCGGCCGCTGCGCAGGTTCACGAACGCCTGCTGCCAGGAGGTCGCGCGGAACGCGGCCTCCTCGTCGCTGTCGGCCGCGAACACGTTGAAGCCGAGCATCACGTAGGGCCTGTCGAGCTGTGCCGAGGGCTTGAAGGTCTCGCGGTAGATCCGGACCGCCTGCATCAGCTGCTGCGGCGCGAAGTGCGAGGCGAAGGCATAAGGCAGGCCCAGGTGCGCCGCCAGCTGCGCGCCGAAGGTGCTCGAGCCGAGGATCCAGACCGGCACCTCGAGCCCCATGCCCGGCACCGCACGCACGGCCTGCCTCGGTTCCTTCGACATGAAGTCCATCAACTCGACCACGTCCTGCGGAAACTGGTCGGCATCGGATTGCAGGTCGCGCCGCAGCGCGCGCGCGGTGCGCTGGTCGGAACCGGGCGCGCGCCCGAGGCCGAGGTCGACGCGCCCCGGGTACAGCGAGGCGAGCGTGCCGAACTGCTCGGCGATCACCAGCGGCGAATGGTTGGGCAGCATGACGCCGCCGGCACCGATGCGCAGCGTCGAGGTGCCGGCGCCGATGTAGGCCAGCAGCACGGCCGTGGCCGCGCTCGCGATGCCCGGCATGCCGTGGTGCTCGGCCAGCCAGTAGCGCCGGTAGCCCAGCCGCTCGCCATGCTGCGCGAGGCTGAGCGAATTGCGGAACGACTGCGCGGCGTCGCTGCCTTCGGTGATCGGGGAAAGGTCGAGGATGGAAAGCGGAACCATCCCGCGATCTTGGCGCGAATCGGCGCAGCCGGCCCGCGCAGGGCTATTCGGACCTTGCCGTGCGTCGGGCGTCGGGCGCCATCGCGCCGGCCTCCGGCAGGCGCCTGCGAAAGCTGGCGCGCCGCAGCAGTTCGGCATGCGTCGTCAGCAGCAGCTCGTGGCTCTGCGCGACACGGTGCCACTCGACAAGGTCGAAGCGGCCACGCACGCCCATGCCCAGGATCGCCGACAGCGAATAGTCGGTCCACGACATGTAGTGCGACCGGGCGGCGTGCTGCAGGCGGGCCAGCGCGCTTTCGGCCATCGAGCGCGACAGGTAGCCGGCCGCACGGCCGAGGCGCACCACGTAGGCGGCCTGCTGCACGTCCCACGCCACCATCGAGAGATGCCGGGCATCGACGCTCTCGGCCGAGACGATGCCGGCATCGGCCAGGAAGGCCACGCCGTTGCTCAGCGCGCGGTAGGTGTCCGAGTCGACCTGCCGCCCTTCACGCCATGCGGCCCAGGCCTCGCGCTCCTCGGCTTCGGCCGTCCCGGGCGAACCCAGCCAGGACTCGATCTTGCGGCGGCACTCGATGGCGGTGATGAGCTTCCACTGCTGGGCCAGCATGCGCCGGCTGCGCGGCGCCGACAGTGCGCTCGACAGTTGCTTGAAGTCGTCATCGGCCAGCACGGCAAGGTTGGCGCTCAGCAGGCAACCGAACAACTGGTCCGCCGAGGCCTGCTCGGCCGGCATCCATGGCGGCGGCACGCTGCGACGCAGGGTCGTCCATTCGAAATGCCGCCAACCGAAATAGGCAAGCAGCAGCAACGCACCGACGAGCATCGTCCACAAGAATTCCATCTTCCACTCCCTGACCCGGTGCCGCGCCGCCGCTTGGATGCGCCGAGGTCGACCCGTGCCTTGCGGCAAATGATACCGGGGAGTGCGCGGGAAACGATGAAGCGCCGCTGCTGCGCCGCAGCAACGGGCAGGGCTCAGCTCGGCTGGATGTTGGCGGTCTGGATGACGCGGGCCCAGCGCGCGATTTCCTCGGTCAGGAAGGCGGCGAAGCGATCCGGCCCGCGCGCATCGACCACGAAGCCCTGCTGCCTGGCGCGCGCTTCGAAGTCGGAGGCGCTCACGATCTTCAGCACCTCGGCGCCGAGCTTGCGCACCGCGGCGTCGGGCATGCCGGCCGGCGCCATCATCCCGGTCCAGTTCTCGACCTGCAGCTCCGGCATGCCGGCCTCGGCCGTGGTCGGCACCTCGGGCAGGGACGGATAGCGCGCCTTGCTCGCGATCGCCAGCGCGCGCAGCTTGCCGCCCTTCACATGCGGAATCGATTCCGGGAAGTTCGAGAAGATCACGTCGAGCTGGCCGCCGATCAGGTCGGTCATCGACGGCGCGCCGCCCTTGTAGGGCACATGCTGGATGCTCGACTTGTTGAGGTCGTTGAAGAGCGCGAGCGTCAGGTGCGGCGGCGTGCCGTTGCCGCTGGAGCCGGCATTGAGCTGGCGCATCCTGGACTGCTCCATCAGGTCCTTCAGCGTCCTGATCGGGCTGGCCTCGGGCACCACGATCAGCATCGGGCTGCCCGCCAGCAGCGCGACCGGGCGCAGGTCCTTCTGGAAGCTGAACGGCGACTTCGGAAACAGCGTCACGTTCGCCGCGTGCGTGAGCGTGATCGCCAGCAGCGTGTTGCCGTCGGGCGCGGCCTTGGCCACCAGGTCGGCGCCGATCTGGCCATTGCCGCCGGGCTTGTTGTCGACGACCACGCTGACCTTCCAGTGCTCGCCGAGCTGCTGGCCGATCTGGCGCGCCATCACGTCCGTCAGGCCGCCGGGCGGGAAAGGCACCACATAGCGGATCGTCGCGTCCGGGCGCGGATAGTCGCTGCCCTGCGCCCATGCCGGCGCGCCCGCCAGCGTGCCGGTTGCGGTCAGCGCGGCCGCGCCTTGCAAAAGGTCTCTTCGTTTCATCATGGCTTGTCTCCTTCTTGTCGTGTTCTGCGGTTCAGCGCGGCGCGCGCCATTGCGCGAGCAACGCGTCGGGCACCTCGAGCCCGTCCTGCTCGGCCCGCCGGCGCAGCGCCTCGCGCCGCGCGCCCGGCAGGCGCACGCCCTCGTCGCGCAACATCTCGGCGACCAGCACCTCGATGCGGTCGAGGTAGCTCGCCGAGCCGGCCAGCGCGCCCGGATCGATGACGACGAAGGCCTGGCCGATGCGCGGCCGGTTGCCCTCGTCCTCGAAAAAGCTCGACGCCTCGAAGCCGAACTGCGCGCCGATCAGCGCGGTGACCAGCAGCTCGACCACCAGCGCCAGCATCGCGCCCTTGGGACTGCTGGCGGCGCCGATCGGCAGCATCGAGCCTTCGAGGCCGGCCTTCGGATCGGTGGTCGGCTGGCCGTCGCGGTCGAGCGCCCAGCCGAGCGGAATCGGCTGGCCCTGCTTGGCCGCGACCATCAGCTTGCCGCGCGCCACCTCCGACAGGCTGAGGTCGATCATCAGCGGCTCGCTGCCGCGGCGCGGGAACACCGCCGCCACCGGGTTGGTGCCGAAGATCGGATGCCGCCCGCCGGCTGCCGGCATCGCCGCCGGCGAATTGGCGAAGCCCAGCCCGACCATGCCGGCCTCGGCGACCGCGCGCAGATGGTCGACGACCACGCCGCAGTGATGGCTGTCGGCCACGCCCGCAATGCTGATGCCGGACTCGCGCGCGCGGCCGATGGCCTCGGTCACCGCCATCTCGCAGGCCGCGAAGGCGAGGCCTTCGTGCGCATCGATCAATGCGGCACCGCCCTTGGCATGGCGCAGCGTCGGCAGCGCCTCGCCATTCACGCGCCCGTTGCGCAGGTGCGTGGCGTACTGCGCGACGCGGCCGAGCCCGTGCGAGCCCAGGCCCTGGGCCTCGGCCAGCACCAATGCGCGCGCCGTCGCGGCCGCCATCGTCTCGTTGGCGCCGGCCAGGCGCAAGGCCCGGGCAACCGCATCGCGCGCCTCGTTCAGCGTGAGTTTCGTCATGCGTGCAAAGCCTCCAGCACCTTGCGCGCGACCAGGCTGCTCACGCGCTCGTTCGATTCGACCGTCACGCCGGCGATGTGCGGCGTCAGCAGCAGGTGGGGGCACTCAGCGAAGTGCGGCGATGCGGCCAGCGGCTCGGCATCGAACACGTCGAGCGCCGCGCCGCCGAGACGGCCCGCGCGCAGCGCCTTGGCCAGCGCGGCTTCATCGACGATGCCGCCGCGCGAGCTGTTGATCAGCACCGCGCCGGGCTTCATCGCCGCGATGCGCGCCGCATCGAACAGCTGGCGCGTCGAATCGACCAGCGGCACATGCAGGCTGATGACATCGGCCTCGGCCACCAGCGCGTCGAGCCCGACGCAGCGCGCGCCGCTCTCGGCGAAGGCCGGATGCGCGCTGTCCATCATCGCGTCGAAAGCGATCACCCGCATGCCGAGCGCGCGCGCCATGCCCGCCGTCAGCTGGCCGATCGAGCCGAAGCCGATCAGCCCCAGCGTCTTGCCCGAGAGCTCGCGGCCGTTCGACAACGCATGGCGCGGCCACTGGCCGGCCGCCACGGCCGCGGTCGATGCGTAGGCGCCGCGCAGCAGCAGCATCGCACTCGCGATCACATACTCGGCCACGCTGAGCGCATTGGCGCCGGTGGCCGGGATCACGCGCATCCCGCGCGCCTCGCAGCCGGCCACGTCGATGTTGTCGAGCCCGACGCCGAGACGCCCGACCACGCGGCAGCGCGCCAGCGCAGCGAGCAGCTCGCCGCGCACCTGCGTGCGGTTGCGCACGATCAGCGCATCGGCATCGGCCGCCTCGCGATCCAGGCGCGCGCCGTCGTCGACCAGCGTCGGGTCGTACAGCACGTCGTGCTGCGCGCGCAGTTGCGCGACCGCGGCCTCGTCCATGAATTCGGCGATGACGATCCTTGTCATGCGTCGCCGCTCAGGCCGATTCGTACAGGCGCGTCAGCACGAACTCGCGATGGCCCAGCGCCTCGGCCGCGGTGAGCCGCCCGTTGGCGGTGCGCAGCATGCATTCGAGCAGCTGGTCGCCGGCCTGGTCGAGCGTCATCTCGCGCTGCAAGAGGCCCGAGGTGTCGACGTCGACGTGCTCGCTCATGAGACGCACGGTGCGCGGGTTCGCGCAGATCTTGATCACCGGCAGGATCGGATTGCCGATCACGTTGCCCTGGCCGGTGGGGAAGAAATGCACCGCATAGCCCGAAGCCGCGCACAGCGTGACCATCTCGGCCGCGGCGCTCGACGAATCCATGAACCAGAGGCCGGGACCGGTCGGCATCTCGGCCTTGTCGAGCACGCCGTCGACCATGCATTTCTTGCCGATCTTCTGGATGTTGCCGAGCGCCTTTTCCTCGATCGTGGTCAGGCCGCCCGCGATGTTGCCCTTGGTGGGCTGCGAGTCGGAGAGGTCGCTGGTCTTGTGGCGATTGATCATGTCCTGGTAGCGGTCGAACATGAACATGAAGCGTTCCTTGACCTCGGGCGTGCGGCAGCGCGCGGCCACGATGCTCTCGCCGCCGGTGATCTCGGAGGTCTCGCCGAACACCAGCGTGTTGCCGGTTTCGTAGAGCTTGTCGAAGGCATTGCCGACGGTCGGGTTGGAGCCGCAGCCGGAGGTGGTGTCGCTCTCGCCGCACTTGGTCGAGACCCAGAGTTCGTGGATGGCGCAGGGCTCGCGCTGCTTCTCGCTGGCCGTCTGCACGAATTCGCGCGCCACCTTGCTGGCGCGCAGGATGGTGTCGTGGTCGCCATGGCCCTCGATGCCGAAGCCGGCGACCGGCTTGCCGGTGGCGGCGATGCCGTCGACCACCTTCTGCGTCCAGCTGTCCTCGATGCCGATCACGACCACCGCGGCCACGTTCGGGTTGCAGCCGGCGCCGATCAGCGTGCGGAAATGCAGGTCGAGGTCGGCGCCGAACTGCAGCCGGCCGTAGGGATGCGGGATCGCGAGCGCGCCCTTGATGTTGTGCGCGACCGCTTCGGCGGCGGCATTGGACAGGTCGTCCAGCGGCAGGATGATGACGTGGTTGCGCACGCCGACGCGGCCGTTCTCGCGCCGATAGCCGAGGAAGGTGGTGTCTTTGGAAATGACGGACATGGTGGGTCTCTTCGTGGATGGGGATGAAGGGGTGGACGCGCGCGCTTACCAGCGCTTGGTCTTGATGTTCTGCACGTGGGCATGGCCGCCGGCCTTGATCGGTGCGACCACACGGCCCATGTCGATGCCGTATTTCCACACCGTGTCGCCAGGGTTCATGTCCTTCAGCGCGACCTTGTGGCCGATCGGGATGTCCTGCGTGGCGTCGACGCGGATCATCTTGTCCTCGTCCATGATCCAGCCGTTGAGCGACATGCCGGCCTTGACGCCCTCGACCACGACGACGGCCACCGTGTCCTTGGCGTCGTGCAAAACGAAATGAATCATCGTTGTCTCCTGTTTCACTGAAAGTTGCAGTGCACGGAGTGTCCGCGCTGCCATTTCCGAGTGTCAAACAGGTCATTCATATGACTTGAAGGAGTCTTGGGTCGGCAACGACAATCGGCTGCATGAGTCCACCGAGCGCCCCGACCATCTTCAGGCCGATCTCCCCCGGCACGGCCGATGCGCCGCTGTACCGCGTGGTCAAGCGCTCGCTGTTGCGCGCGATCGAATCGGGGCGCTACCCGGCCGGCGCGGTGCTGCCGAGCGAAGCCGAACTGTCGGCCGCGCTACGCGTCTCGGTCGGCACGCTGCGCCATGCGGTGGACGACCTGGTCGCCGAGCACATCCTGGTGCGCCGGCAGGGCCGCGGCACCTTCGTCGCGCTGCATGATTCCGACCGCTTCATGTTCCAGTTCTTCCACGTCGAGCGCAGCGACGGCGTGCGCCACGTGCCGCAGCTGGAGCTGGTCGCGTTCGAGCGCGTGCGCATGGACGAAGAACCCGCGCAGGCGCTGGGCCGCAAGCCCGGCGAGCCGGCCTTCCAGATCGACAACCGGCTGCTGCTGCAAGGCCGCGCCGTGATCCACGACCGCCTCACACTGCCGGTACTGCTGTTCAAGGGCCTCACGGAAAAGCGCTTTCGCGAACGCACGAATACGATCTACCACCTCTACCAGACCGAGTTCGGCATCACCGTGACGCGGGCGCGCGAAAGAGCGCGCGCGGTGGCGGCCGACCGCAGCACGATGCGCATGCTCGGCATCGCGTCCGGCGCGCCGGTGATGGAGGTGCGGCGCACGGCACTGACCTTCGGCGACAAGCCGGTGGAGTACCGCGTGTCGACCATCGACACGGCGCACCACGAATACGTGCACCTGCTGTCGAGGCCCGCATAGCCTTGTGCGCCGCGGCGGCCATTCGCCACGCCGCTTGCATGCCCCGCCGCGTCGGACGATGATGCGTCGGCGAGCGGGCCGCGTCACCTGCCGCGATCCACGTCCCGCCGCCCCGACGCAGGCCACTGTCGAGCCCGACGCACCGGGCTCAGGGAGATGTCGATGTTCGAACTCGAAGCCCTCGACCGCCGCCGCGCCCTGCTGCTTGCAGGCGGCGCCCTGGTACTGGCCACGGCGCCATATGCACGTCGCACGTTCGCACAGCCGGCAGGCGGCGCGAAGCCGCGCATCGGCGTCATCGGCTCGGGCCACATCGGCGGCACCATCGGCGGGCTGTGGGTCAAGGCCGGCCATGCGGTGCTGTTCTCGTCGCGCCATCCGGAGGAACTCAAGGACCTCGTGGCCGGGCTCGGTCCGCTGGCCAGCGCCGGCACCGTGGCGCAGGCGGTCGACTTCGGCGACGTGCTGTTCGTCGCCCTCCCGTACGGCGCATTGCCGCAGCTCGGGAAGGACTACGGCAACGCGTTCAAGGGCAAGGTCGCGCTCGATGCCTGCAACGCCGTGAGCAGCCGCGACGGCGCGGTCGCGGAAGAGGTGGAACGCGACGGCATCGGCGTCACTTCGCAGAAGTACCTGCCCGGCTCGCGCGTGGTGCGCGCGTTCAACACGATGTCGTACATGATCTTCGCGCGCGAGGCGAACCGGCCCGATCCGAAGCTCGCGATCCCGATCGCCGGCGACGATGCCGCCGCGGTGCAGACGGCGGCGGCGCTGGTGCGCGATGCCGGCTTCGATCCGGTGATCGTCGGCAAGCTCGCGGACGCGCGCCGCTTCCAGCGCGGCAACCCGGGCTACGGCCAATCGGTGACCGCATCCGAACTCAGGCAGAAGCTGTCGCTGCCTTCATGACCCTGCTGCATCGCGCGCTGCGTCGGGCGGTCCCGGCCACCCCTCAGGAGCTCGCGGCGGCGTTGTGGTCCTTCGCGTATTTCTTCGCGCTGCTGGCCGGCTATTACGTGCTGCGGCCGCTGCGCGACCAGATGGGCATCGCGGGCGGCGTGAGGAACCTGCCGTGGCTGTTCACCGCGACCTTCGTGACGCTGCTGGTGGCGCAACCGCTCTACGGCGCGCTGGTGGCGCGGCTGCCGCGCGCGCGCTTCATTCCGGTGGTCTGCCATTTCTTCGCGCTCAATCTCGCCGTGTTCTGGATACTGCTGATCCTCGGCATCGCGCCGGCCATCGTGGCGCGCGTGTTCTTCGTCTGGGTCAGCGTGTTCAATCTCTTTGCGGTCGCGGTGTTCTGGTCGTTCATGGCGGACCTCTTCACCAGCGAGCAGGGCAAGCGCCTGTTCGGCTTCATCGGCGCGGGCGGCACGGCGGGTGCGCTGCTCGGACCGGTCATCACCATCGCGCTGTCGGTGCCGCTCGGTCCGGCCAACCTGCTGATCGTCGCCATCGTGTTTCTCGAGCTGGCGGTGCTGTGCGTTCACCGGCTCGAGCGCAGCGCGACGGCGCGGCCCGATCACGCCCAACAGCCGGACGCGCGCAAGGTCGGGGGCAGCGCGTTCGCCGCCCTGCCCGAGCTGATGCGATCGCCCTATCTGCTCGGTGTCGCGGCATGGGTCAGCCTGTTGTCCTTCGGCGCGACCACGCTGTATTTCGCGCAGGCCCATGTGGTCGCCGCGGAGGTCCATGGTGCCGGCGCGCAGACGCGCATCTTTGCGAGCATCGACCTCGCGGTCGGACTGCTGTCGCTGGCGACGCAGGTCTTCGCGACCGGCCGGTTGCTCAAGCGCTTCGGCACGGGCGTGGCGGCCGGCGCGTTGCCGGCGGTGTATGTGGCCGGCTTCGCGGCGCTGGCGCTGATGCCGGTGCTTTCCGTCGTCGTGGTCGTGCAGGTGGCGCAGCGCTGGATGAACTTCGCGCTGGCCAATCCGGCGCGGCAGGTGTTCTTCACCGTGGTGGATCGCGAGGAAAAATACAAGGCGAAGAACCTGATCGACGTCGTCGTCTATCGAGGGTCGGATGCGCTCTACGGCTGGGTGTTCGACAGCGTGCAAGCGCTCGGGTTGAAGCTTGGCGCGATCGCGTTGTGCGCGCTGCCGGTGGCGGCCGGGTGGCTGGTGCTATCGGCTGCGCTGGGAAGGGTGCAGGAGCGGCGCGCGGCCCGGTTGGCCGGCGACGCCGAGCGCGACGGGCCATTGCCGGCGCGCAATCAAGGCTAGGGACGGCTCAGAACGGAATGTCGTCGTCCATGTCGTCGAAGCCCGACGACGATTTCGCAGGCGCCTGGCGCGGCGCCGCCGCTGCGGGCGCACGGGCCGCTGCCGCGGGCGGGCGCGAATAGCCGCTACCACCACCACCGCCGCCACCTTGCGAATACCCGCCGTCGTCGTCGCCGCCCGACGGCCCGCCCTGCCCTTGCCGGCTGCCCAGCATCTGCATCTGGTCGACGCGGATGTCGGTCGCGTACTTCTCGACGCCGTCCTTGTCGGTGTACTTGCGCGTGCGGATCTGGCCTTCGATGTAGACCTGCGAGCCCTTGCGCAGGTACTGCGCGGCGATCTCGGCCAGCCGGCCGTTGAATACCAGGCGGTGCCACTCGGTGGCCTCGCGCATTTCGCCGCTCTGCTTGTCCTTCCACTTGTCGGTGGTGGCAAGGGTCGCGTTGCAGACCTGGTCGCCGCTGGGGAAGGTGCGTGTTTCCGGGTCGCGCCCGAGATTGCCGACGAGGATGACTTTGTTGACCGATGCCATGTGCACTGCCCCTGATGAATGGTTGAAGAGGAGGAAAGCGAAGATTGTGCCGCATGCCGAGCGGCGAGAATCTGGCCCCTGTGACCATGAACCGCGAACCCGACTTCCTCGAGAACCTCCGTGCCGAACTGTCGAGCGGCCGCATCTGGCTCGACCGCGCCATCGTGCTGGCCTACGCGGCGGCCGCGGGCCTGTTCGTGGTCGCGCTGAGCCTGTCGACCACCTGGGTCTTCGATCGCTTCCAGCAGGGCTTCGAGCGCTGGCCCTGGGCCGTGCTGGTCTGGACCCCGGCCGTGACGGCCGGCATCGCCTGGGCCACGCGGCGCTGGTTTCCCGGCGCCAGCGGCTCGGGCATCCCGCAGGTCAAGGCGGCGCTGGACCCGGCCATGCCGCCCGAGCGGCGCTGGCTGATGGTCTCGCTGCGGCTCACGGTGGCCAAGATCGGCCTGGCGGTGGCCGGCTTCGCGGCGGGACTCTCGATCGGCCGCGAAGGGCCGGCGGTGCAGGTCGCGGCCGGCGTGATGCAGCATGCGCGCCGCTGGCTCTCGCCGGCCACGACGATCGATGCGCGCGCGCTGCTGCTGGCGGGCGGCGCGGCCGGCATCGCGGCGGCCTTCAACGCGCCACTGGCCGGCGTGCTGTTCGCGATCGAGGAGCTGGCGGGCCAGCTCGAGTCGCGTGCCAGCGGGCTGATCATCACGGCCATCGTGCTGGCCGGCCTGGTCGCCGTCTCGGTGTTCGGCAACCTGAGCTATTTCGGCGTGATCAAGGTCCCGCGCACCGGCTGGGAACTGCTCGCGCCGGGGCTGCTGGTGGCGCTGGCGAGCGGCGCCGCGGGCGGTATCTTCTCGCGGCTCTTCGTCGCCTCGCTGACCGGCGCGCCGGGGCGGCTGAACCGCTGGCGCGCGCGCTGGCCGATCCGCTTCGCCGCGGCCGGCGGGCTCGCGGTCGCGATCATCGGCCTGGCCACCGGCGGCGTGACCTTCGGCGCCGGCTCGGAAGCCGTCAAGCGCATGCTCGCGGGCCATGACGAGCTGACGCCGCTCTACACGCTGCTCAAGTTCATCGCCACCTGGATCACGGCCTGGTGCGGCGTGCCAGGCGGCCTGTTCGCGCCGGCGCTGTCGATCGGCGCGGGCATCGGTGACGCCATCGCGCAGCTCGCAGGCCCCACGCTCGGCCCGGCACTGATCGCGCTCGGCATGGCCGGCTTCCTGGCCGCCGTGACGCAGGCGCCGCTGACCGCCTTCATCATCGTGATGGAAATGGTCGACGGCCATTCGATGGTGCTGAGCCTGATGGCCTGCGCGATGCTGGCCAGCCTGGTGTCGCGCATGATCGGGCGGCCGCTGTACGAGACGCTGTCGCAGTACCTGGTGGCGAATGCGATTTCAAAGCCCGCGACAGAATCCATCAGCGTGTCAGAATCCAGCGCGTCAACTTCACACGACTCAGCTCATGCCGGTCACGTGCAACCGCCTCGATCCAACGAAGCTCAACCATGAGCTGGCGCTTCCATTTCAATTGCGGATCCAGGATTTTCTGTCGGCAACGCAGGACGTCTACGACTTCTTCTTTGACGTGAACTCCAATCTGGCTGCGAAAGGTCTCGATCGACTCGACGACATGCTGCGGCCGGCGATCATGTCGGGTCTTTTGTCCGACATGCTGACCGCAAGTCTGGCCAAGCACTCACGCACGCTGACGGTGAATGAATACTTCAATGGCCATCCGGACCTCGTGGTGCGTGGGCACTACGCGGGCAATGCGGCCAAGGCAGGAGAACAAGGCGTCGAGATCAAAACGACAAGAAAACGCGGCGGAGCGGTCGACACACATGGCGCACGAAATCAATGGATGTGCGTCTTCGTGTATGCGGTCGACGACAAGACCGAACCGGCGATCGATCGATCGCCACTTGCCTTTACCGAGATTTATCTCGGCGAAGTGCGCATTGCGGACTTCAGAAAGAACGCTCGAGGCGAGTTGGGTACGCGCACTGCAACACTGCACGCAGAAGGCATCGCCAATCTTCGAAAAAACTGGATCTATCGCGCCTGACTGCGTCGCTCGCTGTCTTCCGCGATGGTCAATGCAGCGAGTTTCGGTAGCGCTGCCGTTGCGATCTTGAAGTAGCTTGGATCCCGTTCGATACCGATACTTTCATAGCCAACAGCCTCGGCGGCAGCCAAGGTCGATGCGGCCCCGGCAAAGGGATCCAGGACGACACCCTGACCCAGGGGCAAGACGCCACGGACGAGTTTTCGAAGAAAAGCTTGCGGCTTGAGGCTTGGGTGGGGCGCATGCTTTCTCTCGGAGGCACGCGTAGGTGCGGATTCGATCACGTCACCAAATGGCCTGCCGGAAGAAATGCGGCGAAATCCGCCCGTTCCCCATTTGCGCAGGTTGTCCTGAACTCGCCCGTCGAGCGGCTTGCGAAACATCAGCCAGGGCTCCCACATGGACCGAGGCATGACGCTCACGCCATCGAATTCGACATGCGCCGCCTTGGGTCGGTCGCCGCCTCGCATGGTCATCACCAGACGGACGATTTCGCCACGGCGCTCCAGTCCTGAACGGCTCAATGCCCCGGACACCAGATAAGACAGCAACGGATTGCTGGCGACGACGACGTTGGCGCCTGGGACGAGCACACGCATCAGGTCTCGGCCCCAGGCCAGGAAGAATCTCTCGAGTTCCAGGAGTTCCGATGGCTTCAGAACGGTGAAGCGAGGCAAGGGCGCGCGCTGGGAACCGTCAAAGCTCGGAGGAATCCGCCAGACGCCGCCTCTGCCTTCCCTCAGCTTGGCTTGTTCAGTCGGCGTGTATTCCAGGAGCCCATAGGGGGGATCCGTCACCACAGCGTGAACCGAGTTGGGAGGCTGGACGCCGAGCCACGTCATGCAGTCGTTCAGATAGAGTGTCGCGCCCCCGAATTGGAAGCAAGTCGGCGGGGGAGACGGCGCAGCGTCACGCGGTGCGGCATCGAACCCCGCAAGGGCATACTGCGCCCGCTCCATGCGAGCAAACAATGCCGGCGTATTCAACTGAAGGTATGAGCGAATCGAGGACGGTGCGACCTCCCCGATCAATGCGCTCACGTCCCGGGTAATCTGTTGAACGCTTGCCCCGCCGTTTCGGCCCTCCAATGCGCTGACAATCGCATCCCTCACTTCGCCCGGTCGTCTGCGCACTTGTGGAACTCCATCCATTTGATGAAGTGTGGATTGTAGACGTCCAGACGTCTGGCTAGACGAGCAAGGCCGCTCTTTCGAGGGGCACGAACAATCACTACGGGCCCCAACCCCCGCGTGCCCTGAAATCCCCGGGGACTTATCATGCTCGGTTGCCCAGAACCGACCGCCCCGTGAATTCCCCCACCGACGATGCCTACCTCGGCGCCGTGCTCGCGCAGCAGCGCATCAGCATCCGCGGCGCACGCACGCACAACCTCAAGAACGTCGACCTCGACATTCCGCGCAACAAGCTGGTGGTGATCACCGGCCTGTCGGGCTCGGGCAAGTCGAGCCTGGCCTTCGACACGCTCTATGCCGAGGGCCAGCGCCGCTACGTCGAGAGCCTGTCGGCCTACGCGCGCCAGTTCCTGCAGTTGATGGACAAGCCCGACGTCGACGTCATCGAGGGCCTGTCGCCCGCGATCAGCATCGAGCAGAAGGCGACCAGCCACAACCCGCGCTCCACCGTGGGCACGGTGACCGAGATCCACGACTACCTGCGCCTCCTGTATGCGCGCGCCGGCACGCCCTACTGCCCGATCCACCACCTGCCGCTGCAGGCGCAGACGGTGAGCCAGATGGTCGACGCCACGATCGCGCTGTCCGACGAGCCGCGCCTCTTGATCCTGGCGCCGGTCGCGCGCGAGAAGAAGGGCGAGTTCCTCGAACTCTTCGCCGAGATGCAGGCCGCCGGCTATGTGCGCTTCCGCGTCGACGGCGAGACCTTCGAATACAACGACCTGCCCAAGCTCAAGAAGACCGAGAAGCACGACATCGACGTGGTGATCGACCGCCTGCGCGCGCGCCCCGACATGCAGCAGCGGCTGGCCGAGAGCTTCGAGAACGCGCTGCGCCTGGCCGAGGGCCGCGCGATCGCGCTCGAGATGCACGAGGACGGCAGCACGAAGGAGCATTTGTTCAACGCCAAGTTCGCCTGCCCGATCTGCCACTACGCGATCGCCGAGCTCGAGCCGCGGCTGTTCTCCTTCAACTCGCCGGTCGGCGCCTGCCCGAGCTGCGACGGCCTCGGGCATCGCGAGTTCTTCGATCCGGCGCGCGTGGTGGCCTTCCCCACGCTGAGCCTCGCGAGCGGCGCGATCAAGGGCTGGGACCGGCGCAACGGCTATTACTTCAGCATGCTGGAGAGCGTGGCCAAACACTACAAGTTCGACCTCGACACGCCTTTCGAGGAACTGCCTGCCTCGGCGCAGCAGACCGTGCTGCACGGCTCGGCGGCGGAAGAGATCAAGTTCAGCTACGTGATGGACAGCGGCCAGCAGGCCGGCAAGAAGCTGATCCGCAAGCATCCCTTCGAAGGGATCATCCCGAACATGGCGCGGCGTTACCGCGAAACCGATTCGGCGATGGTGCGCGAAGACCTCTCGCGCTTTCGCAACATGCAGCCCTGCCCCGACTGCGACGGTACGCGGCTCAAGCCCGAAGCGCGCAACGTGTTCCTGATCGACGAGTCCGGCCCCGAGCCGCAACGCATGGCGATCTACGAGATCAGCCGCGTGACGCTGCGCGAGAGCCTGGCCTATTTCCAGGGCCTCAAGCTGCGCGGCGCCAAGGCCGAGATCGCCGACAAGGTGGTGCGCGAGATCGGCCTTCGGCTCAAGTTCCTCAACGACGTCGGCCTCAACTACCTGAGCCTGGACCGCAGCGCCGAGACGCTGTCGGGCGGCGAGGCGCAGCGCATCCGGCTGGCTTCGCAGATCGGCTCCGGCCTGACCGGCGTGATGTACGTGCTCGACGAGCCGAGCATCGGGCTGCACCAGCGCGACAACGACCGGCTGATCGGCACGCTGCGGCATCTGCGCGACATCGGCAACAGCGTGATCGTGGTCGAGCACGACGAGGACATGATCCATGCAGCCGACCACGTGATCGACATGGGTCCGGGCGCCGGCGTGCACGGCGGCCAGGTGATGGCGCAGGGCACGTATGCCGAAGTGGCGGCCAACGCGGATTCACTGACCGGCCAGTACCTTTCGGGCACGAAGAAGATCGCGGTGCCGGCGCGCCGCACGCCCTGGCTGCCGGTGGTCGCGAAGCCCGCGTTCAACGAGGGCAAGAAGGCTTCGCGCTTTCCGCAGAGTCCCGCGGCCGAGCGGCGCGCCGCGCGCGAGGCCGCGCACCTGGCCTCGCAGACCGACCTGCAGGAGATCCGCGTCATCGGTGCCAGCGGCAACAACCTCAAGGACGTCAACGTCGCGTTCCCGGTCGGCCTGCTGACCTGCGTGACCGGCGTCTCCGGCTCGGGCAAGTCGACGCTGGTCAACGACACGCTCTACAGCGCCGTCGCGCGCACGCTCTACCGCGCGCACGAGGAGCCGGCCGCGCACGAGGCGATCGAGGGCATCGAGTATTTCGACAAGGTCATCAACGTCGACCAGTCGCCGATCGGCCGCACGCCGCGCAGCAACCCGGCCACCTACACCGGCCTGTTCACGCCGATCCGCGAGCTGATGGCCGAGACCCACACCGCGCGTGAACGCGGCTACGGGCCGGGGCGCTTCAGCTTCAACGTGGCCGGCGGCCGCTGCGAGGCCTGCCAGGGCGACGGCGTGGTGAAGGTCGAGATGCATTTCCTGCCCGACGTCTACGTGCCCTGCGAGGTGTGCCACGGCCAGCGCTACAACCGCGAGACGCTGGAGGTCCAGTACAAGGGCCGCAACATCGCGCAGATCCTCGACATGACGGTCGAGACCGCGCACGATTTCCTGAAGGCCGTGCCGACCATCGAGCGCAAGCTGCGCACGCTGCTGGATGTCGGCCTGAGCTACATCAAGCTGGGCCAGGCCGCGACCACGCTGTCGGGCGGCGAGGCGCAGCGCGTCAAGCTCGCGCTGGAACTCAGCAAGCGCGACACCGGCCGCACGCTCTACATCCTCGACGAGCCGACCACCGGCCTGCACTTCGCCGACATCGAGCTGCTGCTGAAGGTGCTGCACCAGCTGCGCGATGCGGGCAACACGATCGTGGTGATCGAGCACAACCTCGACGTCATCAAGACCGCCGACTGGGTCATCGACATGGGTCCCGAAGGCGGTGCCGGCGGCGGCACGGTGGTGGGCGTCGGCACGCCGGAAGCCATCGCGGCCACCGAGGCGAGCCACACGGGGCGCTATCTGAAGCGGCTGCTGCCGGCCTGAGACTCGCCGGCGCTGCTCTTGCACACGATCGGCACCTGCTCCGGAGAAGGAAGGCGCTGCGGGATGACGACCATCGCCACCGCGCTCGCCACACCGGCAACGGTGATCGCGATCGCCACCAGCGCATCGCGCAGCTCGGTGCGGGCGTCGGGATGCGACGGCTCGGCCGCATCGGTCTGCGTCGCTTCCGGATGAATGGGTGTCATGAGCGTCTCCTGCCTCACCACTCGTCACGGATGCGCGGCCACTCGGCGGCGGCGCGATGCGAAAGGCCGATGTCGCGCAGCGTGCGTTCATCGATCGAACGCAGGTCGCGCCGGGCAAGGGCGCGCCGATGCAGGGCAACCCACGCGTCCGAGAGGCGACGCCATGCGCGCGCAGGCCATTCGAATTCGAGTGCGGATGGAAGGGTGCGAGCGATACGGTTCAATGAAGAGGACATGTCATTCTCCTGACGCGGACCGGGCCGCCACATGGATGGGCTTCGATGCGATCACGATAGGGATCGCGGGCAGGCGGCGCACTCCGGGTCTTGGGTTCGAATCCACGCGGCCGGGCAGCCGGATCGGACGGCGGACCTGTTCGATGGCATGGAGCAAAGTCAGGTGCAGCACGTCGCGCTGCGCATGGCTGCCGCCCAGGCGATGGACCCAGGCCGGCAGGCCGGCGAGCAGGTTGATCGCGCGCGCGTGGTCGCCGCGGCCGAAGGCCATCAGCGCGCGGCAGGCCGGCAGGCCCAGCAAGCGCGTGGTCTTGCCGTGACGCGTCGGCAACGATTCGCGGACCGCCAGGAAACGCTCCATGCGCCGTGCGCTGGCCTCGTCACCCGCACCGACGAAGGCCAGCATCGCGTGCAGATCGGTGAAGCTGCAGAACGCATCGTCGATGCGCGGCGACCAGGCCTGCGCGAGTTCTTCCCAGCGCACACCCACATCGTGGCCGCGAAGCTGCAGACGCCACAGCAGCGCGGACGCATCGATGAGATCGGCGACCCCGCCGGGCCGGCCGGGCCTCACGCGCTGGTCGTAGATCGCCAGCGCATCGTCGACGCGGCCCACCTCGATCAGGAACAACGCCAGGTGCCACCAGCAATGCGTGGCGACGACGCTGTCCTCGGACCAGCAGGCCCGGTGCGCGTCCATCCAGCGCACGCCCGCAGCGGCACGGCCGGTCATCTCGAAGACATGCGCCATCACGTGGTGCGCCCGCGCGTCGAGCGGGTTCGATGCCAGCGCCGCACGGGCGACGCTTTCGGCACCTTCGCAGTCTCCGCACTCCACGAGACCGAAGGCGTGCATCGACAGCACCGCGTGGTGGCCGGGCATGCCGTCCGACCAGGCCGGCAGCACCTCCGCGACGCGGCGGCTCAGGCGCTCGGTGTCGCCGGTCAGGTAGTCGAAGGCATGCGCCGCATGCAGGGCCAACGCATCGTGCGGATGCTGGCGCAGCAGCTCCGCGAGCGTGTCCCGCGCGAAGTCGTAATCGTCCGCCAGCACACCGGCGATCGCCGCCAGGTGGGTGGCCTCGCGCTCGTTGGCCGGAAGGACGGCCGCGTGCTCCAGCACCGCCTGTGCCGAGCGCACACGCTTCGGATCGCGGCTGCACAACAGCGTGTAGGCCTGCAGGATGTGCGGCATCACGAACGCCGGCGCCTGCGCCATCGCCTGCTCGAGCGGCGTGCTGGCGCCGCTGCGCCAGGCCAGCGTCGCGGCCAGCGCGCCTTCGTACAACGCCAGTGCGGCCGGCGTGGCGCCCGAGATGGCGAGGCCACGCGAATCGAGTTCGCTCATGACGCGACCTCCCGCTGCGCACCACCCGCCGGCACGATGTTCAGGTTCATGCGGAACAGGTTGCCCGGGTCGTAGCGCTGCTTGAGCGCCTGCAGGCGCGGGTAGTTGCTGCCGTAGCTCGCGGCCACGCGCTCGGCCTCGTCCTCGGTCAGGAAGTTGACGTAGCCGCTACCGGTCGCGTGCGGCGCGGCGTCCTCGAAGGCCTGGCGCGCCCAGGCGCGCACCCGCTCGTCGTCCCGTGCATCGGACCAGCGGCCGTGCACGTTCATGATGAAGCGCGCGTCGCGGCCGACGAAGGCCGTGGCTGCCGGATCGACGCGCGACATCGCACCGCCCAGTTGGGCCACGAAGACCTCGCACTCGGGTCCGGGCAGACGCGCCGCGGCGGCCATGATGACGTCGAGCGCCGCATCGCTCAGCGCGCTGAAGTTGTTGGACTTCCAGTAGTTGCGGCCGCCCGGCGTGAGCAGCGGATCGAAAGCGCCCTGGAAAGCCGCATACGGTGTCGGCCCGAGATGCGATGCCAGCGGCGTGCCGAACTGCAGCACCGGTGCCGCGGCGCGTTCGCCTTGCGCGATGTCGCCGCTGTAGACCAGCGGGAAGATCACGACCTCGGTGCCATGCGCCGACGCCGGAATGAAGGGCAGCGGCGGCGCCTTGCGCATCACCGTCCACACGCTCAGTGCTTCGGGCGCGCCGGCGCTGAAGTCGGGCCATGCGCGCAGCACCTGCCGCGCCTGTGCGAACGGATAGACCACCAGACCGGCGTAGACCTCGGGCCCGACCGGATGCAATTGCAGCTCGAACGAGGTGACGACACCGAAGTTGCCGCCGCCGCCGCGCAAGGCCCAGAACAGATCGGGCTCCGCGCTCGGCGAGACCGCGTGCTCGGCGCCATCGGCCGTCACCACCGTGGCGCTCAGCAGGTTGTCGATGGTCATGCCGTGGCGGCGGCTCAGCCAGCCGAAGCCGCCGCCGAGCGTGAGGCCGGCCGCGCCGGTGGTCGAGTTGATGCCCAGCGGCGTGGCCAGACCATGGGCCTGCGCTTCGCGATCGACATCGCGCAGCAGGGCGCCCGGGCCGACACGCGCGGTACGGGCCGCGGCGTCGATGCTGACGGCGGACATGCCCGACAGGTCCAGCATCAGGCCACCCTCCGCCACCGCATTGCCGGCGATGTGATGACCCCCGCCGCGCACGCTCAGGAGCATGCGATGGGTCGCGGCGAAGCGCACGCCGGCCTGGACATCGCTGGTGCTCAGGCAGCGCGCGATCAATGCGGGATGGCGGTCGACGGTGGCGTTCCAGACCCGGCGCGCTTCGTCGTAGGCCGGGTCGCCGCGTCGCAGCAGGCCGCCGCTGATCTTCAGCGCGAAGGTGTCGACGACGGATTGCGGGACTTGCTGGGCCTTCTTTTCCAGCGTAAGGTAAGACAGCGATTGCATGGTGTGCTCCTCGGTGAAAGTGGTTTCGGGACGGAATCGATTCTGAAAAGCACGTGCGTTCGCCTTGCATCAGCGGCGCGCCTTTCTTGTTTCGTTTGTTTCACGCGCTGCCTGCGCCGTGCACGACGGCCCCGTATCGATCTACCCTTTCAAGTCACCAGGGAGAGTGAGCGAGGAAGAGGAGGGTTCATGAACCCGAAGGCCCAGATCCTGGTCGTGGACGACGAGCAGGAGATCCGCGAAGTCATCGTCGAGTACTTCGTATCGCATGGCTATGACGCCATCGGCGCCGCCAGCGCCGACGCCGCGCGATCGCTCGCGGCCGAGCATCTGATCGATCTGGCGCTGGTGGACATCCACATGCCCGGCGAGGACGGCCTGAGCCTGGCGCGCCATCTGCGCGAGCGCTATGCGCAGGTCGCGATCGTGATGCTGACCTCGGCCGACACGGTGGTGGACCGCATCGTGGGCCTCGAGATGGGCGCCGACGATTACGTGTCCAAGCCCTTCGATCCGCGTGAGCTGCTCGCGCGCGTCCGCAGCGTGCTGCGCCGCACTTCACTGTCACGCCGCGCCGAACTGGGCGCCGAGCGCGTGCGGATCGGCCGCTGCGTGCTCGATCTGGCAGCGCATCGCCTCACGGACCCGGAAGGGACCGAAGTGCCGATGTCGCCGCTCGAGTTCGACCTGCTGAAGGCGTTGGCCGAACATCCGAACCGCCCGCTCTCGCGCGAACGGATCCTGGATTCGACCGGGCAGCGCGAATGGGCACCGTTCGACCGCAGCGTGGACCTGCGCATCATGCGTCTGCGCAAGAAGGTCGAGCCGGATCCCGAGCATCCGAAGTACATCCGGACGATGCGCAACGCCGGCTATGTCTTCCTGCCGAACGGGGAGTGAACACCATGAAGACCTGGCTGCGCCGCACACTGCTTTCGTGCGCACTCGCAGGCATCGCGCTCGTGTTGGCGGGCTGCGTGCGCGAGCCCGAACCCGCGCTGCGCATCGGCACCAACGTATGGATCGGCAGCGAACCGCTCTACCTGGCGCGAGAGCTCGGCTACCTGGCGCCCAAGACGGTCCAGCTGCTGGAGTACCCGTCGGCCAGCGAAGTCCTGCGCGCGTTTCGCAACCAGGCTATCGACGGCATGGTGATCAGCCTGGACGAGCTGTTCGGGCTCGCGGTGGAAGGCATGATGCCGCGCGCGATTCTGGTGGTCGATGTGTCGAACGGTGCCGATGCGATCGTGGGCCGCGCCGGCATGAAAACGATGAAGGACCTGCAGGGCAAGCGCGTCGCGGTGGAGAGCGGCGCGCTCGGCGCGTTCGTGCTGAGCCGGGCGCTGGCGCTCAACGGCATGCAGGCGAGCGATATCACGGTCGTGCAGATGGAATCGAACGAGCAGCCCAGCGCCTTCGAGAAAGGGCAGGTGGATGGCGCGGTGACCTTCGATCCGTACCGCGCCCAATTGCTTCAGAACGGCGGCGCGACGCTCTTCGACAGCACCCGGATCCCGGGAGAAATCGTCGACATGGTGGTGGTGCGGCAGAGCGTGCTCGACAAGCAATCCAAGACCGTGCAGACGCTGCTGGTCGGCTGGTTCAAGGCCATCGACTACCTCCAGCGCGAGCCCGCCGATGCGGCCCGGCGGATGGGCATCCGGCAGCAGACCACGGGCGAGCAGTATCTCGCGGGCCTGCGTGGCCTGCACATCCCGTCGCGCGAGGAGAACCTGAAGATGATCGGCGGCGCGACACCGGAACTGGTGCCGGCCGGACGCCGGCTCATGGACCTGATGCTGCAGGCGAAGCTGCTGCCCGTCGGCTTGAAGATCGAGGAAGTGCTGGCACCCGCGCCGCTGGAAGGCCTGCCGCCGTGAAGCTGCGCGTGTCGACCTCGCTCAAGTTCACGGTGCCGCTGATCCTGCTCGGCTTCGCCGCGGCACTGAGCACTTTCATTCTTCTCTACCACGTCCCCCAGGCCGAGCGCGCCACCGAGGATCGCAGCCGGGAGCGGATCACGCAGGAGATGTCGCGCCTGCAGAGCACGCTGGAGTACCTCTCGCTCAAGGGCGACCTGGTCACCGCGCAGCACGAGATCGCGGTGCTGGCACACAACCATGACATCGTCTTCGCTGTGCTGACGAACGAACACAACATCGTCGTCGCCGCGACGCGAAGGGCATGGCTCGGCAGGCCGGTCGCGGAGGTCCTGCCGGCCTTCGATTTCGGCCAGGCCGCGGGCGCCATCCGCGAGCATCGCGCGCGAGTGACGCAGGACCCGACCGGCACCGAGCTGCTCGCCTACGCCGGCATCCTGATGGGAAGCCCCGGGCGCGCGGAGTTGCGTCCTTCGCAACGCGGCAGCCTGTTCCTGGCCTCCGACCTCGCGGGGCCCAGGGCCGAGGCGCGCGCGCAGGTCATTCAGCAGTCGCTCTATTGGGGAGGATGCGTGACCGCATTGGCCTTGACCATGTGGCTCGTGTTTCACTTCCTGCTGACCCGCCGCACCGCGCGGCTGGTGCATGCCGCGGAGCAACTCGCCGCCGGCAACCTGTCGGCACGCAGCCGCCTGCGTGGCAACGACGAACTGGGCCGGCTGAGTCGCGCCTTCGATGCGATGGCAGAGAAAGTCGCCGACACGCAGACCCGATTGCACCACGACATCGCCGCGAGGGCGCGCGTGCAGCAGGCGCTGCAGAACAGCGAAGCCCGGCTGCAGCAGATCCTCAACAACACGACCTCGGTCGTCTCGGTCAAGGACACGCAGGGTCGGTTCCTGTTCGTCAATCGGCAATGGGAACATCTGTTCCATCTGCGGCAGGCCGAGGTGCTCGGCCGCACCGTCGACGAGGTGCTGCCGGAGATCAGCGCCCAGGCCCTGCGAACGAACGACCTGGCGGTGCTGGAGCGGAACGGCCCGATCGAGTTCGAGGAGACCGCGCCGCTCGACGACGGCCTGCACACCTACATCTCGATCAAGTTCCCGCTGCACGATGCCGACGGCACGGCCTACGCGGTGTGCGCCATCTCCACCGACATCACCGAGAAGAAGCGATCCGCGGAGGAACTGGCACGGCAGCGCGAAGCCCTCTATCAACGCGAGAAGCTGGCCGCGCTCGGTTCACTGCTGGCCGGCGTGGCGCACGAGCTCAACAACCCGCTGGCCGTGGTGGTGGCGCGCGCGGTGCTGCTGGAGGAACAGGGCGATGCCGGCGCACGGGCGATGGCGACCAAGATCCGCGTCGCGGCGGAGCGATGCGCCCGCATCGTGCGCACCTTCCTCGGCATGGCCCGCCAGCAACCGCCCGAACGCGGACCGGTGGCGATGAACGACGTGGTGAGCGCGGCCCTGGACATGGCCGCGTATGCGATGCGCACGAGCGGCGTCGAGGTGGTGCTCGATCCGTGCGACGACCTTCCGCCGATCCTCGCCGATGCCGACCAGCTGCACCAAGTGCTGCTCAACCTGCTCATCAACGCGCAGCAGGCCTTGCAGAACCAGCCCGGGCCGCGCCGCGTCCTGCTGCGCACGCGCCACGATCGAGCGGCCGGGCGGGTCTGCGTCACGGTCTCGGACAACGGGCCCGGCATTCCGGAGCCGCTGCGTGTCCGCGTGTTCGAACCCTACTTCACCACCAAGCCCACGGGCATCGGCACCGGCGTGGGACTGGCCGTCAGCCTCGGCATCGTCGAGGCGCATGGCGGCGAACTCACGGTCGAGTGTCCGCCGGGCGGTGGCGCCGTGTTCACGGTGGCGCTGCCCATCGGGCCCGTGCACGCGAGCGGCATCGGTGCCGTGCCCTCACCCACTGCGAAAGCGAAATTGCGCAGAATCCTGATCGTCGATGACGAGACGGAGATCCGCGAGACGCTGGCCCAGATCCTGATCGGCGCGCAGCACCGCGTCGTCGCCGTCGAATCCGCGCACGACGCGCTGGAACGCATGGCGCAGGAGCACTACGACGTGATCCTCACCGACATGCGCATGCCCGATCTCGACGGACGCGGCCTGTACAGGGAGATCGAGCGCCGCTGGCCGCGGCAGGCCGAGCGTGTCGTGTTCGTGACCGGCGACACCCTGTCCGCGGCATTGAACGACTTCGTTCAGGAAAGCGGCCGGCCGGTGATCGAGAAGCCCTTCCTGCCCAGCGACGTGCGTCGCGTTGTGGCCGAAGTGGCGGCCGTCGAGAACTGTTGAGCGAATCGCCGCGTCGCACCTATCGCAAGCACGGTGCAGCGACCGGCGCGCGCACAGGCAGCCTGACGTTCCAGGCCACGAGCACGACGCCCAGCAGGCCGATCAGCCCGATCCCGGGCGCGCCGACATCGATCGCGGCGCGCAGCCCCCACGCGGTGGCCGAGATGCCGAGCGCCATCGCGATCGCGCCCATCAGCAAATAGCCGATCAGGAAGATCGCCGACAGCGTACCGGCGCGGTGGGCGGGCGATGCACTGGCATTGATCATCGTCAAGCCACCGCGGAACTGCAGGCTGTAGGCTGCGCCGCCGAACGCGAGTCCGACCAAGAAGACCGGCAGCGAATGGTTGTTGGCCGACAGTGCGAGCAACCCCATGCCAGTGGCCGATGAGAGCCCGCCGAGCACGATGCTCGCGTTGGCCGAGAGCCGCTTCGCGGCGAGCGTCACCGCGCCGGTGACCGTTGCGAAGAGCGCGATGGCCGCGCCGTTGACGAGCGCGTTGGCGGAGCCGATGAGGTCGTGCGCGACCTGCGTACCGAGCGACAGGAACAGCGCGCCCAACGCATAGCCGCCCGTCACGGCGACCGCGGAAATCGCGAAGGGCCAGCGGATGCTCTTGGGCACGCTCACAGCGCCCGGCCGCCAGCGCGCGGCACCGTCGATCGCGGCATGCCGCGGCAGGAGCCAGGTGGCGCCGAACAGCATGGCGAGGACTGCGAAGAGCACCCAGAAATTCAGATGGGTCGGGAACGGCGCGTACTGGATCAGCCCGCCACCGATCAGCGTTGCGGCCGCGAGCCCGACCGCGGTCGCGATGGTCGCGACCGCATTGGCTCGTTCCGACTGACCGGCCGCGCTGAACTCCACCAGCGCCGCGGTGGCCGGACTGGTCGACAGGCCGACGCCGACGCCCATGAAGAAGCGCCCGATGAAGATCCACGCCACGCTCGGCGCGGCAGCGAACAGCAACACGCCCAGCAGCGAAGCGGCAAGGCCGAGCAGCATCGTCGCGCGGCGCCCGATCTGGTCGGACAGGTTGCCGAACAGCAGCAAGGCCGCCACCACCGTGATCGGATAGACGGCGAAGATCGAGGTGATCACCGTCGGCGTCAGATGCCATTGCGCGGCGTAGAGCGGATAGGTGCACGCCGGCGCGGCGCTGGTCCAGAGGGTGTGGCCGACGACGGCGGCCGAGACCCAGAAGCTGGCCCGGCGGCCGAGGGTGAACGAGGTGCCGGCAGTGGCGAGCGTTGTCATGGTCCGGGTTCCTTGGTCGGCGCTCACAGCGCCGTCTTGCCGCCGTTGACGCCGACGATCTGGCCGGTGATGAAACCTGCCTTGTCGGAGGCGAGGAAGACGATGGTCTGCGCGATTTCCTCGGGCTTGCCGGCGCGCTTGGCGGGCACGCCCGCGATCAGGTTCGCCATCCGGTCGGCATTGCCGGTGAAGCGGTTCAGCATGTCGGTGTCCACCGGGCCGGGCGCGACCGCATTCACGCGCACGCCCACGGCCGCGCCTTCGAGCGCCGCGGACTTGGTCAGGCCCTCGACCGCGTGCTTGCTGGCGACGTAGAGCGACGCGCCCGCGACACCACGGGTGCCCATGGTCGACGAGAGGTTGATGATGCTGCCGCTCCGCTGCGCCAGCATCACACGCAGCTCGTGCTTGAGGCTCAGCAGCGTGCCGAGCACGTTGGTGTCGAAGGTGGCGGCATAGGTCTCGGCGGATTGCGCCGTCAGCGCGCCGGGAGTGCCTTCGGTGCCGGCGTTGTTGACCGCCACGTCGAGCCGGCCGAAGCGCGCCACCGTGCGGTCGACGAGCTGCTGGACTTCAGCCTCCGAGCGCACGTCGGCGCGCACGAACTCGGCCTCGTTGCCGAGCGCGCGCAACTCGGCGGCGAGCGCCTCGCCGGCTCCCTCGCGGCGGCCCGAGACGACGAGGCGGGCGCCCTCGCGCGCAAAGGCCAATGCGGTGGCACGGCCGATGCCCGTGAGAGCGCCGGTGATGAGGACGACGGGAGCGGACATGGTGATTTCCTTCGCGGGATCGTTGCGGCCTGGGCTGACTGCCGGGGTACTAAATATGGACGAACGTATTAAATAAGTCAAGCTCGGACCGCAGACTTTTACGAAACGGATTCGGTTGGGGGCAAGGCCGGCAGCGCCGGTCGAACGATCCGGCAGCGGCGGCCGGCTTCCCGGATCAGCCGCAGTCGGCCAGCGGCTCGGCCGAGCCGGTGCGGCGCAGCACCATCGTGAACAGGATTTCCTTGAAGCGCTCCACCGGTACCGTGCTGCGCTCGGCCTTGGAGAGCAGGTTGGCGCCCTGCATCGACGACACGATGAAGGCCGCCACCTCGTCGCAGTCGAGGCCAGGCGAAAGTTCACCAGCCTTGACAGCCGCCCGCAAACAGTAAGCGAGCGCCAACCTCACCTCACCGAACACCTCGAGCAGGCGCTGCCGGATCCGCTCGCTGTGGTCGGAGGCCTCGGCAGTGAAGTTGCCGTACAGGCAGCCGTTGCGCATCTGGTCGCGGTTCAGCCGGTCCTTGGCGGCGTCGATGTAGGCCCGCAGGCGCTGCAGCGGCGGCAGGGCGTCGTTGCGCAGCGTCTGCTGAATCGTCTCGGCGTTGCGGGAGCGGTAGAGCTCGATCACCTCGAGGCCGAAGGCCTCTTTCGACTCGAAGTGGTTGGTGAACGAGCCCTGCGGCACCCCGGCCGCCCGCACGATGTCGCGCACGCTGGCATTGGCAAAGCCGTGCGCATGGACGACCTTGAGGCCTTCCGTGAGGATCTTTTCTCGGTGGGAATGCTTGGGCATGAAATCAATATAGTCGTCCGTATTGGATTGTCAAGCCCAGTCCGGCGCCATCAGGCCATGACCCCACAGGTCATCGACCCCGCGCGCCCCCTGGACGACAGTGGACCCAAGCCGGCACCGCAGGGGTTCCGGTAGCAACCAGAAAGCACACCCTCATGACGAACGGTTTCGACATCCTCCCACTCGCCGTCGGCCTCCTGATCGGCATCGCTGCCGTGGGCTCCTGCATCGGCATCGGCATCGTCGGCGCGCGACTGCTCGAAGGCACCGCGCGGCAGCCGGAGCTCAAGGACACGCTGCAGACGCTGTTCTTCCTGATCGCCGGCGTGACCGACGGCGCCTTCATCATCGCGACCGGCATCGGCCTGTGGTTCGCGACGGCCAACCCCTTCAAGGGCTGACGAGCCGCGGGCGCGTCACGTCAGCTCACATCGATGGAACGATCAGCGCATGCCGATGCGCGCATCGCCGAACAGCGCCTTCAGCTCGCGCGGCTGCGAGCGCCAGTACTGGGGCGGCGCCTCGACCTGCCCGCCGAGCTCGGCCGCCGCGCGCCACGGCCAGTGCGGCTCGAACAGGATCGCGCGGCCGAGCGCCACCATGTCGGCGCGCCCTTCGGCCACGATCGCTTCGGCCTGCTTCGGCTCGGTGATGAGCCCGACCGCGATGGTCGGCAGCCCCACCTCGGCCTTGATGCGCTCGGCCAGCGCCACCTGGTAGCCCGGTCCGAGCGGAATCTTCTGCAGCGGCGACACGCCGCCCGAGGACGCATCGATGAAAGCACAGCCGCGCGCGGCCAGCGCGCGTCCGAAGGCCACCGTCTGTTCGATGTCCCATCCGCCCTCGACCCAATCGGTGCCCGAGACGCGCACGCCGACCGGGATGCGCTCCGGCACGACCGCGCGCACCGCGTCGAACACTTCCAACGGAAAGCGCATGCGGTTCTCCAGCGAACCCCCATAGGCATCGGCGCGCTGGTTGGCGATCGGCGACAGGAACTCGTGCAGCAGATAGCCGTGCGCCCCATGCAGTTCGATCGCGTCGATGCCGAGCGCCACCGCGCGCTGCGCTGCGCGCGCGAAGGCCGCCTTGATGCGCGCGAGGCCGGCGGCATCGAGCGCGAGCGGTACGGGCTCGCCCGGCGCATGCGGCAGCGCGGATGACGCGACCGTCTGCCATGCACCTTCATTGGGTGCGAGGCACTGGCCGCCATCCCAGGGCGCGTGGCTGGAGGCCTTGCGCCCTGCGTGGCCGAGCTGGAGGGCGACGGGGATGTGCGAGTGGCGACGGATCGCTGCCAGCACACGAGCCAGCGCGGCTTCGTTGTCGTCCGAATAGAGGCCGAGGTCACCGAGGGTGATGCGGCCGATGGCTTCGACGGCGGTGGCTTCGATGACCAGCAGGCCTGCGCCGGAGAGCGCGAGCTGGCCCAAATGGATCATGTGCCAGTCGGTGGCGCTGCCCTCCTCGGCCGAGTATTGGCACATGGGGGAGACCATGATGCGGTTGCGGAGGGTGAGTGGGCCGAGGCTGTGTGGGGTGAAGAGGGCGCTCATGGCGTGGGCTTGGTGGGGAAGGAGGACTTATATCGGGGGTTCGTGGGGTGTGCTTGTGAAGGGGCTTGAGGGGACGATGGGCACCGATTCCAGAATAAAATCCGAGCGATAACTCGCATTGTTCATTCCCTTTTGGAACGTCGACATGGCACGCAGGGCACTGACAAAACCCAGGAAGCACGCCTCTCAAGAGAGATCGCGCGCGACCGTCGACGCGCTGGTTGAAGCGACAAGTCGCATTTTGGTCAAGGAGGGCTTCGACAAGGCCAGTACCAATCGGATCGCCGCGGAAGCGGGCGTGAGCATTGGCTCGCTCTACCAGTACTACCCCAGCAAAGAGGCACTCGTTGCGGCCGTCATCGATCGCCACAATCAGGACATTGCGCGAATCGCCCGTGCCGCCATGGAGGAAGTCGCCTCGCAGCCGGTAGAGAAGGCGGTGCGCAGGCTTGTCGCCGTGGCCATCGAGGCGCATCGCATCGACCCCAAGCTGCATCGCGTCCTTGCAGAGCAGATCCCGCGCACGGGACGCCTTGAGAATGCAGCAGGCTTCAATCGTGAAAGCCATTCCTTTTTCGTGACCTATCTCAAGACTCACCGTGCCGAGCTCCGCGTGACCGACTTCGAACTTGCGGCCTTTGTGTGTGTGACGGCCATCGAAGCGCTGGCCCATACTGCCGTGCTGCACCGCGCTGAAATGCTCTCCGACAAGGCGTTGAGAACGCTTGGCGACGAGACTGCGCGCCTCGTGGTCGGCTATCTCCAATAGTCGTGCTCCCCGGAAGAACTCACGCTGCTTCAAATATCACTGCGCTGCCACAGGCTTCCTCTGGAGAGACGACCAGCTTTCCATTCGGCGTATCGATCATCTGCTGCAAGTGCGAGACTTCGGATAGGGGCTGACCGTGGGCGACATAGGCTTCGCGCACTTTCTCGATGTCGTCGGTACCGAGGTGCATGATGTGCAGGCCTGTTGCGAGATCACATCATCAAGCTGCGCGGTGATCAGACTTGCGTCCTCTCGAGGCTTTCGCACCCAGTAAAGAATCAAGACCGCAACGAGCGCGGCCCCACCTGAAACCCAGTTGGGCAGCAGCGCCACCTGGGCCAAGGCCATGAGAAAGAAGGAGGCATACATTGGGTGGCGAATCTTTCTGTATACGCCCCGAGTGATCAACTGGTGATCCTGCGCCAATTCCAAGGTCACGGACCAATTCTTCCCGAGGCCCGCATGCGAACGCCAGAAAAGCCATATGCCCGCTGCCATGAGAGAGGTGCCGGGCCAGATCGAGAATGCCGGAAGATGGTAGTTCGCCGAGCTGAAAGCGGGAGAAGCGGCGACCACCAGCGGAATCCCGACCTGGCACCAGCCGACGAACACCACCAGCGACTTATCCACGATGGTGGCATTGCTCACCGACTTTTCACTCGATGGCAACCTGAGCTTGAACGCTGTGCGTCTAGCCACATAGGCGGATATGCCCATGAAGAAGACGATGATTGAAAGTGTGGACGGCACGGTTGATTGTCTTTGCGTATGAATCTGCTCATCGCATTCAGGTCGCGGCTTCGAGAAAGTCCGTGATTCCATCCCGGCTCGGGATGATGCCTTTCAATTGAAGAACGGCGCCGGCATTGCCTCGGTGATAGTTTCCGTGCAGGCATACATGCAGAATGATTTCACCTCGCGTCATGCGGGCGGGCTTTCCGCTGGTGAAGACGAAGTCGATCGGCTGCTCAAAATCGTTCTCTTCGAGGCTGCTCACATAAGAGACGTACCAGTCGTCGACTTCCCGCGTGCTATTCGCGAGTGTCTGGAGTTCCGGCATCTCTTCGGACCGCGCCGCGCGAAACGCATGAGGCAATCCTTGCAGGTGATGCTGGAAGATTCTGTCGACCACATGGATATGGTCCAGGATGCGAAACATGATGGAGGCATCCTCCGGGCTCAGCTGGTCGAGATTCCGGTTCGCCGCTTCGTAGAGACCGCTATCGGCCCATCGCTTCATGGCAACAAGCTGTGCGTAAGGTTGACGGAGCACGAGGGGTGCTCCTGCGTGATGGGGACCCGCTCCACGGATCCGTCCTGTCAATGAGATTTTCCCGGCGCTCATAGCTACTCCTGTTCAAGTGCGTTGCGTGCAGAAATAATACGAGCGAACACTCGTATTTTCTACTCGCATTCGGAACGCTGGCATGGTGCGCGAGCCACCTGACGAGACACGCAAGCATCCCTCTCACTGCTCGCATTTCGATCTGCAAGACGTCATCGGTATCTGTCCGGCCAAGTCATCTTGATCTCGACGAAGTGTCATAGGAGGCTCTACTCCACTGGACTTCGTGACACGTGGACACTTCCGTTTTGAGCGCGGCTGGCCGCCGCCGCAGGCGCAAGCACAGCGCCGAGTTCAAGGCCAAGCTCATTGAGGCCTGCTCTCGGTCATCTGGCCGATGAGCGCCGCAGCAGAATTCGCTACCTGGATGCGCGAGGTTCTCAAGTGATCCGAGCTGACGCGCGGTGGCTGTCGGTCGAGCCAATGGACATGCGAGCCGGGACCAACACCGCCTTGGGTCGGGTCGTGGCGGTGTTCGGAGCCGCTCATCCGCGCCACGCCTACGTGTTCGCCAACCGCCGGAGCGATCGGCTCAAGGTACTCGTGCATGACGGCATCGGCATCTGGCTGTGTGCCCGTCGCCTTCACCTGGGCGGCTTCGTGCGAGCCTCGCTGACCAATAGGGTACTCAGCCAGGCGCAGTTCGACGCTCTGGTGCTCGGGCTGGTTGCGCCGAGTCCATGCCGTCACATGGTTTACAGACAGCCATCCTTTTTGCCATGACCATTGCGTCGGTCGCGCCAGGGCAGACGTAGTTGGCCAGCGCCGGCTGCGAGAGCAGCAGCGACAGGACCACTGCGAACGCGGTCATGCAGCGATGGAAGTGGCGACGGAACATGCGTTCGAGAATGCAGCGGTAGCGCCTTCGTTGCGCTGGACCCTGCGAACTATCGTTCCCTTGTATAGGCGGGCTCAGAGCCATGACCGGGCTGCCAGCCCAAGACAAAAAGCGCCGCCAAGCAAAAGCCTGCGCCAGCATAGAAGGTCGATGCCGCTCCGAAAGCGTCCCAGAGGACGCCCGCGAATGTGCTTGCGAAGAGCATTGCGAGGCCGCTGACAAGATTGAACATCCCATACGCGGTGCCGCGCAAATCCTCTGGCGAAGTGTCGGCAACCATGGTGGCAAGCAGGCCTTGCGTCATGCCCATGTGGACGCCCCACAGGGCGACACCGCTGAACAATGCAATCCAGCTCATGCCGGAGGCGAGAACAAGGTCCGCCGCAAGAAGCACGACGAGCCCAACGCCCAAGAGCCTGCGGTGATTCATCGCGTCGGCCAGTTTCCCAAACGGGTAGGCGGACGCTGCGTAGACCATGCTCATGGCAACCATCACCAGGGGGACCAAAGCCGCAGGGATGCCGGTCTGCTGTGCCCGCAAGACGAGAAATGCCTCGCTGAACCTTGCCAACGTGAAAACGGCGCCGACACCAACCACCCACCAATACGCGCCGGGGAGCGTTTTGAGGTTCTCTCGGCGAATGGGGTTAGGTCTCGCCTGGGACCGGTCGCGCTTCGGCTCGTGCAGTCCAAACAACAGAAGCGCCACGGCCAGGAAGGCGGGAACGGTCGCCACCCAAAATACTGCTCTGAAGTCGTTCGCCCACAGCAGCATCAGGCCGACAGCGACAAGCGGCCCGATGAACGCGCCGACTGTGTCGAGCGATTGCCTCAGGCCGAATGCGGCTCCTCGCACGTGCTTGGGCGCGAGGTCAGCCACCATTGCGTCGCGCGGCGCACCTCGAACTCCCTTTCCAACGCGATCCAGCAGGCGACCGGTGACCACTGCACCAAAGCTTGTCGCCATGGCAAAAAGCGGCTTGCTGACAGCGCCGAGGGCGTACCCCGCCACGGCCAGCCCCTTGCGTTTGCCGAGGTAGTCACTCAAGGAGCCAGAGAAGACCTTGACGATGAGCGCGGTCGATTCAGCCAGTCCTTCAACGAGCCCGACGGCAAGGACACTGGTGCCGAGCGACGTGACCATGAACATGGGAAGCAGGCTGTGAATCATCTCGGAGGAGATGTCCATCAGCATGCTGACAAAGCCTAGTACCCAGACGCCGGCGGGAATTTGCCGCAATGTTGATGAAGTTGGCTGGGTCATGAAGAATTGTCGCCGCTCAACCATCGGCTGGCGCTGTAGGCGGCTCTAGACATCATGGTCGCTCGATAGGCCGCGGAGGGCTCGTCTCCGGTATCGTGGATTGCGTCCTCCGAGAGGCGCCGAGCCGGTTTGTGGTGCTCAAGGCGTTGCGCAAGTACGGCCCGCCAGGGCAAGTCAGCGTGGTCTGCGAGGCCGGGCCGGCGGGCTATGGGCTGTATCGCGCGTTAAGCGCACAGGGCTACCGTTGCGAGGTCATCGCGCCTTCGCTGGTGCCGCGCCGAGCGGGCGAGCTAGTCAACTTGCGTCTGAAGGCTCGTCGGCAACTCAAGGCCTTCTTGCTGCGACATGAACGACGCTATCCGGGCAAGACCTCCTGGACCGGGCTGCACGAGCGCTGGATCACCCGGCAGCGCCTCGATCACCCGGCGGACCCGATCGCGCTGACCGAGTACCCGTTGGCTGCACAGGCCGCACATGAACGAGTGCAGCGATTGGGTGCGGCACTCGCGCACAAACGCCTACCGGACGGTCGACATCACGGTCGCACGGCACCTTGGTTGATCACGCCATGACAACATGGAGCAATTGTCCAGAGCGCGCCGCTGCATATCGCTGAGCCTGGGTTGCTCTGCAGGGGGCGGCCCCTGCCAGTAACCAGGCTCGTACTCGGCCGGCCGAGGCGGCGCGTAATACGCCGGTTGCGGATCGTAGTAGACGGGCGGAGGGGGGGCGTAATACGCAGGGGGCGCGGGTTGATAGTAGACGGGCGGCGGATTCGAATACACGGGAGCCGGCTCGTAGTAAACAGGACCGCCGACGCCGATGGACCAACTCACCTCGGCGTTGGCCCAACCGGCCGCCGAGAGGGTAACGGCGGCGACGGAAACCGAGAAGATCAGTTTGACAAACCCAGGTCGATTCATGCTCACGGGATGCTCCGAAAGAAGGGCGAAATCGCCGATGTCAGTCACAAACGCTTCACTGGGCGGGGCGGTGGACACGAACAGCTGGACAACCTGGTGGGCCATGCGATCCGCTACACGCCGCCGGACTGCCGGATCGATTCTTTCGCGGTGAAGAAGGCCGCCGGGCATCCGGTGCGCCGGGCAGCGGCCTGGGGCTTGCGATCGTGAGCGCGATTGCCCAGCATCACGCGGCGCGTGTCGTTCGCGTTCCCACCTTAAAGGTTCATTTTCGATGCGCTGCCCGGCCAGCCATGGATCGATGAGCGTGTGCGACTTAAGTCGTTCTTAAGCAGGGATCACCGAGGATCCGACTCGACATGATCCTCAGCAACGCACACCTGTTCGAACTCCTCAACGCGGGGGCGCAGCCCGCGCCGCTGATGCTGGCGTTCGCGCGCTTTACCGCGCAGTGGCTGATCATGGCGCTACCCGTCGTCGCGGCCCTGCTCTGGCTACGCGGCGACCATCGCATGCGCCTCGATCTGCTGCACGTCGCGTTGTCGGGGCTGATCGCACTCGGCATCGCGCAGCTCATAGGCTTGGCATGGCCCTCGCCGCGGCCGTTCGCACTTCACATGGGCTACCAGTACCTGGCGCACGTGGACGACCCAGGCCTCCCCAGCGACCACGTCATGCTGATATGGGCCATCGCGCTGGCCACGCTGAGCTCGGCGCGAGGATCCTGGCTGGTGTTCCCGCTGTTGACGATCGGCCTGCTGGTGGGTTGGGCCCGGGTCTACCTGGGCGTTCACTTTCCCTTCGATGTCGCCGCTGCACTGCCCGTGGCCGCACTCGGCGCCGCTGCAGCATGGGGGCTGAGTGCCCGACTCGAAAAGCAAATGGCGGCGCTGTTGAAGCTCTACGATGCCTGTGAAAGCGCTGTGCTCCATTTCCTGCATCGCGAGTAAGCGCCTCGATCAGCGCGCCTTCTGCTTTCAAGCGCCCCCTGTTGCTGCAGGCCCGCGACACGCCGAACGAGCTCAAGGGCGACGTGTATGCCATCGTCGCCGAGGCGGTGGAGTGGGCGCGCTCGCGTCAGCACTGATGCGCGTTGCCCTGGACACGAACGTTCTGCTCAGCGCACTCATCTCGCCGCATGGCCCGCCCGATACGACTTACCGCGCCTGGCGCGCTGCGCGCTTCGAAATCGTGACCTCGGCGACCCGGCTGGATGAGCTGCGGCGGGCCAGTCGCTACCCCAAGTTCGAGGCGGTGCTCCAGCCTTATCGCATTGGGGCGATGGTGAGCAACCTGCGGCGCGCCCTGGTGTTGGAGCGGTTGCCAACAGACATCGAAGCCGACGTGGTGCGCTACTTCCATCTCGACGATGAAGATCGCGAGCGGATCGCCGGCGGGAGGCTGCCGTGCACATGCCTACGGTTTGCCTCGAGCAGCGGATGGCTTGCGTGCATTTCTCGTCTTGCGTGCAGGATGACCTGCCATCCGGGCTGGTTGTCGGATGCGTTGCGAACCTCAGGCATGGGCCACCACGACGACCAGCGCCCAGCCCAGCAGCGCGACGCCCAGCGGCGCGCTCAGGCGCCGGCCCCAGGGCATGTTCTTCTCGATCGCCATCACGGCGGCCAGCACCAGCATCCAGCCCAGGCTGCCGGTACCGAAGGCGAACATCAGCAGCATCAGTGCCCAGCAGCATCCCACGCAATACAGGCCATGGTGCGCGCCCAGCAGGAAGGCCTGGCGCGCGGGCGCCGGGCCGTGCCAGCGGGCGATCACGAAGCCCAGCGGCGTGCGGCATTTGTCGAGGCACTGGTACTTGAGCCGGCTGAACTGGAAGGCGCCGGCCAGCGCGATGACGGCCGCGCCGATCAGCCAGCCGTGCCAGGCCAGCGTGGGTGATTTTGCGAGCAGGGACAGCAGCGCCGCGTGCAGCCCATGGGCCAGCAGCCCGAAGGCGCCCCATGCCACCATGTAGCCGAGACCGAGCAGCAGCATCAGGCGGCGATGGTCCGCGCGCCGCGCGGTCATGCGGTCGAACACGTCGAACAGGGGCAAGGTGGTGGGCAGCATCATGGCAGCGGTCATCAGTACCCAGGCAAGGGCATAGAGCAATCCGGGCAGCCACCATTCACCGGCGGGCAGGGCGCGGCACAGGAAGGCGGCCGGGCCTGAGGCCATCCAGTCCCCGTGCTCGAGGTAGCGTCCCCAGGGGCTGCGCGCCCAGGCCCACAGCACCACCCACGCCAACACGACCAGCGCAGCCAGCAGCGGCAGAAACACGCGGCGGTGGCGCGCGGGGCCGGCCAGCGGTACCGCACGCGCGGCGGCAGGCATGGCGGGCGCTCAAGCGTCGAACACGAAGGTGCTTTGCAGCGCGTTGTGGTTCTTGATGTCCAGGTCGATGCCCAGGGCGGCGTTCTTCGAGCGGTAGGTCGGCGCCTTGCCGACGAAGACCGGCGCACCCGGCACGGTCGAGAACACGGTGTCGGACAGCACGGTCTGGCCGCCGGTCGCGCCGCGGTAGGGCTCCAGTTCGGCGTAGTAGTCGCTGCCGATCGACAGCTTGCCGCTGCCCTCGTTCACGTGAAAGTCGATCTTGGCGCGCTCCACCGACACCACGGTGCCGATCAGCTTGGCGAGATCGGCGATCGGCCCGCCGGCCTGGCCGGTGTAGACCTTGAGCAGCATCTCTTCCTGCGCCTTGGAGGCGTTGTCGTCCACGAAGATCGCGGCCGTCCAGTTGCCCTGCAGGATGTTGCCGGGCACATGGGCCACGGCGGCGATGGTGTTGCCGCCGACGTCGAGGCCATCGACCGTGCCCTTGTCGATGCGCCAGGCGACGATGGTGTCGCAGGTCCCGTTGTCCGGATCCTCTCCGATCCAGCAGGGACACAGGACGTTGCAGTTGCAGACCTCCAGCAGGCGACCTTCCAGGTGATAGCTCATAGCAAGCTCCTTGTGCGTTGAATGGCGAGCCTCACTGACTCGGAACTTGTCGCCGCGGCTGAGGCGGCAAGGAGAAAAATGCTACGCCGCCGCGCGCGGCGCGTCCATGTGCCAAATGGCCGAGGCCCCCGGGGCCTGCTGCGAACCGGCGGCACGGACCGGTCGACCTGGCCGTCCGAGGGGACGGGCGCGGCGGCGGGCGGCGTTACATGGATGCCCCCTGTTTGCCGAGCTTTCAGTTGATGATGACGTGAAGGGTTCGATTGCCATGCAGTTCACGGCGCGCATGCAGCAATCGGTGGCTGTCACTCGCAATGCAGGCAAAACTCGCCAATGGCATCGATGGCCTTGAGAAGAGCGGCATTGTCCAACGCATAGGAAATTCGAAAATAGGGAGCCGATCCAAAAGCGCTTCCAGGTACCACCGCCACGCCGGCTTCACCGAGAAGCGCATCGGCCACGTCTTCGTCCGTATTCAGCTTCGTACCCGCCGCAGTCGTTCTGCCCATGAGGCCTTCGCACGACGCAAAAGCGTAGAACGCCCCTTTCGGCATTGCGCACGACAGGCCCGGCGCAGCATCAAGGCCTTCCACCACCCAATTGCGGCGACGTTCAAATACGGCACGGGATGTCCGAACGAATTCCTTCGGGCCTTGCAGCGCCGCGAGCGCCGCGTACTGCGCAATCGTGCAGGCACCCGATGTTTGTTGGCCCTGCAATTTCTCCATGGCCTCGACAAGCCAGCCCGGGCCTGTGGCGAACCCGATGCGCCATCCCGTCATGGCGTAGGCCTTGGAAACGCCGTTCATCGTCAGGATGCGATCCTTGAACGCGGGTCGCACCTGCGCCAAGGTGTTGAAGATCTCGCCGTCAAAGATGAGATGCTCGTAGATGTCATCGCAGAGGATCAGGACATCCGGGAATTCGACCAGCACATCGGCGAGCCGATTCAGTTCGTCGCAGCTGTAGACCGCTCCGGTCGGGTTCGACGGCGAGTTCAATATCAACCAGCGACTCTTGGCACCCAGCGCTGCTCGCAGCGCGTCCGGCGTGAGTTTGAAGCCGACATCTTCGGCGCAGGGCACGATGACGGACTCGCCGCCGCAGATCTGGACGATCTCGGGATAGCTCACCCAGTAAGGCGCAGGAATGACGACCTCATCGCCGTCGTTGAGGGTCGCGGCCAGGGCATTGAAGATGGCCTGCTTCCCGCCGCTGGTCACGAGCGTGTCCTGCCAACGCACACCGGCCATCCCGTTTTCACTCCTGAATTTTGCGGCGACGGCCTCTCTCAGCGGGCGGATGCCTGCGACCTGGCTGTAACGGGTATGTCCTCCGCGAATCGCGGCGATGCCTGCTTCGCACACATGCGCCGGGGTGTCGAAATCGGGCTCTCCCGCGCAAAGCGAAATGACCTGCGTGCCTGCGGAACGCAGGGAAGCCACGCGATCCATGACGCGATACGTCGCGGATGGACGGGCCGCTGCCAGCCGGTCGTTCAGACGTTGCGAAGCTGGCTGAGTCACTGCCGGGTTCCATCCTGAAGGCCAAGCAATTCGAACGTGGTCTTGCCCTTCGCCAACTGCCGCATGAACTCTTCCTCCTTGCCGGCCCTCTGCTGTCCCTTCGACAGAGCTGCCTCGACCCGGTCGACCGGCAAGATCAACACGCCGTCGTCGTCGGCCACGACCAGATCACCGGCCTTGACGGGCGTGCCCGCGAGATGGATCGGCAGGCCCACCGATGGCGCGCTGGCCTTGACCGTGCCGCGCATCGAGATGCCGCGCGTGAACACCGGGAAGCGCCGCGCTGTCATGGCCGCAATGTCTCGAACGCCGCCGTCGATGACCAGTCCCTCGACGCCTGCGGCTTCGGCGGCGACGGTCAGCACTTCGCCCCAGTAACCAGTGACAAAGCCGCCCGCTCCGACCACGAGAACGCTGCCTCTCGGTACGTTCTTGAGCGCGATGTGAATGGCAAGATTGTCTCCCGGCGAGCATTCGACCGGGTATGCAGGCCCGGCGATGGACGCGCCCGCCCAGAGGGTCCGGATCGCGGGGTCCACCGAACTGCTCGTCAGACCCGAGGCCTCGTACAGCGTCGACGTTCCCAGTTTGCGCGCCAGCGTCATCTGCGCGGCAGAAAACGGCGATGGAGACTTCATGAGTCCCTCCGCTGCAGCTTGTGGTACCCAAGGGCCTCGCGCGCCTGGCCGATCGTGTCGCCCTTCGCGATGCGTTCGCGGATCGCCGATTCCGCCTTCTCCACCTGGCGCGCCGCTTCGGCAACCTTGCGCGCATGCTCGCGGGGAACGATGACGACGCCGTTGGCATCAGCGAACACGATGTCGCGCGAAGCGACGCGCACTGTCCCGATGCCGATCGTGGTGTTGATCGATTCGACTTGAACGCGGTCCTTGCCGGTCCGCATGAAGCGCCCTGCGGAGAACATGGGATAGCCGTCGTCAAGAGCGCGATTGACATCGCGGCAAACGCCGTCGATCACGGTACCCGCGATCGCCCGCAGCGAGGCGTACTGCGTCATGATGTCGCCCCAGACCGTGCAGTCCGTGCGGCCACCGTTGTCGATGACCACCATATCGCCTTCGGCGACGTCGTCGATGAAGTCGCCGACACTCCCGGCAGGCGAGCTTGCAGGCACATACTTGACGGTGAAGGCCGGTCCGACGACAGGGGTCGAGTAATTGGCCAGCGGCATGATGCCAAATGCCTGTCCGTGGATGCCCAGCTTGTCCAGGGCGTCCGAAACACCCGGTGTGTCCAGGCCTGAAAAAAGTGCCGTCAATTCCTGATCCTCGGCATTCGCCTTCTTGGGGTTGTCACTCATCACATGGTCCTTGGGTTGGCGGCTCGGCGCCGGTCAGCCGCGAGCGGCAATGGCTTCGAATTCCTTGTCGTGCATGACGTCCTTCACGGACCGTCCGCTGCGAACGGCAAGCACCATGCCTTCCTGCCGCCTCGCGATGCGCTCGGCCATGTCGAGCACCTCTTCGATGCGCCGAGCCGGGACGAACGCGGTTCCGCAACGGTCCGCAATCACGAAGTCGCCTTCGCTGACGGTCACGCCTGCCATCTTCACCGGCTGGCCGGAACTCAGCTGAATGATTCGATTGCGGGCACTGATCATCGTGATGCCGCGGCCGTAGACCGGGTAGCCGATCGACTCGCTGCCCTCGATGTCCCGGCTCATCCCGTCGATCACCGAGCCGCGGATCTTCTTGACCTTGGCCGCATTGGCAATGATGTCGCCCCAGCAGGAGATTCCCTCGGGCCCTCCGGCGATCACCAGGACGCGATCATCCGTGGCGACTTCGTCGATCACCGGCGTGATCAGATGAACGGTCGGGGCGCTTCCGGTCTTCGGCCCGACCTGGATGGTGCTCGCGAGACCCACCACTTTGGGGCAGTCCCACAATGGCCGAAGTCCATAGGTTGCGCCCTCCAGGCCGAGAAAGTCGAGTGCGTCCGAGATGGTGTTGGTATCGAGTGCCTCGAGGCGCTCGAGGGCGGTGGGGGTCTGCTGGGTCATTGCGCTGGATGTGATGTGCTGTCGAACGATTCGAACCGCTTACTTCGCAGCAAGGCTTTCCATGGGAAGGTCGCTGGGATCGGCCCACAGTCGCTGCAGTGTTTCCGGAGGCGGCATGTTGAGCCGCACACCCCTCGGAGGAATCGGTCCGATGAACCACTTGTCCCACAATTTCTTCATCTCGCCGGAGCGGATCAGATCTCGAATGGTCGCATCCGCGAGGGCCTTGAAGGCAGGATCGTCCTTGCGCATCATGATCGCGATCGGCTCCACGTTCAGCACCTCGCCCACGACGACGAAATCATCGGGGTTCTTGGATGTGGCAATGGTGGCACTCAGCAAGCCGGCATCGATCACCCACGCATCGGCGCGTCCCATCTCCAGCATGAGGAAGCTCTCGGCATGGTCCTTGCCGAGGACATCCTTGATATCGAGTCCGGACGCTCTGGCGTACTTGCGCAGGTGTTGCACGGAGGTCGTCCCGGTCGTGGTGACGACTGTTTTTCCTTCCAGATCCTTGACGGACCGGATGCCCGAAGTCTTGCGCACGGCCATTCGCACTTCCTCCACATAAGTGGTCAATGCGAAAGCCACATCCTTCTGGCGCGCCAGGCTGTTCGTCGTCGATCCGCATTCGAGGTCCACGGTGCCGTTCTGAACGAGCGGGATGCGGTTCTGTGAAGTGACCGTTTGGTATCGAACGTTGATTTTCGGGAGCTTGAGTTCCTTTTGAGCCGCTGCAATGATGCGTTGGCAGATTTCCACCTGGAAGCCCACAGGCTTTTCACCGTCGGGCATATACGACATCGGAACGGAAGCGTCTCGCACGCCCATCGTGATGGATCCTGACGACCTGATCTTGTCGAGCGTCTGGGCCGTGACCGGTACGGCAGCCGCCGTGGCGACGAATGTGGCGAACGCGATGAGCAGTGTTTTCACGAAGGGAGCTCCAGTTTGACGGGATGAACCAGTTGATCGTCGAGTGCCAGGCGCTCAATTCGCCGAGGCTCGGATGTTCGATTGCCTGGCGATGGAGCGATAGAGAGCGCTCTCCTGGCGAATGAGGTCGGCGAACGCCTTGCGGCCGGAGCCGACAGGTTCCAGTCCGTTGTCGCGCATGGCTTGCCTGAACGCTGCATCGCCGGCCACCTGCCGCGCAGCCTTTTCGAGCCGGGCAGCCAACGCTTCCGGCAGCCCCTTGGGCGCCCATAGCCCATACCAGGTGTAGAACTCGAGCCCTTTCAGGCCGGTCTCCTCCGTGGTCGGAATTTCCGGTGCCGATGCCAGCCTGGTACGGCCGGTGACGGCGAGTGCCTTGAGCTTTCCGCTCTTGACCAACGGGACCGAGGTCACCGCCGGGTCGAACATCGCAGTGACCTGGCCGCCCATGAGATCGGTGATCGCCGGTGCATTCCCCTTGTACGGGACGATGAGAATGTTGACGTTCGCAACCCGATTGAAGAGTTCCTCGGCAATGTGGCTTGCCGATCCGATGACCGACGTGGCGAAGGTGATCGAATCGGGTCTGGCCTTTGCCAGCTGCGCCAGTTCGATCGGCGTCCTGACCGGCAGGGACGGCGTCACGATCAAGACCAGAGGCCCCTTCGCGACCTGGGAAATGGGGGTGAAATCCTCCAGCGCCCTGTACGGGCTCTTGTCGGAGATCTCGGGATTGATCACATGCGCCGAGGGATTCAGGAGCAAGGTGTAGCCGTCCGGCCTGGCGCGCATGACGTCGAGCGTCCCGATGTTTCCGGAGGCCCCGGGCCTGTTGTCGATGACGACAGTCTGACCGAGGGATTCGCCGAGTTTGATCGCGAAGCGCCGCGCCACGGCATCGGCGGAACCGCCCGCGGGATAGGGCACCACCATTCGGATCGGCCGGTTCGGCCAACCGTCATCGCCGTTCGCTTGCGCCAGCGCGGGCGATGCGAGCGCGGCGAGAAGCGCCGTACCCGCCGCCACGGCAAGCACCTGGCGCCTCGTCGACTTCCATGGACCCTGCGCGGCCGGCATGCCGGCCGGGACTGCACGGCCCCTGTCAGCGTCGCTACAGAAAGATGAGGTTTTCACATGTCGCCTTTGCCGGAGAAGGCGCCATGGTGTGGCCTGGGCCTCGATAGGTCTATTCCCAAGATCGGAAGCTTTTGATACGCTTTCCGTATCAATGATCAACTTCCGCCTCGTCAAGCACCTGTATCTCTTTGCCGTCGTCGCGGAGGAGCGTCATTTCAGGCGGGCGGCGGAACGGCTCGGCATGTCGCAGCCCCCCTTGAGCGAACAGATCCAGACGCTCGAGGCCTCTTTGAAGGTCAAGCTGTTCCAGAGGTCGAGTCGCGGGGTGCAGCTGACCGCCGAGGGCGCTGCCATCCTTCCTGCAGTGCAGCGCCTTGTCGCCCACATGGAAAAGCTGGATGTCTCCGTGAAGGAGGCGATCGCCGGCAAGGGCCGCGTGCTGACGATCGGTGCCATCACCTCCGCGATGACGGATCCGCTGCCGACGATCATCGAGCAAGTGAAGATCGCATTGCCGGACATCAAACTGGCGGTCGTGGAAATCGACAGCGCGGATGCGATCGAGGCTCTGGAGAGCGGCTCCATCGATTTCGCGCTCGCCCGGATCGAGGGCACCGTCGGAACGGCCATTCGATCTCGACCGCTGTTGACGGACCGCTTGGCGGTGGCCCTCCCCGCCTGGCATCGACTTGCGAAGCGCAAGGCCTTGCGCATCAATGAACTCGCCGACGAGGACTTCGTGATGTTTCCCCGCGCCGTCAGCCCCTCCTTCTTCGACGGAATCATCGCCGCTTGCCATGCGCATGGCTTCACGCCACGTCTTCTGCATGAAGCGCGATCGGTGGCTTCGCAGGTTGCGATGGTCGGCTGCAGTCAGGGCATCGCGCTGGTGCCCAGCGGCTTGAGGTCGCTGGGTTCGGACGCGGTCTCGATCAAGCCACTGCGCGAGGTCATCGAAATCGTGACCATCGCGCTGGCCTGGAGCGGATCGAATGCAGATCCAACCATCGCAAGGGTGATCGACGTAGCGCTCGGCACCAACGCCTCTGCGCCAGGACATGCATAGACCTGCCCGCCGGACCGAATCGTCCCGGTGCCAACGCGTCAAGGAAGTCGATCACTTCAAGGCGCACGTTTCGCCATGTGCAGCAGCGCACCCCTCCAGGACCCCAAGCTCCTGCGCCGACTCCTGCGCGCCAAAGACCGCATGGACGCCTTCTCCCACGAGCCGCGGCCCATCCACCGCCTTGCCCAAGTCAAAGAGACGCCGGGCGCGGTCCGCGAAAGCCGGCGCGCCGCGGCGAACGCGCTGGACCTCGTGCCGGCCTGCTTCCTCAGCGCCGCGCACCGGCCCGATCTCAGGACCGCCGTTTTGGAGAAGCGGCGCCGCAAGGCGGCCGATATAAACGTCTCCGAAGAAAAGGAGATCCCATGCGCCGTGGATGCGGGTTTTCGCGATCCGTCGGGCAACGGCTGGAAGATGATCGAGCCGCGCCGCTGAGGCGGCACGATGTCTACGACTTGAACGACTTCGCCATGTCGACGATGGCCTGCTTGTCGAAGGCGTTGATGTCATCGATCAGCTCGTTGGTGAAGAGTCGGTTCGGGTCGCCCAGTTGGTCGGCGAGCTTGGGGTCCTTGCTGCTTTCGGCGGTCATCTCGATGTTGGTCTTCCACTCGGCGAGCGACGACGCGCCGATGCGCTGATCGGGGTCGTCGGGACGGCGCATCCAGCTGTTCCTGCGGTCCTTGAGGATGAAGGCCAGCTCCTTGCGCGCATCGTCCTCGCTGCGGCCCTTGGGCTTGCTTTCGGGATACACCGCCCAATGCAGGTCGATGCCCGCGTTGAGGTTGTTGTAGGAGAAGAGGGTGGACTTGGCGATGCCCTGGAACAGCGCCACCAGCGCCTTGCGCTCCTTCTTGAGGAGGTCGCGCGTCACGCACAGCCAGCCCGATCCCACCTGCGCGAACTTCGGCGTCAGCGGCACATAGCGCAGTTGGGTGCCCACCAGCTCGATGCGCGCGGCCGCGGTGTCGAAGGCCACCAGCGCATCGACGCGGTCGTTGTCGATCGCGGCACCGGCCGGCGCGCCGTCGCCGATGGCGATGTACTCGCACTTGTCGTCGCTGAGTCCCATCTCGGCCAGCATGGTCTTGGTGACGACGATGCCGGCGTCGCCCTGGTTGCGCACGCCGATGCGCTTGCCGGCCAGGTCGGCCGCCGTCTTGATCGGACTGCCCGGCTTGACCACGATCACGTTGGCATTGCGCGGCAGCCACTTGTAGACGCTCACGAAGTCGAGGCTCGGGTCCTTGGCCATCGCCGGCAGCAGGATGCCGGGCACCGCGGGGCCGAAATCGACGTGGCCGGCACGCAGCATCTGCATCGCCTGCGTCATGCTCGACATGTTGACGTACTCCACGTCCACGCCATGGGGCTTGTAGAAGTTGAGCCGCGGGTCCTGGCCCGCGGTCACGAAGCACTGCTGCGGATCATTGACCGCGGCCGTGTTCGCCACTCTCATGACTCGCAGCTTCTGCGCCAGTGCCGGCAAGCTGCCGGCGAGACCGAGGGCACCGAGGCCCAGGCCGAAATCGCGTCGCGTCCACATGGTCCACTCCTCGCCGGCACTGCGCCGGCACATTGCAAGAAACAAGCATCGCGCGGCTGGAAGCGCCCGCCGCACAAGGGCGCATTCAAACGTTCACGGCGGGCTGCGAGCTGTCGGCCGGCATCCAGTGCAGCACCCGCCGCTGCACGCGGCGCAACAGGGCCGTCAACAGAATGCCGATCACCGAGAGCACGACGCACACCGCGAAGCTGCCGGCGGTGTCGGCCTGCGCTTCCATCTGCAGGATCAGCACGCCCAGCCCGGCCTGCGCACCGACGAACTCGCCCACCACGGCGCCGACCACGCTGAAGGCGGCGGCCATGTTCAGGCCCGCGAAGATGTAGGGCAAGGCGCTCGGGAACTTGGCCTTGCGAAAGATCTGCCAGCGTGTGGCCGACAGCGAGCGCAACAGGTCGATGCGGTCGGGGTCCACCGCCTTGAAGCCCGCGATGCTGGTCACCAGCACGGGAAAGAAGGTGAGCAGGCAGATGATCATCACCTTGGAGCTGATGCCGAAGCCGAGCCAGACCACGATGATCGGCGCCACCGCCACCTTGGGCACGCTCTGCAGTGCGGCCACGTAGGGGCCCAGCAGCGTCTCCAGCTTCGGCATCTGCGAGACCACGATGCCGATCGCCAGGCCGACGCCGCCGCCGATGAAGAAGCCCAGCAGGATCTCGCCGAGGGTGACGCCGCCGTGGTACCAGAAGCCGTCCTTGGCCATCGGTCCGGTGGCCAGACCGCGCCACAGCGCGACGACGATGTCGCTCACCGGCGGGATCAGGTACTTCGATGCCTTGAACAGCCGCGTCGCCGCTTCCCACGCGCCGAGCAGCGTGATCAACAACAGGATGGATTGCACGCGCGTCGATGCCAGCGGGTTGGCGCGTCGCGGTCGCGGCGCCTGCGCCGGCCTGGCAGCGGCGTCGTGGGTCTGCGGGGTGGAACCGGAGCTCATCATGGCGGTGGTCATGGCAGTGCCCTTTCTTCAATCGAACGAAGCGGCATGCGAGAAGCGCTCGCGGATCGAAGCGGACGCCGACGCGAAGGTCGGGTGCGACATCGCTTCCATCGTCCGCGGCCGCGGCAGGTCGATGGGCAGCACGCGCTCCAGCGTGCCGGGGCGCGGCGACATCACGAACACGCGGTCGCCGAGGAACACGGCCTCGGGGATGGAGTGCGTGATCAGCACCACGGTCTTGCCGCTTTCCATCCAGATGCGCTGCAGCTCGAGGTTCATGCGCTCGCGCGTCATCGCATCGAGCGCGCCGAAGGGCTCGTCCATCAGCAGGATCTTGGGATCGTGCAGCAGCGCCCGCGCGATCGAGGCGCGCTGCTGCATGCCGCCGCTCAGCTGGCGCGGCAGCTTGTGCTCGAAGCCGTCGAGGCGAACCATGTGCAGCAGCTGCATGGCGCGTTCGCGTGCCTTCTTCGGCTCCAGCCCGAGCACTTCGGCCGGCAGCATCACGTTGTCGAGGATGGTGCGCCAGGGCAGCAGGATGGAACTCTGGAACACGACGCCGATGTCGCGCCGCGTGCCGTGGATCGGCTGGCCGTCGAGCATCACGTGGCCGATCTGGTAGTCGAGCAGCCCGGCCAGGATGCGCAGCAGCGTGCTCTTGCCGCAGCCGCTGGGACCGACGATGGTGACGAAGCTGCCCTGCTGGATGGTGCAGTCGATCTCCTTGAGCGCGAGCACGCCGTCGCTGCCGCCGCCGAAGGTCTTCGACAGCCCCTCGATGCGGATGTAGTCGGGCCTTGCCGCGGCGGATGTCGTGTTCATGCCTTGACTCCTGCGGGATTCAGGAAACGAATCATGTGATGGGCAAGCGCTTCGGGTGACTGCATCGCCGTCACATGCCCGGTGGCCGGCAGCAGCACCGCATCGGCGCCGCGGATGCGTCCTGCCATCGCCAGCGTCACGGTCGGCGGCACCACGCGGTCCAGTTCGCCGGCCAGCACCAGCGTCGGTGCGACGATGTCGGCCACGCCCTTGTCGAGCGTGGTCGCCACGGTCGCCGTGCGGCGGATGGAGCGCGCCGATTCCGGGCGCGCAGTCGCAAAGATGCGCCGCAGCTCCGGCCGCTGCTGCAGAAAGGCTTCGGGGAAGAACCAGGTCGCCAGTTCCTCGGCCGTCTCCGGCAGACCGCGCCGCAATTCGGCGAGGCGACTCGCATCGGGACACAGCTCCGCATACGGCCGCGGCAGCGCCCAGGTGCTGGCCAGCACGAGCCGATCGACCGAGCGCGGATGCAGCAGCGCCAGCGCCTGTGCCACCCTGCCGCCATACGACGACCCGAACACGTGTGCCCGCTTGAGGCCCAGCGCCTTGATGAACTGCTGCGCATCGTTCGCCAGGTCCACCAGCATCGCCGGGCGCTCAGGCCCCTGCGTCTCGCCGCAATCGCGCTGGTCGTAGGCGATCACCGTGAAGTGCTTCGCCAGATGCGGCACCAGCGCGGCGAACATCTGGCGCGAGGCTTCGGCGCCATGCATCAGCACGAGAGCCGGACCATGGCCCTCGCGGTCGAAGGCCGTGCGCAGCTCGCCGGCCTGCACGAACTCGGTCATGGCGCGCCTCCTTCTTCCTGGTCCATCCAGAAGGTCATCTCGACCTTCAGCCCGCGCGGGTCGTGCAGGAAGAGTTGGTGAATGCCCCAGCCGGGAATCGGCGCCTCGGTGAAGGGCACGCCGAGCGCGCCGAGGTGCTCGCGCATCTCCTTCAGTCCGCGCGAGCGGAAGGAGATGTGGTCGACGTGCCCGGTGACCGGCTGCGTCGCCGCGTCGGGCGTCGCCAGATGCGCATACAGATGCACGATGGGCTGGCCGTCCGCATAGAGCCAGGCGCCGGGCGCGGGAATCTCCGGCCGCGCGCCGATCTGCAGCCGCATCACGCGCGTGTAGAAGTCCACGAGCGGCGGCAGCTCGTCCGGCGTGCAGCGGATCGTGTAGTGATGGAGTGCGGTGACGGGCATGGCCTCAATCCAGCAGCTTGGCGAGCGCGGCCGACAATTCGGCGGCCGGGTCCGGGGGCGTCCATGGCATGCGGAAGGCGACATGGCCATCGGGCCGCACGAGCACCGCGCCGCGCAGGCCGAGCAGCAAGCCATCCTTCTCGTGCGAGTCTTCCAATTGATGCGCCTGCACCGTGCGCCCCTGGTGGCCGGAGACGGCACGCGCGGCTTCCATCCATGCGTCGGCCTTCGGTCCCGCGACCAGCACGAAGTCCTTGTCGAACCAGTCGAGCGTGGTGTGGCGCCGCGCCAGGTCCAGCCAGAGGTGCGGAAAGCGCGCGCCGGGCTTGTCGGTGGGCTCGTACCAGCGCGCGCGCATCACGTGCCGGCCGGTGCCGTCGGGAATCACCGCGCCGTCCTCGTAGCAGAAGCCCAGCGACTGCCCGATGCTGTGGATGTGGTTGTCGCTGTCGCGGATCCAGAAGTCGATGCGGTCCGCATTGCCGGAGCGCAGCGCCTGGTCGCACTGGGTGAAGCGCGTCGCGTTGTGCAGGCTGAAGTCGGCATTCGATTCGGCGACGGGTCGGCGCTCGCGCTCGTAGCTCTCGAGCAGGCGCGGGCCGGCGCGGCCGGTGAGCACGAAGGCCAGCTTCCACGCGAGGTTGTGCGCGTCCTGGATGCCGGAGTTCATGCCGTAGCCGCCATTCGGCGGAAAGCGGTGCGCCGAGTCGCCCACCAGCAGCACGCGGCCCTTGCGGAAGCTCGCGGCCACCTGCCGGCTCAGGCGCCAGACCGAGCGGTTGATGACCTTCACGTCGAGGTTGGGCACGCCGGAGACGGTGCGGGCGAGCTGCACCACCTCGTCGTCGTTGCGCTCGCCGACGCGCTCGTCCACCTCGCGTCCCACGGGCAGCAGGTTGAGCCATCGGTCGCGGCCGTTGGTGTTGAGCACGGTCGTGATCGGGTACGGCGAATCCTTCGCATACACGCGCCAGCCGGCGCAGGTGGCGGCGTCGCGCACCTGCGAGAGATCGGCCTGCCAGAACTCGTTGGCCATCACGGCCAGCGTGGCCGGGCCGCGCATCTCGATGTCGGCCTGCCGGCGCACCGCGCTGGCGGCGCCGTCGGCGGCGATCAGGTACTGGGCCTGCCAGGTGATCGTTTCGCCGTTGTCCAGCTTGCGCGCGGTCACCGCGATGCCGCTCGCGCCCTCGTCGTAGTGCAGGAACTCGTGGCCGAACAGGAAGCGGCCGACCTCGCTCTTGCGCGCGAGGTCCATCAACTCCATCTCGACCGTGTCCTGCGACTGGATGATCTTCCAGCACGGCGAGTGGCCGAGGTTGGGCTCGGGGTTGGTGCGGCCCCACTCGTGGCCGCTCATCGATTCGCAGAAGGAGAAGAAGTCGGCGCCGTCGGGCAGCGCGTGGCGCTTCATCAGGCCGTCGATGCCCCACTGGCGGAAGATCTCCATCGTGCGGGTGTAGGTGCCGCGCGCCTTGGGATGGTCGGTCGTCGTCGGGCTGCGTTCGAGCAGCACGAAGTCGATGCCGAAGCGCTGCAGCAGGATCGCCATCGACAGGCCCACCGGCCCGCCGCCAACGATCACGACCGGGACTTTGCTTTGCATGGTCAAGTCTCCATGGGAGAGGAAAGGGACAGATCCGTGAAGCGGTACGACAGGCCGGGCACGGCCGGCACCCAGCGCGCCGCAGCGAGCGCCAGGAGACGAACGCCCAGGACTTCGTGCGGCAGCCACGCGGGGCGGGTGCCGAAGACATTGAAGGTGGCATAGCAGAGCCGGCCCTGCAGCAGCGGCACGTTGATCACGCTCTGCAGGCCCTGCGGGCGCATCTGCTCGAAGTCGTCGAAGTGGCGTGCCAGCACGTCCGCGCCCTCGCCGACGAACGTGCGGCCCTGCACGAAGATGCATTCGGTCCACGGCGTGAGCGTCTTGCGCTTGGCGCCGTTCACCGGATAGCGCTCGCCTTCGGACGAATAGAAGCGGCGCAGCTGGATCTCGTTGGCCGGGCCCTTCGCGGTCGTCACGTTCTGCTGGATGCTGAAGATGCTGTCGCCCGCGATGAGGCGCCGGAACAGGTCCACCTGGCGCAGTGCCGCATCGGCATCGCGCGCCTCGGCCAGCACGTCGAGGAGGTTCGCCGTGAATGCGGTGAGGGCCGATGCGTGGGCTGCGGGCATGGGGAAAGTCTAGGCTTCGCAATTCACCGAAGTGGATTAAATTCTGATGACGCGATAACCCTGGAGTTATGCCTTGCCGACTGCCCGCGACCCCGCCGCCGACCTGCAGCACGCGCTGCTCACGCGCCTGAAGCTGCGCCAGCTCTCGCTGCTGCAGGCCGTCGACCGGCATCGCACGCTGGGCCGCGTGGCCGCCGAGATGCGGCTCAGCCAGCCGGCCATCACCAAGGCGCTGCGCGAGGTGGAAGACATCTTCGGCAACCGGCTCTTCGAGCGCACCAGCCGCGGCCTCATGCCCACGCCGGCCGGCGAAGCCGTGCTGCACTACGCGCGGCGCTGGCTCGCGGAACTGGAGTCCACCACGCGCGTGCTCACCTCACTCGAGGCCGGCCGCAGCGGACGGCTGCGCCTGGGGCTGACGCAGCAGGTGCCGCAGCAGCTGCTGTCCGCGGCGCTCACGCACCTGCTCGATCGCACGCCACGCATGGCGGTGATGACGCGCGAAGGCACGACGGACGAACTCGTCGCCGGCCTCGTCGCGCGCGAGCTCGATTGCGCGATCGGCCGCTCGTACGACGGCGACGCGACGGGGCTGGTGCAGCAGGCGATCTACCAGCAGGAGCCCTGCCTGGTGGTGTCGGCCAAGAGCGTCAAGCGCCTGTCGCGCGGGCCGCTGGACTGGGCGCGCCTCGCGCAGCTCGACTGGATCCTGCCGCCGCCGAACACGCCCATGCGCCGGACCTACAACGCGATCTTCGTCGGCGCCGGCGTGCAGCCGCCGGTGCCGATGCTGGAGAGCACCTCGATCCGCAGCATGGAGATGGTGCTGCGCACCGAGCCGAACGCCATCTCCATCCTGGCCCGCGACGTGGTGGCCGAGATGGAGCGGGCCGGGCACTGGGCCGCGCTGCCTTATCGCTTGAGCTGGAACCTGCCGCCGGTGAGCTTCTTCACCTTGCAGGAACTGGAGGCGCATCCGATGGTGCGGTCGTTGCGGGCTGCGGTGGAGGAAGAGGCGCGCGGGATGACGCGCAAGGCCGGGTGAAGGGCGACGCGATGTCAGGCTACGGCGAGACCGCCAGAAAGCCGCTGATCAATCCCACCGTCATCGCCGTGCTCTCTTCCATCAACCAATGGCCCGCATCCGGCACGACCTCCTTCCGCACATCGGTCGCCGCATTGCGCAACATGTCGCCGGTGTCGCCGAAGCCATGGAGGAGCACGACGGCAGGGCCGCTTCCGCCCGAGCGCACGAAGAGGCTTGCGCCATCCGCCATGGCGACGGTGCGGGTCTTGAAGCCCGGCGGGAATGCAGGCCCTGCGCCGGCACGGCTGGCAAAGAGTCCGGCGATCGACAACACCATCAGCAACGCGAGACGATTCTTCATGTTGGAACTCCGGTTGGCGAGCCGATCGGTCCGACGCAGTGTGAGGCCTTCGCAGGTCCGAAGCCAGCCCCGAAGATGTCCGGTCGGAGGCGGCGATGTCAGCGCGCGTCATGGCGTCCCTCGGCAAGCGTTGTCGGCGCCCCGGCGAGCGGCTTCAGCAATCTGTTGTGCTGATGCCGGACCCATCCGCGTTCGCCGGTGCTGCGCCGATAGTCCAGCCACTCGGCGTCGCGATAGAGGGCTTCCCTGCGCGTCTCGCGATCCGCCATGCTCTCGTAGCGCCACAGATGGACGAACTGGTTGAGCTCTCCCGTCTCCGTCGTGAAGTAGGCGAAGGGCTCGCCCAGGTGCTTGCGCATGATCGGCAACGCCACCCGAAGATGCTCGGCCAGGTATTCCGAGAGCAGGCCGGGGGCGATGGTGTAGGTCCGTTCGTCGATGATCATCACGCTCACTCCGCACGAATGTGCTTTTCCTTGATGATGCCGCTCCACGTTGCCAGGTCACGCTGCGTGACGGCGCCAAGCTCCTGCGGCGTCGACGTGACGGCGTCCAGGCCGAGGCTCGCGTAGGTGTCGCGGCAGGCCGGCGAAGCGACTGCGCGAACGATCTCGCGGTTGAGCTTCTGGACGATCGCCGGCGGCAGATGCGCGGGGCCGAACACGGCGTACCAGGCAGAGGCCTCGAACCCGGGCAGGCCGGCCTCGGACACGGTCGGCACATCGGGCCATGCCGGCAGGCGCTGCGGCGATGTCACGGCCAGCGCTTTCAGCCGACCGTCTCGCACCATCGGACCGAGGGCCGCCGTGCTGTTGAAGACGATCGACACGCGGCCGGAGATCAGGTCCGACACGATCTGGCTGCTTCCCTTGTAGGGCACATGCAGCATCTCGACCTGCGCGCGTTGCTCGACCAGGACGCCGACCATGTGCTGCATGGTGCCGATGCCGGCGGAAGCGAAGCTGATCTTTCCCGGCTTTGCCTTCGCCAGCGCCAGCAGTTCCTTCAGGTTGTTGGCCTCGAAATCGGGCGCAGCCGCCAGCATCAGCGGCGTACTGGCGACCATGGAAATCGGCGTGAAGTCGCGCAACGGGTCGTAGGGTATCGCAGCGTAGAGCGCCGGATTGATGGCCTGTGTCGCGGTCGTGGTCAGCAGGAGCGTGTAGCCATCGGGCGCGGCCTTGGCAACGTAGTCGGCGCCGATGTTGCCCGCGGCGCCGGCGCGGTTTTCCACGATGATGCTGCCGAGCGCCGGGCCCATCTGCTGCGCCAGGAGGCGCGCCAGAATGTCGGGGCCGCCCCCGGGCGCGAAGGGCGCGATGATACGGATCGGCCTGGCCGGCCAGACGGCTTCTGCAAAAGCCCGGCCGACGAGCGAAGACAGAACCAGGACGGAACTGGCGCGGACCAAGGATCTTCTGTTCATATGAGTCTCCTGAAATTTTCTCTCTGCGAATGCGGGCGTCGCGACGCCTGGCGGCTCGAGGCATGCGCGTGACCGAGTCGATCAAGCCGCTCGACCTCGGCCTGTTGCGCTGCCTGGACGCACTGGTGGCCGAGTCGCATGTGTCCCGCGCGGCCGACAAGCTGGGCATGGGCCAGCCGGCGATGAGCCGCGTGCTCGGCCGGCTGCGCGAGCTGTTCGGCGATCCGCTCCTGATCCGCGGCGCGACCGGGATGATTCCGTCGCCGCGTGCCGTCGAGCTGGCGGTCATCGCGCGGCGCATCCTCGCCGACGTCGATCTGGTGCTGGGTGAGTCGATCCATTTCGAACCCGCGCTCTGCACGTCGACCTTCCGCATCATCGCGACCGACTACACGCACGCGACATTTCTGCCCTTGCTGACGCGCAGCGTGCGCGAGGAAGCGCCGTCGGCGACCTTGTCGATCAAGCATCCGGTCCATCCGAAGGCACTGGTGCTGGCCCTCGAAGAAGGCGATATCGAACTGGCCATCGGGCACCTCGAGGAGCCGCCGCCGAGCCTGCGCAGCGTGCCGCTGTTCGTCGACCGCATCGTCTGCCTGATCCGCGGCGGCCATCCCTACCTGGACGGCGGCCGCAGCGTCGAAGACTTCGTCGCACTGCCGCACATTCTCGTCACGCCGGCGGGCTTCGGTCATTTCCAGTCGAACATCGATCACGTGCTTGCGGAGACCGGCCTCAAGCGCAACGTCGGCATGCTGAGCCAGCATTTCATGGCAGCGCCCTACATCGTCCAGTCGACCGACATGGTGGTTCTCATGCCCCGTCGCCTGGCGCAGCACTACCTCGAGGGCACGGACCTGGCGATGATCGACCCGCCGCTGCCAGTGCCGAGCTACCGCATCTTCATGTACTGGCACGAGCGCAGCCATCGGGATCCCGGGGTCAAGTGGCTGCGAGAGCTGGCGCGGCGCTGCGCGCTGGCGATGCCGCCGCCCTGAGAATGCCATCCGGAACATCGCCGCGCGCCTCAGTTCGCGGGCCGGCCCTGACCCGGTACCCAGCCGCGATAGAACTTCTCGTAGACGTCCGGCGGCACCACGATCCCGGTGTGCGGATCGCCACCGTGGTCGAAGATGGCCATCATGTGACCGTCGTGGTCGTCCAGGTTCTCGAAGGTGCGGAACACGCCGGGCGGCACGCTGATCATGTCGAAGGGCTCCAGCACCGTGCTCTCTTCCAGATGCTCGCCCCACAGGACCTTGAAGCGCGCATCCATCGGGATGAAGACCTCGTTGTACGGATGCGAGTGCACGGTCGGCCGGATTCCCTTGCCGAGGCAGGAGATGGAGACATGGAAGTTGTGCGCCTGCGTGAGCGGCGCAGGCCCGCCCAGCGCACCTGGGGAGATGACGTAGTTCACCGAGCGCCGCCCTTTCTGCTGCCTGAGATCGGGGAAGGCGTAGGGATCGGGCTCGAGCGCCCGGAAGCGGGCAATGCGACTCGCCATCTCGGCGGTGCTGACCTCGGCGCTATGGCCCGGCGTGCGCAGGTGGGCTGGATTGATCCGGCTTTTCGCATTCATGCGTCGACTCCTTCGGGTTCCGATTTGCGTTGAACCACCACGGCATCGAGTGCCACGCCGCCCTCCGCGTGCAGCCGCCACGGATTGACTTCGATGCTCTCGATTTCGCCGGCCCGCGCAGCGACATGGTCGGAGAAGGACGCGATCGCCGCTGCGACTTCCTCGATGCGTATGGCCGCGCTGCCGCGGACGCCGCCGAGCAGGTCCGCGACCCGCGTCTGCTCGATCATGCGGCGCGCCTCCGCGGCATCGAAGGGTGCGGCGCGAAAGACGACGTCCCTGAAGACCTCGACCCAGGTGCCGCCGAGGCCGAACATCACGACCATGCCGAAGACCGGATCGAATTGCGCGCTCAGGATGGCGTCGATGCCGGGGCGCGCCATCGGCGTGACCAGAACACCGTCGATGCGCGCCTGCGGCAACTTGCCCCGTACGGTGGCCACGACCGTTTCCCAGCAGGGGCCGACGTCCTTGGCGGCGACATCGAGCACGACGCCGCCCGCCTCCGTCTTGTGCAGGATGTCGGCCGAGACGATCTTCAGTGCGTAGCGCGGCGCGCCCAACTCGACGGCGGCGGTTTGCGCCGCGGCCGCGGATCGCGTCACGCGCTCCGCGGGCACTGCGATGCCGGCAGCGGCCAGCACGGCCTTCGATCGCGCTTCGTCGAGCACGGTCCCGCTTCCTCGCCGTGCGGGGCCGAGGCTGCGTGGCCGTCGCACCACATCGGACACGGCAGCGCCGATGCGGGTCACGGCCTGGATCGCGGCCACGGCGCGCTCCGGTGCCTCGAAGAGTGCCACGCCATGCTGTTCGAGTTCCTCGCGGACCGTGGGTGGGGCCAGCATCGACAGGATGAAGCGGGTGCCGGGCTGCGCAGCGACGAGTGCCAGCAGGGGCCCACGCAGCTGCGCCCAGTGCACCGGATTACGGCCGACGTGCGCGAGGAAGGCGAGCACCGTGCCGGGCCGCACCTGCTCGACCAGCAAGCCCATGGCGCGCGCCACCAGGGCCATGTCGCCGAGGACGGACGTCGAGGTGTCGAGCGGGTTGGATGCCGTGGCCGCCGGCAGCCATTCGGACATCTCGGCCCTGGCCGCAGCCGGCAGGCCCGGCAGCTGCAGGCCGGCTGCGCTCGCCGCGTCGGCGATCAGCACGCCGACACCGCCGGAGGTCGTCAACACGGCGAGGCGGCCGTCTTCCCGGCGCAGGTCGCGCCGGCGGTCGACGCACAGCGCGTAGGCGACGTCGATGAGGCCATCGAGCGTTTGCGCGCGCCACGCGCCGTACTGGCGCAGGATGCCGTCGAAGACGGCGTCGTTGCCCGCCAGCGCGCCGGTGTGGGTGGCCGCGGCCTGCGCGCCGGCCGCCGAAGCACCGGCCTTCATCACCAGCACCGGCTTGCCGGCGGCTCGCGCGAGGCGCAGCGCCTCGATCAGCCGGTCGCCGCTGCGGCAACCCTCGAAGGTGGCCACGATGACCCGGGTGGCGTTGTCCTGCGCGAGGTAGGCGATGCATTCGGCGACGTCGACGTCCGCTTCGTTGCCGGTCGCGATCATGTGGCTGAAGCCGAGTCCGCGCGCCTGCGCCAGTCCGTAGCAATAGGAGCCGAAGGCACCGCTCTGCGACGCCAGGCCGATGTTGTTGCCATCGCGGCGCAGCGCCGGCCATGCGCCGTCGAGCGCCGTGGCGAAGGTGCCGAAGAAGCCGTCGACGGCATTGAAGAGCCCGAGGCTGTTCGGCCCGATCATGCGCATGCCGGCTTCGCGCGCCGTGCGCAGCAGCTCGTCCTGCTCGGCCATGCGGCCGGCGTCGGCGAATCCCGAGCTGAAGACCTGCACCGCCTTGACACCCTTCGCGGCGCAGTCCCGGAATGCCGGCAGCACGTCCCTGGCGGCCAGCGCGATGATGGCGTGCTCCACCGGCCCGGCCGCCGCGAGCGTGCGGAAGACAGGCAGCCCCTGCACGGTGTCCGCCGCCGGATGCACCGGGACGAGGGTCCCGCCGAAACCGGCACGTTTCAGGAATGCCAGCGGCCGGCCGCCGACCTTGTTCTCGTCGTTCGAGGCGCCGATCATCGCCACCGAGCGCGGCGCGAACAGCGGCCGCAGGCTGGCCAGGTCGAAGGTGCTCATCGCCGGCCTACCTTCCCTTGAAGACCGCGGGCCGCTTCTCGCCGAAGGCATGAACGGCCTCGGCGTGGTCGCGGGTCATCTGGGACAGCGTCTCCATCAGCAGGCCGTTCTCCATCGTGCCGTGGGCCAGCTGGCGGATCGTGTGGTTGATGGTGCGCTTGGTCCAGCGCAGCGCGAGGGGCGCAACCTTGCAGAGTCGTTCGGCGATGCCGTAGACCTTGTCGTCGAGTGCATCGTCGGGCACGCAATGGCCGATGAGCCCGATGCGCGCGGCCTCCTCGGCCGGGATGTTGTCGCCCAGAAAGAGCAGTTCCTTGGCCTTCTGGAATCCGACCAGCAGCGGCCACATCAGCGCACCGCCATCGCCGGCGACCAGGCCCACCTTCACGTGCGGGTCGCCGATGACCGCGCCCTGCGCTGCGACGGCGATGTCGGCGTAGACCGCGAGGGTCGCGCCGAGACCGGTCGCGGCGCCGTTGATGCGCGCGATCAGCGGCTTGGGCAGCTCGAGCATGCCGGTGAAGATCTCGCGGGCTTCTTCGGCCGTGTCGACCCACTTGCTGCGGTCGTCGATCTTCTCCTGCATGGCGACGATGTCGCCGCCCGAGCTGAAGGCAGCGCCGGCGCCGGTGAGCACCACCACGTCGCATGCGGGGTCGCGCGCGGCGTCACGGAACACCGTCGACAGCTCGCGGTGCATGCGCACGTTGGCTGCATTGCGAACCTCGGGGCGGTTCATGGTGACGGTGAGGATGCGGCCGCGATAGCCGAAGTCCAGGTGTTGGTAGTGTTCGTACATGGGTTCATCGCCCTCCGGCGACGGGCAGGGTCGCGCCCGTGATGTAGCTGGCTTCGTCGGACAGAAGCCAGACGATCGCCTGCGCTGCTTCCATGGGCTCGCCGGCGCGCCCCATGGGCATGCGTGCGGCATAGCGCTGCAGCCGGTCGGCATCGCCTGCGGTCGCGTGGATCTCGGTGGCGAACAGGCCCAGGCTGACCGCGTTGACGCGAACACCCTCCTGCGCCACCTCGGCGGCAAGGCCGTAGTTGAAGGCCTCGAGGGCGGCCTTGGCCGCGGCGTAGTGCACCAGCTCGCCAGGGCTGCCGCTCCTGGCTGCCATCGACGACACGTTGACGATGGCGCCGCCAGCGCCGCCGTGCCGGGTCGATGCGCGGCGCAGGAACGCTTGCGCGCAGAGGAAGGCGCCGACCACATTGACCTCGAGGGTCCGGCGCAGTGTGGCCTCGCTCAGCTGCTCGACCCGGGAGATCCGGCCGGGCACGCCGGCATTGTTGACCAGCGCGCGGACCGGCCCGAGTTCCTCGGCGACCTGATCGAACAGGCGCTCGACGTCGCCGTGCCGGCTGTTGTCGGCCTGCACCGCAATGGCTCGGCCGCCTTCGGCCCGAATCTCCGCGACCACCGCGTGGGCGGCCTCCTGGTTCGACGCGTAGTTCACGCCGACGCTCCAGCCGCGCCGGGCCGCGAGCCGGGCCGTCGCTGCGCCGATGCCGCGCGAACTGCCCGTGATGATGATTGTGGGTGATGCCATCAGGTCGTCTCCGTTGTGGGGAGCGAGTCTCCCGGCCGAGGCCCCAGCTGCCCATGGCAGGCGGCGCACATCGGTTATGCGCGACGCGCCATACCGGGCGCCGGCAACCCGGCGGAGAATGACCCGCACCATGCCCCCAACCACCGAAACCCGGGTTCCGACGCTCTACGAATGGCTCGGCGGCGCGCCCGCCCTGCTGCGCCTGACCGCGCGCTTCTACGAGCACGTGAAGGCCGACCCGCTGCTCGCCCCGGTCTTCGCGCACATGGGTGAAGACCATCCGGCCCACGTCGCCGCCTTTCTCGGCGAGGTTCTGGGCGGTCCCGACGCGTACTCGCGGCACCACGGCGGCCATCCGCACATGATTCGCCAGCACTTGAACCGTCACCTCGAGCAGGCACAGCGGCGGCAGTGGGTGGGTCTCTTGCTGCAGACGGCCGACGAACTGGGCATGCCGGACGACCCGGAATTTCGATCGGCGCTGGTCGGCTACCTGGAGTGGGGTTCCCGGTTGGCCGTCATCAACTCACAGGCCGGCGCCGAGGTCCAGGAGGATGCGCCGATGCCTGCATGGGGATGGGGTGAGGTGAAGGGGCCCTACAGAGGGTGAGCATCGGATCGAATGGATGCTTGGCGCTTCGACGCAGAAGTTGGCAGCTGTGCGCTGGATGGCTGTGAAGGGCCCCTACCGGCTGTACGCCTCGCTCCGAAGCGGGCATTCAACGTGCGCGTTCAGCGGGCACGGCGCGGGCTGGACGGTGCGCGGCGAATGTTCAGTCGAAAAGCTCGTTGTCGTCCATTCTCCAGTGGTCATCGAAAACCAGGGTTGCGAGATCTGCACGAGTCCGCCATTGCTGTGTCTCCAGCATGGGCCGGGGATAGAACTCGTCGACTCGCCCCAGGCAGAGGATGGCCACGGGGCGGCTGCCTGACGGCATCTGGAGCAAGTCTCGCAATGCCTCGGGATCGAACATCGAGACCCAGCCCATGCCGACATCCTCTACGCGTGCGGCAAGCCACATGTTTTGAATCGCGCAGGCGACCGAAGCGAGATCCATGTCAGGCATCGTGCGCCGCCCGAAGACATGCTGCTCGCGTTTGTCGCAGAGTGCGGCGACGAGGATCTCCGCGCATTCACGCATCCCCTCGACCTTGAGCCTGAGAAACTCTTGTTGCCGTTCGCCGAGCGCGCTCGCTGTTTCGATCCGCTCTGCTTCGACGAGCGCCAACATTTTCCGGCGCACTTCGACGGACTTCACGCGAATGAAACGCCACGGCTGCATATAGCCCACGCTGGGGGCGCAGTGGGCCGCTTCGAGCAGGCGCGTCATGAGCGCCTCGTCGAGCGGGTCACTGCGGAAGTGCCGCATGTCGCGGCGCGCTGCGATCACTTCGTACAGGGTGTTGATCTGGGTCGGGGTGAATCTGGACATTCGATCGATCAGCCAAAAAATGCGATTCGGGGCGCCAGCATAAGGCTCGATGAATTCAACCGATGCGCTGAGTCGTTTGGATCACACCACAGCCGCCGCTCGTGACCGGCTGCTGATGGCCGAGGGCCGTCATCAGCCACGACCGCACCTACCGACCTCCCGCCGACCGCGCAGCCGCGCAACCTTCAGGCTTGAACACGCGCGTGGTCGAAGCCGGGTATTTCTCAAGCTTGGCGGCCGGCCGCCGCGGGCGCTGGAGCAATTCTCCGCCGCAGTTCGGACAGATGCCGGCGAGGCGCTGTTCGGCGCAGTCACTGCAGAACGTGCACTCGAAGGAGCAGATCCGAGCCATGGCCGAATCGGGCGGCAGATCTCGGTCGCAGCACTCGCACCCGGGACGCATTTGAAGCATGACGAAATCTCCGCAAGCTGGGTCGAGCGAGCTTAGACGAACCTGGCCGGTGAATCCGAACGGCGGCAGCCCGCGCTCGAACGCGCGTCAAGGTGGCATGATCGCGCGACGTCGAACCTGAGACCTGGAGCACCCCGTGATCGTCGAGCGCATCTGGACCGGCAATGCCTACCGCAACTACAACTACCTGATCGCCTGCCCCGAGACCGGCGAGGCGCTGGCGATCGATCCGCTCGATCACCAGAAGTGCCTGGCCGCCGCCAAGGACAAAGGCTGGCAGATCACGCAGATCCTGAACACGCACGAGCACCACGACCACACCGGCGGCAACGCGGCCGTGGTCGCGGCCACCGGCGCGAAGCTGATCGCGCACCACAACGCCGGCGCGCGCATCGCGGGCGTGGACCGCGGCGTGAAGGCGGGCGATGTGATCAAGGTCGGCAAGACGGTCGAGCTCGAATGCATGGACACGCCCGGCCATACGATGTGCCACATCTGCCTGCGCTCGCACACCGAGCAGCCGGCGCTGTTCTCCGGCGACACGCTGTTCAATGCCGGCGCCGGCAACTGCCACAACGGCGGCAATGCAGAAGACCTCTACACCACCTTCGTCGATCAGCTCGCGAAGCTGCCGGGCGGCACGCGCGTCTATGCCGGGCACGACTACCTCGAGAACAACCTCAAGTTCACGCTCGCGCGCGAATCCGACAACGCAGCGGCCAAGGCGCTGTTGCCGCGGGCGACGGGCCACGATCCGGCCAGGGCGCACGTCACGACGCTCGACGAGGAAAAGCAGATCAACACCTTCCTGCGCCTGAGCAGCCCGAGCGTCATCGCGGCGCTGCGCGAGGCCTTTCCCGATCTGCCCGAGAAGCCGGATCCGAAGACGGTGTTCGTCAAGCTGCGCGAATTGCGCAACCAGTGGTGAGCCGCACGGGCGACGCCGGCTCGGACTGACACAGCGCGCGGCGCGCTCAGCCGCGCACGCGCAGCATCCCCTCCTGCGCCGCCGAAGCCACCAGCCGCCCATCGCGCGTGAACACGCTGCCGCGGCACAAGGCCCGCGCCCCGCCCGCGCTCGGCGAATCGAGCACGTACAGCAGCCACTCGTCCATGCGGAAATCGCGGTGGAACCACATCGCATGGTCAAGGCTCGCGGCGCGCACCTTGCCGCCGAAGAAGCTCAGGCCGTGCGGGCGCAGGGCGGCGCGCAGCAGGCCGTGGTCCGATGCATAGGCGAGCAAGGCGCGGTGCACGATCGGATCGTCGGGCAGCGGCGCGGTGGCGCGCATCCAGATCGCGCTGCCGGCCGGCCGCGGTACGGGCGCGAGCAGGTCATTGCTGTCGGTGCCGCGGTATTCGATGGCCTGCGGCTCGGTGCCCTTGACGCGCCAGGCCGCGGGCAGCCGGTCGCCGAGCGCGATGCGCTGCTGCAGTTCGCTTTGCAGGCTTTCAGGTTCCGGCTCCTCGGGCATCGCGGCCTGGTGCTCGATGCCCGAGGCCGCGCTTTGAAAGGACGCCGACAACTCGAAGATCGTGCGCTCCTGCTGGCGCGCGACCACGTGGCGCGTGGTGAAGCTGCGGCCGTCGCGCACGCGGTCGACCGTGTACTCGATGGGCGCGTGTTCGCCCGGCAGCAGGAAATAGGCGTGCATCGAATGCATCGGGCGATCGGCCGCCACGGTGCGGCTCGCGGCGACCAGCGCCTGCCCCAGCACCTGGCCGCCGTACACGCTCCGCGAGCCGATGTCTTCGCTTTGCGCGCGAAAGCGGTCCTCGCCCAGCGCTTCGAGGTCCATCAATGCGACGAGCTCGGCGACGCGGCGGGCGGCGGCGGTGGTGGCGGGATCGCTCATCGTCAACGGTCCAGGTCCGCGCCGTCGGCGGCGAGCTTGCGCTGCAGCGCCGGCACGTCGACCGCGGCAAAGGCATCCGCGCCCAGCACCGCCGCAGCGGTGCCCGCGGCCTGCCCCATCACGAAGCAGCCGCCGCTGGCGCGCGCGGCCGACTGGCCCTCGTGCGTCATCGAGGCGCAGCGCCCGGCGACCAGCAGGTTGTCGACGCCGCGCGGCACCAGCATGCGCCAGGGCAGCTGGTTGAAGGTGCGGCGCTCGTCGCGCGGGAAGGCCCACTCGATCTTGCCGGCCGCATGCATTTCCATCGGCCAGGCGTTGATGCCGATGCTGTCGTCGAAGCGCGCGGACGAGAGGATGTCCTCGCCGGTCAGCGCGTAGAGGCCTTCGATGCGCCGCGTCTCGCGGATGCCGACCTGCGGCGCGATCTCGACGATGGCCGATTGCTCGAAGCCCGGCACCTCGGCCTTCAGGAAGCGGAAGTACTCGCCGATCTGCCGCCGGCCTTCGACCTCGCCGTCGCTGAGTTCGCGCGCGTCGACGCCGTTCATCGCGCCGCCCGCGGCATTGCGGATCTGCGTGACGTTGGCGCGCCATTCGCGCGGGTCGATCTGCGGCCGCAGGATCGCGCCTTCGCGCGGAAAGCGATAGGCCTCGGGGTCGCGTTCGCGCGCCTTGGCCATGAGATCGTTGATGGCCTTGAATTCGCCGACGGCCGCCAGCGCGCGCGCCGCATCGACATGGCCGACGCGGAACATGGTGGACGGAAAGAGCCCGCTGCCATGGCCGTCGCCGACCGCGAAGGGCACGCCCGCGAAGGCGGCGACATCGGCATCGCCGCTGGCGTCGATGAAGGCGTTGGCGCGGATCGCCTGCCGGCCGGACTTGGTCTCGACCACCAGCGCCGCGATGCGCTGGGGTCCGTCCATCAGCACGTTCGCGGCCCAGGCATGGAACAGCAGCTGCACGCCGGCGTCCAGCAGCAGCTGGTCGGCCGCGCACTTGTAGACCGAGGTGTCGTAGGAACGCACGCGAATGCGGCCCTGCATGCCGTCCTGCGGCTTGTTGAGGCCGCCCATCGCCTCGATGCGCGCGAGCAGGTCGTCGGCCACGCCGTGCACCAGCTGCGTCATCTCGCCCTCGCGCTTGCCGTAGAGCCCCGCGAAGTTGGTGACGCCGCCGGCCGTGCCCATGCCGCCGAGAAAGCCGTAGCGCTCGATCAGCAGCGTGCGCGCACCATGGCGCGCCGCGCTCACGCCGGCCGCGATGCCGGCCGGGCCGCCGCCGACCACCACGACGTCGAACTCGCCGAAGACCGGCAGGCTGCGCGCCGGTTCGAGCAGCGAGGTGGCGGTCATTGGAGCTTGATGCCCTTGGCGGAGATGATGGACTGCATGATCGCCGTCTCGGCCGCCACGCGGCTCTTGAGACCTTCGGCCGAAGTGCCCACTGCCTGCCAGCCCTGGTTGAAGAGCTGGCGCCGCGTGTCGGCATTGCGCATGACCTCGGGCATGACCGCGGCCAGCCGGGCCTGCGCGGCCTTGGACAGGCGCGCCGGTCCGATCAGCGCGGTCCAGACCTCGAGATCGAAGTTCTTCAGGCCGGCATCGGCCAGCGGCGGCACTTCGGGCGCCAGCGGGCTGCGGCCGCTGGTGAGGCCGATGGCCTTGAGCTTGCCCGCGTTGACCTGCGAGATCGCCAGCCCCGGCGGCACCAGCGCCATCTGGATCTGGCCGCCGAGCAGCGCCGTCACCACGCCCGGGTTGCCCTGGAAGGGAATGTGCTCGGCCTGCACGCCGGGCATCCTCGTCTTCAGCAGCTCCATGCCCAGGTGGCCGACCGAGCCGACGCCGACCGAGCCGTAGTTCCACTTGTCGCCGCCCTTCTTCGCGGCGGCAAAGAAGGCCGCGCCGCCGGGCTCCGTGGGCGGTGCGACCAGCACCAGCGGCGCGGTCGCGATCAGCGAGATGTAGCTGAAGTCGCGCGCCGGGTCGTAGGGCAGGTGCGGATACAGCATCTTGGCGGAGGTGAGATTGCCGTTGATCACGATGCCGAGCGTGTGGTCGTCGGTCGCCTTGGCCACCTGGTCGGTCGCGATGTTGCCCGACGCACCGGAGCGGTTCTCGACGATCACCGGCTGGCCTAGCGCCCTGGCGAGCGGATCGGAGATGGCGCGCGCCGCCATGTCGGGCGTCGAGCCGGCCGGGAATCCGACCAGGAGGCGCACCGGCTTGGTCGGCCACGCGGGGGCCTGGGCCAGCGCAGCCAGCGGCGCGGCGCCGAGGCTCAGGCTGCAGGCGGCGATCAGGAGTGCGCGTTTCTTCAGGGACGGCATGAACGGTTTTCCTTTTTTCTGTGTAAGAGAAGAAGCTCGATTTTGCCTTCGCATCACGACCGGGCCGGCGACGCATCCGCAAGGCAGTGCGCGGGGTCCCACGCATAGAGCCATTCGACCGCATCGTAGTAGCGTTCGGGCGAGCGGCCGGTCCACAGGCTGTTGCGCACCAGGCGCTCGACACCCTTCGCATGGTAGAGGCGTCCCATCTCGCGCACCGACAGCACCACGCGCGCGGTGCGTGCCACGCGCGCCGAGGCATAGAGGCGGAAGGCGGCCGGCAGGTCGAAGCCGCAGGCCTCGACCGCGGCGCCGAGCGTGACCGCGTCCTCGAGCGCCATGCAGGCGCCCTGTGCGAGGTACTGCATCATCGGATGCGCGGCATCGCCGAGCAGCGTGGCCGGGCCGTGGCTCCAGTTCGCGATCGGCTCGCGGTCGGCGGTGCTCCAGCGCCGCCACGAGGTGGGCCGCTCCAACAGCTGGCGCGGCCGCGCGTGCACGCCCTCGAAGTACGACATCACCTCCTGCTTGCTGCCATCGGTGACGCCCCATTCCTCGTGCTCGCGGCTGTGGAAGGTGACGACCAGGTTGTACTGCTCGCCGTGGCGCAGCGGGTAGTGCACCAGGTGGCAATTCGGCCCGGCCCAGACCACGGGCGCATTCCAGCGCAGGTCCTCGGGCATGTCGGCGGCCGGCACCACGGCACGGTAGACCACGTGGCCCGAGACGCGCGGTGCATCGCCGACCAGCTTCTCGCGCACCACCGATTTCACGCCATCGCAGCCGACCACCGCATCGGCAGCAAAGCGACGCCCGTCGCGCGTGACGGCGACCACGCCGCCGTCGCCGATGTCGAGCGCCTCGACCTGCGCCGAGGTGTGGAAGCGGATCAGCGGATGCTGCCGCACCGCCGCGTGGATCGCGCCGTGCAGATCGGCGCGATGGCTCACCGCATAGGGATTGCGAAAGCGCGCGCGGAAGGCCTCGCCCACCGGCACCGAGGCGACCTCGCTGCAGTCGACCGCGTCCATCATCACCAGGCGGTCGGTGAACACCGAACCGCGCCGCACGGCCTCGCCGACGCCGAGCGCATCGAGCGCCGCGAACGCGTTGGGACCGAGCTGCAGGCCGGCGCCGATCTCGCCGATCGCGGCGCTCTGCTCCAGCAGCTCGATCGCGATGCCCAGCCGCGCCAGCGCCAGCGCCGCGGCCATGCCGCCGATGCCGCCGCCGATCAGCAGCACCGAGGGTTTGTCGTTGGGTGTCGTGTGCATGATGGTCTTCTCCCCGCGTTTCGAATTCAGTCGATGCGTACGGTGACCGGCTCGAGGCCGTCGATGCGCACCGTCAGCGTCTGGCCGGGCCGCACCGCGCCCACGCCTTCCGGCGTGCCCGTGAAGATCAGGTCGCCGGGCTGCAGCGCGAACAGGGTAGACAGGTGGGCGATGACTTCGTTCACCGACCAGATCAGGTGGCGCAGGTCGCTCTTCTGCCGCACCTCGCCATCGACCTCGAGCACGATCGCGCCCGAGACGATCTCGCCGGCCTCGGCCAGCGGGCGGATCACGCCGACCGGCGCCGAGAAATCGAAGGCCTTGCCGATCTCCCAGGGCCGGCCCTGCTCGCGCATCTTCATCTGCAGGTCGCGGCGCGTCATGTCGAGGCCGGCCGCATAGCCGTAGATGTGCGCCGCCGCGTCCCCGATCGCGATGTCGCGGCCGCCTCGGCCGATCATCGCCACCAGCTCGGCTTCGAAGTGGTAGTTGGCCGTCTGCCCCGGATAGGGAATGCCGACGGTGTCGCCCGCGGGCACCGGCACGATCGAGGCATCGTCGTTCGGCTTGCAGAAGAAGAAGGGCGGCTCGCGGTCGGGATCGAAGCCCATCTCGCGCGCATGCGCCGCATAGTTGCGGCCGACGCAGTAGACGCGGCGGACCGGGAAGAGGTCGGTCGTACCGGCGATGGGAAGACCGACGACGGCCGGCGGTGAAAAGACGAAGGACATGGGAACTCCTGCCGCATGCAGCGGCGCATGGATGGATGAAAAAGACTTGCCGCCAGAGCGGCGGAAGCTCAGGCGTCTTCGAGGAAGGCTTCGCGCAGGATGCCCATCGCTTGCTGCACGGGGCGGTCAGAGAAGCTGAACAGCACGACCTCCTCGCTCGCCGACAAGCGCAGCGGCGCCCACGAAGGCACGACGAAGGTATCGCGCGGCCCGAAGTCGAAGCGCTGCCCGCCGATCTCGGCCGTGCCCTGGCCTTCGACCACGCTGTAGACCGTGCCATCGGTCGCGCGCTGTGTCTTGCCCTGGAAGCCGGCCGGCAGCAGTTGCAGCTGGGTGCCGATGGTCGGCATCGGCGAACCACCGGTGAGCGGATTGATGTAGCGCAGCTTGTGGCCCAGCCAGGCATCGGGCGCTTCCTGCTTCTGCAGCTGCGCCAGCGCCTCGCGGCTGCGCGCATAGGGATAGTTGAAGATCGGAGAGGTCATCGACACATGGTCGTGCCGCACCGGCACCATGTTGTGGCCGAAGCGCGCGAGGCTGTGGCCTTCGGGCCGCGCGACATGCTGCACCTTGGCATCGTCGTTCTCGGCGAAGCCCGCATCGAAGAAGCGCAGCATCGGAATGTCGAGCCCGTCGAGCCAGACCACCGGCTCGCGCACGCCCGCGATGCCTTCGTTGCCATGGTCGTGCCAGGCCCACGAGGGCGTGATGATGAAGTCGCCCGGGTACATGGTGGTGCGCTCGCCCGCGACCGTGGTGTAGGCGCCCCGGCCATCGACGATGAAGCGCAGCGCCGACTGTACGTGGCGGTGCGAGGGCGCCACCTCGCCCGGCATGATCAGCTGCAGGCCGGCGTAGACCGACTGCGTGATCGACGAGCGGCCCGGCAGCGCCGGGTTCTCGAGCACCAGCACGCGCCGCACCGCTTCCTCGGCGGTGATGAGATCGGCCGATTCCATCAGCAGCGGCCGGATCTCGTCGTAGCGCCAGAGCGCCGGCACGCAGGGCGTCTGCGGCTCGCGCGGCACCAGCGCATGCAGCGATTCCCAGAGCGGGGTGAGGTTCAGCGGGCGGATGCGCTCGTAGTAGGCGCGGCGCTCGGCCGCATCGGTGCGTGCGGGCTGGGTGGCGGTGGTCATGGGGATGTGTCTCCTGGCGGCAGGCGCCGATGCGCACATTGTTGGCCTCCCCTACTATTTGTTCAAGATGCAGGGGAAATACCTTGAATCTCGATTTTCGATAATGGGGTCCCGCATCCCCGAGGAAGGATTCCGATGGCAAAGCTCGATCTCGAATGGTTCGGCGTGTTCGACGAGATCTACAAGACCGGCAGCGTCTCCAAGGCCGCCGACCGGCTCGGCATCGCGCAGGCTGCGGCCAGCACGATGTTGAACAAGCTGCGCGCGCATTTCGACGACCGGCTGTTCACGCGCACGGCGCAGGGCATGCAGCCCACGCCCTATGCGCAGCGCATCTGCGTCCACGTGCGCGAGGTGCTGTCGCGCATCGAGCAGGCGCGCGGCAGCCGCGGCGGCTTCGATCCGGCCCAGGCACGGCGCGATTTCCGCATCTGCATGACCGACATCAGCGAGGTGGTGCTGCTGCCGACCCTGCTCGACCACCTGCGGCGCGTCGCGCCGGGCGTGCACATCGAGACCGAGATCATCTCGACCGAAAGCGGCCGCCGGCTGGAAGACGGCGAGGTCGATATCGCGGTCGGCTTCATGCCGCAGCTGGACGCGGGCTTCTACCAGCAGACGCTCTTCATGCAGAACTTCGTCTGCCTGGCGGCGCGCAACCATCCGCGCATCGGCGCGCGGCTCACGCGCAAGCGCTTCGAGGCCGAGGCGCACGCCATCATCTTGTCGTCCGGCACCGGCCATGCGATCGTCGACAAGACGATCGCGCGCCTCGGCCTGCAGCGCAACGTGGTGGCGCGGCTGTCGAGCTTCCTGAGCGTGGCGCGCATCGTGGCGCACACCGAGCTGATCGTGATCGTGCCGCGCATCCTCGGCGAGGTGCTGGCGACGCAGGAGCCGGTGCAGCTGCTGGAGCCGCCCTTTGCGCTGCCTTCCTACGCCGTCAAGCAGCACTGGCACGAGCGCTTTCATGCGGATGCGGGCAACGCGTGGCTGCGGCGCACCATGGCCCAACTCTTTGGTCCCCAAACCGTCCCGGCGCTCGCATAATCGCCGCGGGCGCCTCCTCCAACTCATCGCCCGGGCACGCCATGTCTTTCATCACCCTGCGCTTCCTCGCTGAACCCAGCACGATCAATTTCGGCGGCAAGGTCCACGGCGGGACCGTGATGAAGTGGATCGACGAGGCCGGCTATGCCTGCGCCACGAGCTGGGCCAAGCGCTACTGCGTGACGGTGTTCATCGGCAGCATCCGCTTCCATCGGCCGATCATGATCGGCGACCTGGTCGAGGTCGAAGCCCGGCTGGCCTACACCGGCAAGACCAGCATGAACATCTCGGTCGAGGTGCGCAGCGGCGACATGAAGGGCGGCGAGATGCAGCGCACCACCGAGTGCCTGATCGTCTTCGTCTCGGTCGATTCGCATGGCCGCACGCTGCCGATCGATGCCTTCGTGCCCGGCACGCCGGGCGAGATGGCGCTGGCCGAGCGCGCCCGCACGCATCTGGAGGCCTCGCGCGCAGCCGCGGGCGTCGCCTCGGGCGCCAATGCCTAGGCGCGCCCGCGCGGCGCAGGATCGACCGCGGCCGGCACTCAGCCGGCCGGCAATACCGTGCCGCTGACCTCGCCCAGGCCGATGCGCACCGCGCCCACCCGCTCGCAGTAGCCGCGCAGGCTCAGCGTGTCGCCGTCTTCGAGGAAGGTGCGGCGCTCGCCGTTCGGCAGGCTGATCGGCTGCTTGCCGCCCAGCGTGAGTTCGAGCAGCGAGCCGGCCTCGTCGGCCTTGGGGCCCGACAAGGTGCCCGAGCCCAGCAGATCGCCCGGCTGCAGGTTGCAGCCGTTCACCGTGTGGTGCGCGATCAGCTGCGCGGCGGTCCAGTAGGCGGCCTGCGTGGTGTTGCCGCGCGTCAAGCGCACGGCGGCCTCGCCGGCTTCGCGCATCTTCGCGGTCTGCAGCCAGACTTCGAGCGTGATGTCGAGCGCGCCGCTCGCGCGATTGACGGGCGCGTCGAGGTAGGGCAGCGGCTGCGGGTCGCCGGCCGGGCGCTCGAACCTGGCGCGGAAGGGCGCGAGCGCTTCCATCGTCACGATCCAGGGCGACAGCGTGGTCGCGAAGTTCTTGGCCAGGAAGGGGCCGAGCGGCTGGTATTCCCAGGCCTGGATGTCGCGCGCCGACCAGTCGTTGAGCAGCGTCACGCCGAACAGATGCTGCTCGGCATCGGCGATCGCGACCGGCTCGCCGAGGGCATTGCCCTGCCCGACGACAAAGCCGAGTTCGAGCTCGTAGTCGAGCCGCTTCGACGGCCCGAAGGACGGCGCCTCGGCATCGGGCGCCTTGGTCTGGCCCTGCGGGCGCTTGAAACGCTGGCCGCTGACGGCGATCGACGAGGCGCGCCCGTGGTAGCCGATCGGCACCCACTTGTAGTTGGGCATCAGCGGCTGGTCCGGGCGGAACAGCTTGCCGACGGTGGTGGCGTGATGGATGCCGGTGTAGAAGTCGGTGTAGTCGCCGATGCGGCACGGCAGGTGCATCGTCACGGCGTCGCGGCGCACCAGCGCGCCTTCCCATTCGGCCTGCTTCGCGCTGCCCTCGGCCAAGCCTGCCGACAGTGCGGCGCGCAGTCCCCGGCGCTGCTCGATGCTGGCGGCCAGCAGCTCGTTCATGTTGTCGGTGTCGATCAGCCGCGCGAGGCGCAGATCGAGGATCCGGTCGCCGATGGCGACGCCGATGCGCGGCTCCCAGCGCGGCGCGCGGCTGTAGGTGCCGAAGGGCAGGTTCTGGATCGGGAAGTCGCAGCCTTCCTCGTTGGCCGATGCGACCCAGCTGCGCAGTTGCGGGTCGTGGGTGGCGTTGAGCGTGTCGTTCATGGCTTGAATGAATCCTTGAGGCCGGCCCAGCAGTCGGCGTAGTCGGTGTCGAGCGCCGGGCTTTGCAGCGCGAACTCGGTCGGAATGAAACGGTAGCGGCTCTCGAACATGAAGGCCAGCGTGTGGTCCAGCTTGTGCGGCGCCAGATCGGCCTGGCTCGCCTTGTCGAAGGCCTCTTCGTCGGGGCCGTGCGGCACCATCGAGTTGTGCAGGCTCGCGCCGCCCGGCTTGAAGCCCCCGGGCTTGGCGTCGTACTGGCCGTACACGAGGCCCATGAATTCGCTCATCAGGTTGCGGTGGTACCAGGGCGGACGGAAAGTGTCCTCCATCACCAGCCAGCGCGGCGGGAAGATCACGAAGTCGCAGTTGGCGGTGCCGGGCGTGTCGCTCGGCGAGGTGAGCACGGTGAAGATCGACGGGTCCGGATGGTCGAAGCTGATCGAGCCGATCACCATGAAGTTGGCGGTGTCGTACTTCACCGGCGCGAGATTGCCGTGCCAGGCGACGACGTTGAAGGGCGACTGCTGCATCGGCGCCGACCAGAGGCGGCCGCCGAATTTCTTCACCAGCTCGTAGCCGCCGGCATCCTGCTCGAAGGCCGCGACCGGGGCCTGGAAATCGCGCGCGTTCGCGAGGCCGTTGGATCCGATCGGGCCCAGCTCGGGCAGGCGGAACTGTGCACCGTAGTTCTCGCAGATGTAGCCGCGCGACAGACCGTCCGGCAGCGCGACCTTGAACACGACGCCGCGCGGCACGAGCGCGATCTCGCCGGGCTTGACGTCGAGCACGCCCATCTCGGTGGTGATCACGAGCCGGCCCTGCTGCGGCACGAAGAGCATCTCGCCATCGGCATCGACGAGCGCGCGGCGCTCCATCGAGCGGCTCGCGAGGTAGACGTGCGCGGCCACGCCGGTTTGCGCTTCGGCATCGCCGTTGGCGGCCAGCGTGCGGATGCCGTCGACGAAATCGACCTCGGCCGCCTCGAAGGGGATCGGCGCCCAGCGCATCGGCTCGGGCGGCAGCGCGATGGCGCGGTCGGCGCCGGTCTTCCAGTGCGGCTGCACATAGGGCTGGTAGCGGCCGGACACGACCGAGGGCTGGCGCCGGTACAGCCAGCTGCGCCGGTTCTCATGGCGCGGCGCGGTGAAGGCGGTGCCCGAGATCAGCTCGGGATACAGGGCGAAAGGCGCGCGCTGCGGGCTGTTGCGGCCCTGCGGCAAGGCGCCGGCCATGGCCTCGGTGGCGTGCTCGTTGCCGAAGCCGCTCTGGTAGCGGCGCCCGGTGTCGGATGCGTTCGTCGTCATGGCGTCCTCTTGAAATTCACGCGGATCGCGCCGCGGCCGCGAAGGCCTCGCGCAGCACGGCGAGCGATCCGATGTGGTTGGCCAGCACCAGCACCAGGCGCGCGTTGAAGGCGTGGCTTTCTTCGCTCGACAGGTTCTGGTGCGCCTCGATCAGCGCTTCGTAGAAGTCGTCGGGCGCGTCGAGGTGGGGGGTGGTGATCAGTTCCATGATGCGCTTTCTATGCCTTGGCCAGTGCGCGGTCGCGGGCCGCGCGCAGCGCCTGCGGCGTGGGCTGGCGCCAGCGCGCGCAGACGTGCTGGTCGGGGCGCAGCAGGTAGACGGTGCCCGGCTGCGCGTCGTAGCGCTCGGCGGCGAGCTCGCCCGCGCCACAGGCCGCGACGCGCGCCACGTGCAGCGGCAGTTCGGCCTCGGAGATGGCCTGCAGGCTGCGCTGCGCTGCCTCGCCGTTGCCGAAGACCAGGGCCGTGAAGCGGGTCGCGGCGGATGCGGCGGATGCGTCGGACACGGGTGCGATCTCGCGCAGCAGCCAGCCGGTACTGCCGTCGGCGCGCACGATCGGCGCATCGGCGGCTGACGCGCCCGGGACCATGCGTCCTGCGAACGCATCCACGTCCGGCGTGTTGAGCGGCGAGGCGTCCAGCGTGGTCGCGACCGAGAGCCGGCCGCTGTTCACGAGCGCGCGGGCGAACGGATGGCGCTTGGAGAGTTCGAGCACGGCGTCGCGGAACAGGCGGCTGACATCGCTCTTCGGCGTGATGAAGTCGGTGGCGCGCGTGGAGTGGCGGATGTTCTCGTCGGCCGCGGCCTCGCGCTCGCTCGCATAGCTGTCGAGCAGCGCATCGGGCGCTTCGTGCTTCAGCACGGCGGCGAGCTTCCAGCCCAGGTTGTCGGCGTCCTGCACGCCCGAGTTGGCGCCGCGCGCGCCGAAGGGCGACACGCCGTGCGCCGCGTCGCCCGCGAACAGTACGCGGCCAAGGCGGAAGCGCGCCATGCGCTGGCAGGCGAAGGTGTAGACGCTGGCCCAGACGATGTCGAAGCGCAGGCCCGGGTGGCCGATGCTGTCGAGCAGCGCGCGCACGCGCGGGATGATGTGCTCGTGCTTGCGCTCTTCCACCGGATCGGCCTCCCAGCCGAGCTGGAAGTCGACGCGCCACACGCCGTCGGCCTGCTTGTGCAGCAGCGCGCTCTGCTTCGGATGGAAGGGCGGATCGAACCAGAAGCGGCGCTCGGTGGGCAGGTCGGCATCCATCGTGATGTCGGCAATCAGGAAACGGTCGCGGAACACGCGCCCGTGGGCTTCCTGCCCGAGCAGCCGCCGCAGGTCGGAGCGCGAACCGTCGCAGGCCGCGACGTGGTCGGCGGCGAGCTGGTAGCTGCCTTCGGGCGTCTCGACGGTGAGCAGCGCGTGGTCGGCGTGCTGCGCGATGCCGACCACCTTGCTGCTCCAGCGCAGGTCGATCAGCGGCAGCGCGGCGGCACGCTCGGCGAGGTAGCCTTCGACGTAGTACTGCTGCAGGTTGATGAAGGCCGGCCGCTCGTGCCCGCTCTCGGGCAGCAGGTCGAAGCGGTACACCTGCTCGTCGCGGAAGAAGACCTTGCCGACGCTCCACGACACGCCCTTGGCGACCATGCGATCGCCGCAGCCGAGGCGGTCGAACACCTCGAGCGTGCGCTTGGCAAAGCAGATGGCGCGCGAGCCGGTGGACAGCGTGCAGTCGTTGTCGAGCAGCACCACGGGCACCTGCCGCTGCGCGAGATCGATCGCCAGCGCGAGGCCGACGGGGCCGGCGCCGACCACGATCACCGGATGGTGCACGGGCGTGTCGGCGTCCTGGTCCGGATGATGGCGGTAGTCGAAGCGCAGCGACTGGTAGTCGGTGACGCCTGATGCGGGTGCATCCACGTTCTGGGTCTCCTTGTCTTGCTCAGCCTTCCAACGTCTTCCACATCTCGATGTCGCGCTCGGCCGTCCAGATGCGCGGATCGGCATGGCCCGAAGCCTCGTCGTAGGCGCGGCTCACGTCGAAGGGCATGCAGTGGTCGAAGATCGCCCACTGGCTGTACTTGGGCTTGAGCTTCGCGTAGGTGTCCTGGTAGATCGTGTTGAGGTCGCGCCCGGCCTTCACGCCTTCCTGCACGCTGGCATACACGTCGGCGATGAAGCTGCGCGTGCCGGCCAGGCCCTTGGCGACCTGCTCGGGCGTGGTGAGCGCGGCACCGCGGCCGGGCACCAGCGCCTTCGGACCGAGCGCGGCGATGTTGTCCAGCGTGTAGGGCCAATCCTGGAAGTAGGCGTCGCCGGCATAGGGCGTGGCATCGAACTCGACCAGGTCGCCCGACAGCAGCGTGCGCTCTTCCGGCAGCCAGACGACCGTGTCGCCCTTGGTATGGCCACGGCCGAGCTGGATCAGCTGCACCTCGAGCTTGCCGAGCCACAGCGTCATCCTGCCGGTGAAGGTCAGGGTCGGCCAGGTCATGCCGGGCGGCACGGTCTCGACGTTCTGGAACAGGCGCGGGAAGCGGCCGATCTCGCTCGCCTTGTCCTGCTCGCCGCGCTCGACGATGAGGTCGCGCGTGTCCTGGCTGGCGATGATGTGCTCGGGCCGATAGCCGGCGGCGCCCAGCACGCGCACCGCGTGGTAGTGCGTGAGCACCACGTACTTGATGGGCTTGTCGGTCACCTCGCGGATGCGGCGCACCACGTCGGCCGCCATCGCCGGCGTGGCCTGGGTGTCGGCCACCAGCACGCAGTCGTCGCCGATGATGATCCCGGTGTTGGGATCGCCCTCGGCGGTGTAGGCCCAGGCGTGTTCGGAGATCTGGCTGAAGGTGACCTGCTTTTCCTCGAGGTCGGCCTGGCTGGCGAATTTCTTGGTTTCGGTCATCGTGGGTCTCCAGATGGAAATTTGTCTAAGGTAAATGAATTCGCATGGAACGAATGATCGGAGTGTAAATCCGGGATCAGTTAATGTCTAATGCCTTCTGTATCAACGAACGACGGCAAAGGCCATGGCCAACGACAACGACCGTGCGCAACGCGGCATCCAGAGCATCGAGGTGGGCGGCCAGCTGTTGCGTGCCCTGGTGCATCACGGCCGGCCGATGGCGCTGAAGGACCTGGCGCGCGAGGCCGACATGTCGCCCGCCAAGGCGCATCCCTACATGGTCAGCTTCGGCCGCCTGGGGCTGATCGAGCAGGACCGCGGCAGCGGCCACTATCTGCTCGGTCCGCTCGCGTTGCAACTGGGGTTGATCAGCCTGCAGCAGGCCGACCCGGTGCATCTCGCGACACCGCTGATCGCCGAGCTGGCGCAGCGCATCGGGCAGACGGCGGCGATCGCGGTCTGGGGCGCGCGCGGCGCCACCATCGTGCGCATCGCCGAGTCGCCGTCGCCGGTGCACGTGGCCATGCGCCATGGCACGGTGTTCTCGCTCGCCAACACGGCCTCGGGCCGGCTGTTCGGCGCCTACCTCGACGGCGCGGTCGTCAAGCGCCTGCTCGACGAGGAACGCCAGCGCGCGAAGAGCGCGGCACCCGCACGGCGCGCGGGCATGCCGCCGCAGCCGGCGCTACCGGACTGGAAAAGCTTCGAGGCGCAGCTGCGCGAGGTGCGCGCGCACGGCATCAGCCGCTCCGAGGGCGAGATCGTGCCCGGGGTCAGTGCGATGTCGGCGCCGGTGTTCGACCACACGGGCGCGATCGTGCTGGCGATCACGGCGATCGGCCCGACCGCGATCTTCGACACCCGATGGACCGGCGAGATCGCGCAGGCGCTCAAGGCCTGCGCGGGCCAGGTGTCGCAGAGCCTGGGCGCGGCGCCCGCAGCGGCTTGAGGCGCAAGGCGCTCAGAGCGCGTGGCGCGCCAAGCGCGGCGCGTTCACTTCGAGAGGCCGTCGAAATGCTGGACCGGCACCGATTCGAGCGCGACGCCTTCGAGGCAGCGGATGTTGACGGCCGCCATCCTGTTGCCCTTCGGATCGGTGCCTTCCCCGAAGGGATGGATGCCGCAGGTGGGGCAGAAGTGGTGCCGGATCACGTGCTTGTTGAACAGGTAGGTGGCCATGTCCTCCGGCGGCGTGCGCAGCCGCAGGCTGTCGCGCGGCACGAACCACATCAGCGAGCCCTTGCGCGCGCAGATCGAGCAATTGCAGGCCATCGCGCCGTTGATTTCGCCATCGACCTCGAACGCGATGCGGCCGCAGTGGCAGCTTCCCTGGTAAGTCATCGTCGATCTCCTTTCTGCTTCATGCACGGTAGGCCGAAGCCACGAGCTTCAGCCCGAGCGACACCATGACCGCGCCGGCCGCGCGGTCGACCCAGGCCTTGTAGCGCAGGTAGGTCTGCTGCGGTCCGCGCGCCGACAGGGCGAGCGCCACCAGCGTGTACCAGCTCGTCTCCAGCAGGCTGACGACCGCCACCACGGCGATGCCGAAGCCCAGGCCCGATGCCGGCGGCAGGAAAGCGGCGAAGACGCTGGCGTAGACGATGGCCGTCTTGGGATTGCTGATCTGCGTGGCCAGGCCGGCCAGCAGCGCGCGCGCGAAGTGAGGGTGACCCTCCGCCGACGCCGCACGCTGTGCAGTGGCGAGCGCGAGCGGCTGCTTCGCGCCGAGCCAGATGCGCACGCCGAGCCAGGCCAGGTAGAGGCCACCTGCCGCCTTGAGAAGAACGTACAGCTGCGGAATCGCAAGCAGCAGCCCCTGCAAGCCGGCCAGCGCGGCGATGGCGAAGGAGGCGCCACCGATGCCCATCCCGATCGCCGCGGCGACGCCTTCGGTGCGCGACAGCGAGACGGCCGTGCGCGCCACCATGACGAAGCTCGGTCCGGGACTGACGACACCGACGGCGAGCGCGCCGGCGATGCCGAGCAGGGGCAGCAGGGGTTGCAACGAAGTCTCCTGGGTCTGGGGTCGGACCCGGAGATTACATCGCCCGGGCCACGAGGCCCACAGTCTTCGCTCAGGCCTTGCCCTTGGCCGCTTCGAGGGCGTCGCGCGTGCGGGTCGCCTCGCGGCGCGCGGCCTCGGCGAAGTCGTCGCCGTTCGATGCGTAGCAGATGGCGCGCGATGAATTGACCACGATCGGCGCATCGGCGCGCCAGCCGGCACGCACCGTGGCCACCGCATCGCCGCCCTGGGCGCCGACACCCGGGATCAGCAGCGGCACCGTGGGCGCAAGCGCGCGGACGCGCTCGATCTCCGCCGGATAGGTGGCGCCGACCACGAGGCCCAGCTGTCCGTTCACGTTCCACGGCCCCTGCGCCAACCTGGCCACGTGTTCGTAGAGGAAGGGTTCGCCTTCGACGCCCGCGAGGCGCTGGCCCTGCAGATCGGCGCCGCCCGGATTGCTGGTGCGGCACAACAGGAAGGCCCCCTTGCCGGCGTGGCGCAGATAGGGCTCGACCGAATCGAAGCCCATGAAAGGCGACAGCGTGACTGCATCGGCGCCATAGCGCTCGAAGGCCTCGCGCGCGTACTGCTCGGCGGTCGAGCCGATGTCGCCGCGCTTGGCATCGAGGATCACCGGCACCTGCGGCGCGTTGCGGCGCAGGTGTTCCATCAGCTGTTCGAGTTGCCCTTCGGCCCGGTGCGCCGCGAAGTAGGCGATCTGCGGCTTGAAGGCGATCGCCAGGTCGGCGGTGGCATCGACGATGCGCGCGCAGAAGTCGTAGATGCGGCTGGCGTCGCCCTGGAGGCGGGCGGGGAATCGGGTCGGTTCGGGATCGAGGCCGACGCACAGCAGCGAGCCGTTCAGGCGCTCGGCGGCGCGCAGCTTGTCGAGGAAGTTCATGCGCGGAATTCTAGGCCGCGACCCGGACGCCGCCGGGCCGCTCAGCGCGCCAGCTGTTCGGCGGCCAGGCACAGGTCCGACCAGGCGCGTGCCTTGTCGGCCGGATTGCGAAGCAGGTAGGCCGGGTGGTAGGTCGCGACGAACGGCACGTCCTGCATGCCCGTCATGACCGCCAGCGGCGCGACGCGGCCGCGCAGCTTGCCGAGCGGTTCGCTGCTCTGCATCAGGCTCTGCGCGGCCAGCGGCCCCATGGCCAGCACGATGCGCGGCGCCAGTTCGGCCACGGCTTCGGCGAAAGCCTCTGCCAGCGGGCGCGGGCTGGCGGGCTGCCCGGAGGCCACGCCGCGGTGGGTGCGCATCAGGTGCACGGGCAGCGCGCCGTCGTGCAGCTGCAAGGCGCGCAGCATGTTGCCCAGCAGGCGCCCTGCATCGCCCGCGAACGGCTCGCCGTGGCGGCCGTCGAGTTCGGGCGGCATGTCGGCAACGATCAGCCAGCCGGCCTGCGCTGCGCCTTCTTCGCCGTAGAGCCGGCGCGGCGCTTCGGCCAGAATGCCCGCGCCGTGCGGTGCAGCAACGGCCGGTCGCGCGGCGGGCGTCGCGCCGGCAGGCACCGCCGCAGCGGGCCGGGCGCGCACCGCCGCCATCGGCGCAGGAGGCGCCGCGGCGGCCGCAACCGGCCGGAGTTCGGCGGGCTGCTCGGGCTGCGTCACCAGCGCCGTCGGCCACCAGACCTTGACGCCCATCTCGTCCAGCATCGCGCGCTGGCGCGCATCGAGCTTCAGTGTGTGCAGCGTCATTTCAATGCGCCCCAGGCGCTGACGGGTTCGTTGAGGCGCAGGCTCATCACGACCGCGTCCTCGCGCGCGTTGCCGTAGGCGGGGTAATAGCCCTTGCGCACGCCGACCCGGCGAAAGCCGTGCCGCTCGTAGATGGACAGCGCGCGCAGGTTGCTGGCCCGCACTTCGAGCCACAGCCATTGCGCGTTCTGGCTGCGCGACCAACCGCCCAGCGCCTCCAGCATCAGCGGCGCCCAGCCCTGGCCCTGGAAGGGCGGTGCGACGGTGATGTTGAGCAGGTGCACCTCGTCGACGCCCTTCATCGCGACGAAGTAGCCGATGATGACCTCGGCCGGGATGGTGCGCGGGCTCGGCAGGCCCCATCGCGGGCGGCGGCCGCGCACTGACGCCGGCGCGGGCTCGGCGTCGAATCCGGGGCCCACGAGGCACTGGCAGTGATAGCCGGCGGTCATCGAATCGGCGAAGTTGGCGCGCGTCCACGGATGGCTGTAAGCGTCGCGCTCGATATCGGCGACGGCAGGCAGGCGCTCGAGCGTGATCGGCTCGAGGCGGGCTTCGCGGGATTGCAGGACTGCGCTCATGTCAGGGTCTTGGAGGCCGCCTTGATCGCGGCACGCTCTTCGGTGGTCTGCGCCACTTTATCGCGAACATAGAACGGCCACGCATCGGCCGGTGCAACGGTTGCGCCGGCCGCGAGCAATTCGGGGGCCAGGCGCAGCATCGCGGCCGCGGCGGGCAGCACGTCGCGGCGCGCCGCCGCCGGCGGCAGGCGCTCGCCATAGGTGCCGAAGGCATTGCCCGCGAGCGTCCAGCCGGCGGGTACCACGATCTGCTCGGGGGCGAGCAATTCCACCTCGACGATGCCGCCGGGCGCGGCAACGTCGAAGTCATGGTGCGCCGCATAGACCTGGTCCATGCGCGCGTCGAGCACGGCGACGACGCGCCGGTCGCCGAAGCGATGGCGGGCCTCCTCGGCCACCGCCCGCAGCGTATCGACCGGCAGCAGCCGCACGCCCGCGCCGAAGCCCAGGCCCTGCGCCACCGAACAGGCCGTGCGCAGGCCGGTGAACGAACCGGGGCCGCGGCCGAAGACGATCGCGTCGAGATCGGCCAGCCTCAGGCCGGCCTCGGCCAGCAGGCGCTGGATCAGCGGGATCAGCGTGGTCGACGATTGCGGTCCGCCCGCGCCGCTGTGCTCGAGCAGCGCATCGCCATGGCGCACCGCGACCGAAAGGGTCTCGGTGCTGGTGTCGAAGGCCAGCAGCCTAGGCATCGCCGGCGCTCCGTCGGAAGGCGCGTGCGAAGGTTGGAAGAGAGGCGGGCATGCCTCGATTATCGAGGCCCGCCGGCCCGCACGCGCGGCCTCGGCGACGGCCCGGATAATCACGCGATGCCTCTCGCCCCGCCATCCGCAGCGCAGCGCGCCTGCCGCACGTTTTTTCTCGTCCTGGCGCTGGCCGCACCGGCCTGGACGAGCGCCCTCGCACAGAGCCTGCCGAACGACGTCGATGCCGCGCTGGCGCGTGCCAAGGTGCCGCGCGACGCGGTGACGATGCTGGTGGCCGATGCCGACGGCACGCGCCCGCCGCGGCTCGCCTGGCGTACGCAGGTGCCGGTCAATCCGGCGTCGGTCATGAAGCTGGTCACCACCTACGCGGCGCTCGACCTGCTCGGCCCGGCATTCACCTGGACCACGCCGGTCTACGTCGACGGCCCGGTGCAGAACGGCGTGCTGAACGGCAACCTCTACATCAGGGGCCAGGGCGATCCGACGCTGGTGCTGGAGCGCCTGTGGCTGCTGCTGCGCCGCGTGCAGGGGCTGGGCATCCGCACCATCCGCGGCGACATCGTGCTCGACCGCAGCGCCTTCGAGCTGGCCGACACCGATCCGGCGGCCTTCGACGGCGAAGGCCTGCGCCCCTACAACGCGGCGCCCGATGCGCTGCTGATCAACTTCAAGTCGGTGGTCATGACCTTCGTGCCGAACCGCGGCACGCAGACCGCACAGGTCAATTTCGAGCCGCCGCTGGCCGGCGTGGCGATGCAGGCGAAGGTGCCGCTGTCGAACGGCGAATGCGGCGACTGGCGCGCCGCGCTGGGCGGCGAGTTCGCGGACCCTGCGCGCATGGGCTTCGCCGGCAGCTATCCGGCCGCCTGCGGCGAAAAGGTGTGGCCGGTGGCCTATGCGGATCCGCGCAGCTACGCGCTGCGCGCGGTGGGCGGGCTGTGGGCCGAGATGGGCGCAGGGCTCACGGGCCAGGTGCGCGATGGCCGCGTGCCGCCCGCGCTCGCGCCCGCCTTCGAAGTCGCCTCGCCGCCGCTGGCCGAGGTGATCCGCGACATCAACAAGTACAGCAACAACGTGATGGCGCAGCAGCTGTTCCTCACGCTCGGCTTGCAGCAGAAGAAGCGCGGCACGCTGGAAGCGTCGCGCAGCACCTTGCGCCAATGGTGGAACGATCGCATCGGCACCGGCGAGGGCCAGCCGATCTTCGACAACGGCTCGGGCCTGTCGCGCGACGAGCGCATCAGCGCGGCCGCGCTCGCCCGGCTGCTGCAGGTGGCCTGGCGCTCGCCGGTGATGCCCGAACTCATGTCCTCGCTGCCCGCCTCGGGCGTCGACGGCACGCTGAAGAAGCGCGCGCTGCGCTCGGGCGGCGCCGCCCACATGAAGACCGGCACCCTGCGCGATGCGGCGGGCGTCGCGGGCTACGTGCTCGGCGCCAGCGGCCATCGCTGGGTGGTCGTCGCGATCGCCAACAACGGCAACGCCACCGCGGCACGACCGGCCTTCGATGCGCTGGTCGACTGGGCCTCGCAGGACAACTGAGGCAGCGCGGCGTCGCCGAGGCGACTCCCGCATCGCACCGGCTCGGGGTTTCCCTCGTCCTTCTTTGCAAAGGGCGCGCCTAGGATCGTGCGCATTGCGCCTTTCGCACCCATTCCACGGAGGAGACATTCATGAAGCGTCTGCATCTTCTGAGCGCCGTTGCCACGGCAAGTCTGTTGGTCGCTGCCTGCGGTGGCGGGGGTGACGGCGGCGGTGGCCTCGGCCTCGGTGTCGGTGTGGGCGGCGGCGCAGTGGCCGGGCCGGGCACCGGTGCCTTGAAGGAACCCGCCACCACGCTGGTGACGCTGACCGCCGCGCAGATCGACGCTGCCACTGCAGCCAACGGACTGCAGGCGATCAGCGGCAAGGCCAAATGCGACGTGAAGGTGGTGGCGCTCAACTACAGCACCGTGGGTCCGAAGGGCGAGGCGACCAACGAATCCGGCGTGCTGCTGGTGCCGACCGGCACGGCCTGCACCGCCGCCGCGCCACTGGTGGCCTATGCCAAGGGCACGGACGTGCAGAAGCCGCGCACCCTGGCCAATCCGCAGGATTCCGAAACCTTCCTGCTGATCGCGATGTATGCGGCGCAGGGCTATGCGGTGACGGCGACCGACTACCTGGGCTATGCGAAGTCGACCTTCCCCTACCACCCCTACCTGCATGCCGATTCGGAAGCGCGTTCGGTGCTCGATTCGCTGCGCGCGGCGCGTGCCGCGATGCTGAGCGCGGGCGCGACCTTTTCCGGCAAGGTGATGTTCACCGGCTATTCGCAGGGCGGGCATTCGTCGATGGCGGCGCAGCGCGCCGCCGAGCGCGACAACCCGCTCGAATTCAACGTGGTGGCCGGCGCGCATCTGGCCGGGCCGTACAACCTGTCCGGATCGTTCAAGCTCACGGAAGCGATCGCCGGCTACCAGTTCTTCGTGCCTTTCATCGTGACCTCCTACCAGAAGGTCTACGGCGACGTGTACACGGACGTCAATGCCGTCTTCAAGCCGCCCTACGCAGCCAACATCGAGAACCTGCTGCCGAGCCCGACGCTCAACTACACGACGCTGGTGACCACCGGCGCGCTGCCGGGCGCCAACGGCGAGACGCCGGACCAGGCGCGCGACGAGCTGTTCCAGGCGAGCTTCCTGACCGACGTGCGGACCAATCCGAACAACGCGCTTTTCCTCGACGCGAAGAAGAACGACCTGTTCGGCTGGAACCCGCGCGCCAAGACGCTGCTGTGCGGCGGCGCCGGCGACCCGACCGTGCCGCCGGCGGTGCATCTGATCCCGATGAAGGCGGACTTCGACTCGCGCGGCGTGACCACGGTCACGACGGTCGACGTCGACGCGCAGGTGCAGGCCGCCTTCGGACCCGGCGGCAAGGCGCCCACCGATCCGACTTCGGCCGCGTATGCCACCTACTTCGGCTCCTACCACGGCACCTACGAGCCGCCGTTCTGCCACGCCCGGGCGCGCGCATTGTTCGACACGGTGAAATAGGCTCGCCCCAGACTGCCGGCCGCGCACCGCGCGCCGAGTTCGTGGGCCGGCGCGGAACCGGCTCAGCCGGGCCGCAGGCTGCGGCCCCCTGCAAGGGGGTAGGCGAAGCGACACGCAGTGCGCGCAGCCTGGAGGTGTACCTATGCAGCCGCTCTGTGCAGACGGTCGCGCACGCCTTCCCATTCGGGCTCGGCGGGGGGCGTTTCGACCCAGATCAATTTGACGCCTTCGTCGTCGAAGGCGCGCAGCACCGCGAACAGCTGCTGCGCCGCGGCGGCGGCGTCGTCGGGCATGCGACGCTGCACGATGCGCTGCGAACGGCTCTTGAGCGCGGTGCGCGACCAGACCGCGATGTGGGCGGCGTTCGCGCCGAGCAGGTCGAGGCCGGTCTGCAGTGCCTTGGCATCCATCAGGCGCAGCTTGGCGCTCGGCGCGTAGTGCGATTCGAGCGTGCCGGAGGCGCGCGGGTCGGGCGCGGCGAGATCGTCCTTGTCGCGCAGCGCCTCGCCGCAGGCCGCTTCGATGCGGGCGCGCGTGATGGCGCCCGGGCGCAGGAGCACCGGCGCGCCGCGGCTGCAGTCGACGATGGTCGACTCGATGCCGACCTCGCAGGGGCCGCCGTCGATCACCAGCAGTTCGTCGCCGAATTCGTCCTGCACGTGCCGGGCCGTGGTCGGGCTGACGCGGCCGAAGCGGTTGGCGCTCGGCCCCGCCACCCCCTGCACGCCCTGCTCGGCGCAGGCCGCGAGCAGCGCCTGCGCCACCGGATGCGAAGGGCAGCGCAGCCCGATGGTGTCCTGCCCGCCGGCCGCAGCGGCAGCGACGCCGGGCTGCCGCGCGACGATCAGGGTCAGCGGACCCGGCCAGAAGGCGAGCACCAGCTTTTGCGCGAAGGGCGCCAGCGGCAGCGCGAAGCGCGACAGCGCCTCGGTGCCTTGCGCACCGGCCGCCACGTGCACGATCAACGGATGGTCGCTCGGCCGCCCCTTGGCCGCGAAGATGCCGGCGACCGCGGCCTCGCTGGCCGCATCGGCGCCCAGGCCATAGACGGTCTCGGTCGGGAACGCGACCAGGCCGCCGGCACGCAGCACGCGCGCGGCCTCGTCGATGGCATCGGGCGTGCGGCCGTCGAGGATCATCGGCCCGGGCCGCAAGGCGGGAGCAACGGGTGAGCGTGGAGACCCATCGTCACTCCGAGAGCGGGATCGGCAGGCCGAGCAGCGCAGCGGCGAAGTCGGCGGTGCTGCGGACTTCGCCAATGTCGGCGCCCGTGATGGTGAGATGACCCATCTTGCGGCCGCGGCGCGCCTCGGCCTTGCCGTACAGGTGCAGATGGATGCCGGGCAGCGCGAGCACGTCGGCCCAGCGCGGCGCCTGCTCGGTGCCGTCGTCGAGGAACCACAGATCGCCGAGCAGATTCAGCATGATCGCCGGACTGTGCTGGCGCGGCATGTTCAGCGGCAGGCCGGCCAGGGTGCGCACCTGCTGCTCGAACTGCGACATGTCGCAGGCGTCCATCGTCCAGTGACCGCTGTTGTGCGGGCGCGGCGCCATTTCGTTGACGACCAGTTCGCCGTCGGCGAGCACGAAGAATTCGACACACAGCACACCGACATAGTCCAGCCCCTGCGCGATCGACTGGGTCGCCGCCACCGCCTGCCGCGCGATCGCGTCGGGCATGCTGTCCGCATGCACCTCGGTCACGGCCAGCACGCCGTCGCGATGCAGGTTGCGCTGCGGCGGGTAATGCACGATCTGGCCGTCGCCGCCGCGCGCGACGATCACCGAGCATTCGAAATCCAGCGGCAGCAGCTTCTCGAGCACGCAGGGCACGTCGCCCGTGGCCTCCCAGGCCGCGGCCAGCTCGGCCCGCGTGCCCACGCGCTGCTGGCCCTTGCCGTCGTAGCCGAGCCGCGCGGTCTTGAGGATGCCGGGAAGCAGGTCGCCGGACACGGCGGCCAGCTGGTCCGCCGTCTCGATCACGGCATGGGGCGCGCAGGCGACGCCGCAGCGCACGAAATGCGCTTTCTCGCGGATGCGGTCCTGCGCGATCGCCACCGCCTCCGCGGCGGGCGAGACCGGCCGCGCGACCGAGAGATGCACCAGCGCGGGCGCGGGCACGTTCTCGAACTCGGTCGTGATGGCATCGGCCAGGCCCGCCAGCCGCGCCAGACCGTCGACATCGGTGTAGTCGGTGTGGATGTGGTGGTGGCTCACGCGCCCCGCGGGGCTGTCGGGATCGGGGTCGAGCACGGCCGTGAAGTAGCCCATGCGCTGGGCCGCGTGCACGAACATGCGGCCCAGCTGGCCGCCGCCCAGCACGCCGAGGGTGGCGCCCGGCAGCAGCGCGCTCACAGCGCGCCCCCGCCCTGCGGCGAGAACGGCGACACAGCGCCCTGGCCGGCCGGCGCATCGAGCGGCGGCAGGGTCATTGCCTGGGCGGCCTGCGTCTGCTTCGCGCGGAAGGCGTCCAGCTGGGCGCGCAGGGCCGGATTGCCCACCGCCAGCATCGCGACCGCGAACAGGGCCGCGTTGGCCGCGCCGGCAGGGCCGATGGCGAAGGTCGCGACCGGCACGCCCCTGGGCATCTGCACGATGCTGTAGAGCGAATCCACGCCTTGCAGGTGCCTGCTCGCCACCGGCACGCCGAGCACCGGCACCGGGGTCTTGGCCGCCAGCATGCCCGGCAGGTGGGCCGCGCCGCCGGCACCGGCGATGATGGCGGCCAGGCCTCGCGGGGCGGCGTTTTCGGCATAAGCGAACAATTCGTCCGGCATGCGGTGCGCCGAGACCACCCGGGCTTCGTGGGCGACGCCGAATTGCTGGAGAATCTCGACCGCATTGCGCATCGTCTCCCAGTCGGAGTTCGAGCCCATGACCACGCCGACCTGAATTGCTTGCTTCATGGTTTCAATTTTACGTTTCACCCTCAGCTTCCCACGATGATCGACATCACCCTCGAAAACTTCCAGACCGAGCTGATCGACGGCTCCATGACCACGCCGGTGCTGCTGGACATCTGGGCCGAATGGTGCGGCCCCTGCAAACAGCTCGGCCCCGTGCTCGAAAAGCTCGAGGCCGAGTATGCCGGCCGCTTCGCGCTGGCCAAGCTCGATGCCGACAAGGTGCCGCAGATCTCGCAGCAATTGAGCCAGATGTTCGGCGTGCGCAGCATCCCGTTCTGCGTGATGTTCAAGGAGGGCCAGCCGGTCGACGGCTTCGTCGGCGCCATCCCGGCCGAGCAGATCCGTGCCTTCCTCGACAAGCACGTGCCGGGCGCGGACGAGGTCGAGGCGCTCGAACAGGAAGAAGCCGCCCAGGAGGCGCTGGCCGAAGGCGATACCGAGGGCGCGCTCGAGCGGCTGCAGCATGCGGTGGCCGCCGATCCGGCCAACGACGACGCGCGTTTCGACTACGTGAAGCTGCTGCTGCAGGAAGGCCGCATCGACGATGCCAAGGTCGCCTTCGCACCGGCGATCGCCAGGACCACGCAGGTGCGCCGCTTCGATGCGCTGCAGCGCTGGATGGATGCGACCGACTTCGCGTCGCCCGCCCAGGGCGCGGCGCCTTCGCTGGCCGATGCCGAGTCCCGCATCGCGGCCAACAAGCGCGACTTCGAGGCCCGCTTCGACCGCGCCCGGCTGCTCATGGCCGCGCAGCGCTGGACCGACGCGATGGACGAGCTGCTCGACATCCTGATGCGCGACAAGAGCTGGAGCGAAGAGCTCGCTCGCAAGACCTACATCGCCATCCTCGAGATCATCGAGCCGCCCCGGCCCAAGGTGGCGGATGGCCAGATCCCGCCGGACGATCCCACGGTCGCGACCTATCGGCGGCGGCTCAGCAGCGTCGTCCTGAGCTGATCGGGGCGGCCGCCGGCCGGCACGCGATGCGGCACGGAGCGGCCATGGAACGGAACGTTGCGCCCGGTCCGGACTCGCAGTGGGAGTGGCGTTGGCGCGACGTGCCGCCTCGCATACGATGGAGCCGAATCATTTCGTTGCAAAAGGAAAACCGGCCATGCGTTCCTTGTTCCTCACGGCGGCATTGCTCGCCTGCGCACTGACCACCGGCTGCGGCAGCGGCATCAACCTCGACGAGCCGATCGAAGGGCCGGTCTGGCAACTCGACCAATTGGGCGACATGCTGATCGAACCGAGCAGCGATCCGCAGCGCATTGCGCGGATCCAGTTCGACGGCAGCAGCGGCCGCGTGAGCGGCTCGGGCGGCTGCAACCGCATTTCGGGCACCTTCCAGCGCAGCGGCAGCGCACTCAAGCTGAGCCAGATGGGCGCGACCCGCATGGCCTGCGCCGACGAGGCGACCCGCATCAACGAAAGCCAGTTCTTCGCTGCGCTGCAGTCCACCGCCAGCTACCGGCTGCAGGGACGCTCGCGGCTCGCGTTGCTGGATGCGAACGGACGCACGGTCGCGACGCTGAGCGCCGGATCGGCGCCCGTCAGCCGGTGAGCCGTTCCAGCGCTTCGCGGTACTTGGCCGCCGTCTTCTCGATCACCTCGGCCGGCAGGCGCGGTGCCGGCGGCGTCTTGTCCCAGGGCTTGCCGTTGATCCGGGTCGCCTCGAGCCAGTCGCGCACGAACTGCTTGTCGTAGCTCGGCGGATTGGTGCCGGCGGCGAGCGCCGCATCGTAGCCTTCGACCGGCCAGTAGCGCGAGCTGTCGGGCGTCAGCACCTCGTCCATCAGCACCAGCGTGCCGGCCTCGTCGAGGCCGAACTCGAACTTGGTGTCGGCGATGATCATCCCGCGGGCCAGCGCGATCTCGGCGGCCGCCTCGTAGATGGCGATGCTGGTCTCGCGGATCTGCTGCGCGAGCTTGGGGCCGACCACCTCCACCACCTTGTCGTAGCTGATGTTCTCGTCATGGTTGCCCGCCGCCGCCTTGGCCGCCGGCGTGAAGATCGGCCGCGGCAGCTTGCTCGCGTTGCGCAGGCCCTCGGGCAGCGGCACGCCGCAGACCGCGCGGCCCTCCTGGTATTCCTTCCAGCCGCTGCCGGCCAGGTAGCCGCGCACCACGGCCTCGACCGGGATCGGCGTGAGTCGCTTGACCAGCATCGAGCGGTCCTTGACCTGCGCCACCTCGCCCGGCGCGACCACGCTCTCGGGCGCCTCGCCCGTCAGGTGGTTGGGGCACAGCGCGCCGAGCCGGTCGAACCACCACAGCGCCATCTGCGTGAGGATCACGCCCTTGCCGGGGATCGGCTCGCCCATGATCACGTCGAAGGCCGACAGGCGGTCGCTCGCGACCATCAGGATGCGGTCGCTGCCGACCGCGTAGTTGTCGCGCACCTTGCCGCGCGCGAGCAGCGGAAGGCTCTGGATGGAAGAGGTGTGGACGGTGGTCATGGCGGAGTGACGATGTCGATGGTCGAGAGACGACGCAGATTGTGCGCGCAGAAAAAAGCCACCGCGAGGGTGGCTTCCCGGGCCAATGGAAGGCTCAGATCACTTCTTGTGCGAGTTCGCCTTTAGCGTACTTCGCGGCGACGATTTGCAGCGTGTCGCCCTTGATCTTCGGCCCCTGCCCTTCGCAGCCGAACTCGATGTAGCGCTGCTTGCAGATCTGCTTGGCGGCCTCGCGCGCCGGCTTGAGCCATTCGCGCGCATCGAATTTCTCGGGATTCTCGGCCATGAACTTGCGCACTGCGCCGGTCATGGCCAGGCGGATGTCGGTATCGATGTTGATCTTGCGCACGCCGTACTTGATGGCTTCCTGGATTTCCTCGACCGGCACGCCGTAGGTTTCCTTCATGTTGCCGCCGAACTGCCGGATGATGGCCAGCAGATCCTGCGGCACCGACGACGAGCCGTGCATCACCAGGTGGGTGTTGGGGATGCGGCGGTGGATTTCCTTGATGCGGTCGATCGCCAGGATGTCGCCGGTGGGCTTGCGGGTGAACTTGTAGGCGCCGTGGCTGGTGCCGATCGCGATCGCCAGCGCATCGAGCTGGGTCCTCTTCACGAAGTCGGCCGCCTGCTCCGGATCGGTCAGCAGCTGCTCGCGCGTCATCGTCGCGTCGGTGCCGTGGCCGTCTTCCTTGTCGCCCTTCATGGTTTCGAGCGAGCCCAGGCAGCCCAGTTCGCCCTCGACCGTCACGCCGACCTTGTGCGCCATGTCCACGACACGGCGCGTGACGTCGACGTTGTAGTCGTAGCTGGCGATCGACTTGCCGTCGGCTTCCAGCGAGCCGTCCATCATCACCGAGGAGAAGCCCAGATTGATCGCGCCCTGGCATACGTCCGGGCTCTGGCCGTGGTCCTGGTGCATCACCAGCGGCACGGTCGGGTAGGCCTCGATGGCCGCCAGGATCAGGTGCTTGATGAAGGGCTCGCCGGCGTACTTGCGCGCGCCGGCACTGGCCTGCAGGATCACCGGCGCGCCGGTTTCCTTGGCGGCTTCCATCACGGCCTGCACCTGTTCGAGGTTGTTGACGTTGAACGCCGGAATGCCGTAGCCGTTGGCGGCGGCGTGGTCGAGCAGTTCGCGCATCGAGACGAGTGCCATGGGAATACCTCGCGGGAATAAGAAAAAAGACAGTAGGGACTTCCGGTCGATTCTAGCGAGCGACCTTGTCGGACGGCGCCGATCAGGGTGACATGGCCGAGGTCGTCGAACTCCCGCAGCGCCACTTCGACGCCGGTTGCGCGCAGCTTGTCGGCCATCTGTCGGGTATTTCGCACCGGATCGACCAGCGTGTCCTCCGTCGCCGCCATGAGCAGCGTGCGCGGCGCGCCGGACGCGGCATGCACGATCGGCTGCGATGATTGCGGCGTGTCCGGCCAGTTGAAGGCCACCTGCGCTTGCGGCTGCCCGATCGGCAGGAAGTCATAGGGCCCGGCCAGACCGATCCAGCCGGCCAGCTGCTTCGGACTCGCGCCCACCGCGTTCAGCCAGCGCGCGTCGAGCACGACCATGGCCGCGTTGTAGGCGCCCGAGCTGTGGCCCCATGATGTAGACCTGCCGCGGATCGGCGCCGAGCTGCGCCGCATGGTCGAGGCCCCATTTCACGGCCAGTGCGCTGTCCTCGACGAACGCCGGGTAGGCGACCTGCGGCGACAGCCGATAGTCCGGAATGACGACCACGGCGCCGGGCACCAGGCTGTTGACGATCCCGAGCGGCGAGCATGCCGCCAGCGCGGCCGCACCCATGGCGAGCACGCCGAGCTGCAGTGCGCGAGGGTGGATTCGGAAGAAAAACGGATGAGACTTCATCCGGGCAGTACGCATGCCGCCCGGCAGCGGTTTCGCGGGAACGCGCCGCGTCCTCAGCCGACCCGGCAGATCTTCAGCATGTTGGTGCCGCCGGGCGCACCCATCGGCTCGCCGCAAGTGATCGCATAGACGTCGCCGGTCTGCACGATGCCGCGCTTCTTCAGATGGGCTTCCGCCCGTTCGAGGGCGGTGTCGCGGTCGCTTTCCGAATCCATCAGCAGCGGCCGCACGTTCCGGTAGAGCGCCAGCTTGCGCTGGGTCGCCAGCCGCGAGGTCAGCGCGTACATCGGGATGTGCGCGCGGTGGCGGCTCATCCACAGCAAGGTCGAGCCCGACTCGGTCAGCGCCACGATCGCCTTGGCGCCCAGGTGGTGGGCGGTGAAAAGCGCACCCATCGCGATCGACTGGTCGATGCGGGCATAGGTCTGGCCGCTGAAGTCGGCATCGAGGTGCGGATCTTCCGCGGCCTCGGCGGCCTCGCAGATGCGGCTCATCTCCTGCACGGTCTCGAGCGGATAGCGGCCGGACGCGGTCTCGGCCGAGAGCATCACCGCGTCGGTGCCGTCGAGCACGGCGTTGGCCACGTCGCTGACCTCGGCGCGCGTGGGCACCGGGTTGGTGATCATCGATTCCATCATCTGCGTGGCGGTGATGACGACCTTGTCCATGTCGCGCGCCATGCGGATCATCTTCTTCTGCAGTGCGGGCACGGCGGCATTGCCGACCTCGACCGCGAGATCGCCGCGCGCGACCATGATGCCGTCGCTGGCACGCAGGATCTCTTCCAGCTTGGGGATCGCCTCGGCACGCTCGATCTTGGCGATCATCCCGGGCTTGTGGCCGAACTCCGCGGCGGCCACGTTGCACAGCTGGCGCGCCATTTCCATGTCGGTCGCGTTCTTGGGGAAGCTCACGGCGACGTAGTCGGCCTGGAAGCTCATCGCGGTCTTGATGTCTTCCATGTCCTTGGCCGTCAGGGCCGGCGCGGTGAGGCCGCCGCCCTGCTTGTTGATGCCCTTGTTGTTCGAGAGCTCGCCGCCCAGGCGCACCGTGGTGTGCACCGCGTCGCCCTTGACGGCATCGACCGTGAGCACGATGAGCCCGTCGTTCAGCAGCAGGCTGTCACCGGGCTTCACGTCGCGCGGCAGATCCTTGTAGTCGAGCCCCACGGCACCGACGTCGCCCAGCTCGATGCGCGAGGCATCGAGCACGAACTTGGCGCCCGGCTCGAGCCAGATCTTGCCTTCGGCGAACTTGCCGACACGGATCTTCGGCCCTTGCAAGTCGGCCATGATCGCGACCTCGCGGCCGGTGCGGCGCGCGGCCTCGCGCACCATCGCGGCGCGGTTGATGTGGTCCTGCGCGGTGCCGTGGCTGAAGTTGAGCCGCACCACGCTGACCTTGTAATGAATCATCTGCTCCAGCAATTCGGGCGTGCTGGACGCCGGGCCGAGCGTGGCGACGATCTTGGTGGCATGACGGGGAAGGCGAGGCGTGCTCATTCGGGTCTCCGGTTGTATTCGCTACTGTATACACTTTGGCCGCCAGCGGCTAGTACGCAATTCCAGCGCCCTGGCCTGCCCCTTTCCAGAAACACCGCGGATCCGGCTTGGCCGGTCCGCCGGTGTTGCCCCCGGGCAGGGGGTTGGCGTAGCGACACGAAGTGCGCGAAGCCTGGGGGCGAGCCCTATCCAGCTCTTTTTTCCAGGATCTCGAAGGCGGGGAGCGTTTTGCCCTCCAGCACCTCGAGAAAGGCGCCGCCGCCGGTCGAGATATAGCCGACCTTGTCCTCGATGCCGTACTTGGCGATCGCGGCCAGCGTGTCGCCGCCGCCGGCGATCGAGAAGGCCGCGCTGTCGGCGATGGCCTGCGCGATGGTGCGCGTGCCGTTGGCGAAGGCATCGAACTCGAACACGCCCACCGGGCCGTTCCAGACGATGGTGCCGGCCTCGCGCAGCTGCGCGGCCAGCAGCTCGGCGGTCTTCGGGCCGATGTCGAGGATCAGGTCGTCGTCGGCCACGTCGTTCGCGTCCTTCACCGTCGCCGGCGCATCGGCCGCGAAGGTCTTGGCCGTGACCACGTCGACCGGGATCGGCACGGCCGCGCCGCGCGCGCGCATCGCTTCGATCACGGCCTCGGCCTGGTCCTGCAGGTCGGGCTCGGCGAGCGACTTGCCGATCTTCAGGCCGGCCGCCAGCATGAAGGTGTTGGCGATGCCGCCGCCGACGATCAGCTGATCGACCTTGTCGGCCAGGCTCTCGAGGATGGTGAGCTTGGTGCTGACCTTGGAACCGGCGACGATCGCGACCAGCGGGCGCTTCGGCTGCGCCAGCGCCTGGGTGATGGCATCGATCTCGGCCGCCAGCAGCGGCCCGGCGCAGGCCACGGGGGCGAACTGCGCGATGCCGTAGGTGGTGGCCTCGGCGCGGTGCGCGGTGCCGAAGGCGTCGTTGACGTAGATGTCGGTGAGCGCGGCGAGCTTGCGCGCCAGCGCCTCGTCGTTCTTCTTCTCGCCCTTGTTGAGGCGGCAGTTCTCGAGCAGCACGACCTGGCCCGGTTTGACGTCGACGCCGTCGACCCAGTTCGACGCCAGCGGCACCTCGCGGCCCAGCAGTTCGGCCAAGCGCTCGGCGACCGGTGCGAGCGAATCCTCCGGCTTGAACTGGCCTTCGGTCGGCCGGCCGAGGTGCGAGGTGACCATGACCGCGGCGCCGGCTTCGAGCGCCAGCCGGATGCAGGGCACCGAGGCGCGGATGCGCGTGTCCTCGGTGATGCGGCCCGCGTCGTCCTGCGGCACGTTGAGATCGGCCCGGATGAACACGCGGCGGCCGGCGGCTTTGCCCTCTTTGCAGAGGTCGGTGAATCGAAGAACGTTCATGGGTGGAAACGGAAGTGAAAGCGGATGAAGGGGACTTCGAGAGCCAGCGGCCATTGTAGGTTTCGCATCTCGCCGCGACAGCGGCGCTGCCTCCGCGTGAGGGCACGCAGGCCCTACCAGCCCAGCCCCAGGTGCAGCGGCAGGTAGACCGCCATCCCGACCCCCATCGTGCCGAGCACGCCGCGGCGCCAGATGTAGCAGAGCGCGCCGGCCGCGGTGCCGTAGAGCCGCGCGTCCTGCCAGGTGGCGACCAGATGGCCCTGCGTCATGACGATCTCGGGCGCGATCACCGCGGCGAGCGCGGCCGCCGGCGCGTAGTGCAGTGCGCGGTGCGCCCACTCGGGCAGGCCCCAGGGGCGATCGAAGATGAAGAAGAAGCAGCGCGTGAGCACGGTGATGCCGGCCATGCCGAGGATCACGGCCAGCGTCCACAGATCGGTTCCGCCCATGCCACCGCTCATGCATCGTCCTCCGCCACCGGATCGAGCCCGAACTGCTTCTCCAGCCAGAAGCACAGCAGCACCGCGACGCCGATGCCGGCGACGATGTTCAGCTTGAGCGGCAGGGCGAAGGCCGCGACGGCCGTCGCGCTGGCGATCAGCGCGGCCAGCACGCGCAGGCGCGTGGTCGCCATGGAACAGACGATGGCGACCAGGCTCAGCACGCCGGCGAAGCCCAGGCCCCAGGATGGCGGGATCAGGTTGGCCAGCGCGATGCCGAGCAGGCTCAGTCCCATCCACGCGCACCAGGTGACGCAGTAGTTGCCGGTCAGGTAGGCCTCCTGCGCCCGCTGCCCGGGCTCGGTCGCCGCCGGCGCCGGGTAGCGCCGGGTGAACATCGCATAGCTCATGTCGGCGGTGAGATAACCGTGGGTCATGCGGCGCCAGCGCGGCATGTGCATGAGATAGGGCCGCAGGTGCAGGCTGAAGACGACGAAGCGCAGGTTGACACAGAAGGCCGTGGCCAGGATGACCCCGATCGGCGCACCGGCAATGAGCAGCGGAATGGCCGCAAGCTGCGAGCTGCCGGCGTAGACCAGGAGCGTCATCGCCACGGACTCGAACACGCTCATGCCCGACTTGACCATGGCCACGCCGGTCATCAGACCCCACGCGCCGACGCCGAGCGCGACCGGCGACATGTCGCGCAGGCCGCTACGGAACTCGGGCAGGCGCCGGATGGACGGGGAGAGGAACATCAGCCGAACACCTGCCCAGGCTTCAGATCGAAGCCGCGCAGGAAATCGGCCACCGGCAGGCGCTTGCCGCCGGCACGCTGCAGCTCGGTGACGACGACCGTCGAATCCGCCGCGGCGATCTCGATGCCGGCCGGGCCGACGGCGAGGATGGTGCCGGGCCTGTCGGCGACTTCACCGGGGCGTGCGTGCGCGGCCCAGAGCTTGAGCGTCTCGCCGTCGAGCAGGCTGCTGGCGCCGGGGAAGGGATCGAAGGCGCGGACGCGGCGCACGATCGCGTCGGCGTGCTGCGACCAGTCGACCTGCGCCTCGTGCTTCTCGACCTTGTGCGCATAGCTCACGCCATCGGCCGGCTGCGGCTCGGCGTGCAGCGTACCGGCCTGCGCCTGATGGAGCGCCTGCACGATCAGCCGTCCGCCGAGTGTCGCGAGCCGGTCGTGCAGGCGCGCGGTGCTGTCGTCGCCGATCGCCAGCGCTTCGCGCAGCAGCATGGCGCCGGTGTCGAGGCCGGCGTCCATCCGCATGATGGTGACGCCGGTCTCGGCATCGCCGGCTTCGATCGCGCGATGGATCGGCGCCGCGCCGCGCCAGCGCGGCAGCAGGCTCGCGTGGATGTTGAGGCAGCCCAGGCGCGGCGCGTCCAGCACCCATTGCGGCAGGATCAGGCCGTAGGCGGCGACGACCATGAGGTCGGGCTTCGCTTCGTCGAGGACCGCGCGTGCAGCGGCCGCGTCGTCGGGGTACTTACCATCCAGCCGCAGGCTGCGCGGCTGCGCGACGGGCCAGCCGCGCTCCACGGCAAACTGCTTGACCGGCGAAGCCTGCAGCTTCATGCCGCGGCCCGCGGGCCGGTCGGGCTGGGTCAGCACCTGCACGAGTTCGAAACCGGCGGCGGCAATGGCCTGCAGCGCGACGCGGGCGAACTCGGGCGTACCCGCGAATGCGATCTTCATGCGGCCTTTGCGCTCACAGGGACAGATGATTGCGCCGCATGTCGTCGCCGGTGTGGTAGCGCTGGACCACGCCCGCCGGATCGATGTAGATATAGAGGAAGCGGGGGTTGTTCAGCGACATGAAGTGCCATGTCCACACGACACCGTCGAAGGAACTCACCCGCGTGATCTCCAGCGGACGGCCATAGGTGCGCAGCACGTCAGCCTCGCGCCAGACACCGGGCTTGATCGTGCGGTCGAACAGGCCTTCGGACAGCTCCTGGCGTATGGACACCACATGCCCGCTGGCGTCGAGGTCGACGTTGTTCACTTCGAAGCCGGCCGGCGCGCGGGAATATTGCAGGCGCTCGCCGCCGTTGGGCAAGGGATAGGTCGCGGTCGGCGACCCGAGTCGCTGCAGGGCCTCGGCGCGCGACGTGCCGAGCGGCAGTCTGGTCGGCTCGCTCACGCAGGCGGCCAGCGCCAATGCGGCGGCCATCGCCAGGATGAAACGCCGGCCTCTCATGGTCAGCGTTCCTGCTCGAGCCGCTGGTCCTCGCGCTGCTGCTTGAGCAGCTTGCTCTTGATGCGGTTGCGCTTGAGGGGCGAGAGGTATTCGACGAAGACCTTGCCGAGCAGGTGATCGAGTTCGTGCTGGATGCAGACCGCGAGCAGGCCGTCGGCCTCGATCGTCTGTGGCTCGCCCTCGGCATCGAGCGCGGTCACGCGCACGGCGGTGGAGCGCTCGACGCCGTCGTAGATGCCGGGCACCGAGAGGCAGCCTTCCTCGTTCAAGACCTTCTCGTCGCTGGCCCAGACGATTTCGGGATTGATCAGCACCAGCGGCTGGTTGCGCTCCTCGGAAATGTCGATCACCACCAGGCGCTCGTGCACATCGATCTGCGTGGCCGCCAACCCGATGCCATTGGCGTCGTACATCGTCTCGAGCAGATCGACGACCAACGCCTTGATGCGCGCATCGACGCCCTGCACGGGCCTGGCGACCGTGTGCAGCCGTTTGTCGGGGAAACTCAGGATGGTTCTCTTGGCCATGAAAACGAGGAAAAGTTGTCGCTATTTTCGCCATTTCCGCGACTGCCCGAGGGACCGCACCTTGATAAACGTTGCCCAATCAAGGGCTTCAGCGCAAAATTCGTTGCAAATTGTGAGGATTCGTATGCCCTCCGCGGCGCAGTGCGTGCACACCATCAAACCATGAAAAAACTCCGAATCGACGAAGGCCTGCGTCCGACCCTCCTTGCTGCGCTGGCGATGGTTGCCATGGTGGGCACGGCCACGACGGCCGCGGCGCAGAACTATCCCATCACACCGCAGCAGCGGGCCACCGCGCAGCAAACGGCGCAAGCCGGCATCCCGGTCGGCGAACTCACACCGAATGCGCCGGACGAATACACCGTCAAGCCCCGCGACACGCTCTGGGCCATCTCCCGCCTCTATCTGCGCAGCCCGTGGCGCTGGCCCGAGCTGTGGGGCATGAACATCAGCGACATCTCGAATCCGCACCGCATCTACCCCGGCCAGGTCCTCTACCTCGACAAGACCGGCGGCCGGGCCCGGCTGAGCACGCGCCGGGGCGGCGCCGGCGCGCCCGAAGGCACCATCAAGCTGAGCCCGCGCACCCGCTACGAGTCGCTCGGCGACATGGCGCTGCCGACGCTCAATCCGAGCCTGATCGAGCCCTTCCTCACCGAGCCGATCGTGGTCGACGAACAGACCCTGCTCACCGCGCCGCGCATCGTGGCAGGCAACGACAGCCGCGTGCTGCTGGCGCGCGGCGACCGTGCCTACGCGCGCGGCGACAAGAATTCTCCGCTGGTCGAGGCGCCCGGCCCGATCAAGACCTTCCGCGTGTTCCGCGATGCGACGCCCTTGAAAGATCCGGGCACGGGAGAGATCCTCGGCTATGAAGCACAGTATGTCGGCAAGGCGACGCTGCAGCGCGGCGAGTCGACTGCGGAGGACGAGGTGGACGGCAAGCAGGTCGTCAACGTCGTGCCCGCCACCATCGACATCGTGGCCGCGCGCGAGGAAATCCGCGCCGGCGACCGCCTGCTGCCCGAGCCGCCGCGCCAGCTGCTGAGCTACGCGCCGCACGCGCCGGCGGATCCCGTGGTCGATGGCCGCATCGTGTCGGTGTACGGCAGCGCGGTCGAATTCGCGGCACAGAATCAGGTCGTCGCCATCAACAAGGGCACGCGCGACGGCATCGAGAACGGCGACGTGCTTGCCATTCTCAAGAACGGCGAAACCATCGTCGACAAGACCGGCGGCGGCAAGGACACCCTGAAGCTGCCCAACGAGCGCATCGGACTGCTGATGGTGTTCCGGCCGTTCGAGAAGGTCTCGTACGCACTGGTGCTCGAGATCAGCGACGCGCCGCGCCCCGGCGATCGGCTGGTCAATCCCTGAGGCCTCAGACCTTCACGTGGAGCGCGAAGAACTCGCGGACTGGCTGCGGCTCGCGCTGACGCCAGGGATCGGGAACACGGCCGCGCGCAAGCTGCTCGCGGCCTTCGGCCTTCCGTCGGGTGTCTTCGCGCAAGCGCGCGCAGCGCAGGAACAGGTCGTGACGGTGGCACAGGCCGATGCGCTGGCGCACGCGCCGGCGACGCTGTCCGCGCTGGTCGATCAGACCTCGGCATGGCTGCAAGGTGTGGAAGCGCATGGCGCCACGCGGCGCATCGTGACGCTGGGCGATGCGGGCTATCCGGCCTCGCTGCTCGAAACCGCCGACCCGCCCCTGATGCTCTATCTGCTCGGGGCGCCCGCTTTCGATCTCACGCAACTGGAACGCAGCATCGCGATCGTCGGCAGCCGCAATCCGACGCCGCAGGGTGCGGCGAACGCACGCGCCTTCGCACGGGCCTTCGGCGAGGCAGGCATCGCGGTCGTCTCGGGGCTTGCGCTCGGCATCGACGGCGCGGCGCACGAGGGTGCACTCGACGCGGTCGCCGGCGCGCCGGACCGGCTGGCGACCGTGGCCGTGGTCGGCACCGGGCTCGACCGCGTCTACCCCGCGAGACACCGCGCGCTGGCGCATCGCATTGCCGCACAAGGCCTGCTCGTGAGCGAATATCCGCTCGGCACGCCGCCGCTCAGCCAGAATTTTCCCAAGCGCAACCGCCTGATTGCCGGACTCTCGCGTGGCACCCTGGTGGTGGAAGCCGCGCTGAAATCGGGTTCGCTGATCACCGCGCAGTTCGCAAGCGAGCAGGGCAAGGACGTGTTCGCCATTCCCGGCTCCATCCATGCGCCGCAATCGCGCGGCTGCCATGCGCTGATACGCCAGGGCGCCAAGCTGGTCGAATCGGTGCATGACGTTCTCGAAGAGCTTCGCCTGGAGAAGCTCGCCATGGAGACTTCCACCGCCGCGGCCCCCGGGACCGCACAGCCCGAAGAACACGGACTGCTGCCTGAACTGGGCTTCGATCCGGTCAGCCTCGATGCGCTGTGTGCCCGCACCGGCTGGAGCGCTGCCGCCTTGCAGGCTCAACTGCTCGAGCTGGAGCTCGCCGGCCGTGTGGCCCGCCTTCCGGGCGGCCTGTTCCAGCGGATCGCACAAGGCTGAGCCGCAAGGCGTCGCAATGGTGCAACGCGGCGGGCACCGTCGCGCGAGTGGGCTATATTGGCCGCATGTTCGAAGTGCTCGTGTTCGTCTACGAAAACTACTGGCGCGGCGACGCGTGCCCCCAACCCGAGCAGTTGGGCCGCAAGCTCAGTGCACAAGGCTTCGATGCAGAAGAGATCCGCGATGCCTTGCGATGGCTCGACGGCCTGAGCCTCGCCACGCAAGGCGTTCAACTGGCACGCCATGCCGACGAGGCCACCGCCACGGTCACCTTGCGTGGCATCGGCGACGCCGTCCTGCCGCAATCACCGGATTCGATGCGCGTCTATTCGATGGCCGAGCAGGACCATCTGGGCGCCGAATGCCTGGGCTTCATCCGCTTTCTCGAATCGTCCGGCATGCTGCCGGCCGGCATGCGGGAGATCGTGATCGAGCGCGCGATGGCCACGCCGGGCGACCCGTTGGCGCTCGACGAACTCAAGATCATCCTGCTGATGGTGCACTGGAGCACCGGCATCGAGCCCGATGCGCTGGTGCTCGATGAACTCTGCGACGACACCACCGACCGCCTTCCGCACTAGTTGCTCGCCCCCAGGCTTGCCCACTTCGTGTGGCCGCCTACCCCCTGCCGGGGGGCAACACCGGCGGACCGGCGGAGCCGGATCCGCGGTGTTTCACGAAGGGACCTGGCCGCGCCGGCCGGGGCTAGTTCAATAGCCGTTCTGGATTTGCGTCCAGCTTGGCCAAGGCCTCGCGCGTCGCGCGGACCGTCAGCGTTTCTTCCTCGGCCGGCACCAGCAGGCCCGCTTGCAGATAGGACGCCAATCGGCCAACCTGGATCAGGAAGCTGCGGCCGTCGCTGGAGGCGAACAGGTGCAGCTGCTTGCGCTCGCTGCGCCAGACGAACTGGACCTGGTTCACGCGGTCGTTGTGGTCGAGCATGAACCACGTTCCCACCTGGAGATCGTGCGCCCAGGCGAGCATGTCCTCGCCGACCTTGGTGCCGGTGTCGGGCACGACCTCGATCGAGGCCGCGTCGACACCCAGCAGCAGCTCGATGCTCGCGGCATCCAGCGGCAGGTCGGTGGCGCCTTCGTCGGTCACGAAATCCTCGAGGTTGGCCAGGCGCTTGGCCATTGCCTCGATCTGGGCCGGCGGGATCGACTCGGTCTTGGACAGGAAGGCATCGGACAGGGTGGCGCCGATGGTCTTGATGTGCGCTTCCTGCGGATCGCCCACGATGCCCAGCAAGCTCATGCCCTGGCGCAGGCGCTGCAACAGCTTGGGCAGGTCCTGGATCACGCGGGTGCGGTCGTTGCGATTGGGCTTGGCGCTGGCCGCCCACACCAGATCGGATGCGGCGCGCTTGAGCGTCACCGTCTGTTCGTCCTGCCCGCCGTAGCGCAGGGCCGCGATCGCCAGCACCTCGGCCCAGACCTTGAACAGGAACTCGCGGATCTCCTCGCGCACCGGCATGTCGTTGAGCATCTTGCGCAACTCGATGGTGTACTGGATCGCCATCGTTTCCTTCTGCTCGACCTGCTGCGCCACGCTCATGACCCGCTGGGTCGAGTCGCTCTGCGTCAGGTACTTGTTGAGGAAGACGACGAATTCGTCGAACACCAGCTTGAACACGCGCTGGCCGGTTTCCGGATACTGCTCGATGACCTGCACGACGCGGCGGATCTCGCCCTCGAGCGCGCTGCCCGAGATGGCCGCCGCATCGAAGCCCATCACGCAGGAGCCCATGCGGTCGATCAGCATGCGTGCGGGATGCTGCAGCGTGCCGAAGAATTCGGGCTCCGCGATCGCGACGCGCAGCACCGGCATCTGCAGGCGCGCGAACCACACGCGCGCCGAGAAGGGAATGCGTTCCTCGGCCAGGATGGCCTGGAACATCAGGGCCACGATCTCCACCGTGGCCTTGTCCGCGGTGGTCGGCGCCTTGCGCTTGAGCTCGCTGGTGCGCCGGCGCAGTTCGGCGGCCGTCTGATGCAGCGCGGTGGCCTCGTCGCCGACCACGTACCGCGAAGCCATCATCTGGTAGGCCGCCTCCGCATCGGCGATCGCCGCGGCGAAAGCGGGCGCACCCGCCGCCACGCCCATGCCGGCGCCGCCCGCACCGCCGCCCGCACCACCGCCCATGGCGCCTTCGCCGAAGCCGCCCGCCCCCGGCACGCGCGGCTGGGTGATGTCGCCGCCGATGCGCGCCGTCACGAAGCGCTTGAGGTTGAGCAGCACGCCTTGCGCCCGCTGGCGCGCGATCACCAGCGGCGAGCCGCCGGTCGCGTCGGCGCCGGTCACGCCGGAGCCGCCCATGCCGGACGACCCGCGCCCCATGCCGACGCCGATCGCCGCCGGCGCGAAGCTGCCGGGCGGCGCATTGAAGCCGCCACGCCCACCCTGGTGAGGCGCCGCGCCCATGCCCATCGATGCGCTGCCCGGGCCGCCTGCGAAGCTGCCGCCGAGCGGCATCGGATTCGACACGTTGCCGCCGGTGCGCTTGACGAAACTCTTGAGATCGATCTCGGGCATCACGCCCTTCTCGATCAGGAAGGCATTGGCGTCCTTGTAGGCGGCGACCACCACGTCGACCATGTGAAGCTGCACCGAATCCTGGACCTTGGTCCAGAGACCGCGGCTCAGGCCGGCCGCCAGCCACTGGTCGACCAGCACCTTGGCGAGCGCTTCCGGCTTGAGGATGTCCTTGGCACCGAGTTCGGAAGTGTTTTCCAGGTGCTGGATGCGCAGGCGCAGGTCGTTGAGCTCGAAGCTGGCCTTGTCCTGGATCACCTGCGCCAGCCGCGATGACAGGATGCCGGGCTCCACCACTTCGTCGCCGATCAGTTCGAGGCGCGACAGCGAGTTGGTCGGCGTATCGTCGACCGCGCTGTTGACCAGCGCCTTGCGCCAGGCCGTTTGCGAGAGGGAAGCCCAGTTCGTCGCATGGGATTCGAACAACAGGAAGCCGTCGCGGTTCTCCTGCATCTCCCGCGCATTGCCGGTCTGGCTCGCCAGCGCCGTCAGCCGTTCGCGGATGGCGCGTGCGACCGGTGCGATCACCCCTTCGGTGGCGGCGACGAAACGCTCACGGGTTTCGCGTGCGAGCTGCAGGGAAGAGGCGTGGGACCGCGTGGTCATGGAAGGTCAGGACGGCAATTTAAACGATTCGAGGAGCGTAAACCCGCATTGCCAAGCGTAACCGCGCGCGCGCCTCGGCCCATGCTCGGCAACCCCAAGACCCTGCGCCGCGTCTCCCCGGACGCGGCCACTTTCTTCACACCACCGCGCCGGTGTTCGGATCATCCGGGTCACCCTCGCGCTTGATCGGTGCCTTGATCAGGTCCTCGCGCTTGACGCCCAGCCACATCGCAAGCGCCGCAGCCACGAAGGCCGACGAGTAGATGCCGAACAGGATGCCGATGGTGAGCGCCAACGCAAAATAGTGCAGCGTCGGGCCGCCGAAGAAGAACATCGACAGGACCACCAGCTGCGTGGAGCCGTGCGTGATGATGGTGCGGCTGATGGTGGACGTGATCGCGTTGTCGATCACCTCGCGCGTGCTCAGCTTGCGGTAGCGCCGGAAGTTCTCGCGCACCCGGTCGAAGATGACGACGGATTCGTTGACCGAATAGCCCAGCACCGCCAGCACCGCCGCCAGCACCGCCAGCGAGAACTCCCACTGGAAGAAGGCGAAGAAGCCCAGGATGATCACCACGTCGTGCAGGTTGGCCAGCACGGTGGCGAGCGCGAACTTCCATTCGAAGCGGAAGGCCAGGTAGATCATGATGCCGGCCACCACCATGCCGAGCGCCTTGAGCCCGTTGGTGGTGAGCTCTTCGCCGACCTGCGGGCCGACGAACTCGTTGCCGCGCAGCGTCGCCGACGGATCGACCGCCTTCAGCGCGTCGATCACCTGGGCGCTCTGCTGCGCCGAGGTCTGGCCCTTCTGGACCGGCAGGCGGATCTGCACGTCGCGCGAGGTGCCGAAGTTCTGCACCTGCACGTCCGCGTAGCCGAGCTTCGAGATGGTCTCGCGCACCTTGCCGGTGTCGGCCGACTGCTGGTAGGCGACCTCCATCACCGTGCCGCCGGTGAACTCGACCGACAGGTGCAGCCCGCGGTGGAGCAGGAAGAACACCGCCAGCGCGAAGGTGACGAAGGACACCACGTTCAGCACCAGCGCGTGGCGCATGAACGGAATGGTCCGGTGGATGCGGAAGAACTCCATCTTGCTGTTCCCTTATTTCGCTTCGGCCACGGCCTTGGTGTCCGGCCGCCAGACGGTGCCGATCGACACCGTCTTGAGCTTCTTCTTGCTGCCGTACCAGAAATTGACCAGGCCGCGCGAGAAGAACACGGCGGAGAACATCGACGTGACGATGCCGATGCAGTGCACCACCGCGAAGCCGCGCACCGGGCCGGAGCCGAATGCCAGCAGCGCGATGCCCGCGATCAGCGTGGTCACGTTGGAGTCGAGGATGGTGCCCCACGCGCGGTCGTAGCCCGCATGGATGGCCGCCTGCGGCGAGGCGCCGTTGCGCAGCTCCTCGCGCACGCGCTCGTTGATCAGCACGTTGGAGTCGATGGCCACGCCGATCGCCAGCGCCATGGCCGCGATGCCGGGCAGCGTGAGCGTGGCCTGCAGCATCGACAGCACCGCCACCAGCAGCAGCAGATTGACCGCCAGTGCGATCGACGAGAAGACGCCGAACAGCGCGTAGTAGAGGCACATGAACACCATGATCCCGGCGAAGCCGTACATCACGCTGTCGAAGCCCTTCTTGATGTTGTCGGCACCCAGGCTGGGGCCGATCGTGCGCTCCTGGATGATTTCCATCGGCGCCGCCAGCGAGCCGGCGCGCAGCAGCAGCGCGAGGTCGTTGGCCTCGACCACGGTCATCGCACCCGAGATCTGGAAGCGGTTGCCCAGCTCGCCGTTGATCGACGGCGCGGTCAGCACTTCGCCCTTGCCCTTCTCGAAGATCAGGATCGCCATGCGCTTGTGGTAGTTCTCTCGGCTCACGTCGCGCATGATGCGGCCGCCCTTGGCGTCCATCGTGAGATCGACCTTGGGCTGCTGCGTCTGCGAATCGAAGCCGGGCTGCGCGTCGGTGAGGTTCTCGCCGGTCACCAGCACCTGCTTCTTGACGATCACGGGACGGCCATTGCGCTCGAGGAATTTCTCCGAGCCGAAAGGCACCGGCCCGGTGCCCAGCTCGGCCGCGCGGCCCTCGGTGCTTTCGTCGACCATGCGCATCTCGAGCGTGGCCGTGCGCCCGAGGATGTCCTTGGCCTTGGCGGTGTCCTGCACGCCGGGCAGCTGCACCACGATGCGGTCCAGCCCCTGCTGCTGGATCACCGGCTCGGCCACGCCGAGCTCGTTGATGCGGTTGTGCAGCGTCGTGATGTTCTGCTTCAGCGCCGCATCCTGCAGGCGGCGCGCCGCCTCGGGCTTGATCGAGGCCACGAGCTTCCAGTCGGTGCCGTCCTGGCTCTCGACCGTCGTGAGGTCGGGCAGCTGATCCTGGATCAGGCCCTTCGCCGCGTCGCGGCCGGCGGCGTCGCGGAAGCTCAGTTCGATGACCTGGCCGTTGCGGTTGACCGCGCTGCCGCGCACGCCCTTGTCGCGCAGGCCGGTACGGATATCACTCGCGAAGGATTCGGCCTTCTTGTCGATGGCGCCCTTCATGTCGACCTGCAGCAGGAAGTCCACGCCGCCGCGCAGATCGAGGCCGAGGTACATCGGGTAGGCATGCAGCGCCGTGAGCCAGGTCGGCGAGCGCGACACCAGGTTGAGCGCCACCACGTAGCCCGGGTCGCTCGCATCCGGCACCAGCGCGTGCTGCAGCACGTCGCGCGCCTTCAGCTGGTCGTCGGTGTTCGTGAAGCGCGCGCGCAGCGTGGTTGCATCGCGCGTCAGCAGGTCGGGCGCCAGGTCGGCCGCCTTCAATGCTTCCCGGACGCGATCCTCCATCGCGGCATCGACCTTGACGGTCGACTTGGCCGCCAGCACCTGCACCGCGGGCGCTTCGCCGAAGAAATTGGGCAGGGCATAGATCAACCCCACGAGCAGCACGATCACGATGACCGTGTACTTCCACACCGGATAACGGTTCACTTGGCTCCCCCCAGAAATGGGGCTCCCCCCCAGGCTTCGCGCACTTCGTGTCGCTTCGCGAACCCCCTGCTGGGGACGCTGCCGGTGGCCCGGCAGAGCCGGTTCCACGGCAGCCCGCGAACGCGGCGCGCTGCGCGCGGCCGCTCGGATAAAAGATCACTGGTCATTGGATTTGGCCGGCGAAGCCCGGCCCGTTGGTGAAACACCGCGGAACCGGCTTCGCCGGGCCGCTGGTGTTGCCCCCGGCAGGGGATGGGCGAAGCGACACGAAGTGCGCGAAGCCTGGGGGCGAGCATTACTTTATTGCGCCTTTGGGGAGGACTTGGACTACGGCGCTGCGCTGGACCTGCACTTCGACGCCCTTGGCGATCTCGATGGTGAGGTACTGCTCGCCCATCTGGGTGATCTTGCCGAGCAGCCCGCCGGAGGTCGCGACTTCGTCGCCCTTGGCCAGCGCCTCGATCATCGCGCGGGCTTCCTTCTGGCGCTTCATCTGCGGGCGGATCATCACGAAGTAGAGCACCACGAACATCAGCACCAGCGGCAGCATGCTGCCGAGGGAGGACAACATGTCACCGCCCCCTGCAGCAGCGGGCGCGGTCTGGGCGAAAGCAGTAGAAATGAACAAGGGTGTCTCCAGCAAAGGGAAGAAATAAGAGCGCGGCGCCCCACAAGGGTTCCGCGGTTCGCGAACGCCTGACGCGGCCACGCAGCGCGGGCCGGGCCGCGCACAGCACTCAGCATTGTATTGGGGAGCAGGCTCCCCTCAGGCTTACCCACTTCGTGTGGCCGACAACCCCCTGCCGGGGGCAACACCGGCGGCCCGGCGAAGCCGGTTCCGCGGTGTTCCACGAACAGGCCCCTCTTTGCTGGCCGACGGAGGACCTAGGAGTCTGGGCGGCAGAAGCCTTTGAGAAGGCTTGCCGGTGAGGCCCGTTCAGTTTGGCGGAGGCCATGTGCGGCGTGTGTGACGGCCCGCGCAGGCTGAACTGCCTGAACCCCAGGAGGTTCTTGATCCAGCCATTCCTGCAACGTCTCGGCAGGCAGCATCATCTGTTGCGGCTCGCAGGGCAGGTAGCTTGCGGCCATGGCCTCGAGCGCGGCACCACTCCGCGATAGCACTGGCTTGGGTTCAACGGCCCGTCCACACGGGCGTCCTCTTTTGATTGAAGGAGGCCAAGCCTTCCTTTGCGTCTTCGGTCATCGCAAGCAATGCGATCTGACCCTCAGCGTAGGCAATGCCTTCCTCGAAAGACATTGACGACAAAGTGCGCATCGCATACTTGCCTCGGCGCAAGGCGGTCGGGGACTTGTCGACGAGCCGATCGACGAGCCCCTGCGTCTTGACGTCGAGTTCGCTGGCTGCCACCACGTGATTGAGCAGGCCGGCGTGAAGCGCCTCGTTCGCCCCGAAGGGTTCGCCGGTGAGGCACCACTCTCGCACGATGCGACGCGGCACGATCGACTGCAGCAGGCTCAAGACCTGCATCGGAAAGAGGCCGATCTTCACCTCTGGCAGGCCGAAGTTCGCGTGGTCGGCCGCGATCGCCATGTCGGTCATGCAGGCCAGGCCGATGCCGCCCGCCATGCACGCGCCGTTGATGCGCGCGATGCTCGGCAGGGTCGAGGCCTGCACCTCGCGCAGCATGTCGGCGTAGTCGATGTTGGGCTGCGAGAGGTCGAAGGCGAAGCCCGCGCCGGGCTGCAGGTCGCCGCCGGCGCAGAACGACTTCTCCCCCGCCGCAGTCAGCACCACCACGCGCATGTCGCGGTCCGCATGCGCCTCGCGCCAGCCCGCGCGGATGCCGGCGATCACCTCCTTGTTGAGCGCGTTACGCTTGTCGGGCCGGTTGATCGTGATCCACAGCGCGTGACCGCGCTTCTCAGTCAGCACAGCGCTCACAAGGCAGCCTCCTGCTTGACGGCGGATTCGATCTCCGCCACCACGCGGCTGGCGGCCACTTGGTCGCCGGTTTTGACGTGCAGCGCGGCGATCCGGCCCGCGAGCGGCGCGGCGTGGATGTGCTCCATCTTCATCGCCTCCAGCGTAACGACCGGCTGCCCGACCTCGACTGTGTCGCCGACGGCCGCCAGAACGGCGACGACGCGGCCGTTCATCGAGGCGCGCAGCTTGCCGTCGCCGCCCGCGTCGCTCTGCCGAGCCGATGCCGTGCGGGTCTTGTCCTCAATGCGCATCGGCACGCCGCGATAGTGCAGCAGCAGCAGGTTGCCGTCGCGATGCAAGGCTGCGCGCTCGAACAGCCCGTCGCAGATGAAATACGCGGTGTGGCCGACGATACCGTCGAGTTCGATCACGACGTTCGAGCCCTGGAGGTCGACCTCGAAATGATTCTGCCCGGTCAGTACGATGCCGGCGATCCGCGGCTGCCCGTCCTGCTCGAAGCGCAGCGAGACCGGCAGGCTGTGCGTCATGCGCCGGCCCAGAGGCCGCGGCCGGTCGCCCAGCGTCTCGTAGAGCAACACCGCGGCGATCGCAGCGGCGCGCCGCTGCAGCACGGCATCGGGTGCCAGCAACGCGTCCTGATGCTGGCCGACGAAGGCCGTGGTGGCGCCACCCGCCGCAAACACCTCGTGTCCGAGACAGCGCTGCAGGAATGCCTGGTTGGTGGTCACGCCCAGCGCCACCGCGTCCTCGAGGCCCGCCAGCAGCTTGCGGCGCGCAACATCGCGGTCTTCGCCATGGCTGATCATCTTGGCGATCATGGAGTCATAGAAAGGCGGGATCCGGGCGCCCGCGCGCATGGCGTGCTCGACGCGCAGCTGCGGTGGCATGTGCCAGAGCGCTATCGTGCCGCTCTGCGGGATGAAGCCCCTGGCCGCGTCTTCGGCGCACAGGCGGACCTCGATCGCGTGACCGCTGAACTTCACGTCCTCCTGCCTCATCGGGAGGGGTTCACCGCTGGCGACACGCAGCTGCAGTGCGACGAGGTCGAGGCCGGTGATCGCTTCGGTCACCGGATGTTCGACCTGGAGCCGGGTGTTCATTTCCATGAAATAGAAGCTGCCTTCGCGATCGAGAAGGAATTCGAGCGTGCCGGCGCCTTCGTAGCGGATCGCCTTGACTGCGCGGACCGCCACCTCGCCCATGCGCGCCCGCAGTGCCTCGTCGACCGCCGGCGAGGGCGCTTCCTCGATCACTTTCTGATGCCGGCGCTGGACGGAGCAGTCGCGCTCGCCGAGATGAATCGCATGACCGTGGCGATCGGCGAAGACCTGGATTTCGATGTGCCGCGGCTCGACGATGGCGCGTTCGAGGATCACCTCTGGATTGCCGAAGGCACTTTGCGCCTCCGAACGCGCACTGCGCAGCAACTCGCCGAACGCCTTGGCCGAGGACACGAGGCGCATCCCGCGACCGCCCCCGCCGGCCGTCGCCTTGATCATCAGCGGGAAGCCGATATGCGCCGCTTCCTTCGCGAGCCGATCCTCGCTCTGGTCTTCGCCCTGGTAGCCGGGGATGCACGGCACGCCGGCGGCCGTCATCAGCGCCTTTGCACCGGCCTTGTTCCCCATGGAGACGATCGCTTCCGGCGAGGGGCCGATGAAGACCAGTCCCGCATCCTTGCAGGCTTGCGCGAAGTCCTCGTTCTCCGCCAGGAAACCGTAGCCCGGATGCACCGCGTCGGCGCCGCTCAGCTTCGCCGCCTCGACGATCGCCGGAATGCGCAGGTACGACTGCGCTGGCAGTGGCTCGCCGATGCACACAGCCTGGTCGGCCTCGCGCACGTGCCGCGCGTCGGCATCGGCCGTCGAGTAGACCGCGACGGTACGGAAACCTAGCGCGCGCGCCGTGCGGATGATGCGCAGCGCGATCTCGCCGCGATTGGCGACGAGGATCTTGCGGAACGGGGTGGCGAATGACGATGTCATGGATGAGTCCTGGTGGATGCGCTGCGAACGGCGGAGCTTTCAGGTCGATCAGGGCCGTGCGACCGAAAACTGCATCTTCCGGGGCTCCCGCGCCTCGGCGTCGCGACAGATCGACAGCACCTTGACCAGGACTTCGCGCGTGTCGCGCGGGTCGATGACCGCATCGTCGAGCATGCGGGCGCTCGTGGTGAAGACGCTCATCTGGCTGTCGAAGTGATCGATGATGCGTTTCTGCATGGCATCGAGCCTGGCTTGGTCGACTTCCCCCTTTCGCTTCATTGCCGCCTCCGTCACGATGGCCATGGTCCGCGCCGCCTGCTCGCCGCCCATCACCGCCGTCTTGGCGTTGGGCCAGGAAAGGCAGAAGCGCGGATGAAAACCGCGGCCGCACATGCCGTAGTTTCCCGCCCCGAAGGACGCACCGCAGTAGATCGTGATCTGCGGCACCGTCGCATTGGTCACCGCCTGAATCATCTTGGAACCGTGCTTGACGATGCCCGCTTCCTCATAGGCCTTCCCGACCATGAATCCGGTCGTGTTGCTGAGGTAGAGCAGCGGCGTGTTCGACTGGCAGCAGGCCTGGATGAAGTGCGTGGCCTTGCTGGCGCCGGCCGGATCGATCGGGCCGTTGTTGGTGATCACGCCGACCGGCATGCCTTCGATCCTGATGTGTCCGACCACTGTCGCGCTGCCGTAGTTCTCGCCGAACTCGAGGAAATCGGAGTCGTCGGCGATGCGGGCGATGACCTGCTTCATGTCGACCGGGCGCTTGTGGTCCATCGGCATGATGCCCAGCAACTCCTCGGCGTCGTGGCGCGGCGGCTTGAAGCCACGCGCCGGCGCTTTGGGTTCGCGGTCCCATTCGATGCTGGCGAGGATCTCCCGGGCGATGCGGATGGCATCGCGGTCGTCCTCGGCCAGATAGTCGCCGAGGCCCGAGATCGAGGTGTGCATCAACGCGCCGCCCAGTTCCTCCTCGGTCGCGATCTCACCCGTGGCGGCCTGGAGCAGTGGCGGGCCCGCGAGAAACGCTCGCGAGCGTCCGCGCACCATCACGATGTAGTCCGAAAGCCCGGTCTGGTAGGCACCGCCGGCCGTCGACGATCCGTGCGTCACGGTCACGACCGGCAGGCCGGCCGCCGAGATGCGCGCGATGTTGCGGAACAGGTTGCCGCCGGTCACGAACTCCTCGACCTTGTAGGTCATCAGGTTGGCGCCCGCGCTCTCGACCAATTGCACGTAGGGCAGCTTGTTCTCCAGTGCCAGCTCCTGCATGCGCAACTGCTTCGGAATGCCCATCGGCTGCAGGGCACCGGCATCGATGCCGGAATCGGATGCATTGATCATGACGCGCACGCCCGACACCCAGCCGATGCCGCCGATGACGCCGCCGCCGGGCACGCTTTTTTCAAGATCGGGATCGTCCAGCCCAAGGCCGGCCAGCGAGCCGATTTCGAGGAAGGACGTGCCGGGGTCGAGCAGCAGCGACAGCCGCTCGCGCGGCAGCAGCTGGCCTCTTTTCTCGAAGCGCTCGCGCGACCGTGCAGAGGCCTCGATGCTGCGCTGCGCATAGGCACGCACGCGTTCGATCAGGGCCAGCATGCCGCTGCGGTTGGCGACGAAGGAATCGCTGTCGGGAGAAACTGTCGACTCGATGATGGCCATGCGCGGCAGCTTAGGCGGTGCGCGCCTTCAGGTCTTGTGCCGAGGCGCTGTGGACGCGCAGCTTGGGCAGCAGGGCATGCGGCGCATAGGACATCTTGGAGCGCCGGAAACCCACGATGCCCATGTCCTGCTCGAAGTTCAGCCATTCGACGGGCCGGCCCGATTGCGCGCCGAAGCTGCGCGCGAAGTGCTGGAACATCCAGGGATAGATGCCGTCGTGGCTGTGCAGGCCCTTGGCGAAGCGGATGGCCTGCACGCCGGGCTGAAGCGTCTGCGCCAGCAGGAAGCCGATCGGCCGCCCCTCGGCCAGGAAGACCTGCCCCTGCAGGTCGAAACGGCCGGCGTGCGCGATGGCCTCGAGGCAGGGCTGCTGGTCGGCCTCGCCAGCTGCCTTGGACTTCTGCGCCATCCAGCCTTGCAGCACTTCGCGCGCCGCATCGGCGGTTCGCTCGCTGAAAGCCATGCACGATGGGGAATGCGCCGAGAGAAACTGGCGCAGCAGATTGCGCTTCTTGGCCAGGGCTCGACCTTCGTAGCGAGCGAAGGCCGAGGCTGCGTAGAGATAGTCGGCATCGTCGCGGGATGCCGAGATCCTGAATGCATCGCCGGGCAGCGCAGCCGCACTCGATGGTGATACCGGGTACAGGCAGCCGTGTGCCTGGATCAGCGCGCGCAGCACCGCGATCGGCGCCCGCCCCGGATCGAAGAGCGGGAAGAAATGCGTCGCGCCGTCATAGGCAAGGCCCGAGACACCGGGCCATTCGCCATCGATGAAGCGGTAGCAATGCACGTCGCGAAACAGATAGAGATTCGAAAAGCTCCAGTCCGAGAGACAGTGCTCGCCCGTGCCCTCGCGCAACGCCGCGAGCGCCGCTTCGATGCGCGGCTGCAGCTCAAGCCGGATCGGCTGCCCGGTCAAGCCGCGAACGCCGGCTTGCGCGCGCCGGGCGGCGGCGCGTCGGCTGGCGGCCCCGCAAAACACTGCGCGATCGACAGCCATGCGTGCGCCGAACCTGCGCTGTATTCGAGCGCAGTGTCGGCCAGGTTGCGGCGCTGGGTGACGAGCAGGCAGAAATCCTCGGCCGGACCCCGGACGAATTCACCCGACGCCGGATCGCCCCAGGTCCATGCGCCGCCGCCCGGCGCGGCGAGCGAGACGAAGGGAATGGGCCCGGGCACCGGCAGGCCGCGATTGACGAAGCTCCAGCCGAAGGTGGTGAAGCCGATGTGCGCGATGTGCCGCAGCCGGTGCGTGGCCGGCCTGCGCCGGCCCACGACATCCCACACGTCCTGCCCGTGAGCCCAGGTCTCCATCAGCCTCGCGGTCGCGAAGGAGCGCGCGCTCATCGTCGGGCCGTACCACGGCAGCCGCGCCTTCGGGTCGAGCTCGGCGAGCAGGTCCACGAGCCTGCCGGACAGCGGCTCCCAATGCGCGAGCAGCGCGGCACCATCGAGATGTCCGTACTTCTCGCGTGCGATGGCGCTGATTTCCTTGCCGGTCGCAAGCGACGAATCGAGCGTGGCCGTGTCGCGCGCGAAGGCCTCGGGGTCGGTGGCGGAGAGCAGCGAAGTCTGGTCGAAGAAACACAGGTGCGCGATCTCGTCCCAGGGGGTCCAGCCGTAGAAATCGCTCTTCAGCCGCCACTGCGCCGGGCTCAGGCTGCGAACGAGATCGGCGAGTTCGCGGTATTCCGCGCGGAGATCGTCAGTGCCTTGCTTCATCGTGCTGGTTGTCTCGCTCGCCCATGGCAGCGCGTCGACGTGGCGCGCGAGTTCATTGTGCGCGAAGAAGCGGCGAAGCGCCCGGGCGTGCCGAGCCGCGGGCAGATCCGGCCGGCGAATGACGAGTCGGCGCAAGACCGGCGGGCACGACCCCGGTAGAGTGGGCTGGCCGGACAAGGAAAGGACGCGCACGTGAAGAAGAGCGAGACAGAACGGGTCATCCGCATCGGCGGCGCATCGGGCTTCTGGGGCGACAGCATGGTGGCGGCGCCGCAGCTCGTGCAGGGGGGCAGGATCGACTATCTCGTCTTCGACTACCTGGCCGAGACGACGATGTCGATCCTGGCTTCGGCGCGCCAGCGCAAACCCGAGATGGGGTACGCGACCGACTTCGTCGACATTGCGATGAAGTCCGTGCTGGCGGAGATCAAGCGCCAGGGCATCAAGGTCGTGAGCAATGCCGGCGGCATCAACCCGCGTGGCTGCGCCGCGGCCTTGCAGTCGCTCGCCGCCACGCAGGGCATCGCGCTCAGGATCGCCGTCGTGGAAGGCGATGACGTCGCCGGGCGAATGCCCCAACTGCGCGCCCGCGGCGCGCACGACATGTTCACCGGCGAGCCGCTGCCGGCGCAGGTGCTGAGCGCCAATGCCTACCTCGGCGCGACCCCCATCGCCGCAGCACTCGCGGCCGGCGCCGAGGTCGTCATCACCGGGCGCTGCGTCGACAGCGCCGTCACGCTCGGCCCGCTGATGCACGAGTTCGGCTGGCACGCCACCGACTTCGACCTGCTCGCCTCGGGCAGCCTCGCGGGCCACATCATCGAGTGCGGCTGCCAGGCCACGGGCGGGCTGCACACCGATTGGGAAGAGGTACCCGACTGGGCCCACATGGGCTACCCCGTCATCGAATGCCATGCCGACGGGAGCTTCGTCGTCACCAAACCCGAGGGCACGGGCGGCAAGGTGAGCGCCGCCAACGTCTCGGAACAGATGCTCTACGAGATCGGCGACCCGGGTGCCTACCTGCTGCCCGACGTGTGCTGCGATTTCAGGCATGTGACGATCGAGCAGATCGGCGAGAACCGCGTGCGGGTCGGTGCGGCCAAGGGACGGGCCTCGACGCCCTTCTACAAGGTGTCCGCGACGCAGCTCGACGGCTATCGCTGCGCCGGCAGCATGGTGCTGGTGGGAATCGATGCGGACAGAAAGGCGCGCCGCACGGCCGAAGCAATCATCGAGCGCACGAGCGACATCCTGCGGGCACAGGGCCTGCCGCCGTTCACGTCGACCTACATCGAAGTGATCGGTTCCGAGTCGCTGTACGGACCGCACTCGCGCACGCGCAACGTGCGCGAGGTCATGATGCGCGTGGTCGCCAACCATCCGGCCAGGGCGGCCCTCGAGATCTTCGCGCGCGAGATCTCGCCCTCGGGCACCTCGTGGGCGCCGGGCACGACCTCGCCGGGCGGCGGGCGTCCGCCGGTGTCGCCGCTGATCAAGCCCTTCTCCTTCCTGCTCGACAAGGCCGAGTTGCCCATTGCGTTCGATCTGGACGGAAAGCGGGATGCCGTTCCGGTGGTCGCAGGCGATGGCGACGGGCGCGCAACCGCCCCGCCCGCTGCGCCGGCCTGGATCGATCCGGACGAGCCTTTGCGCGAGTTGCGGCTGATCGACCTGGCTTATGCGCGAAGCGGCGACAAGGGCAATCTGTCGAACATCGGGATCGTCGCGCGCCGACCCGAGTGGCTGCCATTGCTCTGGTCGCGCCTCACGCCGGATCTCGTGCAAGGCTACTTCAGCCACCTGGTGCGCGGCAAGGTCGAGCGCTTCTACCTGCCCGGCACGCATTCGATGAACCTGCTGCTGCATGACGCGCTGGACGGCGGAGGCCCTTCGTCGATGCGGATGGATCCGCTGGGAAAGGGCATGGCGCAGATGCTGCTCGACATCCGTCTGCAGGTGCCGGATTCCATCGCAAAGCTCGCCGGCCGTTGACCGCGGATCCCGCGCGCGCGGCGCGCACGGACCTTCAGAACGGCTCGATGAAGCGCTTGCGCTCCGAGCGCGGCGCCGCGGGCGGCAAGGTATCGAGCGTACGCAGCAGCAGCTCGCGCGTGTCCGCGGGATCGATCACGTCGTCGTAGCCGAAGTGGCTCGCGGCCGCCACGGCGGTGTGCTCGTCCTTCAGCGCCTGCGTGAGCCGCGCATGCAGCGCGGCGCGCTCGGCGGGGTCCTCGATCGCATCGAGTTCCTTCCCGTGGATGATGTTGACCGCGCCTTCGAGGCCCATGCCGCCGTACTCCGCGGTCGGCCATGCGAGCAGGATCGCGGGATCGAGCGGCTGCGAACCCATGATGTAGTAGCCGAGCCCGTAGGCCTTGCGCAGCACCACCGTCATCAGCGGCACCGTGGCGTTGGCGATCGCGGCCAGCAGCCGCGCGCTGTGGCGGACGAGGCCGGTGCGTTCGGCATCCGGCCCCACCATGAGGCCGGGCGTGTCGCACAGCAGCAGCAACGGAATGTCGAAGGCGTCGCAGATCTGCACGAAGCGCGCCGCCTTCACCGAACCGTCGCTGTCGATCGCGCCGGCCAGTTGCGTCGGCTGGTTCGCGACCACGCCCACCGCACGGCCGTTCAGGCGGATGAAGGCGGTCACCACGCAGGCGCCGAAGAGCGGCTTGATCTCCAGCACGCTGTCGATGTCGGCCAGCGTGTCAACCACGCTTCGCACGTCGTAGGACCGCTTGGGGTTCTCGGGCACCAGCTCCCGCATCGGCAACTGATCGGCGGCGCCGCCGGGCGCCTGCGCGGGGCCGAAGTAGCCGAGATAGCGCCGCGCGACCTCGGCCGCCTGTGCCTCGTCGTCGACGACGAGATCGACCACGCCCGATGCCTGGTGCACCTCCATCGAACCGATTTCCTCCGGCGTGTAGCGGATGCCCAGTGCGGCTTCGACCAGCGGAGGGCCGGCCATGCCCAGCGCCGCGCCGCGCAGCCCGATCAGCAGATCGCACATGCCGGCCAGATTGGCCTGGCCCGCGAATGATCGGCCGGGCACCACGCCGACGGTCGGCACCCAGCCCGACAGCCTCGCGAAGACGACGAAGGTCGGTGTCTTGCCGCGCGCCGGGATCAGCATGTCGTGCGGTCGCGCGCCGCCGCCGTCGAGCCACATCAACACCGGCAGCCGGAACTTCAGCGCATGCTCGAACATGCGCGTCATCTTCTGGTGATTGATGGCGCTCTGCGTGCCGGCATGCACGGTGAAGTCGTAGAGCAGCAGGTCGACCGGCCGCCCGCCCATCTGCGCGGTGCCCATGACCAGCCCGTCGGCCGCGCCCTCCATCGCGGCGACGGCGGGCCGTGCGAGGCCGCCGTATTCGACGAAGGTGTCGGGATCGGCCAGCAGGTCGACCACCTCGCGCACGGTGCGGCGCCCGCGCTTGCGCTGGCGCGCGACCGCATCGGGCCGCGCCGCGTCGAGCCGCGCGGCCTGCGCGTCGATCACGGCCTGAAGGTCGGGCCGCGGGCGGGGCGTGCCGGCGCTTGATTTGTTCATCGGATGAATTCTCGCTGGCGCACGATCTAGGGTTGGACCCCATGCGGGTTGGTAAAGTGTCCGCCAAGATTGCCAGACAATCAAGTGATGCCATCGATAGCTTCCACGCCATGGTCCGACCCCCGCGTGCCGCCAGCCGACCGCTGCGTGCTGCGGCCGGTGCTCGAACGCTGGGCAGCGGATCGTCCCGACCAGGTGTTCGCACGGTTCGAGGACGGCGGCGAGTGGACCTATGCGCAGACGCTCAAGGTCGCGCGCGAGGCCGCGGCCGGCCTGGCCTCGATCGGCGTCGAGGGCGGCGACAACGTGATGTCGTGGCTGCCGAACGGGCGCGATGCGCTGCGCGTCTGGTTCGGCGCCAACCATCTGGGCGCGGTGTACGTGCCGATCAATACCTCTTACCGCGGCCGGCTGCTCGAGCACGTCATCGGCAATGCGCAGGCCCGGGTCATCGTGCTGCATGCGGAACTCGCGCCGCGCCTCGATGGCATCGATCTCGGCACCTTGACCGACGCCGTGGTGGTCGCAGGCAGCGGGGTCGACCTGGGCCCGCTGAAGGTACACGAGGCCGGCCTGCTCGCGCGCGACGGCAGCCAGCCGCCGCCGGCCGAGACGATCGAACCCTGGCACGACCAGTCGATCATCTACACCTCGGGCACCACCGGCCCGTCGAAAGGCGTGCGTTCCAGCTACCTGCACCTCTACTCGGCGTCTTGGGATCCGGTTCCGTATCTGGACGACACCGACCGCTACCTTATCGCCCTGCCGCTCTTCCATGTCGGCGGCACCGTGCCGGTGTATTCGATGCTGCTGCGTGGCGGATCGATCGCGGTGACCAGTGGCTTCAAGGTCGGCGGCTTCTGGGAGACGGTGGCCGCCACCGGCAGCACGTTCACCGTCTTGCTCGCCAGCATGGTCACGCTCCTGACCAAGGCGCCGCCGTCGCCGAAGGACCGTGAACACGGCATGCGCCATGCGCTGATGATCCCGCTGTCGGTGGACACGGAGCAGTTCAAGGCACGCTTCGGCTGCACGATCTACACCGCCTACAACATGACCGAGATCTCGTCGCCGCTCATGTCCGGTGCGCAGCCGAAGGTGCTCGGCAGTTGCGGCCGGCCGCGCGACGGCGTCGAGGTGCGCATCGTCGACGGCAACGACTGCGAAGTCGCGCGCGGCGAGGTCGGCGAGTTGATCGTCCGCACCGACCGGCCGTGGGCGCTCAACCATGGCTACTACCGCAACGCCGAAGCCACCGTCGAGGCCTGGCGCAACGGCTGGTTCCACACGGGGGACGCCTTTCGCATCGATGCCGAGGGCAACTACCACTTTGTCGACCGCATGAAGGACGCGATCCGCCGCCGCGGCGAGAACATCTCGTCCTTCGAAGTCGAGGCCGAGGTATCGACCTTTCCCGGCGTGCAGGAGGCCGCCGCGGTGGCGGTGCCCAGCGAGCATGGCGAAGACGAAGTGCTGGTGGCGGTGGTCGCGCAGTCGGGCGCTTCCATCGACTGGGCGCTGCTCGTGGCGCACCTCGTGCCGCGCATGCCGCACTACATGGTGCCGCGCTACTTCCGCGCGATCGAAGCCCTGCCGAAGACGCCGACGCAGAAGGTGCAGAAGCACGTGCTGCGCCGCGACGGCGTGACGGCCGATACCTGGGATCGCGAGGCCGCCGGCATCCGGCTGCGGGGGCAGAAGCTGTCGTGATCAGGCCGCGAGGCCGCAGCGCGGCCGGGCCGCATCGCCGCTGCCGTACAGCACGAGCCGGCGGCAACCGGCGAAGATCGACTTCGGCGTGAGGCCGAACACCTGCCGGACCGAATGGCTGAAGTGCGTCGAATCGGTGTAGCCCACGTCGAGCGCGACGTTCGCGAGGCTGTCGTTCTGCTTCACGCGATAGAGCACGCTGCGGGCGCGCTGCCAGGAACGGAAATTGCGGAAGGACGAGCCCACCTCGTCCTTGAAGAGATGCAGGAAGCGCGACACCGACAGGTGCGCGGCGAGCGCGCATTCCTCGGCCGAGGTGTGCCTGTTCGGGTCGCGCTTGATACCGTCGAGCGCGGCGCGGATGCGGCGATCGATCGCGCGCGGCGCCAACGCCGCGCCGAAGAACTCTCGGTCGAAATCGGCCGTGCTCCCGTAGACTCCGCCGCCGCCGAATTGGACGCGCTCCAGCGCGGCGCGCAGCCGGCTTTCATCCTCCTCGGAGCGCACCGCGCCGCTTGCGCCACGAAAGCATGGTGCCAGCGAATCGCGCTCGATCGTCTCCGCCTCGATGAGGATGCTGAGGATCATTCTTTCGCCGGAAACGATCCGATGCGGCACGCCCGGCGGCACGACCGACAGCGTCGTCTCCTGCCCGGCGGCCCCACGCCCGGGTTCGAGGGAAATGCAGTGCGGACGGGAGGCCGACAGCGACAGATAGATCGACCACGCACCCAGGTTGCGCACCGAAGGCTCGCCGAGCAGCCCGACATAGAACACACGATCGGCATCGAGCCACATCATGGATTGCCAGCGCCGAGCGACGGCCGCTGCAGGTGGAGTCTTGAACTGTTCCATGTTCCGTCCGGGTCTCTCTTCGGGATCGCCGCCTCAACGGTACTTTGCGAGTTCCATTTTGCCAATCTGCGCCTGGTGCACCTCGTCCGGACCATCGGCCAGCCGCAACAGCCGCGCGGTCGCGTAAGCGGATGCGATGCCGACGTCGTTGTTGGTGCCGCCGCCGCCGAAGGCCTGGATGGTCCAGTCGATCACCTGGCAGGCCATCTGCGGCGCGGCCACCTTGATCATCGCGATCTCGGCCTTGGCCACCTTGTTGCCGACCGTGTCCATGCGGTGTGCCGCGTTCAGCGTGAGCAGGCGCGCCTGCTCGATCAGGATGCGCGACTGCGCGATGCGCTCGACCGTCACGCCCTGCTGCGCGATCGGCTTGCCGAAGGCCACCCGCGACAGGCTGCGCCTGCACATCAGCTCCAGCATGCGTTCCGCCAGCCCGACCAGCCGCATGCAGTGATGGATGCGGCCCGGCCCGAGCCGTCCCTGCGCGATCTCGAAGCCCCTGCCCTCGCCCAGCAGCATGTTTGACGCGGCCACCCGCACGTCCTTGAAAGTGACCTCGGACGCACGGTCGGGCACGCCGTAGAAGCCGAACACCGCGATCGGCCGCACCACCGTCACGCCCGGCGTGTCGAGCGGCACGAGGATCATCGACTGCTGCTTGTGCCGGTCGGCGTTGCCGGGGTCGGACTTGCCCATGAAGATCGCGATCTTGCAGCGCGGATCGGTCGCGTTGGTGGTGTACCACTTGTGGCCGTTGATGACGTACTCATCGCCGTCGCGCACGATGCTCGACGCGATGTTGGTCGCATCGCTCGACGCGACTGCCGGCTCGGTCATGGCGAAGCACGACCGGATCTCGCCGGCCAGGAGCGGCTTGAGCCAGCGCTCCTGATGCTCGGGCGATCCGTAGCGCGCCAGCACCTCCATGTTGCCGGTGTCGGGCGCCGAGCAATTGAACACCTCGGGCGCCAGATGCGAGCGGCCCATGATCTCGCACAGCGGCGCGTACTCGAAGTTGCTCAGGCCCGCGCCGTGCTCCGACGCGGGTAGGAAGAGATTCCACAGCCCGGCCGCGCGCGCCTTGGGCTTGAGCTCATCGAGGACCGGCGCCACCTTCCACGGCCCGAGCTCCTCGGTCTCCTTGTAGTAGCGCTTCTCGTTGGGATAGATGTGCTCTTCCATGAAAGCCGCGAGCCGCTTCTGGAGATCCTGGACCTTGGGGGAGAAATCGAACACGTGATGCCTCTTGCTTGCTGATGCGCGCGCTAGCGCTGCGATGCGGGAAAGTGAGCCTCGACCTGCTTCCAGGCCGCCTCGGCGATCGGCCTTGCGCGCGCGCCGGTCTCGCGCGCCTGGCTGCTGGACGCCGTGCCGTCGGCCGCCCGCCTCAGGATGCCGTGCAGGATCGCGGCCAGCCTGAACATGCTGTAGGCCAGATAGAACTCCCAGTGCGCGGGATCGATGGGCGCGCGGCCGGTGCGGCGGCAATAGGTCTGCAGGTAGACCTGCTCGTCGGGGATGCCGAGCGCCGCGTAGTCGGTGCCGGCCATGCCGCGGAACTGCGACGCGGTGAGCCGCCACGGCAGCGCGTGGTAGGCGAAGTCGGCCAGCGGATGGCCCAGGGTCGACAGCTCCCAGTCGAGCACCGCCAGCACGCGCGGCTCGGTCGGATGGAAGATCATGTTGTCGATCCGCAGGTCGCCGTGGAAGATGCAGGTGCTGTCGTCGAACGGCACGTGCCGGGGCAGCCATTCGATGAGCCGCTCCATCGCCGGGATTGCGGGCGCCCCGGGCGACACTGCCTCGTGGTATTGCCGGGTCCAGCGTCCGATCTGGCGGTCGAAGAAATTGCCGGGTCGGCCGTAGTCCCCCAGACCGACGGCCCGATGGTCGACGCGATGCAGCTCGGCGACCACGCGGTTCATGTCGTCGTAGATGGCAGCGCGCTCGGGGTTCGAGAGCCCCGGCAGCGTCGGGTCCCAGAAGATGCGGCCGTCGACGAAGGCCATGACGTAGAACGGCGTGCCGATGACCTCCGCGTTGCCGCAGAACCCCAGCGCCGGCGCGACCGGGACCCGCGTATCGCGCAAGGCGCTGATCGCGCGGAATTCGCGGTCGACCGCGTGGGCCGAAGGCAGCAACACGCCATCCGGCTTCTTGCGCAGCACGTAGCGCGTGCCCTTCGCGTCGGTGAGCAGAAAGGTGGGGTTGGATTGGCCGCCTTCGAAGGGCTTGCGCTGCAGCGGGCCCTCGAAGCCCACCACGTTCGCGTGCATCCAGGCTTCCAGGCGTTCGTTCGTGTCGTTCATCGGCTTTCGTTCATTCAGATCGGAGAGATGCCGTGCGGCTTGTCGGGCCAGGCCCGGTGCCGCTTGCGCGGCAGGCATCGTTCGAGGGCGGCGTGCACGACCCAGCGCGTGTCCCTCGGGTCGATCACGTCGTCGATGCCGAAATGCTCGGCCGCGTGCAACGCGCCCAGCTGTTCCTTGAAGCGCCCGATCAGCTCGGCGCGCTGGGCCGCGGGGTCGGCGGCCGTCTTCACCTGCTTCTGGTAGGCCACGTCCACCGCGCCTTCCACCGACATGGCGCAGATCTCCGCCGTCGGCCAGGCGACGCACAGGTCGGCATCGAAACTGCGCCCGCCGCACATCGCGATGTAGCCCAGGCCGTAGCCCTTGCGCAGCACCACCGACACGCGCGGCACCGTCGCCTGCCCCAGTTCGAACAGCAGGCGCGCGCTGCGCCGGGCCAGCGCGGTGTCCTCCGCCTGGCTGCCCACCAGAAAGCCCGGCACGTCCACCAGGTAGACCAGCGGCAGGCCGAATCCGTCGCACAACGAAACGAAATGCGCCCCCTTCTCGCAGGCCTTCGCATCGAGCGTGCCGCCCAGGTGCAGCGGCTGGTTGGCCACGATGCCGACCACCCTGCCCTGGATGCGCGCGAAGCCCGTGACGAGGTTGGGCGCAAAGCCCGGCTTGATCTGGAACAGCGAGGCTTCGTCGACGATGCCACGCACCACGTCGCACACGTCGTAGGCCTTGCGCGGGTTGTCGGGCATCCGATCGAGCAGGGCCGCTTCGAAGCCCGCCTCCGTTTCGCGCGCTTCGACCGAAGGCGCGGGCAGGCGTGCATTCGACGGCAGGTAGGCGAGGTAGTCGCGCACGCAGGCGAGCGCCTCGGCGTCGTCGCCGGCCGCGATGTCGGCCAGGCCGTTCGCATCCGTCTGCACATGCGCGCCGCCCAGGGTGTTCTTGTGGGTGACCTCGCCGGTCGCCGCTGCCACCAGCGCAGGCCCGGCGATGCCCATGGTCGAGGTGCCGCGCACCATCACCACGAAGTCGCACAGGGCCGCGAAATTCGACGGACCCGCGAAGCCCGGGCCCATGATCACCGCCACCGTCGGCACCCAGCCCGACAGCGCGACCGCGGTCTGGAAGTAGCGCGAGCCCTGCGCGAAGTGCCGGCTGTCCAGTCCTTCCTGGATGCGATGGCCACCGCCGTCCAGCAGCAGCACCATCGGGCAGCCGTGCTCCAGCGCATGCGTGGCCATGCGCTCGACCTTGGTCTCGCCGATGCGCCCGTTCGAGCCCCCGAGCACCGTGAAGTCGAAGGCGCAGACGCACACGGGCCGGCCGTCGACGTGGCCATAGCCGGTCAGCACACCGTCCATCGGCGCTTGCAGATGCCCGGTGTCGAAGGTGTCGCGCTTGGGCTCGACCAGGCCGCCGACCTCGTGAAAGCTGCCGTGGTCGAGCAGCAGCGCAATGCGCTCGCGCGCCGACAGCTTGCCGAGTTCGTGCTGCCGCGCAATGGCCGTCGCGCGCGCGCCGTCGCCCAGGCCGTCGCGCTTGTGCGTGAACTGCTCGAAGGCCCACCGGGTCGCGCCCGTGGATTCGTCGCTCATCGCCGGCTCTTCGGCGCCGCGGGATCGCTGGCACGGTCGTAGGTAGCGGCGGTAAGGCCCCATTCGCGCAGCTGCTGCTTGCGGATCTTGGCCGTGGGTGTCTTGGGCAGCTCCGCCATGAACTCCACGTAGCGCGGCACCATGAAGTAAGGCAGCCGGTCGTCGAGAAACGCGAGCAGCGCACCCGCCTCCACCTGCGCGTCTCTTCGCAGCACCACGCAGGCCTTGATGTCGTCCTCGGTCGCATCGCTCGGGACCGCGATCACGGCACATTCGAGCACTGCCGGATGCTCGCCGATCTCCTTCTCGACCTCGAAGCTCGACACGTTCTCGCCACGCCTGCGCATCGCGTCCTTGATGCGATCGATGAATACGTACTGCCCGTCGGGATCGCGGCGGAAGGCATCGCCGGTGTGCAGCCACTGGTTGCGCCACGCGGCGGTGGTGGCGACGGGCATGTCGTGATAGCCGTCCATCACCATCCAGGGTTCGTGCGTGCGCAGGACCAGTTCGCCGCTCGTGCCGTCGGGCACGGGGCGGTCGTGCTCATCGACCAGCGCGACCTCGAAATCGGGCCGCGGCCAGCCGACCTTGCCGGGCTGCGCCATGCCGATGGGCGCGCGCAGCACCGTCGAGCCTTCGGTCAGTCCGTAGCCCGTGCACACGGCCTCGATGCCGAAGCGCTTGATGAACTCTTCCAGCTGCGCCATGACCGGCACCATCACGACGCCGCGCAGCGGATGGTCGGCATCGTCGGCGCGCGGCGGCTGGCGGTACAGGAAGTTGGCCATCGCGCCCAGCAGCATGGTGCAGGTGCATCCGTACTTGCGCACATCGTCCCAGAAGGTGGTGGCCGAGAAGCGCGGGAGCAGCACCGCACTGCCGCCGCCGATCAGGCTGCCGTAGATGGCCGCCCACTGCCCGCCGATGTGGAAGAGCGGCAGCGTGCACAGCTGCACGTCGTCCGCGCCCACCAGGCCCAGCACCGTCGGCGACGCGTAGCCGTAGGCATGGGCGTGCGTCACGCGCACGCCTTTCGACGGCCCGGTTGTGCCGGAGGTGTACAGGATGCCCAGGAGGTCCCACGGATCCACATGCACGGGCGCCTCGCGCGGCCCGCGCAGGGCCTCCCACGGCAGAACCCTGAAGCGCGGCGGCAGCGTGGCCGCATGCGCCGACGCGTCGCCGCGCACCACCACGTGCTCGATCTTCTCCAGCCGGTCGGCCACGTCGGCGAGAACGGGCAGGTAGTGCGCCTCGATGACGATCAGCTTCGCGCCCGAGTTGTTGATCACGTGGGCCAGGATGGAACCCTTGTACGCCGTGTTCACCGGCACTTCGACCCGGCCGCTGAGCGACAGCGCGTACCAGGCGATCACGTAGTCGAGGTGGTTGTCGAGCATCAGCAGCGCGAACCCCTGCCGCGCCAGGCCCAGCCGGCTGAAGCCCGAGGAGAACGCGAGCGATTCCTCGTGGAGCTGCGCATAGCTCATGCCTCGCTCGGTGTCGCGCACCGCCAGCTTGTCGGGGGAGACACGCAAGCGGGCTTCGAACGCCGCGCCGAGCGTGCGCGCCTCGAGCGGCGGCATCGAGTGCGGCGAGGATCCGTCATGAAGCGTTGAAGTCATGCCTTGTCTCTTCTGCGTTGCGGCGTCGCACCCGCTGCGTTGCGCATGATTGTCAGCCGATATTGCCAGACAATCAACACCGCGAAACGGCGCTCTGCCAGAATCTTCGGATGACGCCCCCTCGCACGGCCCCCCCATCTCCAGTGCAAAGAAGTACCCCTTCCGCGCACCCGCCCAGTACGCCCGATCGTGTCGCCGACGCCATCGGCCGGGCGATCCTCACGCGGCGCTTCACGGTCGGACAGCGGCTGATCGAGGCCGACCTCACGCGCGACCTGGGCGTGAGCCGCAGCACGGTAAGGGAAGCCTTCCGCATCCTCGCGTCGAGCGGGGTGGTCGAGCTGACACCGCACCGCGGCGCGGTGATCCGGTCGTTGACGCGATCGGACGCAGAGGGCCTGCTGGGGGTGCTGGAGGTGCTCACGGGTCTGTCGGCGCGCCTGGCCGCGGCCAACATCGGCATCGGCACCAACGCGAAGCGCTTCGAGGCGGCGGCGCGCAAGCTCGTCGAGGCGCAGACGCCCGCGCAGTTGGAACGCATCCTGGACGAGAGGGCCAATTACTACCGCGTGATGTTCGACATCGCGGACAACGCCGAGCTGTCGCGGGTCATGCCGCACACGCGCGCGCATCTGTTCCGCGCCCAGTTTCACGGCGTGATGACCACGGCGGACCTGCGGGCCATGGTGGCGGAGTACCGCGGCATCACCGTCGCCATCCTCGAAGGCGACCCGGCGAAGGCCGAAGCGCGGGCGCGCCGGCACATCCGGAAGACCGGGGAACGGACGCTGCCGCGCATGTCTGCCTTCACGCTGAGTTAACGGCCTGTTTCGCCGAGATCGGAGACGCGCCGATCGCGCGCGGCACACGAGGCGAGCAGCGGCGAGACCGCCCAATAGCCGAACGCGTTCCCGCGCGTGGCAGCGTAGTGCGCCATGCGTTCGACGATCTTCGGCAGACCGATCGCATCGGCCATGAACATCGGGCCGCCCTGGTGGTCGGGAAAACCGTAGCCGGCGGTCCACACGATGTCGATGTCGCCGGGCCGGTAGGCCATGCCCTCCTCGAGGATTCTGAAGCCCTCGTTGATGAGCGGGTAGAGCAGGCGCTCGACGATTTCCTGACGCGCGATCTCGCCGCGCTGCGCGATCCCATGGGCATCGGCCATCGCGCGCGCGATCTTCGCGGTTTCCGGATCGTCGACGGGCCTGCGGCCCTCGTACCGGTAGTAGCCGCTGCCGGTCTTCTGCCCGAAGCGGCCCAGCTCGAACAGCCGGCGCACGACCGCGCGGTAGCTGTCGTCCGGCGGCAGTCCACCCGCCTTGCCGTATTCGATGACCGTCTTGGCGCCCACGTCGATGCCGGCCATGTCGAGCATGCGGCAGGGGCCCATCGCCATCCCCAGCGCCTCGACGGCGCCGTCGATCTGCGACGGGCTCGCGCCCTCCATCATCAAGAACTCGGCCTCGCGCATGTAGACCTCGGCCATGCGGTTGCCGATGAAGCCATAGCACACGCCGGAGACGACCGCGACCTTGCCGATCCGGCGCGCGAGTTGCATCACGGTGGCGAGCACATCGGGCGCGGTGTGCGCGCCGCGCACGACTTCGAGCAGCCGCATCACGTTGGCGGGGCTGAAGAAATGCATACCGACCACGTCCTGGCCTCGACCGGTCGCGGCCGCCAGTGCGTTCACGTCCAGCGTGGAGGTGTTGGTGGCGACGATGGCGCCGCGCTTGCAGACCGCGCCGAGCCGCGCGCAAACTTCCTTCTTCAGGTCCATGTTCTCGAACACGGCCTCGATCACCAGATCGCAATCGGACAGCAGCGCGTAGTCGAGCGAGCCCGAGAGCAGCGCCATGCGTTCGCGCACCTGTTCGGCAGTGAGTCGTCCCTTGGCCGCAGTGGCTTCGTAGTTGGCTTGCACGATGCCGAGTCCGCGATCGAGCGCAGCCTGCGTGCTCTCGACCAGCACTGTCGGGATGCCCGCGTTGGCGAAGTTCATCGCGATGCCGCCGCCCATCGTGCCGGCCCCGACGATGCCGACCTTGCGGATGGCACGCAACTGCACGCCCTTCGAAAGGCCGGGAATCCGGGCCGCCTCGCGTTCGGCGAAGAACAGGTGGCGCAGCGCCTTCGATTGCGGCGAGCGGATCAGCGCTTCGAAAAGCCGGGCCTCGATCGCTTCGCCCTCGGCGAAGGGCAAGGCCGAGGCCTGCACCGCTTCAACGATGGCCCGCGCCGATGGATAAGAAGGCTTCTTGCGCACCGCGTCGGCCAGCGCCTTCGCGAAGAAGTCGGCCGGCAGCGCATCGCGTGCGACCTGTCTTTCACTGATGCGGCGCGGCCCGGCGTTGCTCGCGACGATCTCTTTCGCATAGTCGAGCCCGAGTTGGAGCGGCGACTGCGCATCGCGCACCTCGTCGACGATGCCGGCCGCCTGCGCGGCGTCGGCGCCGATCATGCGGCCCGACGAGATCAGGTCGAGCGCCAGTTCGATGCCCGCGAGCCTTGGCAGGCGCTGGGTGCCGAGCGAGCCCGGCAGCAGGCCGAGCTTGACTTCCGGCATACCGAGCCGCGTGCCCGGCGACGCCGTGCGCCAATGACAGGCGAGCGCCAGTTCGAGGCCGCCACCGAGCACGGTTCCATGCAGCGCGCCGACCACCGGCCGGTCGAGGCCCTCGAGGCGCGCGAGCACCCGGTTGAAGGGCAAGGCCGAGAAGCCCGGCTGGTCGAAGCTGCCGATGTCGCCGCCCGCGACGAAGGTGCGGCCCTCGCAATGCACGAGCAGGGCGCCGAGTGTCCGGTCGGATTCGAAAGCGTCGAGCGCCGTCGATAGGCCAGCCACCACGGCGGGCGAAATCGCATTGACGGGCGGGTTGTCGATGGTCATCACGGCGATGTGGCCGTGGCGGGAAAGCGTGACGGGTGCGGGGGTCGATGGCATGCCCGAGATCGTGAGTCCGACCGGCCGCGGCGACCTCGTCGCTTCGGACGATTCCCGCATCGGCCCGCGCCGCCTAACATGTGTCCGGACCCAAACCCGCGTTGACGAGCACGATCAGAGGATGAACTCCACCACAGACGCCCTCTATCTGACCACTCTCGACGATCGCTACGACGTCGAAGAGGGCCGCATCTTCCTGAACGGGATGCAGGCCTTGCTGCGGGTGATGCTGGACCAGCGGCGCACCGACCTGCGCAATGGCCTGCAGACGGCCGGCTTCGTCAGCGGCTATCCGGGATCTCCCGTGGGCGGAGTGGACGACGTGATGGTCGACAACCGTGATCGCCTGGCCAGCAACCACATCGTCTTCCAGCCCGGACTCAACGAGGAACTCGCCGCGACAGCGGTCTTCGGCACGCAAACGCTGCATGCGCTGCCGGGCGCCAGGTACGACGGCGTCTTCGGCATGTGGTACGGGAAATCGCCCGGCGTCGATCGGGCCGCCGACGCACTGCACCACGCGAATTTCAGAGGCGTCGGCCGCAACGGCGGCGTGCTCGTGGTCGCGGGCGACGACCCCCATGCGCGCTCGACCATCTACCCGAGCGATTCCAACTGGCTGATGGCCGGCAGCTACATGCCGATCCTCGCGCCGGCGAGCATCCAGGAAGTGCTCGATTTCGGCCTTCACGGTTTCGCGATGTCACGCGCCTCCGGGCTCTGGGTCGGGTTCAAGCTGGTCACCGACGTCGCCGACAGCTGCGCGAGCGCGCTCGTGGGTCATGACCGCGTGCGGCCCGTCCTGCCCGAGGTCATGCTCGACGGCGCGCCGGTCAGCCCGAAGATCCGGATCAACGAGGCCGGTCCGCCGCTGCTCGAAGCGGAGCGCCAGATCTACTACGGGCAGCTCGAAGTCGTGCGCGAATACGCGAGGCTCAACGGGCTCAACCGCATCGCCTGCGATCCGCCGGGCGCGCGCATCGGCATCCTGACCTGCGGCAAGACCTACGTGGACGTGCGACAGGCCCTCACGAACCTCGGCCTGACCGAGCAGGACCTGCATGCCATGGGCATCCGGATCATGACGATGGGGCTGCTCTATCCCGTCGAGCCGACCCTGCTGAAAGCGTTCGCGCGGGGTCTCGACGAGATCGTCGTGGTCGAGGACAAGCGGCCGATGCTGGAGCTGTTCCTGAAGGACCTGCTCTACGCGCTGCCCGACCGTCCGACGGTGGTCGGCAAGCAGGACGAGTCCGGCGCGGACCTGCTTCCGGCCCACGGCGAGCTGTCGGCCGACCGGATCGCGACGGCATTGGCGAAACGCTTCGCGCGCCGCGGCCTGGTCGCCGCATCGCCGGCTTCGACGCCCGACGGCGGCGCCGTGAAGGCCCTGGTCCCGATGCAGCCGCTGGCCGCGTTGCCGGTGCTGCCTTCCAGAACGCCCTACTTCTGCTCGGGCTGCCCGCACAACCGCAGCCTGCGGGTGCCTGAAGGCGCCGTGGTTGGCGCCGGCATCGGCTGCCATGTCATGGCGCTCTGGATGGGCCCGGTGTACGGCGAGGTCACCGGCTACACGCAGATGGGCGGCGAAGGCGCGCAATGGGTGGGCCTGGCGCCCTTCACGGACCAGCGCCATTTCTTCCAGAACCTGGGCGACGGCACCTTCCATCACTCGGGCAGCCTGGCGATTCGCTTCGCCGTCTCCGCCGGGACCAACCTCACCTACAAGATCCTCTACAACCGCGCCGTCGCGATGACCGGCGGGCAGGACGTCACCGGCGCGCTGGGCGTGCCCGCGATGGTCGACCTGCTGAAGGCCGAGGGCGTCAAGAAGATCATCGTCACCACCGACGACCCCGGCAAATACCCCGGGCGCAAGGCGGGCAGCGCGGAAGTCTGGCATCGGGACCGCCTCGTCGAGGCGGAAGCCGAGCTCGCCGCGATCCCCGGCGTGACGGTGCTGATCAACGACCAGCAATGCGCCGCCGAGAAGCGGCGCCTGCGCAAGCGCGGCAAGCTGGCCTACCAGCCCAGGGTCGCCGTCATCAACGAGCGCGTCTGCGAAGGCTGCGGCGACTGCGGCCGCAAATCGAACTGCCTCAGCGTGCAGCCGCTCGCCACCGAGTTCGGCCGCAAGACGAAGATCCACCAGTCCTCCTGCAACCAGGACTTCTCCTGCCTCGAAGGCGACTGCCCGTCCTTCGTGACGATCGAAAGCACCGACGGCACGCTGCCGAAGCCGGCGAAGAAAAAGGCCGTGCCCTTTCCGCAGGAGCTGCACCTGCCCGAGCCGCAGAGCGTGGCGCGCCAGGGCCACTTCGCCGCCGGCCTGATCGGCATTGGCGGGACCGGGGTGGTCACGGTCAACCAGATCCTCGGCATGGCCGCCTTTCTCGACGGCAGCGACGTGCAGTGCTATGACCACACCGGTTCGAGCCAGAAGGCGGGCCCGGTGGTGTCGCACCTGAAGATCTTCGAGCGCGGCGCGGTGGTGTCGCCGACGGTGTCCGCAGGGGCCGCCGACCTCTACCTGGCCTTCGACGCGCTCGGCGCGGTGACCGCGGCCAACCTCGCGATGACCTCGCCCGAGCGCACCATCGCCGTCGTCTCCACCAGCACGGTGCCGACCGGCGAGATGGTGTCGAACGTGCAGCGCAGCTATCCCGCGCAATCGGACATCACGCAGCGGATCTTGCAGAGAACGCGCGGCGACCGCAGCCTGTTCTTCGACGCGCAGGGCCTGGCCGAAGCGCTGCTGGGCGACCACATGGCGAACAACCTGCTGATGGTCGGCGCCGCATTCCAGCTCGGCGCGCTGCCGATCCGGGCGGCCTCGATCGAGGCGGCCATCCGGCTCAACGGCACGGCGGTCGAATCCAATCTGAACGCCTTTCGGTGGGGCCGGCTGCAGGTCGCCGATCCAGAACGCGTGCAACAGGCCATCGTGCAGGTGGATGCCGAATCCGCGCGGAGCTTCTCCGGCGACGTCGTGAGCCGCGTGCTCGCCACCGGCGCGACCGGCGAGCTGGCCGAGACCCTGAAGCGCCGGGTCGCCGAGCTCATCGAGTTCCAGGACGAAGCGTATGCGCAGCGCTATCTCGACGATCTCGCGCGCATCCTGTCCGCGCGCCGCGACCCGCGCCTCGCGATGGCGGTGGCCCGCAACCTCTACAAACTCATGGCCTACAAGGACGAGTACGAGGTCGCGCGGCTGCACCTGCTGGCCGAATCGCGCGCCGCCCTCACCCGCGATTACGGCGACGGTGCGCGGATGTACTGGCATTTCCATCCGACCTTTCTGCGCGCGCTCGGTGTTCGCAAGAAGCTGCGCCTCGGCGCGTGGTTCCGTCCGGTGCTGGCGATGCTGCGCGCGATGAAGAAGCTGCGCGGCACGCCTCTGGATCTGCTGGGTACGGCGCGCCTGCGCAGGATCGAGCGGGCGCTGCCCGCCTACTACGTCGCCCAGCTCGAAGCGGCCTGCGCCCTGCCCGATGCCGACCTCGATCTGCTCGTCGAACTGGCGGACGCACCCGACCTGATCCGGGGTTACGAAGACGTCAAGCGCGAGAGCCTCGTGACGCGCTATCTGCCGCGTGTCGCCCAGCTCCAGCGCCAGCTGGGCATCCAGGTCGCGCCCGGCACCGAGATTTCGAAACTCGCCGTGGATGCCACGGCCGCCGAGCCATCATTGAAGGCCGCCTAGATCGCAGAGCCGAAGAGGAGGAGAGTGGAATGCCCGGACCGTTGCATGGATTGAAAGTGGTCGAGATGGCGGGGATCGGACCCGGTCCCTTCGCCGCCATGATGCTGGCCGACCTCGGTGCGGAAGTCATCCGCATCCTGCGGCCCGGCCAGGGGGACGACCTGGAACGCCGCTTCGACGTCATGGCGCGCGGCCGCCGCGCGTTCGTGCTCGACCTGCGGCAACCCGAATCCGTGCGCAGCGTGCTCGAACTCGTCGCGCATGCCGACGTGCTGATCGAAGGCTATCGTCCGGGCGTCATGGAGCGCCTCGGCCTCGGGCCGGAGGTCTGCCTGCAGCGCAATCCGCGGCTGGTCTTCGGCCGCCTGACGGGATGGGGCCAGGACGGGCCGCTCGCGAATGCGCCCGGCCACGACATCAACTTCATCGCGCTCGCCGGCGCGCTGCATGCCATCGGCCGCTCGGGCGAGGCACCCGTGATACCCCTCAACTACGTCGGCGATTTCGGCGGCGGCGGCATGCTGCTCGCCTTCGGCGTGATGTGCGCCGTCCATGAAGCGCGATCCTCGGGCAAGGGACAGGTCGTCGACGCCGCCATGACCGACGGCGCCGCGCTGCTCGGAAGCTGCTTCTACGGACTTGCCGCGGCAGGCAAATGGAACGCCATGCGCGGCGAGAACTTCCTGGACGGCGGCTCGCACTTCTACGACACCTACGCCTGCGCCGACGGCAAGTACGTGTCCGTCGGCGCGCTGGAGCCGCAGTTCTACGCCAAGCTGTGCGAGATCTGCGGCATCGACGATCCACTCTTCGACCAGCAGATGGACCCGCGGGCGTGGCCGATGCTCAAGCACCGGCTCGCGGATGTCTTCAGGACCCGAACGCGCGACGCGTGGTGCGCGCTGCTCGAAGGCAGCGATGCCTGCTTCGCGCCGGTGCTCGATTGGGACGAGGCCCCGCGCCATCCCCACAACCAGGCGCGCAGGACCTTCATCGAGGTCGACCAGGTCGTCCAGCCCGCGCCCGCGCCGCGCTTCAGCCGGACGCCCTCCTCGGTGCCGACGGTGGCGCCATCGCCCGAGACCGACCTGACGGACATCCTCCGAAGCTGGCGCACCGAAGACCCTGCGCCAGCCGCGCGCGACGCCGCCGGCATCGCCACCCACTGAACACAGAACCCGAACCGAGCAGGACCTGCACATGCCCATCGATTTCCACCCGGCATGGATCGACGGCGATCTCGCCACGTACCGCGACACGGTGACGCGCTTCGTCGATTCCGAGATGCTTCCAGAGGACGCGGCAGCGCGCGAACAAGGCCACGTCGGGCACGCGCTGTGGCGCCGCGCCGGCGAGCTGGGGCTGCTCTGCTCGGACATTCCGGAGGAATACGGCGGCGGCGGCGGCGACTTCCGCCACGAGGCCGCCTTCTACGATGCGATGTCCCGGCGCGGACTGACGGGCATGAGTCCGTCCGTGCACAGCATCGTCGCCCACTACTTCCTCAACCACGGCACCGAGCAGCAGAAGCAACACTACCTGCCGCGCATGGCACGCGGCGAGCTGGTCGGCGCCATCGCCATGACCGAACCCGGCACCGGCTCCGACCTGCAGGGCATCCGCACGCGCGCCGAGCGGCGCGGTGACAGCTACGTCATCAACGGCTCCAAGACCTTCATCACCAACGGCTTTCTCGCAGGCGTGATTCTTGTGGTGGCGAAGACCGATCCGTCCAAACGCGCGAGCGGCACCTCGATCCTGATCGTCGAGACGAAAGAGGTCGAAGGCTTCCGGGTCGGCCGCGTGCTCGACAAGATCGGGCTCAAGGCGCAGGACACCTCCGAACTCTTCTTCGACGACGTGACCGTGCCGGCCGACAAGCTGCTGGGCGGCAAGGAAGGCCAGGGCTTCTACCAGCTGATGTCCGACCTGCCGTACGAGCGCACCATCATCGGCGTGCTCGCGGTGGCGGCGATGGAAGGCGCCTACGAGGCCACGCTCGACTACGTGCGCCAGCGCCAGGCCTTCGGCCAGCCGATCGCGGAGTTCCAGAACACCAAGTTCAAGCTGGCCGAGATCGCCACGACGATCAAGGTGGCACGCACCTTCGTCGACCGCTGCGTGGCCGAACTGGTCGCCGGCACGCTCGACACCGCCACCGCATCGATGGTGAAGATGTGGACCTCCGAGGCGCAGGGCAAGGTGATCGACGAATGCGTGCAGCTGCACGGCGGCTACGGCTACATGAACGAATACCTCGTGGGCCGCATGTACGTCGACGCACGCATCCAGCGCATCTACGGCGGAACCAATGAGATCATGAAAGAAGTGATTTCGCGCGCCCTATGACCACCATGCAATACCGCACACTCCTCGTCGCCACCGAAGGCGCTCTCGCGCGCGTCACGCTGAACCGGCCGGAACGCCTGAACGCACTCGATCCGCGCATGGTCGAGGAACTCACGCACTTCTTCGGCGGCCTGACGGCGCGCTCGCCGGAGCGGGTCGTGATCCTGACCGGCGCCGGCCGCGCCTTCTGCGCCGGACTCGACCTGAAGGACATGCAGCCCAGCGGCGCGCGGCGCGGCGTCGAGGACATGCTGGAGACGCAGCGCGGCCTGCGCGACATCATGCTGGCGATGCGGCGCTGCCCGCAGCCGATCATCAGCGTGGTCAACGGCGTCGCCAGCGGCGGCGGCTTCGCGCTGGCGCTTGCTTCGGACGTCCGCCTCGCGACGCCCGAGGGACGCATGAACGCTTCCTTCATCCGCATCGGCCTGAGCGCCTGCGACGTCGGCGTCAGCTACTTCCTGCCACGCATGGTCGGCTCCTCGGTCGCGGCCGAATACCTGCTGACGGGCCGCTTCATGGATCCGCAGCGCGCCTATGCGCTGGGCCTGGTCAGCCGCGTCGGACCGCTGGAAGAGCTGGAGGCCGAAGCCCTCGCCATGGCGCGCGACATGCTGCGCGCCACGCCGCTCGGCCTGCGCCTGACCAAGGATGCGCTGGGGCTGGCGGTCGACGCCGGCTCGATCGATGCGGTGATCGGCCTGGAGGACCGCAACCAGGTGCTGTGCACGCAGGGCGAACACTTCGCCGAAGGCATCGCCGCCTTCCTCGACAAGCGCGAGCCCGACTATGGCCGGCGCTGAACCGGTGCTGCTGCGCGTCGAGCGCCCGCTGGCCGGCTGTGCCCTGCTCACGCTCGACCGCCCCGGCGCCATGAACGCGCTGTCGATCGCCTTGCGGCGTCAGCTGGCGAGCGCCTTCGAAGCGCTCGCCGCGGACCAGGACACACGCGTGGTCGTCCTCACCGGCGCCGGCCGCGCCTTCTGCGCCGGACTCGATCTCAAGGAACTGGGCTCGTCGCCCGACACCGGCGCGTCGCTCGCGCCCACGGCCGACATCGATCCGGTCGGCGCGATGGCGCGCTTCGAGGGGCCGGTCATCGGCGCGATCAACGGGCCGGCCATCACCGGCGGCTTCGAACTCGCGCTGGCCTGCGACCTCCTCGTGGCGTCCACCGCGGCCACCTTCGCCGACACCCATGCGCGCGTGGGCGTCATGCCGGGCTGGGGCCTGTCGCAGCGCCTGCCGCGCCTGATCGGCGCCGGCCGCGCGAAGGAGATGTCCTTCACCGGCAATTTCATCGATGCGCCGACCGCGGCCGCCTGGGGCCTGGTGAATCGCGTGGTGCCGCCCGAGGACCTGCTGCCCGAGGCGCTTCGGCTCGCGGCCGACATGCTCTCGACCGTGCCGGGGACGCTTCAGGCCTTCAAGCGGCTCATCGACGACGGGCTCGGCGGCACGCTCGCCGAAGGGCTGGCGCTGGAGCGGCAGCGCTCGCGCGCCTGGGCGTCGACCATCGACCGCACCGACATCGAACGCCGGCGACAGCAGATCGCCGACCGGGGCCGTGCGCAGGCCGGCGCGTCGCCGGGCCTCAGGGAATGACGCCGAGCCGGCGCGCCATGGCCACCGCCTGCGTGCGGTTGTGTGCGTCGAGCTTCGAATTGATGTTGCGCAGGTGCGTGCGGACGGTGCTGTCCGACACGAACAGCTTCTCCGCCATCGCGCTGTTCGAATAGCCTTCGGCCAGCAGCTGCAGCACGCGGATCTCCTTGCGCGTCAGCGGGTCGGGCATCGGCCCGTTGCCCAGCGGCGATGCGCCCGCCGGCGTCGCCGGCGCGATCGGTCCGAGTGCCTGCGCCAGCCGCCTCAGATAGTCGGTCAGCACCGGATCGCCGCTCGGCCTGGCGCCCGCGTGCTGCTGCGCCACCAGCGCGTGGATCGGCGCGCGCAGGATGTCGCCCTCGTCGAGCACCAGCCGGACGAAGCCTTCGGCGCAGGCCGCGGTGAGCGCGTCGCGCAAGGGCTGCATGGCGAGCGCCGTGTCGCCGGCCCGGTAGAGCGCGGCGGCATGCAGCAGTTGCAGCTTGAGCGCACGGCGGTGCCGCGCATCGGCCCGCGCCAGCCGGGCGGCCTCTTCCAGCTGGCGCGCGGCCAGCGCGGCATCGCCCGCATGCAGCAACCAGCGCATGCGGGCGATCTCCATGGTTTCGAGGTCATTGGCCAGAAAGCGCAGCCGGCCGACGCGCTCCCAGAGCGCCGCGTCGCCGGCCCGGTCGAGCTCGTCGCGCGCCGCGCGCTGATGACCCTGCAGCAACTGCACGCGTGCGCGCTCCAGCTTCGCGCCGGCCACGACGCGCGGCAGCTGGCCCTTGTGCCCGACGTACTCGAGTTCGGTGAGCAGTTGCAGGCCGTGGTCGACATCGCCGCGCCAGAACGCGATGCGCGACAGCGTCGTATAGCCCTGGATCACCAGATCGGGCAGCCCGACGTCGCGCGCCAGCGGCAGGTAGACCTGCAGAAGGTGCGCCGCCTGGTCGATCTGGTCATTCTCGTAGAGCGCCGCCGCATAGGGCACACCTGCCCAGGCATTGCCGCTGGTATGGCTGTAGGCGCGTCCCGGAACGGCGGTGACGGCGAGCCGGAAGCGCGCTGTGGCCTGCCGCAGCCGAGCCTCCTGGAGGTCGATCAGGCCTTCAGCCGCCTCCGAATACATCAGGTTGAATTCGCTCGCGTTGACGCCCTGCCCGCGCCGCGCGGAGTCGATGAGGCGGCGCGCCTGGTCGTGCTCGCCCATCACCGAGACGATGGTCGCCATCGCGTTCGCGAGCACGTTGTCCGCGAACGGCACGACGCTCGGCAGAAACTGGAGGCTCCGGCGGCCGACCGGATAGGCCTCCTCGTAGCGGTCCATCATGGCCAGGAGGCAGGGCTTCAGGGCCCGCACGTGCGGCGCCAGCGCGGGCGCGGTCGAGGCCGACAACCCGCTGCGTTCGAGCATGTCCATCGCCTCCGGCGCGCCGCGCGTGAAGCAGACGGACCAGATGTGCACCAGCTGCAGTTCGGGATGCTCGGCCAGCGCATCCGCCGGCAGGGCCGAGAACCATCGCGCCAGCAGGCGCATGCGGCCCTGCGCGAGCAGCTCGCCCGCATGCGCCCGCAGCAACGCGATCGCATGGGCGTTCTGCATGCCCTCGATGGCATGGTCGATGGCCGGCACGGGCCGGCCCTGCAGCTCGTACCACTCGGCCGCCGCCGAATGCAGCCGCCGTGCCTCGCCGGGCATCTCGCGCGACAGCTGGTCCTGCAGGAACTTGGCGAAGAGGCTGTGGTAGCGGTAGGCGATGGCGCTGTCCCCGAGCCGCACCAGCAGCACATCGGCGCTCTCCAGCTCGTGCAGGATGCGGCTGCTGTCCACCCCCGGCACGAGCGCGTCGCAGAGCGAAGGCTCCAGGTGCTTGAGCACGCTGGTGCGCAGCAGGAAGTCCCGCACCTGCGGCGCCTGCCGCGCAAGCACGTCTTCGGCCAGGTAGTCAGCGACCGACTGCTCGGTGCCCGAGAAGCGGTCGATGAAGTCTCCTGGCGATTCGCTGCGCTCCAGCGACACCGAGGCAAGCCAGAGCGCCGCGATCCAGCCCTCGGTCTTTCGGTGCAGGCGCGACAGGTCCTCGAAGGCGAGCGGCGCGGCACGCCGGATGGTGAAGAAGGCGGCCGCCTCCTCGATCGAGAAGCGCAGCCGGGCCGCGTCGATCTCAAGCAGCTGGCCGCGCGCCCGCATCCGCCCGAGCCGCAGATCGGGCAGGCTGCGCGATGCGATGACGAGGCGGCCATGCGGCGGCAGGTGATCGATCAACTCGCGCAGCAAGCCGAGAACGCCGGCTTCCTGGATCGACTCGACGTCGTCGAGGAACAGCGCGAAGGCGCCGGTCTGCCTGGCGATCCGCGAGAACAGGCGCAGCGCCAGATCGCCGACCGTGGAGCCTTCGGGCAGATCGACGCCCGGCTCCTCGATGTCGGCGTCCTCGGTGATCGCGGCCACCACCGCCTCGAGCCCGGCCAGGAAGCGCGAGGCGTCGTTGTCGGCGCGGTCGAGCGTGAGCCAGGCCGTGGCGACCGACATCGACTGCAGGCGCTCCCGGCACTGCAGCAAGGCCGTGCTCTTGCCGAAGCCGGCCGGTGCGCGCAGCAGCACCAGCTTGACGCCGGTCGCCGCGCAGACTTCGTCCACCACCTGCTGGCGGAAGACGTGCCGCTGCAGCGCGGCGGGCGGCGTGAGCTTCGCGCCGAGCAGGCTGCGCGGTGCCGATGCCCCCTTCACCGCGATCCCCGCGCGATCGCGGCGCTGCCGGTGTCAGATCTCCGCGACCTTGTAGCGTTCGACAAGGTCCCAATCGATGCGCGCGCCGATGCCCGGCCCCGGCGGCACGTGGGCGAAGCCTTCCTTGTCGATGTGGATCTTCTCGACGCCGCCGAGCGTGAAGAGCGACTCGGGCACGAGCTGCTCGAAGAATTCGCTGTTGGCGATGGACGCAATGACATGGAGGTTGGCCGCGTCGATGATGGTGTTCGCATTGGTGTGGATTTCGAGGTTCATCCCGAATGCCTCGCACAGCCCGGCGATTTTCTTCACCGGACCGATGCCGCCCTTGAACGATACATCGGCGCGCACGATGTCGACGGCCCGCGTCGTGATGTATTCGGGCGCGCTGTAAAGCGAGCCCCCGACCACTTCCACGCCGGCGATCGGAATGTCGAGCTTTTCGGCCAGCATGCGGTAGCCGTGCAGGTCGAAGTCGCGCAGCGGCTCCTCGTACCAGTGGTACTTGAGCTGTTCGAGCACCTTGCCGACCATCAGGGCCTGCGCATGGTTGTAGTTGCCGGCGACGTCGACCATCAGCGGCCATTCGCTGCCGACGGCCTCGCGCACGGCGATGCACAGGTCGACGTCGCGGCGCGCCTCGCCCCACACGTGCAGCTTGTAGCCCTGGTAGCCCGCCTCCTTGTACTTCAGCGCCTCCTCGACGTAGAGCTGCGTGTTGGCGTGCTCCATCGAGCTTGCATACACGGGCACCTTGTCGCGCACGCCGCCCAGCAGCTGGTAGAGCGGCGCATTCAGGCTCTTGGCATAGAGATCCCACAATGCCACGTCGACCGTGCCGATCGCGAACTGCGTCGTGTAGAGCAGCCGGTCGCGGCGCCACATGTCCTGCCAGATGGCCTCGCGGTACGCCGGGTCCTTGCCGATCAGGAGCGGCCGCAGCCGGTCGGCGATCGAATGCGCCAGGCTCAGGCCGCCGTAGGCGCTGACCACCTCGCCGGTCAGGCCTTCGTCGGTCGTGATCTGCACGGCCAGGAAATCGGTGACGTAGGCGCCGATCGACTGCCCGCCGTAGAGCGTGGGCGTCTGGAAGCCTTGCGGAATCGGCGGCCTGAACGAAACCAGCCGGACATCTTTGATCTTCATGGTGTGGTTCTTTCTCTGGATGGGGTCGGATGTGAAGCCCGCGAGGCGACTCAGATCTCCTTGACGGTCAGCTTCTTGATGGCGTCCCAGTCGATGTCGTAGCCGAGGCCGGGCTTGGTCGGCGCTTCCACCATGCCGTCCTTGGTCACGCGGATGGTGTCCTTCATGCCGACGTCCAGGATGCCCTGCGGCACCGGCAGCTCGAAGAGGTCGCAGTTGTGGATCGCCAGCATGACGTGCAGGTGCGCCGCCTGGACCAGCGTGGTGCCGTAGCTGTGCGGCTCGTACTTCGCGTTGAAGGCCTCGCACAGCGCCGCGGACTTGCGCATCGCCGAGATGCCGCCGATCCAGTCGCCGACCGAGCGGATGCTGTCGCACACGTGGCCCGTGAGGTATTTGGGATAGCCGCGCAGGCCTTCGAGCACGCTCTCGGTCGCGGTGATCGGCATCTTGAAGCTGCGCGTGAGGTCGGCCAGGCCGAGCAGGTCGGAGTCGGCGATCGGCGCCTCGAACCAGTAGAAGTCGAGTTCCTCCAGCACCTTGCCGACCTTGAAGGCGCCGAGCCGGTCGTACGCATTGACCGGGTCGAGCATCAGGTCCATCTTGCCGCCGAAGGCCTTGTGGACGGCGCGGCAGACCTCGATGTCCTTGTCCGGCACGCCGAAGGCATGGAGCTTGAAGGCGCGAAAGCCCTGCTCGTAGCACTCCTCGGCGATCTTCACGTACTCGGGCACGGTGTCGTACATGATCGTGCTCGCATAGGCGCGCATGCGATTGCGCGCGGCGCCGAGCAGGCGGTAGATGGGTTCCCCGTGGTGCTTGCCCAGCAGGTCCCAGAGGCAGATGTCGACCGCGCTGGCGACCGCGCCCGGTGAACGCAGCGAATCGGTCAGCTTGTACGAGATCTGCTCCACGTCGTGCGGGTCGCGGCCGATCAGCAGGTCGCGCAGGCCGGGCAACGCGGTCTCGACCAGGCCCGGGTCCATCAGCCAGGAAATGAATTGCCCCTCGTGCCCTTCGTCGCTGCCGATGCGCAGCAGCACGTGGTGGATGGTCATGGGCGACCATTCCTCCTTCCAGCGGAACTTGCGCTCGTTGGGCTTCAGGATGTGGGCCTTGACACTCGTGATCTTCATGGGAGTTCTCCTGGGTGAGCGATCGATGGCGATCGCGGTGGTGGAACGACCAGGCCGGCGGGACGCATCCCGCGCAGCACCTGGTCGATGTCGTTGGCAGCGGAAAGCGAGAGCCGCCGGTAGGCGGCACGCGTGATGCCGGCGCAATGCGGCGACACGACGACGTTGGGCAGCGCGAGGAGCGGCGCATCCACGGGCGGCGGCTCCGGCTCGAAGACATCGAGGCCGGCACCGGCGAGCCGGCCCGCCACCAGCATGTCGTGCAGCGCCGCGCTGTCGACCACGCCGCCGCGCGAGGTGTCGATCAGCCATGCGGTCGGCTTCATGCGGCGCAGTTCTTCGCGGCCGATGAGGCCGCGGGTCGACGGCATCAGCGGCACGTGGACCGACACCACGTCCGCGGCCGCGAGCGCATCGCGCAAGGGCAGGGTGCGTCGCACGTTCGGATCGTCGACCGGCGTGCCGCTGCGGGTCACCGCGATCACGTCCATCTCGAAGCCGCGCGCGGCGATGCGGGCCAGCGCGCGGCCGATGGCGCCGAAGCCGACGATCGCGAGCGTGCGGCCGGAGAGTTCCTCGTAGGCCTCGGCCTCCCTGGGACCGAATCGTCCTTCGCGCAGCGCGCGGTCGATCTCGACCAGCCGCTTGGCCAGGCACAGCATGTGGCCGATCGCATGCTCCGCCACCGACAGCGCGCCCGCACCGACCGCATGCGTGACCGCGATGCCGGCGTCGGCCGCGGCCTGGAGGTCGATGTGGTCGACGCCGGATCCGGCGGCCGCGATGACCTTGAGGCGACCGGCCCGCTCGATCATGCGCGCGCTCACGGTCAACGGCGGATAGCAATAGAGCGCATCCGCCTCGGGCAGGCGCTCCTCGACCTGCGCCGGGTCCTCGAGTTCGACCACGCGGTAGCGCGCCGAGAGCAGGTCGCGGCCGGCGGCATGCAGCAGCGGCAGCCCGAGCACCAGCGGCGCATCGTTCAAGACGCGGCCTCCGGCACGGCGTGGCCGAGGTAGGCGTTGCGAACCACGTCGGTCGCGGCCAGTTCCGCCGGACTGCCGTGCGCGATGAGGCGGCCGCTCTGCAGCACGTAGGCATGGTCGACGAAGGCCAGCGCCTTCTCGACCACCTGCTCCACCAGCAGCACCGCGACGCCGCGCGCGCGGATGGTCGCCAGCGTCTGCAGCACCTCGTCCACCAGATTGGGCGCGAGGCCCAGCGAAGGTTCATCGAGCATCACCAGGGCGGGCCGGCGCACGAGCGCCTGCGCGATCGCCAGCATCTGCTGCTGGCCGCCGCTCAGGCCGCCCGCGGTGAGTTCGCTCTTCTGCCGCAGCACCGGGAAGAGCTGGAACACCTCGTCGATGCGCGCCTGGGCCTCGCCCTTGGAGACGCGCGAGCGGTACATGCCCAGCAGCAGGTTGTCCATCACCGTCTCGCGGCGGAAGATGCGGCGCCCTTCGGCCACGTGCGCGAGGCCCTTCGGCACCAGGGCCTCCGCACTGCTGGCGAGGATGTCGACGTCGCCGAAGGACGCGCGTCCGGCGCTCGGCTTCAAGAGCCCCGACAGGCCCTTGAGCAGCGTCGACTTGCCGGCGCCGTTGGCCCCGAGCAGCGCGACCGCCTCGCCGCGGCCGACCTGCATCGTCGCGTCCTTCACGACCGGGACGATGCCGTAGCCCACGGAAAGCTTCTCGGCGCGCAGGATCGCCTCGGGCCGGCTCATTTCTTCGCTCCGGTATAGGCGCGCACCACCTCGGCGCTGTTGAACACTTGCTCGGCCGTGCCTTCCGCGAGGATGCGGCCCTGGTCGAGCACGGTCACCGAATCGGCGACGTCGGCCACCAGCTCGATGTGGTGCTCGACCATGATCAGGGTCGTGCCCATCTGCCGGATCGCACGCATCAGGTCGCCGAGTTCGTCGAGCTCGTTCATCGACAGTCCCGCGGCCGGCTCGTCGAGCAGCAACAGCTTCGGCTGGCCGATCAGCGCGCGTGCGATCTCCACCAGGCGCTGCTGCCCGTGCGGCAGGCCGGCGGCGCGCTCGTGCGCACGAGCGGCGAGGCCGACCAGGGCCAGCCAGCGCAGCGCCTCGGCATCGAGGTCCGCGGCCTCGCGCCGCGCGCGCGGCAGGCGCAGGGCGAGCTCCAGCCCGCTGGACTGCTCCCGCACGTAGCCGCCGAAACGCACGTTCTCGCGCAGGGTCAGTTCGCCCAGCAGCTTGGGTGTCTGGAAGGTGCGCTGCACGCGCATGCGCGCGATGGAGGTCGGGCCGCGGCCGGTGATCTCGGCGCCGTCGAGGCGGATCGAGCCGCTGGTGCACGGGTAGAAGCCCGAGATCATGTTCAGCAACGTGGTCTTGCCCGAGCCGTTGGGGCCGACGATCACGTGGATGCTGCCCGGCCGCACGTCGAGCGACACGCCATCGAGCGCGCGCACGCCTTCGAACTGCTTGACCAGGTCACGCACCTGGATCCCGACACCGGTGACCCGTTCGGCGGGCGCCGCCGCCGGGTCGCGCGGCGTTGCCCCGGCGCTCGGGCCGGTGGAACGCTGGCCGACCCGGGCCGCCGCGCGCCTGGCGGCGCGTCGTTCGTCGAGCGCGGCGATCGCGCCTGCCAGGCCTTCCGGCAGGAAGACCGAGAACACCAGCAGCCCGACGCCGTAGGCGATCATCCGGTACTCCTTCAGGCTGCCCAGCATTTCGGGAAGCACGTAGAAGGCGGCCACGCCGAGCAGGGGTCCGGCCAGCCGGGCGGGTCCTCCGAGAACGACGACGAACAGGAAGAAGATCGAGAAGTCGAAGCTGAAATCTTCCGGCGTCACCACGCCCTTGGCGCTGGCATAGAAGGCGCCGGCCAATCCGGCGATGGCGCCCGACATCGCAAACGCGAACAGCCGCAGCCGCGCGGTCGAAACGCCGTTGGCCCGGGCCCGCACGTCGCCCTCGCGGATCGAGCGCAGGGCCCATCCGAGCCGCGAGTCGATGATGTTGTGCGTGACCCAGCACAACAGCGCCACGGCCGCGAGCACCAGCGCGAACAGCCCGAAGCCGTCCAGCTTGAAGCCCAGCACCGAGGGCTTGGCCACGCCGACGATGCCGCCGTAGCCGCCGGTGAACGAACGCAGGTCGTTCAGCATCGCGGTCACGGCCAGCGAGAAGGCGATGGTGATCAGCACGAAGTACCAGGACGACAGGCGAAGCGCAGGCAATGCCAGCAGCGTGCTGAAGACCAGGCCCACCGCGGCCGACAGCAGCATCGCGGGCCAGAAGTTCCAGCCGTAGTGCACGGTCGCGATGGCGGTCGCATAGGTGCCTACGCACACCAGCGCGCCATGGGCGATCGACACGATGCCCGCGTAGCCGGTGAGCAGGTTGAGTCCGACCGCCGCCAGCACGTAGATCGCGGCGAAGGTCATCAACAGCAGGTAGTAGGAATTCCAGAGCGCCGCGCCGATGCCGGCCAGCACGAGCAGCGCCGAGATGACCATGATCCACGGCGGCAGCGGGAACTGGCTGACCGGGCGCGGCGAAGCGGAGGCGATGCTCGAATCCATCGCCTCAGACCTCGCGCAGCGCACGGCGGCCGAAGAGGCCGAACGGACGCACCAGCAGCACCACGAGCACCACGCCCAGGAGCAGCAGCTGGCGATAGCCTGGCGTCAGCTGGACCGAGCTGATGCTCTCCACGCATCCGAGCATCAGCCCGGCGGCCAGCGCGCCCCAGTTGCTGCCCACGCCGCCGATCGCCAGCACCATGAAGCCCTTCACCAGCAGGCCGAGGCCGATCGTGGTGCTGGCCAGCAGCAGCGGCGCGGCGACCACGCCGGTCAGCGCCGCATAGGCGGCGGCGAGGGCGAAGGAGGTCATGGTCAGGCGCGACGGGCTGATGCCGTTGAGGCGCGCGGCGTCGCGGTCCTCGGCCACGGCCAGCACCGCCTTGCCGGCCAGCGTGTGGCGGTAGACCCATTCGACCAGCGCGATGCTGGCGGCGGCGATGAGGATCACCGCCACCTGCTGGGTGGAGAAGGTCAGCGAGCCCCATTGCACGGTATCGAGGGTCGCGCCCGGCACCGGCGGCACGACCTGCGCGTCGGAGCCCCAGACATGGTCGCCGACGTTGATGACGATGATCGAGAACGCCAGCGTGCTGATGATCCAGCCGTGGTGATGCGAGGGCCGCCGAATGAGCGTGGCCACCGCCACGCGTTCCTCGAACAGGCCGATCGCGGCCACGACCGCCATCACGCCGACGATCGCCAGCGCCCAGGGGATGTGCTTTTGCGTCATCAGCGCCCACGCGAACATCGAGCCCAGCATCACCAGCTCGCCCTGGGCCATGTTGAACACGTTGGTCGGCTTGTAGGCGATGTTGAAGCTGACCGCGACCATCGCGTAGATGGCGCCCATCGTCAGGCCCGTGGTCAACAGCGCGAGCAGGTCCTCGAGCAGCATCTCAGACCCCGGCTGCGCGGCGACGGAACAGGCCGTGGTACTCCTTGCTGAGCGGCTCCTCCATCGAGTTGGACACCGCCATCGCCACCACGCTCTGGTCGTAGGCCGAGTGGCGCTCCTTCGTGAAGCTCATCTTGCCGTAGAGGCCGTCGATCGCGCTCGCTGTGTCGAGTGCGTTCTTGATCTGGTCGCTGTCCCAGGACTTCGCCTTCTCGACCGCGTACTTGAGCGCATACAGGTAGTCGTAGAACGGCGTCGTGGCGGCGGGGCCGAGCAAGGCCTCGGACACGTCGTTGGCCAGCAACTTCTTGCAGAAGGCCTTCACGCGTTCCGGTGGCTGCTCGGTGTCGGTGTAGGTCAGCAAGCGGAAGGTGGCCGCATAGACGTCGTTGTAGCGCGCGCTGTCCGGAATCGCGCCCGGCGTGCCGGCGAACAGCAGCCCCGTGTGCCCGACGATCAGGGGCTTCCAGTTCATGCGCGACAGGCCGACCAGCATCTGCGTGATGTCGACGTTGTTCGACACCTGGGCATCGATCGCCTCCGCGCCGTCGCTGCGCAGCTTGCGCAGGAAGGGCGTCATGTCGGCGACCTTGATCGGGAAGATCTGTTCCGAGACGACCTGCATGCCGCGCGCGGGCAGCTCCTTCATCATCGCGTCCTTCATCGAGACGCCGGCGGCCGAATCCTCGATCAGGAGGCCGACCTTCTTGATGCCGCGCTTTTGCAGCAGCTCCGCATGCCGGTAGACCTGCGCCGCCGCGGTGAAGTTGAATTGGTAGTGGTAGGGAAAGCGCGTGCCGTCGCCCATCTCGGTCGCGGTCGCGTAGGCGGCCTGGATGACCTTGGCCGACGTCGACACCTCGAGCGAGGCCAGCGTCTGCGAACTGCCGATCGGCCCGACGATGATCTTCACGCCCTGGTCGACCAGCTTGCGCGTCGCGATCGGCGATTGCGACGGATTCGCCTGGTCGTCGACCTCGACCTTGACCAGCTTGCGTCCCAGGATACCGCCCGCGGCGTTGATCTCGTCCATCGCGATCTGCCCGGCGAGGTAGAGCGGCCCGAAGCTGCTCGCGAGCGGCCCGGTGACCGGCTTGATCCATCCGATCTTCACGTCGTCGGTCTGCGCCGACGCATGCAGCGGCAGCAGCGACGTGCCGCTGACGAGGCCGCCGAGCGCGGAGGCCAGGACCGTGCGCCGGTTGACGCCCGAGGAAGTCGAGGAAGTCGAAAAAGAGGATGTCTGCTCAAAATTCATGTCTGTCTCCTTTTGATTTGTGTAGGCGGCTTGATTGCGTGCGTCGTGCGCGCCCATCGCCTCATGCATGCGAAGGTTGCCCGAACGGCGGCGCGGGAAATGTAAAGAGTTGACAATTTGCGGGCTTGTCCTAGGCTCCTCCTTCCATGAAAGTGCCAGCCAGTGTTCAGCGCAACGAATGGTTCACGCGACTCGGCGCGGAACTCCAATCCGAGTTCATCCATCGCAGCGTCACGCGCCACTACGCGCTCGGGACCCTGATCTACGCCACGGGCTCGGCGCCCAACGGCTACCACATCGTGCTGCGCGGCGAGGTCCGGCTCGAACACTATGCAAAGAGCGGCAAGATCGCCTTCTACCAATCGCTGCGCGCGGGCGACGGCTTCGGCCTCTTGTCCGAACTCGACAAATCCCCGCGCTTCAGCGACGCGCGCTCGTGGGGCGACACCAGCGTGATGCAGTTGCCGCACGAGGCGCTGCAGGACCTGTATCGCAAGAATGCACAGGCGCGCGAGGCCTTCGTCGCGCTCATCTGCGCCAACCTGCACACCACGCTCGGGATGCTGGTCGAATCGCACAGCGCGCCACCGAAGGCGCAGATCGCCAGCATCCTGGTGGCGACCTTCAGCCGCAATGCCGACGACCCGCGCGGCCAGCCCAAGCTCACCCATGAGGCCGTGGCAGCCCTGGCGGGTGTGTCGCGTCCGACCGCAAGCAAGGTGCTCCATGAACTCCGTGACCTCGGATTGATCGCGTTGCAATACGGCAAGGTTTCCGTGCTCGACCTGGCCGGCCTCCAGAAGATCGGCGCCTCCTGACGAAGGCGCCTAGCGCGGCGGCATTCGGATCGCGCCGTCGAGCCGTATCGATTCGCCGTTCAGGTAGACGGTGGTCACGATCGTCTGCACCACCGCCGCAAATTCTTCCGGCTTTCCGAAACGCTTCGGAAAGGGCACCGATGCCGCCAGCGTCGCCTTGACGTTCTCCGGCGCCGCCATCATCAGCGGCGTGGCGAAGATGCCCGGCAGGATGGTGTTCACACGGATGCCGTCGTTCATCAGGTCGCGGGCCACCGTCAGCGTCAGGCCGACGATGCCGGCCTTCGAGGCGGCATAGGCGGCCTGCCCGACCTGGCCGTCCTGGGCGGCCACGGAGGCGGTGTTGACGATCACGCCGCGCTCGCCGTCTTCCAGCGGCGCCAGCGTCAGCATGCCCGCCGCAGCCTTGGCCGTGCAGCGGAAGGTGCCCACCAGGTTGATCTGGATCAGCCGATCGAATTCCGCGATCGGGAAATGCTTGGGCGCGCCGGTCGCGCGATCGATGCTCGCGGTCTTGAACGCGTTGCCGATGCCGGCGCAGTTGACGAAGATGCGCTCCTGCCCGTGGGCCGCACGCGCCCGGCCGAAGGCGGCATCGACCTGTTCGTCCTGCGTCACGTCGACCCGGCAGAAGACGCCGCCGATCTCGCGCGCCAGCGACTCGCCGAGTTCGGCGTTCATGTCGAAGATCGAGACCTTCGCCCCCTTGCCCGCGAGCAGGTGCGCAGTCGCGGCGCCCAGACCGGACGCGCCACCGGTGACGATGGCGGCGATGTCGGCATCGATGCGCATGACGGCTTCCTCAGAGACGCTCGACGATGGTCACGTTCGCCATGCCGCCGCCTTCGCACATCGTCTGAAGCCCGAAGCGCTTGCCGCGCTGCCTCAGGGCGTTCAGCAGCGTGGTCATCAGCTTGGTGCCGGAGGCGCCCAGCGGATGGCCGAGCGCGATCGCGCCGCCGTTCACGTTCAGCCGCGACGGGTCGGCACCGGTCGCCTGGAGCCAGGCCAGCGGCACGGGCGCGAAGGCCTCGTTGACCTCGTACAGGTCGATGTCGTCGATCTTCATGCCGGCCTTCTGCAGGGCGCGCTGCGTCGCGGGGATCGGCGCCTCCAGCATGATCACCGGATCGTGCCCCATGACGCTCATGTGATGGATGCGGGCCAGCGGCTTCAGGCCCAGCGTCCTCAGGCCGCGCTCGTTGACCACCATCACGCCGCTGGCGCCGTCGCAGATCTGGCTGGCGGTGGCGGCGGTGACGCGTCCGCCCTCGGCGATCAGCTTGACGGAGGCGATGCTTTCGAGCGTCGCTTCGTAGCGGATGCCCTCGTCGGCAAGATGCATGTCGCCGGTCTCCACGCCATCGGCCTGGCGCACGGCCACGGGCACGATCTCGTCCGTGAAGCGCCCCGCCTTCGTCGCCTCGATGGCGCGCCGGTGGCTCTGCAGGGCGAACTCGTCGAGTTGCAGCCTCGACAGGCCGTAGTTCTTGGCGATCATCTCCGCGCCGGTGAACTGGCTGAACTCGATGTCCGGATAGCGGCGCGCCATCGCCGGTCCGACGTAGAAGCCCATGCCGTTCTTCAGCGGCAGGGTCGACGGCATGCCCATGGGCACGCGCGTCATGCTTTCCACGCCGGACGCGATCACCACGTCCATCGTTCCCGACATGACGGCCTGCGCCGCGAAATGCAGCGCCTGCTGCGAGGAGCCGCATTGCCGGTCGATCGAGGTGCCGGGCACGCTCTCGGGCAGGCGCGAGGAAAGGACGGCGTTGCGGGCGATGTTGATGGCCTGCTCTCCGGCCTGATCCACGCAGCCCATGATGACGTCGTCGACGGCGGCGGGATCGATGCCCGTCCGGTCGATCAAGGCATCGAGCACCTGGGCCGCCAGATCGGCCGGGTGCCAGCCGGCGAGCCTGCCGTTGCGGCGGCCTCCGGCCGTGCGCGCGGCCGCGACGATGAAAGCTTCGGACATTGTGAGGTTCCCGTGTTCGATTCGATTCGCTTCGATTGTTGGGATCGAAGGCCGCACGGGCTTCGTCGAATCGGACGATTTCGACGAAAAGGAAGCTCGCCAACCGTCAAGGCGCGCCGGCAAAGTCCAGGGTGCCGCGGCTCAGCACGAGCCTGCCGGAATCGAGCTCGCGGGTCTCGAAGACGGCTTCGCCCGCCGCCTGGCGCCAGACGCGGGTTTCGAGCGCCGCGCCCGGCTCGACCGCCGCGCTGAAGCGAACACCCAGCCGAAGCAGCCGTGCCGGGTCGTCGCCGCACACATGACGGATCAGATCGAGCCCGATGCTGCCGAAGGTGCAGGCGCCATGCAGGATGGGGCGCGCGTAGCCCATGCGACGCGCGAATTCGGGATCGAGATGCAGCGGATTGAAATCCCCGCTGAGCCGGTAGATCAGCGCGGCGCGATGCGACAGCCGCGTCACGAAGCGCCATTCGGGGTCTCGCTGTGGAGCCGGCGCCGCGGCCGGAGACCCCGGCCGGGCCGCACCGGGCTCGACCGTGCCTGAAAAGCCGCCGTTGCCGCGCAGCACATACGAGCCGCGTTCGACCGAGATCAGCCCGCCGCCCTCGGCATGCAGCAACCGGCGTTCGTACTTCAGCACCGCGCCGGTCTGCGGCCCGCGATCGAGCAGGTCGCAGATGCGCGTCTCGGCCCGGACGACGCCGCCGGGCGGCAGCGCGCCGTGCATCTCGATCGCGACTTCGCCGTGCAGCACGCGGGCCAGATCGATGCCGGTCCGCGGGTCGCGCAGGAAATCGCTGCCCTCGACACCCAGGGTGATGGCCATGGTCGGCAGGACCTGGAGCTGCTTCTCGTAGACGTAACGCAGCGCGGCGGCGTCGACCTCGTTCGCCCCGGCACCGACGCCGACACCGAGGGCGTAGAGCATGCAGTCGCGCGCGTCATAGCGATGCGAGACCGCCTGCACCGGCAAGGCACGCAACAGCTCGGCATCGAGGCGCGGATTCATCGGCTCGGGAATCGCGGCGGACGTTTCTCGAAGAAGGCCTTCACGCCTTCCTGGAAGGTGTCGCGGTCGATCAATTCGTGCTGGCGCCGCGCCTCGTGGTCGAGCTGCGCCGCGAGACCGTTGTTCTGCGCGGCATCGAACGCACGGCGGATTTCCTGCACGCCCAGCGCCGGCAGCGCGGCCAGCCGGCGGGCCATGTCGAGCGCCTTGTCGTCCAGCTGGTCGTCGGCCACGCAGGACGCGATCAGGCCCCACGACTCGGCCTGCTCGGCACCCAGCCGATCGCCGAGCAGCGCCAGCGCGGTGGCGCGCGCCTTGCCGAGCAGGCGGGTCGTGAACCAGGTGCTGCCGGCGTCCGGCACCAGGCCCAGCTTGGGCATGAAGGGAAGATAGAAGTAGGCGGAGCGCGCCGCGACCACGACATCCGCCGCCAGCGCCAGGCCCACGCCGGCGCCCGCGACCGGGCCCTGCACCGCGCAGACCACCGGCACCGGAAGGTCATGGATCTGCTGGACGATGGGGTTGGTCAACGCCCTCATCATGCGTTCGGTCTGGCCGCCGACGGTCTCGCCCGGCGCGGCCTTGCCGAGCGATGCCAGGTCGGCGCCGACGCAAAAAGCCTTGCCGGTCGCCGACATCAGCACGGCCCGCACCGACACGTCGGCCCGCACCTTGTCCAGCGCGGCAAGCAGTTCGCGCTGCAGGTCGATGCTCAGCGCGTTCATGCGCGCCGCATCCGCGAGCACCACGCGCGCGATGCCGTCCTCGACCGCGTACTGGATCAGATTGCCTTCAGCCATGGTAGGTCTCTCCTTCGGCCGCCATGCGGCGCATCCTGTCGGTGGCCCGATACGCCGGACCGAGGTGGGCGTACTTGTCGCTCTGCGCGACCACGGCCGGCATGCCGAGCCAATCCGCATAGTGCAGCGCGCCGCCCAGGTACGCCGGAAAACCCACACCGAGCAGCAGCGCCATGTCCAGTTCGGCGGCGCTGCCGACGATGCCGTCTTCCAGCGCCCTCCCCGCTTCGAGCACCAGCGGCAGCATCAGGCGCTCGACCAGTTCGGCATCGTCGAAGTGGCGCGTGCCCTGCGGCTGGATCTCGGCCAGCAGGGCGTGGCTGTCCTCGGCCAGGCTCTTGCGCGGCTTGCCGGCCGGATCGGTCTCATAGCGGTAGAAGCCCAGACCGCTCTTCTGGCCGAGACGGCCGCGCGACACCATGAGCTTCAGCGCGTTGTGCGCGAGCGGCGGCATCCGGTCCGGATAGCCGGCCGAAATCACGTCGACCACATGGGCGCCCGTGTCCATGCCGACCACGTCCTGCAGCAGCGCCGGCCCCATCGGCCAGCCGAAGGCCTCGAGCGCGCGATCGACCTGGACGAAATCGGCACCGTCCGCGACCACCTGCAGGAACGCGCAGGTGTAGTGCGTGAGGATGCGGTTGATCAGGAAGCCCGGGCAGTCCTTCACGACCACCGGCGACTTGCCCATCGCCACCGCATGGGCGACCGCGGTCGACACCGCAGCATCCGAGGTGCGTGACCCGCGGATCACCTCGACCAGCCGCATCACGGGCACCGGATTGAAGAAATGCATGCCGACGAAATTCGCGGGCCGCGCGAGACCGCGCGCCAGGTCGTCGATGCGCAGGCTCGACGTGTTCGACGCGATGATCGCGTGCGCGCCCACCTGCTTCTCCGTGTCCGCGAGCACCTGCAGCTTCAGCGCGAGTTTTTCGGGCACGGCCTCGATCACGAGGTCGGCCTCGGTGAAGCCCTGGGTGTCGAGCTGCGGCACGCACAGCGACGCCACCCGATCGGCGTCCGCCTGCGACTTGCCCCGCTTCATCCAGCGCGCGAGCTGCTTGCGGAACTCGTCCATCCCGCGTTCGAGCTGCGCTGCGCTCACGTCCTTCATCCGCACCGCCACGCCCGCGAGCGCCGTCGCATACGCGATGCCGCCGCCCATGATGCCGGCGCCGAGCACCGCAGCCTTGCGTACCGGCAGCGCGCCGGCGGCATGTTTTTTGAAGCCCTTCTTCAAGGCCTGGTCGTTGAGGAAAGTCCGGATCAGCGAGCCTGCGGCCTGCGTGAGGGCGATGCGCGCGAAGACGCGTGCCTCCGCGGCCAGCGCACCCGCGCGGTCCAGCGGCGCGGCCGCTTTCATCAGTTCGACCGCCGCCAGGCGCGCGGGCTGATGCTTGCCCGAGATCGCTTCGGCCCGCGCGGCGGCCTGGTCGTAGGCCGCCAGAGCGGCCGGAAGATCCGTCAGGGCATCCAGCTTGCGCTGGCGCCTGGCGCGCCAGTCGACCTCGCCCGCGATCGCCTTGCGCAGCAGGGCGGTCGACGCGTCTCGCAGCGACTCGGGCGGTGCGATCGCATCGACCACGCCGTTGCGCAGCGCAGTCTCGGCGTTGAACGCCGCACCGCTGGACACCCACTCGGCCGCGACCGCCGCACCGGCCACGCGCGGCAGCCGCACCGTGCCGCCGAAACCGGGGAACAGGCCCAGCTTGACCTCGGGCACGCCGACCTGCGCGGTGGTCGACATGACCCGCAACTGCGCGGCCAGCGGCAGCTCCAGGCCGCCGCCGAAGGCGTAGCCGTTGATCTCGGCCAGCGTGGGCACGCCGAGGTCTTCGAGCGCCACGAAGACCTCGTTGGAACGCTCGATGTGCGCGACCAGCTCGCTCTGCGCCATGCGGAAGGTGTCGGTGAATTCGGTGATGTCGGCGCCGACGATGAACACGTCTTTCGCGCTCGTGATCAGCACGCCGCGCACGCCGGGCTCGGCGGCGATGGCGGCGATGGCCTCGCGCAGCTCGCGCACGGTCCGGGCGTCGAACTTGTTGATCGACTCGCCGCCGCGGTCGAAGCACAGGTGGACGATGCCGTCGTCCCGCAGATTCGCCTTCAGGTTGTGGCCTTGGTACATCGAGAATGTTCTTTCAGCATGAAGCGTTGATGCGGCCGCTCATCGGCCGGTCCAGCGGGGCGGACGTTTTTCAACGAAGGCCCGCGAGCCCTCGATCGCATCCGCGCTGACGCCGATGCGATCCCACAGTTCCTCGGACAGGCCGCGCATCGCGTCGGCATCCGTCTCCATCGCCAGCCGCGCCACGCGCAGGCTTTCGCGCACCGCGAGCGGCGCGTTGACCGCGATGCGGCGCGCCAGTTCCACGGCCCGCTCGACGGCCTGCCCGGCCGGCGCGAGCGCGTTCAGCAGGCCGAGCTCGCAGGCCCTGCGCGCGTCGATCTCGCCGCCGGTGAGGATCAGTTCGATGGCCACGCGCGCAGGCAGGGACTGGACCAGCCGATAGAGCCCGCCGCCGGCCGCCGCGAGTCCGCGCGTGACCTCCGGCAGGCCGAGCGCCGCGCCTTCGTCGGCCACGATCAGGTCGCAGGCCAGCGCGATCTCGCAGCCGCCCGCGAGTGCCTTGCCGTTGAGCGCGGCGATCCAGGGCTTGCGCCGCGACGCATGGACGAAGCCGGCGAAGCCGTTGCCGTCGCGCAGCTGCAAAGCCCGGCCGGCGGCGACTTCCTTCAGGTCGGCACCGGCACAGAACACGCTGCCCGCACCGGTCAGCACGACGGCGCGAACCTCATCGTCGGCATCGAGCCGCGCCACCTCCCGGCCGAGCGCGGCGACGACCGCACCATTGATGGCGTTGCGCGCGGCGGGGCGATTGAGAGTGACGAGCGCGACGTGCCCGGGCAGGCGCTCGGAAAGCACGGCCGGCGCGTCGGACTCAGTCATCGCCCATCTCCGCGAAGCGCGCCGCATGATGGTGGCCGTTGCCCCATTCGATCTCGAAGGCATGCAGCCGCTTGAAGAGGCGGCCGATCTCGCACTCCTGCGTCATGCCGATGCCGCCGTGCAACTGGACTGACTGGCTGCGCACGAAGAAGGCCGCGCGGCCGATGCGTGACTTGCCGGCAGACACGATCCGCTCGCGCGAGGGCATGGCGGGCTCGCGGCTTTCGAGCGCCGCGACCGCGCGCCGCAACATCGCGCGCGACAAGGCCAGCTCGCCGTACATCTCCGCCACGCGGTGCTGCAGCGCCTGGAAGCTGGCGAGCGGTGCACCGAACTGCCGTCGCGTCTGCAGGTAGTCGAGCGTCGAGCCGAAGAGCGTCTCCATGGTGCCGACGGCTTGTGCGCAGGCCATCGCGGTAGCGCGCAGGATCGCCTCGTCGATGCGCAACGCGGCGGCATCGCCGGACGCGATCAGCGCATCGCTTGCGAGTTCGACCCGCTCGAAGCTCAGATCGGCGACCACCTGCCCGTCGACGCTGCGATAGGGGTGCGCCTTCACGCCGGACGCACCGGCGGGGACCAGGAAGAGCGCGACCGGCGCGGCGGCATCGGCCGCGCCTGTGATCGACCTCGCCGGCACGATGAAGAATTCCGCCATCGCGCCGCCCATGACCGCGCATTTGGCGCCGTCGAGAACGAAGCCGTCGCGCATCGCAGCGGCCCGGGTCGCGACGCTGCGTGCGCCCGGCGCGCCGCCGTCCCCGACCTCGAGGTGCGCGAAGGCGAAAACCTGCTCGCCCGACACCAGACGCCCCAGCGCTTCGCGGCGGCGCTGCGACGGCCACTCGGCCGTTGCGAGCAGATGCGCGGCAGATACGCAGCACGAACCGAGCGGTTCCGCCACGCCGCCACGCCCCAGCGCGGCCATGACGACCGCGAGATCGTCGAGCGAACCGCCCTGCCCGCCCATGGTTTCGTCGATGCCGAGTCCGAGGAAGCCGGTGTCCGCCAGTCGCAGCCAGCGCCGCCGCGCCAGGTCCGCATCGCCCTTCTCGAAGTCGCGCCACGACGTTTCGCGCCACAGCGCGGCGAAGCGCTCGGCGCTCTGCTGCATCTGGGCCTGATCCTCGGAGACCGGGCTGGCGACGGCCTGCCTGCCGCCGAACAGCAGCTTGGCGATGATGTTCTTCTGGATCTCGGTCGAGCCGCCGTAGATGGTCGCGGCGCGCCGGAACAGGTATTCGGCGAGCACCCCCGGCGCATCCGGCGCGTCCCCCGGGCCGGGCAGCCAGCGCTCGCCGGCCTCGGCCCGGCTCTCGTGCGGGAAGAAGGCCGCGCCGTGGGCGCCCAGCGATTCGACTTGCAGTTCGAGCAGGCCCTGCATGAGTTCCGTGCCGTGGATCTTCAGCGCCGAGGGCGTGAGCGGGCTGTGGTCGTCGAGTTCGATGGTGCCGACCGCCGCCGACTCCAATGCGATCAGATCGATCTCCAGGCGCGCCATCCGCTGCCGGAACACGGGCTCGTCGTACAGGCACACACCGTGCCTCGAAGGCGAGGGCGCGTTCTTCGCCATCGCCTTCAACGCGGCCAGGTAGCGCTTGTTGCGCGGCACGTCGGCGGTGGTCACCCGTTCGTTGCCCAGCAGGAACTTGGCATAGTCCCAGCCGCGTCCTTCTTCGCCGACCAGGTTCCGAGCCGGCACGCGCACGTCGTCGAGGAAAACCTCGCACAGGCTCTCGCCCTCGTCGATCGACTGGATGGGGCGCACCCGCACGCCGGGCGATCGCATCGGGATCAGCAGGAAGGAGATGCCGAGCTGCGCCTTGGCCTGGGTGTCGGTGCGCACCAGGCAGAACAGCATGTCGGCCATGAAGGCCTGCGAGGTCCAGATCTTCTGGCCGTTGACCACGTAGACGGCATCGGCGCCCTCGCCCTCGCGCACGGCGCGCGTGCGCAGCGACGCGAGATCGGACCCCGAGCCTGGCTCCGAGAAGCCCTGCGCCCAGAACTCCCTGCCCTCCCGGATCGGCGCCAGGTAGCGCGCCTGCTGCGCCTGGGTGCCGAAGGTGTAGATCACCGGCCCGACCAGCGACACGCCCTGGATGTTGTTCGGTGGCGCCCCCGCCAGCATTAGCTCTTCCTCGAACAGGTAGCGCTGCATGCCGGACCATCCGGGCCCGCCATGCGCCTCGGGCCAATGCGGCACCGACCAGCCGGCGCGCGACAGGATCGCGGTGATGCCCAGCATGTCCTCGCGCGAGGGATGCACGTCGCGCCGGCCCCGTGCGGCCATGTCGGGCGGCAGGTGCTCGCCCAGGTACGCCCGGATCCGGGCCACGAAATCGGCGTGGCTCGGCGCGCTCACGTCGGCCTGCCGCTCACTCCGATGCATCCGCGCCGGCCGCGCTCAGTGCCCGTTTCTTGGCCTGGTCCATGTTGTACGAGCGGCGCATCATGACGCGCTGCGCCGGCAATCCGCCGCCCGCCTGCAGCGCCACGACGAACTGCCAGCCGCCGTAGGCGTCGGCGGTGAGATCGCGGATCAGGTTGTAGACGCGCATGCGCGTCTCCACGTTCACGCCGGCCTTGGTATAGAGGTACTTGCGGATGTACTTGCCCGACTCCTCGTTGCGCAGGTCGGCTTCGAGCGGAAGCGTGAGCACCAGTCCGCCGCCGAGGTCGTGCAGATAGCGCACCGTCTGGTGGTAGTTGGCCGCGTAGTAGTACTTGGCGGCGTTGATCGCCAGCGTGTTGGGAAACACCATGCCCGAGGGCGTCTTCTCGTAGTGGCGGCAGGCATAGTCCAGCGACATGCGCAGCATCTCGGCATAGGCGATGAGTTCGGCGACCGAGTTCTGCGTGACCGGATCCGAGTCCTTGCCCTGCATCTCGTTGACCAGCTGCGCCAAACCGACGAAGAGTTCCGACAGCCGCACCGCCTCCACCATGCCGCCGGTGCGTTCCCACAGGCCGAGCGACTGCGCCAGTTTGCTCGCGAGTTCGACCTCGCCCGCCAGGAACACGCGGTCCCAGGGCACGAAGACATCGTCGAACACCACGAAGCCCTCGGGCATGCCATGGTGCGAGCTGGCCGGGTAGTCGAAGGGATTGAGGTCCGGCCCGGCGACGCTGCGATTGATGATCTTGACGCCGGGCGCGTTCACGGGGATCGAAAACGACACCGCGTAGTCGGTCTCTTCGGCCTTCATGCCCTTGGTCGGCATGACCACCAGCTCGTGCACCAGCGAGGCGGCCGTGATGTGCAGCTTGGCGCCGCGCACCACGATGCCGTCCTTGCGCCGCTCGACGATGCGCAGGTACAGGTCGGGATCGTCCTGCTGCGCGGCGCTGCGCTTGCGGTCGCCCTTCGGATCGGTGATGACCTCGGCCGCGCGCAGGTCGTTGTCGCGGCAGTAGCGGTACATGCGCTCGATGTTGGCGCCGTACATCGGGTTGACTTTCTCGACCGCGTCCTTGACGCTCATCAGCGCCATGTACACGCCGGTGACCAGCGTCCCGATCGAGGTGTGGTTCATCATCTCGACGCGGGTGTTGAGATCGGCCTCGTCGCGAGGTATCTGGAAGATGCGGTGCGCCACCGAGCCGTCCTCGGTCTGGTACTGGCGCAGCGCGCCGTACTTCGGATCGTCGTAGCGGTAGTCGGCCTTGACCGAGTCGATCGGCATCCGAAAGCGCGGATGGGTCGTGATGTCGTCGATGCGCTCGCCGTCCCAGTAGGTGACGCGGCCGTCGCGCAGGCTTTCCACGTATTGCTCTGGCGTCTTGAGTGGCATTCGGTTTTCCTTTGGTCTCAGTTTGTCGAAGATGGGTTCGCAGGGCCTCGCGATTCGAGGTTCCGGGGTCAGATCAGCTTGCTTTTTCGCCCTTCCCAGTGGGGCTTGCGCAGCGCGGGCTTGTCGATTTTTCCGGCGCCGGAAAGCGGCAGCGATTCGGTGCGGATGTCGAAGGAGCGCGGGCACTTGTACTTGGCGATGCGCGCCTGGCAATGCGCCAGCAGCGCGGCCTCCTCGATCACGATGCCGGGCGACGGGCAGATCACCGCATGCACCGCCTCGCCCCATTTCTCGTCGGGCACGCCGATCACGCTGCATTGGGCGATGCCCGGATAGGCGTAGATGGCGGCTTCGACCTCGGCCGAGTAGACGTTCTCGCCGCCCGCGATGATCATGTCCTTCAGGCGGTCGACGATGTGGAAGATGCCCAGTTCGTCCATGTAGCCGAGATCGCCGGTGTGCAGCCAGCCGTTGCGAAGCGTCTGCGCGGTCAGCTCGGGGTTGTTCCAGTAGCCCTTCATCACCAACGGTCCGCGGACCACGATCTCGCCGGTGCGCCCCGTCGGCAGCTTGTTCTCTTCGGCGTCGAGCACGGCCATCTCGCAGGCGATGAGCGAGCGGCCGATCGAGTTGGCCTTGCCGAGCGCCCAGTTCTCCGGCCGCGTGTAGTAGGGCGGCAGCGACGAGACGCTGGCGGTCGATTCGGTCATGCCGTAGCACGGCGTGAAGCGCGCGTCCGCGAGGTATTCGCGTGCCTCGAGCACCAGCGCCTCGGGCATCGGCGACGAACCGTAGAGGATGGTCGTCATGGTCGACAGCTTTCGGCGCCGCATGTCGGGATGGTCGATCATCATCCGCAGCATGGTGGGCACGCAGGTCATGACCGTGATGCCGTGGGTCTCGATCGATTCCAGCACCTTGGCCGGCTCGAAGCGCGGCACCATGACGATGCAGCCCAGCGCATGCAGCACCGGCAGGCACAGCCCGGCGGCACCCACGTGGAAAAGCGGCGACATGATCATCGCGATCGACTGGTCGGTCAGGCCGATCTGCGCGGCGAAGGCCAGCGAGCTGCACAGCAGGTTGGAATGGGTGTGCATGACGCCCTTGGGCCGGCCCGTGCTGCCGCTCGTGTAGAAGAGGCACACCACGTCCTCGCTGTCGGCGACCGGATCGTGCGCCGGATCGAGCGGTGTCGCACGGGCGATCGCGTCCTCGTAGTCGCGCATGCCGGGCGGCGTCGGCGACGGCCCGATGAAGAGCACCTGCTGCATCGGGCGGAGTTCGAGCACCTGCTTCGCGAGCTCGAGGTTCTCGGCGTCGACGATCAGGATGCGCGTGTCCGAATCGGCCAGGATGGCGGCCAGCTCGGTCGGCGCCAGCCGGAAATTCAGCGGCACAAAGATGCCGCCCACGCAGGGCACGCCGAAGTAGAACTCGATGTACTGGTGGCAGTTGTTGGCCAGCATGGCAACCCGGTCGCCGGTCGCCATGCCGAGCGACTGCAGCGCAGCGCCCAGCCGGCGGCTGCGGTCGCCGAGCTGGTTCCAGGTCAGCGAAGCCGACGCGTCGACGACGGCGACCTTGTCACCCACCGTCTGGCAGGCCCGCCGGAAGGCCTGCGTGAAACTGAAGGCGCGCGCCCCCGATTCCGATGCACTCGCAACCATCTTCCTGTCTCCATTTTTTTGTGAAAGCTAACCGAGCATCTCGGCACAAGGCTCCATGCGGACGTACATCGCGCCGAACTCGCAGACCTGGCGCGCGACCAGTTCGAGCTGCTGCTGAACGGCGGCGTTGGTGCAGCGGCCTTCTTCGTCGAACGCGAGGTCGACCGAATTGATGCCTGCCGCAGCGGGCGTCGGCCAGCCACGCAAGGCGTGCACGATGCAGCGCACTGCGACGATGGTGGTGCCGATCGCCTGCGAACCGTAGGCGCAGACGATGCTGCCGACGGCGCGGCCCTCCAGATAGGGCCGCTCGTCGCCGCGCAGTTCCTCGACATAGTCGAGCGCGTTCTTCACCATCCCCGAGATCGAGCCGTGATAGCCGGGCGACGCCAGCAGCACGCCGTCGCTGCGCCGGATCGCCTCGATCAGCCGCCCGGCCTTCTCGCCCGGCGCCTTGCCGGTGTACATGGGCAGATCGAGGTCGGCACCCGCGAACAGTTCCGTGCGGGCGCCGAGCCGGCGGGCGTGGGCCAGGCTGGCGCGCAGCGCGAGTTCCGTCGACGAGTTGTCCCGGCCGGTGCCGCCGATGCCGACGATGTACGGTTTCCTGACCATGCCCTTGCTCCGGTTGGATGTGGCGACGCTCAGGCGCCCGGCGCGCGCAGCCGCAGCGCGCCCAGCTCCTTCGATCGCGGGTCGCGGCTCGAGGCCACGCTGGAGACGGTGATGTCGTTCAGCGACAGGCCACCATGCTCGGTCTCGGAGAAACCGAGCGTGCCGATCGCGCCCTTGTAGCCGCGCGTCGCATTGAAGGCCTTGCGCACCACGTCGACGTCGAAGCTCTTTTCCTGCTCGATCACCTGCTTGAGCAGATGCAGGAAATCGTAGTGCGGCGTGCCGGCCACGTAGGCCTCGATGCCCTTCACACCCGACGCCGCCTGCAGCTTCTTGGCCAGCGCGATGTTCTTGTCCGAGGCGGGCGCGCTGTCGGTGTAGGTCCAGTTGCGGTAGTAGACGCCGTAGACCGAGCGCAGACTCTGTTCCGGCACCAGATCGAACAACGAGTCGTTGAACAGGTTGACGTGGCCGAGGATCGGCGGAATCCAGCCCATCCTCGCCATGGCGGAGAAGGCCATGCTGATGTGCACGTTGCTGGACATCCAGACGATCACGCCTTCGCAGCCCGCCTTCTGGAGCGCCTGCACCTGCGTCGTGAGGTCGGTCGCGCTCATCAGGTAGGTCTGCGCGGACACCGCATCGACGCCCGTGAGTTCCTTGATCTTGCGCTGCGACGCGGCCGCGGCCGATTCGCCGAAAGGCGTCATCTCGCTCAGGATGCCGATCTTGCGGATCTTGAGCTGGTTCACCATGTACTGCGCCGCGACCTGCCCTTCCTGCGCCGTGGTGTAGACGCACAGGAAGTGGTACGGGTACTTGGTGCCGTTGGCCATGTCCTCGCCGTTCGAGATGCAGGTCTGGATCATCCGGGACTGGGTGCCGGTGGCCAGCGCCGAGAGCGACTGCGCCGAGCCCGTCGGCCCCACGACATAGTCGATGCCCGCCGACTTGAGCTTGCGCATGACGGCCGGCTCCTTCGCCGGCGACGCCTCGTCGTCTTCCTCGACGATGGTGAGCTTGCGGCCCATGATGCCGCCGGCCGCGTTGATCTCGTCGATGGCGATCAGGCCTCCGGCATAGAGCGGCGCGAAGGAGCTGGCGAGCTTGCCGGTGGTCGGGCGAATCCAGCCGATGCGGAATTCATCCGCCTGCGCGAACGCGCGCAGGGGAGCCAGCGATGACGCCGCGATGGCAGCCGCGGCGCCGCCGGCCGCGCGCAACACACGACGCCGGCTCTGCAGATGGCTGGGAAAGTTCCTGGGTTGCATGTCTCCGTCCTTTCGATGTTTTATGTGGATAGCATAAGATATGTTATTGAACAGCGCAATGCCGGATCGAGCATAAGTTGAGTTATGCTTTGATCAACTTCACTTCTCTTGTCAGACCAAAGGGCCTATGCGCGGCGTCGTCCGGAAAGACCAATCCCTCAAGCCGGTTTCGCCGAGGAAGCCTGCGACCCAGCACCCTGGAGCGACCGATTCCGCTCGGGCCGCCAAGTCCGCGACCGCGCGGCGATCCGCCGAATCGCCGGAAAGCAATGCGGGCGGCAGACTCAGCCGAGCGCACTGGATCGACGCGGGCGAGGCGGTGCTCTGCGAGTCCGGCATCACCGGCGTCAAGCTCGCGACCCTGACCGAGCGGCTCGGCGTATCGATCGGCAGCTTCTATCACCACTTCACGAGCTTCGAGCACTATCTGGGCGAGCTGGCCGACAACTACAGCGTCGAACGCGTGCGCCACGAACTCGAACTGGCCAGCGCGGGCGATCTTTCGCCGCTGGACCGCATCCAGCGCCTGCGCACCGTCAGCAACCAGCTGGGCACTTTCGAGCTCGACCGCGCGATGCGCGTGTGGGCGACCATCGACCCGCGCGCAGAGAAGACACTGCGCAAGGCCGAGACACTCGTGCTCGCCTTTCTTCGCCAGGCCTTCTGCGAGATGGGCTTCGACGAGGCCGATGCCCTGCTTCGGGCCCGCATCCTCCTGTCGGTGAACGTCGTCGCCGTCGGCAAGGCGGAATCGAAGACCCATGCCACGTACCTGCGGGACGTGCTGCATCTGCTCGCCGAAGAGACGCCGCGGCCATCGACCCCGAAGACGTCGAAGCCACCGCGCCGATAGGCCAGCGCGCTTCATCGCGCGGCATCCGCAATGGCAGGGCCCAGCGCGTCGAGGCGGTCCGACACCGGCTCGCCCCGCAGGCGCGCGCCCACGTTGGCGATCACCAGGTCGGCGATCCGCTCGTTGTAGCGCGCCGGCGCCGCGCCGCCGATGTGCGGAGACACGATGACGTTCGGCATGCGCCACAGCGGGTGATCCGCCGGCAAGGGCTCCGGATCGGTCACGTCGAGCACCGCGCCGGCGATGGCGCCCAAAGACAAGGCGCGAACGAGTGCCGCCTGATCGACGACCGGTCCGCGCGCGATGTTGACGATCACCGCGCTGCGCGAACACGCCGCCAGCGCGGCCGCGTCGATGAGCTGCCGCGTCGCGTCCGACAAGGGCACCACGACGATCACGACATCCGCCCCGGCAAGTGCCTCGTGCAGCCGCGCGACGGGGAACATCTCGTCCGCGGCCGGGTGCGGCTTTCCGCTGCGCGTCACGCCGACCACCGTCATTCCGAATGCCCTGGCGCGCGTCGACAATTCGGCCCCGATGCGGCCCATGCCGACGATCGTCATGCGGCCGCCGAACAGCATGCCCATACCGGCGCGGACCGACTCGTCCCATCGCCCTTGCGCCTGTGACGCCACCAACTGCGGCACGCGGCGCACCCAGGCCATCAGCAAGGCCATCGCATGTTCGGCGACGATCGGCGACCACGCCGCGCCGGCATTGCTGACCTCGATGCCGGGCGGCACGCCGTACAGCAGCAATTGCTCGTAGCCGGTCGAAAGCAACTGCAGCCAGGTGCACCGGTTGCCCTGCGCGCCCAGTGCTTCGGCCATGCGAGGTCCATAGCTCGAGCCGAGCATGACGATGCCGTCGACCTCGGCGCTCAGCGCGGGCAGTTCGTCGTCATCGGCCCAGACGAGCTCGACGCCGAGCCGGCCGATGCCCGATTCCAGGCTCGATCGGGCGACGGGGGACGACACGGCGATGCGCATGAGGATTCAGCCTTCAACCAGGTGTTGTCTTCCGAGCGACGCCGCGCTGGTGCAGCCCAGGAGACGGAGGGTCGTCTCGAGCTGTTCCTGCAGCAGCCGCATGACATGCACGACGCCGGCCGGCCCCGCCGCGCCGAGCCCGTACAGCGGCGCGCGGCCGAGCAGCACGGCGCGTGCGCCGAGCGCCAGCGCCCTGGCGATGTCGGCCCCGGTGCGGAAGCCGCCATCGACCAGCACCTGCGTCGTGCTGCCAACCGCCTGCACGACGGCTTCGAGCAGCGTCGCGCTCGCGGGCACGCCATCGAGCTGGCGCCCGCCGTGGTTGGAGACCACGATGCCGTCCACGCCATGTTCGACCGCCAGCCGCGCATCCTCGACGCACTGGATGCCCTTCAGCACGATCGGGCCCGGCCAGTGCTTGCGCACCCAGGCCAGGTCGGACCAGGCCAGAGACGGATCGATCGCCGGGATTGCCGGCGCGCCGATGGCCGCGGATCCGAAGCTCGCCGCGCCCTGGCGCGCCACCATGTTGACCAGCGCCGGCCTGCCGTGCACCGCCATGCGCCAGGCCCAGGCCGGCCGCAGGAAGACATCGCCCAGGAGCGATGGCGTGATGCGTATCGGCAAGCTCAATCCGTTGCGCCGGTCGCGCTCGCGATGGCCGGTGACCGGCACGTCGACCGTCAGCACCAGCACCCTGAATCCGGCGTCGCGCGCCCGCCGCATGATGTCTTCGCCGATGCGGCGGTCCTGCTGGACGTAGAGCTGCATCCAGAGCGGTCCGGCGCTGGCCGCCCGCACGTCCTCTATCAGCGAGGTGGAGGCCGTCGACAACGCGAACGGCACCCCGGCCCGGCTGGCGGCGGCCGCGAGATGCTCTTCGGCGCGCGGCCAGTACACGCCGTTCATGCCGGTCGGGCCGATCACGCAAGGCAGCGACAGGCGCTCGCCGAGCACCGTCACCGACGCATCGACGCGGCTGACATCGGTCATCACGCGGGGCTTGAACCTGAGCCGTGCCAGCGCGTGGCGGTTGTCCGCGTCGGTCAGCTCTTCGCCGGCTGCGCCATCGAGATAGTCGAAGGCGAAACGCGGCAGGCGCCGGCGCGCGACGCTGCGAAGGTCGGACACCGTGCAAGTCGACAGACGCCGCTGCGTGGGGGGCGACCAGCCGGACCATGCGGGCATCGTTCGACCTTCAGGCGGCGCGTTCGCGGATGTCAGACGGCGCCGTAGGCATGTTCGATCAGGCCGCTCGCCGTGACCTCGTCGGCCGTGCCACGGCCGATGACGCGGCCATGCTGCATCACGACGCAGGCATCGCAGATCTCGAGCGCGCGTTCGACCAGCTGCTCGACGAGGATCACGGTGCAGCCTTGGGAGCGCAGCTTCTGCAAGGTCTCGAGCACCTGATCCACCACCACGGGCGCGAGTCCCAACGAGGGCTCGTCGAGCATCAGGAGCCGCGGCGATCGCATCAGCGCCTGGCCGATCGCGAGCATCTGCTGCTGCCCGCCCGACAGGCCGCCGGCCGCGAGGTCGAGCTTTTCGGACAACACCGGAAACATCCCGAGCACTTCCGTCAGCCGGCCGCGCTCGTCCTCACGCGTCAGCCCGGCACCGTAGAGGCCGAGGTCGAGGTTGCTGCGCACCGACTGGTGGCGAAACAGGCGCCTGCCCTCGGCCACGTGCAGCAGGCCCTTCTGCACGATGCGTGCGGGAGACAGGCCGCCGATCGATTCGCCCTGGTAGCTGATCTCGCCCTTGGTGGGCGCAAGCAGGCCCGATATCGCCTTGAGCAAGGTGCTCTTGCCGGCGCCGTTGCTGCCGACGATGGCGCAGATCTGGCCTTCGACGACGGCGAGCGACACATCCTGCAGCACGCCGACACGCCCGTAGCCGACGTCGATGCCCGACACCGACAGCAGCGTCGCCGGCTCGCCGGCCGCCTTGTTCAGGGCTCGGACTTCAGGCAATCTTCTTCTCCGGTTCGACATCGACCGCGCGCCCGCCCATGTACGCCGACAGGACCTGCTTGTTCCTGAAGACGACGTCCGGCGGCCCCTCCGCCAGGACGGCGCCCTGGTCGAGCACCGTCACGGCCGTCGCCAGCTTGGCGACCAGATCGAGATGGTGCTCGACGATGAGCACCGTGGTGCCCGACTTCGAGATCGCCTCGATCAGGCGGCACAGGCCGTCGAGTTCGGTCATCGACAGGCCCGCCGCGGGCTCGTCGAGCAAAAGCAGCTGTGGCCGGCCGACCAGCGCCCGCGCGATTTCGGCCAGGCGCTGCTGGCCATGCGGCACCTCGCCGGCATCGGTGCCGGCGACATCGCGCAGGCCGACGAAGCTCAGGTAGCGCAGCGCCTCGGCCGTCAGTTGCTCGCGCTCCCTGCGGGCCGAAGGCAGGTCCAGTGCCACCTGCGCGAGATTGGTGGACTGGCTGGCGTAGGCGCCGAGCATGACGTTCTCGATCACCGACAGGCCCGGCACCAGCTTGGGCGTCTGGAAGGTCCTGCGGATGCCGCTGCGCGCCAGCCGTTCCGGCGCGAGGCGGCCGACATCGGCGCCATCGACCCGCACCGATCCGCCGTCGGCCGGATAGAAGCGCGTGATGACATTCAGGAGCGTCGTCTTGCCGGAGCCGTTCGGACCCACGATGGCATGGATGTGACCCGCAGGCACGTCGATCGACACGTCGCGCAAGGCGAAGACGCCGCCGAAACGCTTCTTGACGTTCTGCACCTGGAGATGCGCGCCCTTCAACCGCGGGATCGGCTCTTGCTCCACCACAGGCAATGTCACCACGGATGCCTTTTTCCAGAAGCGCGCGAGACCACCCGCGATGCCCTCCGGCATGAAGCGGATCAGCACGAGCAGCGCCGCGCCGTAGATCAGCATGCGCCAGCTCTGCAGGCTCTGGAGCAGTTCCGGCAGCAGGAAGAAGGCGATCGTGCCCAACAGCGCGCCGTGCAGGCGGCCAAGCCCGCCGAGAACGATCACGAGCAGGAAGAACATCGACATGTCGCCGGAGAAATCCTCGGGCGTGATGACCGTCTTCTGCACCGCGAAGAACGCGCCGGCGGCGCCGGCCATGAGCGCGCTCCAGACGAAGGCGAAGAGCTTCAGCCGCACCAGCGACACGCCGTTGCCCAATGCGGCCAGCGGGTTGTCGCGCAAGGCCTGCAAGGCCCGGCCGTAGCGCGAGTGCACGAGGTTGTGCATGAGGAACAGGCCGAGCGCGCAGAAGCCGAGCACCAGCCAGTACAGGTCGCGGGACGTGAATTCGTAAGCGCCGATCCTGGGCATCGGGATGCCGGTGACGCCCGCAAAGCCGTGGGTCAAGCCTTGCCACTCGACCAGCAGGCCCTGCAGCACGGTCGCGAATGCCAGGGTGATCAGCGCGAAGTACCAGGTCGACACGCGGAAGGCCGGAATCGCCATCAGCGCACCGCCGAGCGCGGTGCCGACCACGGCCAGCGGCAGGACCGTCCAGAACGACAAGTGATAGTCCACCATGCCGAGCGCCGTGATGTAGGCGCCGATCGCCACCAGTGCGCCGTGGCCGATCGAGGTCTGGCCGCCGAAGCCGGTGAGGAAATTGAGCCCCAGCGCGACCGCGAAATAGACCCACAGCTGCGTTCCGATGAAGAGCACGTAGTCGTCGCGCACGAAGATCGGCATCAACGCCAGCGCGATGAAGAACGCACCGACGAGCCGGGACTCGAGCCTTGTGCCGGAAAGCAGAGAGCGCCCCATGGTCACACCGTCCTGAGCACCTGCCTGCCGAACAGCCCTTGCGGCCTGATCAGGAGCACCAGCAGAAACATGGCGAGGCTGGCGGCATCCTGGTAGCCGGGCGACAGCGCGGCCGAGGCGAACACCTCGACCATGCCGAGCATGTAGCCGCCGACCACGGAACCGTAGTTGTTGCCGATGCCGCCGAGCGCAGCGGCCTCGAATCCCTTGATCAGCATCACGGCGCCGATCGAGACCGATGCGAAGACGATCGGGCCCGCGAGCACGCCGGCCGCCGCAGCGACCAGCCCGCTCAGCGCGAAGGACACCGCGGCCAGCCGGCCCGGGTCGATGCCGCGCAGGAGGCTGGCGTCGCGGTCTTCGGCGATCGCGAGGATCGCCTTGCCGGTTCGCGTGCGATAGAACTGCTCCGCCGCGATCACCAGGATCAGCACGAGAATGATCAGTGCCACCTGGTAGCTGCTGACCAGCACGCCGTTCTTCAGCATGGAGGCGGTCGACAGCAGCGGCGGTGCCGGCAGCGGCCGCGGATCGGGGCCGACCAGCTTGCCGACGATGTCCTCGATGATCATCGACGCGGCGAGCGTGCTGACGATCCACCCGTGCGCCCCGCCGCCGCGCTGCCGCAGGACCGGCGCCACCGCCTGCCAGTGGATGACCCAGGACACCAGCGCAATCACGGCCAGGGAAATGCCCGCTGCCAGATACCAGGCCACGCCGAACTTGGCCAGGAGCGTCGCGCAGAGCACCGCGCCCACCATCACGAGGTTGCCCTGCGCCACGTTGAAGGTGTTGGTGGGCCGGTAGACGATATTGATGCTCACGCCCACGAGCGCGTAGATGCTGCCGATCGTGAGCCCCTGGATGACGTAGCTGGGATCCATCGAGACTCTTTCAGAAGGAAGCGGAGGATGATCTCAGACCAGGCGCTCGCGGAACACGCTGTTGCCGGAGCGCGGATCCTTGGCCGACATGACGCTGGCCAGGACGATCTCGTCGGGTGTGACGCCACAGTGATTGTCGGGCGTGAAGCTGAGCTTGCAGCGCACGCCCTGGAAACCCTTGACCCGATCGAGCGCCGCCTTGACCTTGCGCGTGTCGAAGGTCTTCTCCTGCTCGATGACGCTCTTGAGCAGATAGATGAAGTCGTAGAACGGACCCGAGGCGACGTTGTACGGCGCGTTGACGTCGGGATAGGTCAGCATCTTCTTCGCGAAGTCCTGCTGGCGCTTGCCCGGCGGCTCGGATGCGGTCCACGACAGGCCCTTGAAGATCACCGCGCTCGCATTCTGCAGCGCCTCCTTGGGCACGAGGTCGAAGAGCGCCTCGTACATCAAGCCCGCATGGCCGGTGATCGGCGGGAACCACTGCTGTTCGGCCATCGCGTTGAGCACCAATGCCGCGGGCGGCGTGCTGCCGATGAAGCTGACGATGACTTCCGTCCCGGCCTTGCGCAGATTCGCGATGTACGGCCCGACCGTGCCGGAGTTCAGCGGAAAGACCTGGATCGTCGTCGGCTCCAGTTGGTAACGGGCCAGCGAGGGCTTGCAGGCCGCGATGGCGGCTTCTCCGGCGCTGGTGTTCTCGACCAACACGCCGAACTTGCGCGCGCCCTTGGCGTGGAAGTGATCGATGCACAGGTCCGCGATCATCTGCACCGAGTGGAACAGCACGTAGCTGTAGGGAAAGGTCACGCCATCCATCGGCTTGGTGCCGTTGGTGAAGCAGGCCTGCACCGTGTTCGCCGCCGTCGAAGTCGGCAGGGAGGCAAGGCACTGCGCATCGCCGGTCGGGCCGACCACGTACTGAACGCCGTCGCCCTGGATCTTTTTCATCACGCCCGGCTGCTTGGCGGGCGCCGCCTCGTCGTCGACCTCGATGCGCTCGATGGCGCGGCCGAGGATGCCGCCGGCCGCGTTGATCTCGTCGATCGCCATCAGCCCCGGCACGTAGAGCGGCGCGAAGCTCGACGCGAAGCGGCCGGTGGTCGGGCGCACCCAGCCGATCTTGAAGGGGTCGGCCGCGCGCGCGAGTCCCGCGGCGCCCAGGCCGGTGCCCATCGCCAGGCCGCCGGCCAGGCGAAGCAGCGAACGTCGGTCGATACGGCCGTCGGGCCGCGTGATCTGATCTTGCAAGGCTTGTCTCCTCAGGTTTTTCTTCGGTCCGTCGGGGTGAACGGTCGCGTCCACCGCCGTGGCAGCGCGCCGCCCGTCGCAATCAGTCGAGCAGGTCGGGCTGCTCGGCCACGATCCGCGCATACAGCGGCTGGAACTGGAAGTAGCCCGCTTCGGGCGCGCCCGCCAGGCCGGCCGTGTGCTCGGCGATGTCGGGGCTGATCAGCTTGGGTCCGCCCGTTCGCGCGGAGGCCGACTCGGCGTGGATCTGGACCTGGCAGGCACGGTCCATCGCGATGTACCACCAGGCGCATTCGTCCACCGTGCCGCCGACCGTCATCAGGCCGTGGTTCTGGAGGATCGCGGCCTTGTGGGGGCCCAGCGCCTCGGCGATCCGCTGACCTTCGTCGAGTTCCAGCACGACGCCGCCGAAATCCTCGTAGACCACGTGGTCTTTGTAGAAAGCGCACGAGTCGATGGTGATGGGGTCGAGCTTGCGGCCCAGCGCCGACCAGATCAGGCCCCAGGTCGAATGCGTGTGCGCCGCCGCGATGACGTCCGGACGCGCCTGATGGACGCGTGCGTGAATCACGAAGGCCGCGCGATTGACGTCCAGGTCGCCCTCGACCACGTCGCCGTGGTGATCGACCCGGATCAGGTTGGACACCTTGACCTGGCTGTAGTGGACGCCGAAGGGGTTGACCCAGAAGGTTTCCGGATACTGAGGATCGCGTGCCGTCACGTGGCCGGCGACCCCGTTGTCGAAGCCGAATTTGGAGAACAGGCGGAAGGTCGCGGCCAGGCGCTGCTTGCGATGCAGCCTTTCCTCACGGATCGTCGAGAACACCGGCGGCTTCATCGGAAGCACGTTGATCGCCTTGGACCGCTCCAGCGAAAGGGCCTTCGCGTCCGGTCGGAGGATGGACTTGTCGGGAGCGTTCATGGGTACTCCAATGTCTCTTGGGTGATCGATAGCCCACAGGCGCCTGCGAGCAAGGGGGAGACTAAATTCGTGCGTGGCCGCGGGCATCGTCGAAACGGACGATTCGATTGCAAAGCCGCACTGCATACCATCGCGGCATCGCCGTCCGCTTGCAGATGGCGCCATCGGAGACGCAACCCATGTTCCAGACCTCCCTCATGTCCGGCCAGCGGATTCTCGTGACCGGCGGCGGCACCGGCCTCGGCCGCGCCATGGCCGAGCGCTTTCTCTCGCTCGAGGCCGACATCGCCATCTGCGGCCGGCGCAAGGCCGTGTGCGACGAAACCGCCGCGGCCTGGCGGACCCGGTTCCCCGGACGGCGCATCGATGCCTTCGGCGTCGACCTGCGCGACGCGCAGGCGGTCGACGAGATGGTCGAGCGCCTGTTCGACGACGGCGGCTTGACGGGCCTGGTGAACAATGCAGCCGGCAACTTCGTCGCTCCGACCGAGAGCCTGTCGCCGCGCGCCTTCGATGCCATCGCCAACATCGTCTTCCATGGCACCTTCTACGTGACGCACGCTGTCGGCAAGCGCTGGGTCTCGAAAGCCAGATCCGGCGCCTGGCAGCCGGGTCAGCCCTGCCGCAACATCATGAGCGTCATCACCACCTGGGTCGACAACGGCAGCCCGTACGTGGTGCCTTCCGCGATGAGCAAGGCCGGCATCGAGGTGATGACCAAGTCGCTGGCGGTCGAATGGGCGCGCTACGGAATCCGGCTCAATGCCGTCGGCCCCGGCGAGATTCCGACCGAGGGCATGAGCAAGCGCCTGTATCCGGGAGAAGAACCTGGCGCGCGCACACGCGCCAGCAATCCCATGGCGCGCGTCGGCGACATGGACGAACTGCAGAACCTCGCGACCTTTCTGATGGCCCCTGGCCGATGCGACTGGCTCACCGGTCAGAGCATCATGCTCGACGGCGCTGGCGCCCTGGCCAACGGCGGCAATTTCTTCGAATTGCGCGAATGGTCAGATGCTGATTGGCGGAATGCGCGCGAACAGATCGAGCAACAAAATCAGAAGGATCGCCAATTGCGCTGAGAAGATTCCAGTATTCAATGCACAGGTCCATCGCGCCGCCCACACGCTGCTTGGGCACCCAGGGGTCGTGATCGGCGTCGGCACTAGGCCGCGGCTCGGGTCGCTTGGGGGTTGCGCCACCGCGCCATCAGCTCGGCCCAGCGCACGCGCGCCGCGGCGAGGTTGCGCTCCTTGACGTGGCCGTAGCCGCGGATCTGCTCGGGCAGGCTTGCGATCTCGAGGGCGGTCGCGTGGTTGGCGGCGTTGAGGCCGGCCAGGACTTCCTCGATGCTGGCGCGGTATTCGCCGATCAGGGCGCGCTCGGTCTTGCGTTCCTCGGTGCGGCCGAAGATGTCGAATGCCGTGCCGCGCAATCCCTTGAGCCGGGCCAACAGCTTGAAGCCGGTCAGCATGGCGGGGCCGAACTTCTGCTTCTGCAATTCGCCCTTGGCGTTCTTCTTCGCGATGATCGGCGGCGCGAGGTGGTAGTGGAGCTTGAAGTCGCCCTCGAACATGCCTTCGACGCGGTCGAGGAAGCTGCGGTCGGTGTGCAGCCGCGCGACTTCGTACTCGTCCTTGTAGGCCATCAGCTTGAACAGGTAGCGCGCGACGGTCTCGGTCAGGCCGGTCTTGCCGAGCGCCGCTTCGGCCTGCTGCACCCGGCCGACGAAGGCCGCGTACTGCGCGGCATAGGCCGCATTCTGGTAGCCCGTGAGGAATTCCGCGCGACGCGCCACCAGGGCCTCGACCGTCTCGCGCTTCTTGAACGCGATGATCTGGCCCGGCTGCACGCGCTTTTGCAGTTCGTCGGGGCGCTGCGCCGCCTGCCGGCCCCACGCGAAGGCCGTCTTGTTGTTCTCGACCGCCACCCCGTTGAGCTCGATCGCGCGAACCAGCGAGGCATGCTCGAGCGGAATCCAGCCCTTCTGCCACGCATAGCCCAGCAGCATCGGGTTGACGTAGAGGCTATCGCCCATCAGCGAGGTCGCGGCCGCATCGGCATCGAAGGCCCCGACGCCATCCACGCCGACCGCGCGAGCGATTTCCGCCGCGCAGGCGTCCTGCGGGTTCTGCCAGGCGATGTTGCGCACGAAGGCGGCCGTCGGCGCGCTGTGGCTGTTGAGCGCCACATGCGTGCGCCCTTCGCGCATGCGCGCCATCGTCTCGGCGTTGACGCTGACCAGCGGGTCGCAGGCCAGGACCAGATCGGCCGCGGCCGTGCCGACGCGCGTGGTGCGGATGTCGTCCTGCGTGGGGCCGATCAGCACATGGCTCCAGGTGGCGCCGCCCTTCTGCGCCAGGCCCGCCGCGTCCTGCGTGACGATGCCCTTGCCCTCGATGTGCGCCGCCATGCCCAGCAGCTGGCCGATGGTGATGACGCCGGTGCCGCCGACGCCCGCCACCACCACGCCCCAGACCTTGCCGCCTTCGAGCACCGGCAGCACGGGTTCGTCGAGCGCGCCGAGCTCGGCCGGCATCGACGCCTTGTCCTTCGCCTTCTTCTTCAGCTGGCCGCCCTCCACCGTGACGAAGCTCGGGCAGAAACCCTTGAGGCAACTCATGTCCTTGTTGCAGCTGCTCTGGTTGATGGTGCGCTTGCGGCCGAACTCGGTCTCCAGCGGCTCGACCGACAGGCAGTTGCTCTGCACGCTGCAGTCGCCGCAGCCCTCGCACACCAGTTCGTTGATGACCACCCGCTTGGCCGGATCGACCGCCGTGCCGCGCTTGCGGCGGCGGCGCTTCTCGGTCGCGCAGGTCTGGTCGTAGATGATGGCGGTGGTGCCGGCGATCTGGCGGAACTCGCGCTGGACCTCGTCGAGCTCGTCGCGATGCCGCACCCTGACGTTGTCGCCGGGCACGCGCACGCCCTCGTATTTCTCGGGCTCGTCGGTCACGACCACGACCTTGATGGCGCCTTCCGCATGCAGGCTCTCGGCGATCTGCAGCACCGAGTGGCCCTCGGGCCGCTCGCCGACCGGCTGGCCGCCGGTCATCGCGACCGCATCGTTGTAGAGGATCTTGTAGGTGATGTTCACGCCGGCCGCGATGCTCTGCCGGATCGCGAGCAGGCCGCTGTGGAAATACGTGCCGTCGCCCAGGTTGGCGAAGATGTGCTGGTCGGTGGTGAAGGGCTGCTGGCCGACCCATGGCACGCCCTCGCCGCCCATCTGCGTGAAGCCGATGGTCGAACGGTCCATCCAGGTCGCCATGAAGTGGCAACCGATGCCGGCCAGCGCGCGCGAGCCCTCGGGCACGACGGTGCTGGTGTTGTGCGGGCAGCCCGAGCAGAACCAGGGCTGGCGGCCGGCGTCCGACACGCCGCTGGCCGATGGCGCCGCCATCGCGCGTTCCTTGGCTTCGAGGATCGCCAGCTGGGCATCGATGCGCGCCGCCATGTCGGCGCCGGCCGCGGCCAGGAGGCCGGTCTTGCGCAGGCGCTGCGCGATCGCCTTGGCAATCAGCGCGGGATTCAGATCGGCATTGGCGCGCAGCAGCGTGTGCGCGGTCGGATTGGGCATCGACCATTCGCCGCCGGCGTAGCCCTCGGCCTGGTGCACCTCGCCCTCGTCGAACTTGCCGACCACGTTGGGCCGCACGTCGGCGCGCCAGTTGTAGAGCTCTTCCTTGAGCTGGTACTCGATGACCTGCCGCTTTTCCTCCACCACGAGGATTTCCTGCAGGCCGGTCGCGAACGCGCGCGTCAGCTGCGCTTCGAGCGGCCACACCACGCCCACCTTGTGCAGCCGGATGCCGAGCTGCCGGCAGGCCGCATCGTCCAGGCCGAGATCGATCAGCGCCTGGCGCGTGTCGTTGAAGGCCTTGCCGCTGGCCATGATGCCGAAGCGATCGTTCGGGCCTTCGATGACGTTGTGGTTGAGGCGGTTGGCGCGGATGTAGGCCAGCGCGGCGTACCACTTGTAGTGCATCAGCCGCGCTTCCTGCTCCAGCGCATGGTCGGGCCAGCGGATGTGCAGCCCGCCGGGCGGCATCTGGAAATCGGTCGGCACCACGATCTGCACGCGCTCCGGATCGATCATCGCGGTGGCGCTCGATTCGACGATCTCCTGGATCGTCTTCATGCCCGACCAGATGCCCGCGAAGCGGCTCAGCGCGAAGGCATGGATGCCGAGGTCGAGGATCTCCTGCACGTTGGCCGGAAAGAACACCGGCGTGCCGCAGGCCTTGAAGATGTGGTCGCTCTGGTGCGCGGCGGTCGAGCTCTTGGAGATGTGGTCGTCGCCGGCCACCGCGATCACGCCGCCGAACTCCGTGGTGCCGGCCATGTTGGCATGCTTGAAGACGTCCGAGCAGCGGTCCACGCCGGGACCCTTGCCGTACCAGATGCCGAACACGCCGTCGAAGCGGTTGGTGCCGGCCGGCGAGAAGCCGAGCTGCTGGGTGCCCCAGAGCGCGGTCGCGGCGAGCTCTTCATTCACGCCCGGCTGGAAGACGATGTTCTGTTCCTTCAGGAACTTGCTGGCCTTCCAGAGTGCCTGGTCGTAGCCGCCGAGCGGCGAGCCGCGGTAGCCGCTGATGAAGCCGGCCGTGTTCTTGCCGGCCTGCTGGTCGCGCAGACGCTGCAGCATCGGCAGCTTGACCAGCGCCTGCACGCCGGACATGAAGGCGCGGCCGTAGTCCAGCGAATACTTGTCGTCGAGCGTGACGGTTTCGAGGGCGCGGCGGATGTGCTCGGGCAGCGGTGCGTTCATCGTGGTGTCTCCATTCGATGCAAAGTGTATGCCTGCGGCTGTGATAGGTGTTTGCGTTCTTTGCCTCGCCAAGCCGCTGTTTTGAAAGGATCTTGCTTAAGATGCCGTTCCATGGAAAGCATTGACAAGTTCGACCTCGCGATCCTGCAAGAACTGCAGACCGACGCCCGCCTCACCAACGCCGAACTCGCCCAGCGCGTGGGCCTCTCGGCCGCGCCCTGCTGGCGCCGGGTGCGCGCACTCGAGAAGGCCGGCTACATCCGCGGCTACCACGCCGAGATCAACCGCCAGAAGATCGGGCTGGGCGTGCTGGCCTTCGTGCGCCTGGACACCGACCGCGCGACCGGCGACGTGACGCGCAAGCTCGAGGACGCGATCCGCAAGCTGCCGGAGGTGATTACCTGCCATTACATCAGCGGCTCGGGCATGTTCGAATTGCAGGTGGTGGCCGAGGACCTTGACGGCTTCTCGCGCTTCGCGCTCAACAGCCTGATGCACCTGCCCAACGTGAAAGACCTGCACACCAGCTTCTCGCTCGGCGAGGTCAAGGCCAGCCATGCGCTCCCGCTGGGCCATCTGGCGCCGAAACCGGCCCGGCCCGTGAAGGCCGCCCGCCGCGGCGCGAAGACGTAGCGGCCCGGTTCAGCCCCGCGCGGGGATGCCCAGGCCGCGGACCACCGCGGGCCGCGCAACGAAGGCTTCGAGCACCCGCGTGACCTGCGGATAGTCCTGGATCCCCACCAGCTCGCCAGCCTCGTAGAAGCCGATCAGGTTGCGCACCCAGGGGAAGGTCGCGATGTCGGCGATGGTGTACGCATCGCCCATGATCCAGGCCCGGCCCGCGAGCCGCTCTTCGAGCACGCCGAGCAGGCGCCTGGCCTCCGCGACATAGCGATCGCGCGGGCGCTTGTCCTCGTAGGCCTTGCCGGCGAACTTGTTGAAGAAACCGACCTGGCCGAACATCGGACCGATGCCGCCCATCTGGAACATCAGCCACTGCAGGGTCTGGTAGCGGCCCGCGTCGTCCTTCGGCATGAGCTGGCCCGACTTGCCGGCCAGGTAGACCAGGATCGCGCCCGATTCGAACAGCCCCAGCGGCTGCCCGTCCGGACCGTTCGGATCGAGGATCGCCGGGATCTTGTTGTTGGGGTTGAGCGAGCGGAACTCCGGCGACAGTTGGTCGTGGTGGTCGAAGGCCACCAGATGCGGCTCGTAGGGCAGGCCGGTCTCCTCCAGCATGATCGAGACCTTGACGCCGTTGGGCGTCGGCAGCGAATAGAGCTGGATGCGATCGGGATGGCGCGCGGGCCATTTGCGGGTGATGGGGAAGGCAGTGAGATCGGTCATGCAGGGTCCTTGGAGCCGCCAGTATGCATGCCGTGCGCGTCCAGCATCGGCGGGCGCCGGTCGGCGAAGGGCACGGCCCGGTGCCACGCATCGGCGATCTGCAGCACCTCCAGATCGGCACGCGGCCGGCCCATGATCTGCAAGCCCATCGGCAGGCCTTCTGCATTGAAGCCGGCCGGCACCGCGATCACCGGCAAGCCGGCCAGCGTGCCGCCGATGACCACCTCCATCCAGCGGTGGTAAGTGTCCATCGCGCGCCCGCCGACTTCCTTGGGCCATGCGATGTCGACGTCGAAGGGAAAGACCTGCGCACTCGGCAGCACCAGGTAGTCGCAGCGCTCGAACAGCCGGCCGAGTGCGCCGTACCAGGCCGAGCGGTCGCAGGTGGCGCGGTAGACCGCCTGCGCATCGAGATGCCGGCCCTGCTCGATTTCCCAGATCGCCTCCGGCTTGAGCAGCGCGCGCTGGCGCGCATCCGCGTACACCGGCCGCAGCCGGCCGGCCACCAGGAAGCTGCGCAGCGTGAGCCAGGTGCGCCACAGGCGTTCCATGTCGAAGTCCGGGCGGGCGTCCTCGACCGTGCAGCCGATGTCCTCGAAGTGGCGCAGCGATGCTTGGCACAGCGACAGCACGCCCGCCTCCATCGGCAGCCGGCCGCCGTAGTCGCCGAGCCAGCCGATGCGCGTGCCGGCGAAGTCGCGTGCCAGCGGTGCGGCGAAGCGCGCCGGATCGCCGTTCTGCGACAGCGGCGCACGCGGGTCGGGGCCGGCCTGGACCGACAGCAGCATCGCCACGTCCTGCGGTGTTCGGCCCATCGGGCCCTCGGTGCCCAGCTGCTGGAAGAACAGCTCGTCCGCCGGCCCGTGCGGAACGAGGCCCATCGAGGGCCGCATGCCGTAGATGTGCTGCCAGCCGGCCGGGTTGCGCAGCGACCCCATCATGTCGCTGCCGTCGGCGACCGGCAGCATCCGCAGCGCCAGCGCGGCCGCGGCGCCGCCACTGCTGCCGCCGGCCGAGCGCGCCGGGTCCCAGGCATTGCGCGTGGCGCCGAAGACGCCGTTGTAGGTGTGCGAGCCCAGGCCGAACTCGGGCGTGTTGCTCTTGCCGACGAAGATCGCGCCGGCGCGGCGCATGCGCTCCACCACCCACGCGTCGTGCGGCGGCACGTGCTGCGCGAGGGCGCGAAAGCCCATCGTGGTCGGGATGCCCGCGGTCGCCGCGAGGTCCTTGGGCGCCTGCGGAAAGCCGTGCATCCAGCCCATCGACTCGCCGCGCCGCAACGCCTCGTCGTGCCGATCGGCCTCTGCCAACAGACGCTCGGGATCCTGCAGCGACACCAGCGCATTGACCTGCGGATTGAAGCGCGCGATCTGCGCGAGGTAGGCCTGCATCACCTCGCGGCACGACACGCTGCGCGCGTGGATCGCAGTGGACAGCGCGGTCGCGCTCAGCGCGACGAGTTCGGTCGGATTCATGCGCGCAGTATCGGCCTCCACGGGGCCGGGCGCTCAAGGGCGCAGGCGCTCAGGGCTTCGCGGGAATCGGCGTCACGGTTTCGCGGAGGATGCCGCCGCCCATCACGCTGCCTTCCACCGTGGTCTGGCCGGTGCCGCGCATGCGGGCCTCGCACTCGGCGCGCGCGGAAGCCGGCTGCTCGCTGCAGCGTGCCGTGGCGTTCTGTTCTTCCACCCTCGGCGGCGGGCTGGTGAGTCCGTTGCGCGCGGCTTCCTGACGCGCCGCGCCCGCTTCGCGCAGGCAGGCGGCGCGGTCCTGCTGGACGCCATCGCAGGTGGCGCGCTCGCGCTGCAGCGTCGTGCCGCCCCCCGCGGGGTCCGCGGCCGAGGCGGCGCCGGCGAAAAGAAGACCGCCCGCCGCAAGGACGAGAGCCAGGGTGGAATGAACGGCGGATTTCATGAGAGGCGCTCCTTTTCGCAACGCCAGGACGGCGCTGCTGCGCTGCCAGTGTGCGGCCCGCAGGCGCCGGGGCTTGTGGGACGGGAGGAGCTGCGCGGCGAGTCCCAGGCCGCGCGGCGGGCTCAGGCTTCGAGCGCCGCCTTGGCCTCGAACATCTTGCGGTCGCTGCGGCGGAACAGCGTCTCCGGGGTGTCCTCGGCTTCGGCCAACGCGACGCCGATGCTCACGGTGACCCGGAGTTCGGGCGACCAATGGTCCCAGCGCAGGGCGGCCATCTTCGAATGGATCTGCCGGCACAGCGACTGCGCCGCCTCCACGGTCGTATGCGGGAACAGCACGACGAATTCGTCGCCGCCCAGCCGGGCGGGCAGGTCGGTCTGCCGGACCGAAGCCCGGATGGCATCGGCGACGGTCTTGAGCACGTCGTCGCCCGCCGCATGGGAGTAGGTGTCGTTGACGCACTTGAAGTCGTTGAGATCGATCAGCGCCAGGCACAGCGGCTGCTTCGAATTCGATTCGTTCTTCAGCGCCTGGGCCAGCGCAACGTCGAAGCTGCGGCGATTCGGAATCCCGGTCAGCGAATCCTCGAAGGACAGCCGCTCCAGCTCCTGCGAATGCTGGGCCAGCAGGCGCAGGTGCTGCTCGCTGGTGCGGATGTCCAGATGGGTCTGCACGACGCCGTGGCGGCTGTCGAGGATCTCGCTGCGCACGCGCAACTCGCGCCGGCGGTGCGCGCCCTCTTCCTCGAGCGCACGGGCGTACTGGCCCTGCGCCTTGAAGATCTGGGTCAGCAGCAGGTGGCCCACATTGGCCATCTGCTCGAATTCGGCATCGCCCGCCAGCTCGATCAGGACGGCGGCCTCGCGCTGGGCGCCTTCCATGTCCTGCCGGCCCCAGTGCAGCTCGGCGCGCACCCAGTGGCTGATGACGTTGGCCACCTGCGCGTACTTGGCCGGCTGGGCGCGGTCCTCGGCGGCGATCCATTCCTGCTCCGCGGCATCGAGGCGGCCTTCCCAGCACAGGCACAGCGCCAGGCTGGAGCGCGCGAAGCGCTGCAGGACGGAACGCACGCCGGGCAGCATCGGAAACGGCGAGCCCTCCTCGAACAGATCGCTGCAATCGGCCAGGCGCTGGCGCAGGGTGGCGGTGCTGGGCATCACGCCGGTGAAGTAGCGCTCGCTGGACAGCCGCATGACTTCCAACCAGGCCATGTTGGTGCGCGGCAGCAATACATTGCTCACGGGCGCGTAGAGCAGCGCAAGGCGCTCGGACTCGCGCAGCGAGGCCTCGGCCTTCGTGAAGCTCTTGCTCCAGAGGTAGGTGACGCCGAGGTAGTTGTGCAGGTTGACCTGGTGCGGCCCCGGCGCCAGCAGTTCGCCCAGCTTCACGCTGAGCAGCGCCGCCTCGACCGCCTCGGCATCGCGCCCCAGGATGCTGCTGGCATGCGCGAACAGGGACAGCGCCGAGGCCTCGCTGGAGATGTCGCCATCGAGCTGCGACAGCTGCACGGCCCGCTGCGCCGTCGCGATGGCACGGCGAAACTGCCCGAGCACGCGGTCGTACTGCGCCAGCGCCATCAGCGCCTGCGCCTGCATCGACCGGTCGCCCAGATCCTCGGCCGTCTTCAGCACCGACACCGCGAGGCTGCGCGCCGCCTCGACCTCTCCGCCCTCGAGCAGCCGCCGCGCTTCGTCGAGCGGTGCGGACGCCGAGGGTTCCGAAGATTGCTGTGCATCCATGCGGCGATTGTCCGGCATGGCGGGCGGCGTCAGGAAGAAGTGCGTCACCATTCAGCCACGCTGCTGTCGGCACTGCGCGACGGGAAGGCATGATGCGTCCATCCCGCTTTCGGGTTCGTTCAGGAATTCCGCATGTTGAAGAAGGTATGGCGCCAGGTCCCTGCAGCAGAGCGGCCGACGCGCATGCGCCGATGAAGACGCCCGCACGGCTGCAATCGCTGATCGACGAAGGCCTCATCGACACCGTGGTGCGGCAGCTGATGAGCGGCAAGGAGGCGATGGTCTACGTCGTGCGCCGCGGCGACGAGACGCTGTGCGCGAAGATCTACAAGGAAGCGACGCAGCGCAGCTTCCGGCAGGCCGTCGACTACACCGAGAACCGCAAGGTCAAGAATACGCGGCAGGCGCGCGCGATGGCCAAGGGCACGAAATTCGGACGCGAGGTCACCGAGGCGGCGTGGCAGAGCGCCGAGGTCGACGCACTCTATCGGCTGGCCGCCGCCGGCGTGCGCGTGCCGGCGCCGCACAACTTCTGGGACGGCGTGCTGCTGATGGAGCTCGTGACCGATGCCGGGGGCGATGCGGCGCCGCGGCTCAACGACGTCGCCTTCGCGCCCGAGCAGGCGCGCACGCACCACGCGACCCTGCTGACGGAAGTGGTGCGCATGTTGTGTGCCGGTGTCGTGCACGGCGACCTGTCGGAGTTCAACGTGCTGCTGGCGGCCGACGGCCCGGTCATCATCGACCTGCCGCAGGCCGTGGACGCCGCAGGCAACAACCACGCCAGGCGCATGCTGCTGCGCGACGTCGCCAACCTGCGCGGCTTCTTCGGCCAGTTCGCGCCCGAGCTGCTGGCCACCCACTACGGCGAGGAGATCTGGCAACTGTACGAGCAGGGCGCCCTGCGCCCGGGCTCGACGCTGACCGGCGTGTTCGTGCGCCAGGCCGGCGCGGTCGACCTCGAAGGCGTCCTGCGCGAGGTCGGCGATGCGCGTGCCGAGGAGGCCGCACGGCGCCTGCGCCTGCAGACCCGGAGCTGATCGCGCGGCCGGCGCGCCTCGCTTTGTCAGGGCTTCAATTCGCCGAGGACCGTCGGGATCAGTTCCGATACCGTCGGATGGATGTGCATCGTGCGCCGCAGCGCATCGCCCGTCGCGCCGGCCGCCATGGTGTCGAGGATGCCGTGGATGGCTTCGTCGCCGCCGACGCCCAGGATCGCCGCGCCGAGGATGGTGCGCGTATCGGCATCGACCACCACCTTCATGAAGCCGGCCGTCTCGCCCTTCTCCACGGCGCGGCCGACACGGGTCATCGGGCGCTGCCCGACCTCGATGCGCCGGCCCGAGGCACGCGCCTGGGCCTCGGTCAGGCCGACGCGGCCGAGCGGCGGGTCGATGTACAGCGCGTAGGCCGGGATGCGGTCGCTCACGCGGCGCCTGTCCTTGTCCAGCAGATTGGCGGCGACGATCTCGAAGTCGTTGTAGGCGGTGTGCGTGAAGGCGCCGCGCCCGTTGCAGTCGCCCAGCGCCCAGATGCCGGGCGTGGAGGTCCTCAGTTCGTCGTCGACACGGATGTAGCCGTGCGCATCGGTCTCGACGCCCGCGTGTTCGAGGCCGAGGTCGTCGGTGTTCGGCCGCCGGCCGACGGCCAGCAGCACATGGGAACCGCTCACCTCGGGTTCGCCGGACTGGCAATCGACGCCGACCGCGATGGCCTCGCCGTCGGGCCGCAAGCGGATGCACTCGGCATCGAGCCGCACCGCGATGCCTTCGCCTTCGAGGATCTCGCGGATCGCATGCGAGACATCCGCGTCCTCGCGCGCGACGAGGCGCGGGCCCTTCTCGACGATCGTCACCTCGGCGCCGAAGCGGCGGTACATCTGCGCGAACTCGAGGCCGATGTAGCTGCCGCCGATCACCACCAGATGGCGCGGCACGCGATCGAGTTCGAGGATAGAGGTGTTGGTGAGGAAGGCCACGTCCTCGACACCCGGCAGCGGCGGCACGGCCGCGCGCCCGCCCACGTTGATGAAGATGCGCGGCGCGCCGAGCGAATCGGCGCCGACGCGCAGCTCGGTCGCCGACACGAAGCGCGCATGGCCTTCGAAGACGGTGCAGCCCTTCATCTGCCGGAGCCACTTCTCGACGCCGTGGCGCGCGTCGCTCGACACCTTGTCCTTGCGCGCCTTGACGGCCGGCATGTCGATGCCCACCGGCGCGTCGATGGTCACGCCGAAGTCGCGCGCGCGGCGCGCCAGGTGCGCGGCGTACGCGCTCGCGACCAGCGCCTTGGTCGGCATGCAGCCGGTGTTGACGCAGGTGCCGCCGAACAGCTTGCGCTCGACGATCGCCACCGTCATTCCCGCCGCGACGAAGCGGCCGGCCAGCGAAGGGCCGGCCTGTCCGGCGCCGATCACGATGGCGTCGAACGCGTGCTTCATTCGCAGCCTCGCCCTACCGGGCCGGCACCGGCGCCGTCTCGCGCAACGGGCCGCCCTTGATCACCAGTTGCACCGCCACCGCCACCACGATATTGAGCGCCAGCGCGCTCAACCCGGTGTAGAGCGTGAAGCTGCCGCCGCCGACCACGAAGGTATGGACCGGCTTGATGCCGTCCGTGAACGCGAGCCAGCTGCCGCCGACAAGGCCGACCACCCAGCCGGCCAGCAGCGCCGGCGCGCGGAACCAGCCGACGAACAGGCCGAACACCACCGCCGGAAAGGTCTGCAGAATCCAGACGCCGCCGAGCAACTGGAGATCGAGCGCGAACTGCGTCGGCAGGAGCAGGATGAACACCAGCGCGCCGAGCTTGACCACCAGCGAGACGATCTTCGCGACCTTCGCCTCGCCGGCCGGCGTCACGTCGGGCTGCACATAGGCCTTCCAGAAATTGCGCGTGAACAGGTTGGCCGCGCCGATCGACATCACCGCCGCCGGCACCAGCGCGCCGATCGCGATGGCCGCGAACGCGAAGCCGCTGAACCACGACGGGAAGAGCGCATTGAAGAGCGCCGGCACCACGTCGTTGTTGCTCTTCACACTGAGCTTGGCCGCATAGGCCATGTAGCCCAGCAGCGCGATCAGGCCCAGCAGAACCGTGTAGGCCGGCAGGAAGACCGCGTTCTTGCGGATCGTGTTGGCGCTCTTCGCGGCGAAGATGCCGGTCAGCGTGTGCGGGTACATGAAGGCCGCCAGCGCCGAGCCCAGCGCCAGGCTCGCGAAGGGCAGGTACTGCGCCGGCTTGAGCGTGAGGCCGGTCGCGCCGCCCTTGGCCGCGAAGGCATCGCCGGCCGCATGGAACACGCTCGCGTAGCCGCCGAGCTTGATCGGCACCAGCACCACCGCCACCAGCACCACGATGTAGATCATCAGGTCCTTGACGAAGGCGATCAGTGCCGGCGCGCGCAGCCCGGCCGAATAGGTGTAGAGCGCGAGGATCACGAAGGCCGCCGCCAGCGGCAGCTCGCCGGTGAGGCCGAGCGCCTTGATGACGACCTCCATGCCGACGAGTTGCAGCGCGATGTAGGGCATGGTCGCAACGACGCCGGTGATCGCGATCGCGAGTTCGAGCGCGCGCGAACCGTAGCGGCCATAGACCACGTCGGCCGCCGTCACGTGGCCGGCGCGCTGCGCCGCATGCCAGAGCTTCGGCATGATCACGAAGACGATCGGGTAGACGAGGATCGTGTAGGGCAGCGCGAAGAAGCCGTAGGCGCCGACCGCATAGACCAGCGCCGGCACGGCGATCACCGTGTAGGCGGTGTAGAAATCGCCGCCGACCAGGAACCAGGTGATCCAGGTGCCGAAGTTGCGCCCGCCCAGGCCCCACTCGTCGAGGTGCGCGCCCTTGGACGCGCTGCCGCCGGTCTGCCAGCGCGAGGCCGCGAAGCCCATCACGGTGACCAGCACGAAGAAGAAGACGAAGACCGCCAGCGCGGTCCAGTTGATCTGGCCGTCCATCACTCGTCTCCCTGTTCGTAGTGATGGCGGTACACGATCCAGATCAGCAGGGCCGTGATCGGCACCCACAGCAGCTGGTACCAGTAGAAGAAGGGAAAGCCGAAGAGCGCCGGCAACTCGCTGTTGTAGAAGGGCAGCCACAACAGACCGACGAAAGGCAGCAGGAGCAGGATCCACATGTGCTGATCTCCTTGGAAGTGTTGTTGTTCAGGACACGCGCGAGGTGGTTATAGAGCAAAAGCAGCGCGCACGCGCGCGGCCGCCGGATTGGAACCGCGCCGCGACCGGGCGTTGGGCACCGGGCCCGCTTGACGGCATGATCGGGCGTATGCACCTGCATCTGTCCCATCTGCTCGAGCACTACGGCTACCTCGCCGTCTTCATCGCCGGCCTGTTCGAGGGCGAGACCATGCTGATGCTCGGCGCCTACGCCGTCCACGAAGGCTATCTGTCGCTGTGGCCGCTGGTCGCGTGCGGCGCGGCGGCCGCCTTCCTGACCGACCAGTTCTACTTCCATCTCGGCCGCCGCAATGGCGCAGAGCTGCTGGTGCGCCGCCCGAAGCTGCGCGCCCATATCGAGCGCGTCAACGGCTTCGTCGCCCGCCATCCGGTGGCGACGATCTTCCTGATGCGCTTCGCCTGGGGCTTTCGCGTCGTGCTGCCGGCCGCGCTCGGCATGGGCCGCATGCGCACGCCCACCTATGCGGCGCTCACCGCCATCGCGTCGGTGGTCTGGGCCACGGTGGTGAGCCTGTTCGGCGTCACGCTCACGGGCTGGATCCATGCTTCGGTCGGACGCCTGCGTCCGTATGAGCATCAGATCATCCTGGCCGCGCTGGTGATCACGCTGGTGGTCGCGCTGTTCCGGCAATGGCGATCGCGGCGCTGAGCGCAAGCCCCGGACGAAGCGCACGCATCCGTTACCATCCCTTTCGTCCTCCTGCATGAATACGAACGACAGCGCGTTTCTCACCGACGTCCTCGACCTGCTGCTCGACGTCGTCTGCGTCGTCGACACCGCGGGACGCTTCGTCTTCGTCAGCGGCGCCTGCGAGCGCGTGTTCGGCTACGCGGCCGGCGAGATGATCGGCCAGCCGATGATCGACTTCGTGTTCCCCGCCGACCGCCCCCGCACGCTGAACGCGGTCGACGAGATCGTCGCCGGCACACACAAGCCCCATTTCGAGAACCGCTATCTGCGCAAGGACGGGCAGATCGTGCACATCATGTGGTCGGCCCAGTGGTCCCCGGTGCGCCAGATGCGGGTCGCCGTCGCGCGCGACGTGACCGAGCGCAAGCGCGCCGAGTCGATGCGGGCGGCGCTGCATGCGGTCTCCGAGGCCGCCTTCGCCGCCAGGGACCTGGTGGCCTTGTTCCAGCGCGTGCACCACATCATCGGCGAGCTGCTGCCGGCCGCGAATTTCTTCGTCGCGCTCTATGACGAAACGACGGCCGAGCTGAGTTTCCCCTACCACGCCGACGACGGCTTCAAGGTGCTGGCGCCGCGCCCGCTGGACTCGGACACGCTCAGCGCCGAGGTGATCCGCACCGGGCGCGCCCTGCTTCGCACCTCCGACGCCCGGGCCGCGCTGCCGGCGCGCGTGCAGCTCGACGTCGGACCGGATTCGCTCGCCTGGCTCGGCGTGCCGCTCAAGACGCAGAAGAAGGGCGTCATCGGCGCGCTGGTCGTGCAGAGCTATTCGCCCGAGGTGCACTACGCCGAGCGCGACGTGGAACTGCTCGAGTTCGTCTGCGCCCAGGTCGCCGCGGCGATCGAGCGCAAGCAGATCGAGGCCTGGCTGCTGCACGCCTCCCAGCACGACGCGCTGACCGGTCTGCCCAACCGGGAGCGGCTGCAGGAGCGGATGCGCGCGGCGCTGGACGGCCCGCGCGGACACGCCGCGCCGTTCGCGCTGCTCTACCTCGACCTCGACATGTTCAAGCAGGTCAACGACCGCCTGGGCCATGCGGCGGGCGACCTGCTGCTGCAGCAGACCGCGCGCCGCCTCGAAGCCTGCATGCGCGGATCCGACACCGTCGGGCGGGTCGGCGGCGACGAGTTCCTGGTGCTGCTCGATTCGCCGGCCGCGCCGCAGCAGGCGCTCGAGATGGCCGAGCGCATCCTTGCCGCGCTCGGCCGGCCCTTCGACCTCGGCGGCGAGGTGGTGTCGGTCTCGCCGAGCATCGGCGTCGCGCTGTGGCCCGAGCACGGCGACGATCCGACGCGCCTGATCCGCCATGCCGACGAAGCGATGTACCGCGCCAAGCGGGAAGGCGGCAACGGCTTTCGCCTGGCAGCGAGCGCGCCGGGATCCTGAGGCGGGCGGATGGCCTGCATCAGGCCACGCGCGCCCGCCGCGTTACCGCAGCACGTTCGCGCGGCCGGACATCGCGGCCAGCGCGGCACGCAGCCCGGCCACGGGGCTGGTGAACGGGCGGCGGCCCGCGCCCAGCCGGGCCGCAGGCGCCATGGACGCCTGGGCCAGCGCCACGCGGTCCGCACCCGCGGCGTAGGCGGCCGTCACCGCGTCGGTGATCGATGCGGCATAGCGCTGCGCGTCGCCCTGCCTGAAGAGCGCCCACGCGCCCGCGACGAGCCGCACGTCCACCCTCGCGCCGGTGCGGCGCGCCGCTTGCGCGAACAGTGCCGTCGTCGGCGCCACGGTCGTCCCGGCCGCGCACAGCACGACGACCTTGCCGCCCGCGTCGACCGCGGCATCGGCCAGCGCCGCATCCGCGCGCAGCATCGGTACGCGCGAACGCGCCATCGCAGCGTCGATCGAAGGCCCCAGCGTGGAGCAGGTGAGCAGCACGGCATCCGCGTCCTCGCCCAGCGAAAGAAGCAGCGCACCGGTGGCCTCGGCGATCGCCGGCGTCAGACCGCCGGCCTTTTCGGCATCGAGCAGGAGTTCGGGCCGCACGACATGGCGAAGCGCGTCCTGTGCCAGGCCGAGCTCGGCCGCGGCGGCCTCGAAGATCGCGATGTTGCTGTCGGCGGTGTGAAGGCAGGCGATGCGCATGGTCGTGTCGTTGAGGCCGCCGCAGCATCGCCGCCAAAAAGCTGCGACGCCTATTCGGTGTGCTCGAGAGCCCGCCCCGCGCGGATCACGGTACGCCGCCGGCCGTGCCGGTCCAGCAGCTCGTGTTCGTCGCTCGCGGCCAGCAGCACGAGGTCGGCGGGGCAGCCCTGCGCGATGCGGCCGTCCCAGGCCAGCCGCATCGCGCGCGCGGGGTTCACGGTGATCGCATCGAGCCAGTCGGCGGCCGGCGCGAGGTGCGCCATCTGCACGCCGAGGCCGAAGGTCTCCAGCAGGTCGTAGCCGCCGTAGGGATAGAAGGCATCCTGCACATTGTCGGTCGCGAGGCTCGCGCGCACGCCCTGCGCCGCGGCCTCGCGGATGCGGGTGATGCCGCGCGGCACGGGCGTGCGGTCCCACGCGCCCTGCAGGTAGAGGTTGGTGGTCGGCAGCGCGATCAGATGGATGCCGGCCTCGGCGCACAGGCGCAGCGTGTCGGTGGCCGCCGCGTCGTCCTGCGCGGACAGCGAACAGGCATGGCCGCACACCACGTGGCCGTGCAGTCCGCGTGCGATCACCAGGTGGGCGATGGTGCGCAGGCCCGTGGCCTCGGGATCGAGCCCTTCGTCGACATGGAAGTCGAGCGCGAGCTGGTGTTCCTGCGCCAGGTCGAACACGCGGCCGAGCTTGTGCACGATGCCCGGGTTGCGGTAGACGAAGGCGCCGAGCACGCCGCCGGCGCGCTGCACCGATTGCGCGATGCGCCGGCCCACCTCGGCATCGGCGAACACGTCGAGCGGCGTGAGCGCGACGAACTGCAGCTCGACGCGGCCATGCCATTGCTCGCGCAACTGCTCGAAGACCGCGAGCGACACCGGCGGTTCGGCGCCCTGCCAGTCGAGATGCGTACGCAGCGCGCGCGTGCCGGCGGCCCAGGCTTCGTGCAGGGCGCGCAGCATGCGCGAGCGCAGCGCATCGGCGGTCCAGTGCACGCGATGGGCCGCCATGCGCTCGATGGCCGTGAACAGATGGCCCTCGGCCGCACCGGTCTCCTGCACCGTGAAGTTCTTGTCGATGTGCGCATGGGCATCGACCGTGGCGCTGAGCAATGTGCCGCGCGCCGGATGCGGGCTCGGCACGATGCTGGCGACCTGCGCGCCGGCCAGCGTGACGTCGAACACATTCGCATCGCCCGCCGTGAAGCCGCGCAGGCGCGGCGGGATGCGCACGGCTTCGAGCTTCATGGGCGCGGCGTGCGGGGCAGCGCGCGCATCCATGCCAGGCCGTCGGAGGTGCCGTTCGCGACCGCGCCGCGGCGCGGCCGGTATTCGCAGCCGATCCAGCCGTCCCAGCCGCATTGCGCCGAGACCTCGTCGATGACGTCGAAGAGATAGGGATGGTTCAGCTCGCCGAGATCGGGCTCGTGCCGCTCGGGCACGCCGGCGATCTGGAAGTGCGAGACGCGGCCGGTCGGCAGGTACTTGCGGATCTTCATCGCCACGTCGCCCTCGACGATCTGGCAGTGGTAGAGGTCCATCTGCACCTTGAGGTTGGGCGCGCCGACCCGCTCGACGATCTCGTGCGCATGGTCCTGCCGGTTGAGGAAGAAGCGCGGGATGTCGCGCGTGTTGATCGGCTCGATCAGCACCTCGCGCCCCGCCTTGGCCGCCTCGGCCGCGGCCCAGCGCAGGTTCTCGATGTAGACCGGCTGCACCGTCTCGCGCTCGATGCCCTGCGGAACCAGGCCGGCCATGAAGTGAATGCGCGGGCAGTCGAGCGCCGCCGCATAGTCCAGCGCCTTGTGCACGCCCTCGCGGAATTCGGCCTCGCGCCCGGGCAGGCAGGCGAGGCCGCGATCATCGCGCTGCCAATCACCCGGCGGTCCGTTGAAGAGCACTTGCCGCAGGCCATTGGCCGCCAGGCGCGCAGCAAGCTCGCGCGGGTCGTAGGCATAGGGGAACAGGTATTCGACGGCATGGAAGCCATCCCTGGCGGCGGCCTCGAAGCGGTCGAGGAAATCCAGCTCCGCATAGAGCATCGACAGGTTGGCGGCGAAACGGGGCATGACGGCAATCTCTCTCTGACCAGCGAGCGCCGGCAAGACGGCGCAGTTCATCGACCTCGGGCGGGGCCCAGGGGGTCGGCCTGCCTGCCCGACCTCATCCCAGGACTTTAAAGGCTTTCGAGAAGAAGTCGTCAGTGCCGAAGTTTCCGGACTTGAGCGCAACGTGGAGATCCACACCGCCCGCAGCCTCGGCGCGCGCGTGGCACCACGGCACGCCGGGATCGATCTGGGCGCCGATCTGCAGCTGCGCGATGCCGAGCGACTGCACGCAGGCGCCCGAGGTCTCGCCGCCCGCCACGATGAGCTGGCGCACGCCGTGCTCGACCAGTGCGCGCGCGATGGCGGCGATGGCGTGCTCCACCATCGCGCCGGCTTCTTCCACGCCGAGCCGGGCCTGCACCGTTTTCACCGCGACGGGATCGGCGGTCGAGTAGACCAGCACCGGCCCTCGGTCGAGCCGCGGCGCGGCCCACGCCAGCGCCTGCGCGACGACGTCGACGCCGGCCGCGATCTGCAGCGGATCGACCGCGAACGCCGCACCGCCCGCTGCAATGAAGTGCTGCACCTGCCGGTGGGTCGCGAGCGAGCAGCTGCCCGAGACCACCGCACGCTGCCCAGCCGCCGGCGGCAGCGCGCCCGCGATGGATGAGGGCGCGAGTCCGAAGTTGGCAGCAAGGCCGATCGCCACGCCCGAGCCGGCCGTGACCAGCGGCATGTCGGCCAGCGCCGGGCCGAGCCGCAGCAGGTCGTCGTTGGAGACCGCATCGACGATCGCGATGCCCACGCCTTCGCTGCGCAAGTGCGCGATGCGCTCGCGCACCGCGGCGGCGCCCTGCGCCACGCTGCGGTGGTCGATCAGACCGACCTTGCGCCGCGTCTGCGCCTGCAGCACGCGCACGAGGTTGGGGTCGGTCATGGGCGTGAGCGGATGGTTCTGCATGCCGCTCTCGTCGAGCAGCACGTCACCGACGAACAGGTAGCCCTTGAACACGGTGCGCTGGTTGTCCGGGAAGGCGGGCGTGGCAATGGTGAAGTCGCAGCCGAGCGCATCCATCAGTGCCTCGGCCACCGGGCCGATGTTGCCCCGGGAGGTGCTGTCGAAGGTGGAGCAGTACTTGAAGTAGATCTGCCGCGCGCCCTGTGCGCGAAGCCAGCGCAGCGCGGCCAGAGACTGCGCCACCGCATCGGCCGGCGCGATGGTGCGCGACTTGAGCGCGACCACCACCGCATCGACCTCGGCAGCCGGCGGCGCGGCCGGCACGCCGATGGCCTGCACCACGCGCATGCCGGCGCGCACGAGGTTGTTGGCGAGATCGGTGGCGCCGGTGAAGTCGTCGGCGATGCAGCCGAGAAGAAGTTTCATGAAGCAGAGGACAGCGACGGCAGCGTGATGCCCGGGAAGATCTTGATCACCGCGCTGTCGTCCTCCTTCGCGAAGCCGGCGCTCGAGGCCTGCATGAACATCTGGTGCGCGGTGGAAGCGAGCGGCAGCGGAAACTTGCTCGCGCGCGCGGTGTCGAGCACGAGGCCGAGGTCCTTGACGAAGATATCGACCGCCGACAGCGGCGTGTAGTCGCCCGCCAGCACGTGCGCCATGCGGTTCTCGAACATCCAGCTGTTGCCCGCGCTGTGCGTGATGACTTCGTAGAGCGCTTGCGCATCGACGCCTTCGCGCAGGCCCAGCGCCATGGCCTCGGCCGCGACCGCGATGTGCACGCCGGCCAGCAATTGGTTGATGATCTTCACCTTGCTGCCCGCGCCGGCGCGGTCGCCCAGGCGATAGACCTTGCCGGCCATCGCATCGAGCACGGCATCGGCCTTGGCATAGGCCTCCGGCCGCGCCGCGCTCATCACGGTCATCTGGCCGCTCGCCGCCTTGGCCGCGCCGCCGGAGATCGGCGCATCGACATAGTGGATGCCGGTGGCGTTCAGGCGTTGCTCGAACGCGATCGATGCCTGCGGATCGACCGTCGAGCACATCACGAACACGCTGCCGGGTTTCATGGCGGCGGCCGCGCCGCCATCGCCGAACAGCACGGCCTCGGTCTGCGCTGCATTGACCACGACCGAGACGACGACGTCGCAGTGGGCGGCCACCTGCGCCGGCGTGGCCCAGGCGACACCGCCCTGTTCGGCGAACACGACGGCCGCGCCGGGGCGCGCGTCGCACACGTGCACCTCGTAGCCTTTGCCGCGCAAGGTCGAAGCGATGCCTGCGCCCATGGCACCAAGGCCGATGAGTCCTGCTCTTGCCATCTGGATTTCCTCGAGGAAGGGACGGGCATCATAGAAAAGCACCGTCCCGCCCGGCAAGAGGAGTTGCCCGCGGAGGGCGCGGCGCGCTCAGCCGGCCGCGAGCGCGTGGCGTGCCGCGTGCGCGATGCTGTGTGCATCGACGCCGAAGAAGCGGCGCAGCGCGGCGCGCGTGTCGCTGCGCCCGAAGCCGTCGGTGCCGAGCGTGAGGTAGCGCCGGCCTGCGGGCAGGAAGGCGCGCACGCTCTCGGGCACGGCGCGCACGTAGTCGGTGGCGGCGACGACCGGGCCGCTGCTACCGGCCAGCTGCCGCGCGATGAAGGGCGTGCCCGCCTCGGTCTCGCCGGCCAATGCGCGCTCCTCGCAGGCGCGGCCGTCGCGTGCGAGTTCGCTCCAGCTGGTGACGCTGAACACCTCGCAGGCGATGCCTTCCGCGGCCAGCGCCTTCGCGGCCTTGATGACCTCGGTGAGGATCGCGCCCGAACCGAGCAGCGTGACCCGGGGCGTCGCGCTGTCCGCCGGATAGCGGCCAAAGCGATGGCAGCCGCGCAGCACGTCGGCATGCGCCTCGGCCGGCAGGCTGGGCTGCGCGTAGTTCTCGTTCATCAGCGTGACGTAATAGAACACGTCCTTCTGCTCGACCATCATCTCGCGGATGCCGGCATCGACGATGACGGCCATCTCGCCGGCGAAGGCCGGGTCGTAGGCCTTGCAGTTCGGAATGGTCGCGGCCACGAGGTGGCTGGTGCCGTCCTGGTGCTGCAGCCCTTCGCCGCCGAGCGTAGTGCGGCCCGAGGTCGCGCCGAGCAGGAAGCCGCGCGCGCGCTGGTCGGCCGCGGCCCAGATCTGGTCGCCCACGCGCTGGAAGCCGAACATCGAGTAGTAGATGTAGAAGGGCAGCATCGCGAGGCCGTGCACGCTGTAGCTGGTGGCCGCGGCGGTCCAGCTCGCGATGGCGCCGGCCTCGCTGATGCCTTCCTCGAGGATTTGGCCGTCGGTCGCCTCGCGGTAGCTCAGGATCGAGTCGATGTCTTCCGGCGCATAGCGCTGGCCCACGCTGGAGTAGATGCCGACCTGCTTGAACAGGTTGGCCATGCCGAAGGTGCGCGCCTCGTCGGCCACGATGGGCACCACGCGCGGGCCGAGCGCCTTGTCCTTGAGCAGCGCGCCGAGCATGCGCACGAAGGCCATGGTGGTGCTCATGTCCTTGCCCGCGGCCTCGATCGCGAACTTCGCATAGGCCGCGAGTTCGGGCTTGGGCACGATCTCGCACGCGGTCTCGCGCCGCGGCATCGAGCCGCCGAGCGCCGCGCGGTGCGCCTTCAGGTAGCGCATCTCGACGCTGTCCTCGGCCGGCTTGTAGAAGGCGAGCGAGGTCGCCTGTTCGTCGGTCAGCGGCAGGTCGAAGCGGTTGCGGAATCCGATCAGGTCGGCGCTCTCGAACTTCTTGTGCGAGTGCGTTGTCATGCGGCCCTGGCCGGCACCCATGCCGTAACCCTTCTTGGTGTGGGCCAGGATGACGGTCGGCTGGCCGCGGTGCGCGGCGGCCGCGGCATAGGCGGCATGGATCTTCACGAGGTCGTGGCCGCCGCGCTTGAGACGGTCGATCTGCTCGTCGGTCATGCCTTGCGCGAGGCGCGCGAGTTCCTCGTTCTGGCCGAAGAAGGTGTCGCGGTTGTAGCGGCCGTCCTTGGCCGCGAAGGTCTGCATCTGGCCGTCGACGGTGTCGGCGAAGGCGCGCGCGAGGGCACCCTGCGCATCTCGCGCGAACAGGCCGTCCCAATCGCTGCCCCACACGAGCTTGATCACGTTCCATCCCGCGCCCGCGAAGAGCTTCTCGAGCTCGTCGATGATGCGGCCGTTGCCGCGCACCGGGCCGTCGAGACGCTGCAGGTTGCAGTTGACGACCCAGACGAGGTTGTCGAGCTTCTCGCGCGCGGCGAGCGTCAGGGCGCTCATCGATTCGGGCTCGTCCATCTCGCCGTCGCCGAACACGCCCCACACTTTTCGGCCTTCGCCATCGAGCAGTTGCCGGTGCGTGAGGTAGCGCATGAAGCGCGCGTGGTAGATCGAGCTGATCGGACCGATGCCCATCGAGCCGGTCGGGAACTGCCAGAAGTCGGGCATCAGGTAGGGATGCGGATAGCTGGAGAGGCCGCGCGCGCCCTCGCCCTGCGTGAAGGCGGGCGCGCTGAGTTCCTGGCGGTAGTGCAGCAGATCGTCCTCGCTGAGCCGCCCTTCGAGGAAGGCGCGCGCATACACGCCCGGCGCGCTGTGCGGCTGGAAGAACACGAGGTCGCCGCGGTGACTCTCGCTTCGTGCGTGAAAGAAGTGATTGAAGCCGGCCTCGAAGAGGTCCGCCGCGCTGGCGTAGCTGGCGATGTGGCCGCCCAGCTCGCCGTACGAATGGTTGGCACGCACCACCATCGCGAGCGCATTCCAGCGCATCAGCGAAGCCAGGCGCTCCTCGATCGCGAGGTCGCCCGGGAAGGCGGGCTGCGCCTCGACCGCGATGGTGTTGACATAGGGCGTGGAGAGCTCGGGCTGCCAGCCGATGCGCCGGGCGCGGGCCAGCTGCGCGAGCTCGTCGAGCATCCGGCGCGCGCGCTGCGGGCCTTGCGTCTCGGCCAGCGCGGCGAAGGCGTCGCGCCATTCGGCGGTTTCTTGCGGATCGGGGTCGTGGGGTGGCATCTCGAGCAGGGCGCGCAGTTGGTCGGAGAAGATCGGGGCGTTCATTCCCGCAATTTAAGCCGCGGTCGATGGAATGAGCTGCCGTTCCCGCGGCATCATGCACCTTTGCGCAGCATAAAATTCCGCAGAGTGAAGGCACCCAAGCATCCCATGCAGCTCGACGCGATCGACATCCGCATTCTGGACGAACTGCAGCGCGACGGCGCGCTCTCCAACGTCGCGCTCGCGCGCAGCGTCCACCTCTCGCCCTCGCCGTGTCTGGCGCGCGTGAAGGCGCTCGAGACCGCGGGCGTGATCCAGCGCTACGTGGCGCTTGCGAGCGCGGCCGCGCTCGGGCTCGGGCTCAACGTGTTCATCTCGATCAGCCTGAAGACCCAGAGCAAGCAGTCGCTGGCCGAGTTCGAGCAGCGCATCGCGGAGCACGACGAGGTGATGGAGTGCTACCTCATGACCGGCGACAGCGACTACCTGATCCGCGTCGCCGTCGCCGACATCGCGGCGCTCGAGAAATTCATCCTCGAACAGCTCACCCCGATCGCCGGCATCGAGAAGATCCGCTCCAGCTTCGCGCTCAAGCAGGTGCGCTACAAGACGGCGCTGCCCTTGCCGGCCACGCCATCCTGAAGCCGCGGGTCAGGCCTTCTTCGACAGGCGCGGCTGCATCGGATCGGCCGTGAGGTAGCCGACCGCGGCGCCGAAGCGGTCCTTGTAGTTCGCGCGCACCAGCGGATCGAGCGTGGGCTGCACCTTCGCGTGGAGGGCGCTCCAGTCGCCCGCGTGCTGGAAGTTGCTCATGATGTAGGTCCAGCCGTTGAGCTCGTCGACCGCATGCAGGCCGGTCGACTCGCCGCCGGCGGGGACCGACAGCAGGCGCGAGAGCTTCTTCGTGTCGATGTTGTAGGCCCAGAGGAAGTTGTTGATGTGGCTGCCGCTGTCCTCGCCGATGAACAGCGTGCGCATCTTCTCGGAGAACTTGAGGTTGTCCGGGTTGCCGATCCTGTCGGGGTTGGAGGTGTTGCCGAGCGCGTCGGCCGTGATGTCCTCGCCGACGATCAGCGCGCGCGTCTGCGTCGGGACCCAGTCGCTGTCGATCGCCGCGCCATCGCTGTCCTTCTGGCCGCCGGCCAGATCGTGCGCCATCACGCCGCCCGCCGAAAGCTTCTTGGCCAGCGCCACGTTGGTATCGACCGTCCAGCCCTTGCCGTTCTTGACCATCGAGTCCTGGATGTTCTGCAGCGCCGAGTAGGCGACCTTGTCCTTGATGTTGACCGTCGTGCCTTCCATCTTGGTGAAGGCCATGCTGGCGCCCTTCAGGTTGGCGTAGCGGTGCGTCTCCAGGAAGGCGGCGGCCTTCTCCATGCCGGGCTTGAGCTTGATCCAGTTGGCCTTGCCGTCCATGAAGACCAGCGTGTAGCTGCCGTCGACCGGCGTCACCGGGGCCAGCGGAATGACGTCGTTCTTGTTGGCGTCCTGCACCGCGAACACCGAGTCCACGATGTCGGCGGCCGTGAGCGAGTCGGCCAGGGCCTCGACTTCGGCACTGGTGGCGTGGCCGAGCTTGATCCACGAGAGCTTGGTGGCCGCGGCCGCCGGGTCGATCGAGTAGCCGGCGTCGTAGCGCGCGACGTACAGCGTGCCGGCCGACAGGTCCTTCGCCTTGTCGGCGACGAACATGAAGAAGCCGCCGTTGGTGAAGTCGTCGCCCATGATCGCGGTGCGCATGTCCGGCATGACCTGGATCAGCTCGTGCGAGATACGGCCGAGGCAATAGTGCTTCTTGACGCTGCCGGTGCCATCGGGGTTCACGGTGACCTCGGGCAGATGGCCGTAGTGGTAGGGGTTGGCCTTCGTCGGGTCGCCGAACACGTTCGTGCTGTAGGCCGTGAACTGGGCGTTGGCGGCGATGGTGGTCGCGTCGGGCTCGTACTCCTCGCTCGACAGGTGCGTGCCCCACGGCGACAGGCTGGCGCCGCAGGTGATCCACAGGCCGTGTGCGCCCGACATGTCGACGTTGTGGTACTTCACGAGGCTGAGCTTGCCGGTGGCCGGGTCCTGGTCGAGCGTGAGCACGGCGATCGGCGAGGGCAGCACGCCGTAGGTGCTGGCGCCGCCCTGGTCGCGCGTCGTGTATTCGAACTGGACCACCGCGAACACGGTGTTGCCCTTGACGCCCGGGACCTTGGCGTCGGGCAGCACGAGCAGGGAGGTGCCGTCCGGCGCATCGGAAAAGAACTGCCGCTCCTTGCCCGCCACCGAGCGGTCGATGATCGGCTGGTTCTGGATGTCGTAGTAGCCGCCGCTCAGGATCGTGCCACCCTTGCCGTCGGGCACGGCATCGCCGGTGATGAAGAAGGGCTGGTAGGCGAGCCTGAATTCCTGCGCGCTGCCGTCGTCGAAGGCGATCTTCAGCGTCGACCCCACGGTCGTGGTGGCCATCGCCTCGGGCTTGCTCAGCGACGGCGCCGCCATGCCGGTGAATTCGGCCGAGACGTAGCCGGGAGCCGGCGCCGGGGCGGGCGCGGGCGCCGGAGCGGGTGCCGGCGCGATGGGCGGAAAGCCGGCGCTGCCACCGCCGCCACCGCCACAGGCGGTGAGGAAGGCGATGCCGCCCAGCGGGAGCATGGGTGCGGCACTCAGGAGTTTCAGCGCCTGGCGGCGGGAGGCGTGGGGGGCTTTGGCATCGGGCATGGGGATTTGCAGGTCGGGAAGGAAGGGAGGGTTTCGACCAGAAGTCAGCTTCTGGTCAGAAAGCCAAACTTAGTGGCCCTCCGTGACGCCGGCGTTGAATGTCGATGACAGCGGCGTGACTTCGCGCCCTCGATGCCCGACCCGAATGGACCGGGCCTATGGCATGCAACGACTACAAGAGCACAAAAATAAAGGCACGGCCCTCTGGGCGGGCGCGGCTACTTCGGCCACAGGGCCCAGAGACGCAAGGGCTGGTTCATCCGCGCCGCGAGCCGCCCAGCCTCGGCACCGGTGCCGGCAAAGTAGTCGGCCCGCACCGCACCGACGATCGCGGTGCCCGTGTCCTGCGCCACCACCAGCTTCGCCAAGGGCACCGCCGGCCCGGGCGAGGCGAGCCAGACCGGCGTGCCGTAGGGAATGCTGTCGCGGTCGACCGCGATCGAGCGGCCCGGCGTGAGCGGCACGCCCTGTGCGCCCACCGGCCCGGAAGACGCATCGACCTCGTTCAGCGCTTCCTCGCGAAAGAACACATAGCGCGGATTGCTCCACAGCAGCTGCGACAGGCGCTGCGGGTTCTGCGCGACCCATTGCTTGGTGTCGTCGGGCCACAGGCTGACCTTGCCCGCGCCCTGGCTCGTGAGCCACTGTTGCACGCTGCGGTAGGGCTGCTCGTTGGTGGCGGCGAAGGCCACGCGCACCGTGTGCTGCGAGCCGTCGACCTCGGTGATGCGCAGCCGCCCCGAGCCCTGGATGTGCAGCATCAGCACGTCGATGGGATCGGCCAGCCACGCGATTTCGCGACCGCGCAGCGCGGCCTGTGCCTCGGGCAGCGTGTCGATCTCCTGCCGCGTGTACCAAGGCCGGCGCGCGACCAGGCCGGCCGGCGCCTGGTAGACCGGCACGTTGTACTTGGCAGTCTGGCGCCGCGAAGCCTCGAACAGCGGCTCGTAGTAGCTGGTGAGCTTGCCTTCGCTCTGGCCGCCGAGCGATTCGATGCGGTAGGGCTGCAGCTTCTGCATCATCCAGTCGCGCTGCTCGTCGGCGCCGGCCAGCGCGAGCTGCCGCACGTCGCGGCACAGCGGCGCGAAGGCGGCGTTCGGACGTCCGCAGTTGGCGACCATCGCGACCCAGCCTTCGTACAGCGCGTCATCGTTGAAGCCGGGCAGTTCGGACCAGGGAACCGGCACCCAGCGGCTCTTGGGATGTGCGAGCGAGCCGGTGAGCGGCCCCAGTTCGCGCGGCGGGCTGACGCCCGGCGCCGGCTCTGGAAAGGGCGCGGGCGGCCGCGTGCTGAAGGAACAGCCGGCCAGCATTGCTACGATCGCGAGCCCAACCAGCCACTGGAGTCCATTTTTCATGGGTCTGATTTTGCTTGAGGCGCTTGCAGCCGGCGTCGTGTTCATTCTCATCGTGTGGTGGACCATGTTCTCGGGCCGCAAGCGCGGCGAACTGCACGACGACGATGACGACGCACCACCATCACCACCGCCGCGCGACTGAGCGCGATCCACATGGCGTTACATGCGGAAACCACCGTCCGCCGCGATCGCTGCCAATTCACTCGCAATAATCATTGCGACCCAGAACCCAAACCATCGAAAGGGACCGAGATGAAAAAATTCGTACTCGCCACGACCGCCGCGGCACTCGTGCTGTCGGGCTGCGCCGGCATGAGCGACACGCAGCGCAACACCGGCATCGGTGCCGGCGCGGGTGCGCTCGCGGGCGCGGCCATCGGATCCGCGACCGGTGGCAATCGCGGCGCGATCGGCACCGGCGCGGTGGTGGGCGCGCTGGCCGGAGCGGCCGGCGGCTACCTGTGGTCGCAGCGCATGGAAGCGCAGAAGCGCCAGATGGAAGCGGCCACGCAGGGCACCGGCGTGACGGTGACGCAGACCGCCAACAACGAGCTCAAGCTGGCGATCCCGAGCGATGTCTCGTTCGACGTCGGCCGCGCCGCGATCAAGCCCAACTTCGCGCCGGTGCTCGACCAGTTCGCGAGCGGCCTGCGCGGCAATCCGAACGCCGAGGTGCGCATCATCGGCCACACCGACAGCACCGGCACCGACGCGATCAACAACCCGCTGTCGGTCGAGCGCGCTGCCAGCACGCGCGACTACCTGGTCGCACGCGGCGTGCCGGCCACCACGTTCCGCATCGAAGGTCGCGGCTCGCGCGAGCCGATCGCCGACAACGGCACCGATGCCGGCCGCGCCCAGAACCGCCGCGTCGAGATCTACGTCGGCGAACGCTCTCAGGGCTGAAGGCCGCGGAGTACGTTGGCCAACTCGACGGCCGACTTGACCTCCATCTTCTCGAACACGCGCGCGCGGTGCACTTCCACCGTGCGCACGCTGATCGAGAGCTGATCGGCGATCAGCTTGTTGGGCAGGCCCTCGACCACCAGCCGCATCACGTCGCGCTCGCGGTCGGTCAGTTCTTCGACGCGGTGCATCAGCCGGCGCCGGGCGCGCTGCGCCTCGACGGCGCGCAGCGAGGCGCCGAGCGCACCTTCGATGCGATCGACCAATGCGTTGTCCGAGAACGGCTTCTCGCAGAAATCGAAGGCGCCGCGCTTGACCGCATCGACGGCGGTCGGCACGTCGGCATGCCCCGTCAGGAAGATCACCGGCATGATGTCCAGCAGCCCGCGCTCCGCGAGCCGGTCGAACAGCACGAGCCCGCTGGTCCCCGGCATGCGCACGTCCAGCAACAGGCAGTGCGGCTGATCGGACAGCGGCTCGCCGGCCAGGCGCGCTTCGAATTCCTCCGCGCTCGCGAAATGCTCGCTGGACAGCCGGCGCGAGCGCAGCAGCCAGGCCAGCGCCTCGCGCACGCTGGCGTCGTCGTCGACGATGAAGATCAGGGCATCGATCAGAGGTTGCATGAAGTGATGTACGTGGATTCGGCCGGGTGCGCGCTCATGCTATCGGCAAGGTAAAGCGAAAAACGGTGCCGCGCGGGCGATTCGGCTCGAACATCAGCGCGCCGCCGTGCTGCTCGACCACGGTGCGGCACAGGCTCAAGCCCAGGCCCATGCCGTCGGAGCGCGTGGTGAAGAACGGGGTGAAAAGGCGCGCCGCCACCTCGCCGCTGATGCCGCTGCCGAGATCGGCCACCGAGAACTCGAGCCAGCGGCGCGCATCGGGTGCCGCAGCAGCGGTGCCGATGGCGCGCGCGCGCGCCACGCGCAGCCGCAGCACGCGGTCGACGAGTTCGGGCATGTCCATCGCCTGCATCGCGTTGCGCGCCAGGTTCAGCAGCACCTGCTCGACCAGCGTGCGGTCGCACACCACCCGCGGCAACCCATCCTCGAGCACGACCTCGATGGCGACCCCCAGCTTGCGCGCCTGCAGGCCGACCAGCGGCAGCACCGCATCGAGCAGCACCTGCGGCGCGACCGCCTCGCGCGTGCGGTCGCGCCGGCGCACGAAGTCGTGCACGCTGCGGATCACCTGGCCGGCACGGTCGGCCTGCTCGGCGATGCGGCGCACCGCCATCGCCACCTCGTCGTGGCCGCTGCCTTCCAACAGGTTGAGCGAGCCGCTCGCATAGCTGGCGATGGCGGCCAGCGGCTGCGTGAGTTCGTGGCTCAGCAGCGAGGCCATCTCGCCGACGGTGGCCAGGCGCGCGCTGGCCTGCAGCCGCTCCTGGCTGGCGCGCGAGAGTTCCTCGATGCGGCGCTGTTCGCTGAGGTCGATGAAGGCGCTCATCCAGCCGGTCTGCGCGCGCTGCGCGTTGCGCAGCGGCGCCTCGAAGATCAGCACCGGGAAACGGCTGCCGTCCTTGCGCATGAAGACCGATTCGAAGCCTTCGCGCGGCGGCACGCCGCCGGCCAGCCGCATCGCCTGCCGCTGCTGGTATTCGTGCGCCAGCTCGGTGGGCCAGTAGGGCGCCTCGCCGCCGCTTCGCATCAGTTCGTCGACGCTGAAGCCGACCATCTCGCAGAAGGCCGGATTGACGTAGGTGATGCGCCCCATCAGGTCGCGCGCGCGCAGGCCGGTGATGACCGAGTCTTCCATCGCCTTGCGGAACGCGAGCGCATCGGCCAGGTGGCCTTCGGCGCGCAGGCGCATGCGCGTGTCGCGCGCGAGCAGCACCAGCACCGACACCAGCGCGATCGAGATGGCCGTCACCAGCGCGGTCAGCAGGTTCGGGAACAGATCGGGCGCGGCGCGCCAGCCGTCGACGCGCAGCATCAGGGTGGCGCCGGGCAGGTCGACCAGCTGCTGCGAGGTGAACACGCGCGTGCCGACGCGACGCGGCACGCCGATGGCCACCAGCCGGGTGCCGTCGGCCTCGGTGAACGCGACTTCCTGCCCGCGGCTGAGCGTCGGCGCGACCAGCTCGACCAGCAGGTCGCGCAGCGAGTAGGTGGCCACCAGGTAGCCGCCGGCGTCGATCGGCAGGCACAGCTCCATCACCTCGAGGCCATTGCCCTGCGCGAGCGAGACGTAGTGGCTCGGCGAATAGGCCAGCGAACCGAGCTTGCGTGCGGCGGTGCAGGCGAGTGCGATGTCGGACTGGTCTGCCCCGCGGCTCGGCGGGTCGAACATGCTGCGGCGATAGGGTGTGTCGGCCGCGCCGACCGGCGCCAGCGCCGCATCGCGCCATTCGATGCGCAGCCATTCGCGATGCTCGCGCAGCAGGGCCGCCGCCTGGTCCAGCCAATGCTCGCGGCTGGGTGCGCCGGCCTGGGTGGCGCGCAGGTTCTGCGCATTGCGCTGCAGTCCGCTGCGCAGGTCCGCCACCGCGTCGGCCGTGTCGCGGTCGAGCGTCGCCTGGACCTGGCTGACTTCATGGCGGCCGGCCAGCCACACGACGGTGACCAGCAGCGCGAACACGAGCACGGCCAGCAGCGCCCACAGGAACCAGCGCCGCCACAGCGACCGGAGGCCCGAGAAGGCAAGGCCGAGCGTGCGGGCGGCGGCGGGCAGCGCGAGCGAGGACACGGCGTCAGAGCACCCGGTGCGAGAGGACGGGCAGTTGCACGCGCGCGCTGTCCACGCGCCCGGCCTCGATATCGAACAGAACCACGCCCTCGCCGCTGGCCTGCTGGGCCGTCACCACGCCCCACGGATCGACCACCATCGACTGGCCCCAGGTCCGGCGGCCGTTCTCGTGCGTGCCGCCCTGCGCGGGCGCGACCACCCAGGCGAGGTTCTCGATCGCGCGGGCGCGCAGCAGCACCTCCCAGTGCGCGGCGCCGGTCGTGTGGGTGAACGCGCTGGGCACCAGCAGCAGATCGGCGCCCTGGCGCGCGAGCTCGCGGTAGAGCTCCGGAAAACGCAGGTCGTAGCACACGCTCAGGCCCACCCGCCAGCCGTGGCCGTCGCGCGAAGGCAGCTCGAAGGTCACGGGCTGGGTGCCGGGCGCGATCACGCGGCGCTCGTCGTAGCGCTCGCGGCCGTTGTCGAAGAAGAACAGATGGATCTTGTCGTAGCGCGCCACGCAGTTGCCGTCCGGCGCATAGGCCAGCGAGCTGTTGAAGACATGGTTGCGGTCGCTGGATTCCAGCGGCAGCGTGCCGCCGACGATCCACAGGCCGAACTCGCGCGCGGCATCCGCCAGGAAGCCCTGCACGGTGCCGGCGCCGGCGGTCTCGCGCAGGTCGAGCTTGTCGGTGTCGCGCGCACCCATCATGCAGAAATACTCGGGCAGCACGGCGAGTTCGGCGCCGGCGGCAGCCGCCTCGCCGAGCAGGTCGTGCGCACGGGCCAGGTTGGCCTCGCGGGCGATGGCGGACACCATCTGAATCGCTGCGACTTTCATGGCTCGTGTCTCCGTTCGTGGTTCTTCTATCGGGCGGGCGGCGCGCTCAGGGCTTCGGGCAGCAGGCGGCGCGGCACCTTCGTGATTTTGGGGTCGGTCCAGGTGCCGTCGATATGGAATTCCTGCGTCGTCGCCGCGATCAGCGGCTTGCTCAGCACCATCTGCGCGAGGAAGGTGCCCAGGCCGATGGCGGGATTGATCGCGGTCGCCACCAGCGCCGCGGTGCCGGCATTGATCTCGGGCACCACGACCACGCGCAGCTCCTGTGTCTCGTGCGCGATGTCGGCCGAGCCGTCCATCAGCACGGCGGCATTGACGCCCTTCATCTGCAGGTTGTTGGTGGTGGCGACGCCGCGCGCGACCTTGGCATCGCCGCGCAGGAAATCGAAGGCGAAGCCCTGGCTGAAGATGTCGCGGAAGTCGAGCGTCAAGCGGCGCGGCAAGGCCTGCAGGCTGAGCACGCCGAGCAGCTTGGCGATGCCGGGCTCGGCCTTGAGGAACTGGCCGGACTCGACGTTGACCTGCAACTGCCCGCCCAGGCTCGGATAGTCGAGCGAGAAGGGCGAGCCGACCCATTGCAGCTGGCCGTCGAGCCGGCCGCGGCCGCGCCGCACCACGTCCTTCATGCCGAAGCGGTTGAGCAGCGCACCGGCATCGCTGATCTCGAGCTTGAAGTCCATGGTGGTGCGGCGCGGCTCGATGTGGCCGCCGACAGGCGCCGCGCCCGGTGGCGCCACCCAGCTGCCCTGTGCGGAGAAGGTGGCATCGGGCGTGGTGAAGGCCAGCTTGTTGAGCCGCCATTCGCGGTCTGCGCCGCCGCGGTTGACGGCGTCGATCTCGGCGCGGCCGAGGCGCCGGCCGAGCAGTTCGAAATCGTCGACCACGATGTCGAGGGCGGGCAGCGTGCTGGGCTGCTCGTCGAGCAGCGACTCGACCGCGGTGGCCTCGCTCGGCGCGATCTTGAGCCGCGCGAGCCGGGCGTAGAGGCGTCCGGCCTGCGCCGGGCGGTATTCCGCATAGCCGCTGAGTTCGGTGGCATCGATGTTGCCGCGCCAGAGCGCGCCGTCGCGCGTGGCGCCGAGCACCACGTCGTGCAGCGTGCGTCCGCCGACCACGAGTTCCCGCGCGCGCACGGCGAGCGTGTTCGGCACGTAGGACGAGGCATCGTCGGCCGCGCCCGTGTTCTCGGCCGCCTCGGGCGCCTTGCCGGTGGCCTCGCCGAAGAGCGCCTGCCACGCCGGCACGTCGAGCCGCGCGAGCTGGATGTTGGCGGCCACGCCGCGCTCCGGCAGGGCGGCGGATTCGTCGGACGCGAGGCCGACGGCGATGCTGCCGCGCAGCACGCGAGCCTGGCTGCCCGAGATGTCGCGCACATAGGAGGCCGATCCGACGCGGCCGAGTTCGACGCTGATCTGGTCGCGCACCGGCGCCGAAGCGCCAGCGGCGCGGGCGTCGCGCTGCACGATCTTCTTCTCGATGCGAAGCGACATCTGCTCGTCGGCCGACTTGACCAGCGGCGCGGGCAATTGCAGCGACAGCCCCTGCAGGTTGCTGGTCAGCGAGAACTCGGAGGCGCCGTCGCGCGCCGAGAAAGCCGCAGCGTAGGCCGTGCTGCCGCCGGCATGCTTGGCCAGACGTGCCAGCCAGTCGACCTCGCCGGCCGCGCGCAGGCCCTCAGCACTCGCGGTGCCTTGCGCGCGCAGGCTCAGCTCCTGGGTGGCGCCGTAGCGGCCGCCGCCATCCACGCGCACCGCGCCGCCCACGGCCCGGGCCCGCACGTCCGCCAGCGAGAAGCCGCTCTCGGTGAAGTTCAGCGTGCCGCGCACCTGGCTGAAGGCCGGCGCCTCGGGCACCAGCTGAAGGTCGTTGTCAGCGAGCGTGATGCTGGCCTGGACCTTCGGCTTGTCGAGGCTGGCGAGCGGCAGTTCGAGATGCAGCCGGTAGTCGGCGCTGCCGGTGGCGCGGGCGCGCGCCAGCGCGGCGCCGGTCTCGCCGGCCAGCGGCGTGCCCACGCGCAGCAGCTCGGCGAGCGGGCCCTTGGCCTGCGCATCGAGGCGCAGCAAGGGCGCGCGGTGGGACATGTCGGCGATCTGCGCGTCGGCCTTGGCGACCTCGATGCCGGGCGCGCCGGCGATGCGTCCGTGCGCATTGCGCACCTGCATGCCGGCGCGTTCGAAGACCAGCTCGCCGGCGAGGCCGTTGAGCGCGGGCCAGGACTTGGCCGAGCCCGGCGCCGGTGGCACGTAGGCATAGGTCACGTCCGCCACGCGCGCGGCGATGCGGAACTCGCCTTGCCGCGGATCCATGAAGGGCATGTCGTGCAGGTCGCCCTTGACCTTGAAGTCGACGCTGCTGGCCGTGCCCTTGACGACCGCGTCGCGCACGTAGTCGCGCGTGTGCTTCGGGATGTGCAGCGGCAGGTAGCGGAACACGCGGGTGCCGTCGGCGCGTGTCAGCTTGCCCTGCAGGTCGAGCACGCCGGGAAAGCGCGAGCCACCGCGCGACTGCGCCGGATCGCTGGTGCGCCAGCTGGCCTGGGCCTCGCCCTCGGCATCGGCATTGGCGAAGCGCAGGCCGGCGACCTGGAGTTGCGCGTTGCCGCCATCGAACTTCCATTGCAGCTGGGTGGAGAGCTGGTCGACCGGGACCACCGGCTCCTCGAACACGCCGGGCAGGTCGAGCGCGCCGTTGGCGATCGAGACCGTGGCGCTGCCGCCGGCCTGGGTGGCGTCGAATTCGATCGTCGCGCCGCGCACGCCGGGCGTGCCGGCCTGCGGTGCGGCGTCCGCCGCCGCCGACGCGGCGCTGGCCGCCGGCACTGCAGGCGTCGCGGCTGCGGCAGGCTGCGATGCGATGCTGAACGCGCTCATCCGGCCGCGCGCCTGGTACTTGTCGGGCGCGCCGAGCGAGCCCTGCCAGCTGGCGTCGATGCGCTCGACCAGTCCGCGCGGGCCGTAGTCCTCGATCAGCTTGCGCGTGGCTTCGCCGAGCGGCAGCCGGTCGGCGATCATGGCCAGCGCCGCGAGGTCGAGCCGGTCGGCGCGCAGCGCGCCGCGTTCCGCGGCCTGGCCCTTCGCGGGTGTGTGCTGGAACCAGAGATTGCCGCCGGGCCAGCGCATGCCGTCGGCGGTATCGAACTGCAGGTCGGTGGTGGAGAACTCGAGCGTGTCGTCGGTCAGCCGGCCCGCAAGACGGCCGCTGACGTCGCGCAGCACCAGCGGCTGCAGACCCTTGCCGAGCGAGGTGTCGATGCGCGCCAGCGCCAGGTCGACGGCGCCGCCCGCGATCTCGCCGTCGCGGATGTCGGCCCACAGGCGCACCGCGCCCTCGCCTTCGTGGATCCGCGCATCGAGATCGACGTAACTGCCGAGACGCGTGACATTGAAATGCGGAAGCTCCGCGTAGGCTTCACCGCTCCAGCTCTGCCAATTGCCGCTGCGCATGGACAGCAGGGGCTGGCGGAACTGGCCGCGAAAGGTGAAGCGATCGCCCCAGCCGGCGGGCGGCGTGGCGTCGAGCCGCAACGCATGACGCCGGCTGCCGTTGCGGGCGATGAACTGCACGTCGGTCAGCAGGATCGGATCGGCGCCGCGCCGTTCGTCGGTCCAGCGCACGATGCCGCCCCGGATGACGAACTCGCGCTGCGCGAAGAACCAGTCGGCGGCGTCGCCGTTGCCGCTGTTCGTCTCGGTCGACATGTCCAGCCCCGCCACGTGGAGCCGGCCTGCGGCGTCGCGGCGCACGTCCAGCTGCGGCTGCTCGATGTAGAGCTGCTCGAAATTCAGCCGCCACAGGGAGCGCGGCGACACGCTGGCGACCACCCGCGCGAGGCGCAGCGCATCGCGGTGCTGCGCATCCTGCAGTACCACGTCGCGCAACTCGAAGGAAGGAAACAGGCCGCTCGAACTGGCGCTGATCGACCCGATGCGTACGGGTACCCCGATGGCCCGGCTGGCTTGCGCCTCCAGCGCACCACGGTAATCGCCGATTCGCGGCACAATCCAGCTGTGTAGGACAACGACTGACAGCGCAAGCAGCAGCCATGCACCGATCAGCAAACCCAGAAGCCAGCGCGCCGTGACAGCGGTGATCTTGAGCAGACGTGAAGGGGAAGACGTCGTGTCGTTCATTGAGGATCGCGCTGTGCCAGGAATTATGACCGCCAGTTCCAAGCCCGGTTCCACCGAAACCGACGCCACCGCGCGTCGGCCGAATTCGCCGACGCTGTCCGACTACTCGCGCTTCGTGCAGCGGCTGCGGCGCCGCTATGCCGGCGAACTCGCGCTGCTGCCGCCGGGCGAGCCGGTGCACGCGCACATGGCCGCGGCCTTCGATGCCTTGCGAGAGCGCGGCGACAGCACCGCCGATGCGCTGCGCACCGTGCGGCAGCTGGTGATGGAGCGGCTCGTCACGCTGGACTGCGACGCGCAGGCGCCACTCGCGGTGGTCACCACCGCGGTCACGCAACTGGCCGAGTTCGCACTGGATGTCGCCTGCCGCGAGGCCTGCGCCGAACTCGACGCGGTGCATGGCGTGCCCCTCGGTCCCGAGGGGCGGCGGGCGCAGCTCTGGGTCGTGGGCATGGGCAAGCTCGGCGCGCGCGAGCTCAACGTGTCGAGCGACATCGACCTGATCTATCTCTACGACCACGACGGCGAGACCGCGGGCAATGCAGAAGGCCGCGCGCGGCTGTCGAACCAGGAATACTTCGCGCGCGCGGTCAAGCGCATCTACGCGCTGGTCGGCGACATCACCGAGCATGGCTTCGTGTTCCGCGTCGACCTCGCGCTGCGACCCAACGGCAACTCCGGCCCCAGCGTGGTGTCGCTCGACGCGCTCGAGGAATATTTCCAGGTACAGGGCCGCGAATGGGAGCGCTTCGCCTGGATGAAGAGCCGCGTGGTCGCGCCGCGTTCGGTGGTGGTGGACGGTTCGGCCCAGGCGCTGCGCGGCGTGGTGCTGCCCTTCGTATTCCGCCGCTACCTCGATTACAGCGTGTTCGATGCCTTGCGCACGCTGCACCGGCAGATCCGCGAACAGGCCGCGCGCCGCAGCGCCGGCCGGCCCGAACGGGCGAACGACGTCAAGCTCTCGCGCGGCGGCATTCGCGAGATCGAGTTCACGGTTCAGCTGCTGCAGGTGGTGCGCGGCGGCCAGTTCCCCGAACTGCGCACACGGCCCACGCTCGATGCGCTGCAGCGCGTGGCGCGCGCCAACCTGATGCCGCAGGAAACCGCCGATGCGCTCGCCGCGGCCTACGAGTTCCTGCGCCGGGTCGAACACCGCATCCAGTACCTCGACGACCAGCAGACGCATGCGCTGCCGGTGAACGACGACGATCTGCGCTGGATCGCGCAATCGATGGGCTATGCCGACTGCGGCCCCTTCCTCGCGCAGCTCGACACGCACCGCGAGTTCGTCGCCCAGGAATTCGACAAGCTGCTGGGCGAGAAGAAGCCCTGCACGCGCTGCAACGGCGGCAATTCGACCACGACGCCGGCCGACCTGACCGACCTGATCGAGCAGCTGCCGCCGGCCTTCGCCGAACGCATCCAGGCCTGGCGCGACAACCCGCGCGTGCTGGCGCTGCGCGACGACACGCGCGCGCGCCTGCGCCAGCTGATCCAGCGCACCGCGCAATGGCTGCGCGAGCCCGACAGCGAGGCCGCGGGACACATCAGCCACCATGTGGACGCGGCATTGCGCTGGGCCGACTGGATCGAGCCGCTGATGCGGCGCGAGAGCTACATCGCGCTGCTGGTGGAGCGGCCCGCGGTGCAGGAGCGGCTGCTGCGCCTGCTGGGCTCCGCCAGGTGGCCGGCGCGCTACCTGATGCAGCATCCCGGCGTGATCGACGAACTCGCCAGCGACGAGATGCTGGCCGGACGCTTCGTGGCCACCGAATTCGAGCGCGAGCTGGAAGACCGCCACCAGGCGCTGACCCGGACCGGCGAGGCCGACGAGGAACGACTCCTCAACCTGCTGCGCCATGCGCACCATGCGGAGCTGTTCCGCACGCTGGCGCGCGACGTCGATGGCCGCATCACCGTCGAGCAGGTGGCCGACGACCTGAGTGCGCTGGCCGACACGGTGCTGCGCATCACCGCGCGCTGGTGCTGGCCGCATGTGCGCAACCCGCACCGCGCGACGCCGCAGTTCGCGATCATCGGCTACGGCAAGCTGGGGGGCAAGGAGCTCGGCTACGGCAGCGACCTCGACATCGTGTTCGTCTACGACGACGACGACGAGCGTGCCAGCGAGGTCTACCCGGCCTATGTGCGCAAGCTGATCAACTGGCTCACGGTGCAGACCCGCGAGGGCGACCTGTTCGAGATCGACACCGCGCTGCGACCCAACGGCAACTCGGGCCTCCTGACGACGAGCTTCGAGGCCTACGAGAAATACCAGCTGGGCCGCGGCAGCAACACCGCGTGGACCTGGGAACATCAGGCCATGACGCGCGCGCGCTGCATTCCCATGACCGCCGTGCAGGACGGCGAGGACGGCATGGCCTTCGGCGCGCGCTTCGACCGCGTGCGCGAGGCCGTCATCACCGCACCGCGCGATCGCGAGGCGCTCAAGGCCGAGATCGTCGCGATGCGCGACAAGGTGCGCGCGGGGCGGCCGGTCAAGGCCGATCGCTTCGACGTCAAGCACAGCGCGGGCGGCATGGTCGATGCGGAATTCGCGGTGCAGTTCCTCGTGCTGTCCGCCGCGCGCGAGCATCCCGAACTGGTGCCCAACCTCGGCAACATCGCGCTCTTGCTGCGCGCCGAGAACGCCGGGCTGCTGCCCGAAGGCATCGGCCGCAACGCGGCCGCCGCCTACCGCGAACTGCGGCGCGTGCAGCACCGGGCGCGGCTCAACGAAGAGCCGACACAGGTGCCGATGGGCTCGCTCGCAACCGAACGCGGGGCCATGCTGGCCTTGTGGAAGGCGGTGTTTGGCTAAGGGCTTGCAGCGGCGACCCTCCGCGGGGGCGTGGATCGCCGCCGCCACGCTCGCGTTGCTCGCGGGCTGCGCGAGCGGGCCGCGCGGCGGCTCGGGCATCGGCCGCGACGGCGCCGACGCCCGTCCGCCGGCGGGCCTGGCACAGGTTCCCGATGCCGAGCCGCGCATCGAGCCCATCCGTGCCAGCGGCAGCACCAGCAAGCCCTATGCCGTGTTCGGCCGGACCTATGTGCCGATCGTCGACGACCGGCCGTTCCACGAGACCGGCCTCGCCTCGTGGTATGGCCGCAAGTTCCACAGCCAGTCCACCGCCAGCGGCGAGCCCTACGACATGTATGCGATGACAGCCGCGCACAAGACGCTGCCGCTGCCGAGCTATGTGCGCGTGCGCAATCCGGCCAACGGGCGCGAGGTGATCGTGCGGGTGAACGACCGCGGCCCTTTTCACGAGGACCGGATCATCGACCTGAGCTATACCGCGGCGCTCAAGCTCGACCTGCTGCGCGGCGTGGCGCCGGTAGAGATCGAGCGCATCACGAACGAGGACATCCGCACTGGCGCCTGGCGGCGCGACAACACGGACGCGGCGGCACTGGCGCAGCGCGCGCCGGCCGCCACGCCGCCTTCGCTGTCGTCTTCGTCCGTACCCGCACCGGACAGCGTCGCCGTGCCCGCGGTGTTCACGAGCCCGGTGGTCGCGCCGCCGCAGGCCGAGCCGACGGCGCTCGCGGCCCTGCCGCCGCTGGCGCCGGAGGCGATACCGGCCGCAGCGCCGACCCCGCCATCCTCCTCATCGCCGCGGGCGGCTCCCGCCTCGGCGCCGCCGGGCTTCTGGGTGCAACTGGGCGCGTTCAGCCAGAATGACGGCGCCCTGCGCTTGCAGGCGCAAGTGGCCCACGACCTGCCATCGCTGGCGGCCACGCTCAACATCTTCAGCGAACGCGGCACGCACCGGCTGCAGGCCGGGCCCTATGCCTCGCGCGAGCTGGCGCGCGATGCGGCGGAGCAGGTGCGCAACGGCCTGCAGATCGCACCGATGATTGTCGAGCACCGCTGACCATCGAGGCCCGCCGCCGCGGCGCCCAGGCCGGGGGCGAGCTTCAAGCGCCTTGGTATTCGGGCCTCGGACCCAGCGAAGCCGCGAGCTCCTTGCGGTAGCGATTGAGTTCCTGCACGGTCTTGAAGCTGCGGTTCATGAGCAGGCTCAGGTTGTGCAGGATGCGTTCGCCGACCTTGTTTTCCCACACGGTATCGAACTTGATCTGCTTGTCGAGCCAGTGCTCGAGCCACTCCGGATCGGGCACGCGGCTCTGAATGGTGTCGTTGGGGAACAGCGCCCGGTTGACATGCAGGTTGGTCGGGTGCAGCGCCTGCGCGGTCCGGCGCGCGCTGGCCATCAGGACGCCGACCTTGGTGAAGGCCGAACGCGCCTCGTCACCGAACTTTTCCAGCGCGCGCTTCATGTAGCGCAGATAGGCGCCGCCATGGCGCGCTTCGTCCTGGCTCAGCGTGGTGTAGATGTGCTTGATGACCGGCTCGGTATGCCACTCGGCCGCACGGCGATACCAGTGGTTGAGGCGGATCTCGCCGCAGAAATGCAGCATGAGCGTCTCGAGCGGCGGCGCGGGGTCGAAATCGAAGCGCACATCGTGCAGCTCCTGTTCGGTCGGCGCATGCTTCGGGCTGAAGCGCTTGAGGTATTCCATCAGCACCAGCGAATGCTTCTGCTCCTCGAAGAACCAGATCGACATGAAGGCCGAGAAGTCGCTGTCGTGCCGGTTGTCGCGCAGGAACATCTCGGTGGCCGGCAATGCCGCCCATTCCGTGATCGCATTCATCTTGATGGTGGTGGCCTGCTCGTCGGAGAGCTTGCTTGCATCGAAAGACTGCCACGGAATATCCTTGTCCATGTCCCATCGGACGGATTCGAGTTGTCTGAAGAGTTCCGGGTAGAGCATCAATGTCTTTCTTTGGCCGACGGATTTTAGTCGGGGGGTTTGGCGCGCCGATGACAAGCGCGCGATGATGCGAATACGCGCGCCGGGGTGGGCGCGAATCCATGCTCCTTTCACCGAGGAAACCCGCCATGCGAATCTCCCTCCGGCCGTCAATGACTCTTTCTGCGGCAGCCCTGTGTGCGGCTTGCCTGCTTCCGACCGGCGCCAGCGCCCAGACACAGGCAGCGGCGAGCTGTCCGGCCATCCTGCAGCACACCTTTCTGCGCTTGCAGGACGAAAAACCCCAGGCGCTGTGCCAGTACGCCGGCAAGGTCGTGCTGGTCGTCAATACGGCGAGCTTCTGCAGTTTCACGCCGCAATACAAGGGGCTGGAAGCGCTCGACAGCAAATACCGCGCGCGCGGCTTCGTGGTGCTCGGCTTTCCGTCCAACGATTTTGCGCAGGAATCCGGCTCCAACAAGGAAATTGCCGACTTCTGCGAGAACACCTTCGGCGTGAAATTTCCGATGTTCGCCAAGTCCTCCGTGCGCGGTGCGGACGCCAATCCGCTGTTCAAGCAATTGGCGCAGATCTCCGGAACCACGCCCAAATGGAATTTCTACAAATACCTGATCGATCGTGACGGCAAGGTCGTCGATTCCTATTCGAGCCTGACTTCGCCGGAAGACCGCCGCTTCGTCAGCGAACTGGAAAAGCAACTCGGCCCGAACTGACACGGAACGGTTTCGTCGTCATGGGGCAGTTTGTCACAAATGCTTACCAATGCCGCGGGAACCCCACCGGGGGGCTTCGCTCATAACGGTTCCGGGTCTTCCTGGCCCGGACTTTTTTCATGTTGCGAGGTCTTCCGGGCGCCTGCCGCCCGGTCGAAATCCCGGGGCGATTCTCCTCCTCCTCCCTCCCTCCCTCCTTCGCGTCGGGGCGCCTCGCAACATTTTTGTATTCCTGCCGGAGTTCAAAAAAGAAGGCGCCTTGCGGCGCCTTCTTCATCATCAGGGCTGGGTGTCGGCGAAGCTGGGTCGCAGCATCAGCTTGTCATAGAGACGCACGAGGTTGGGATGGTCGGCACGCCAGTCGACTTCCGGAAAGCGAAACCCGATCCAGCCGAGCGCGCAGCCGACCGCGATGTCCGACAGACTCAGGTGGATGCCGCTGCAAAAGGGCTTCTCGGCCAATCCCTTGGCCATCGCGGCGATCCCGCCTTCGACCTTGGCGCGCTGGCGGTCGATCCAGGCTTGGCTGCGCTCGCCATCACTGCGTTTCGCCCAAGTCGCCTCGAGGCGCCAGAGCACGCCGGCGTCGACCACGCCGTCGGCCAGCGCCTCCCAGGTCTTGACTTCGGCGCGCTCGCGGCCTTGCTGCGGGATCAGCTTGCCGACCGGCGACAGGGTATCGAGGTATTCGACGATCACGCGTGAATCGAACATGGCCTCGCTGCCGTCCATGATCAGGCAGGGAACCTTGCCCAGCGGATTGGAACTCGCGATCGAGGTGTCCTCGGACCAGACGTCTTCGATCACGAACTGGTAGTCGAGCCGCTTCTCGGCCATGACCACGCGCACCTTGCGCACGTAGGGGCTGGCTGCGGATCCGATCAGTTTCATGCGGGCTCTCTCCCCCTCGGGGGTCGTCGTTGTGGCACTTCGATTCTAGGTGAAGGCGCACGCCGCGGAATCGTGCCTTTGCCGAGGGCCGGCGCCGCCGCGAGGGACGAAATTGCTTCCCCCGGGACGCCACCTAAAATTCGGCCATGAGCTTCTCCACTGTCTCCGCCCTTTCCCCCCTCGACGGTCGCTATGCGGCCAAGCTCTCGGCATTGCGGCCGCTGATGAGCGAACAGGGCTACATGCACCGGCGGGTGCAGGTCGAAGTCGCCTGGTTCATCGCGCTGTCGGACTGCGGCTTTCCCGAATTCAAGCCGCTCACCGGCGGCGCACGCAAGTACCTGCTCGGCCTGGTCACGAATTTCTCCGAGGCCGATGCGGTCGCGATCAAGCAGATCGAGAAGACCACCAACCACGACGTGAAGGCCGTCGAATACTGGATCAAGTCGAAGTTCGAGGCGCGGCCCGAACTGCTCTCGGCCTCCGAGTTCGTCCACTTCGCCTGCACCAGCGAGGACATCAACAACACCAGCCACGCGCTGCAGATCCAGGCCGCGCGCGAGAAGGTCATGCTGCCGGCGATCGACGGCCTGATCGCGACGCTGCGCGAGATGGCTGGCAAATTCGCCGCCGTTTCGATGCTCTCGCGCACGCACGGCCAAACGGCCAGCCCGACCACCGTCGGCAAGGAACTCGCCAATGTCGCCGTGCGCCTGGCGAAAGCGCGTGCGCAGATCGCGTCGGTGCAGCTGCTGGGCAAGATGAACGGCGCGGTCGGCAACTACAACGCGCACCTCGCGGCCTGGCCCGAATTCGACTGGGAGGCGTTCAGCCGCAAGGTCGTCGAGACGCCGGCGCCGCTCGGCCTCGGCCTCAGCTTCCAGCCCTACAGCATCCAGATCGAGCCGCACGACTACATGGCCGAGCTGTTCGATGCGGTGGCGCGCGCCAACACGATCCTGATCGACTTCTCGCGCGACGTCTGGGGCTATGTGGGTCTGGGCTATTTCAAGCAGCGACTGAAGCAGGGCGAGATCGGTTCGTCGACAATGCCGCACAAGGTCAACCCGATCGATTTCGAGAATGCCGAGGGCAATCTCGGCCTCGCGAATGCCTTGCTGCGGCATCTGAGCGAGAAGCTGCCGATCAGCCGCTGGCAGCGCGACCTGTCCGACAGCACCGTGCTGCGCAACGTCGGCGTCGCCTTCGGCTATGCCGTGCTGGCCTACGCGAGCCTCGCGACCGGCCTCGGCAAGCTCGAGCTCAACGAGGAGGCGCTGGCCGCCGACCTCGACGCTTCGTGGGAAGTGCTGGCCGAGCCGATCCAGACCGTGATGCGGCGCTTCGGCGTGCAGGGCGCCTACGAGCGGCTGAAGGAAGTCACGCGCGGCAAGCGCGTCACGGCCGAGGCACTGCATGGGTTGATCCGATCGCTCGACATCCCCGAGGTCGAGAAAGAGCGACTGCTGGCGATGACGCCGGCCAGCTACACCGGCAAGGCGGCCGAGCTCGCGCGGCGGGCCTGATGGCCCTCAAGTCCACGATCTTCAAGGCGAACCTCGCCGTCGCCGACATCGACCACAACTACTACGCGGACCACGCGCTGACCCTGGCGCGGCATCCCAGCGAGACCGACGAGCGGATGATGATCCGCCTCGTCGCGCTGGCCCTCAATGCGTACAAGCTGCAAGACGTCTGCCACGGCGACGGCACGCTGGCCTTCGGCGCCGGCCTGTCGAATCCCGACGAGCCCGACGTCTGGCTGCGCGACTTCACCGGCGAGATCAAGCTGTGGATCGAGGTCGGCCAGCCCGAGGACAAGCCCATCATCAAGGCCTGCGGCAGGGCCGACGAGGTCATCGTCTATTGCTTCAATCATGCGGCCGAGATCTGGTGGCGCGGCATCGAGAACAAGCTCACCCGGCCGCAGAATCTGAGCGTGTTCCGCGTACCCACGCTCGCATCGCAATCCCTCGCCGCGCTCGCGCAGCGCTCGATGCAATTGCAGGCCACGGTGCAGGAAGGCGCGCTGATGCTGGGCGATGGCACGCACAGCATCGATATCGAGCTCGTGCGACTGAAGTAACGCCGCCGGCGCGTCCCCGTTCCCGTCCCTTCCAGAAACACCGCGGAACCGGCTTTGCCGGGCCGCAGGTGTTGCCCCCTGCAAGGGGGTTGGCGAAGCGACACGAAGTGCGCGGAGACTGGGGGTTACATCATTTTCCCGCAGCGCCAGCACTGCTCGAAGCCGCCCTCGACCAGCTCGCCGCAGCTGCATTGCCAGCGCCGCTGCGGACGGTGTTGCAACTCACGCAGAAGGCGTTCGGCAAGAGCGAACTGGGCCTCGTCCTCGACCCAGATTTCCGGCAGGCACTGATCGGGCGGCAGCTGGCCCGCTGCGCCGCCGAGGTATTCGCGCTGGACCGACACGGCGACACCGTCCTCGCGCAGCGCATGCGCCCAGAGCGTCGCGATCGCCAGATTGGGAGCTTGGGCGAGGCGGCGCATGAGGACTCAGCCCGCGCCCTCGGGCGGCGCTTCGGCGATCGCGTCATCGGGCCACACGGGCTCGGCCTCGCGCGCCCGCTCGGCGTACTTGTTGAAGCGCCAGGCCGTGTCCTGCATGGTGATGCGGCGCCAGGTGGCGCGCTTCTCGCCCGGCGTCATGGCGGGCCAGTGCTGGACCTCGTCGAAGCTGCGCCCGCAACCCTTGCATTCGTCGTCGCCCTGACTGGTGGAGCAGATGGCGATGCAGGGCGTGTCGGGCGTGGTCTGGTACCAGGCCAGCCACGCGGCCCAGGCTTCGGACGGGAAGCCGACCTCGTCGACCTCATCTTCATGGTGGAACACCATGAGCGCGTAGACCTCGGCCAGCGCGCGCAATTCAGGCGCCAGAGTGATGCCATCGGGCGATGGCTTGAGCTCGCGCCAGTGGTTGATGGCGGCCTCGATGTCGGTGATGTGAATGGCGGCCATGGACGGTCTGGAAAGGCGAGCGGGCATCATAGACCGGCAAAGGCCCGCGACCACCGAAGGTTATGGATGCTACCAAAACAATAGCAACAAATGCCCAGTGGACGCGCGTTGTAGATTCATTTTTCTTAAGCCCTCGAAAAAATGCGTTGCCACGCCGACGCCCGGCTGCTCTAATTCCGGCACACGAAGGGGAGTAGCTCCCGTCCGCTTTTCATCAGAGCGGGTATCGTCAGGTCGTCAATACGAAGCATCAAAAACTTCCGGCCTGTCGGGCAGCCCACGCTGCCGAGCAAGACCTTCGATTTGAACCTGCGCAGGTTTGATCGAAGCGATTGCAAGTCCCGGAGCCCCCGGTCCTCATTTCAGCCGCTTCATCCGATCTGCCCGGAATGGATCGAACGAACAGAGGACTTCATGGAACAGTTTCTGACCCCCGAATTCTGGGTCGCCGTCGGCCAGATCATCATGATCGACATCCTGCTGGGCGGCGACAACGCGGTGGTGATCGCGCTGGCTTGCCGCAAGCTGCCGCCGGCACAACGCACACAGGGCATCCTGTGGGGCACCGCGGGCGCCATCGTGCTGCGCGTGGTGCTGATCTTCTTCGCGCTCACGCTGCTGGCAATCCCGTTCCTGAAACTGGCCGGCGCCATCCTGCTGGTATGGATCGGCATCAAGCTGCTGGTACCCGACGCCGACGATCCGCACGGCAGCATCACCGCCAGCGACAAGGTGTGGGCGGCGGTCAAGACCGTGATCGTGGCCGACCTGGTGATGAGCGTGGACAACGTGATCGCCATCGCCGGCGCCGCACAGGGCGCGAGCGACGGCCACCAGATGCCATTGGTGATCTTCGGCCTGCTGGTCAGCATCCCGATCATCGTCTGGGGCAGCCAGCTGGTCATCAGGCTGATGGACCGCTTCCCCGTGATCATCACGCTCGGCGGCATGCTGCTCGGCTGGATCGCCGGCACCATGGCGGTGTCCGATCCCGCGCTGGTCGACACGGCGCAATGGACCTGGGTGCCCAAGGTGCCGCCGACCGACGCCGCGAAGTACCTGGCCGGCACGGCCGGTGCGCTGCTGGTGCTGGCGATCGGCAAATGGATCGCCGCGCGCAACCCGAAGTCGGCGAACACGGTCACCGCCTGATCCGCGGCCGATGCCTCTCTCACTCTCAGCCACGAAAGAAGGAGCACCCATGGAAAAGATCATCCTCTACGTCGATGACGCGGCCTACGCGCGCGAGTTCATCGCCGGCCTGGCGGCCGATGCGACCCAGGCGGCCCATGCCAGAGGCCCGCACCACTGGGTGCTGGTGGCCTGCGCGCCGCGCATGACGCATCGCATCAGCAAGTGGGTAAGCCACAGCGCGCGAGAGAACTGGCGCGCCAAGTGGTTCGCCAAGGTGCAGGACCAGTTGGTGCCGCTGCTGCAATGCGAAGGCGATCTGGTGACCGCGCTCGTGGCCAAGGGCCCGCTCACCGAGCTCACGCAGCGGCTGAAGCAGGAACACGGCGCCGCGCGGGTGGTCGATGCGCGCCGCCCGAAGATCGGGGCCGAGCTCGAACCGGTCGCGCCGGGCCAGCCGCCCGCGAGCCATTCGGGCTGGGTGCTGCCGGGCGCGATGCTGGGCATGGGCGCGCTGCTGGTGCTGGCCAACGAGTTCGCGGAATAGGCCGCTGCATCCGGTGCACGGCGTCAGGTTTGCGGCGCCATGCCCGGTGTATCCTGCGCCGCTATGCGACTTCTCATCAAATGGCTGCTCAGCGCATTGGCGCTGCTCGCGGTGACGTACGTCTACAGCGGCGTGCAGGTGACGAACTTCAGTTCGGCGCTGATCGCCGCGGCAGTGATCGGGCTGCTCAACATGGTCCTGCGGCCGGTGCTGGTGGTGCTCACGCTGCCGGTCACCATCGTCACGCTGGGCCTGTTCCTGTTCGTCATCAACGCGCTGCTGTTCTGGGCCGCGTCGGGCCTGCTCGCGGGCTTCCATGTCAACGGCTTCGTCTCCGCCTTGATCGGCTCGCTGCTTTATTCGGTGATCGGCCTCATCATCGAGGCCGCACTCGGCGGGCTGTTCTCGAAGCGTTGATCGCTGGCCGGCCATCCGGCATGGCACGGGCCGCCGCGCGGCCCGACCTCAGGCGGCATGGCCACGCCCCTGACGCTCGATCGTGATGTCGATCGCCTGCCGTATCCGTTCATACATCTTGCGGCTGCTGAATGGGGCCACCGATGCACGAACCGCGTCGGCGACGGGAAGCAGGGAACGATCATCGACCAGGGTCCGGATACGGCGCGCGAGCGCATCCTCGTCGCCGACCGGATAGAGCCAACCGTTGCAATCCGGCTGGATGATTTCGGTCGGGCCCGAGGGACAGTCGCTGCTGAGGCAAGGAATGCCGTGCGCCATGGCTTCGATCAACACCATCGGAAAACCCTCGAAGGCAGAACACATGACAAGCAGGTCCACCGTCCCGACCGCATGCCAGGGATCGGACTGCCATCCCAGCCAGTGCAGGCGATCGGCGATGCCGAGCCGCTCGGCCAAGGCCTGCAGCTGGAAGACATCGTCTTCGGACTCTCCCTTGCCGACGAGAACCAATTGCCAATCGCCCGTCACGCGTGCAAGCGCGCGCAGGAGATCGTCGGTGCGCTTCTGTCTTCCGACCATGAGACGCCCTGCATGCAGCAGGCGCAGCGGCCCGCCGGTCGAGCGGGCAAGCCGTGCCGCCGAATCGATGCGCACGCCGTTGTAGACGAGGTGCACCCTGTCGGCATCGACGCCGGCGGTCTCCTTCACCGCCGTGGCGATCTGCGAGCTGATGCAGAGGTGGCCATGGGCAAAGCGAAGAAGGCTGGTGCGCTGTTTGTGCGCCGTCGAAAAATGCAGCCACGCCATGACCGGCCGCCGCAGGCGCGCCAGGAACAGGCTCAACCTCAGCAGCGGAATGCTGGAGCCATAGATCGCGATCACGACGTCGGGCCGATGGGTCCTGCAGGCGCCGATGACTGCGGGCAGGCCGGGGATCATCTGCCACTTGAGCGACCTCGGTCCGTTCGCGACCTCGGTATAGAGCAGCCCATCGTGCCAGTGTGCATCCAGAACGCTCGGGCTGAGCGCAAGAATGCGCACTCGATCGCCGACGGCTTCGGCTTCCTCGGCGAGCATTCGCACGCAGGTCTCGATGCCACCAAGGCCGGACAGCGTGCCGACGACGACCAGGATTTCCATGCGGCGGCGCCCTATTTGAGCGGGGGTTCGGCCGCCTGCTCCTTCACCAGCGCCTCGACCGCGCGCTCGCGGGTGTCGATGATCGACGCCTCGTAGTGGTCGATCGGCGTGCCGCCCGGTTTTTCCTCGCTCTTGCGCACCAGTTCCTGGGCGGCCTTGAGACGGTCGCGCGCGCCCGGGTAATCGAGGATCGCCACGTTGGCCTCGGCGTCGGCGCGCACCGCGCGCAGCGTGTCGTTCTGCGCGTTGTAGAGACTGGACAGCGTGCGCCAAGTGGTCGCGTCGCGCGGATGAACCGCCACCCAGTCGCGCAGCGGCGCCACCATCGGCGTCGGGTTGTGCGTGGCGACCGCAGCCTGAGCGGCCAGCAGCATCTCGGGCCGGTCTTTGGCCTTGGGATCGAGCAGCGCCGCTGCCTTGGGCGCCGCGCCCGCCGCGAGTTCGATTTCGGCGGACAGCAGGCGGGCCAGGCGCGAGCCCGCCGCATCGCCGGCCGTCAGCGTGACGAGCCGCTGTGCCTGCGCGCGCGCCGCCCTGAAATCGCGCAGCGCGTTGGCCGACAGCGCCGCCGCGTAGAGCATGCCGGCCTGTTGGGCGGGCGCGCTGCGCGCGAACTCGCCGCTCGATGCCGTGTCGACCCAGAGCCGCAGCATGTCGACGCCGGGCCGCGCCAGCACGCGCGCCCGGGCCGAGATCATCGCGTGGTCCATCGTCAGCGGGATCGCGGCGGCGGCGTTGCCGGCCTTGAACTGGAAGCGCGCCTGCATGTCCGCCATCCGCTCGCTGGTGAGCGGATGGCTGCGCAGGTACGGATAGGAGCCGTTGTCGTTGAGGCGCGCGGCGTATTGCAGCTTCTCGAACATCGCGGCCGCGCCCTGCGGCGCGAAGCCGGCCTGCGTCATCACGCCGAAGCCGATGCGGTCGGCCTCGCGTTCCATGTCACGCGAGAACGCAAGCTGGTTCTGCGCGAACAGCGCCTGGCTGCCGACCAGCACGGCCTGGCCAGCATCCGGATTGCGGCTCTTGGCCGCAGCGATCATGCCGAGCACCATGCCGGCCAGCACCAGCGGCGTCTGCTTGCTCTGCCGCGCCATGATGCGCGAGATGTGGCGCTGCGTGATGTGCGACATCTCGTGGCCGAGCACGGTCGCGAGCTCGTCCGGGCTGCCGACCACCGCGATCAGGCCGAGGTTGAGGCCCATGTAGCCGCCAGGCAGCGCGAACGCATTGATGTCGCGGTCGCGGTCCAGCAGGATGGTCCAGGCGAATCGCTCGTCGAGTTCGGGCGTGAGCTCGCCGCGGGTGCGTGCCGCTGCGAGCAGCCGCTGCCAGATGCCGTCCACGTACTCGAGCAGGACGGGGTCGTCGAGGTAGTCGGGATCGCGGTAGATCTCGCGGGCGATCTGGTCGCCGAGATGGCGCTCGGCGCTGGCGGTCATCTCGCCGCCGTCGCCCAGGCCCGGCAGCAACTGGGCGCGGGCCGGCGCAGGCAGCGCGAGCTGCGAGGCGATCAACAGCATCGCGCACAGGGTGCGGAAGAAATCAAGGGGAAAAGGAGTCACGCGTGGCATTCCTCGTCTATGGCTCGGCCTCGTATGATGCGGCACTCTGCCGAACGTTCACATGAGTTCTCTCACCCATTTTGACGCCCAGGGCCAGGCCCATATGGTCGACGTGGCCGCCAAACCCGCAACCCATCGCGTGGCCGTGGCGACGGGCTGCATCGAGATGCAGGCCTCGACGCTGGCACTGATCGAATCGGGCAGCGCGAAGAAGGGCGACGTGCTGGGTGTCGCGCGCATCGCGGGCATCCAGGCCGCCAAGAAGACCAGCGACCTGATTCCTCTGTGCCATCCGCTGGCGCTGACGCGCGTGGCAGTGGCCTTCGCGGTGGCGGGCGGCGAGGTTCCGCAGGTGGCTTGTACCGCCACCGTCGAGACGGTCGGGCCGACCGGCGTCGAGATGGAAGCCCTGACCGCGGTGCAGGTCGCGCTGCTCACCATCTACGACATGTGCAAGGCGGTGGACCGCGGCATGCGCATCACCGATGTGCATGTGCTCGAGAAGCATGGGGGCAAGTCGGGGAGCTACGTCGCTGCCGATCAATCGGGCGGCTCTTCCAGCGGCTTGCCGGCGAGCCAGCGCACGTAGTCGTTCGGAAACGCGTCCTTGAAGCGCGCTGCCTGCGCGAAGGCCTCGTCGTCGCGTCCGAGCAGCGTGGCGCTTTCGATCAGCTTGATGATGACGCGCGGCTCGGGCGAGAAATGAAGCATCTGCAACGCCAGCGCATGCATCCTGGCGGCGTTGGCCTTGTCTACCGGAGTCAGCGTCAGCTCGGCGAATTGCACCTGCCTCGCAAAGAGCCACGAGCCCTGCAGCTTGGCCAGCGTGTCGTCGCGGTAGGCGGGCAGGCGTTCGTCGCGCGCGAGATAGATCTGGCTGATGCGGTTGTAGTCCCAGCCTGTGTAGCCGACGACCGCCAGCAGGAGGACCGCGGCGCCCCTCGACAACACAGGGATCGCACGCCATGCCGGCCTCGGCTTTTCCGCCGCCGGCCAAAGCAGCCCAAGACAGAGCCCGAACACCAGCTGGAACGGTCCGTACCAGAGCGGATATTCCAGCAGGCTGTGCAGCAGGATCGCCGCGAGCATGCCCCAGGCCATGAGCCGCGTCGAATCGGTTTCGCGCCACGGACGCGCAGCGAACATCATCCAGCCGAAGTTGCCGCAGATCAGCACGGCAGCCGGTACGCCGAGCTCGACCGCGAGGTGCAGCGGCAGGTTGTGCGCGTTGTCCAGGATCAGCATGAAGCGCGGGCCGCTGTAGAAGGTCGCGTAGTGCGCGTAACTCAGCTCGCCCCAGCCCCAGCCGCGCCACGGATGCCGGGCGATCAGCGCCAGCACGTTGTGCCACAGCACGGCGCGGCCGTGAGCATCGGATTCGCCCTCGCGCAGGCGGCCGAAGATGCCTTCGACTTCCGGGCCGGCCAGCGTCGGCAGCAGCCACGCGAAGAAGAAGTACACGGCGATGATCGCCAGCAGAAGCCAGGGCGACGGCAGCCGAAAATCGCTCTTGCCCGCACGTAAAGGCTGGCGCTCGCGCCATGCCAAAAAGGCCGAGATGATGCTGATCGACACGACCTGGATCAGCCCGGTGCGCGATGTCGATGCGGCAGCCGCTGCGATGAGCAGAATCCCTGCCGGCCACAGCGCCGTGCGCACGCCGCGCCCATGGGTCGCGTACAGCCACAGCGCAGCGATCAGCGCCATGCCGATCAGCGTGGCGAACTGGTTGCGCTGGCGCAGGTTGCCGTAGGCCTCGCCGAGCTTGGGTGCCGTGGTCCAGGGCGCCAGCGCATCGGCCATCCCGTAGTACTGCAGCAGGCCGAGGATGGCGCTGACGAGGCCTGCGATGAGCAGACCCCAGCCGAAGGCCCCGGCCAGCCACTTCGGCGAGCGCGCCAGCCCCGCGCCGACGCACGCGGCGAGGCCCACGACGCCGACTGCCGCGGCGGCCGACAGACCGGGAACCGTACCGGGTCCTCGCCCGAGCAGCACCCACGCTGCGCCGAATGCCAGCCAGGCGGCCAGACGAGGCGCGAGCGCTGCGGCCGGTCCCACGATCACGAGCAGCGCCGAGCAACTCCAGGCCGCCAGCAATTGCCACGTGTTGACCGATGGGCCTGCGGCCCATGGAAAGAGAAAGGGCAGCGCGATGAGCAGTGCGCAGGTCCATGCCCTGGCCAGCTGCTGTGGCATGAGGAGCGCCTGGCCCAGCGGCTTCGGATCGATCAGGGTCGCGATGTTCCTGTCCTTTCGGCAGCAGTGTGTCCGGCCATGGGATGTGCGGCCTGCGCGGTGTCTGCCATGAAGTTCGGCAATTCGAAGCTGGGCTCTAGTTCATTCAAAAGTTCACGCTTTCAACACCATGAATTGACAAAAGGCGCTTGCCGGCAGATGGACGGCAACGCCATGAAAGCCTCGCTTGTGACAATTGGTGACCGCCATTAAGACATTCGATTGAAAGTCACCACAGTGCAAACCGCCTGCCACTCACCATCGATGGCCGCTGGCCCTTTCAGCCGTGGCGCAGCACCTCGCCGCCTTCGGACGTCGGGGTTCACGCTGATCGAAGTGATGATCACGATCGCGATCGTAGCGATCCTGGCTTCGATCGCAGTTCCTTCCTACATCGACTACATCCGCCGCGGCCAGATCCAGGAGGCCTTCGGCTTCCTCTCCGATTTCCGGACGAAGATGGAGCAGTACTACCAGGACAACCGCAACTACGGCACCGCTGCCACGGCTTGCGCATCGGACCCGACCGCCAACGGCTGGAACAACTTCGCGCCGAGCAGCGCCAAGTATTTCACCTTCGGATGCAAAGCCGACACCGCTGCCGGCGACTCCACGCAGCAGAGCTACATCATCACCGCCACGGGCAGCGCAGGTCGGGCGATCGGCCATGTCTACACGATCAACCAGAGCGGCGATCGCGGCACGACGATGTTCAAGGGTGCGACCGTCAACGTGACCTGCTGGCTCTCGAAAGATCCCACCTGCTGACCCGCGGAGCAGAACCATGCGTCAACGCGGCTTCACGCTCGTCGAACTGATCGTCACCATCACGGTGCTGGCGATGATCCTCGCGATGGCCATGCCCACCGTCGCCAACTGGACGGGCAACACGCGCATCCGGAACGTCGCCGACTCGCTTCAGAACGGCCTGCAGATCGCACGCGCCGAGGCGGTCCGGCGCAACCAGAGCATGTCCTTCTGGCTCGTCGCGGTCGGTGATCCCACGACCCTGAGCAACGATTGCACCCTCTCCAGCACCAGCGGCTCCTGGGTGGTGAGCATCAACTCGCCGGTGGGCCATTGTGCCGACGCCCCTTCGACCACTTCCTCGCCGATGCTCGTCACGGGCCGGGCATCCGGTGGCGGCATCACGGTCGCTGCCTTTCAGGCCGACAACGCTACCGCCGGCATGGCCGTCACCTTCGATGGTTTCGGACGGATCGCTCCGACCGCGGGCGCGGGCACGATCGGGTTTATCAACGTGACCGGTGCGACCGGCAGCGTCAACCTGAGCATCGTGGTCTCGCCGGGAGGGCTGGTGCGCATGTGCGATCCGCGCGTGACCGACACCAAAGACCCGCGCCTCTGCGTCCCCCCAAGCCCGTAACGGAAATGCACGCCCAAAAGAAATTCCTCCAACGACCACGGGCCGCCGCGCCCCGCCGCGTCCAGGGTGTTGTCTTGATCGAAGTGATGGTGGCGATGCTGCTGTTCATGCTCGGCGTGCTCGGCCTGGTCGGCCTGCAGGGCGCGATGACACGCGCACAGACCGATTCCAAGGTGCGTGCCGACGCGGCCTTCCTGGCCAGCGACGTGGTCGGCCGCATGTGGTCCGACCTCGCCAATATGGCGAGCTACGACGGCACCGGGTGTGCCTCGCAGGCGCGTTGCAAGGAGTGGCAGACCAAGGTGGCCAACGATCTGCCGAGAGGAACCGGCACTGTGGCAGTCACCGCGACCACCGGCGACGTGGCGATCACCATCAACTGGACCATGCCGAACGGCGACGCCCATCAGTACGTCACGCACACGACGGTCGCGAAATCCGGGAGCTAAGATGAAACTCACCCAACGGGCCGGGCAACGCGGGTTCACGCTGGTCGAACTCATGATCGGCCTGCTGCTGGGCATGCTGACCGTGCTGGTGATCTCGCAGGTCCTCGCAGTGGCCGAAGGCAAGAAGCGATCGGTCGCGATGGGCAGCGACGCGCAGGTCAACGGCGCGATGTCGCTCTACACCCTTCAGCGCGACATCGAGATGTCGGGCTACGGCGCAACCTCGAGCCTGGACGCGCTGGGCTGCCCGGTGAAGGCGAAGTTCGACGTGAGCGGCTCGCCGTTCACCTTCACGCTGGCGCCGGTCGTCATCAACGATGGCGGCGGCGATGCGCCCGACTCGATCACCGTCCTGCGCGGGCGAACCTCGGGCTTCTCGGCACCCATGGCCCTGTCGGGCGCCCATACCGCGACGGACAACCATTTCACGGTGGTCTCGTCGTTCGGCGCGGTGGTCAACAACATGATGATCGCCGTGCCGAAGCTGCAGGGCGCCAGCAACTGGTGCAGCCTGTTCAACGTGACCTCGGACACCGCCTCCCCCGCGACCACCCTGTCGCCGACGGTCGTGCCGCATGTCGCCGGCACCAGCGGCAAATGGAACCAGAACAGCGTCTTTCCGCCGAGCGGCTACGTCAAGGACGACTACCTGCTGAACATGGGCTCGATGGTTCTTCGCACCTATTCCATCAACACGGTCAACAACGCGAACAACCTCCAGGTCAGCGAGCTTTCGCCCGTCACCGGCGTCAACGCTTCGCAGGATCTCTACCCGCAGATCATCAACCTGCAGGCGCTGTACGGCAAAGGCACGCTGGATGCCAGCGGCAACATCGCGGTCGATACCTACGACAACATCACGCCGCTCACCAACGCAGACTGGCAGCGCGTGGTCGCCATCCGGATTGCCTTGGTGGCGCGCAGCAACCAGTTCGAGAAGGATGAGGTCACGCAGGCCAACCCGCTGTGGGACGTCGGCACCTCGGCCACCATCACCGGTCCCACGACGACCACGTGCAACGGCACCAGCAAGTGCATCACGCTCAAGGTCGACGGGCTGGACCAATGGAAGCACTACCGCTACAAGGTCTACGACACGATCGTGCCGCTGCGCAACGTGCTCTGGAATTCCTGAGTCACCACCATGCACATGCACGCATCCATCGCTCGTTCGCGCGGGTCCGCCCAGCGCGGGATCTCGCTCCTGTTCGCTCTTCTCGCACTGGTCGCGTTGTCGCTCGGAACGCTGGCGCTGGTTCGCTCCGTCGACACCGGCAGCCTGCTGCTGGGCAACATCGGCTTCAAGCAGGATGCCACCGCGGCGGCCGACCAGGCCGCGCGCCAGGCCATCGACTGGCTCACGCTCAACAACGCCAGCCTCAACACCGACCTCGCCACGAGCGGCTATTACGCGAGCACGCAGGAACTCGCGGCGGACGGCGTCACCATCAAGCCGCCGGTCGATGTCACCGGCCAGATGCTGGCCGGCACGGCCAATCGCCAGCTGGTCGACTGGGACGCCAACAATTGCAAGGCCGCAGCCAGCGGCTCGTACACCGGTTGCACCCTGCTGCCGGCGAGCATCGCCGCCACCATCAACGGCAACCAGGCGAGCTATATCGTATTCAGGCTCTGCTCCAAACCCGGCGACTTCACGACCGACACGAGCATCACTTGCGCCCAGCTTGCGACCAGCGCCCCCGCGTGCGGGTCCAAGGGCGCGCTTGACTACGGCGGCGGAGCCCCGCTCCCCTGCGCCACGTCCAGCACCTACTACCGCATCGTCGTGCGCGTGCTCGGCGCGCGCAATACCGCCAGTTTCACCGAGACCATCGTGCATTTCTGATGAGGGGGCGCCATCGGCGCCAGCAGAGGAATCCAACGCCATGAAGAACAAAGCCATTGCCGCCTTCGCCCTGGAGCCCCATGGGCGCGCCGCCCGCTGCGCGCGCTTGTCGCTGCTGGTCTGCGCCCTGACGATCGCGGCATTTGCGCCGGCGGCCAAAGCGGGCTTGACGGACCTGTCGAACCAGCCGCTGGCCACGCGTCCCACCGTCCAGGCCAAGCCGAATCTCCTGTTCATTCTGGATTCGTCGGGTTCCATGAACTGGAGCTACATGCCCGATGATCTGGGGCAATCCCAGAATACGAGCGATCAGCCTTACACGAACTGGTACGGTTACTGGTCGGCTCAATGCAACGGCGTGGCCTACGACCCCACGACGACTTACAACCCGCCGCTGAATGCGGACGGCACGTCCTTCCCTAACGCCAATTTTTCGGCAGCGAAGGCCGACGGCTTCAACGCGTCGAGCTCCACGACGAACCTCGCCAACAGCTATTACTACAGGTACAGCGGCAGCCAACCGAAGATGGGCTGGACTTACACGGCCAGTGGTGTCATCTCCAACACCTTCTTTACCGAGTGCAGCACCAGAACTTCGGTGCCGAGTTCCATTTTCACCAAATGGGTGATGACCAGCTCGTCGTCCGACGCGCAGAATTACGCCAACTGGTATTCGTATTACAGCCATCGCTACCTGCTAATGCGCACCGCGATGGGTCGCGCGATCTCGGCACTCGATGCGAATTACCGAGTCGGCTTCACCACCATCTATGACACCGCGGCGGTGGATGGCACCAACTACTTTCGCGACGTCAAGGATTTCGACGCCACCCAGAAGGCTAACTTTTACAGCAGTCTGTATGGCGTAGCGCCGAACGGCAGCACGCCCCTGCCTACCGCCCTGGCCGAGGCCGGTCTTTATTTCGCCAAGAAGATCCCGCGCCAACAGTACGACCCGATGCAGTATTCCTGCCAGCGCAACTATGCGCTGCTGTCCACCGACGGTTACTGGAACAGCAACAACAGCGTGCGACTGGATGGCCGAACTGCCATCGGCCAGCAGGACGGCACGGAAGATCGACCGATGCGGGACGACACTAGGAGCATCGTGACCACGGTGACGCCCTGGACCGCACCGGCAACCAGGAACCAAACGTCCAGCAAGCAATCGCGCACCATCACCTGGACGAGAACCACCGTTTCGTCCTCCGGTCCCGGGACCAAGTCCAACGGCGGCACATCAAAAAACAGCTGCACGAAGACCGGGTATTACTTGGTCTCGACCAAGACCCAGACCGCGACCGAGAAGCAAACCCAGCAATTCTTCACGCCGCAGTCCGGCACGTCGCAATACAACGTCACGACGGTCACCACCGACGGCACCCTGACCTCCACGAATCAGAGCACAGCCGCAGTTCCGGCCTGGAGCAGCGGCAATACCACCGTCGTCATCACCGATACCAGCACCACCACCAATCCCACCACTACGGACCCTATCGACCCCCCTGCGGCCAGCTACAACGCCGGGAGTTCGACCAACACGGCCTGTCAGACCGCCCCGGTCAGCAGTGGGCCCACGGATGCGATCACCAACACCGGCAACTGGTCCCCGTCGACACTCACCTACACCACGGATTCGCCGGTCATCGGCACTTACACGGCAGGCACCTCGACCTCAACGCCATCGACGTCGGGCGGCTCGCCCAACACCCTCGCCGACGTCGCCGAGTACTACTACAAGAACGACCTGCGCAACAGCGCGCTGGGCAACTGCACTTCGACCAGTTCAGGCAGCAGTCAGGACGTCTGTGCCGACATCGTGCGGCCGGTGGGCACCGACTTGAATACGATGCAGCACATGAATACCTTCACGATCGGTCTCGGTGCGAGCGGTACGTTGCCCTACGACAGGAACTACCTGACTCAGACGGTGGGGGCCTTTGCCGACCTCAAGAGCGGAGCCGTGAACTGGCCGACACCCAACCCCAACGGTGACGCCACCAACATCGATGACCTCTGGCATGCCGCCGTCAATGGCCGCGGCCAATACTATTCGGCGCTCAACGCCAGCTTGCTCGCCGACGCCATCAATGGGGTTATCACCACCGTTCAGCAGGTCGCGGGCTCGGCCTCGGCGGCCTCGACCAGTTCCCTCGAACTGGTGGCAGGCAACAACAACCAGGTCTACCGGGCCAGCTACACCACCGGGACCTGGACCGGCGACCTGCAGGCCTTCACACTCAATGCGGCGGATGCCAGCATCGCCGCGACACCGAGCTGGTCCGCGCAGACGATCCTCGACACCACGCCAGCCACGAGCCGCAAGATCTATTTCAGCGGTGCGAGCGGACTGCAGAGCTTCACCTACAGCAACCTGAGCGCCGCGCAGCAGGCGTACTTCGACAACTTCTGCTCCCAGGCTGCGGTGGCCACGCAGTGCGCGACGCTCACGACCGCCGACAAGACGCTCGCCAACACCGGCGCCAATCTCATCAACTACCTGAGCGGCGTGCGCAGCTACGAGACGGCCGTGGCGACCGCATCCACCGGCATCAGCACCACCAGTTCGGCGCTCTACCGCGCGCGCGACCATGTGCTGGGCGACATCATCAACGGCGCGCCGGTCCACGTCGGCAAGCCGCCCTTCACCTACGGCGATGCCGGCTACGCCGACTTCGTGACGGCGCAGAGCCTGCGCAAGAACGTCGTCTACGTCGCCGCGAACGACGGCATGCTGCATGCCTTCTCGGCCGATCCTTCCGACGGCGGCACCGAACTCTGGGCCTACGTGCCCACCGCCGTGATGCCCAATCTCTACAAGCTGGCCGATGCAAGCTATGCATCGAAGCACCAGTACTATGTGGACGGCGCGCCGGTGATGGCCGACATCCAGGTCGGCACTACCTGGAAGACCATCCTGGTCGGCGGCCTCAACGACGGCGGGAGCAGCTACTACGCGCTCGACATCACCGACCCGTCGAACCCGAAGGCGCTCTGGGAGTTCACCGATGCCAACCTGGGCCTGAGCTTCGGCAATCCCGTGGTGACCAAGCGCGCCGACGGCACCTGGGTGGTCGCGTTCGCTTCGGGCTACAACAACACCTCGGGCGACGGCCAAGGCCATCTGTATGTGCTGAACGCCAACAGCGGCACCAAGCTGCTCGACATCTCGACCGGCGTTGGCAGCAGCACCGACCCGAGCGGCCTGGCGAAGATCAACACCTGGATCGACAACCCGGCCGACAACACCGGCAAGCGCTTCTACGGCGGCGACCTGAAGGGCAACCTCTGGCGCTTCGACGTCGACAAACTGGTAGCGCCGAACCAGGCCGCGATGCAGCTCGCCAAGTTCCAGATCAACACGACGACACCGCAGCCGATCACGACCAAGCCCGAGTTGGCGCAAGTCTCCGGCAAGCCCGTGGTCCTGGTCGCGACAGGGCGCTACCTGGGCGTCTCCGACATCACGGACATGACGCAGCAGAGCATCTACGCCATCAAGGACCCGCTGACCGCCACCGGCTGGGGCGACGTGCGCGCGGATACCGCCGACTTCGTCCAGCAGACCTTCACGGTGGACAACACGACCACGCCACCTTCCGCTTCCGTCACGAATCTCACGGTCGACTGGACGACCAAGGCCGGCTGGTGGGTCGACCTGCCGCACGCGGGGGAACGCGTGAACACCAACCTGACCCTGCAATTCAACACGCTGGCGATCGCGACCGCCATCCCGAACGGCGATGCCTGCGCGTCGGGCGGCTCGTCCTGGCGCTACTACCTCGACGTGACCAACGGCGGGGTGATCACCACCAACCCCACGGGCGAGCAGTGGAGCAGCAACTCGCTGATCGTCGGCTTGACCTGGGTCAAGGACAGCAACGGCAACATACGCATCATTACGCAGGGCAGCAACGGCGACCTCAAACCCGACACCCCGCCGATCCCCCCGATCACGGGCAGCGGCAGTGCGCACCGGACCTCATGGCGCGAGCTGTCGGACTGATTCGCCGATGACGGCCCTGGCATCGACGACGCTGCCAGGGCCGGGATTCGCGGCGAGCCGGCTCCGTGCCGGGCGCTGGGTGCTGCCGGTCTGCGCCATCTTCTCGTTGGCGCTGCATGCGTCGCTGCTTGCCGTCCATGTCGCGCCGAGGCAAGCGGCACACGGCGCGGGCGGCAATCCGCGGACCCTCCAGGTGCGTCTGCAGCCTGCGCCGACCGCCGCGCCTTCCGTGACCCCGATCGCGCCGCAGCGGCCGGCTGTCGCAGAGCCGGTCGTTGCAGCGACGCCCGCCGCGCGTCCAGCGCCCCGCGTCGAAGCAGTACCCATCGCCGAAACGGCCGCACCACCGGTTGCAACGCCGCCGCCGGCTGCGGGCGCGGAGGCCGCAGCGCCGATCGCCATCGCCTCCTCGGCCGTGGCCACAGCCGACCGCGACGACTATGTGCCGCGCCCGCTGTTGTCGGTCCCGCCCGTCGCCATGACGCCGGTCCTCCTCGCGGCGCCGCCGGGCGAGACGGCCCTCGCCCGCTACGTGGGCATCCTGTCGCTCTTCATCGACGAGCAAGGCAAGGTGCAGGACGTCATCGCCGACAAGCCCGACCTGCCTGCCGCGTTCGAGCAGGCTGCGCGGGAAGCCTTCATGGCTGCGCGGTTTGCACCGGGGCAGATCGATGGACGGGGCGTCAAGTCGCGGCAGCGCGTGGAGGTGGTGTTCGACAATACGCCGCTGGCGGGTCGGTGAGATGCGCGCTCTTTTTGAGCAAAAGACCGGTTCCTGAGCCGCGCTGACTTCGATTTTTTGGATCGAGCGATCCATTCAAGATAAATTCGAGCTCGAAAGCGCGAGTCATGACACCTTCCATCCTCATCACCGGCGGCGCCGGCTACATCGGCTCGCACACCGCGGTGGCGCTCATGGAGGCCGGCCACAAGGTGGTCATCCTCGACAACCTGTGCAACAGCGATGCGCGCGTGCTCGACCGGTTGCGCCGGCTGGCGGGCAACGCCTTCGAGTTCGAACAAGGCGACGTGCGTGATGCCGCGCTGCTCGACCGTGTCCTGGCGCAGCATGCGGTGAACAGCGTCATCCACTTCGCCGGCCTGAAGGCGGTGGGCGAATCGGTGGCCCAACCCTTGCGCTACTTCGACAACAACGTCGGCGGCACCTTCAGCCTGCTGCAGGCGATGGAGCGCGCGGATGTGCGGCACATGGTGTTCAGCTCATCGGCCACGGTCTACGGCGACCCCGAGCAGGTGCCGATTCCCGAAACCGCACCGCTGAAGGCCACCAACCCCTACGGCCGGACCAAGCTCGTCTGCGAAGACATGCTGCGCGACCTGCAGCGCGCCGATCCGCGCTGGAAGATCGCGATGCTGCGCTACTTCAATCCGGTCGGTGCGCATCCGAGCGGACTCATCGGCGAAGCGCCCAGCGGTGCGCCCAACAACCTGATGCCCTACATCGCCCAGGTCGCCGTGGGCCAGCGCGACTGCCTGAATATTTTCGGCGACGACTATCCCACGCCCGACGGCACCGGCGTGCGCGACTACATCCATGTGATGGATCTGGCGCGCGGCCATCTGGCCGCACTGGAGCAGTTGGCGAAGCGGCAGCAATCCATCACCGTGAACCTGGGCACCGGCGCCGGCGTCAGCGTCAAGCAGCTCGTCGAGACCTTTGCGCGGGTGACCGGGCGGCCCATTGCCCATCGCTATGTCGCCCGCCGTGCCGGCGACGTCGCGGTCTGCTATGCCGACACCACGCTGGCACGCGCCACGCTGGGCTGGCAGGCCGAGCATGACATCGCCCGCATGTGCGAGGACGCGTGGCGCTGGCAGTCGATGAATCCCACGGGCTACACGAACTAATTGGAACGCGCCTCCCATCCTCTGAAGGTGATGCAGGTCATCACCAAGGGCGAAAGCGGCGGCGCGCAGACGCACCTGCTCGCGCTCTGCCTGGCGCTGGCGCCGCGCGTGCGCTTCGTGGCCGCGATCGGCGGCGCGTCACCACGCTCGATGCTGGGCGATGAATTGCAGACGCTGGGCATTCCAGTATGCGCCGTGCCGCAGCTCGGCAATTCGCTGTCGCCGCTGCGCACGCTGGCGGCGGTGCGCGCGCTGCTGTGTCTGGTGCGCGAGCACCGGCCCGACACCCTCCACGCGCACAGCTCGGTGGCCGGCGTGGTGGCGCGCATCGCGGGGCGCATCGCCGGCATCCCGGTCATCTATACGGTGCACGGCTTCGGCTTCAAGCCCGAGATTCCGCGGCTGCAGCGCTGGGCTGCCTGGATGGCCGAATGGACCTTGGCGCGACTGACAGCGCACATGGTCTGTGTCTCGAGCCACGAGATGCAACTGGCCCGCCGCCTGCCGATTGCGCGAGGCCGTCTCAGCGTCATTCCCAATGGCGTGGCGGATACGCCCGAGCGTGCGCAACCGGATCACGCGCCGGCACGCATCGTGATGGTCGCGCGTCTGGCGCGACCCAAGCGGCCCGACCTGCTGCTGCACGCGCTGGCCTTGCTGCGCGCCCGGCTCGGCCACGAAGTGCCGGCAAGCCTGATCGGCAGCGGACCGGACATGGCGGCCCATCGCGCCCTGGCCCGGCAACTGAAGCTGCAGGCGGTGGACTTCACCGGCGATGCCGACGACGTGCCGAAGCGGCTGGCGCAGCACGGTGTCTTCGTCCTGATGTCCGACCATGAAGGCCTGCCCATCTCGGTCATTGAAGCCATGCGCGCCGGACTTGCGATCGTGGCCAGCGATCTCCCCGGCATGCGAGAACTGATCGACGACGGCACGCATGGGCTGCTGGTGGCCAACGAGGCCGGCGCGCTGGCCGAAGCACTTCTTGCGCTGACCGCCGCGCCCGCACTGCGCGCCCGCCTCGGCCATGCGGCGCGCCAGCGCTACGAAGCCCGTTTCACGCCCGCGCCCATGGCCCGCGCAGTGGAAACGCTCTATGGTCAAATCGCCCGCCATGAGCCAGCCAGCGACCCCGCGCGTTGAGCAACAACAAGGCACCCTCGCGTCGTCGACGGCGCGGCGGCAAGGCGCGCAGCTCGGCTGGTCGCTCGCAGGCATCTCGACGCTGCTGCTGAGCTACCTGATCGCGGTCGGACTGCACAAGGCCGCTCTGGTCACGTACCAGTTCCCGCAGACCGTGCTGTGGTGCGCGTTGCCTTACATGCTGGCCGCGCATTGGCTCTATCGCGGCTCCGGCCTGCCGGCCGCCGAGCGCAGCAGCCTGCTGGTGGTCACCACGGCCATCCCCTTCCTGCTGACGCCGCTCAGCTTCGCGCTGCTGCAGCGGCCTTATTCGCGCGGTGCGGTGGTGCTGGTCTATGTGCTGTCCACGGCCTGGTTCGTGCTGGGCGATTGGCTACATCGGCGGCGTCACGCACAACGGCTGCTCTACCTGGATGCCGGAGTGCCGGCGCGACTGCAGCGTCTGATCGGCAAGGAGCTTTCGCGCAATCCGTCCATTCGCCTGGAGCCGTGGCCCAGCGACGCCTCGGCATCCGGGCCGATGCCGGCCGGCGACGGCGTGGTCCTCGAGCGCCATGTGCCGCCCAGCGATGGACGCAGCCAGCTGCTGAGCAGCCTCAAGCTCCATCATGTGCGGCTCTACAGCGTGGAGGCGGTGGCCGAACTCCTGAGCGGCCGGAAGATGCTGCCCGAGGGTGAGGAAGACGACCTGTGGCAGATCGATGGCAATCCGGCCTACGACGTGGCCAAGCGCGCGATCGACGTCGCCCTGGTCCTCCTTTTTGCTCCGCTGTGGGTGCCGTTGACCGCGTTGGTGGCATTGGCCGTGAAGATCGATTCGCCGGGCGCCGCGCTGTTCAGCCAGATGCGCGTCGGCTTGCATGGGCGGCAATTCAGGATCTGGAAGCTTCGCAGCATGCGGCACGAGACGCTCGACGCCAGTGCTCGCTTTGCCGTGGTCGATGACGAGCGCATCACGCGCCTGGGTCGCTTCATCCGGCGCGCACGCCTGGACGAGTTGCCGCAACTGTGGAACGTGCTGCGCGGCCACATGAGCCTGATCGGCCCGCGCCCGGAACAGGAGCGCTTCGTGCGCGAGTTCGCGCAGCGGATTCCCTGCTATCCCTATCGCCACCTGGTGCGGCCTGGCCTGACGGGATGGGCACAAGTGCAACAGGGCTATGCGGGCAATGAGGAAGAGACTGCGATCAAGCTCAGCTATGACCTTTACTACGTCACGCATTACTCGTTGGCGATGGATCTGCTGATCTATTTCAAGACCACCAGGATCGTGCTCACGGGGTTTGGGTCACGCTGAGCGAAACAGCAGCTTCGCCAAGGTCCACAGAAGCGCCGGCGCCCACAGCAAGCCACCGCCCGTGACCAATTGTCGCGCCTGACTGGCCAGCACCGAGGCATAGGCCTGGCGAGACCCGCGCGCGTCGCCCGTCGAAGCTGCGCTGTAGTGCAGACAGACCTCCGGCAGATTGGCGAAGCCGCAATCGGGCCGGCGGCTGGCGCGCAGCCACAGGTCGTAGTCCTCGGCGTGCAGTCCTCCGTGGTAGCCGCCCAGATCCAGAATGGCCTGGCGGCGGTACATCACGCTGGGATGGCACAGCGGGTTGCCCCAGAATAGCGCGCGGCGAATCCGCGCGTCTTCGATCGGCAGCTGCAGGCTTCGCGTCACTTGCCCGCGCGCATCGACATGGTCGTACCAGGTCCCCAGGATCGTGGTTTCCGGGTGCGATTGCATCCATGCGACCTGTCGCTCGAAGCGATGCGGCAGTGCCAGATCGTCGGCGTCCATGCGCGCTACCAGCGGCGCCCGGCACGCGTGAAGGCCCAGATTGAGACTGAAGATCAGGCCGCGGACCGGCGTCGTCAGCACGCGCAATGCGGGCCATGTGCGCACGAGGTCGTCCAGATAGGCCTGCTCTGCGTCGCCGATCTGCAGGCCGTTCACAACCAGCACGAGGCTGCCTGGTTTCAGGGTCTGGTCGAAGCAGGAAGCCAGCGCGCGTCGCAGCTCGGCATTCAACCGGTGCGTGCACATGAGGACATCGAACCCGGCGGCGGCTGTCATGGAGCAGCAGAGCGAATCAGACTCTCGTCCATCGCTTCGGAATCCGGTATTGGGCATAGGGATCGTCGTGGACGAACCAGGCGGACGGCGCGCAGATCATCTGCTCGGCCCGACCGCGCCGTTCGGACAGCCATGCGCCCCACCAGCTGAACGAGCTGTTCGCAATGATGTGATGCCGGCACAGCGACATCAGCTGCAGATCCTGCCAGGCGTCGAGGCCCTGGTTGTGGTCGACGAACACGATCTCGCCGTGCAGGAAGTTCAGCGCACCACGGCACCATGCGATGTCATCGGAGAACACGACCCACAGAGGCTGGCCGTGGCGATCCTCGATGCGCCGCGCAGCTTCCTGGTAGTAGGCCATCGGCAAGGTGCCATGAAATCGCGCAGCAGATGGCAGATTGACATAGTCGCCGCGCCGCACATGGATGGCCGCGGAAGGCCTGGACGCTACGGCTTCGCTCAGCTTCTGGCTTTGCGAAGACAGCGCGCGCAGTGGCACCAGATCCTGACTGATTTCCGTCGCATACCTGGCAAAGCAGGTTTCGCTTTGCCAGAAGCCTGCGAGCAAGGTGTCGCCTCGCGTCTCTCGAAGCAGGTTCGGATAGAGCGCTGGGGACTCGGTCAATACGTCGAGCCGCGTCATCCATGCGCCGGGTCTGCCCCAACGCATGGCACGCCGGCACTTCAGCGCTTCGGCCCGTGTCGCAGGACGCGCGTGAATAGCGTACGCGCTCAACTCATAGTGTCGGCGTGTGACTCGCCTGCTGGTGGATTCCAGGGCCGAGAGATCGAGCACCAGCTCTGCGCCCGATGCCAGGGAAAAGGCGCGGCCGCATGCGTATTGGAACAACTGGTTGCCCAGTCCGCCGTTGAGCCGACTGATGATCATGCGCTTCGCCTACTCCAGAGAGCATTCGTCACAAGCGCGTCCATGATTCCCACACAAAGTGATAGCACCAGTCCTGGCGGTGCGTACGGGCCAATGCTGCCCGAATCCGATTACGCCGCGCAATGGCATCCCGGGCAAAGTCGTGAAATTGGACTTGCAGATGGCGTACCCGCACGATCTTTCCTGTTTCGATCAGGTGTTCCAGTACATCGAACTCGCCGCCTTCGATGTTGAGCTTCAGCAGCGCAACTTCCTGAATATTGAATTGATCCAGAAACTCGTCGAACTGCTCCAGGCGGATGGTCTCCAGTTGACCCGTGGTGTCGCGCGCAATCGAGGATGCATCACCATCCAGCGAAATGCACAGCGTCTGCGGCGATGAAGACAGGCCATAGTTGAAGCAATGGATTTTTTCATCGCTTGCGAATCTCGCCTGGCACTTGGCAAAGAAGCTTAGAACAGGCTCGAACAGATAGACCGTGCAACTGTACTTCTCGTGGATCGCCGCGCTGAAGTCTCCGACGAATCCGCCAAGATCGAACACCATGTCCGCGCTCCCCAGCGGGTAGCTCAGTCGCAAGGTCTGGTCGCCTCGATCCCGTCTCCAACGCACGACGTCTCGTGCCTGCTGGTCGCGCAGGATCCAGCCTTTCGCATACAAGCGAAGTTGACCCAGCCACGCTCTCAATCCGGATGGAACGTACGACCTGATGCTCGACAAAGGGGACAAAGGCATCTCAAATGAGCCTGGTGAGTATCTGGCTGATGGCGCCGGCCCAGCGGGATCGCCGCGAGAGTTTTTCTCCAGGACTCATCAAGGCGTCGACCGAACTCGCCCGTCGTACCTCGAATGGCGCATCGAACTCGAATCCTTGAAAGAAGTAGTCCGGATTCAGCTTGATCACATCCATCCAATTGTTTTCCAGCATCGGGCGCAACCTGGCTGTCACAGGTTCGAAGGCCTTGAACGGAAGATCGGCCTTCGGAATGTAGGAAAGAAGCCGCGTCCGGGGTTCATAGCCGACAACATGGCGATGAACATCGAAGTCGAACATGTACTCGTAGGTCATCTGGGGAAACTCCAGATAGCCTCGCCCTGAGCCCACGCGAAAAATCTCTTGCATGAAAAGCTCGGGCGACGGCACGTGCTCGATCACGTGAGAGGCAATGACGTAGCCGAACGCATCGTCGGCAAAGGGGAATCGACCACCATCGTAGAACGAGACTGGCTTGCCCCGGAATTCAGGCGCTGCGACCACATCACCGCGCTGGCGCACCCGCTCTTCCTCTGTCGCCATGCTGAGCTCCAGGTAGTGGGTGGCGCCGGCAAACGGAGTCGATCCCGGGCCAATCTCCAGAACCTTGGCGCCGTTCGGAATGGAGCAGATGCGTTGCGGAAAGAACATGGAGATCAAACAATCTTGCGAAACCAACTCAGGCTCAACAGCAAGCCGAGCGCGTTGATCAACAACCATCCCGCGGCGGCTCCCATGATTCCCTCATGCCTCACCAGCACGGGGGTCAGCAATGCAGTGAGCACCACGGAGCAAATGCTGATGATCAACGGCATCCTGTAGTTTGCCTCCAGCATCCATCCGACATAGCCGACCTGGTAGATGACATTGAGCAGAGTTCCTATCAACAACACCAGCAATACAGGATAGACGGCAACTGCAATTTCGTCGTTGCGCAGCCACAGATTCAGCACCGCATGACCCAGCCAAATGTAGAGGGCCATCGTCAATGCGGCGCCCGCCACCCCCAGCGTCAACCAAGTCAGAAAGATCTTGCGTATCTGTGATTTGTTGCCATGGACAGCAAGCAGTGTCGGAAAGACCGCCTGAATCATAGGGTATGTCAAAGACAGCAGCCCCAAGGCCGCGCTTGATGCGATCGCGTAGATGCCGACCTGGTCCAGGGTCACCATCTTGGTGAGGATCAGCTTGTCCATTTGCGTCGTGAGGCCCGAAAGGACCACCGCCAGCGACATCTTCACCGCGCCGGGCAGCAGGTGTCTGATCTCCGGCCAGGAAGCGCTGCCTCGCCAGCCGTGCGTGCCGACAGCACGCCATGCCATTGCATAGCGCACCGCACCCTCGGCCATCGCGACGATCACATACCAGACCAACAGCCATTGCAGCGAATGCCACAACCAGACGACCCCTGCGCCCACGCCATAGCGAAACACATGTCCAATTGCGATCGAGACATTGAGAGGACGATGCAGATCCACAGCGAGAAGCAAACTGCGAGGCAATGCGGCGAAGAGCTGTGTCCCGACTAGCAATGCGCTCGTCATCAGCAGTTGCGTGGCCTCCTGGGAATGAATGTCGGCAGTCAGATTGAGCCAGTGCCTGGCAATCCAACCGCTGGACATCGCCAATGCGAGTGCCAATGCCACGGCGAGCGCGCCGTACAGAGCCTGGCAGCTTGCCAACAAGGATCGAACCGGCTGCGACTGCTGGCCATGCTCACGCGACCGGAGTGCGAACTCTCGCACAAGGACCTGACTAAGACCGCCATCCACCATGATCAGGAGCGCCATGACGGTCATCACCACGCTCATCATTCCCCACTGGGCCTTGCCGAGCACGCCCAGGTAGACGGGCAGCGCCAGCAGCGGTCCCAGCGCGGCGGCGATGGTTCCGAAGTAGTTGAAGAATATGGACTCGACGAGTTTGGATTTCAATGGAGCATCCGTGGCCATGACAGACTTGAGTAGTCACGCACGAAGCGCTTTATTTGTGAACCAGTCTCTAGGAAAAGTCCATCCCAAACCACATTCATCCAAGCGTTCACGGCAAGCTTAGGCGCTTCAACTCAGGGTATTTGGTGGCTGCGAGCCCCGCGACCTGCTCCTTCAATTGCACATACATTTCATCGCCCCATATATGCCTCAATATCTGGATTTGGTGCGCTGCTTCTACTGGCTGTCCGTTCAAAGCCAGCGCCAACGCATAACGAAACAGAACAGGTGGATAGCCGAATCGCTCGGCCACCTTGCGCATCCGCTCCAACTGGTCGGCCTGCATGCCGGGCGTGGCCTCCGTGCGAGCAAATTTCAGGAAGGCTCCCAATTGGGTAAGCACAGGTAATTGAACTGCTGGTGTCACGATGCGGTCTGTGCCAATGCGTGCCGACTCTAGCCGCAATATGCGATAGTTGCCTTCGGCCTTCAAGTAGTCCACAGAAACCGCCACAAAGACAGCGCTGACCATCAGCGTGAAGAGTAACTTGGCCCGGAGGGGTATCCACAACGATGCCCCCTTCGATGGCGATAGCCCGTCGACGGCTCCCATTGCCAGTCCAACCGGAATCAAGAAGCTGGCGTAGTCCAACGGATATTCGAGCATCCCGTGAGTAATGACTCCTCCCGCCGCTGCCAGCAACCACACGGCCCGCGCATCTCGGCAGGCATGTATGCGGGTGACAAACCACCAGACCAACACTCCGATGATGAGACCACCGAAAGGTATGCCGTTCCACAACAACAGATCCAGGATTAAATTGTGGCTGTGCTCGAAATACTCGCCGATGATCGGGTGATCCTGCGCTACGCGCTGCTGGGCCGCGCCCACCTGCTGCCAGCCGTAGCCCCACAGCGGTTCTCGCCCAATCGCATCGAGCATCGCATGCCAATATGGCAACCGCTGTCCAGTTCGCATCTGATCGTTCAGGGCACGCCCGGCCGGCAACAGCAGTGCATCACAGACCTTCGGCCATAGCAGCGCACCTGCAACAAACAGCGCACCCAGCGCCAACAATTGCGCGCGCGTGGCGCGCAGACCTGCGCGTTCCCGAAGGACGAGCCCCCAGATGACAAGCAAGCCAATTTGCAGCCAGCCTGTACGCGACTGAGACATCACCATGCCCAGCAACAAAAAGACGGCACTCGGCCAGAAACCGGCATCGTGCACTTTTTGACGCTGGTGCAGCCAGAGCAAGCCGCAGAGCCCCAGAAAGCACACAGTACAGAAGAGATTGGGTTGAGCAACGTTGGCGAATGGCCGACCGCCGGGCGGCAAATCGACCGCATAAATGCCCAGGTTCAAAGCACCAGTCCACTGCACAAGCGCAATGCCGACGGACAACAACGCCGCAAAAAGCCAGGCCCCTGTCAGAGTGATTAGCCCATCGCTTCGATTGGAAGAAGCGACCATTGCGCCGCCGGCCAGCACGGCGGCTACCCATAGCCAGACATAGAGCGCGGCCATTACAGCGTCACCGGCAAAGAGCAGCTTGCCAGTCATGAACTGAACAAAAATCACCATGCCACAGACGACTGCCACGCCTGACAGTTGCCAGGACATGCGGCTACCAGCGACTGAACCGACCGCGGGACGAACCACCAGCAATGTCAACAGCAATCCGATGATCGCCAATGCATCGCCCCACGCCGCGGGCCACGGCAAGTAGTGATTGGGCACCAGCCATGCGGCGGCAGTCAGGGCGACAAGGAACTCCGTCAATCTAAGACTCATAAGGGCAAAAGAAAAGGCAGCCGAAGCTGCCTTTTTAGGCTACCCCAATATCACTTAGCCGCGGCAAGAGCCAGGCAAGTACTTCTGCACGATGGTCGTACCATCACTAGCAGAACCACACCGCCAGCTACCAACCTGTTGCGAGGTACCCCCGTAGGTCAGCGCCGTACCACTAGAATCCGTGGGGACAAGCGTGAGGAACTTGCCATCAACACCATTCGTGTCGATCCCACCTGCTGCGGTGACCTTGATAGCACCATTCAGATCCGTATGGACGGCCATCACATATTTGGAGGTTTGGCTGGCCGATTCACAGCCCCAGTTGTCGGCAGTCATCAACGAGGCCGTGCCCGTTTGATAGACCTCGGAAATGCTGGTACGGCAAGAAGATGCCGCCAGAATAATTTCAGTCACCTTCGCCCGCTTGGTGTAGTCCTGATAAGCCGGCAGCGCCACAGCCGCCAAGATACCAATGATCGCCACAACGATCATCAACTCGATAAGGGTGAAACCCTTTTGCACATTGCGTGCGATGGAACGACGGTTCATTCACAAACTCCAGGTTGGTTGACAGCAGAGGCCCGAGGATGCCCCCGGTGCGCCCTTCTATCCGCAGCATCTGTGCCATGCCCTGGAACACCCTGCGAACCGCCTCCGGCTGCGCATTTGTTCACGAACGCGTTACAACGCGTGACAGGAATTGTTGTACGCCGCGCACAGGGCCTGACAATTTTGTCGGGCCACGCAACCAATCGCGTCAGATGAACAGCACGCCGTCCGCCTGCAGCCAGCGAATGTCCCGTGCCTGCTGCCCCTGCATTTCCCATCCGGTCGCGAAGGCGTCGATCTGGCTCATGATCTCTTCCGTCTCCGCCGGCTTGGTGTGGGTGATGTAGATCGGGTAACTCTTCCCGGGCGCGATTCGGTTCAGTTCGTCCGCCAGGGTGGCGGGCGAGAGATGCAGGGCGCGCTCGGCCAGGGCCTGCTCGCGGTTGCTGAAGGCCGTCTCGATCACGAGCATGGCGACGTCGAGTTCGTTCACGCGGTCCCAGAAGGGCGCGTTGCGTTCGGTGTCGCCGCTGAAGACCCAGTTCGGCCCCCCCTGCGCCGGGCGAACGGCAAAGCCGCAGGCCGGCACCGTGTGGACCGCCGGCAGCACCTCGACCTGCTTGAGGTCGCGCGTGCCCAGTTGCAATTGCTGGCCGATCGCGATGTCGTGAAAGCTCACGAAGGGCGCCTCGCGGCTCGGGATGCTCGCGAAGTCGGGCCAGATGACGTTGTTGAAGACATAGGCGCGCAGCGCCTCGATGGTGGCGCGCAGCGCATGCACGCGCAGTGGCTTCTCGCGGCGGCTGGCCACGGCGTCGAGCATCAGGGGCAGGGCGGCGATGTGGTCGAGGTGCGAGTGGGTCAGCACCACGTCGTCGATGGCGGCCATCTCCTCGAGGGTGAGGTCGCCGACGCCGGTGCCGGCGTCGACCAGCAGATCGCTGTCGACCAGGAAAGAGGTCGTGCGGCAGTTCTTGGCGATGGCGCCCGAGCACCCCAACACACGCACCTGCATCTTGCGACAACCTCGTTTTCTGACAGCGCCTGGCTGCGACTTCGTTACGGACCGGGTTGCGCCATTTCCCGCCGTAGCCTTCGGGCAGCAACGACAGCGAGGCTATACGCAGTGCGCAGCACCGGAAAGGACTTATTTGGCATCTCGCGCCACCTGCGCGAGGCCGATACAGACTGTTGCAGTTGGCGCCTCAGCCGGCGACGAACTGCATGCGGGTGCCGCCGAGTTCGAGCACGTCGCCGTCCTGCAAGGCCACGGCTTCGTTGCCGAGCGGCTCGCCGTTGAGCGCGGTGCCGCCATCGATGGGGGCCACGACGTAACCGTGCAGGCGCCGCGTGACCGCGGCGACGGCGACGCCGGGCTTGCCGATCGTGGTGACGACTTTCTGCAGGCTGACCTCGCGCCCCGCGCCGCTGCCGGAGAGGACGCGGATGACCGCGACGCCGGGCGCGCCGAGCGACGCAGAGACCGTGGGTGCGGACGAAAGGGGCATCGGGCCGGAGGATGTGGCGATGCTGGCGCGGCCCACGGCCGCGCCTTCGGAGGCCGGGCCGCCGACCAGGTAGCGGATCTTGTACTTGCCGACCTCGATGGTGTCGTTGTCCTCGAGGGCCTGCTTCTTGACGGCGCGTCCATTGACGTAGGTGCCGTTGGTGCTGTTGAGATCTTCCAGGTAGACATCGCCGCCGATCATGTGCAGCACGGCGTGCTCACCGCTGATCGCCAGATTGTCGATCACGATGTCGTTGTAAGGCCGCCGTCCCAGCGTGGTGCGGTCCTTGGCGAGCGTCACCTCCTTGATGACGACGCCGTCGATCGAAACGATCATTTTCGGCATGGCCGACTCCTGGATCTCGGTTTCTTGTTCACTTCAAGGGCCCTTGCGGCAGGCAGCTCCTGGAAATTGCTAACTGGATGCCGGCGCTTCGCTTCTGGCGGCTCGGGCGAGGACAACCGAAATATTGTCCCTGCCGCCATTCTCGTTTGCCGTCGCAACCAAAAGTGTTGCTTTCTCCGACAGCCCGATATCTTGTAACAGAAGTGTGAAAAGCTGCGCGTCGGACACCATCTCACTCAAACCATCTGAACATAGCAGGAAAAGGTCGCCGGCCTGCACATCGTGTTCATGCATTTCGAGATTGACCTGGCGCTCGATGCCGAGCGCGCGCGTCACCAGGTTGCGGTGCGGCGACTGGAGGGCCTGTTCGGGGGTGATGGCGCCGGCGTCGAGCTGCTCCTGCAGCAGCGAGTGATCACGGGTGAGCAGCTCCAGCTTCCGATTGCGCAGCCGGTAGCAGCGCGAGTCGCCGATGTGCCCGACGATGGCGCGCTGCGGACCGAAGGCGGCCAGCACGAGGGTGGTGCCCATGCCCTGGAGCTGCACGTTGGCGACGCCGGCCTCGAGGATGGCCGAATTGGCTTCGTCGGTGCCGGCCTGCAGCGCACGGCGCAAGGCGCGGGCGTGGACCATCGGCCCGGCATGCGCCAGCCAGCGGCCGAAACTGGCTTGCAGCAGCGCGATCGCCATGCCGCTGGCCACTTCGCCGCCGTTGTAGCCGCCCATGCCGTCGGCCAGCAGCACCAGGCCCAGCGAGGCGTCGAAGGCGATGGTGTCTTCGTTGTTGGCGCGCACCCGGCCCGGATCGGTGAGTGCGGCGAAGTCCCAGGCCAGCGCGCCGGTGCCGGAAGAAGCGGGAGCGCCAGTGATCGCCATGGATGGAGTCGGGTGGAAAGTCAGGTCAGGCGGCCGCCGCATGGCTCGAGCGTGTGCGCAGCCAGCGACCGGTGAGCACGACGAAAACCGCACCCACCGCGGCCGCAGCGTAATGCAGCCACGGATTGTCTTCCAGCGAATCGTGCAGCGACACGTCGCTCACGATCGTCTCACCCGCGACCCAGCCGATGAGCGCGGCACCCAGCATGACGATGATGGGAAAGCGCTCCATGAGCTTGATCATCAGCGTGCTGCCGAAGATCACGAGCGGAATGCTGATCGCCAGGCCGAGGACCAGAAGGACCATGCTGCCCTGCGCCGCCGCGGCCACGGCGATCACGTTGTCCAGGCTCATGATCAGATCGGCCAGCAGGATGGTGCGCACGGCCGCCAGCATGCTGCCGTAGCGCTTTTCCTCGCCCTCGTCCTCTTCCTCTTCACCGAGCAGCTGCACGCCGATCCACAGCAGCAGCAGGCCGCCGACGATCTGCAGATAGGGCAAGGCCAGCAGCTTGGCGGCCACCACGGTGAGCACGATCCGCAGCACCACGGCGGCGCCCGAGCCCAGCAAGACCGCCTTGCGCTGTTGATGCGGCGGCAGCGCGCGGGCGGCCATTGCGATCACGACCGCGTTGTCGCCCGAAAGGATGATGTTGATCCAGATGATCTTGACGAGACCGATCCAGAAGTCGGCGGTTTGCAAATAGTCCATGTGTCTCCTCGGTACCGCTCCATGTATTGAAAAAGCGCCCGCAACATGAATTGCGAGCGCTTCGTCCTGCCTTGGTGAATCAGGCGGTCATCATCTCAGAGCAGCGCCTTCAGGCGCTTGGCCAATTCCGAGAAGTTGCGCGTGACGGTGAAACCCGATTCTTCCATGATGGCGAGCTTGGCGTCCGCCGTGTCGGCGCCGCCGGAAATCAGCGCGCCGGCGTGGCCCATGCGCTTGCCGGGAGGCGCGGTGACGCCCGCGATGAAGCCGACGATCGGCTTCTTCATGTGGGCCTTGCACCAGCGCGCGGCTTCGGCTTCGTCCGGGCCGCCGATCTCGCCGATCATGATGACGGCATCGGTATCGGGGTCGTCGTTGAAGGCCTTCATCACGTCGATGTGCTTGAGGCCGTTGATCGGGTCGCCGCCGATGCCCACGGCGCTCGACTGGCCGAGGCCGATTTCGGTGAGCTGGGCCACGGCTTCATAGGTGAGCGTGCCCGAGCGGCTGACCACGCCGATGCGGCCCTTGCGGTGGATGTGGCCGGGCATGATGCCGATCTTGATCTCGTCGGGCGTGATCAGGCCGGGGCAGTTCGGGCCGAGCAGCAGCGTTTCCTTGCCGCCGGCGGCCACCTTGGCCTTCATCTTGTTGCGCACCTCGAGCATGTCGCGCACCGGGATGCCTTCGGTGATGCAGATGGTCATGTCCAGGTCGGCTTCGACCGCTTCCCAGATCGCGGCGGCGGCGCCGGCCGGCGGCACGTAGATCACCGACACGGTGGCGCCGGTCTGCTTGGCCGCCTCCTTGACGGAGGCGTAGATCGGGATATTGAAGATCGACTCGCCGGCCTTCTTCGGGTTCACGCCGGCCACGAAGCAGTTCTTGCCGTTCGCGTATTCCTGGCACTTTTCCGTATGGAACTGGCCGGTCTTGCCGGTGATGCCCTGGGTGATGACTTTGGTGTCTTTGTTGATGTAGATCGACATGACTTGTTCCTTAGGCTTTGACCGCTGCCACGACCTTCTGGGCCGCTTCCGCCATGGTGTCGGCGCTGATGATCGGCAGGCCGGAGTCGGCCAGCAGCTTCTTGCCTTCGACTTCGTTGGTGCCCTTCATGCGCACCACCAGCGGCACTTGCAGGTTGACCGCCTTGCAGGCCGCGATCACGCCGGTGGCGATGGTGTCGCACTTCATGATGCCGCCGAAGATGTTGACCAGGATGGCCTTCACGTTCTTGTTCTTCAGCATGATCTTGAAGGCTTCGGTCACCTTCTCGGGGGTGGCGCCGCCGCCCACGTCGAGGAAGTTGGCCGGCTCGCCGCCGAAGAGCTTGATGGTGTCCATGGTCGCCATCGCGAGGCCGGCGCCATTGACCAGGCAGCCGATGTTGCCGTCGAGGCTGATGTAGGCGAGGTCGAACTTGCTGGCTTCGACTTCGGCCGCGTCCTCTTCGTCGAGGTCGCGGTAGGCCACGATCTCGGGATGACGGAACAGCGCGTTGGCGTCGAAGTTGAACTTGGCGTCGAGCGCCTTGATGTTGCCGTTGCCTTCGAGGATCAGCGGGTTGATCTCGACCAGGGAGGCATCGGTCTCCATGTAGATCTTGTAGAGCTTCTGGAGCACGTCGACCGCCTGGGCCTGCGAAGCCTCGGGGATGCCGATGCCGGCAGCGAGCTTGCGGCCTTGCGCGTCGGTCAGGCCGACCGCCGGATCGACGTAGTCGGTGATGATCTTCTCGGGCGTGGAGTGGGCCACTTCCTCGATGTCCATGCCGCCTTCGCTGGAGACGATGAACGCGACCTTCTGCGTGGCGCGGTCGGTGACGGCAGAGACGTAATACTCTTTCTTGATGTCGGCGCCGTCCTCGATCAGCAGGCGGCGGACCTTCTGGCCTTCGGGGCCGGTCTGGTGCGTCTTGAGCTGCATGCCGAGGATTTCGCCGGCGAGTTTCTTGACCTCGTCGATGGAGCGCGCGAGCTTCACGCCGCCGCCCTTGCCACGGCCGCCGGCGTGGATCTGGGCCTTGACCACCCACACGGGGCCGCCGAGTTTCTGGGCGGCTTCGACCGCCTCCTGCACCGTGTACGCCGGAATGCCGCGCGGCACAGGCACACCGAACTTGGCAAGAATTTCCTTGCCTTGGTACTCGTGAATCTTCATGAGGGTGTCTCTCGGAACGAGGTTGAGAACGGGAGAGTTGTTGGCTGTTGTCCGCGGGCCACGACGCCCGGATGGCGGGGGCGGCGAACAACCAGGGACTGTATCATGGTGCGCCGCACCAACGTGCGGATCCGTTCCCGCGGTCACACCCGGTTTCCACAGAGGCAATTCCAAGGCCCCCACCATGCCCAAGGTCTTCATCGACGGCGAGGCCGGCACCACCGGCCTCCAGATTCGCGAGCGGCTCCAGACGATGCCGGAGATCGAACTCGCGAGCATCGCGCCCGAGCTGCGAAAGGACGCAGGCGCCAAGGCCGCGCTGATGGCCGGCGTCGATCTGGTCGTGCTCTGCCTGCACGACGACGCGGCCCGCGAATCGGTGGCCCTGATCGACCGCATCGAGGGCCGCCGTCCCAAGATCATCGACGCATCGACCGCGCATCGCACCGCGTCCGGCTGGGTGTTCGGCTTTCCCGAACTGGTCGCCGGCCAGAGCGCGGCGGTCGCCAAGGCCGAGCGGGTGGCCAACCCCGGCTGCTACGCGACCGGCGCGATCGCCATCGTGCGTCCGCTGGTCGATGCCGGCCTGCTGCCGACCGATCATCCGATCGCGCTGCCTTCGGTCAGCGGCTACTCCGGCGGCGGCCGCACCATGATCGAAGCCTACGAAAAGGGCGAGGCGCCGCTGTTCGAGACCTATGCGCTGGGGCTCAAGCACAAGCACATCCCCGAGATCATGAAATACACCGGCCTCAGCCGCCGGCCGGTCTTCATTCCCTCGGTGGGCAACTTCAGGCAGGGGATGCTGGTGCAGTTGCCGCTGCATCTGGACGACCTGCCCGGCCGCCCGAAGTCGAGCGACCTGCACGATGCGCTGGCTGCGCACTATGCGAAGAGCAACACGCCGGAGCAGTTCGTGAAGGTGCTGCCGCCAAGTGCGGACGGCAAGATCGATGCGCTGGCGCTCAACGACACCAACCAGCTCGAGATCCGCGTGTTCCCGAACGAGGACCATCGCCATGCGGTGGTGATCGCGCGGCTGGACAACCTGGGCAAGGGTGCCAGCGGCGCCGCCGTTCAGAACCTCAAGCTGATGCTGGGCCTCTGACCCGGGCCTTCGCCCTGGCCGCTGGCGCGCTCAGGCCGCTGGCCCAGTCCGGCAGCCGCAGCGGGTCGGCCGCACGACGCGCTGCGTGATGACGCGCGACGCGAACGAATCCGGTGTGTCAGTCATCGAAGTCCGTCCTCAGCACCTTGGCCACCACCGAACCCGAGAAGCCGCGCGCCAGCAGGAAGCGGGTTTGTCTGGCGCGCTCTTTCGCATCTGCCGGCGGCGCATCGAAGCGGCGTCGCCACAGCGCCGTGGCCCGCTCCACTTCGCTGGCCTGCAGACCGGCCACCGCCTCGACGATGGCCTCGGGCGCGATGCCTTTGGCCTGCAGTTCCTGCCGCACCCGCAGCGCGCCGAGCCTCGGTGCGCGCTGATGGATGACCGAGGCGACGACACGCGGTTCGCTGATGAAATCCTTCGCCGCCAATTCGTCGAGCGCGCGCGCCAAGGTGCCGGGTTCTTCCTCATATTTGGCGAGCTTGCGTTCGAGCTCGGCGCGCGAATGCTCGCGCTGGCTCAGGAGGCGCAACGCACGCCCCTTGAGCGAGGGCGCAGCGAATGCCACCTGCGCCTCTTACTTCTCGGCCTTCTCGGGCTTGTCGGCCGCGCCGTCGGCCGCTTCGGCCAAGAGCGGAATGCCCAGCGATTCGCGCACCTTGTTCTCGATCTCGCGCGACAGCGACGGGTTCTCGCGCAGGAACTCGCGCGCGTTGTCACGGCCCTGGCCGATCTTCTCGCCGTTGTAGGCGTACCAGGCGCCCGACTTGTCGACGATCTTGGCGGTCACGCCCATGTCGATGATTTCGCCTTCGCGGCTGATGCCCTCGCCGAACAGGATGTCGAACTCGGCCGTCTTGAAGGGCGGCGACACCTTGTTCTTCACCACCTTGACCTTGGTCTCGTTGCCGATGGCCTCGTCGCCCTTCTTGATGGTGCCGATGCGGCGGATGTCCAGCCGCACCGAGGCGTAGAACTTCAGCGCGTTGCCGCCGGTGGTGGTTTCGGGCGAGCCGAACATCACGCCGATCTTCATGCGGATCTGGTTGATGAAGATGACCATGCAGTTGGTCTTCTTGATGGTGGCCGTGAGCTTGCGCAGCGCCTGGCTCATCAGGCGGGCCTGCAGGCCGGGCAGCGAGTCGCCCATCTCGCCTTCGATTTCGGCCTTGGGCGTGAGCGCGGCGACCGAGTCGATCACGATCAGGTCGACCGCACCGGAGCGCACCAGCGAATCGACGATCTCGAGGGCCTGCTCGCCCGTGTCGGGCTGGCTGATGAGCAGGTCGGACAGGTTGACGCCGAGCTTCTGCGCGTACTGCACGTCGAGCGCGTGTTCGGCATCGACGAAGGCGCAGGTGCCGGCCTGGCGCTGCATCTCGGCGATGACCTGCAGCGTGAGGGTGGTCTTGCCCGAGGATTCCGGTCCGTAGATCTCGATGACGCGGCCGCGCGGCAGGCCGCCGACGCCGAGCGCGATGTCGAGGCCCAGGGAGCCGGTGGAAACCACCTGGATGTCTTCCAGCGCCTCGCCCTCGCCCAGCCGCATGATCGTGCCCTTGCCGAACTGCTTTTCGATCTGGGCCAGCGCGGCCTGGAGGGCCTTGGCCTTTTCGCTGTTGGCGACCGAGATGCTTGCGCCCTTGACGACTGCGTCCATTGGAAAGCTCCTTGAATATCAATGGGTTGTGTGGAGGGCATCCGCTTTCTGCTTTTAATCACAGCCTGGATGCTTGAACAGTAGTGTAGGGGTGGATAGATCGAGAAAAACTGATTTTTTGGTCAGTTTGCTTTACCATTTGCGAATGGCCGATCCTGCCTTTCCCGCCGACCCCGACACTTGGCGCCAGACACATCTGGGCCGCCTGCTGGGCCATGCGATGCGCCGCTTCGACGAGCGCGTACTGGCGTTGATGGCGCACGATGCCGATGTGCCGCTCGCGCTGTCGAACCTCGCCGCACGCGCGCAGGTGAGCGCGGCGCACGTTCACATCACCCGCCACCTCGCGCGCGAAGGCTCGCGGCTCACCGTGCTGGCCGAGCGCGCCGGCATGACCAAGCAGGCCATGGGCGCACTGGTCGACCAGTGCGAGGCCTGGGGCCTGGTGACGCGCGGCCCCGATCCGCGCGATGCGCGGGCGCGGCGCGTGCTGTTCACGGCCGACGGCCTGGCCTGGCTCCAAGCCTTCCGCCACGCGGTGGCGCAGGCCGAACAGGAGTTTCGCGCCAGCGTCGGCGACGAGATCGCGACCGTGGTCACCCTCGGCCTCGAAGCCTATGCAGCGGCCTAGAATTCGGACGGGGAATGTGGTCAGACGGCCTTCCAAAGGCCGCGACATGTGGAGACTCGCATGCGAATCCTGATTGCCGAAGACGACCAGGTCCTGGCCGATGCGCTGCTGCGCAGCCTGCGCAATGCCGGCGCCGCGGTCGACCACGTGGCCAGCGGCTCGCAGGCCGACGCCGCGCTGATGACCAACAGCGAATTCGATCTGCTGATCCTCGACCTGGGCCTGCCCAACCTGCACGGCCTTGAAATCCTCAAGCGGCTGCGCGCCCGTGGCTCGCAGCTGCCGGTGCTGGTGCTGACGGCCGCCGACAGCGTCGAGGAGCGCGTCAAGGGCCTCGACTACGGCGCCGACGACTACATGGCCAAGCCCTTCTCGCTGCAGGAGCTCGAGGCCCGCGTGCGGGCCCTGACGCGGCGCGGCATGGGCACCACCAGCAACGCCATCAAGCACGGGCCGCTGGTGTACGACCAGGCCGGCCGCGTCGCGACCATCGACGGCAAGATGATCGAGCTGTCGGCGCGCGAGCTCGGCCTGCTCGAAGTCCTGCTGCAGCGCGCCGGCCGCCTGGTGAGCAAGGACCAGCTGGTCGAGCGCCTGTGCGAATGGGGCGAGGAGGTGAGCCTGAACGCGATCGAGGTCTACATCCACCGCCTGCGCAAGAAGATCGAAAAAGGGCCGGTGCGCATCGCCACCGTGCGCGGGCTCGGCTACTGCCTCGAAAAAATCGCTTGAAGCTTTTCCAGCGCGCGCAGCGCTCGCTCTTCGGCGAGATCCTCGATTGGATGCTCACGCCGCTCCTGCTGCTGGTACCGGTCAGCATCGGGGTCACGTGGCTGGTGGCGCAGGGCATCGCCAACGCACCGTACGACCGGGCGCTGGAATACAACGCCCAAACGCTGGCGCGCCTCGTGAAGGTACGGCCGAACGGCGTGGACTTCGTGCTGCCGCAGCCGATGCGCGAGATCCTGCGGGCCGACGGCACCGACCGCGTGTACTACCAGGTGCTCGACGAGCAGGGCCAGCTGCTCAGCGGCGAGCGCGATGTCCCGCGTCCCAACTCCGACGATCCGCCCGTGCCGGGCACGGTGTACCTGCGGGATGGCGAGATGCGCGGCAAGCCGGTGCGCGTGGCCTCGCTCTGGGTGGTGGGCGCTTCGCCCGACACGCCGCCCGTGCTGCTGCAGGTGGCCGAAACGCGGCAGAAGCAATCCGTGCTGGCGATGGAAATCATCAAGGGCGTGCTGCTGCCGCAGTTCGCGATCCTGCCGCTGGCGGTGCTGTTGATCTGGCTGGCGCTGGTGCGCGGCATCAAGCCGCTGTCGGTGGTCGAGGCTCGCATCCGCGAGCGCCGGCCCGACGACCTGAGTCCGCTCGACGAATCGTCCGTGCCGCTCGAGGTCGTTCCGCTGGTGCTGTCGGTCAACGAGCTGCTGGGCAAGCTCAAGGACTCGATCGGCACGCAGAAGCGCTTCCTGGCCGATGCGGCGCACCAGCTCAAGACCCCGCTCGCAGGGCTGCGCATGCAGGCCGACCTCGCGCAGCGCGAAGGCGCGAATGCCGACGAGCTCAAGCAGTCGCTCAAGCAGATCGGCCGCGCCAGCGTGCGCGCCACGCACACGGTGAACCAGCTGCTGTCGCTGGCGCGCGCGGAGGGCAGCGGCGCCAGCATCGGACGGCAGCCTTGCGATCTCGCGCGCCTGACGATCGAGGTGGTGCGCGAAGCGGTACCGCGTGCGATCGAGAAGCGCATCGACATCGGCTATGACGGTGCCGAAGCGGGCGCCCCCGGCGTCCTGCTCGAAGGCAATCCGACGCTGCTGAAGGAGCTGGTGCGCAACCTGGTCGACAACGCGCTCAACTACACGCCTTCCGTGCCCGAGCGGCCCGGCGTGATCACCGCACGGGTGCTGGCCGACCCCTTCGGCCGCATCATCGTGCTGCAGGTCGAGGACAACGGTCCCGGTATTTCCGAGAGCGAGCGCGAGCTGGTGTTCGAGCCCTTCTACCGCGTGCTCGGCAACGAGGCCGATGGCTCGGGGCTGGGCCTGCCGATCGTGCGCGAGATCGCGCGGCAGCACGGCGCGACAGTGAGCCTGGAGGATGCGCATCCCGGCCAGCGGCCGCCCGGCACGCGCTTCAGCCTGCGCTTCGATGCGGGCACCGGCGATCGCCGCAGCATCGGCACCAGCTAGGACCCGGGTGCCGACGCGGGCATCCCCGGCGCCGCAGGTGCATCCTTGTCGATTCGCAGCACCTCCGGCCGGATCTGCTGCAGCAGGCGCTGCGGCTCCCGCTCGCTGAAGCGCGCCGGCTCCATCCCGAACATGGCGAGCGCACCGTGGGTCCAGGCGTAGTACCCCAGGTTCGCGAGCAGCAGAAGAACGGCAACGACGCGCAGCATCGTCAGGGCTGCGTACGGCGCGGCCGCACGCTGACTTCGGAGCTGCTGACCGTCTTCATGCCCGATGCGGTGCGCACCAGCAGCTCGCCGCCCCAGCCCACGCCTTCGCAATGGCCCTCGGTGCCGTCACTGAGCGTCACCTCGCGGCCATGCAGGGTGTCGCGCGCGGCGAAGCGCTCGGCGAAGGCCGCGAAGCCCTGCGCCGCGAACAGCTGCACATTGCGCACCAGCGGCAGCACGACTTCGCGCAGCAGCTCGGGCGCCGTGGCGAGCGGACGCCATTGCCGGATCCAGGCAGGCTCGGTGGACAGGCCCGCGGCTTCGCGCGCACCGACATTGAGGCCGATGCCGATCACCAGATAGCGCTCGGCCGCGTCGGGCTGCAGCAGTGCCGTCTCGATCAGGATGCCGCCGAGCTTGCGGTCCTCGACCCACAGGTCGTTCGGCCACTTGAGCCTGACGCCCGCCGTATCGGAGGCATCGAGGCTTTCGGCGACGCTGACGCCGACCGCCAGCGAAAGTCCCGACCAGTCGCGCGGTGCCAGCGGCAGCCCGAGGGAAAAGGTCAGCGATGCGGGCGCGCGCGCGTGCTGCGCGCTGTGCCAGGTACGGCCCAGCCGGCCGCGGCCGGCGGTCTGCCGCTCGGCCACCAGCAGCACCGGCGCGAAACGCCCGGCGCGCACGCGGCGCATCAGCTCGGTGCTGGTGGAATCGATCTCGGGAACGACCTCGACTGCGAGGCCCGGCAGCAGCGGCGCCAGCGCTTCGGCGATCTCGTCCTCGAACCAGGCGTCGGCCATGTTCAGTCCTTGCCGGCTTTCGCGCCCTTGTTCTTCTTCGCGTCGCCGCCCTTGCCGTTCTTTCCGGCCTTGGCCTTGGCCTTTTTCTTCTTGCTCTTCTTCTTGTCGTCGGACTTGGGCGCCAGCAGCGTGCCGCGGCAGAGCTTCGATCCGCACCAGCAGGGGAATTCGGCCTTGAGCTTCTTGGTGTAGGGCTCGTCGATGATCAGGCCGTAGTCGTAGCTGAGCTCTTCGCCGGCCGGTATGTTGCGCAGCGCCTTGATGAAGACGCGGCCGTCCGTCTCGTCGGCTTCGCAGTTGGGTTCGCAGGAATGATTGATCCAGCGCGCCGCATTGCCGTTGACGACAGCATCGATCACGCGCCCGTCATCGATGTGGAAGTAGAACGTATGGTTGGGCTGCGAAGGATCGTGCGGATGGCGGCGCAAGGCCTCCTTCCACGTGATGATCTCGCCCTTGTATTCGATCAGCGTCTCGCCCTCCGCAATATCCTGCACGGCGAACACGCCGTTGCCGTGGACGGCCGAGCGCCGCGTCTGGATGCGGCGACCGCCGGAAACGAGAGATTTGGAAGGCATCGCCGAAGTCTGTTAGTTTGAATATGTACGCATGCGCGTGCGCGCACGCACGCGAGAAGCGCCAGATTGTAAGGATGACTTGTTGATGAAGACTTTGGTAATTGCAGAGAAGCCGTCGGTGGCCCAGGACATCGTCCGCGCGCTCACGCCCGTGGCCGGCAAGTTCGACAAGCATGAGGAGCATTTCGAGAACGACCGCTACGTCGTCACGAGCGCAGTCGGCCACCTGGTCGAGATCCAGGCGCCCGAGGAATTCGACGTCAAGCGCGGCAAGTGGAGCTTTGCCAACCTGCCGGTGATTCCGCCGCGCTTTGACCTGAAGCCGGTCGACAAGACCAAGACCCGCCTCAATGCGGTGGTGAAGCAGGCCAAGCGCAAGGACGTGACCCAGCTCGTCAACGCCTGCGACGCGGGCCGCGAGGGTGAGCTGATCTTCCGCCTGATCGAGCAGTACGCCGGCGGCAAGGCGCCGCTGGGCAAGCCGGTCAAGCGGCTCTGGCTGCAGTCGATGACGCCGCAGGCGATCCGCGACGGCTTCGACCAGCTGCGCACCGAGCAGCAGATGCAGGGCCTGGCCGACGCCGCCCGTTCGCGTTCCGAGGCCGACTGGCTGGTCGGCATCAACGGCACGCGCGCCATGACGGCGTTCAACTCGCGCGACGGCGGTTTTTTCCTCACCACCGTCGGCCGCGTCCAGACGCCGACGCTGTCGGTGGTGGTCGAGCGCGAGGAGAAGATCCGCAAGTTCGTCAGCCGCGACTACTGGGAAGTACATGGCAGCTTCCTGGCCGAGGCCGGCGAATACCCTGGCAAATGGTTCGAGCCGGCCTGGAAGAAGCCGCCGCCCGGCCCCGACGGCGTGCCCGATCCCGAGCAGCGCGCCGACCGCGTCTGGAACCAGCGCGAGGCGCTCGCGATCGCCGAGGCCGCGCGCGGCAAGCTGGCCAGCGTCACCGAGGAGAGCAAGCCCACCACGCAAGCCTCGCCGTTGCTGTTCGACCTGACCTCGCTGCAGCGCGAGGCCAACGGCCGCTTCGGCTTCAGCGCCAAGACCACGCTCGCGCTGGCGCAGAGCCTGTACGAACGCCACAAGGCGCTGACCTATCCGCGGACCGACTCGCGCGCGCTGCCCGAGGACTACCTGCCCGTGGTCAAGGACACGATGGGCATGCTCGCCCACAGCGGCATGAAGCACCTCGCGCCCTTCGCGCAGCAGGCGATCGACGGCAACTACGTCAAGCCGTCCAAGCGCATCTTCGACAACGCCAAGGTCAGCGATCACTTTGCGATCATCCCGACGCTGCAGGCGCCGAGCGGCCTCTCGGATGCCGAGCAGCGGCTCTACGATTTCGTGGTGCGCCGCTTCCTGTCGGTGTTCTTCCCGAGCGCCGAATACCAGGTGACCACGCGCATCAGCACGGTCGAACACGCCGGCAGAAAGTACCCGTTCCGCACCGACGGCAAGGTGCTGGTCAAGCCGGGCTGGCTCGCGATCTACGGCAAGGAAGCCCAGGATGACGAGAAGGAAGACGACAAGGACGGCAAGCGCCTGGTGCCGGTCAAGCCCGGCGAAATGGTGAAGGTCGAGTCGGTCGAGCCCAAGGGCCTGAAGACCCGGCCGCCCGCGCGCTATTCCGAAGCCACGCTGCTGGGCGCGATGGAAGGCGCGGGCAAGACCATCGACGACGACGAACTGCGCGAGGCGATGCAGGAGAAGGGCCTCGGCACCCCGGCCACGCGCGCCGCCACGATCGAAGGGCTGATCGCCGAGAAATACATGCTGCGCGAAGGCCGCGAGCTGATCCCGACCGCCAAGGCCTTCCAGCTCATGACCCTGCTGCGCGGCCTCGGCGTCGAGGAGCTCTCCAAGGCCGAGCTCACCGGCGAATGGGAATACAAGCTGGCGCAGATGGAACACGGCAAGCTCAGCCGCGACGCCTTCATGCGCGAGATCGCCGAGATGACGCAGCACATCGTCAAGAAGGCCAAGGAGTACGACCGCGACACTGTGCCGGGCGACTACGCGACGCTGTCGACGCCCTGCCCCAACTGCGGCGGCGTGGTGAAGGAGAACTACCGCCGCTACACCTGCACCGGCAAGCCGGGCCAGGAGCCGTGCGGCTTTTCCTTCGGCAAGTCGCCCGCCGGCCGCACCTTCGAAGTGGCCGAGGCCGAAGCGCTGCTGCGCGACAAGCACATCGGCCCGCTCGAAGGCTTTCGCTCGAAGGCAGGCTGGCCCTTCACGTCCGAGATCATCCTCAAGTTCGACGAGGAAGCGAAGAACTGGAAGCTCGAGTTCGACTTCGGGGACGACAAGAATGCCGAGACCGGCGAGATCGTCGACTTCAGCGGCCAGCAATCGCTGGGGCCGTGTCCCAAGTGCGGCGCGCGCGTCTTCGAATACGGCAGCAACTACGTCTGCGAGAAGTCGGTGCCGACGGTCGAACAGCCGACGCCGAGCTGCGATTTCAAGACCGGCAAGATCATCCTGCAGCAGCCGGTGGAACGCGCGCAGGTCGAGAAGCTGCTCGCCACCGGCAAGACCGACCTGCTCGACAAGTTCGTCTCGATGCGCACGCGCCGCGCGTTCAAGGCCTTCCTCGCCTGGAACAAGGACGAGGGCAAGGTGACTTTCGAATTCGAGCCCCGCACCAGCAAGTTCCCGCCGCGCAAGACCTTCACCAAGGCAGCACCCACGGCTGCCGCGAAGAAGACTGCAGCGCCCGTCGCCAAGGCTGCGAAAGCCGCACCGGCGAAGAAGGCCGCGGCCAAGAAAGCCGCTGCGCCCAAAGCGCCGCGCAAGCCCGGCGCCGGCCTGAAGCCGAGCGACGCACTGGCCGCGGTGATCGGCGCGGAACCCGTGGCGCGCACCGAGGTCATCAAGAAGCTGTGGGACTACATCAAGGCCCACGGACTTCAGGATAAGGTGAACAAACGTGCCATCAATGCCGACGCCAAGCTCAAGCCGGTCTTCGGCAAGGACCAGGTGACGATGTTCGAGCTCGCGGGTATCGTGGGCAAGCATCTCGGTTGAACAAGGGACATTCCATGAAGACGCTCATTGCACTGTTGTTCGCGACGACGCTGTGCGCGCTCGCCGGCTGCGCATCGCGCGGCGTCGGCGCCAGCGACGGCGACCGCGCCGCCACGACGACCGGTGGCAGCGGCATCACCGTGTTCGGCACGGTGGATGCGGCGGTCAGCGGGACGCGCAACCGCTGATCAGCGCATCAGCAGCGCCTGCTTGAGCATCCGCGCCGCGCGGTTGCGGATGCGGCCGGGCGCGCTGCGCAAGGTCGACTTGGGACTGACCTTCGCGGTCGCGCAGGCCCACAGGAAATCCTGCAGGATCGCCGTGTCGTCGACGGTGTCGGTGCTGCCGAACTTGTGGAACTCCGGATGCCATTGCGTCGCCGCGATGTAGCTGCGGCCGCGCTCGGGCCTGCGGCGGATCGCCTCGGGCACGCGGTCGGGCAGGCTCCAGGCCTCGACCTCGAAGCCGGGTGCCAGGTCCTTCACGCCCTGGTGATGGATGCTGTTGACGCGCGCCGTGTCGATGCCGGGATAGAGTTTGGACAGGCGCGAGCCGGGTGTGATGCCGATCTCGTGGAAGTTCTGGTCGTAGGTCACCGGATCGCGGTGCCGCAGCCCGTCCGGATGCTGCGCCTCGATGTCCTGGTAGAGCGTGCCGCCGAAGGCCACGTTGATGAGCTGCAGCCCGCGGCAGACGCCGAAGATGGGCTTGCCTGCCTGCTCGAAGGCCTCGACCAGCGCGAGGTCGTAGAGGTCGCGGATGCGGTCGCCGACCCATGCGTCCTTCAGCGGCACCTCGCCGTAGCTGCCGGGCCAGACGTCGGCGCCGCCGTGCATCACCACGCCGTCGAGCCACTCCGCGTAGTGCGACAGCTTGGTGTCGCCGCGCGCCGTTTCGCCGGTCGGGCAGGGCACCATCACCACCATCGCGCCGGCCGACATCAGCCAGTGCGTGATCGACTGCTCGACGTACTGCAAGGTCTTGTTGGTGAACAGCGAACGCGCGGGGTCGGCATGGGAGAAGCAGGCGGACAGCCCGATCTTCAGACGACCGGAAACGGTTTGTGACATCGCATTCAGCGCCGCGTGCGGCACGCAGCCCTTGGTTGACGGAACGATCATTGTGCTGCGTTCCGATAGCCCCCGCAGGCCCCGAGGCCCCGACGGCACGTCGGACGGTGCCGTACGTGACTATGATTTTGGAAGCCGCCATACGGGCAACGCTTTCACCGAGGAGACGACACATGAAGACCATCCAGGGTCCGGCCATCTTTCTGGCCCAGTTCGTGGGCGACGCCGCACCCTTCGATTCGCTCGACGCGATCGCGGGATGGGCTTCGAAGCTCGGCTACAAGGGCGTGCAGATACCCAGCTGGGACGCGCGCCTGTTCGACCTGAAGAAGGCCGCCGCGAGCAAGACCTATTGCGACGAAGTGAAAGGCACGCTGGCGCAGCACGGGCTCGAGATCACCGAGCTGTCGACCCACCTGCAGGGCCAGCTCGTCGCCGTGCATCCGGCCTACGACGCGGGCTTCGACGGCTTTGCCGCGCCCGAGGTCCGCAACGATCCGGTCCGGCGACAGCAGTGGGCGGTCGAGCAGCTGCATTTCGCGGCGCAGGCTTCGGCGCATCTCGGCCTCACGGCGCACGCGACCTTCTCGGGTGCGCTGGCCTGGCCCTATCTCTATTCGTGGCCGCCGCGTCCGCCGGGCCTGATCGAGGAAGCCTTCGACGAGCTCGCGCGCCGATGGAAACCGATCCTCGACGCCTTCGACGAGGCCGGCGTCGACGTCTGCTACGAGATCCATCCGGGCGAGGACCTGCACGACGGCGTGACCTACGAGATGTTCCTCGAGCGCGTGGGCCAGCATCCGCGCGCCTGCCTGCTGTACGACCCGAGCCACTTCGTGCTGCAGCAGCTCAACTACCTCGACTACATCGACCACTACCACGAGCGCATCAAGATCTTCCACGTGAAGGACGCGGAGTTCAATCCGACCGGCAAGCAGGGCGTGTACGGCGGCTTCCAGCCATGGCTCGACCGGGCCGGGCGCTTCCGCTCGCTCGGCGACGGGCAGGTCGACTTCGGCGCCATCTTCTCGAAGCTGGCCGCCTATGACTTTCCCGGCTGGGCGGTGCTTGAATGGGAATGCTGCCTGAAGCATCCGGAGGACGGTGCGCGCGAGGGCGCCGAATTCATCGCGCGGCACATCATCCGCGTGGCCGACCGCGCCTTCGACGACTTCGCCGGCGGCAACGCCGACGCCGCGGCCAATCGAAAGATGCTGGGCATCGGATAGCCCCGCCCCGGCGCGAGCCAGAAACACCGCGGATCCGGCTCAGCCGGTCCGCCGGTGTTGCCCCCGGCAGGGGGTTGGCGAAGCGACACGAAGTGCGCGCGGCCTGGGGGCGAGCCCTAAATGCTTTCAGGCTTTCGCAGCGTCTGCATGCGGTCGATCGCGTGGACCTTGATCTTGCGAACCTCCGAGCCCTGGCGCACCGTGAGCACCACATCGCTCTCGGGCGCCGGCCGCTTCCACAGCTGCTTGTAGAAGGCCTCGAGGGTGCGGACCTCGACACCGTCGATCTCCAGCACCACGTCACCGGGCTGCAGGCCGGCCGCCAGCGCGGGGCCCGAGCGATCGACACGCACGATCTCGACCTGCCCGTCGTGTTCCGATGAAGAGATGCCGAGCCACGGCCGCACGCTCGCGCGCGTCGTGCCCGTGGCCTGCATCTCGGCGAGCACCGGACGCAGCAACTGCACCGGCACGAACATGTTGCCCGGCGGCCCATGATCGGGGCCGCCCGTCTCCATCACGAACAGGCTGCCGATGCCGAGCAGTTCGCCATTGCGATTGAAGAGCGCCGCGCCGCTGTGGTTGATCACCGGCGGGCTGGTGAAGAGCGCGGTGTCGATGTAGTACTCCCAGTAACCGGAGAAGGGCCGCGTCGCGACCAGCCGCGTGAACGCGACCTCGGTGCCGCTGCTGCTGCCGGTCGCGACCAGGAGCGGCTCGCCGGCCTTCACCGAGCCGACACCGGCGAACGGCACCGGCTCGATGCCGCGCAGCGGCACCAGCGGCCGCACGAGGCCGAAGCCGGTGGCGAGGTCGTAGGCGACCTCGCGTGCCGGCAGGACATGGTCGTCCTGCGTGACGATCTCGATCGTCTCGGCCTCGAGCAGCAGGTAGCCGATGGTGAGGATCAGTCCGTCGGGGCCGATCACCACACCCGATCCGACGCGCTCCCGGCCCAGGCTGTCGGCGGACCTCGCGCCGCCGATCGCGGCCACGCGCAGCGCCACGACCGCATCGCCGGCGCGCTGGAGCGCCTGGACTTGCGCGCTGCCGGGTCGGCCATCGGACCGGGAGACGAGGGTGGCGGCCAGCAGGCCCGGGAAGGCGAAGAACAGCAGGACGCCGGCGATCAGCAACCGGCCCCCCCATCGTGCGGCGCGCAGGGCCACAGGCCCGGACGGCGGCATGAACCGAACCGGCGATCCGTGAATTTCCATGGCAGCGCTCCTGGGAACGATGGTGCCGCCATGGTGCGCCGCGAGCGAGCGGCTCGCAAGCCCGTGCCGCGCACCATAAACAGCAACACTCGTGCCAGATCGGCTAGAATGCAGGGTTCGTTTCGATATCACGACGAAGCACGTTTCGTCATCGCGCCGGCTGACCTGGAATCTCCAGGCCTTCACTCACAAGCCGGCCCTCACAGTGTGTTGGTGCGCCAGACCGGGCGCCCATGATTGCCACCACTGCCTTCGTACTTGTTGAAGCGAACAGCGCGCTGTCCGCTCCGGTGGGCGCCATTTCCGGCCGGCCTGCGCTTTTGTTTTTTCAATTATCTTCAGCGCTGTCGCGGCGTCGCGGCACGCAAGGCTTTCATGGACATCATTCAACACAGCATCGCGGTGGGCAAGTACCTTGTCTCGCCGCTCGTCAAGGATCTGGACGACGGCCGCTTCGCGGCTTCGGTCTCGATCCGCTCCGGGCACGGCAGCGGCACGCACGATCGCGTGATGCGCTTCACGCCGCGCTTCGCCAACCAGGCCGCCGCCATCCGCTACGCCCTCGACCAGGGACTGGCCTGGGTGCGCGAACGCACCCTGCCCCGCGGCACGGCGATCCCCTGCGCGGCCTGCTGAAGCGGCCCCACAGTTTCAACCCATCACGACCATCATTCAGAGGACCACATGCCCAAGGAAGAACTGATCGAAATGAACGGCGCAGTGACCGAAGTGCTGCCCGACTCCCGCTACCGCGTGACCCTGGACAACGGTCACCAGCTCATCGCCTACAGCGGCGGCAAGATGCGCAAACACCACATCCGCATCCTGGCCGGCGACAAGGTGTCGCTGGAGCTGTCGCCCTATGACCTGACCAAGGGCCGCATCACCTTCCGTCACCTGGAACGCCGCGGCCCACCGCCGGTCAACTCCAACAACAACGCGCCGCGCCGCTGATCGACGCCCGCGTGACCCCCACAGGATCCGCCGCCGACTTCGCTTCGCTGCCGCTCACGCCGCAGACGCTGGCGAACCTGACGCAGCTCGGCTATCTGCAGATGACGCCGATTCAGGCGGCCAGCCTGCCGGTGGCGCTGCTCGGCCGTGACCTGATCGCGCAGGCCAAGACCGGCAGCGGCAAGACCGCCGCCTTCGCGCTGGCGCTGCTCGCCAACCTCAACCCGCGCCGCTTCGCCATCCAGTCGATGGTGCTGTGCCCGACGCGCGAACTGGCCGACCAGGTGACGACGGAAATCCGCCGCCTGGCCCGCGCCGAAGAAAACATCAAGGTGGTCACGCTTTGCGGCGGCGTCGCCTTGCGCGGGCAGCTCGCGAGCCTCGAGCACGGCGCCCACGTCGTGGTCGGCACGCCGGGCCGCATCATGGACCACCTCGAACGCTGCAGCCTGAAACTCGAAGCCCTCAACACGCTGGTGCTCGACGAAGCCGACCGCATGCTCGACATGGGCTTCTTCGACGACATCGCCAAGGTCGCCCGCCAGTGCCCGAAGGAACGCCAGACGCTGCTGTTCTCGGCCACCTACCCCGAAGGCATCGCCAAGCTCAGCGCGCAGTTCATGAAGAGCCCGCAGCAGATCACGGTGCAGGTGCAGCACGAGGAAGGCAAGATCCGCCAGCGCTGGTACGAGGTGAAGGACAGCGAACGGCTGCACGCCGTGAGCCTGCTGCTCAACCACTTCCGCCCGGCCAGCACGCTGGCCTTCTGCAACACCAAGCAGCAGTGCCGCGACCTGGTCCAGGTGCTGCAGGCCCAGGGCTTCAGCGCGCTGGCGCTGTTCGGCGAGCTGGAGCAGCGCGAGCGCGACCAGGTCCTGGTGCAGTTCGCCAATCGCAGCTGTTCGGTGCTGGTCGCCACCGACGTCGCAGCGCGCGGCCTCGACATCGCGCAGCTCGAAGCGGTGATCAACGTCGACGTGACGCCCGATGCCGAGATCCACATCCACCGCATCGGCCGCACCGGACGCGGCGATGCCGAAGGCCTGGCATTGAGCCTCGCCGGCATGGACGAGATGGGCAGCGTCGGAAAGATCGAGCAGCTGCAGGGCCGCGAGTCCGAATGGCATCCGCTGGCCGAACTCACCGCCGATGCCCAAGGCCCGCTGCGGCCACCGATGGCCACGCTGCAGATCGTTGGCGGCCGCAAGGAGAAGATCCGCGCCGGCGACGTGCTGGGCGCGCTCACCGGCGAGGCCGGCTTCGCCAAGGAGCAGGTCGGCAAGATCAACGTCAACGAGTTCTCCACCTACGTGGCGGTCGACCGGCGCATCGCGCGCGAGGCCGCGCACAGACTTTCCACCGGCCGCGTCAAGGGCAAGACCGTGAAGGTACGGCTGCTCGACGATGTGGCCTAATCACGTCCTTCGATTTCTTTTTATCCGAGCGTCCCATGCCCAAGAAAATCCGCACCGAGGCCGATCGCCTGGCCACCCCCAAGCCCGTTCCGCAACCCGGCTACAACGTCCCCAAGTCGGGCGGCGGCCAGAAGGTCAGCCTGGAGCGCGGCACCGCGACCCGCAGCAAGAAGAACCCCGGCAAGCGGGCCAAGAAGGGCGGTTGAGCGGGCTGCGCCTTCTCGGCGCGCCGCCGACTCCGAAAACGCGCCCCCCGGGCGCGTTTTTCATTGGAAGCTCACGCCCCCCATGTCCGACGACTACCAGATCGACATCCCGCCTTCGTTCTTCGCGGTCTACACCGACGCGCGGCAGCGCCTTGCCGAGCCGATCGCCGTCGTGCGCGCGCGCTACGAGGTGTGCGAGGACCTTGCCAATCACCTGGTACAGCAGGCGCAACTGCTGCATCACGTCGAGGTGCCCTCGGAAGACGAGATCCTGCGGCGCATCCACGCCGGCCTCTGCACGCCCGACGCGGGCGTCCCGGCGGGCGAGGCCGAATGGATCGTGCGACGGCTGGCCGAGCTGCTGAACTGGAACTGTCCGCCGCTCGGCGATTCCGGCGATTCCCCCGAGCCCGACACGCCCTAGTCACGGCCGGCCGGACGCCGGCGCCGCCGCGTGCACTCCCCGCGCGGGCCCGAAAGTGATTCAATGCGGCAAATTCGCCGGAGAAGGAGACCGCATGACAACCACAAGTTCCCGCCGCTGGCTGCGGCGCACCGTGATCGGGCTCGCGCTGCTGATCGCGCTCGCAGCGTTGGCCCTCTTCGCCGGCGACCAGCTGGCGCGCCACAGAATGCAGCGCAAGGTCGAGGTCCCGGTGACGGCGGTCGCCTTCCGCGACGACGCCGCGGCGCTCGAACGCGGCCGCTATCTCTTTGCCTCGCGCGGCTGCGTCGACTGTCATGGTGCGCAGGGCAACGGCCGCCTGTTTCTCGACGACGGCAAGGGCATGCGCATCGCGGGACCCAACATCAGTCCCGGCCCCGGCAGCGCGGTCGCCGCCTATGGCCCAGCGGACTGGGAGCGCACCATCCGCCACGGCGTGACCCCGCAAGGCCGGGCGCTGATGGTGATGCCGAGCGAGGACTACAACCGCCTCACCGATGACGACCTCGCTTCGCTGGTCGCCTACCTGCGTCACCTCGCGCCGGCCGAGGGCGGCCCTGCGGTGGTCGACCTGCCCCTGCCCGTGCGTGCCCTCTATGGCTTCGGCGTGATCCAGGACGCCGCCGCCAAGATCGACCACACGCGCCCGCCCGAGCAGCCCGTGGCCGACGACATCAGCGTGGCCCATGGCGCCTACGTCGCCAACATGTGCCTCGGCTGCCATGGCCCCAGGCTCGAAGGCGGCAAGATACCCGGCGGCCCGCCCGACTGGCCGCCGGCCGCCAGGCTCTCGCCCGGCGAAGGCAGCGTGATGGCGCGCTACGCCGATGCCGACACCTTCGCGCGTCTTTTCAAGACCGGCCTGCGGCCGGACGGCAGCGCGGTCCAGGTGATGCCCTTCGGCTCGCTGCGCGAGATGAACGACACCGACGTGCGCGCGCTCCACCTCTACCTGAAGAGCCTCGCGCCGAGCAAGCCGGGCTGAGCGCCGGCGCTCAATCGATCCTCGCGCCCGAGGCCTTGACCACCGCACCCATCGCGCGCCAGTCGGCTGCCAGCAGATGCTGGAACGCAGGCGCATCGGAGCTGCGCGGCTCGATGCCCAGGCGCAGGAAGCGGTCCTTCATCGCCGGATCGGCCAGCACCTTGTCGACCGCGGCGTTGAGCCGGTCGACCTCCGCCTTCGGCGTGCCTGCGGGCGCGAGCAGGCCGATCCACGAATCGAATTCGTAGCCCGGCAGGCCGCTCTCGGCCACCGTCGGCAGGTTCGGCAGGAAGGGGCTGCGCAGCCTGCCGGTCGAGGCCAGCGGCTTGATGCGGGCATCGTTCTGCAGGCCCATCACGCCGATGCTCGACGAGGTCACCGCCTGCACGCGGCCGGCCAGCAATTCGGTGATCGCCTCGCCGGTCGACTTGGTCGGGATGTGCGTCATCTCGAGCCCGGCCTGGGCGAGGAACGAGGCCATCGCCAGGTGCGTGGCGCTGCCGTTGCCGGCCGATGCGTAGTTGTACTTGCCCGGATGCGCCTTCACCTCGCGGATGAACTCGGCGATGTTGGACACGTTGAGTGCGCTCGACGCCACCACCACATAGCCCGCGTTGCCGAGGTTGGCGACGCCGACGAAATCCTTCAGCGGGTCGTAGGCGAGCTTGCTGTAGAGATAGCCCGCGATGTGATGGCTGGCCGCCGCCAGCAGCAGCGTGTTGCCATCGGGCGCCGCCTTGGCCACCAGCGCCGCACCCACCGAGCCGCCTGCGCCGGCCCGGTTCTCGACGATCACCGAGGCATTCAGCGCCGCGCCGAGTTCGCCGTTGAAGGCGCGCGCCACCGTGTCCTGCACGGCGCCGGTGCCGAAGGGCACGACGATGCGGATCACGCGTTGCTGTGCATGCACAGCGCCGGCCATGCCGAGCGCCATGCCGGACAGCGCGCCGAGGGCCAGGGAACGTCGAGAGAGGAGGCAGGACATCGTCGGGATCGCTTTCACGTCGGGGGAGAAGAAAGCCGCGGCGGCGCGGCGCGGAACCCGTCGAGCTCTCAGCCGCCGGCCGGCAGCCAGCGCTCGACCAGCTTCACGAAGTAGCTGGCGCCGATCGGAATGATCTCGTCGTTGAAGTCGAAGGAGGTGTTGTGGATGATGCACGGCCCGGGTCCGTGGCCGTCCAGCCGGTGATCGCCGTCGCCGTTGCCGAGGAAGGCATAGCAGCCCGGCCGCGCCAGCAGCATGTGGGCGAAGTCCTCCGCGCCCATCACGGCCGGGAAGTCGTCGGTGACCATGTCCTCGCCCACCACCTCGCGCATCACACCCGCCGCGAAGCGCGCCTCGGCCGCGTGGTTGACCACCGGCGGCGAGGCGCGCACGAAGCTCACCTCGGCCGTGCATTCGTGCGCGTCGGCGATGCCCTGGGCCAGCGTGTGCAGCCGTTCCTCGATGCGGTCCAGCGCCGCGATCGAGAAGGTGCGCACCGTGCCGCCGACCGTCGCCGTGTCGGGGATCACGTTGGGCGCGTCCGAACCCTGCAGCTGCGTCACCGCGAGCAGCGCGCGCTCGGTGCTCGCGATGGTGCGCGGCACGATGGTCTGCAGCGCTTGCGCCAGCGCGATCACGGCAGCCACCGGATCGATGCCGGTGTGCGGCATCGACGCATGCGTGCCGCGGCCGCGCAGCGTGATGCGGTAGGTGTTGCTCGAGGCCATGAGCGCACCCTCGTTGAGCGCGAAGCGGCCGACATCGCCGACCGGAAAGTTGTGCAGCGCGAACACCGCGTCGCAGGGAAAGCGGTCGAACAGGCCATCCTGGATCATCTTCTTCGCGCCGGCCTTGCCCATCTCCTCGGCCGGCTGGAAGATGAAATTGACCGTGCCGTCGAAGCGCGCGCCCTTCTGCGCAAGGTGCCAGGCCGCGGCCAGCAGCATGGTGGTGTGGCCGTCATGGCCGCAGGCATGCATGCGACCGGCATTCGTCGACCGGTGCGCGAACTGGTTGGCTTCGTCGAGCGGCAGCGCATCCATGTCGGCGCGCAGGCCGATGCTGCGCGTGCCCGTGCCGCGGCGCAGCACGCCGACCAGCCCGGTGCCGGCGATGCCGCGGTGCACCTCGATGCCCCACTCGGTCAGCAGCCTGGCGACCTTCTCGGAGGTTCGATGTTCTTCGAAGCCCAGTTCGGGATGCGCATGGATGTCGCGACGGATGTCGACGAAGCGGCTCACGTCCGCGAAGGAATCGGCGATGTTCATGAAGACCGATTCTGAACCAGCCCGCCCGTCTTCGCGCAATGACTGGCCCGATCGGGCCGCTCGGCCTACGATGGCATCTCACGACCTGCCGGAGTGCCACCATGAGCAATGAGCTGCGCAACAAACTGCACGAGTTGCAGGAACTGTCGAACAACGCGCCCGATCCACAGACGCGCGCAATCATCGAGGCGCTTCGGCTTCAGACCGCGATCCTGAACGAGCGCCTGTTCCGCATCGAGCTGCAGATGGCCGGTCTCGCCAAGCGCCAGAGCGGATCCGGCGCGATCCCCGAACCCAGCGAATCCGCGGTCGCCTGATCGCCGCCGGGCCGGCGCTCAGCGCGCCCGCTCGGCGTTGCGCTTGCGCGTGGCCGCGGCCTTCTTCGCCGAGGCCGAGCGCTCGGCCGCGCTGCGCGATGCGGACGCCTCGCCGCCCAGGCGTCCGCCCTTGTGGGCCGGCGCATGGTTCTCGGCCTTGCCGCGGCCGGAGCCGCTCTTCTTGCCGCCGCCGGTCTCGGCATTCACCGTCGCCCACGCACGTCGCGCGGCCTCGCCCTTGGCGACGCCGCGCTTCTCGTAGCCTTGCTCGATGTGCTGCGCCTCGCGCTTCTGCTTGTCCGAGTAGGACGATTTGTCACCTCTTGGCATGGTCGCTCCTTTCAGCGTTGGAGCGATGCATGCTGCGCGCTGCTGCCGTGTGGCGAGTAGGAAGGCGCAGGCCCTGCGCGTCGGAACGCGCTGGCGCGCGCCTTGGTCCTAGTGGTTGTCGCGCGGAATCCCGAAGGTCGCATGCACCTTCTGATACTTCACCGCCGGCTTGAGCACCATGCCCCCCGACAGCTCATCAACGATCCCGCGCTGGATCTCCTGCCATGGCGTCTGGCTCGGCGGATACGCATAGCCGCCCGCCGCCTCCAGCTTCGCACGGCGCTTGGCAAGTTCTTCGTCGGACACCAGCATGTTCGCCGTGCGCTTCTTCAGGTCGATGCGCACGCGGTCGCCGGTGCGCAGCAACGCCAGGCCGCCACCGGTCGCCGCTTCGGGTGAGGCGTTGAGAATCGAGGGCGAGCCCGAAGTACCCGACTGCCGGCCGTCGCCGATGCAGGGCAGCGCGGTGATGCCCTTCTTGAGCAGGTAGTCGGGCGCGCGCATGTTGACCACCTCGGCCGCGCCCGGATAGCCCACCGGCCCGACACCGCGCATGCACAGGATGCTGTGGGCATCGATCTTCATCTTCGGATCGTCGATGCGCCGGTGGTAGTCCTCGGGGCCGTCGAACACGATGGCCGTGCCTTCGAAGGCCATCGGGTCGGCCGGGTTCTCGAGATAGCGCGCATGGAATTCCGGCGTGATGACGCTGGTCTTCATGATCGCGGAGTCGAACAGGTTGCCCTTGAGGTTGAGGAAGCCCGCGTTCTTCTTCATCGGCTTCGCGTAGGGGAAGATCACCTGGCGGTCGCTGGTGAAACGGCCTTCGCAGTTCTCGATCAGGGTCTTGCCGTTGACGGTCAGCGCGGGCTGGATCTTGCCCTGCGCGATCAGCTCGGCCACCACGGCGGGCACGCCGCCGGCGCGGTAGTAGTCCTCGCCGAGGTACTCGCCGGCCGGCTGCAGGTTGACGATCAGCGGGATCTTGTAGCCGTGCTTTTCCCAATCGGCGGTCGTGAGTTCGACGCCGATGTGGCGCGCGATCGCGTTCAGGTGCACCGGCGCATTGGTCGAGCCGCCGAGCGCCGAGTTGACGACGATCGCGTTCTCGAACGCGGCGCGCGTGAGGATGTCCGAGGGCTTGAGGTTCTCGCGCACCATCTCGACGATGCGCTTGCCGGTCATGTATGCCATCTCCTGGCGGTCGCGGTAGGGCGCGGGAATGGCCGCGCTGCCGGGCAGCGTCATGCCCAGCGCCTCGGCCAGCGAGTTCATCGTCGACGCCGTGCCCATCGTGTTGCAGTGGCCGGTCGACGGCGCCGACGACGCGACCAGCTTGAGAAAGCCCTTCTCGTCGATCTCGCCGGCGGCCATCATCTCGCGCGCCTTCCAGACGATGGTGCCGGAGCCGGTGCGCTCGCCCTGGTGCCAGCCGTTGAGCATCGGCCCGGCATTGAGCGCGATGGCCGGGATGTCGACCGTGGCCGCGGCCATCAGCTGGGCCGGCGTGGTCTTGTCGCAGCCGGTGGTCAGCACCACGCCGTCGATCGGATAGCCGTACAGCACCTCGACCAGCGACAGGTATTGCAGGTTGCGGTCGAGCGAGGCGGTCGGCCGCTTGCAGGTTTCCTGGATCGGATGGATCGGGAACTCGAAGGCGATGCCGCCCGCATCGCGGATGCCTTCGCGCACGCGCTCGGCCAGCACCAGGTGATGGCGGTTGCAGGGTGCGATGTCCGAACCCGTCTGCGCAATGCCGATCATCGGCCGGCCGGACTGCAGCTCGTCGAAGCCGAGGCCGAAGTTCATCGTGCGCTCGAGGTAGAGCGCCGTCATGTCGGCATTGGCCGGATTGTCGAACCAGGCCTGGGAGCGCAGCGCGAACTTCTTCTTTTTCGATGGGGTCGGTGGGGTGGATTTCATGGTGTTCAGCGGTTCATGCCCTGGAGGGTCTCGTTCGCGTTCGGCAGCGCGGCGCAATCATCGATGTACTGGCGCACGATGTCGGCGAAATTGTCGTGCGGCCGCAGGCCCAGGCGCGCGGCGCGCTCGGCGGTGGCACCGCGCGGCCAGTTGGCGACGATGCCGGCGATGCGCTCGTCGCGCTCGAAGCGCACGCGTGCGCGCACGGCCGGGCCGGCCACTTCCTCCAGCGCGTCGAGCATGTCGCTGATGCGCACGTTGAGCGCCGGCAGGTTGAGCGCCAGCCGGCCGCCGAAGGCCTCGCGGCTGGTTTCGTAGACGGCGATCAGGCCATCGACCGTGTGTGAGGGCGAAGTCATCGGATGCGAGACGTCGGCCGACACCGGGCAGATCGATTCGACCCCGGCCAGCGGCTCGCGGATGATGCCGCTGAAGAAGGAGGACGCCGCGCCGTTCGGCTTGCCGGGCCGCACCGTGACCGTCATCAGCCGCGCGGCGCGGCCGTCGATGTAGCCCTTGCGCGTGTAGTCGGCGATCAGGTGTTCGCAGATCAGCTTCTGCACGCCGTAGGACGTCTGCGGTGCCGGCAGCGTGTCGTCGGCCACCAGCGCCGGCATCGGCACGGCCGGGTCGGGCCCGAACACCGCCACCGAACTCGAGAACACCAGCCGTGCCACCGGGCCGCCGGCGTTCACGTGGGCGCGCAGCGCGTCGAGCAGTGCGCGCGTGCTGTCCAGGTTGGAGCGCAGGCCGAGATTGAAGTCGGCCTCGCATTCGCCCGAGACGGCGGCGGCGAGATGGAACACGCCGTCGAAGGATTCGGCGCGCAGGGCATCCGTCTGCATCAGCAGCGGACCGGTGCGGGCTTCGACCCGCGCATCGGCCACGAGGTCGGCCGGCGGCGGCGCGATGTCCGTCAGCACCATGCGCTCGATGCGCTGACCGTCCAGGGTGCCGCGGCGCAGCAGCGTGCGCGCGAGGCGCGCGCCGAGGAAACCGCCGCCGCCCGTGATCATCAGTTTCATGGAGATTCCTTCGTGGCTTTCGTTGTCTTTCGCAAAGAGGGCGAGGGCACGCCAGCGCGCTGGGCCCGGACCGCCGCCTTGCGGCGCCGGCCGTCGATGATGCCGCCTTCGACCAGCCGCTGTTCGCCGCGGATCAGGTGTTCGGTGGCGCGCCGCCGCGCGGCCGCCGGATCGCGCGCGGCGATGGCCTCGAAGATGGCGCGGTGCTCGGACTGCACGGCTTCCATGAAGTCGCGCCGCCGCGCCTCGTTGCCGCGCGTGATGCGCATGCCCTCGCGCAGGTACTGCTCCAGGAAGCCGAGCAAGAGCCGGAACTGCGGATTGCCGGTGGCCTCGCCGATCACGCGGTGGAAGGCCAGGTCCTCGGCCACGCCGTCCTGGCCGGCCGCGGCGGCGGCATCGATGGCCTTGAGCGCGCGCCGCAGTGCCGCGATCTGCGCGCGGCTCGCGCGCTCGGCCGCCAGCGCGGCGATCTCGCCTTCGAGCACGCGGCGCACCTCGACCACATGGACCACCGCCTGCACCGAGGACAGCACCGCCGGATCGAAGGCCAGCGCCTGATGGGCCGGCGGCTCGGCCACGAACACGCCCGAACCCTGGCGCGACTGCACCAGCGCCTTCGACTTGAGCTGGTGCACCGCCTCGCGCACCACGGTGCGCGAGACGCCGTGCGCCAGCGCCAGCTCGCGCTCGGTCGGCAGGCGGTCGCCGGGCGCGAGCGCGCCCGATTCGATTTGCGCGCACCAGTGCGCTGCCAGCCGGTCCGACAGCCGATCGACGATCAGCTTGAGGGGCTGGGAGGGGGTGGTTCTCGGTGCGGCGGGGGGAAAAGCGAGGGCGGTTATCAGGTTATCGTACCAATTTGCAAGGACCGGTTCCTAACGGTTTGCCCTGATGCGCGCTCGGATTGCCGTGCCAATACTGCGCGCTGGCGATGCGGGTTCCTCCGCACCGCGGCGCCGACGCGCGAACTTTCAGGACTCCAGTGCATGGCCAGTGTCACGATCCAGGCAGTCAAGAAGAACTTCGGTGATGTCCCGATCCTCCATGGCGTGGACATCGACATCCGCGACGGCTCCTTCACCGTGCTGGTCGGGCCGTCGGGCTGCGGCAAGTCGACGCTGCTGCGCATGATCGCGGGGCTGGAGCAGATCAACGGCGGCGAGATCCGCATCGGCGACAAGCGCGTCAACGACCTGCCGCCGAAGGAGCGCGACATCGCGATGGTGTTCCAGAACTACGCGCTCTATCCGCACATGACCGTACGCGACAACATGGCCTTCGCGCTCGCGCTGGCGAAGATGGACAAGACGGCCATCGATGCCAAGGTCAAGCAGGCGGCCGAGATCCTGGCGCTGATGCCGCTGCTCGACCGCTACCCGCGCCAGCTCTCGGGCGGCCAGCGCCAGCGCGTCGCGATGGGCCGCGCGATCGTGCGCGATCCGCAGGTCTTCCTGTTCGACGAGCCGCTGTCCAACCTCGACGCCAAGCTGCGCGTGGCGATGCGCAGCGAGATCAAGGAGCTGCACCAGCGGCTGAAGACCACCTCGATCTACGTCACGCACGACCAGATCGAGGCCATGACCATGGGCGACAAGATCGTCGTCATGCGCGACGGCCGCATCGAGCAGACCGGCAGTCCGCTGGAGCTCTACGACCATCCGGCCAACCAGTTCGTGGCCGGCTTCATCGGCTCGCCGGCGATGAACTTCCTGCCCGGCATCCTGCGGCGCGGCGCGGGCGCGGCGCGCGTGGAGCTGCCCGACGGCACGCAGCTCGATGCGCCGCTCGCGGCCGGCGGCGCCGATGGGCAGCCTGTCGTCTACGGCACGCGGCCCGAGCATCTGACGCTCGCCGACGGCGGCGGCATTGCGTCGCAGGTGGTGGTGATGGAGCCGACCGGCATGGACACCTTCGTCGCCTGCCGCCATGAAGGCACCGAGCTCTCGGCCGTGTTCCGCGAACGCCACGACTTCGCGCCCGGCACCACGATCCATCTGCAACCCGATCTTCAGAGAGCGCATCTTTTCGACGCCAGCACTGGTCAGCTTCTGGTGGCTTGAGTTTCACCCTGGTCCCGTCAACAACAAGGAGACATGAATGAGTGACTTCAGCAACAACCGCCGCAGCATCCTCAAGGCCACGGCCGGCGCGGCGGCGGCCTCGCTCGGCGTCGGCAGCATGGTGTTCTCGCCGCTCGCGAACGCGCAGACGATGAGCTTCAAACCCGAGAAGGGCGCCAAGCTGCGCGTACTGCGCTGGAGCCGCTTCGTGCAGGGCGACATCGATGCCTACATGGCGAACGTCAAGAAGTTCAGCGAGACCACCGGCATCGAGGTGCGCGTCGACAACGAAGGCTGGGAAGACGTGCGACCCAAGGCGGCCGTGGCGGCCAACACCGGCGCCGGGCCCGACATCATCCTGTCGACCAACGACGACGCCGACCTGTACCCCGACAAGCTGCTCGACGTCACCGACCTGGCCGACTACCTCGGCAGGAAATACGGCGGCTGGTACCCGGCCGGCGAAGCCTTCATGCGGCCCGACGGCAAGAAATGGATCGGCCTGCCGCTCGGCGCCTCGGGCTCGCTGATCGTGTACCGCGAAAGCATGGTCAAGGCCGCGGGCTTCGACACCTTTCCCAAGAATACCGACGACTTCCTCAAGCTCTACAAGGCATTGAAAGACAAGGGCACGCCGGGCGGCATGGCGCTCGGCAACGCGACCGGCGACAGCACCTGGACCAACTGGCTGATCTGGGCCTTCGGCGGCAAGCTGGTGGACAAGAGCAACAAGGTGGTGATCGACAGCCCCGAGACGCTGAAGGCGCTGGAGTACGGCAAGGAGCTGTATGCCAACTTCATTCCGGGCACGCTGTCGTGGCTCGATCCGAACAACAACAAGGCTTTTCTCGACGGCCAGATCAGCGTGACCAACAACGGCATCTCGATCTACTACGCGGCCAAGAACTCGCCCGATCCGAAGCTCAAGGAAATGGCCGCCGACATCAACCACGCGGTGTTTCCGATCGGGCCGGTGGGCGTGCCGACCGAATCGCATCTGTTCTTCAACCAGATGATCATGAAGTACACCAAGTACCCGCAGGCCTCGAAGGAGTTCCTGCGCTTCATGATGGAGAAGCCGCAGTTCGACGCCTGGCTCGAAGGCGGCGGCGGCTACGTCGCGCAGCCGCTGCGCGCCTACGAGGCCAATCCGGTCTGGACCGCCGATCCGAAGAACACGCCCTACCGCGATTCGGTCAAGAACCTGCGCCCGGGCGGCTACGACGGCAAGCTCGGCTATGCATCGGCCGGCGCAGCGGCGGACTTCATCATTCCCAACATGGTGGCCGAGGCAGCGAGCGGCGCCAAGACGCCGAAGGAAGCCGCGGAACGCGCGCAGAAACGCGCCGAGCGCTACTACAAGGTCTGAGGCCGCAGCCCCGCATCGATGACCACGCGACTCACCCGGCTGCAGAACAGCCGCGGCGGCCTCAGCTTCCTGTTCATGCTGCCGGCCGCGGCGCTGCTGCTGCTGTTCCTGACCTATCCGCTCGGCCTGGGCACCTGGCTCGGCTTCACCGACACCAAGGTCGGACGCAGCGGCGAGTGGATCGGCCTCGAGAACTACGAGTACCTGTGGGGCGATGCGGTCACGCGGCTGGCGCTCTTCAACACGCTCTTCTACACGGCGGTGGCGAGCGTGTTCAAGTTCCTGCTCGGCCTCTGGCTGGCGGTGCTGCTGAACAAGAACATCCGCTTCAAGACCTTCTTTCGCGCCGTCATCCTGCTGCCCTACATCGTGCCGACCGCGCTGTCGGCGATCGCCTTCTGGTGGATCTACGACTCGCAGTTCTCGATCATCAGCTGGGCGCTGGTGAAGATGGGCCTGATCGACCAGTACATCGACTTCCTCGGCGATCCGTGGAACGCGCGCTTCGCCGTCATCGCGGCCAACGTGTGGCGCGGCGTGCCCTTCGTCGCGATCACGCTCCTGGCCGGGCTGCAGACCATCTCGCCGAGCTACTACGAGGCCTCGGCCATCGACGGCGCATCGCCCTGGCAGCAGTTCCGCCACGTCACGCTGCCATTGCTGACGCCGATCATCGCGGTGGTGATGACCTTCTCGGTGCTGTTCACCTTCACCGACTTCCAGCTGATCTACGTCATCACCCGCGGCGGCCCGCTCAATGCGACGCACCTGATGGCGACGCTGTCCTTCCAGCGCGCGATCTCGGGCGGCGCACTCGGCGAGGGCGCGGCCATCGCGATCGCGATGGTGCCCTTCCTGCTGGCCTGCGTGATGTTCAGTTTCTTCGGCTTGCAGCGCCGCGCATGGCAACAGGGGGGATCCGATAAATGAGCAAGCCCGGCCAGATCGATGTCGTCGGGATGAGCTACCTCGACTCGGTGCCGCGCAAGGCGGTGACGGTCTACCTGCCGCTGCTGGTGTTCCTGATCGTGCTGCTGTTCCCGTTCTACTGGATGGCGATCACCTCGGTGAAGCCGGATGCGGAGCTGCTCTCGCGCGAAGGCAATCCGTTCTGGGTCATCGGCCCGACGCTCGCGCACTTCCACAAGCTGCTGTTCGAGACCGAGTACCCGCAGTGGCTGTGGAACACGGTGCTGGTGTCGGTGGTGTCGACCTTCTTCTCGCTCGCGGCCTCGGTGCTGGCGGCCTATGCGATCGAGCGGCTGCGCTTCAACGGCTCGCGGCAGGTCGGCCTTGCGATCTTCCTGGCCTATCTGGTGCCGCCGTCGATCCTGTTCATTCCGCTGGCCAACGTGGTGTTCAACCTCGGCCTGTTCGATACGCGCTGGGCGCTGATCCTGACCTACCCGACCTTCCTGATCCCGTTCTCGACCTGGCTCCTGATGGGCTACTTCCGCTCGATCCCGGCCGAGCTCGAGGAGTGCGCGCTGATCGACGGCGCGAGCCGCTGGCAGGTGCTGGTGAAGATCGTGCTGCCGCTGGCCGTGCCGGGGCTGATCTCGGCCGGCATCTTCGCCTTCACGCTGTCGTGGAACGAGTTCATCTATGCGCTGACCTTCATCTCGTCTTCGGAGATCAAGACGCTGCCGGTGGGCGTGGTGACCGAGCTCGTGCAGGGCGACGTCTACCAGTGGGGACCGTTGATGGCCGGCGCGCTGCTGGGCTCGCTGCCGGTGGCCTTCATCTATTCCTTCTTCGTCGAGTACTACGTCTCGGGACTGACCGGCTCGGTCAAGGAGTGAGCGGCGGCGGCTATTTCTTTTTCTTCGCCGCCGCCCTCGCCTGCTTCTGCGCACCGCCGACCTGCCGCTCGACGGCGGCGCAGTTGGTGTTGACGCCGGGACCGGTCTCGATCAGCGGCAACAGCGCGGCGAACGGCGCCGCGGCCGCCAGTGCGAGCGCGCCGCCGGCCCGCGCGAGCAGCGGGCCTTTCTCGATCTGGAAGTCCGGCTTGCGGAAGCTGCCGTAAAGCCGCACCGGCGTGCGCAGCGAGAGGATGCCCACGCGCTTGGGCTTCGGCGCGATGGTGAAGTCGAAGCGCTCGCGCGCCAGGTCGAAAGTGCCGCTGCCCAGGATCTGGGTCTGCTCGGTATCGATCAGGAACAGCGACGACGTGCCCTGGCCGTCCTTGATGTCGAAGGCCATGCCGCCGCAGTTGACCTCGATCGTCTTGTCGCCGCCGACCAGCAGCTCGAGCACCTTGCCGCCGTTGAGCGAGCTCGCCGCGTCGAGCAGGTTGGAGATGCGCCCGCCGGCGATCGCGGCGGCGATGCGGCCATTGGATTTCGCGGCCGCGTCGGCGATCGAGTTGCCGGTGCCCTTGAGCTCGATCGTCGCGCCGACCGTGCCTGCGCCCTGCGCGATGGCTTCCTTGTCGGGCACCAGCCGGTCGACGCGAATGCCGCGGAAGTTCGCCTGCAGCTCGGACTTGAGCGTCGGCTCGCGCGCATCGAGCAGCACCTGCGAGGCGATGGTGCCGCCGGCGAAGCCGAAGTCCAGCGGCGTCAGCTTGAGGATCGAATCATGCAGATGCAGCGAGGCGTGGATGCTTTCCAGCGGCAGCGCGTTGGGCATCTCGAGCCGGGCCGCGTCGAGGCTGACGTCGGCATCGATCTTCTGCAGCCGGCTGCCGTCGAAGCTGCCTGCGGGCAGCAAATGATCGGGGTCGGTGGCCTGCTCGGTCGCCTTGGCCGCGGGACGGTTGCGGGTCTGGGCCTGCGAGGCGACGGGCTTGCCGCCGCTCTCCCTGGTCTGCACGCCGATCAGCGGGCCGAGGTCGGCGAGCTTGAGCAGCTTGCTGTGCAGGTCGGCCGTGAGCAGCGGACGCGGCGTCTTGTCGACATAGGTGCCATGGCCGGTGACGTCGGTCGCGCCGATCCTGCCGGCCAGGTCGTCCATGGTGTAGGTCTTGCCCTTGAGGATCAGGTGGCCCTGCAGTTCGTACGGCGGCGAGGCCGGCAGCGGCAGCAAGAGGAAGGGATAGAGGTTGGCCAGCGTGCGGCCCCGGATGCGCAGCTGCGTGTCGATGGCCGAGATGTTGTCGGCGTCGGCGATCGTGCCTTCGACATCGACGCGCGTCGTGCCCGCGACCAGGCTGCCCTTGAGCGGAAAGGGCACGCCCGACTCCTGGAAGCTGAGCACCTCGCCGGTGAGCGCCGTGCCCGAGAAGGCGGCGTCGTGGTATTTGCCTTTGAAGTCGTATTGCGTGGTGTAGCGGTCGTTGATCGGCTTGGCCTTGGCATCCTTCACCTGCGCCTGGGTGGCCGGGTCGAAGGTGCTGCCCTGGATGTCGATCGAGAAGGGCATGCCGTAGTCGATGTAGCGCAGACGGCCCTGGTCCACCGACAGCGTGCCGATGCGCAGCTTGCTCGGCGACTTGTCGGAAGGGTCGGAGAGGATCCAGTTCTTGCGGTCGTCCGGCTGCCGCTCGAACACGAGCTCGGGATGGGTGAGCGCGACGCGCGGGATCAGCACCTTGCCGGGCAGGTCGCGCAGCGAGACCGAGAACTCCAGCGTCTCGATCTGCGCCATCGCCTTCTCCTTCGACCAGGCCGCGTTGCCGAAGTAGACGTCGCGCATGCGGATGGTCGGCGTCAGCGTCCAGCCGAGCGTGACGTGCAGGTCGGAGATGCGGAAAGTGCGCTCGGTCTTCTGCGAGATGTAGCGCTCCAGCGGATGCCGGAACCAGTTCCAGTCGAACAGCAGCACGAGCAGCACGAGCGCGACCGCGACGCCGGTCCAGACCGGATGGCGTCGCGGGAAACCGGTCCATGCCCTGTTCATCGCGCGCCTCAGGCGATCGACACGATCAACAGCGACACCGACGCGGCCGCCATCGCCGCCGTGGCCAGCCAACCCGCGACCCGCCATTTGGCGGGCAGTACCATCTTGCCCATGACCTGGGTGCTGGTGGCGGCGATCATCACTGCCACCATCACCGGCACCGAGATCACCGCGTTGATCACCGCCGCCCAGTAGAGCGCCGAGATCGGATTCAACCCCGAGACACTGATGGCGAGCCCGACGACCATCGCCAACGCGAGGATGCCGTAGAAGCTGCGCGCCTTCGCCAGCGGCAGGTCGAGCCCCTTGCGCCAGTGGAAGTAGCTGGCCACCGCATTCGCCGCCGAGCCGGCCAGCACCGGCAGCGCCAGCATGCCGGTGCCGAGGATGCCGAGCGCGAACAGCACGAAGGCGGCGTCACCGGCGATCGGGCGCAGCGCCTCGGCCGCCTGCTTCGTGGTCTCGATGTGGGTCAGGCCGTGCGCGTGCAGCGTGGCGGCGGTCGCGGTGATCATGAAGAAGGCGATCAGGTTCGAGAAGCCCATGCCGATCGCCGTGTCCAGCCTGAGGCGCCGGAACTGGCGCCGCGCCTGCTCCGGCGCGATGCGCAGCGGATGGTCTTCCGGCACGCGGTTGATCTCCTCCACCTCCTGCGAGGCCTGCCAGAAGAAGAGGTAGGGACTGATGGTGGTGCCGAGGATGGCGACGATGGTGGTGACGTAGTCCCTGTTCCATTGAAAGGAAGGCGCGAAGGTGCCCTTCATCGCGGCCGCCCAGTCCACGTGCACCGAGAACACCACGCCCACATAGGCGAACAGCGAGAGCGTCAGCCACTTCAGGATGCGCACATAGCGCTCGTAGGGCAGGAACACCTGCAGCACCAGCGACAGCGCGCCGAAGCCCAGCGCGTATGCGCCCGCCGGCCCGGACGCCACCATCGCGGCCGAGTCGCCCATCGCGCTCAGGTCGGCGCCGAGGTTGATCACGTTGGCGACCAGCAGCAGCGTCACCAGCGAGGCCACCAGCCAGCGCGGACAGAAGCGCGCGAAGGTTTCGGTGAGGCCCTTGCCGGTCACGCGGCCGATGCGCGCGCTGGCGAGCTGGATGCCCATCATCAGCGGATAGGCGAGCAGCAGCGTCCAGCCGACGCCGTAGCCGAGTTGCGCGCCGGCCTGCGAGTAGGTCGCGATGCCGCTCGGGTCGTCGTCCGCCGCGCCGGTGATCAGGCCCGGCCCGAGCTGGGTCCACCAGCGTTGGCTGGCGGCGGGGACCGCGATGTCAGGCGTCGCGGGCAGGGGCGGATGGTTCACGAAGACTCCGTTCAATCGCGTACGGACCTTCGCCTGCGCGGCCGGCCCGGGCCATCGGTGCACACCGCGCAGCCTTGTGGGACTTCGTCGAGTCTGCCCGGCCGCGCGGGCTCCAACAGGGCTAAGGCACGGGCACCATGTCACCAATGCGCGGGAACGGCGGCGCCGTCGAAGGCCCGGCGCGCAGCGCGCAGAAGGGCCGGCCTTCGACCGTTGCCCAGACGCAGGCGCGGATGCATTCGATGACGATGCCGGGATCCTGCGTCGGCGGCACGGTGCGGATCGGGATGCGCATACCGGCCTACAAGCCCGAGTGGCACATGTGCAGCACCACGTACCCCAGCGAACGCCAGAAGAGGGCTTCGCCCTGCGCGGTGCAGAAAACGACGCTGCCGTTGGGGCCGAAGCATTCGAAGCCACGCACGTTGCCGGCAGGAACCGAGTTGATGTTGTCCATGATGCGGCTCTCCTATGGCCTTGAGTTGTAGGAGCGGATGCGCGCGGCGGCCAGCGGGCCCTGGCCCGGAACGGCGTGGTCCTTTGGACGCAGACGCTGTCCGCTTTCATCCGCCGTGCGCTCGTCATGCGCGCCTACAGGCGTCGGAAGGCGGCGATGGCCGGGGCGCGTTCGCGCTTCGACGGAAAATGGCGGCCTTTGCGTCTCCCATCCGAACAGCCCATGAAAATCCTGAAAGACACCGCCGTGACCCTTCGCTACAAGGTCGCCGACCTCGGCACCGGCAAACTCATCGAGCAGGGCAGCGACCCCATGGTCTATCTGCACGGCGGCTACGACAACACCTTCCCGAAGATCGAGGCCGCACTGGAAGGCCAGGAGCCCGGCTTCCAGGCCACCCTCGCACTGCAGCCCGAAGACGCCTTCGGCCCGCGCGACGAATCCCTGGTGCGGACCATCTCGAAGGCCGACTTCCCGCCCGGCGTGAAGGTCGGCGGCCAGCTCGAGGGCCGCAACGATCAAGGCGAGCCGCAGGTCTTCACCGTGATGAAGATCAAGGGCCCGCAGGTGATCCTCGACGGCAACCACCCGCTCGCGGGCAAGGCGCTCAAGTTCAGCATGACGGTGACCGGCGTGCGCGCCGCGACCGAGGAGGAGATCGCGCACCGGCATGTGCATGGGGATCACGGGCATCATCACTGACCCTGCGCGCCATCCAGCGCGAGCCGCCCTTCATTTTTCCCGCGCCTGCCGATAGCCATCGGAAGACACGACGACACGCAGGCCTGATCAGCCGGCCGACCGGCCGGTGCGGCGGCGCCTCAGGCGCGCTGCGGCAGGTCGCGCAGCGCGTGACGGATGGTCGCCAGCCCGCGCAGCAGGTGCCGGTCCAGTTCCTCGAGCATCGCATCGAGGTCGTCGCCCGTGGCCAGGGTCATGAACAGCCGATGGTTCTCCGCGAAGTCGGGCTTGGGCGCGTGCGTGAGCTGGCAGATCGTGAAGCCGAGCTGGATCTTCTGCGTCAGCTGCCCCCACACGTCGAGCAGCAGCTTGTTGCCGCAGCGCTCGTAGACCAGGCCGTGGAAGTGCGCCTCGGCGGCGCTCTCGCGCTGCAGATCGTTGCTTCTCGCTGCGTCGGCCAGTGCCTCATAGCGCGCGGCCATCTCGCTGCGGAACGCGTCGTCGCGCTGCGGCCAGAGGCGGATGAAGGCCTGCTTTTCCATGATGCGGCGCACTTCGTAGACATCGCTCATGGCCTGTTCGTCGATGTCGGTCACATAGGTGCCGGCATAGGGACGGTTGACCAGCAGCCCGGTTTCGATGAGCTCGCGGATGGCTTCGCGCAGCAGCCCGCGGCTGACGCCGAACTGGGTCGCGAAGTGGCTTTCGATCAGCTGCGTGCCGGGCGCGATCTTGCCGGTGAGGATGGCGCTGCGCAGCGTCTGGGCCACGTAGTCCCGCCGCGTGGCAGAGGGCGCGGGTGCGAAGTCGGGGAGAGTTTTCATATCGAGAGTTCAACCAGGTTCGCACGACGCGCGACACGTGAAACGCGAGGCCCAAGCCTGGAACACCGCGGAACCGGCCTTGCCGGGCCGCTGGTGTTGCCCCCGGAGAGGGGGTGAGCGGCCACACGAAGTGGGCAAGCCTGGGGGTGAATCATCTAATTCCCGCGCAGGGCGAGGCGCTTTTCTATCCGGCTCGCAAGGTAGGCACCCGGATAGATGAGGACGAAGTACACCACAGCCACCGCGGTGAGGATCTCGAGCGGCCGGTAGAAGGCGGCGCTGAGCGCGCGGCCCTGGTACATCAGCTCGTGCACGGCGATCACCGATGCGATCGAGGTGTTCTTCGCCAGCTCGATGCCGCGGTTGGTGAAGGCAGGCAGCATGCGCTTGAACACCTGCGGCAGCACCACGCGGCGCAGCACCTGCGCCGGCTGCATGCCGATCGCGCGCGCGCCCTCCCACTGGCCGCGCGGCAGCGAGGCAATGCCGCCGCGGAAGATCTCGGAACAGTAGGCCGAGGCATTGAGCATCAGCGCCAGCAGCGCCGCGACGAAGGGGCTCAGCTGCCAGCCGGTGACGATCGGGAACGCATAGAAGAACCACACGAGCTGAATCAGCACCGGGACGTTGCGGAACAACTCCATGTACCCGCGCGTGGCCGCGCCCAGCGCGCGGTTCTTCGACAGCGCGCCGAGCGCGACGACCAGGCCGATGAGCATCGCCGACGGAAACGCCACCGCCCACAGCCCCGCGGTGACGCCGATGCCCTTGAGCAGCACGGGCCAGTTCTGCAGGACGGCCGAGAAGTCCCAGGTGAATTCCATGCCTCAGCTCCCCATCGGCCGCGTCGAGACGGCGAGCCGGTGTTCGAGCAGCCGCGCGCCCACGCTCAGCGCCAGCAGCGTGAGGAAGAAGATCGCAGCCACCACGGTGTAGACCTCCAGCGGGCGGAAGGTGATCGAGTTGACCTGCATCGCCTGGTAGAGCAGGTCGGAATAGGCGAGCGTCGAGGCGAGCGCGGTGGTCTTGATGAGCTCGAACGAGCGCTCCATGAAAGGCGGCAGCATGCGCGCCAGGGCCTGCGGCAGCACCACGCGCCGCAGCGCCTGGTGCGAGGCCATGCCGATGGCGCGCGCAGCCTCCCACTGGCCGCGCTCGATCGACACCAATCCGCCGCGGAACACCTCGGCGAAGAAGGCACCCGACTGGGTCGACAGCGCGATGACGGCCGCGACGTACGGATCGAGGCTCACACCGATGAGCACCGGCAGCGCATAGAAGGCCCAGAAGAAATGCACCAGCGGCGGCGTGTTGCGGTAGAACTCGATGATCCACAGCGCCGGCTTCGCAAGCCACGCCCGGCCCGACAGGCGCAGCGCTGCGAGCAGCGCGCCGAACACCACGCCGAGCACGATCGCGACCGCGGCGATCTTCAGCGTGCCGGCGAACCCGGCCAGCAGCATGTCGCGGTGCGACCAGACGCCGCTGAAGTCCCACTGGTAGTTCATGCCGTCGCACCCGCTCTCGTGCCGCTACTGGCCCAGGGTTTCCTTCATCACGCCCGGCACGGTCGCCGGGTCGATGCCCTTGGTCTTGAGGTACTGGCCATAGAGCGCCTGCGTCTGGCCCGACGCGTAGAGCTTGCCGATGATGGTGTCGAGCTGGTTGCGAAAGCCCGGGTCGGCCTCGCGCCGAATGCCCACGCTGGTGGGCAGTGCGACCACGGGCTGCGGCACCTGGACGCGGCCCTTGCGGATCTTCGAGTAGGCGATCACCAGCGCCGGGTGATAGAAGCCGATGGCATCGACGCGGCCGGTCATGAAGGCGGCCACCGTTTCGTCGGTGTTGGTGAAGCGCTCGATCTTGGCGTTCGGCAGGCGCTTGGTGAGGTCGCGGTCGGTCGCGGTGCCGAGTGCGACGCCGATGCGGACTTCGGGCTTGTCGAGGTCGGACCAGTTCCTGGCGACGAGGCCGTCCTTCGCGAGCACGCCCTGTGCGTACCAGAGCAGCGGGTTGCTCGGAAAGTCGACCGCCTTCTTGCGCTCGTCGGTGGCGTCGAGCACGAACATCGCATCGATCTGGCCCGCCTGCAGCGCGGCCACACAGTTGCCCCAGGTGGTTTCGACCGGCGTCATCTTCACGCCCATGTCCTTGGCGACCTGCTCGCCGAGCAGCACGCCGAGACCGGTCCACTGGCCGGACGAGGGATCGCGGTAGTACCACGGATCGCCGGGCGCGACGCCGATGCGCAGCTCGCCGGACTGCTTGACCTTCTGCAACGTGGCGGTCTGCGCAGCGGCGCCGAGGCTCGCGAGGGAAAGCGATGCGCCGAGCGCAAGGGTCAGGGCACGACGCTGGCGCTGGAAAGAGGTCTTGGCGTTCATGGGGTTTCCTGTGGTGGAGGGAGCGGGTTGAAAGAATGCGCGCACACGTTCGCGCGCTCAGGCGGGCCGGTCCAGCGGCCAGTGGACGTCGTCGGCGCGCGCGATGTATTGGCGATACAGCGCATCGAGCCGCTGGATCACGGGCCCCGGCGGCAGTGCGCGCCCATCGACCGAGGCCACGGGCGTGAGGCCGGCCAGCGTGCCGGTGACGAAGGCCTCGTCGGCCGCGTAGACCTCGGCCAGCGTGAAGTCGCCTTCGTGCACCTCGATGCCCGCTTCGCGCGCGAGGCGCACCAGGGTCGCGCGCGTGATGCCGTTGAAGCAGTAGCGGCCCGAGGAGGTCCACAGCGCACCGCGGCGCACCACGAAGAAGTTGGTGGAATTGCAGCTCGACACGAAGCCGTGCGGATCCAGCATCAGTGCCTCGTCGGCGCCGGCCTGGATCGCCTGGATCAGCGCCTGGATCAGGTTGAGCCGGCTGTGCGAGTTGAGCCTGAGGTCGAACACGTCGGGCGCGCTGCAGCGCATCGTCGAGGTGAAGAGCCGGAGCCCGCGCTGCTTGGCCTCGGCCGTGACCACCTTGTGCTCGGCCACGCAGACGATGGTGGCGCCGCCGATGATGAAGCGCGGATCCTGGTTGGGCGTCTTCTTCACGCCGCGCGTGATCATCAGCCGCGCGTGCGCGCCGTCGCGCATGCCGTTTCGGACGAAGGTGTCGATCACCAGCTGCTTGACCTCGGCGCGGGTCTTGCCGATGTCGAGCGCGATGGAACGCGCGCCGTCGAACAGGCGCTCGATGTGGGCGTCGAAGGACACGACGCGGCCGTCGACCAGCCGCACGCCTTCCCAGACGCCGTCGCCGCACACGTAGCCGGCATCGAAGATCGACACGGTGGCCTCGTTGCGCGGCACGAACTCGCCGTTGAGATAGACCCGCACCGCGTCGTTGCGCGCATCGGGCGTGTAGGCCTGGGAGCTGGTGGTCGAAGGGGTGCTGGCGGCTTGCATGGGGTTCCTGGGCTGTATCGGTCGGATCGGGATTCAGAAGCGGAAGGCGGTGAAGCGCTCGAGGAAGCGCTGCGTGCGCTCCTCTTTCGGGTGCTTGAGCACCTCGTCGGGCGTGCCGCTTTCGTGCAGCAGGCCGTCGGCGAGGAACACCACCTTGTTGGCGAAGTGGTAGGCGAAGCCGAGCTCGTGCGTGACCAGCAGCATGGTCCGCCCTTCCTCGGCGAGGTCACGGATGGTGGCGAGCACTTCGCCCACCAGCTCGGGGTCGAGCGAAGAAGTCGGCTCGTCGAACAGCAGCATCTCGGGTTCCATCGCGAGCGCGCGGGCGATCGCGACCCGCTGCTGCTGGCCGCCGGAGAGATGGCCCGGGTAGGCATCCGCCTTGTCCGAGAGGCCGACCTTGCCGAGCTGCCTGAGGGCCTGCTCGCGCGCCAGTGGCGCGGCGATGTGCTTGACGGTGACGAGCCCTTCCATCACGTTCTGCAGCACCGTCATGTGCGGGAACAGGTTGAACTGCTGGAACACCATGCCGACCTGCCTGCGCATGTCGCTCAGTTCCGAACGGCCATAGCGCATCTCGCCGTCGCGCCCGGCCGGCCGGCCGATCGGCTGCCCCTTGAGGATGATCTGGCCCGCGCTCGGCATCTCCATGAAATTGAGGCAGCGCAGCAGCGTGCTCTTGCCGGAGCCGCTCGACCCGATGATGGCGATGCGGTCGCCGCGCTGGACGTCGAGGTCGATGCCGCGCAGCACGTGGTGATCGCCGAAGCGCTTGTGCAGGGCCTGGATGCGGAGGACGGGATCGGCGTCGGTCATGAGTCGGGGAGTGTACGAATTGTCGAACAATCGACAATCGGTAGTTCTACGAATGATGCAACTCGCATGCCAGCCCGTCGGCGGCGGCATGCACTCAGCCCGCGGCGATGTCGGCCTTCAGCGTTCCATTCGCAGGCCAGTGCGTTCCGGCTGTCGCTCTTTCGGGCGGCGCTTTCACCCCCATTTGCAAGCCATGACCACCACCAGCCCCATCCCTCAGATCAAGGCCCTCGGCTTCCCCTGGGAAACGATCGATCCGTTCCTTTTCTGCGTCTACCACGACGACGCCTACCCGAAGGCCAATGCCGCGATGGGCCCCGACGCCTCGCTGGCAGGACGCGACCTGGGCCAGGACTTCAGCCGCAAGGACGGCTGGAGCATGTACCACGGCCACCCGGTGCCGGGCTTTCCGGGGCATCCGCACCGCGGCTTCGAGACCGTGACCATCGTGCGCAAGGGCCTGATCGACCACTCGGATTCGCTCGGCGCGGCAGCCCGCTTCGGCGGCGGCGACGTGCAGTGGCTGACGGCCGGCAAGGGCATCGTCCATTCGGAGATGTTCCCGCTGCTGGACGCGGCGGCGCCGAATCCGCTGGAGCTGTTCCAGATCTGGCTCAACCTGCCGGCGCGCAGCAAGATGGCCGAGCCGCACTTCACGATGTTCTGGTCCGAGGACATCCCGCGCTTCACCGCGACGGATGGCGAAGGCCGCCGCACCGAGGTCGCGAGCATCGCGGGGCGCATCGCGCCGGTGGACGGCGAGCCGGGCCAGGGCGGCCCGCTGGCGCCGCCGCCCGATTCATGGGCCTCGCAGCCCGACGCCGATCTCGCGATCTGGACGATCCGGATGGAAGCGGGCGCGCGCTGGACCGTGCCGCCCGCGACCGGCGAGGGCACGCGCCGCAGCCTCTACTTCTTCAAGGGCCGCTCGGTGTCGGTGGCCGGCCAGGCGGTGGACGGCCATGCCGCCATCGAGTTGCGCGCGGATGCCGCGGTCGAACTGGTCAACGGCGACGAGGCGAGTGAATTCCTGGTGCTGCAGGGCCGGCCGATCGGCGAGCCGGTGGCGCAGTACGGCCCGTTCGTGATGAACACGCAGGCCGAGATCGCACAGACGATGGCCGAGTTCCGCCGCACCGAGTTCGGCGGCTGGCCGTGGCCCGACCACGCACCGGTGCATGGCCGAGACCCGGCGCGCTTCGCGCGGCATCCGGACGGGCGCGAGGAAAAGCCGCTGGCAGATCCGGCACGCTGAGGGGCGGACGGACCGCTGCCGCAGCGCCGGTCCGCTCAGATCGTCCTCGAAGCCTCGGCGCCCGCAACCGTCATGCCGAGGGCGAACTCGCTCCGCGACGCGGAGGCCTGATGGTCGATGTCCGCGCGCAGGATCTCGTCGAGCATCGGCAGCTTGCCGCTGTCCAGCCGCGCTGCGACCACCGACACGACCGCGCCATGCAGGATCGGCCTCATGGTGCGTCCGTCCAGGTAGGCGCGGACCAGCGCGTCCGCGGCGAGTTCGGATGGAGTCATTGCGGGGGTCATGGTGCGACTCCGTTCGGTTGAAGATGAACTGCAACGGTACCGCCCGCACCCGGCTTTCACCGTGCGGTAGCACACCGACAGCGGCGAATTTCGGCGCGCTGGTTGGTACGGCAACGCACAGACGCGACTACAGTCGCTGGCGACAATCGGCACTTCCCGACTCCCTGCTCCCATGGCATCGACTCCACACCCTTCTTCCCTGCGCTCCGCTTCGAGGCACAACGGCCTGCTGGCGGTCATGCCTTCCGACGTGCGCACCGGCCTGACGCCGATGCTCGAGCTGGTTCCGCTGAAGTTGGGCGAGGTGCTCTACGAATCGGGTGTGATCCAGGAGTACGTGTTCTTCCCGACCGATTGCATCGTGTCGCTGTTGTACGTGCTCGAGAACGGCCAATCGGCCGAGATCGCGGTCGTGGGCTTCGAGGGAATGGTCGGCGTGTCGCTGCTGATGGGCGGCGGCAGCACGCCGAACCGTGCGGTGGTGCAAAGCGCGGGGCACGCGTTTCGCCTGAGCGCCGGGCAGATCAAGGAACTGGTCGAACGGGGAGGACCGTTGCTCCATCTGCTGCTGCGCTATACGCAGACGCTGATCACGCAGATGTCGCAGACGGCCGTCTGCAACCGTCACCATTCGCTGGAGCAGCAACTCTGCCGCTGGCTGCTGCTGAGCCTCGACCGACTGCCCGGCAATGAACTGGTCATGACGCAGGAGCTCATCGCCAACATGCTCGGCGTGCGCCGTGAAGGCGTGACGGAAGCAGCCGGCAAGCTGCAGCGGCTGGACCTGATCCGGTACGCGCGCGGCCACATTACCGTGCTCGATCGGCCGGGCCTCGAACGGCAGGTCTGCGAGTGCTATGAAGTGGTGAAGCGCGAAACCGATCGCCTGCTGCCGCGCGAAACCGCCACCTGAGCCGGTTCCTTTTGACGCCCAGGAGCACCTTCGTGCGCCCGCGCACAGACGCAGACCGCGCAGTGGGCAAGACTGCCGTGCAAGCGCATTCCCGCGCCTGATCCTCGAGAAGGCGACTGGGTGATTTCAGAACCGATCGGTCCCGCTTTCAACCGCCTGCTCGAAGCATTGCCGGCCAGGGACAGGGAGCGCCTGCTCGGCCGATGCGAGAACGTCTCGCTGGCCGTGTCGCAGGTTCTCTGCGAACCCGGCGACGCCCTGCGTCACATCCACTTCCCGACCAGCGCTTTCGTGTCGCAGGTCGCCACCGTGGACGGTCACGAGGGCCTTCAGACCGAGATGATCGGCAACGAAGGCGCCTTCGGCTACGAGCTGGCGTTCGACGTGAGCCAGGCCCGGCTTCGAACGCTGGTGCAGGGCGCCGGCATGGCATGGCGCCTGACGGCGAAGTCGCTGCAGCAGGAGCTCAGGCAGAGCGCGGCGTTGAAGCGCGTGCTGAACCGGTATGTGTGCGTGCTTCTCCTGCAGTCCGGCCGCTCCGGTGCCTGCAGCCGCCTGCACCGGGTCGAGGAACGCCTGGCGCGCTGGCTGCTGACGGCCGAGGATTGCGCGCACTCGCCGCACCTGGCGTTCACGCATGTCTTCCTGGCGCACATGCTGGGCGTGCGCAGGGTCGGCATCACCAATGCGGCGACCGCCTTGCAGTTGCGGCGCCTGATCGACTATCGGCGCGGCGTCATCACGGTCATCGACCGCGCGGGGCTGGAGGCTCTGGCCTGCGGCTGCTATCGGGCCAACCTGGACACCTACGCCCGCCTGATGGGATGAGGCGCACGCGCTATTCGATGCCCTTGCCGATCGGCTCGTGCAGGTCGAACTCGCGCAGCATCACCGGCTCGGCCGAGCCCTGGGCCACCCGCCGCCGCACGGCGGCATCGATATCCGGTGCGTGGCTGGTGTAGGTCTCCAGCGGCTGGTCGCCGACGGCGCCTGGCCGGAAGCAGTGGTGCAAGGTTTCCTTGCCGATGCTCGCGCCCAGCAACTGTCCATCGACCAGCACCCAGAAACGCACGGAGCCCGAAGCTTCATGAAAGAACGGTGGATGCGACATCGATGACTCAGCGCGTGGGCGGCACGACCACCACGGTGCTGCCGCCCGAACCCATGCGGCCGGTGTTGCCCGTGCTGCCGGTATTCCCCCTGGCACCCGTCGCGCCGGTGTTGCCCTGGTTCCCGGTCTCGCCCTGTGCGCCGGTGTAGCCGGTGTTGCCCTGATTCCCCGTCGCCCCCGTGTCTCCTTGATTGCCGGTCTCGCCCTGTGCGCCGGTGTAGCCGGTGTTGCCCTGGTTGCCGGTTGCGCCCTTGGCGCCCGTGTAGCCCGTGTTGCCTTGGCTTCCCTGCGGGCCCATGGGGCCGGTGCATGCGCCCAGTCCGAATGTCGCGAGCAGCAGGAGGGAGGGGATGGCATATTTCATGGCGTTTCCTTTGAGTGGTAGGCAGCCAAGATGGCCACGCAGTCCACTCTGACCGGCGCAGACACGCGGCGTCTGTTCGGTGCCACGCATAGACACAAGATGTCGCGCCGTCCTACGCGATGCCCTCAGCGCAGGGTCGGCCCCTGCGTCGCGGGCCGTGCGCCGTCGCACTCGGCCAGCAGCGTGCTCGAAGCCCTGACGCGCGCCGTCATGCGCGTGTTCAGCGAGGTCCACCCGCGGTACATCGGCACCACGACAAGCCACCCGATCCCGATCACGCCGCCGAGCGCTCCCATGTATTGCCAATGCATTGGTTCCATCGATTGTTCCTGTTGTGTCGAAGCTGCCCTGCGCGGACCAGCGCCAGCTTGCACCGTCCTTCGGCATCGGCAAATGCGACGGAGGTCGAGTCGGACAGCATCGGGGCGCGAAAGTCGCCGGATCCTCGACCTACTGCACGCTGGGCGCGCCGCCGCCGCAGCTCGAAGGGCACTGCGGCCGCGGCCGGCAGCATGCCGGCACCCGTGCTAAGGTGGCGCGCCTCGCCAGGGTTTACCCGGATACCGTCCCAGAGATCCCCCACGTGCCTCTTCCACAAGCCCCCGTGCCCACCGGGCCTTCCTCCGCCGCTGCGCCGCCCGGGCTGTCGAGCGGCCAGATGCTGCTGTTCGCCGTGGCGTGCGGCCTGTGCGTCGCCAACATCTACTTCGCCCAGCCGCTGCTCGGGCCGATCGCCGCCGCGCTGCAGCTGCCGGCCGGGCTGGCCGGCCTGATCATGACGCTGACGCAGCTCGGCTATGGCGCGGGCCTGCTGTTGCTGGTGCCGCTGGCGGACGTGATGGAGAACCGGCGCCTCATCGTGCTCGCCATGGGCGGCGCGGTCATCGGGCTGGCCGGCATCGCGCTGTCCGACTCGGCGGCGAGCTTCCTGGCGGCGTCCTTCATCGTCGGCGGCTGCGCGGTGGCGGCCCAGGTGCTGGTGCCGCTGGCCTCGCACCTCGCGCCCGAAGCGACGCGCGGCAAGGTGGTGGGCAACATCATGGCCGGACTGCTCGGCGGGATCATGCTGGCGCGGCCCTTCTCGAGCATCGTCGCGGCGGCCTTCGGCTGGCGCGCCGTGTTCTGGATCTCGGCCGCGCTGATGGCCCTGGTGGCGCTGGTGCTGTGGCGCGCCCTGCCCCAGCGCCGGCCGCACGGTGCCGGCGGTTATGCGCGCACCATGGCCTCGCTGCCCGGCATCATCGGGCGCACGCCGCAACTGCGCCGCCGCGCTTTCTACCAGGGCATGATGTTCGCGGCCTTCCAGGCCTTCTGGACGGCGGTGCCGCTTCTGCTGGCGCGCGAATTCGGCATGGGCCAGGGCGGCATCGCGCTGTTCGCGCTGGCCGGCGCGGCGGGCGCCCTGGCGGCGCCCTGGGCGGGCCGGCTCGCGGATCGCGGGCTGACCCAGCCGGCCACCGGCGCGGCCATGCTCGCTGCCCTGCTGTCGTTCATCATCGGCGCGGTGTCCGTGCACTTCCATTCGCTGGCCGGGTTGGTGCTGGCCGCGGTGCTGCTCGACGGCGCGGTGCAGCTGTGCCAGGTGCTGAGCCTGCGCACTCTCTTCATGCTGGCGCCCGAACTGCGGGGCCGCATCAACGGCCTGTTCATGACGCTGATCTTCCTGTGCGCGGCCGCGGCCTCGGGGCTCGCGGCGGCGATCTACACCTTCCATGGCTGGGGCGGCCTGAGCCTGCTGGGCGCCGCGTTCGCGGTCGCCGCGCTGTTGTTCTACAGCACGGAATTTCGTCGGCGATCGATGCTGCCGGCGACCTGAGGCGGCGTCTGCGCCTCGTTCGCGATCGGCAGCCAGGACGCGTTCATCAGCGAAGTTTCGATGCCATGGCCTCACGCGACCATTCGGGAGCGACCATCTGGATGAAGTCGAACGCGAACGATTTCAGCAAGTGATCCTTTCGCAGGCTGATCATTGCGCTCGAGGAAGGAAACAGGTGGCCGACGGGCACGCAGCGCAGGTCCTTGTCCACCGCGGCGTTGAACGCCATCTTCTGGAGTACCGCGACGCCGACGCCGGCGGCGACGTAGGCCTTGATGATGCTGGCGTCCATGGCGCGCATCACGACCCACGGGGTGATCCCATGCCTTTGAAACTCGTGCTGGACGACCGAGCCGGATGTGTAGCTGTTGTCGTAGGTGATCAGCGGCCATCGCGCGATGTGTTCCATCGTCAGCCGCCCCATCCTCAGCAAGGGATGCCGTGGCGGCACGATCAGGCAGCGGTCGATGTCATAGGCCTTCACCGAAACGACGCCTTTGGGCATCGGATCCGGCAATGAGCACAGGCCGACATCGATCGTTCCCGCGGTCACGCCCGCCAGGACCTGCGCCGGCGGGCCCACCGTGAACTCGAGCTTCACCCGCGGATAGACGGAAACGAATCGCTTGGTCACTTCGATCAGCGAATACCGCGCATGGACATGCGTGGTTCCCACGCGCAACGTGCCTTCACTGTCGCCCGGCACTTCCCGCTTCAGCCGCGTCAGTGCCTGGGCGTCCTGCAACACCCGTCCGCACAGCGAAAGCGCTTCTTTGCCCGCATCGGTCAATGCCGTCAGCCGGTTGCCGGAGCGCACGAAGATCTCGATGCCGATTTCCTTTTCCAGCGCGCGAACCATCTTGCTGACGCCGGGCTGCGTCGTGTGCAGCGATTCGGCCGCGCGCGAAACGTTGAAGCCGCTTGCGACGACCTGGCGCACGCACCGCAGCTGCTGAAATGTGATGGGCACGGCTCCTTCCGGATATTCGATTGAAGGAATGATAGCGGCCTAAATATTCATTTCACACAATGGTCGCCGAAGCGAAGAATCGCTGTCAATCCCACCATTCCCGAGATGAAATCCGTGCAGGAGTCCGCCCAGCCCCATGACGTCAACGCGAGCTTTCGAGGCGGCGGTCGCTCCGTCGAATATCTCGATCAGATCAACAAGGCCTCCATCGTCGCGCTGGCCGAAGCGCGAACGGTGTCGGCCGATGTCGCCAGCCGCATCGCGGCCGGCATCCTGACGCTGATCAGGGACGAACAAAGCCGGCCCCGGCAGTGGTCGGCGGACTACCTCGACTACGAACCCAAGCTGCTCGCTGCCGTGGGTCCCGACGGCTCTCGCCTTCATTGCGGACGCAGTCGACAGGACATCTCGGCGACCATCGCGCGAATGAATCTTCGCGCGGGCCTGCTGGACGGATTCGAGGCCCTGGTCCGTGCCCGGCACACCCTTCTCTCTCTTGCGGCGCAGCACAAGCGCACCATCGTGCCCGCCTACACGCATGGCGTTCAGGCACAGCCGACGACCTTGGCGCACTACCTGCTGGGCATGGCCGGCGCGCTGGCGCGAAGTGCGGCCCGCCTGCGGGCTGCGTACACCCACGTCAATCAGGGGCCCCTGGGCTCGGCGGCCCTGACGACATCGAGCTTCGGGCTCGACCGGCACCGCCTCGCATCCCTCCTCGGGTTCGACGCCCTGGTCGAGAACGCGTACGACGCCAACCATTTCGCGCCGGTCGACACCAGCCTGGAGCTTGCGGCGGCATTTGGCATCGCGGCCGTCCAGATCGGCCAGTTCGCACAGGATCTTCATGCGCAATATGCAGCGCCGGCGCCCTGGATGACCTTGCAGCAGGGCGAGCTCGTGGGGGTCAGCAGCATCATGCCGCAGAAGCGCAACCCTGCCGCACTGGAGCAGTTGCGCGTGCAAAGCAGCATGCTGCTCGGGGACATGCAGGCCGTGGCGCTGATGGCGCACAACGTGCGCTCCGGCATGTTCGACTATCGGTCCTACGACCCTGTGCCGAGTGCCCGCGCCCTGGCGGTGTTCGAGCTCCTGCGCAAAGTTCTCGATGGCCTCGTGGTCGACAAGGAGCGCGCGCTGGCCGAGGTCCAGGCCGACTATTCGACGGCCACCGAGATCGCGGATGCCCTGATGCAGCGCGCGAACGTGCCATTCCGGATCGGCCATCAGTTCGCGTCTGCACTGACGGACTTCGGCCGCGCCCGGAAGCTCGCCATGCGCGAGATCCCCTACCGCGAGGCGGCACGGATCTACGAGGCCATGAGCTCGCATGCGTTCCCGCTGGACGAGAACGACTTCGCCGAGGTCTCCAGCCCCGAATACATGGTCTTCGGGCGCAAGGGCGCCGGGGGTCCGCAGATTGCCGCGGTGGAGCACATGCTGGCTTGCCATCACGCGGATCTCGAGACCGATCGCGCGTGGACGCAGGCGCGGCGGGCTCGCCTGTCCGATGCCGACATGCAACTGGACGCCGCGGTCACGGAGATCGCGGCCAACGGCATGACCTCTTCAACGACCTTCCATTCGACCTTCGAGACAACTTCATGAAAAAACTTCTCTTGCTGCTGGCCGCCCTGGCGCTGTCCTTGTCGACCACGGCGGCGCCCTATCCCGACCGGCCGGTGCGCATCGTCGTCCCCTATTCGCCGGGCGGCGGCGGCGACGTGGTCGGGCGTCCGCTCTCGCAGGAACTGGGCAAGCAGCTGGGCGGCTCGTTCATCATCGACAACCGCGGCGGCGCAGGCGGCAACATCGGCATGGAGAACGTGGCGAAGTCGCCGGCGGACGGCTCTTCGATCGTGCTGGCCCTCACCTCGCAACTGGCCATCAACCAGGCGCTGTATCCCAAGCTGCCCTATGACGCGCTGAAGGATTTCGTGCCGATCACGCTGCTCGGCTCGGCGCCGTATTTCCTCGCGGTCAACGCGTCTGTGCCGGTGAAGACCCTGCCCGAGTTCATCAAGCTCGCGAAGGAGAAGCCAGGGGCCATGTCCTATGCATCGACCGGCAACGGCAGCGGCCTGCACCTGTCGATGGAGTTGCTCAAGTCGATGGCCGGCATCGATCTCGTGCACGTGCCCTACAAGGGCGGCGGCGCGGCACTGACCGACCTTCTTTCGGGCAATGTGCAGGCGATGTTCGTCAGCTACGGGACCGGCGGCGCGCAGATCAAGGCGGGCAAGATCCGCGTTCTCGCCGTGTCGTCGACGCAGCGCTCGCCGGCACTGCCGGATGTTCCGACGATCGCGGAGGCGGGCGTCCCAGGCTATGAGTCCGGAGTCTGGTATGCCCTGCTTGCCCCTCGCGGCACGCCGCCTGACATCGTCAAGCGCCTGCACGACGGCTCGGTGGCCGCGCTTCAATCGAAGGATCTGCGCGAGCGCTTCGCGTCGGACGGCGTCAAGCCGATCGGCTCCACGCCGGAAGAACTCACGAAGTACATCCAGTCCGAACGAGTCAAGTGGTCCGAAGTCGTCAAGCGGTCGGGCGCAACGGTGGAATGAGGGGCTGAGGGCCGGCTGCGAGACGCCGCGTCCCACGCGTTCAGCCGGTTGCCGACGCCGGAAAAAGGGTCGTGATCAACTCGTCCGCGAGCCGATTCGAGTCCTTGCCTTCGGTGCTCAACCACTGGCAGAACGCGTGCACGAGATCCTTGCGGCGCGAGAAGGGAGAGGCCAGGTAGTGATAGTCCCTGGTGTCCACATCCTGCAGATCGAGCGGCATGCACAGGCGGCCGGCCGCCACGTCGTCGGTCACCAGCGGCGAAGGCACGAGCGCGACGCCCAGACCATCGAGCGCGGCCTGCATCGCGAAGTAGATTTCCTCGAAGACCAGCTCCGAACGCGGCCGCAGACCGGTGACGCCTGCCTTGGCGAACCAGTCGGACCACTCGTCCGCCTTCGAATGCAGCAGCACATGCCCTTGCAAGTCCGACGGAGAGCGAATCGGTTGCTGCTCGAGGAGTTCGGGCGCGCACACCGGCACGAGGCTCGCGCTCAGGAACGGCACCGCGGCGTGCTTCGGCGACCGCTGCTGCAGGCGGCGAATGATGATGTCCACGCCGCTGGGCGGCAGGTCACCGAGCGGCGACTTGCCGGTGGTCAGCCTGATTTCCACCTCGGGCCGGCGGCGCTGAAACGACGACAGCCGCGGGATCAGCCAGCGCATCGCGAAAGTCGGCGGCACATTGATCAGCAAGGTCGCAGGACTCGCATGGCCGCGCACCTGATGCACGGCCGTTTGCAGGCGCTCGATGGCAGGTGCCACGTCCGCGAACAGCGCGCGACCCGCGTCCGAGAGCGCGAGGCGGTTGCGGTGCCGGTCGAACAGCGCGACCCCGAGCTCGTTCTCGAGCCCGCTGATCTGGCGACTGACGGCCCCGTGCGTCACCCCGAGGTCCCTGGCCGCCTGCGACACGCTCAGATCGCGCGCCACCGCCGCGAAGGCTCGCAGCGCATTGAGTGACACGGCTGCAGGAGGACTCGGCATTCCGCGATTCTTGCACGCAGGACCCTGTGAGGAAATCTCACGGTCCAGCGCTTGCGCGTGACTTGTCCCGGACCGCCGCAACCCGGACACTTGCGTCCCCAAGGATCCGATGGACAAGCAATGGCAATGGAGAAGTTGACGAAACGCATGTCGGCCGTCGATCGGCGCAGCTTCCTGACGGCAGCGATCGCCCTCGCGGCCGTCCCGGCCGGCGCGCAGCAGGACTTTCCGAACAAGCCGATCCGGATCATCTCGCCCTATACGGCCGGAGGTCTGGGCGACACGCTGCCCAGAGCGCTCAGCGTGGTGCTGAGCCCGCGCCTGGGCCAGCGCGTGCTGGTCGAGAACCGGCCCGGGGCCAGTCAGATGATGGGGACGCAGTTCGTGGCGCGCGCCGAAAACGACGGCTACACGCTGCTGTGGGCCAGCACCACCAACATGGCGATCAACACCATCGCGCAGACCCGGCTCGGCTACGACCCGCAAAAGGATTTCGCGCCGATCGGCGTCTGCTTCACCTCACCGCTCTATCTGCTGGTGAACCCCCGCCTGCCCGTGAAGTCGGTCAAGGAGTTGATCGCCTACGCCAAGGCCCACCCCGGCAAGCTGACCTTCGCGTCCGGCGGCAGCGGCTCGACCAACCATCTGGCCGGTGAGCTGTTCATGCAGCAGACGGGCATCCGGATGCTGCATGTGCCCTACAAGGGCGCCGGTCCGGCGATCGTCGGCGTGATCGGCGGAGAGGTCGACCTGATGTTCGAAGGCGCGGGCATCGAGCACGCGCGGCACGGGCAGTTGCGCGCACTGGCGGTCGCCAGCCGCCAGCGCACGCACGGCGCACCGGATGTTCCGACGATCGCCGAAGCGGGCGTGCCGGGTTTCGATGCCAGCGTCTGGTTCGGCCTCGCCGCGCCGGCCGGCACGCCGCCCGCCGTGGTCGCCAGGCTGGCGAGCGGGCTGCAGGAGGCGCTGAAAGACCCGGCATTGGTCAGATCGATCGGCGATGCCGAAATCACGCCCTCGTCGCCGCAGGCGATGGCGGATCTCGTGCGCACCGACACCGACAAATGGCGCAAGGTGGTCGTGGACGCCCACATCGTTTTTGAATGAGGACCGATCGATGAACAAGCTTCCCGTGGTCGTGCTCGGTGCCGGCATCGGCGGCCTGGCTGCGGCCGCCGCCCTGCGCCGGGTGGGTACCGAGGTGATCGTGTACGAACAGGCGGCGCGATTCGCGCGCGTCGGCGCGGGCATCCAGCAAAGCCCCAATGCCATGAAGGTGCTGCGCGGCCTCGGGCTCGAGCAGCGCATCCGCGAGCTCGCATTCAACCCGCGGACCTCGCTCAATCGCGATGCCTACAGCGGCGACACCACCAACGAGTACCCGCTCGGAAAACCGATCGAGTCGCGCTATGGCGCGCCCTTCCTCGCGCTGCACCGCGCCGATCTCCACGCAGCACTGGCATCCATCGTGCCCGAGCACTGTGTGCGGCTCGGGCACAAACTGGTCGGCATCGATCAGGACCAACGGGCCGTGCATCTTCGGTTCGCCAACGGGGAACAGATCCAGGCGCATGCCGTGATCGCAGCCGACGGCGTTCATTCGATGGTGCGCGAGCATGTCGCGCGCGATGCGCAGCCGCCGCGCTTCACGGGCCGCGTCGCTTACCGGACGACCTTCCCGGCACGGCTTCTCAAGGGCGTGGACATCGGAGAGTCGCGTACCAAATGGTGGGGCGAGGACCGGCACATCGTCATCTACTACGTGACCGCGCAGCGCGATGAGGTGTATTTCGTGACCAGCCAGCCCGAGAAGGCCGACTGGATGACGAAGGAATCCTGGTCGGCCGAGGGCGACGTGGACGAGCTGCGCGAGTCGTTCGCGCGTTTCCATCCGGATGTCCGGGCGGTGCTCGCGTCCGCGCCCGAGGTCCACAAGTGGGGGATCTTCGAGCGGGATCCGATGTCGATCTGGCACCGCGGCCGCGTGACCCTGCTGGGCGATGCCTGCCACCCGATGACGCCCTACATGGCATCGGGCGCGGCGATGGCGCTCGAGGACGCGGCCGTGCTCTCGCGTTGCGTGCAGGAGGTCGGGCTTGCCAACCCGGACCAGGTCTTCGCGGTCTTCGAAGCGAGCCGCAAGCCGCGCACGTCACAGGTCCAGGCCGGTTCCAGTGCCAACACCTGGATGCGCAACAGCACCAATCCCGACTGGCTCTACGGCTATGACGCGTGGACCGCGCCGTTGACGGGCACGCAGCCGGTCGCTGCCTGATGATCGTGGCGGCCTGCAACAGGGCGGTGTCGCGCTTCCTGGTCGCGCTGGACATCGGGCATTGACTTCGCGCGGGCGCGCCTGCAGAAATCGCCGCGAGCGCCTATGCTGATCGGCTTTTTCCGGGCCGCGAGCCCGGCCTTTCGGCGATTCCCGTGGAGTACTTCACCATGCGTCACCATCCCCTCGGCCGCACCGGCCTCTTCGTATCGGAACTGTGCCTCGGCACCATGACCTTCGGCGGCGGCGAAGGCATCTGGGGCAAGATCGGCGCGCTGCAGCAGACGGATGCCGAGCGGCTGATCGGCCAGGCGCTCGATGCCGGCATCAACTTCATCGACACCGCCGACGTCTACTCGGGCGGCCTGTCCGAGCAGATCACCGGGCAGGCGCTGAAGAACCTCGGCGTGGCGCGCGACCAGGTCATCGTCGCGACCAAGGTGCTCGGCGAAACCGGCCCCGGGCCGAACGCGCGCGGCGCATCGCGCGGCCACATCATGGACGGCGTCAAGGCCAGCCTGAAGCGGCTGCAGCTCGATCACATCGACCTCTACCAGATCCACGGCTTCGATCCGGCGACGCCGATCGAAGAGACCGTGCGCGCGCTCGATCAACTGGTGCGGCAGGGCCACGTGCGCTACGTCGGCGTCTCCAACTGGGCGGCATGGCAGATCGTCAAGGCCCTGGGCGTGGCCGAGCGCCTGGGCCTTGCGCGCTTCGAGTCGCTGCAGGCCTATTACACCGTCGCCGGGCGCGATCTCGAACGCGAGCTGATCCCGATGCTGAAGAGCGAAGGCCTCGGCCTGATGGTGTGGAGCCCGCTGGCCGGCGGCCTCTTGAGCGGCAAGTACGGACGCGGCCAGCAGGGCGAGGAAGGCAGCCGGCGCGTCAGCTTCGACTTCCCGCCGGTCGACAAGGAGCGGGCCTACGACTGCATCGACGCCATGCGCCCCATCGCCGCGGCGCACGGCGTGTCGGTGGCACAGATCGCGCTCGCCTGGCTGCTGCACCAGCCGCAGGTTACGAGCGTGATCGTCGGCGCCAAGCGGCCCGAGCAGCTCGCCGACAACATCGCGGCCACCCAGGTCGCATTGAGCGCGGCCGAGCTCCAGCAGCTCGACCAGGCAAGCCGCCTGCCTTCGGAATACCCCGGCTGGATGCTCGAGCGGCAGGGCGAGGGGCGGCGCAAGCAGGTCGCCGATGCCGAGGCACCGCGCAGCCAGGCCTGAGGCCGACACGCGGGAAGAAGTCCTACAGCCACAGTCGTCCGGGCCGCCTTGGTCCCGCATGCCGCCGCGTCTAGCGTGACAGCGCCCATGGGAGCGTGGCGACAGACGGAACAAGGCCGGTGCCGGCCAAGCCGCGCGCAGTGTCTTGCCATCTTGTGTGGAGGTTTTGGATGTCATCGATTCGTTCCGCCCGTCGCGCGCGCCGGGCCACGTGCTTGTGCGCTCTTGCGGCGCTCGCGGGTTCCGGTCTTCTGGCCTCGACACCGGCATTGGCCGACCCGTCGCCGGCGCTCGACCGCTTCAGCTTCTCGGTCGGCGCCTATGGCGCGGACCCGACGATCAATGCCACCGTGCTCACGCCGTACGGCGCGCTGAACTCCGGCGACATCCAGCGCGGCCGCGTGACGATGCCGCGCATCTCGGCCGACCTGCTGATCGGCGATTCGCAAGGCCTGTCGCTCGACTATTTTCAATACAGCCGCGGCTACACGGGGGCGCTGGCCAGCAACTTCGCGATCGGCCCGGGCACGGTGACCACCATCGGCAATGCCAACGTCGACTTCAAGCTCGACTTCGGCCAGCTGGCCTACAGATGGTGGATCGGCTCGGGCAACACGGTGCTGGGCCTCGGCGCCGGCGCCGCTTACTACAAGGCCACCCTGCGCACCAATGCGGTGGCCGGCCTGAACGGACTCACGGCCGCCTTCAGCCAGCAAGACAGCGACGACGCGATCGCCCCGCTGCTGGAAGTGGGCGTGCGCCATGCCATCACGCCCGACCTGCGCCTGTTCGCGGACGCCTCGGGCATCCGCAAGTTCGGCGGCAAGTTCAGCGGCAACATCTACAACGCCGCGCTGGGGGTGGAGTGGTTCCCGCTGAAGAACGTGGGCGTCGTGGCGTCGTACAACCTGACGAACATCGATCTGCAGCGCGACGGCTACCTCGCCGAGCGGCTGCGCGTGCGCCTGCACGGGCCCACGGTCGCCTTGAAGGCGCGCTTCTGAGGCCTGCCTAGCGGTAGGTCGCGAGATGGATGCTGGTTTCGGTGCTGCGGATGCCCTTCAGCAGCCGGATGCGCTCCAGCACCTGCGACAGCTCCGCCATCGATGCGGCGTGCAGATCGGCCAACAGATCCCAGCGGCCATTGGTGTCGTGCAGCGCGGCCACGCCGGGCTCGCCGAGCAGGCTGGCGATGACCTGCCGCGTCTGGTTGCCCTCGACCAGGATGCCCATCCAGGCGCGGATCTCGTCGGACCGCATCTCGGGCCGCAGCTGCACCGCATAGCCGACGATCACGCCGCCGTCCTCCAGCTTGCGCAGGCGGTTGTTCACCGTGCCGCGCGAGACGCCGAGCCTGTGGGCCAGCGTGGCGACGGGCAGGCGCGCATCGTGGCGCAGCAGCGCGATCAGTCGGTGATCGAGTTCGTCGATGTCCATTTGGTCAATGCGTCCTGTCGTTTCGTCAGCCAGCCATGCGAATGGTGCAATCTTGACGCTTCTTTCTGCCGCCGGGACGCGGGAGACTGGCTCATCATGTCCGAGCTGCAAGATATCTCCACCCTCTACCTCGGCGCACCCGACGTGGCGCGCATCGTCGCCCGCAAGGGACTGTCCGCCTGTCTGGCCGACGTGGCCGCGCGCATCGGACAGGACTTTCTTCGCTGGCCGGCCTTCGACAAGTCGGCCCGCGTCGCCAGCCATTCGAAGGACGGCGTCATCGAGCTGATGCCGGTGGCCGATGACGCGTTGTACGCCTTCAAGTACGTCAACGGCCATCCGAAGAACCCGATCGCCGGCCTGCCCACCGTGATGGCCTTCGGCGTGCTGGCCGAGGTCGCCACCGGCGCGCCGCTGCTGCTGGCCGAGCTGACGCTGGCGACCGCCATCCGCACGGCCGCCATGTCGGCCGTGGCCGCGCGCGCGTTGGCGCGCCCGGACAGCCGCACCATGGCGCTGATCGGCAACGGCGCGCAGAGCGAGTTCCAGGCACTCGCCTTCCGCGACCTGCTGGGCATCACCACGCTGCGCCTGTTCGACACCGATGCGCGCGCCACCGACAAGCTCATGCGCAACCTGCACGGCCAGGGGCTCGCGCTGCTGCCTTGCGCCAGCACCGCCGACGCGGTGCGCGGCGCGGACATCGTGACCACGATCACTGCCGACAAGACACTCGCGACCATCCTCACGCCGGACATGATCGCGCCCGGCATGCACCTGAACGCGGTCGGCGGCGACTGCCCCGGCAAGACCGAGCTGCACCCCGAGGTGCTCCGGCGCGCGACCGTGTTCGTCGAGCACGCGCCGCAGACACGCATCGAAGGCGATCTGCAGCAGATGCCGGCCGACTTCCCGGTCACCGAGCTGTGGCAAGTGCTGAGCAGCCAGCGTCCGGGGCGCGCCGATGCAGCGCAGGTGACGGTGTTCGATTCGGTCGGCTTCGCGCTCGAGGACTATTCGACGCTGTGCTTCCTGCGCGACGCGGCCGAAGAATTCGGCATCGGCGAAAGTCTGCAGCTGGTGCCGCAGATGGCCGATCCGAAGAATCTGTTCGGCGTGCTGGGCCGCAGCGCGGACGGCTCGGCCCGCACTGAACAGTTGCAGCGAGCTTGAACCGGTTGCGAGATCTTATTTTTTGTCACATCTCCCTCGGTCGAGGGATGTGTCAGCCGGCATTCAGCTACAACATAATCAAGAGCGCTTTCGCTTAACTCCCGTCGGGCTTTCCAGCGCGACGCGGCTTGCCAGGTCCATGTTCCAACCCTCTTCGCCCGATCTTGCCCGACAGGCACCTCCTCTCGCCGCTTCGCCGCAGACGCTCGCCTCGGTGTTCGAGGTGCAATGCGCGGCCCATGGGGACAAGCTGGCCTACGGCTTCCTCGCCAGCGACCTGAGCCTCGCGGAACAGACGAGCTACGCACAGCTGCGCCGCGACGTCCACGGCCTCGCATCCTGGCTCACGACCTGCACGCTGGCAGGCGACCGCGTGCTGCTCGCCTTCGCGCCGGGGCTGGACTTCGTGCGCGCGTTCTGGGCCTGCATGCTGACCGGCCGCGTCGCCGTGCCGGTGCCGGCACCCGACCTGATCCGCATGCACCACGCGGCACCGCGGCTGCGCAGCGTGATCGCCGATTCGCGCGCGGCCGTCATGCTGACCACCGGCAAGCTGCTCGATGCCGCGGCCGCCGTGCTCGACCCCGCCACCTTCGCGATGACGCGCTGGCTGGCGCTGCCCGATCGCGCGCGCGATGCGGCCAACGCACGGGCCTTCGCGCCGCCGCCGCTCGAAGCGTCCACCCTCGCCTACCTGCAATACACCTCCGGCTCGACCTCGTCGCCGCGCGGCGTGCGCCTGAGCCATGCGAACGTGCTCGCGAACGCGCGCGCGGTGCTCGACGCCAGCGGCGGCGATGCGGGCAGCCGCGGCCTCAGCTGGCTGCCGCACTTTCACGACTACGGCCTGGTCTGCGGCGTGCTGACGCCGGTGATCACCGGTGCCAGCAGCTTCCTGATGTCGCCCATCAGCTTCCTGCGCAAGCCGCTGCTGTGGCTGGAAGCGATCTCGGCCTTGCGGATCACGCACACCGGCGCGCCGAATTCCGCCTACGCGGCCTCGCTGCTGGCGCTCGGGCGCAAACCTTTCGACGGCCGGCTCGACAGCCTGGTGTCGATGAGCTGCGGCGCCGAGCCGATCCATGCCGATACCGTCGAACACATGCTCGCCGCCTTCGCGCCGTCGGGGCTGCGTCCGCAGGCGCTCAAGCCATCGTACGGACTCGCCGAGGCCGTGCTCGGCGTGACATCGGTCGCACTCCATGCCGAGCCGCGCATCGTCGCGGCGGATGCGGGCGCCTTGCTGGCCCATCGCTTCGAGCCGGTCGCGCACGATGCGCCGCAGGCGCGCCGCCTGGTCGGCTGCGGCCCGGCGATGGCGCACACCGAGATCGTGATCGTCGACACCGATGCGCTGCGCGCGCGCGCCGACGGCGGCATCGGCGAGATCTGGGTGCGTTCGCCCGGCGTCGGCAGCGGCTACTGGATGCAGCCGGAGGCCAGCGAAGCGGCCTTCGGCGCCCACCTCGCCCACGGCGACGGCCCCTTCCTGCGCACCGGCGACCTCGGCTTTCTGGACCAGGGCGAACTGTTCGTCACCGGCCGCCTGAAGGACCTCGTCATCGTCCACGGCGAGAACCACTACCCGCAGGATCTGGAATGGAGCGCCGAGCGCGCGCACCCGGACCTGCGCCGCGGCCACGGTGCCGCCTTCGCGGTCGACACGCCCGGCGGCGAGGCGCTGGTGCTGGCGCTCGAACTCGAACTGCGCGCCTTCGCGCCCGATGCCGAGGCCATCTTTCGCGAGGTGCGGCGCGCCATCGCGGTGGAGCATGGCCTGGGCGTACACGCGATCGTGCTGCTGCGCCCGGGCAGCCTGCCGCGCACCTCGAGCGGCAAGATCCGGCGCCAGCATTGCCGCAGCGCATTCCTCGCGGGCGAGCTGACGGCGGTCGCATCGCACATCGGCGGGACGGGCGACGAAGAACCGCTGATCGTCGGCCGCGACGAAGACGCGCCCGCCGCCGGCCCCGAAGCCGCCACGCGCCGCACGATGCCGCGCAACGACGACGAGCGCGCGATCCACGCGATCTGGTGCGAGGTGCTCGGCACGCGCGCCTTCGGCATCCACGAAAGCTTCTTCGAGCTCGGCGGCAGTTCGCTGCGCATGACGCAGGTGCTGTCGCGCATCAATGCCCGCTTCGACATCGAGTTGCCGTTGATCGAACTCTTCGAGCATGCGAGCGTGGCCGCGATGGCGGCGCAGGTCGCGCAGCATCGCAACGGCGCGCCCGTCCCGCAGGCCGGCATCGTGCGCGTCGCGCGCGGCGTGGCGTTGCCGGCTTCGCTGTCGCAGCGCCGCATGTGGGTGATCCAGCATTTCGATCCGGCCTCGACCGCCTACAACGTGCCGATCGCGATCCGCCTGCGCGGCGCGCTCGATCCTGCCTTGTGCCAGCGGGCCTTCGATGCGATGGTGCGGCGCCACGAAGGCCTGCGCACCTGCTTCGTGATGGGCGAGCACGAGCCGATGCAATGGATCGAGCCGCATCTGCCGGTGCCGATCGAGCACGTCGACCTGCGCCACCTGCCGGCCTCGGAGCGCAACGCGCATGCGCGCACCCTGCTTGCACAGCGGCTCGCGCAGCCCTTCGACCTGTCGAAGGCGCCGCTGCACCATCCGATGCTGCTGCGCCTCGGCGAGCGCGAGCATGTGCTGTTCTGGCTGCTGCACCACGCGATCACCGACAACTGGGCCGGCGCGCTGCTGATGCGCGAGGCGCTGGCCGCCTATGGTGCGCTGGCCGCGGGCCGCGCGCCGGTGTCGGCCCCGCCGGCCATCGGCTATGCCGACTATGCGGCCTGGCAGCGCAGCCCCGAGGCCGCGGCGGCCCGGCGGCCCCATCTGCACTACTGGACCGAGCGGCTGCGCGACCTGCCCGATCTCGATCTGCCGACCGATTTCCCGCGCCCCGCGAAGGCCCGCTTCAAGGGCGCGCGCGTGTCGGCCGACCTGCCGCCGCGGCTGCGCGAGGCCGTACACGCCTTCGGCAGCCGCGAGGCGGTAACGCCTTTCGTCATCTTCCTCTCGGCCCTCGCGCTGATGCTCGGGCGCGAGGCGAAGAGCGAGGACGTGCCCATCGGCACGCCGATCGCGAACCGGCATCGCTTCGCGTCCGAGCAGCTGGTCGGCACGCTGGTGAACACGCTGGTGATGCGCACCGACCTGTCGGGCGACCCGAGCTTCGCGCAGCTGGTGAACCGCGTGCGCCGCAACGCGCTCGAGGCGCATGCGCACCAGGACGCGCCTTTCGACGAGCTGATCGACGCGCTCGGCCACGACCGCGCGCTGCGCCCGCAAGGGCCGGTGCGCGTGCTCTTCAACGTGCTGAACGCGCCGGTCGGCCAGCTCGATTTCTTCGGGCTCGAAGTCGAGGAGTTCGACTTCGAACGCAGCGCCGCGCAGTTCGATCTCTCGGTCCACATCGACACCGAGTTCGCGCAGCGCATCCATCTCGAATATGCGACCGACCTGTACGCGCCCGTCACGGCCGCGCGCATGCTGGAGAACTACCTCGCGCTGGTCGAGCGGCTGCTCGCGCAGCCCGAGCGCCGGCTGTCCGAGTTCGAGATGCTGTCGCCGGCGCAGATGAACCTGCTGCGCCATGGCTGGAACGGCGCGCGAGCGCCGCTGCCGGCGCAGCCGCTGGTGCACCGCTATCTCGATCTCGGTGCGCCCGAGCGGCGGGCGCGCGTGGCCGTGATCGACGCCGAGGGCGAAGCATCGAGCTACGGCGACATCGAGGCGCGCTCGAACCGGCTCGCGCATGCGCTGCGCGCGCGCGGCATCGGGCGCGGGCAGCGCGTCGGCCTCTGCATCCAGCGCAGCCCCGACATGCTGATCGCGCAGCTCGCAGTGATGAAGGCGGGCGCGGCCTATGTGCCGCTGGACCCTGGCTATCCGCGCGATCGCCTGCGCTACATGGCCGTCGATGCCGACCTCTCGGCCGTGCTGATGCACCGCAGCGCGGGCGAGATCCTCGAAGGACTCGAACTGCCGATGCTGGCGCTGGAAGACGCGCAGCTGGTGCACGGCCAGTCGCCGCTGCCCCTCGCACCGGACCCGGCGCTGGACGCGACGCCGGCCGACGAGGCCTACGTGATCTACACCTCGGGCTCGACCGGCCAGCCCAAGGGCGTGCGCGTGCCGCACCGCGGCGTGGTCAACTTCCTCGCCGGCATGGTGAAGATGCCGGGCCTGGCGGCCGAGGATTGCGTGATGGCGATCACCAGCCCTTCCTTCGACCCCTCGGTGCTCGATCTGCTGCTGCCGCTGGCAGTCGGCGCGAAGGTCGTCATCGCCTCGCATGCGCAGGCGCACGATCCGGCCGCGCTGCGCGCGCTGCTCGAACGCCATGGCGCGACGCTGCTGCAGGCCACGCCCTCCGCATGGCGCCTCTTGATCGATGCCGGCTGGACCGGCACGCCGCGCTTCCGCGCGCTGATCGGCGGCGAGGCGCTGCCGCCGATCCTGGCCGAACGCCTGATGGAGCGCAGCGTCGAGCTCTGGAACATCTACGGTCCCACCGAGACCACGGTCTGGACCACCGCCTGGAAGGTCGAGTCGCCGCGCCACGGCATCGCCATCGGACGGCCCATCGACAACACCACGGTGTGGGTGCTCGACGAGCACGGCCATGCCTGCCCGATCGGCGTGCCCGGCGAGCTCTGCATCGGCGGCGCGGGCGTCACGCCGGGCTACTACCGCCGCGACGAGCTGACGGCCGATCGCTTCATCGCCGATCCCTTCAGCGGCGAGACCGGCGCCCGCCTCTACCGCACCGGCGACCTCGGACGCTGGCGCCACGACGGCCTGCTCGAACACCTCGGCCGCGCGGACCACCAGGTCAAGCTGCGCGGCTACCGCATCGAGATGGGCGAGATCGAATCCGCGCTGCTCGACCATCCGCAGATCGCGCATTGCGTGGCCGTGACGCGCGCGCAGAGCGAGGAGGACGTGCGGCTGATCGCCTACGTGGTCGCGCACGGCGATGCGCCGCCGAGTCCCGCGGTGCTGCGCGAGCACCTGCGTTCACGGCTGCCGCAGTACATGATCCCGCAGCACTTCGTGGTGCTGGCCGAGATGCCGCAGCTGCCCAACGGCAAGGTCGACCGCAGCGCGCTGCCCGCGCCGGCCGTCGAGAGCCTGCTGGCGGACGGCCGCAGCTACCTCGCGCCGGTCACGCACAGCGAGCAGGTGATCGCAGGCATCTGGTCGGAACTGCTGGGCCTCGAACAGGTGGGACGCAACGACAACTTCTTCGACCTCGGCGGCCATTCGCTGCTGGCGATGCGCGCGGTGACGGCCATCGAGGCGCTGCTGGACTGGAAGGTGGCGCCGAACCGGCTCATCTTCGAGAGCCTGCAGCAGATCGCGCACGCGGAGAACCTGGAAGCGCGGCGGCGCGAAACGGCCGGCTGAGAAAGCGCGAGCCCTGCTCGCCGAAACGCCAGGGCACGTCGATCGCCTTCGTGAGGCCGATGCGCGGCCCGGCCTCGACCCTCACGGCCGGATGATCGCCGGGCGCTGCCTGCAGCTCGAAGGGCGGCGCATCGAGCGGCAATCCGTAGAAGCCGGCATCGATGCCGAGCGCCTGCCCCAGGCGCCCCGGCCCCGAACACAAAAGCCGGATGTCCTCGACCCCGCGCCGCTGGCGCATGCGGTCGAGGCCCGCGGTCGGCATCAGCGCGCGGATCAGCACGCCGGCGCCATGCCCCTCCTCGCGGCAGACGAAATTGAGGCACCAGTGGATGCCGTAGGAGCGATAGACATAGACGTGCCCCGGCGGCCCGAACATCGCCGCGTTGCGCGCGGTCGGACCGCCGAAGGTGTGCGAGGCCGGATCCTCGCGGTCGTAGGCCTCGGTCTCGACGATGCGCCCGCCCACGCCGTCGACCAGCACCGTGACGCCGATCAGTTGGCGCGCGACCTCCTGCGAGGGCGCGTTGAAATCGACGCCCGCGAGCGCGGCGGGAACTGGGGGCTTGCGATGCATGGCTGCGGTCCGATGGCTTCGTCCAAAGACGAAGCAGTGTCCCGCAAGTCGCCGCTTCAGGCCGCGCCGGCTGTCGCCGCGCGGGCCTGCGCCTGCGCCGCCGACACGAAGGGACGCTGCCGCATCCACTTGGTCGCCACCCATTTCTCGCCGCGCACGACCGCGCTGCTGCCATGCAGCGACGCATGATCGAGCTGATCGAGGCTGTTGCAGTACTCGAAGTAGACCGCGTGGCCGCGCTGCGGCGAGACCGCCCAGCCGGCCTCGGGGAACACCGTCTCGCCGCCTTCGGGCACGTCGTTCAGGTAGCAGACCATGGTGCTGACGCGCTGGCCGCTGCGCGCGATGGAGGCCTGGTTCGCGGGGTTCGAGCGCAACAGGAAGTCGCAGTGCGGCGCGCTGCCCGCGCCGCGCGGGTAATGCAGGATCTGCAGCCCCTCGCCATGCGCAGGCGGCAGGTTCATCAGCTCGGCGATGCGGCGGTCGAGTCGCGCGACGAGCGCGTTTTCGAGCGGCCGGAAGAACATGCCGAGGCTGCTGCGCAGGCCGGTCACCACGTCGTGCCCGGTCTGCGGATCGACCAGGGTCGAGGGCTGCAGGCGCGGGCGCGCCATCTCGATCAGCTCGGCGCATTCGTCGGCATCGAGCACGTTGTTCAGCACCGCGAGCATCGGCTGCGCGGCGCGCGCGGCGACGCGCACGATGCGGTCCGAGGTCGCGATCGCGGTGCCGGGCCGCAGCCTCGGCGCCTCGTGCCGGTAAGCGGGCAGTGTCGTGTCGGCAGATGTCGCCAGCTCGACGCTGTCGCGCGGCACCGGCAGGCCTCGCGCACGCGCCTGCACGAAGGCATCGACGATCGCGCGCGCTGCCTCGGGCGCCATGCGCTGGCGCTGCATTTCCTCCAGCAGGCCGGCCGGCGCATGGCCGGCATCCAGATGCTGCTGGATCCACAGGCCCAGCTCGGGCGTGAAGCGGACGATGCTGCGCATGCCCTCAGAGGTCCGCGGCCACCCAGCCGGCATCGGTCAGGCGGAAGGTCTCGGTGAGCTCGGCGCTGCCGGCGCCGCGCACCACGTTGGCCACCACCGGGAACACCTTCTGCGCGTCGGCGTCCTGCATCCAGGGCGCGGGCTCGGCCTTGTAGGTGTAGGTCACGACCATCTGATGGGCGCCGAGTGCGGCATTCCAGCGCAGCACCTTGTCGAGGCTCAGACGCGCGGCGCAGAAATTGCCCTGCGATGCCTTCCTGCCGTCGGCCTGCACGGTGTCGCGCACGAGGTAGAACGGATGCCCCGCATCGGTGAGCGCGTAGCGGCGCACCTTCATGTGGTGCGAGATGCCGTCGTCGTCCTTCAGATCGATCTCGGCCACCGAGGCGGCGACGAGCCCGAGCTTCTCGAGCACCGGCATCTGCACGGCGTTGCGCGCGCCGGATTCGATCTCGCGCTCGGTCACGTCGATCGGCCACTGGCTCTTGCCGAGGCAGAGGTCGCCGCGCTTGGCGAGGTAGGTGTTCATCGCCGCGGTGAAGTTCTCGGCGCTGGCGTCGGTCGGCTTGCTGCAGGCGGCGAGGCCGAGGGCACCGGCCAGCGTGAGGACGGCGCAGAGGATCGGCGGCATGCGAATGGGTTCGTGGGTCATGGTGCTTCGGAATGGAAAGTCGGTGTTCGTCACTGGATGCAGGCACCTGAGGTCGGTGCTGTGGCCGGCGGCTTGTAGCCATCGGTCAGCGTCTTGAGAAAGCAGATCAGGTCGGTGATGTCCTGTTCCGACATCGGCGGCGTGCTGTGCGCCGCGCGGCCGTCCATCGGCAGCTGCGTGTCGATGTTGCTCACGAAGGTCGGCGGCAGGTCGTCGTACTTCTTCACCGTGCCGCCGGTGTATTGCGTGGTGATCAGGCCATAGGTCGGGAAGCCCGCATCGGGCGTGGCCCTGGGCGTGCCGCCGACGGTGGGATACCAGAGCTCGGGCAGCGTGTCGCGCGTGTTGTAGAAGCGGATCACCTGCTCGAGCGAATGCATCACGCCGTTGTGGAAGAAGCTCTGGCGCAGCGCCACGTTGCGCAGCGTCGGCGCCTTGAACATGCCGCAGAAGGTGTTGCCCGGCGCCGGCGGATGGTCGGTGCGCAGCGGACCGCAGATGCCGATGTCGAAGTGGCTCGGGTCGGCATTCGCGGGGATGGCCGTGTTGCGCGGCACGCCGATGGCTTCGTAGGAGAAGTCGGTGAACAGCGCCGAGCTGCCGTTCAGTCCCGCGCCCTGGTAATGGCAGGAGGCACAGTTGCCGGTGTTCGGATTGGCGAACACCTTGAGCCCGCGCGCCTCGGCCACGGTGAGGTTGCCGCCGATCTTGTTGCCGGCATAGAGATCGAACTTGCTCGAGTAGGGATGGAAGCTCGGGTCTTCGAGCTGATAGGCCTGCAGCGCGTTGCGCGCGTTCTGGAATGCCGCATTCGTGTCGGCGAAGGCGTCGGCGCCGAAGGCCTGCTTGAAGAGGCCCGCGTACGGCCCGGCCTGCAGCCTGGCGACCACGTCGGCCGCGCTCGCATTCGCCATCTCGTTGGGGTCGAGCAACGGGATCTGCGCCTGCGCGGCCAGCGTCGGCGCGCGGCCGTCCCAGGTGAAGCCGCCGCCGGGGCCGGGCACGCTGATGCCGTCGGGGTTGTCGAGCAGATCGGCATAGGGCGGCGTCACGTCCTTGTAGCGCAGCGAAGGCACGGCGCGCGTGCCGCTGCGGTTGAGCTGGGTGCCGCCGAGCTGCACCGACAGATCGTTCGGCGGGCCGTAGGCCGAGTCCGGATCGTGGCAGGTGGCGCAGGACATCTTGCCGGAGCCCGACAAGGTCTGGTCGACGAACATCCGGGCACCGACCTGCGCGGCCAGGCTCAGCGGGGTGCTCGGCGATGCGGGCGTGGCGGTCGATGCGGAGCTGCCGGCCGCAGGCGGCAGCGCAGCGACGGGCACCGAAGCGCCGCCGCCGCTGCCGCCGCCGCAGGCGGTCAGCGCACTGCAGAGGACGACGGCAGGAATGAAGCAGGCGGCGCGCGTGGCGCCGCGGCCGGCCGGCACGCCGGCTACTTCAGCGCCCAGACGTTGGTCTGGTTCGCATCCGGGCCGACCTGCGGCGGCACCGCGACGTCGGCCGATTGCTTCTGGGTGTAGCCCGCCGCCGCGACCCAGGCGTGGTTGATCGGACGCACCGAGTCGAAGTGGGTGTCGGCGCTGCCGGCGTACTCGGGCAGGTTCAGGATGTTCTGCGCGATGAAGCGCTCGGTGTACTTCGAGCGGTTCATGTACGAGCCGTCGACCGCCGGATCGGCCAGCTGGAACATGTCCTGGAAAGTGCGCACCAGCGCGAAGTGGCTGTAGACGTCGCCGTCGGCCACGCCCTTGGGCGCATTGGGCTGGTTGGTCAGGATGCCGAAGATGCTCTGGCCGTGGCCGCGGTTGCCCTTGGTGTAGTTGTTGACCGACGCGTCCGGCGAGAAGCTGCCGTCGGCGTTCTGCACCAGCGGCTTGGCGACGGTGCTGTTCGAGACGTTCCAGCCGCAGCAGGAGTTGAAGCCGGCGGTGGCATTGCCTTCGTCGAACATCAGCACGATCGCGACGCGCTTCTGGCGGTTGGCCCACAGCGGCGAGGCCTCGATCTTCTTCACCAGCGCGTCGACGTAGTTGTCGCCGCGCGTGATGATCGCGCCGCCGGTGGCGACCGGCACGTTGTTGGCCACGCTGCTGCAGTCGCTCGCGGTGACGGCGGCCGGGTTGCCGCCCACCGTGCCGGTGAGGGTAATGCCGTGCATGTCGTCGCACTGGTCGGGCACGACGAAGTTCAGCGTGCCGACCTTGCCGCTCGCGAGGTCGGTGCCGAGCTGGTCCATGTCGTAGCTCGCGGGGATCGCGTACTTGGTCGAGTTGACCTTCAGCACGTCGTCCCACTGGCCGCCGCCCATGGTGCGGTTGCTGTACTTCCATTCCGGTGCGCTGCGCACGTTCTGGTAGGCCATGCCCGGATGGTGCTTGGTCTTGTAGAGGCCGGCCGGCAGCGGCAGGTTCAGGCCCACGGTGCCGATGGCGGTGGTGTTGCCGGCCAGCGTGCCGGGTGCGTAGACGTGGTCCTGCGCGATCACGGCCGGATCGGCCACGCTGTCGGTGCGGAAGTCCTGGCCCGGGTTCAGCGACTCGTTGTAGGTGCGCCAGGTCAGGCCGGCCGCGGCGAGCGCGTTGAAGAGGTTGGGCTTGCCGACGATGTTGTGGTTCACCGCCGCCGCCTGCGTGCAGGTGGTGGCGAAGGGCGAGCTGGCGAGGCCGGGCGCGTTCTTGTCGGGCACCGGCAGATCCTGCACCGCATTCGCGCCGGTGGCGTCGCAGTTCCACTGGCTGTCGTCGGTGATGCCGAAGTCGTCGGCGCCACCGAGCGCGGTGTAGTTGGGTTCGCTCGGATTGCCGGTCGCGTAGTAGGCGGTCAGCTGGTTGCCGGCCTTCAGCAGCGCGTTGATCTTGGGCGCGAAGGCCGAGTTGACGATCGACGAGGTCGCCTTGTTCTCGAGCATCACGACGAACACGCTGTCGTAGCGCGGAATGCCTTCGACGTTGAACGCGGCCTGTTCGGCCTGCGCGAAGGTGATGGGCTTGCGCGGATCGGCGCCGGTCGACGCGGCGTTCGGCGTGACGCCGGCGAGCTTGCCGAGCGTCGGGTCGCCGCCGGGCTGCGCGAGCGCGTCGGGATAGAGGTCGCCGCGGTCGAGCTTGGTGATGGCGTAGGTGAAGCGGTTGTCGAGCGGCTTGGACTCGGCGAGCATCGCGGTCTGGTCGGCACCGGTCACGGTGTTGACGTCGGCGACCAGGTTGGCGGCCGTGACGCCCAGGCGTGTCGCGAGGTTCTGCTTCTCGGTGGCGTAGTCGGTGCCGTTGGCTTCGGTCTGGCGCAGGATCTCGGACGACAGCGGGCTGATCACGATGGTGCCGGCCGCCTGCTCGTTGACCTGGTCGAGCGAGACGCGCAGCAGGTCGCGGCTGGCGACCTTCGCGCCGCTCACGCTTTGGATCGCGTCGGTGCCGATGTCGGCGGTGAGTGCCGCGTTGGCGGGCACGGTCAGCGTGAAGTGGCCCTTGGCATCGGTCACGACCGGGTTCTCCGACGACTCGCAGTGGCCGTTGCTGTTGGCATCGACGCACACCTTGGCGCCGACATAGTAGGCCGGCGCGATGGTCGGATCGGTGCTGCTGCCGGGCGTGAACTGGGTGGCGGTGACGACGCCGCTGAGGGTCACCTTCGGCGTGGTGACCGGCGGAATGAAGCCGCCGTTGCCGCTACCGCCGCCACAGGCGGCGAGGATCGATGCAGCGAGGACCGTGAGCGACGTGAGAAGGACGTTCTTGGGATTTGTTGGCATGGTGTCCGGACGTGGGTTGTTTGGCCGGACGGACTGTAGGCAGCGGCTGTGACGACCGCATGTCAGGTGGATGAAAGGCGCGGCGCTACAGCCCCTTCTCGACCATGTCGAGCAGCCGCTGCCCGAGCGCCTCGGTCTGCACGCGCGGCATGCCGCGCAAGGGGCCGTCGATGACGAGCAGCGCGAGGCCGTGCACCGCCGACCAGGCCAGGTACTCGGCGCCGGGGCGGCGCTCGGGCGGCATCACGCCGGCCTCGACGAGGCGATCGAGCGCCGCGCCGAGCAGCTCGAAGGGATTGAGTCCGCTCTGGCCGCCCTTGGCCTCTTCGGGTGCGCCTTCGACGTCGACCGGCGCGCCGAACGCGGTGCGGAACAGCCCGGTCTCGGTCTGCGCGAAATGCAGGTAGCCGGTGCCCACCGCGCGCACGCTGGCACGTGCGAAATCGGCGCGCCTGCGGCCGGGACGCAGGGCCGCGAGCTCGGTCTCCATCGCCGCGGCCACGGCCGACAGCGCCGCCGCGCGCACGGCACCCAGCAGCGCCTGCCGGCTCGCGAAGTGGCGGTAGGCGGCATTGGGCACCACGCCCGCGCGCCGCGTGGCCTCGCGCAGCACCACCGCGTCGGGCCCGCCGCTGCGCGCCAGCTCGACGCCGGCCTCCAGCAGCGCGCGCCGCAGGTCGCCGTGGCGGTAGGTGCTGCGCACGGGCGGATGGGTGCTGCGGGCAGAAGGGGTTCGGGTGCGGGTGGCCATTGTCGTTGTCATGTGGACAGCGTTCATTGTCTCTGCTATGGTTTGTGTACGTTGTACACAATACAGCGCCCTCACTCAACCCTCAAGGAGATTCCATGAACCTTCAGCCCTATCTGTTCTTCGAAGGCCGCTGCGAGGAAGCGCTCGACTTCTACCGCGCCAAGCTCGGCGCGCAGCAGGTGATGCTGATGCGCATGAAGGAAAGCCCCGAGCCGCCGAACCCCGAGATGTGCCCGCCCGGCTCCGAGGAGAAGATCATGCATTGCTCTTTCACCATCGGGAACACGCAAGTGATGGCCTCGGACGGCCGCTGCTCGGGCAAGCCGTCGTTCCAGGGCATCTCGCTGGCGCTGTCCGCATCCACCGAGGCCGAAGCGAAGCGCCTGTACGACGGCCTCAGCGATGGCGGGCAGGTGCAGATGCCGATGACCAAGACCTTCTTCTCGCCGGCCTTCGGCATGGTGGCCGACCGCTTCGGCGTGTCGTGGATGGTGATGGCGGAGCCGGACGCCGCCAAGCCCTGAGCGCGCTGCGCCTCAATGCCGCGCGTGCAGGCGCGCGGCCCAGCGCGAGCGTGTGAGCGCGACGAATTCGACCGCGCCCCACAGCAAGGCGCTGCCGAGCCCGCGCAGGAGATGGCGTGTCGGTGGCAGGAAAGTGGAAGGCATGGGGCCACGCTAGCCGCCGCGTGTGACGGCTTGATGGCAGTCCTTGCCGCTATGCTGGCCGACCCGACTCCATGATCGCCGAGTGACCGCCACGGACCTGCCCGAACTGCTGGAACTGCAGGGCCTCGCCCAACTCGCAGGGCCCTTCATGGAGCAGCGCGTGCTGTGCGAAGTCGAAGCCGGCGGACAGCGCTTTCCGGTGCTCGCGTTCCTGCTCGGCAGCGCGAAGCCGGACCTGCCGGCGGTCGGCTTCTTCGGCGGCGTCCACGGGTTGGAGCGCATCGGCGCCGAGGTGACGATCGCCTACCTGCGCAGCCTGGTGATGCGGCTGCAGTGGGACGACACGCTGCACCGGCAGCTGGAGAACATCCGGCTGGTGTTCATGCCGCTGGTCAACCCGGGCGGCCTGTGGCTGGGCACGCGCGCCAATCCCAACGGCGTCGACCTGATGCGCAACGCACCGGTCGAATCGCGCGAACGCGTGCCGTACCTCGTCGGCGGCCAGCGCATCAGCGCCGCGCTGCCGTGGTATCGCGGCGCCCACGGCGCGCCGATGGAACCCGAGAGCGCCGCGCTGTGCGCCTTCGTCGAGGCCGAGCTGCTGGGCCGGCCGCTCGGCATCGCGGTGGACTGCCATTCCGGCTTCGGCCTCAGCGATCGCATCTGGTTTCCCTTCGCCCACACGGCGCGGCCGATCGCGCACCTGCCCGAGATGAACGCGCTGTGCGAGATCCTCGACGGGACCCTGCTGCACCACCGCTACGTGCTGGAGCCGCAGAGCCGCCAGTACCTCGCGCACGGCGACCTCTGGGACCACCTGTACCTGCGCGCCTGCCGCGAGGCGCAGGGCGTGTTCCTGCCGCTCACGCTGGAGATGGGTTCGTGGCTGTGGATCAAGAAGAACCCGCGCCAGATCTTCTCGCGCCATGGCATCTTCAACCCCATGATCCAGCACCGGCAGCAGCGCGTGCTGCGCACGCACCTCGGCTGGCTCGACTTCATCACGCGCGCCGCCGGCAGCCACGAACGCTGGCTGCCCGTGGACGCGCAACGCGCGCATCAGCGCGAACTGGCGATGGCACGGTGGTATCGCGGGGTGCACCGATGACCACCTGGATCCTGCTGCGCGGCCTGACGCGCGAGAGCGGCCATTGGGGCGCCTTTGCCGAGACGCTGCGCGCGCGGCTCGCCGACGCGCGCGTGCTGACGCTCGACCTGCCCGGCGCCGGCGGGCTCCATCGTCTGCGCAGCCCGGCGGACATCGAGGCCACGACGCAGCACTGCCGCCAGCAGCTGGCGGTCGAGCCGCCCTTCCATCTGCTGGCCATGTCGCTGGGCGCGATGGTGGCGGCGGACTGGGCCGTGCGGTGGCCCGGCGAGCTGGCCGGCTGCGTGCTGATCAACACCAGCCTGCGTCCCTTCAATCCCTGGTACCAGCGCCTGCGCCCGGCCAACTATGCGGCGCTGCTCGGACTCGCGTTCGTGCCGCAGGCGAGCCGCCCCCGCGAGCAAACCATCCTGCGACTGACCAGCCGGCACCTGGATGCGCAGACCGGCGCGGCCGTCGTCGATGCGTGGACGGCGTTGCGCGATGCGCGGCCCGTGTCGCGCGCCAACGCGCTGCGCCAGCTGCTCGCGGCCATGCGCTATCGTGCGCCGGCGCGGGCACCGGCCGTGCCTCTGCTGGTGCTCGCGAGCCGGCGCGATGCGCTGGTCGATGCGCGCTGCTCGCAACGGCTGGCGCGGCAGTGGCACGCCGACTTCGTCGAACATCCCTCCGCCGGTCATGACCTCGCGCTCGACGATGGGCCCTGGCTCGCCGACCAGGTCGCACGCTGGTCTCAGCACAAGGGCATGAGCTGATCGACCAGGCCGTCCAGCCGCTTCTTCACTTCGCGCCAGCCCGGCATGCAGGCATCGAGCAGCCGATGGAAGCGCGGTCCGTGGTGGTGTTCCTTCAAGTGGCACAGCTCGTGAAGGATCACGTAGTCGATGCATTCCCGCGGCGCCTTCACCAGGTGCGGATTCAGCGTCAGGCGGCCGGCGGGCGAGCAATTGCCCCACTGCCGCCGCATGGCCCGAAGACGAACCGGCGGCAGTGCGTGCACCCAGCGCAACGGCGCGGCGACGGCCGCCAGGCGCGAGGCCATCACCTCGCGGGCACGCAGCGCATACCAGGCATCGAGCATCGCATGCACCTGTGCCGCATCGGGCCGGGCCACGGCGACCTCGATGTGGGCGCCGCGCATGCGCACGCTGCCGTGGCGCGGCGCATCGGCCACGACCTTGAGCTGATAGCGCCGGCCCAGGTAGAGCAAGGATTCGCCGCTGACGTGCTCGCGCGCCGGGGCGCTGTCCAGGCGCTGCCGGATGTCTGCCACGCGCTGACTGATCCAGGCCGCACGCTGCCGGACCGCGGCGATGACGGCCGTGTCGTCGGCATCCTGCGGCGCATCGACGACCACGCTGCCATCGGGCTCGACATGGATCGCGATGCGCCGCGCCTTGCGCGCGGGCTGCGTGCGGACACGAAAGCGGATCAGCTCGTCGCCGTAGCGAAAGCTGCGCGAAGACGGCGCGTTCATCCGCGCCGGCTCAGGCCGACCCGCGTGATGTGCAGCACTTGCGTCACCACCTCGCCCGCCTTCTCGAGCCCGAGCGTGCCGTAGAGCAGCGTCAGCAAGCTCTTGCGAATGGCGGCCTCGATGCTCTGCGCGCTCAGCGAATGCTCGGCCACCGCGCGCTGCACGGCCTGGCCGATGGCCAAGGCATGGTCGACATACAGTCCGCGCTCTGCGGCATCCAGCCCGGCCGCTGCACCGTTGCCCAGCGCCATCAGGATCGCGCCGAAATAGGCGCGCGCCTGCGGGTTCGTCGCCAGCGCGTCGGGCAGGCCCGGCGTGGCGCGCTCCTCCACCCGGCGCTCGAACTCGCTGAACAGCGCGTACTGCTTGCGCGGATAGTCGAACATGGCCTCGGCCTGGGCGATCGCGTCGCCCAGCAACTCCGAGAACACCTTCTGCGCATAGGGGTCGTCGGCCAGATCCTGCTCGATGGTCATGCGCAGGCGGGTCTTGATGAGATCGGCCTCGTTGCGCGTCTTCTCGTCGGACCATCCATCACCGGCCTGTGCATCGCCGGGACTGGGGATCGCAAACACGCCGAGGGGTTCGCGCACCTCGGCGCCGAGCACCTGCGTGTCGACCAGCTTGCCGATCTGCGCTTCGTACGCGCTGTAGTCGACCGTCTCCATCGCATCGCGCCGCGCGGTCTGCCGCACGTCGACCAGAAAACGCAGATCCTGCTTGTAGCGCGCGATCAGCGCTTCCGAAAAACTCCGGTCTTCGAAGAAGCTGTGCGATGACAACGCAGTCTGCAGGCACAGGCCGAAGGCCGTGACCGCCGCCGAGAAATCATCGCGCAGCTTCTGCCGCGCGTCGTACGGTCCGCTCGGCGCGTCGGCTGCGATGCGCGGGCTCAATGCTTGCCGGAGTTGTTCGGGGTCGTCGCGGTTCGCCACGTCCTTGAAGAAGGACCACATGGCCTCGTGCAGTGCCGGCAATCGCTTGTATTCGGTGCTGACCTCGCGGTAGAGGCCTTCGAGGTCGGCCGCGTCGAAGCCGCCTTGGGTACGCGCCTCGAGATCCTGGTAGGCGCGGATCGCCGTGTCCAGTTCTTTCAGAATGCCCCGGTAGTCGACCAACAGGCCATGGCGCTTGGCATCGTGCAGCCGGTTCACACGCGCCACCGCCTGGATCAGGTTGTGCCCTTTGAGCGGCTTGTCGATGTAGAGCACCGCGTTGCGCGGCTCGTCGAACCCCGTGAGCAGGCGGTCGACCACGATCAGCAGATCGGGGTCGCCGGCCGAAGCGAATGCCTCCAGCGCACGGCGCTCGTACTGGGCTGCGTCCTCGCCGCCGTTCAAGACATTCTGCTTCCACCACTTCTGCACTTCGGCCATCGCGTCTTCGTCGATTTCGGTGTTGCCTTCGCGCGTGTCCGGCGGCGAAATCACCACCCTGCTGCTGACGAGGCCGGTAGCGTCGAGCGCCTTCTTGTAGCGGATGGCGTCGCGCTTGCTCGCGGTGGCGACCTGACCTTTCAGGCCCGGCTTGATCTTCTTGAAATTGGCGTTGAAATGCGTGGCGATGTCCCACGCGATCAACTCGATGCGATTCGCTGCGCCATAGATGGCACCGCGACTCGCGTATTTGCCCTTCAGGTCGGCGCGCTGCGCCGCCGTGAGCCCGGCCGTGATCCTGTCGAACCAGCGGTCGACGGCTTCCGAGCTGATGACCAGTTCGGGAACGCGCTCTTCGTAGAGCAAGGGCGCGACCGACTGGTCCTCCACCGCGCGCTGCATCGTGTAGGCGTGCACGATGGGACCGAACTTGTTCGCGGTCTTGTCATCCTTCAGCAGCGGCGTGCCGGTGAAGGCCACGCAGGCCGCGCGCGGCAATGCCTTCTTCATGCGCTCGTGCGTTTCGCCGCCATGGCTGCGATGGCCTTCGTCCACCAGCACGATGATGTCGGCAGCGTCGTTGCGGCACTCGACCAGCTTCGACGCCGTGTTGAACTTCTGGACCAGCGCGAAGCTGATGCGCTCGGTGCCCTGCCCGATGCGCCGCGCCAGGTCGCGTCCCGTGACGGCCTTGCTGCGCTCGCCTTCCTTCTGCGTCGCGACGGTCGAACCGAAGGCGCCGCTGGTCACGAAGTTGCGCGCCAGCTGCTGTTCGAGATCGAGCCGGTCGGTGACCACGATCACGCGGCAGGCCTTCAGTTCTTCGTGCAGCAACAGCGCCTTGGAGAGAAAGACCATGGTGAAGCTCTTGCCCGAACCCGTGGTGTGCCAGATCACGCCGCCTTCGCGCGCACCGCCGGGCCGCAAGGAAGCGAGCCGCTCGAGCAGCGAACGCACGCCGAAGAACTGCGGGTGGCGTGCGACGATCTTGCCCACGTGGCGGTCGAACAGAATGAAGCCGCGCAACAGTTCGAGCAGCCGCGACGGCGTGAGCAGGCTCACCAGCAATCGGTCCTGCGCGTTGGGCAGCATGGGCAGCGACCAGAGCGACTCGAGCCACTCGCGCAAGGCCGCGGGCTTTCCTTCGAACAGGGCGGCATGCGTGGCCGCAGGCAGCGGCGCGTTCTTGAGCGCGTGCACCTGCGCGTCGTCGAATTCCTCTTCCCTGTTCCAGCGCGCCCAGAACTTGGCCGGCGTGCGCGTGGTGCCGTAGCGGCCCTCGGTCTGGCTGATCGACAGCAGCAGCTGCGCATAGGCGAACAGATGCGGCACCTCGTCGTCGCGCTGGTTGCGCAGATGCTGGCTGATGCCTTCGAGCACCATCGCATCGCCGCTGCGCCGCGGACCGCGGGGCTGCTTGGCCTCGATCACCACCAGCGGGATGCCGTTGACGTAGCCGACGATGTCGGGCGCGCGATGGTGCGTGCCCTGGCTGGACAGCACGCGCAGTTCTTCGGTGATGTCGAAGCGATTGTGCGTGGCGTCGGCCCAGTCGATGATCGGCACCGTGGGCTGATGCTTCTTGCCGTCGGGCATGAACTCGGTGACCGTGATGCCGAACGCGAGCCTGGCATAGAGGCGCTCATTGGCCGCCAGCAAGCCATCGCCCAGGCCGAGCGTGGACAACTCGCGCAGGATCTGTTCGATGGCGCTCGGGGACAACGGATACGACTTGCCCTTGTAGTCGAAGCGGCGCGTGTGCAGGACTTCGACCAGGCGCGGCCTGATCAGCACTTCCCGCGTGCCGTCTCGCATCGCGAGGCACTCGGCCGTACTCAGGTAGCGCCAACCCAGGTTGCAGAGCATGTGCAGCGCTGAAATCCGGGCGCTGCATTGCTCGTGGGCCGGCGGCATTGCGCTCATGCTGCGTCCATGGCCTCTTTGTGTCTCACGGAAACGCGGCGCGTTCCAGTCAGCAGATCCGCCATCAGTGCGTTCTTCTCGGCATGAAGCTTGTCGATCAAGCGCTCGGTATTGACGAGTGCGCGATCCCAGGTCGCAAGAATTCTTGCGATCCGGCGCTGTTCGGGCAGCGACGGAAAAGCAAAGGGAAGGTCCTTCAGAAGCTGGGTGTCGAGGCGTCCAGTTCCATGGCCAGCCGTGTCGACCATCTGAAGGATCTCGCGCTTGTTCGCGAGCAATTGGTACGCAAGAAACGACGCGTCCAGATCCGATGCGGGAATCAGCGCTTTGACATCCTGGTTGAAGGCCATCTCCCGTTCTGCGATGCAAACGGGCAGGTCTTTGAACAAGGTCATCCCGCGCGTCAGAACCAGGACGGATTGTGCCGGCGCCACGGCTGCAGCAGCCTTGCCCAGTTCGCTGATGCGACGCGCAGTGCTGTCGATTCGAAGCGCTTTCATGTCTCGCGCGGTCACCCATGGAAACTCGCCGGACCAGAATGCTGCGTTGTTCAGGCTCGGCGTGCTGCCCGACATGAAGTCGGCGCATTCACCCAACGGCTTGCATTGCCAGCCAACTGGAAGCGCCGCGTGGCCTTTCTTCGTTGACAAGGTATCGCGACCCTTCGAGTTCGAGCGGCGGTCCTTCATGACGATCGATTCCTACTCATAGCCAAGTTCCTTCAAGTAGACGGCCATCTCTTCCTCGATCCCGATCCATTCTTTCTTGAGCTCCACTCTCTCGCGCCGCACTTCGGACATGTCGACGCTCATTGCTGACGCGGCACTATCGACATAACGAGAGATATTGAGATTGAACTCGTGTCCTGCGATGGTCTCCAGCGCCACCAGCGTCGCGTACTTTTCTACCGGGAGACGTGCAGCATAGGTAGTCAGCATTCGCTGCAAATCTTCCTCGCGCAGCGCGTTCTGGTTCTTGCCCGGCTGGAAGCTGCGACTCGCATCGATGAAAAGTACGCTGTCATCCGGCTTGTTCTTGCGAAAGACCAGCACCGCGGCCGGAATGCTCGTCCCGTAGAAGAGCTTTTCGGGAATGCCGATGACCGCATCGACCAGGTTTTCTTCAATGAGCTTCTGGCGAATCCGCCCTTCCGCGCCACCGCGAAACAACACGCCGTGGGGCACCACGACCGCCATGCGCCCGCTGCCCGCCTTCATGGTCTCGATCATGTGCAGGATGAAGGCGAAATCGCCCTTGGTGCGCGGCGGCACGCCGCGACGGAAGCGGCTGAACCTGTCGGTCTCCGCGCTTTCATGGCCCCACTTCTCCAGACTGAACGGCGGATTCGCGACCACGATGTCGAAGTGCCGCAGGCTGGTGTCGCTCGCCAGCAGCTTGGGATTGCGGATGGTGTCGCCCCACTCCACGCGATGGTTGTCCTCGCCGTGCAGGAACATGTTCATCTTGGCCAGCGCCCAAGTGCTGCCGATGGCTTCCTGCCCGTAGAGCGCATAGCGGCGCGAGCCGGTGCGCTCGCGGATCAGGCGGCCGCATTTCAGCAGCAGGGAGCCGGAGCCGCAGGTCGGGTCGCAGATCTCTTCGCCCTCCTTCGGATCCATGAGCCGCGCCATCAGCTCCGAGACTTCCGGCGGCGTGTAGAACTCGCCGGCCTTCTTGCCGCTCGTCGACGCGAAGTTCTTGATGAGGTATTCGTAGGCATTGCCAATGACGTCGAGCGTGCCGACGCGGCTCGGGCTGAGGTCGAGTTCGGGCTTGGCGAAGTCCTCGAGCAGGTGGCGCAGGATGTCGTTCTTCTGTTGTTCGTCGCCGAGCTTGTTGGCGTTGAAGCTGATGTCCTGGAAGACATCGCGCAGCTTGGCGATGTTGGCGTCTTCGATGGCGTGCAAGGCCTTGTCGATGCGCTCGCCGTTGCCGGGTTCGAAGCGCGCCTTGTACAGCGCATAGAAGCTGGCGCGTGGCGGCAGCACGAAGCGCTCGGTCTTGAGCAGTTCCTCGATGAGACCGGGCTCGGCGTGGGCGTATTCCTTCTTGTAGCTGTCGTAGTGGTCCTGCCAGACGTCCGACACGTACTTGAGGAAGAGCATGGTGAGGACGTAGTCCTTGTAGATGCTCGAGTCGACGGTGCCGCGGAAGGTGTCGCAGGCGGCCCAGACGGCGGCGTTGATGCTTTCCTGGCTGATGCGGGTCTGATTCATGAATTTCCCTGAGGTCTTATGAATGGCCCGAAGCGCTGACCAGCGCTTCGGCCATGGATTCGAACATGCTGTCGCGGTTGCGGATCAAGCGCACGTAGAGGCGCTGTTCGCTCCGGGCGAGACGGGCCAACTCGACGACGCGCGCCTGGTCGGCGAGCGGAGGCACGACGATGCGCAGCGCCTCGAGCACCGGCCGGCGCACGCTCAGCTGGCTCGAACCCTCCGCGGCGCGCCTGAGCGCGCGCTGGAAGGGCGCCCGGTTGATCTGCCAGGCGAGAAAGCCCGCCAGCAGCGCGCTGCCCGGCTTCACGCGAAGGTGGAACAGGTGCGGTCCGCAGACGGCGCCCTGCGGCGGCGCATCGAGGCAGATGGCATAGAAGCGCGTGCCGCGCGAGACGAACAGCACATCGTCCGGCAGCAGCCAGTCGGCCTTGCCGCGGCCGCCGAGCCGCGTGCGGGTGACGCGGTCCCAGTGGACGCCATCGAGCGGATCCATGTCCTTCATCTGAACGGCCCGCACGGGTCCGTCCTGCACTTCGTCGATGGGCCCGCGGAAGGGGTAGCCCGCATGCACGAACGCGGCCGCGCCCAGCGAAGTTTCAAATGCATGAACGAACATGATGCACATGCTAACTTGCAAAGCGGCAGCGCTTCACGCAAACTCAGGTTGCGAATAAATAGCATCAAACGATGTGATGCATAAAAAGGAGGATTCGCGATGGGCTATGAAGTGGACCTGCTGTCGTCCGCAAGCGGCGGCGGCGCGCTTTGCGTGCGATGGGGCCTGCCGGGAAATTACAAGGTGCTGGTCTACGACGGCGGCACGGCGGAATCGGGCGAGCGCCTGGTCGCGCACATCGAATCCAGCTATCTGAGCTCGCGGGTGGACTATGTCGTGAGTTCCCATCCCGACAGCGAGCACACGGCCGGGCTGGCGGTGGTGCTGCGCCGGCTGCAGGTCGGCGCGTTGTGGATGCATCGGCCCTGGACGCGTTCGGCGGCGCTGCGCGACAAGCTGCGCAGCGCCTTCCGCCTGGAAGAACTGGCCGGCCGCGGCAACATCCCGGTCCATGAGCCGTTCAAGGGCGCGCGCATCGGTCCGTTCGTGGTGCTGTCGCCAAACGAGCAGCACTACGTCGATGGGCTGCTGCCGGGCTTCGGTCAATCGCCGAGGCGCGCCGCGGCCTCCGGGCCTGCCGATCCCGGCGCGTTCTTTCTGAAGATGAAGGAGTGGGCCGGCGGCCCCTGGCGCTTCGAGGCGCTGCCGAACGATGCGGTCACCAGCGCGAAGAACGATGCCAGTGCCGTGCTCTATGCCAGCTTCGCCGGCAACGGGGTGCTGCTGACCGGCACGGCCGGGATCGGGGCGCTCTCGGCAGCGGCGCACTACGCCGAACGCCTGGGCATCCATCTGCCGTCGAGCCTGCGCTTCCTGCAGGTGCCCAACCATGGCCATCCCGGCAACGTGTCGACCGAGGTGCTGGACCGCATCGTCGGGGTGCGCGTGGCGAAGGAGGAGCGCTGTTACACCAAGACCGCCTTCGTCTCGGTGAGCCGCGATGCGCCGCAAGGCGCGGAACGGGTAGTGGCGGACGCGCTGGCGCGCCGCGGCGCGCTGACCTTCGCCACCCGCGGCGCGAGCCTTTATCACGGGCATGGCATGCCTGCGCGCAGATGGCGCACGGCCCGGCCCGCGCGAAACACCGATACGGCTTAAATTCGCGGCCTCAGCCCAAGGAGATTCTGCAGATGATTCATGTCGTCGCCGTCATCACGGCCAAGCCCGGTCAACGCGCCCGGATCCTGGAAGCCTTCCACGCCAACCGGCCTGCCGTGCTGGCCGAACAGGGATGCATCGAGTACGTCGCCACCTTGGATGCCGAAGGCATGCCGACGTCGCCGGGCACCTTCGGCGCGGACACCTTCGTCGTGATCGAGAAGTGGGAAACGCTGGATGCGCTCAACGCGCATGCGGTGTCGCCGCACATGGTCGCCTACGGCGCGAAGAACAAGGACTTCATTGCCGGCCGCGTGATCCATGTGCTGTCGCCGGTCTGAGCCTCCCATCGGCTCAGCCGGTGAAAGAGGCGCTTACCTGGCGACGACGCGCACCATCTCCAGGCACTTGTTCGAATAGCCCCATTCGTTGTCGTACCAGCTCACGAGCTTGACGAAAGTGCCGTCGAGGGCAATGCCGGCATCGGCATCGAAGATCGAGGTGCGCGGGTCGCCGCGGAAGTCGGTGGCGACCACCTTGTCCTCGGTGTAGCCGAGCACGCCCTTGAGCGCACCTTCGCTCTGCGCCTTCATCTCGGCGCAGATCTCCTTGTAGCTCGCTTCCTTGACCAGCTCGACGGTGAGGTCGACCACCGACACGTCGGAAGTCGGCACGCGGAAGCTCATGCCGGTGAGCTTCTTGTTGAGCTCGGGGATGACCACGCCCACGGCCTTGGCCGCGCCGGTGCTCGAAGGGATGATGTTCTCGAGGATGCCGCGGCCGCCGCGCCAGTCCTTGTTGCTCGGGCCGTCGACGGTCTTCTGCGTGGCGGTGGTGGCGTGCACGGTGGTCATCAGGCCGCGCTTGATGCCCCACTTGTCGTTCACCACCTTGGCCAGCGGCGCGAGGCAGTTGGTGGTGCAGCTGGCGTTGCTGATGATGGCCTGGCCGTCGTAGGTCTTGTCGTTCACGCCGTAGACGAACATGGGCGTGTCGTCCTTGCTGGGCGCGGACATGATGACCTTCTTCGCGCCGGCATCGACGTGCTTCTGGCAGGTTTCCTTGGTGAGGAACAGGCCGGTGGATTCGAGCACGATGTCGGCGCCGACCTCGTTCCACTTGAGGTTGGCCGGATCGCGCTCCTGCGTGAGGCGGATCTTCTTGCCGTTGACGACGAGGGTGTTGCCGTCGACCGTGATCTCGCCCTGGAAGCGGCCATGCACCGAGTCGTATTGCAGCATGTAGGCCAGGTAGTCGGGCTCGAGCAGGTCGTTGATGGCGACGATCTCGATGTCGTTCTTGAAGTTCTGCACCGCTGCGCGCAAGACGTTGCGACCGATGCGACCGAAGCCGTTGATGCCGAGTTTGATAGCCATGTGTCTGCTCCTGGATGGTTTGAAAACGGGGTCGATCGAGTTCAGCGCGCGAGCGCCGCTTCGACGGTGGCAGCGACGTTCTCTGCCGTGAAACCGAAATGCTTGAAGAGCGCGGGCGCGGGCGCCGATTCGCCATAGGTGTCGATGCCGACGACGGCGGCGACACCGTATTTCCACCAGCCGGCGGTGACGCCCATCTCGACCGCGATGCGCGGCGTGCCCGCGGGCAGCACGCTCTTCTTGTAGGCGGTACTCTGGCGGTCGAAGGTGGTGGTCGAGGGCATGGACACGACGCGCACGCCGATGTTCTTCGCGGCCAGCAGTTCCTGCGCCTTGAGCGCGAGTTGCACCTCGGAGCCGGTGGCGATGAGGACCGCGCGCGTCTTCTTGCCGCCGATCGGTTCGGCCAGCACGTAGGCACCCTTGCTGATGTCGCTCAGATCCTTCTTCGGTGCGTAGGCGATGTTCTGGCGCGACAGCAGCAGCGCCGTCGGATGCCTGGCGTTCTGCAGCGCGACGGCCCAGGCCACCGCGGTCTCGGCCGTGTCGCCCGGACGCCAGACGTCGAGGTTCGGGATCAGGCGCAGCGACCAGGCATGCTCGATCGACTGGTGCGTCGGGCCGTCTTCGCCGAGGCCGATCGAGTCGTGCGTGAAGACGTGGATCACGCGGTGCCTCATGAGCGCGGCCATGCGGACCGCGTTGCGGCTGTAGTCGCTGAAGGTGAGGAAGGTGCCGCCGTACGGGATGTAGCCGCCATGCAGTGCGATGCCGTTCATGATCGCCGCCATGCCGAACTCGCGCACACCGTAGTTGATGTGGCGGCCGATGATGTGCGGCGGCTCGGCGTTGTCGGCGGTGCTGCTCGGCCTGGCCTCGTCTTCGGCGCCCGGCTTGGACTGTTCGACCGCGCCCAGGATCACGGCACCGGTCTTCGGATCGAAGCGCAGCGGCGGCGTGCTCTTGGTGTTGGTGAGGTTGGAGCCCGTCAGGTCGGCGCTGCCGCCGAGCATCTCGGGCAGGGCGGCGGTGAAGGCTTCGAGCGCCAGCTGGCTCGCCTTGCGGCTGGCCACCGTCTCGGCCTTGGCGTGGGCGGCGACCACGGTGTCGAAGGCGACCTGGTTGAAGTCTTTCGGCAGCTCGCCCTTCATGCGGCGCGTGAATTCGGCAGCGAGTTCCGGATAGGCAGCGGTGTAGGCCGCGAAGCGTCCGTCCCATTCGGCCTCGACCTTGGCGCCGGCTTCCTTGTGGTTCCAGTCGTCGTACACGGCCTGCGGGATCTCGAATGGCGGGTAGGGCCAGCCGATGGCGGCGCGCGTGAGCGCGACCTCTTCGACGCCGAGCGCCTCGCCGTGCGCCTTGGCGGTGCCGGCGCGGTTCGGGCTGCCCTTGCCAATGGTCGTCTTGCAGATGATGAGCGAAGGCTTGTCGGTGTGCTTCTTGGCCTTCTCGATGGCCTTGGAAACGTCCTTCTCGTCGTTGCCGTCGATCGGGCCGATGACGTGCCAGCCGTAGGCTTCGAAACGCTTCTCGGTGTCTTCGATGAACCAGGGCTTGACCTGGCCGTCGATGCTGATGCCGTTGCTGTCGTAGAGCGCGATGAGCTTGCCCAGCCGCCACGCACCGGCCAGCGCGGCCGCCTCGTGGCTGATGCCTTCCATCATGCAGCCGTCGCCGAGGAAGGCGTAGGTGTGATGGTCGACGATCTCGTGGCCCTTGCGGTTGAACTCGGCCGCCAGCAGCTTCTCGGCCAGCGCGAAGCCGACGGCGTTGGTGATGCCCTGGCCCAGCGGGCCGGTGGTGGTTTCGACGCCGGGCGTGAGGTCGACTTCGGGGTGCCCCGGGGTCTTGCTGCCGAGCTGGCGAAAGCGCTTGAGCTCGTCCATCGGCAGGTCGTAGCCGGTGAGGTGCAGCACCGCGTACAGCATCATCGATGCATGGCCGTTGGACAGCACGAAGCGATCGCGGTCGAACCAGTGCGGATTGGCGGGGTTGTAGCGCAGGTGTTCGCTCCACAGCGCCACGGCCATGTCGGCCATGCCCATCGGTGCGCCAGGATGCCCTGAGTTGGCGAGTTGAACGGCATCCATTGCCAGCGCGCGAATCGCGTTGGCCATCAAGGCTTGGTTGGCCATTTGTGGCTTTCTCTGGGAGCAGGTTAGGGGGAACCCGGGATTTTAACGGCCGGGGGCGCGGCCCCCGGCCGAGGGCCGCGCGGGACTGCTAGAGTCCCGCCCATGCATGGCCTGCACCTGACCGCCGACCTCCACGATTGCCGCTGCGAAATGCACTGGCTGCTCGATGCCGAAGCGCTCGGCGCGGCTTGCGTCAAGACCGCGCAGGCCGCCGGGCTGCAGGTGGTCGGCAAGCTCTTTCACGGCTTTCCGGCAACGCCGCAGGGGCCCGGCGGCGCGACGGCCACGGTGCTGCTGGCCGAGTCGCATCTGTGCGCCCACACCTGGCCCGAACAGCGCGGCGTCACGCTCGATGTCTACGTCTGCAACATCGGCGCCGACCATTCGAGGAAGGCCATGGCGGTGATGGAAGCGCTGGAGGCGATCTTCATGCCGACGCGCGTGGAGCGGCATGCGCTGAAGCGCGGCGCGCTCGGGGCCGCCACCGCGTGACGGTCAAGGCCATGATCCTCGCGGCCGGGCGCGGCGAGCGCATGCGGCCGCTGACGGACGCCACGCCCAAGCCGCTGCTCAAGGTGCGCGGCAAGCCGCTGATGCAATGGCCGATGGAGGCACTGGCGGCAGGGGGCTTCACGCAGCTCGTGGTCAACACCGCGTGGCTGGGTGAGCAGATCGAGCAGCGCTTCGGCACGCGCTGCGCGTGGGACACAGGCCTGGCGTCGACGCTCGGCTATTCGCACGAAGCCCGCGACTTCGGCGGCGCGCTCGAAACCGCGGGCGGGATCGTTCGCGCACTGCCATTGCTGGGCGAGGTCTTCTGGGTGGCCGCGGGCGACGTGTTCGCGCCGGACTTCGGATTCAGCCGGGCGGCGGTCGAGCGCTTCGTGGCCGGCGGCCGGCTGGCGCATCTGTGGCTGGTTCCGAATCCGCCGCACAACCCGAAAGGCGATTTCGGACTCGACGAAGACGGGCTGGCCACGGACGATGGCATCGCGGGCGCCGCAACCCGCTTCACCTTCTCGACCATCGGGCTCTACCGCGCCGCGCTGTTTGCGCCGCCCTGGTGCGACATCGCCGCGGGCAATCCGGATGGCGTCCGGGCTCCGCTCGCGCCACTGTTGCGCGCGGCCATGAGAAAGGCCCAGGTGAGTGCAGAACTCTACCTGGGCCCATGGACCGATGTGGGAACGCCCGAGCGACTTGACGCGCTGAACGCTCCCTGATGCCCGTCTGCCGTTACGGGATGTTCGAGGTGACGACCTGGAACACACCGCCAGGCAACGACAAGCTGCCGCCATATTCGAAGGGGCCGCTGCCGGAGACCGGACAACCGCTGGGCGGCTGGCAGGTCCACCCCGCTGTCACGTTGGTCCGGAAGATGACCGGGCCGTAGCGATAGTTCGAAATCTTCCTGCCGCCATAGTCGGCCACCGACAGCACGTACGACTCCGTGCCATGGTTTTCGTTGTCCTCCGCCGAAATCGGGTCCACGAGGCTGGCATCGGACAGCGACAGCGCGGGAACGCGCGGGATGCCGCTGTTGAAGTCGTTCGCGAAGCGCACCCAGTCGATGCGGCGATCGCCGCGCGAGGTGACGATCAGGTCGTGGTCGGCGCCGCCCTTCTTGACGTAGGCGATGCTGGTCGGATTGCGTCCGACCGCGACGGGGGTGGTGCCGGCGTCGGTGATATCGGTCGCCGTGCCGGCGGTCGTCGCGTTGAGGTAGTTGCCGAGCTTGTAGATGTGCAGCTGGCCGTCCTGCGTCGCGACCCAGGCGCGGGAGGTGCTGCTGAGCAGGCCCACCTTGACCGCCGACGGGCGCTGCGCCAGGGCCACCGTCTTGATGACGGTCGGCATCTGGGACGGCACCTGCGTGAAGGTGTAGGGCCACTGGTTGTCGGCCGGCCCGCGGCCATTGACGATCTTGTTGTTGAACGTACTTTGCGGATTGGCGGCAACGTTGAAGTACTGCTCGCGGTAGTAGCTGAACAGTGGACGCAGGTCGATGAAGGCCGCCTGCTGCTCCGACTTGGAAATCACGACCGCAATGCCGGTGCGTGCAACGGCGCCGCTGTTGGCACCGCTGTAGAAGCTGGTGCGGTTGCCGTCACTGCTCAGCGGGAGATTCCAGTACGTGTTGGTCGTGGCGTTGTAGCTGTCGACACTGACGCCGGTCGAGGCCGAAATCTCGGTCGGCGCCTTCATCGTGGTGGGCAGGTCGACATAGCCCAGCACCTTCATGTAAGCGAAGTTGCCGAGGTTGGGGAGACCGGGATAGACGCCGTTCCATTCGCCCCAGTTGTTGTACCAGGCGCCAGGGTTGTCAGGCGTGCAGGCATTGCACAGGCCGGCCAACGCGATCACCGCCACCTGTCCCTTCAGGTTGACTGTGTCCCAGACCGTGACCAGCGCGAATTCGCCGCTGTTGGTCACCGCGATCGCGGTCGGCACCTTGCCTGCCGCGAGCTGTGCCGTGCCCTGGTTGTACGCGGTATTGCTGCCGGCTGCGGCGATCAGGCCGCCCTGGAACACCATCAGATTGGTCACGCACCAGGTGTCGCGGCCATAGCAATGGCCAACCGCCACGGCGTCGCTGGTCTTGAGGCCAGCGTTGCGGTAGTTCAGCAGGTTGAAGTCGTTGATGCCGGAGTCGTTGGTGGCGGAGTACACCCCCTGGTACGTCGCCCAGCTGGGCTGGGGCCGCTCTGCAAACGTGTTGCTGGCCATGGAGATGGATTGCAGGCCAGCCACACCGCCGTACTGGGCCGGACTATCGGCCACGAAGGCGGTCTGCATGATGTTCGAGGAATAGTCGCCGGGGCTCGCCACCAGCGGTCCGCCGACCTGCCAGGTGCCGCAGAAGCCATTCGGAAACGGAAGGCAGTGGCGGTCGCCGCCGATGCCGGCCGGATTGTTGAGCGAGATCGGGTCGTACGACTGATCGGCCGGCGCCACGAGGGCCGTGCGCCCGGCATTGCTGGTCGTGCCATAGGCGGCCGGGTTCGGCCCGTAGCGATAGTCGATGCCGGCCGCCTTGCCCATGGCTGCAGCCGTCGACTGGTAAGCCGCCGCCGAGAACGTGCCGGAACTGCTGACGATCGCGTCGCCCAGCACCGGTCCGCTGCTGCCTGTGTCCGTGCTCGTGCCGGATCCTGCGGTCCCTGTACCGGTCGCGCCCGTGCCCAAAGTGGCAGCACTCAAACCGACTGCACCGATACCGCCGCCGCCACCGCCACCCCCACCTCCGCACGCGCTCAACGCACTCGCAGCAACAAGAAGCAGAAGTGCGCTTTTATGAATGAATTTCAAGAAAAACACCTCCAGATTGATCAAGATGAGCTTGTACGTGGGAGCCTTCCTACAGGGCAATCATTCTTGCAAATCTTTTCGTTGTTTGTTTCCCAGCGCCGCCAGGGTGTTACAAACGTATTGCATAGTGACGACATGACCGCAAATTCCCACGCTCTTCGCCGTGCGCGCCTTGCAGCCCAACTGGGTGCCGACGGCATCGCCATCATTCCGACGGCACCGGAACGCCAACGCAACCGCGACAGCGACTTCCTCTACCGGCATGACAGCTATTTCTTCTATCTGACGGGCTTCACCGAGCCGAACGCCTGGCTGGTGCTGGCCGGCGATGGCCGCGCCACGCTGTTCTGCGCGCCCAAGGATCCGGAGCGCGAGGTCTGGGACGGCTACCGACTCGGGCCTTCGGCGGCGCCGGCAGCGCTCGGCGTCGACGAGGCCTTCGCGGTCGACGAACTCGATGCCCGGCTGCCCAAGCTGCTGGAGAACAAGGCCGTCGTCTGGTATCCCTTCGCGACCTACAAGGGCCTCGAGTCGCGCATCGACGGCTGGCTTTCGGCCGTGCGCGCACGCGTGCGCTACGGCGCGCTCTGTCCGGAAGAGCAGCGCGACCTGTGCGGCCCGCTCGACGAGATGCGCCTGATGAAGGACGCCGGCGAACAGGACGTGATGCGCCGCGCCGCGCAGATCAGCGCCCGGGCCCACGTGCGCGCGATGCAGCTGTCGGCGCGCATGCTGCGCGAGGGGAAGGACGTGCGCGAATACCACCTCGATGCCGAACTGCTGCACGAATTCCGCCTGGGCGGTTCGCAATATCCCGCCTACGGTTCGATCGTGGCAGCGGGCGCCAACGCCTGCGTGCTGCACTACCGCGCCGACGTGGCGCCGGTGCGCGACGGCGAGCTGGTGCTGATCGACGCCGGGTGCGAACTCGACGGCTACGCGAGCGACATCACGCGCACCTTTCCCGCCAACGGCCGGTTCACCGGACCGCAGCGCGCGCTGTACGACCTGGTGCGCGCGAGCCAGGACGCGGCGGTCGCGGCGACGCAGCCCGGGCGGCGCTTCAACGATCCGCACGAGGCCGCCGTGAAGGTGCTGTCGCAGGGCATGCTGGATCTGGGGCTGCTCGACGCGAACAAGGTCGGCGGCATCGACGACGTGATCGCGCAGCGCGCCTACTTTCCCTTCTACATGCATCGCACCGGCCATTGGCTCGGCATGGATGTCCACGACTGCGGCAGCTACGTCGAGCCGACCGAGGTGGGCGAGGTGAGCGAGCGCAAGGACCCGCTGTCCAACGAGATCATCAAGAACCGTCCCAGCCGCATCCTGCATCCGGGCATGGTGCTGACCGTCGAGCCGGGCATCTACGTGCGCCCTGCCGACGGCGTGCCGGCGCAGTTCCACAACATCGGCATCCGGATCGAAGACGACGCCATCGTCACCGCCAGCGGCTGCGAGCTGATCTCGCGCGGCGTGCCGGTCGATGCGGACGAGATCGAAGCACTGATGCGCAACTAGCGCCGCAGACGCCGCCCATGGCCGATCGCCCCATGCGCAAGCGCTCCTGGCTTCTGCTGGTCCTCGTGCTGCTGGTCTGGTCCTACTTCGCCCGGCCGGTCTACGACTTCGCATGGATCGTCTCGGGCCGGCTGTACGACATGGCGGCCGCCAGGATCGGATCGCCGACCCTGCGCATGAAGCGCCAGGACGTGGTCGACCGCGCCCTCGCGCAGGGCGACGAGATCGCGGCCTACCTGCGCGCGCTGCGCGATGCGGTCCCGCCGGTCGCGGCATCGCCGGCGCTCGACTTCTCGAGCGCCGAAGCCTTCTCCCGGTCCGCCCAGGCTTCGCGGGCGCGCCTGAGCCAGAGCCTGCGCTATCCCCCGCCGGGTTTCGATGTGCCGCTCACGCAGCCGGTGGTTGAATCCGCCATCGGCGCCGATGAATTCGCGACCTACCGCGAACTGAAGATCCCGGTGCTGCCCGGCGTCTACGCCACGGGCATCTACATGCGTCCGAAGAGCGCGGACGACCAGAAGAAACTGCCGCTGGTGATTTCAGCCGCCGGCCGCGGCGGAATGCCCGCCGAGACCCCGGACGGCCTGCTGAAGGGCATGGGCAAGAGCCGCCGCAACCTGGCCTGGGACGCGCTCCAGCATGGCTACGCGGTCTGGATGCCGACCTATGTGCACTACGGCCGGGACGGCGATGACTTCAGGGACCGGCTGACCGTGCGCGCCTGGGAGGCCGGCACCTCGCTGCCGGCCATCGAGATCGCCAAGACGGTCAAGGCGCTGGACGTCCTGCTCAAGCGGCCCGACATCGATCCTCAGCGCGTGGCCATGATGGGCCACTCCTACGGCGGCTTCTACACCCTCTACACGACCGCGCTCGATCCGCGCATCCGCGTGGCCGTCGTGGCCGCGTACTTCAACGATCGCGAAGCCGTGCTGGATTCGTCCGAGCCGAACGGCTTTCTCGACTGGCGCTATCCGGATGCGCTGACGCTGTGGCGCGACCCGTCGGTCGCCGCGCTCGTCGCGCCGCGGCCGCTCCTGATCGAGGCCGGCAACCAGGACCCGCTCTTTCCGATCCAGGGCGCGCGCAAGGCAGCGCCGGAAGCGGCTGCGCTGTACCAGCGCCTGGGCATCGGCGATCGCTTCGAATTCCGGGAGTTCGTCGGCCGCCACGACTTCGACGGCGAGGCAGCAATGGCCTTCATCGACAAGCAGCTCGGCGGCGGCGCGGCACGCGACTGAGACCGCGGGCGCCACGGGTCTTCGTGGACATGCGTTCCATCGCCGCTCAGGCCAGCAATGCCGAGGCCGCCAGGTGTCCCCGCGTGAACGCCTCTTCGAAGATGGAGTAGCCCGACCAGTCGGCATGGGCGAACAGCAGGCGTCCGCTGCGCACCAGGCTTCGTGCCATCGACGACGCCCCGGTCCCGAGCAGGCCGGGTGAGGGAATGGCCATCGCATGCCCGTAGCGCGTGATGTCGATGCGCGTCGCCTGCGCCGCGAAATCGGGATGCGGGACCGAAAGCTCGGCCAGCAGGTCGTCGCGCCACGCGGCCCATGGCCGGTCGAGCAGCCGGCGGCGGCCGTCCGGACCGTCGTAGCCGCTGGGACCGAGCGGGCGGTACCAGCTCATCACGGTCGGGCCGGGCGTGGGGTCGAGGCTTTGATGGCGTGCATCGACATAACCGAGGCCGGCCGTGCCGTAGATCACGTTGTCCCAGCTCGGCGCCGGGCCGCGCCGGTCGGCCAGCGGCGCGCGCAGATGGACATTGGCAACCAGCCATGGCGCGTAGCGAAGATGTGCGGCGGCATGGCGCAGCAGCACGGGCGGTCCCTCGATCACGCGAACGGCGATGAACACCGGCAGCGCGACGATGCAGTGCTCGGCCTGCCACCGCACCACGGAATGCGAGGCGAGGTCGAAGCTGTCGACCTCGACGCCGTCGCGCGTTTCGGCAATGCGCACGACGGCCTGCGCCGCATGCAACCGTTCGCCCAGCGGCGCCGCGAGCCGGCGCGTGAGCCAGCCGTTGCCTTCGGGCCAGGTGAGCACCGCGTCGCGCTCGCCGCTGTCGTCGCCGGGCGCATGGAAGCCGTGCCGGCTCGCGAAGTAGTGGATGCCGGCCCAGGCCGAGACCTGCGTGAGACCGGCACCGTAGTCGTCGCGACAGCAGTAGTCGAGGTACCAGCGCAGATACCGGTCGTCGAGGCCAAGGCCGTCCAGCCAGGCGCCGAACGAGACCGCGTCGAGTGCCAGCAACGTGGCCGACAGCGGTGCCTTCAGCGTCGGGATCGAGAACTTCGCCTCGTGCTGCAGCCGGTCCACCTGCGCGGCGAAGCGGCGGTACTGCGCAAGCGTCGCCTCGCCGATGCCGTTGACGGGCAACAGGCCGTCCTGCCATTCGCCGCCGATGAAGAGACGCTCCTGCGGGCTGTGGCAGAGATGGCGTTCGTCGTACGCCCAACGGCCCGCAACGCGCTGCCGCAGACCCAGCTCTTCCAGCAGATCCTGGACCTCGGTCGCATCGTCGCCGGGCACCGGCAGGTAGTGCGCGCCGAGCGGACAGGCAATGCCCTCGACCGCGCCGCCGCGGCTGTTGCCGCCGGCCGTGTCCTCCAGTTCGAGCAGCGTGAAGTCGTCGATGCCGCCGAGTCGCAACGCGCGCGCTGCCGCGAGACCCGCGACCCCGCCGCCGGCGATCACGACGCGCGTGCGGCGCGTCTGCACAGGTCCATCCGAACGCAGCAGGCCATCGCGCAGCGCATGGCCGCGCGCCACGTCGATGCCGGTGAAGCCGCCTTCGATGGCTGGCGCCGACGCGTCGCATCCGCAAAGCGCGAATGCGCCCGCCGTCGCGCCGATGAACTCACGCCGCTTCATCGTCAATGCGCAGCAACTTTGCCCCATTCCTGTTCGTAGGTGGTGACCAGGATCTGGTTCGACAGGCGGTTCACTTCCGTCGGTACGCGCGCCATGTCGCGCGGAAAGTCGAACAGGAGGGGCAGCGTACCGACCGACAGGAAACGCAGGCCCGGCGGCAGCGCATCAGGCAGCCGATAAGGCCTCCGGCTCGCGATGATGTAGCCCCATTCACCGAAGCTCGGCACATGGGCGTGATAGGGCGTTGCGAGCAGCCCCACCGATTCGATCGTCGTGGCCACGGTCCAGAAACTCTTGCGCGCCACCAGCGGCGAGGTGGTCTGGATCACCGCGTAGCCACTCGCGGCCAGTCGTTTTTCGAGCAGCGCGTAGAACGAGCTGGTGTAGAGCTTGCCGATCGCGAAGTTGGTCGGATCGGGGAAGTCGACCACGATGACATCGAAGATGTCGCCCGGCTGCTGCAGCCACTGGAAGGCATCGGTGTTGACGATGTGCACCTTGGGCGACTTCAGCGAACCGCCGTTCAGTGCCGCAAGCGTTTCGTGCTCGGTGAAGAGCCGGGTCATGTTGGGATCGAGTTCGACCAGCGTGACGCTGTCGACGGAGGGGTACTTGAGGATCTCGCGCACCGCCATGCCATCGCCGCCGCCGAGCACCGCGATCTTCTTCGGCGCGCCGTGCGCGGCCATCACCGGATGCACCAGCGCCTCGTGGTAGCGGTACTCGTCGCGCTCGGCGAACTGGAGGTTGCCGTTGAGGAACAGGCGATGCCCGGCGGCATGCCCGCGCGTCACCACGATGCGCTGGTAGGGCGAGGTCGCGCTGAACACGATCGGGTCCTGGTAGAACTTGTCCTCGGCCAGGCTGGTGATGCGATTGGCGAACACGAAGGCACAAGCCAGCGCGCCGAGGGTCAGCGCGCATGCCACGCCATGCGCCCCCACGCGGCGCAGTCCATGGCGGAACATCCACAGCGCCCACAGCGCAACGGCCGCGTTCATGAGCCCGAAGAGCAGGCCGGTGCGGATCATGCCGAGCTGCGGCACCAGCAGCAGCGGAAATGCGATCGACACCGCGAGTGCGCCGAGATAGTCGAAGGTCAGCACCTGCGACACCAGATCCTTGAGCTGCACGTTGCGGCGCAGGATGCGCATCACCAGCGGGATCTCCAGGCCCACCAGCACGCCGACCGCCAGCACCAGGCCGTAGAGCAAGAGGCGGAACGCGCCCGGAATGTAGGCACTGGCCAGGAACAGCAGCGCCGGCAGCCCGCCGCCGACCAGCGCGACCATCAACTCGATGCGCAGGAAATGCGCGGGCAGCTGGCGCTCGAGATAGCGCGAAAGCCAGGAGCCCACGCCCATCGCGAACAGGTAAGTGCCGATGACGGTGCTGAACTGCAGCACCGAATCGCCGAGCAGGTACGAACTCAGCGCCGCGGCGGTCAGCTCGTAGACCAAGCCGCAGGCCGCGACCACGAACACGCTCGCGAGCAGCGCGATCTCGACGGCGCTGGGCGAGCGCCCGCGCGGCATCGGCGCGGCCTGCGCCTGCGTGTTCATCTCGGGCACGTCGGCCGCAGGGCGGCTCAATGGATTGCGGCGGCAACGATGATCGAGATGCCCAGACTCATCGCAGCGACCACGAGGCCGAGCGCGACATTCTGCTTCTCGACGATCTCGCCCCAGAGGTCATAGGGCGTGATCTTGTCGATGATCAGGAAGCACAGCCAGAAAATCACCACGCCGATGAGCGCGTAGACGAGTGATCCGAGGACCAGGCCTGGCTTCAACGATTCGAATCCCATGATGAGGACCTCCGGTAAAAAGACATTACTTGTGGCCGCCGCCACTCGAGTAGCCGCCGTACGACCCGCCCGAGCTGCGATAGCCGCTGCCAGCACCCGATGAACTGCTGCAGGTGCTGAGGATGATCAGCAGGACCAGGATCACCACGATGATCAGGATGATGGTGCCGCAACCCATCTTCGACGCCGAGCTCAGCGGCGTGGCATCGCTGCGCTTGAACATCTCCTTCTTGCCGTCGAGCCTGAAGGCCGCCGCGACCGCGGCGCTGTCGATCTTGCTGCCGCTCGACCAGGTCAGCTCGTTGGCGGAACGCTCCATCGACAGCAGCGCGGCGCCGTTGGCGAAGTCGCGGTTGAAGGTCTTCTGGCCACGCTGGACCTGCCAGTAGAACTCGCCGGCGACGTAGGAGGTCTCGGCGTTGTAGGCGTACTGCTGCTGATAGCGCGTGCCGAGGTAGCTCGCACTGCTGCCGTTCTCGGTCATGGTCGGCGCGCCGGTGGTGGGCTTGACCACGCTCCAGCCGTCCTCCGCATCGACCAGGAAGGTGAAGCCGCGCTTCTGGTTGTAGAGCAGGTATTCGTCCCAGCCGAACTGCTCGTCGTCGCCGGGCGCGGCGCCCATGCGGTGCTGGAAGCCGACCACCTGCCACTGCACACCCTGCAGCTGGCCCATGCTGCCGAGCGCGATCAGCGGACGCACCGGCTCGTCCTGCGTCGCGTGCCGCAGTTCGCCGCCGATGCCTTGCGAGAGATCGATGATGCTGTGGCACGAACCGCAGGTGATGCTCTTGCTGTCGGCGAGGTTGACGGTGACCGGTGCGCCGCAGTTCGGGCAGTTGAAGCTGCGGCCTTTCTCGTCCTTGGCCGAGTCGTCGCGCAGGCCGGTGAGCTGCAGGTCTTCGAGTTGTACCGCGCGCCCGAGGTACGCGCCCGGCGGATCGGCGTCGTAGTCGAGGGTGAGGACCAGTCCCTTGTCGTTGCGCAGCTCGACCACCGGGAACGGCCGTCCGAGCACGGGCAGCCGCGGCAGTTCGCCCTGCGCCGAGACGAGCGCCACCTGCTCGTTCGATGCGACGGTGTAGTTCTGGCCGTTGAACGCGGTGGTGGCGCCGACGCGCAGATCGGCAGCCGGCGGCGCGGCGCGCTGCAGGTCGAAGGGCAGGGCGAAAACGAAGGCGCCGTTGTCCTCGCTCAGGATGCCGGTGCGGTCGCCGTCGAGTGCGGCGATCCACTCGGTCCAGCGGCCGCCCTCGTAGCTGTACTGCAGGCGTCCGACCAGCGTGAAGGGCTTGTCCTGGATGCGGCCCGCCGCGAACAGCTGCAGCGGGCTGAAGTCGTCGAACAACTCCGCCATCTTGCCGGTGCGCGCGAGCGTGTCGCCCTGACGCACCACGGTGCTCTGGCAATAGGGGCAGACGGCATAGGCCGACTGCGCCGAGCGGAATTCGACCGGCGCGCCGCAGCCAGGGCAGGGCGCGCGGTAGTAGCGCTGGCTGCCGCTCTCTTCAGCCATGACAGGCTGGGGCGCTCACACCAGTTTTTTCAGCAGATCCGCCTTCTTGGCGTCGAACTCTTCCTGCGTGAGGATGCCCTTGGTCTTGAGCTCGCCGAGCTTCTCGAGCGTGGTCATCACGTCGGCCGGATCGACCACCGCGACGGCGGGCTGCTGCGTGGGTGCCACTGCCGCAGCAGCGGGATTCGCGTTGGGGTTGAGCCCCTGCGACAGGTTCTGTGCCAGCACCTGCCCGAGCGCAACGCCCGCGCCCAGGCCCATCGCATCGCCAGCGATGCCGCCGCCGCTGCCGGCGTTCTCGGCGAACTTGGGGATCGCCTGCGCGGTCTGGTACTGCATGAACTTGCCCATGTCGTTGCCGACCATGCCCATGCCGATCTTCTGATCGAGGATCTTCTGCAGCTCTTCGGGCAGCGAGACGTTCTGTACGGTGATGTTCTCGAGCTTGACGCCGATCTTGTTGAACTCGGGCACCAGCTGCGCCGCCAGCGCCTGCGCGAACTGGATCTGGTTGGCCGCGAGGTCGAGGAAGGGCACGCCGCTGGAGGCGATCGCGTTGCTGATGTTCTGAAGCACCAGACCGCGCAGCTGGCCATCGAGATCGGCCACCGTGTAGACATCGCGCGTGCCCGAGATCTCGGTGTGGAACTGCTTGGCGTCGCCGACGCGGAAGCTGTAGTTGCCGAAGGCGCGCAGCCGGACGGCGCCGAAGTCCTTGTCTCGGATCGTGATCGGCTGCGGCGTGCCCCACTTCTGGTCGACCTGCTGGCGCGTGCTGAAGAAGTAGACGTCGCTCTTGAACGGGGACTCGAAGAGCTTGTCCCAGTTCTTGAGGTAGGTGAGCACGGGCAGCGTCTGCGTCGTGAGCTTGTACATGCCGGGGCCGAACACGTCGGCCACCTTGCCCTCGTTGACGAAGATCGCAACCTGCGATTCGCGCACCGTGAGCGAGCCGCCGTTCTGGATTTCCATGTCCGCCATCGGGAAGCGCCAGGCCAGCGTGCCGTCGCCGGTCTCGGTCCACTGGATGATGTCGATGAACTGTTTCTTGATGAAATCCATCAGCGCCATGGTCACTCCTCGGAAGCGGTTTTGCGAGCTGGGCATATTGCCACATCGGCCTGGAAGCCCGACGTTTTCCCATGGGTTGCGCCTGTGCCATGTGGCCTATGCCGTCGACAGCGAGGTCTACAATCGGCGCCCCCTATAAGAAGCGTTGCAAGGAGCACGGCCCATGTCCGATCTGACCCCCCCGGTTCCCACGCCCGAAGACAAGCGCACGGAGCTGCGTCGGGCAGCCCTCAGGTACCACGAATTTCCGGTGCCGGGCAAGATCGCCATCGCGGCGACCAAGCAGATGATCAACCAGCGCGACCTGGCGCTGGCCTATTCGCCCGGCGTGGCCGCGCCCTGCGAGGAGATCGTCAAGGATCCGGTGAACGCCTTCAAGTACACCGCGCGCGGCAACCTGGTGGCGGTCATCACCAATGGCACGGCGGTGCTCGGCCTCGGCGACATCGGGCCGCTGGCCTCCAAGCCGGTGATGGAAGGCAAGGGCGTGCTGTTCAAGAAGTTCGCCGGCGTGGACGTGTTCGACATCGAGATCGACGAGAAGGATCCGGCCCGGCTGGTCGACGTGATCGCCGCGCTCGAACCCACCTTCGGCGCCATCAACCTCGAGGACATCAAGGCACCCGATTGCTTCTACGTCGAGCGCGAGCTGCGCAAGCGCATGAAGATCCCGGTGTTCCATGACGACCAGCACGGCACGGCAATCACGGTGGCCGCCGCGATGCTCAACGGCCTGAAGGTGGTCGGCAAGGACATCGCGCAGGTCAAGCTCGTGACCTCGGGCGCCGGCGCCGCGGCGCTGGCCTGCCTGAACCTGCTTCTCAAGGTCGGCCTGAAGCGCGAGAACGTGTTCGTGACCGATCTGGCCGGCGTCGTCTACGAAGGCCGCACGGAGCTGATGGACGACGACAAGCGCCAGTACATGCAGCGCACCGAGGCGCGGTCGCTGTCCGACGTGATCGACGGTGCCGACGTGTTCCTGGGCCTGTCCGCCGGCGGCGTGCTCAAGCCCGCGATGGTGGCGAAGATGGCGGCCAGGCCGGTGATCTTCGCGCTCGCCAATCCCAATCCCGAGATCTCGCCGGAAGACGCGCATGCGGTGCGCGACGACGTCGTCATGGCCACCGGCCGCACGGACTATCCGAACCAGGTCAACAACGTCCTGTGCTTCCCCTACATCTTCCGCGGCGCGCTGGACTGCGGCGCCACCACGATCACCGACGAGATGGAAGTCGCCGCGGTGCATGCCATCGCCGAACTCGCACAGGCCGAGCAGAGCGAGCGCGTGGCGGCGGCCTATGTGGGCGAGAAGCTCAGCTTCGGCGCCGAGTACCTGATTCCGAAGCCCTTCGATCCGCGTCTCATGATGAAGATCGCGCCGGCGGTCGCCCAGGCCGCCGCCGATTCGGGCGTCGCGCTGCGGCCGATCGCCGACCTCGACGCCTATCGCGACAAGCTGCAGAGCTTCGTCTATGCCTCGGGCACCACGATGAAGCCGATCTTCGACGCCGCCAAGCGTGCGCCGAAGAAGCGGGTTGCGTTCAGCGAAGGCGAGGAAGAGCGCGTGCTGCGCGCCGTACAGATCGTGGTCGACGAAGGCCTCGCCCGCCCGACCTTGATCGGGCGGCCGGCCATCATCGCGCAGCGCGTCGAGAAGTTCGGCCTCAGGCTGAAGGAAGAACTCGACTACGACGTCGTCAACGTCGAGCATGACCATCGCTACCGCGACTTCTGGCAGACCTACCACCGGATGACCGAGCGCAAGGGCATCACGGTGCAGATGGCCAAGATCGAGATGCGCCGCCGGCTCACGCTGATCGGTTCCATGTTGCTCCACAAGGGCGACGTGGACGGGCTGATCTGCGGCACCTGGGGCACGACGAGCCTGCACCTGCACTACATCGACCAGGTGATCGGCAAGCGCGTCGGCGGCTGCCCGAGCACGCCGCAGGATCTGCCGATCTATGCCTGCATGAACGGCTTGCTGTTGCCCGACAGGCAGGTGTTCCTCGTCGACACGCACGTCAATTACGATCCGACGGCCGAAGAACTCACCGAGATCACGACCATGGCGGCCGAGGAGATGATGCGCTTCGGCATCAAGCCCAAGGCGGCGCTGCTCTCGCACTCCAATTTCGGCAACAGCAACCAGCCGAGCGCCATCAAGATGCGGCGGACCCTGGAACTGCTGCGCGTGCAGGCGCCGTGGCTGGAGGTGGACGGCGAGATGCACGGCGACGTGGCACTCGACGGCAAGCAACGCGCCGCCGTGATGCCGCACAGCGCGCTGGCCGGCGATGCCAATCTGCTGGTCTTCCCGAACATCGACGCCGCCAATATTTCCTACAACCTCCTCAAGACGGCAGCGGGCGGCAACATCGCGATCGGGCCGGTTCTGCTCGGCGCGGCCAAACCTGTGCATGTTCTCACCGCCAGCACGACCGTCCGCCGGATCGTGAACATGACTGCACTCACGGTCGCGGATGCAAACGCCGAGAGGTAGGCGAAAGAGCGACAGCGGCCGCTAACTTCGAAAGCGCAGCTACGGCCCCTCTGCCTGCTCAATCTTTGAGCAGGCGCTTGCTATTTGCGCGCCGCTGGTGCACACTCCGGGCTTGAATTTGCGGGTTAACCCCAGGGTTGATTCGCTGGTTCGGCTCTCGCTCCCCTTCCTTCTGGTGCCCCATGGCGGCTTACGCCTCGATCACGTCCCCTGTCTCCAAGTTTGCGCTCACTAGCTTGATGCTGGTTGCGCTGATGACCGGAGTCCAGGCGCGTGAAAGAGTCGGTGCCGATGCCCGCGGACACCCGGCACTGGAATCGATTGCGCTGGCCGAATTGCCGGTACAAGGCCAGCGTACTTATGAGGCCATATTGAATGGTGGCCCCTTCAGGCACGAAAAGGACGGTGTGGTGTTCGGCAATCGCGAACGCCTGCTGCCGCAGGAGCGGCGAGGCCATTACCGAGAGTACACGGTCGATACGCCGGGCTCGCGCGATCGTGGCGCGAGGCGCATCGTCTGCGGGGGTGAGCGCACCGCGCCAACGGCGTGCTGGTTCACCGCGGATCATTATGCGAGCTTCAGACGGATCGTCCCATGAGCAATGAACTGGATTGGAGCGGCGCCCCAAGGCGTCCTGAAGAAATGATGACGACAACCATGGAAAAACCAGCGGAGATGACCTTATCCCTTCGTGCCGTGCGACCCAACATCGTGCAATCCATTCGCGCGTTCCGCGTGAATGATCTGCAGGAAGCGGCGCATGCGGCAGGGCAGCACTTTCTCTATGCGAACCTGGGCAATGCCCAGACCAAGCAGGACGTGCTCGACCTGATCGCGCAGCAATTCACCTTCCCGCAGCACTTCGGGAAGAACTTCGACGCGCTGTACGACTGCATGACGGACCCGCTGCACAAGTCCGGCCCGCAACCGGGTTTCGTGATCGTGCTCGAACAGATCCCTGCCAACGCCAAGTTCGACAAGGAAGCGCGCGAGCAACTGCTCGACATCTTCCGCGACGCCTCCGACTATTGGGGAGACCGGAAGATACCGTTCAGGTGCTTCTATTCTTTTCTGTAGCCCGTTCTGCACACACCAGCCAAGCAGAACGGGCGAACGAGGCTCAGCAGTCCGGTGCCGCACCGGTTTCCGGCATCGAACTTTCCACCAACGACCCCGCCGCCGAGAAGATGCCGACCGACAAGCTCGTCGATGTCTCGCCTCTGGCATTGCGCATGAGCAGCCCGTTCAACGCGGGATACTGGCTCGCAGCGGCGTAGTTGCTCGCCCCCGGCTGCGCGCACTGCGTGTCGCTTCGCCTACCCCCCGGCCGGGGGCGGCACCGGCCGACCGGCTAAGCCGAATCGGTGGTGCCCCTGGAATAAAAAAGCCCCGCAATGCGGGGCTTTTTTATGCGGCGACGGTCTGTGCCAGGGCTACGTATTCGGCCACGGGCACTTCTTCCGCGCGCCGCTGCGTGTCGAACGTGCCGTCGAATTCATGCGCTTCGAGCCACTTGCCCAGCGTATGCCGCAGCAGCTTGCGGCGTTGGCTGAAGGCCACCTGGACGATCTCGCCGAGTCGCGCCGCATCGAGCTGCGGCGGATCGGCGAGCGGCACCATGCGGATCACCGCGCTGTCGACGCGCGGCGGCGGCTCGAAGCTTTCTGGCGGGACGAACAGCACGTCCTCCATCGCATAGCGCCATTGCAGCATCACGCTCAGACGGCTGTAGTCCGATGTGGCCGGCCGGGCCACCATGCGGTCGATGACCTCCTTTTGCAGCATGAAGTGCTGGTCGGCGATCAGACGGGCGAACCCCAGAAGGTGGAACAGGATCGGCGTCGAGATGTTGTAGGGAAGATTGCCCACCACCCGCAGCTTCGTTCCCTGGCTGCCGCCCGTTGCAGCGGCCAATGCTGCGAAGTCGACCTTCAGCACGTCGGATTCGATCACCTCGAGCTGACCGTGGGCCCGCAGACGCTGCGCCAGATCGCGGTCCAGTTCGATCACCGTAAGTCGGCCCAGGCGCTCCACCAGCGGCTGCGTGAGCGCGGCCAGGCCCGGGCCAATCTCGACCATGGCATCGCCCGGCTGCGGCGCGATCGCGCGCACGATCGCATCGATGATGCCGGCGTCGGTCAGGAAATGCTGGCCGAAGCGCTTGCGCGCGATGTGTTTCACGCCGGCAGACGCGTCAGGATTGCGGCGGGTCGCGGTATTCGACGTAGGCCCGCGCGCGCACTTCCTGCGCCCAGGCCTCGAAGGCTTCGTCGATCTTCTTGTCACGCAGCACCGCGCGGGCGGCCTCGCGCTGCTCGGTCTGGCTGAGCTTCGCTTCGCGCCGCGCCACCACCTGGATCAGGTGCACGCCGAAGCGCGACACCACCGGATCGCTGATCTGGCCGGGCGCAAGGCGGTTCATGGCTTCCTCGAACTCGGGCACGAACTGGCCGGGGCGCGACCAGCCCAGATCGCCGCCTTCCTTGGCGCTGGCATCCTGCGAGTTGTCTCGCGCCAGACTGGCGAAGTCGGCAGTGCCCTTCTGCAGCCGCTCCTTGAATTCGGCCAGCTGCGCGACGGCCTGCGCCGTGGTGCGCTTGGGGTCGTTGCGCAGCAGGATGTGGCGCACCTCGGTCTGGGTGACGATCGCATCGCTTGCGCCGGGCTGGCTCTTGGCAAGCAGCTTGAGCACATGGAATCCCGCACCCGAGCGGATCGGCCCCACGATGCCATTGACCGGTGTCGACTGCGTCGCATCCACGAAGAGCGTCGGGTAGCGCTCGGCGCTGCGCATGCCGAGCGCGCCGCCGTTGGCACGGTCCGGCGAATCGGAGAGCTCCTGCGCGAGCTTGGCAAAGTCTTCGCCGGCGCGGGCACGCTGTGCCACGCTCTGGGCGCGTTGCTGCAAGGTCGCCACCTGTGCATCGCTGGCGTCCTCGGGCACCGCGATCAGCACCTGCGCGATGTTGATGTCCGGCGGCACCGCCGCATTGGTGCCGCTGCGCTGATCACGGATGAACTGGTCGACCTCGACGTCGCTGACCTTGACCTTGGACTCGACTTCGCGCTCGCGCAGCCGTGTCAACAGGAGCTGGTCGCGCAGGTCGTTGCGGAATGACTTCACCGAGATGCCTTCTTCACCCACGCGGCGCTGCAGCTCGACCATGGAAATCTGGTTCTGTCGCGCGACGGTCTGTTCGGCCTGGTCGATCGCGAGTTCGTCGACCTTGATGCCGGCATCCTTCGCCGCCTGAAGCTGCGCGCGCTCCGCGATCAGCCGCTCGAGCACCAGGCGCGTGAGCTCGGGCCGCGGCATGCGCTCGGCCTCGGGATTTTCCTTCAGGATGCGCGTCAGGCGCGTCTGCACTTCGGTGTTGGTGATCGGCTCCGAATTGACCAGCGCGACGATGTATTCGGCCGAGCGCTGCACCGGCGCGCCGGTCGCCGCAGCAGTCGACCGCGGCGCGGTCGTGGGCGGGCCGAGGCGTGGTCCGGCACGCATGATGTCCGTGATGCCCATGCCGGGACGCAATCCCTGGCCCTGCGCAAGGGATGAGGCGGCCAGCGCTGCAAGGCAGACCAGGGTCAGCGGGAAGCGGATGTTGTTCATGGCGGGGCTCAGTCGTAATTGGTGAAGCGGCTCGGCGCGGCGATCGGCGAACGCAAGGGCTGATAGCGCTGGATGTTCTGGGTCAGGGTCCGCAAGGGGCTCGAGCCGACGCTCGCGAAACCGACGAACTCGATCTGGAACATCAGACGCGTACTGGCTGTGATCTGGCCGGTGGTGATGCGTTCCAGCACGATGCGTCCGATCCAGCAACAGCCGTCGTATTCGACGCCGATCACACCGTCGGTGAGCTTGCGATCGAGCATGCTGTAGTTGAGGCGGCCGACCGAATACCAGCGCCCGCCGCCCTGGCCGCGCCCAGGGCCAAGATCCTTGCCCTTGTCGCCCCACAGATCGTTGAGCGGCCATTGCCAGCTGACATCGAATGACTTGTCGCCGTCGACGACCGCCGCCGAGCTGTTGGCCTGGTAGTTGTAGGTCGCCGAGAGGTTGTGGTACTGGCTCGGGTTGTAGCGCGCCGTGATCGCTTGACGCGACGAGGTGCGGTTGTCCGCGTTGTACTGGACGGTGGTGTCGAGGCTCCACTTCGGCGTCCAGTTGATCTGGGCGCCCAGCAGCAGGTCGCTGGCGCGATCGGTCACCGGCAGCGTCGCCGCCTGCCCGGCAGCGGCCGGCAGCGTGACGCGCTGGTCGCTGAAGCGCAGGCGCTGGGCGATGCCGAAACGCGCGGCCTCGGCGCCGGTGTCGGGGTCGATCAGGCGGGATGTCACGCCCAGCGTGAGCACGTTGGTGTCGGAGATGCGGTCGTTGCCGGAGAACGCGTTCTCCGTGTAGACCGTCGCGAAATTGAAGTCGTTGGCCGCCGAATCGTAGTTCGGCAGGTTGCTCTGGTTGCGATAGGGCGTGTAGACGTAGAAGGCGCGCGGTTCCAGCGTCTGGCGGAAGGCGCGGCCGAAGAAGGTCGCGTCGCGCTCGAAGACCATGCCGCTGTCCAGGCTGAAGGTCGGCAGCACGCGGGTTGCCGAGCTGCCCGGCTGAAGGCCAGGGTGTCCGAGCTGCGTCGCTTCCTGCGCGAGCTGCCCGGGCGATTGCGCCTCGAACTGGTAGGCGGTCGCGTTCAACATCACCTTCGGGATGATGAAAGTCCCCGGCGTCAGGAAAGGCCGGCTGACCGAGAGCTGTGCGAATTCGCGATCGCCGTTGGGCTGACCCTGTATCACAGGATCGCCGCGAAAGCGCGAGTAGGCGGTCTTGAGCGAAAGGTCGAGCCCGTGCCAGTCGTACTTGGTGTAATTGGCGCTGATCTCGGGCAGCTTGTCGTAGGGCGGAACGATCGGCGCCAGGTCGTACTGCAGCGTTTGATAGCTCTGGGCCGAAAAGGCGCCGCTCCAGTCGCCCTTGACCCAGTTGAGCGCGGCATCGTTCGACAGCAGCCGCTGCGTGAGGGACGGCGTGCGGGTGAAGTCGCGCCAGTAGTCGTTGTCGCTCACCCGGTTGATGTTGAGCGTGCCGGTGAGCGAATCCAGGTCGAAGGGCTTGGGATCGAAGGTCTGCTGGTGGTGCGTCCAGATGCCCCAGCGATTGCTGCCGGGCAAGGTGGACGAGGGCGCATTCGCGGTGGTCGCCGTACCGTTCGACAGGTTGTTGTAGTAGGTGCGCAGCGAATCGTTGTAGCGAGACAGCGGCAAGGTGTCGGACGGCATGTAGTCGATGCGCACGTTGCCCTGGTACTTGTCTTCCAGGTAACGGAATTCGCTGCCGATGTTGACGCCGCGCTTGCTCATCAGCTCGGGATAGAAGGTCGCATCGCGATTGGGCGCGATGTTCCAGTAGTACGGCTGCGTGATGTCGATGCCGTTGACGCTGTCGATGCCGATGGTGGGCGGCAGCAGGCCGCTCTTGCGGTCGTTGCTCAGCGGGAAGCTCAGCGACGGAAACGGCGGCGTACTGATGCCCATGAAACTCAGGCGTGCGTCCGTGGCCACACCGACGTTCTCTTCGGTGTCGGTGGTGAGGGTGGCCGCGGTCAATAGCCAGGCAGGCATCCAGCCCGGAAAGTCCTCGCGCCGGCAGGTGGTGTAGGTGGCGTGTCGGGCCACCGAGACGTTGCTGTCGACGAAGTCGATCCGATCCGCATCGCCTTCTCCGCCGGTGGCCAGGAAGCGGTAGTGGACCTTGTTGAAGAAGCCTTCGAAAGTTTCGAGCTTGAGCTGGAGCTCGGGCCCTTCGTAGGTATTGCCGGCCTGATTCACATGCACGTTGCCATGGGCCTTGGCGAGATCGTCGGGCTGGTAGTACTCGAGCCGGTCGGCACGGATGACGGTGTCGCCGCGGCGCAGCGACGCGTTGCCTTCGACCGTTGTCTCCAGATCGGGCCGGCCGGAAATACGGTCACCGTCGACGAAGCTGGGCAGCTCGCCGCGCTGGGTCTGCGGAATGGTTTCGGTGAGCTGCGGCGTCCGCTTGAGGACCAGCGGCGCATCCAGAACGGCGTCCTGCGCCAGCGCGCCATGCGCGTGCAGCAGTGCAAGCGACAGCACGGCCAGCGGCAAGGGCGGGCAGCACCGGCGCCAGGCGGCTCGGGTCAGGTCAGGCATCGATAAGAAACGGATGTCGTCAGGAAGGAACGGGCGCCAGAGGGCCGGGCGCGGAAAGGAAGCCCGCACAGGCGGATTTGTAGAATTGATTATCCATGACAGCCTCTCCGACCCCGGCCAACGGCGCCGCACCTCCTTTCCTTGCGCCGGCGGCGTCGCCGCCGCTCTGGAGCGATCCGGCCCGCGAGCAGGCCTTCGCGCATTGGATCGAGGGCCTTGCCGCACCCCATCGCGTGCTGCCCGGCACGGTGCGCCTGGCATCGGCCGATGCGAGCTTCCGGCGCTATTTCCGCATCGACACGAGCGACGCGGGCACCCGCATCGTGATGGACGCGCCGCCGGCCCAGGAAAACAGCGCGCCCTTCGTCCAGGTCGCGCAGCTGATGGCCCAGGCGGGTGTCACGGCGCCGCAGGTGCTGGCATGGGATTCGGCGCACGGCTTCCTGCTGCTGGACGACCTGGGCCGCGAGACGATGCTCGACGTGATCGATCCGCAAGCCCCCGGTGCCGCGCGACCTCTCTATGCCGAGGCCATCGATGCGCTGATCCGCTGGCAGCTCGCGTCGAAGCCGGACGTCCTGCCGCCCTACGATCGGGCCCTGCTGGAGCGCGAGCTGGCGCTTTTTCCGCAGTGGTACGTCACGCAGCACCGCGGCCTGCGCATGGAAGGCCGTCTGCAGGAACGGCTGGAGCGCAGCTTCAGGTTGATCGTCGAGAGCAACCTCGCCGCACCGCGCGTGTACGTGCACCGCGACTTCATGCCGCGCAATCTCATGGTGACCGGCGGCGTACTGTCGGGTGTGCTGGATTTCCAGGATGCCGTGTACGGCCCCATCACCTACGACATCGCCAGCCTGATGCGCGATGCCTTTCTCAGCTGGGATGAAGAGTTCGTGCTCGACATGACGGTGCGCTACTGGGAGCGCGCGCGTCGCGCGGGCTTGCCCGTCGACGAGGACTTCGGCGCCTTCTATCGCGCCGTCGAATGGATGGGCCTGCAACGCCATCTGAAAGTCGCCGGCATCTTCGCGCGCCTCACGCTGCGCGACGGCAAGCCGAAGTACCTGGCCGATACGCCGCGCTTCATCGCCTACATCCGCGCCACCGCCGGCCGCTACCACGAGCTCACGCCGCTCCTGCGCGCGATCGACGAGATCGAAGGCACGCAGGCCGCGAGCGGATTTGCCTACGGGCGGGTGTGATGCCACGCTTTCATTGCGCCGTGGCGCTCGCCGCCGACAGCGCATTGACGCTGCCGCCCGGCGCCGCGCGCCACGTGCAGGTGCTTCGAATGCAGCCCGGCGATGCACTGACGCTCTTCGACGGCGCAGGCGGTGAATATGCGGCGACGGTCGAGCGCATGGGACGCAGCGAGGTGGCCGTGCGGGTCGGTGCCCACAGCGCGGTCGAACGCGAGACACCGCGCGCTGTGCACCTGGCGATCGGCATGCCGGCCAACGAGCGCATGGACTGGCTGGTCGAGAAGGCCACCGAACTGGGCGCCGCCAGCATCCAGCCGCTGATGACCGCGCACGGCGTGCTGCGCCTCGCCGGCGAGCGCGCGGAGAAGAAGCGCGTGCACTGGGAAGCGATCGCCATTGCCGCCTGCGAGCAGTGCGGACGCAACCGCGTGCCGCACATCCACCCGGTGCGGACCTTGGCCAGCTGGATCGACATGCCGCCGGCCGATGCCGAACGCTTCGTGCTGAGCCTGGCCGATGGCGCCCACAGCCTGGGCGGCATCCACGATGAAGCGCTCGGCATCGCGGGGCGCGGCATGTGCCTGCTCAGCGGCCCCGAAGGCGGGCTCAGCCCCGCCGAAGAGAAGGATGCCCTCGCGCGCGGCTTCGCGCCGCGCACGCTCGGCCCGCGCGTGCTGCGCGCCGAAACCGCGGCGCTGGCGGCGCTTGCACTGCTCGCGGGTCAGTGATCAGATGCTTCATCGCGCTTTCATCTGGCCCCGTCATACTGCACCGCGCATGTCCCACCGCCTCGCTTCACCGCGCCTCGCCTGCGTGCTGTTCATGGCGCTCGGCGTGACGAGCACCGTTCACGCCCAGGGATCGGCGGTGGCGCCGACGCCCGCGCAGCTCAAGCCCATGGTCGACCAGACGTACGCGCAGCTCCTCGCCGCCCCGGCCGTCAAGCAACTGCTCGAGGCGGTCAAGGCCGATCACGCGCGCTCGATCGAAGACCTGCGGATGCTCACCGAGATCGAGGCGCCACCCTTCAAGGAACAGAAGCGCGCCGAGGCCTTTCTCGCGCGCATGAAGGCGGTCGGTCTGACCGACGCCAGGATCGACGCCGAAGGCAACGTCGTCGGCTTGCGCAAGGGCAGCGGCAACGGACCCCGGCTGCTGATCTCGGCGCACCTCGACACCGTCTTTCCCGCCGGCACCGACGTCAAGGTGAAGGAGCGCGACGGCAAGCTCTATGCGCCCGGCATCTCGGACGACACGCGCGGGCTGTCGGTGCTGCTCTCGTGGCTCAAGGTGCTCAACGACAACAAGGTGCAGACGGTGGGCGACCTGCTGGTCGTCGGCGACGTGGGCGAGGAAGAGCTCGGCAATCTGCGCGGCATGAAGGCCATCTTTCGCGACCATCCCGACATCGACGGCATGGTCGGCATCGAGCCGGCGGCCGACGGCACCGTGCTGGTCCTGGGCACCGCGAGCCATCGCTACGAGGTCAGCTTCAAGGGACCCGGAGGCCACAGCTACGGCGCCTTCGGCCAGGTGCCCAGCGCGATCCACGGCATGGGCCGCGCGATCGCCAGGATCGCGGACATCCGCACGCCCAGCTTTCCGAAGACCACCTTCACCGTCGGCACCGTGGGCGGCGGCACCTCGGTCAACACCATCGCGCCCGATGCGCGCATGGCGGTCGACATCCGGTCCGACGAGATGGGCGCGCTGCTGGACACCGAAAAGAAAGTGCTGGCCGCGATCGACGAAGGCGTGGCCGAGGAAAACAAACGCTGGAACGTCAACACGCTCAGCGTCTCCACCAGGCTGATCGGCGACCGCCCGGGCGGCCGCACGCAGGCCGACTCGGTGATCGTCGAGGCCGCCATTCGCTCGAACAGCGCCTTCGGCCACAAGACGCTGCTGACCGGCGCGAGCACCGACGCCAACGTGCCGATGGCCCTCGGCATCCCGGCCATCATCATCGGCGGCGGCGGCAAGACCGGCGGCTTTCACGCGCTGTCCGAATGGATCGACGTGACAGACGGATGGATGGGCGCGCAGAATGCACTGGCGACCGTGCTCGGCTTGGTCGGCGTCCAGGGCGTGAGCGAACCCTTGCTGCCCAGACGCGCCGCGCGGCCGAAGTAGTTTTTTCTCGTCTCACCTTTTTTCTTCCTTTCATCTTCAGGAGTCCATCATGGGATTGCTCGATTCGGTTCTCGGACAAGTGCTCGGCGGCGGTCAGCAACCGGCCGGACCTGGCGGTGTGGGAAGCCTGGGCAGCGCCGGCGGCCTCGGTGACCTGGGGGGCCTCGCAGGCGCACTCGGCGGGCTGCTCGCCAACAACGGCGAGCAAGGCGGCCTCGGTGGCCTGGTCTCGAAGTTCGAGCAGGCCGGGATGGGCAATGTGATCCAGTCGTGGATCGGCAAGGGCGAGAACGCGCCGATCTCCGGCGACCAGCTGCATGCCGCGCTGGGCAGCGACGTGGTCTCGGGCATCGCGCAAAAGCTGGGCGTCAACCCTGCGACGCTGCTGCCGATGCTGGCCACGATGCTGCCGACGCTGATCGACCACCTCACGCCGCACGGCCAGGTTCCGGCCGAAGGCCTCGGCAACCACGAGGACCTGCTGTCTTCGCTCAGCGGCCTGCTGCAGAAAGGCTGACTGAGACGGGTGCCGCGCGGCGAATCGCCGCAGGCATGCTCCCGGCGCCGCAAGGCGCCTTTTTTCTGACCACCCGCCGACCCGCCTTCATGAATCGCAACCTCTGGCTGCTCGCCGTTTGCCAGGGCCTGTTCCTGACCAACAACGTCACCTTCATCGCGATCAATGGCTTGGTCGGGCTGGGGCTGGCGCCGCACGGCTGGATGGCCACCTTGCCGGTCATGGGCTACGTGGTCGGCAGCGCGCTCGCCACCGGCCTGGTGTCGCGCACGCAGCGACGCTTCGGGCGGCGACGCTCGTTCCAGATCGGCCTGGCGGTGGCGCTGGGTTCGGCGCTGCTATGCGCGCTGGCGGCGTTCTGGAAGAACTTCGGCCTGCTGTGCTTCGCGACGGTGGTGGCCGGCTACTACAACGCCAACGCCGGACTCTATCGTTTTGCCGCTGCGGAGCTCGCCACGCCCGACTGGCGCGAAAAGGCCGTCTCGCTCGTGATGGCCGGCGGGCTGATCGGCGCGGTGCTGGGGCCGAATCTCGCGGCTGTTGCACGCGGCTGGTTCCTCGTGCCCTTCGCGGGCGCGTACCTCGCGCTCGCCGTGGTCGCGCTGCTCTCGATGGGCGTGATGCAGTTCATCGAATTCCCGCCGCCGCCGGCTCGCAGCGCAACGGCAGGAGGCCGTCCGCTGGCCGAGATCATGCGCCAGCCCGTGTTCATCGTCGCCGCGGCAGCGGGCGCGCTCGGCTACGGCGTCATGAACTTGCTGATGGCCGCGACGCCGATCGCCATGCAGATCTGCAGCCTGCCCTTCGACAAGGTCGCGCTGGTGCTCGAGTGGCACGTGATCGGCATGTTCGCACCGGGCTTCTTCACCGGGCATCTGATCCGCCGCGTCGGCGCGCTGCCCGTGATGGGCGCGGGCCTGGCGCTGAACCTCGGCTGCATCGCGGTCGCGCTCTCGGGCGTGGACCTGCATCAGTTCCTGATCGCGCTGTTCATGCTCGGCGTCGGCTGGAACTTCCTCTTCACAGGCAGCACCACGCTCTCGCTCACCGCCTACAGCGCGGAAGAGAAGGATCGGGCGCAAGGTGCGCTGAACTTCTGCGTGTTCGCGACGCTGGCGGTGAGTTCGTTCGCCTCGGGCGTGCTGGTCACGACGCAGGGCTGGCGGCTGCTGAATTTCGGCTCGCTGCTGCCCGTGGTGCTGACTGGTGCGGCCCTGCTGTGGCTCGTCCGCAGGCAGCGCGCGACAACGCTCGAGGTCGCGGGTTAGCTTCGGATCGGAAAGCGCGCGTCGAGCCAGCGCCCGAGCTCGGCGAACACTGGTTCGGCATCGAGCTCGTTGAAGATTTCGTGGTACAGCCGCTGGAAGCAGGTGGCGCTGATCGAGGGCGCGGGCGCGGTCGCAGCGAACGCGCGGCTGCCTGCAGGCTTCACGAGCCGATCGTCGCCAGCATAGAGCAGCAGCGTGGGCACCTGCCATCGCGGCGCGGCCGCCTGGACGACGGCGCCTTCATCGGCGAGAAAACGCGCGAGGCGCGCACCGATGCGGTCATGGCACAGCGGATCGTTGCGATAGGCCTGCACGACCGCGCGGTCGTGCGAAAGGTAGTTGCCGTCGAGGCCGTTGCCCACACGCAAGCCTGGCGCGACACGCGAAAGAACAGCGACCAGCAGCTTCTGGAACGCACTGAGCCCGGCATCCAGCCCCGGTGAGGAGAGCACCAGCCCATCGACCGGTCGCACGGCCCGCGCGACGAAGCTCGCTGCCACGAGACCACCGAGACTGTGGCCGAGCAACACCAGCGGCAGACCGGGATGAGCGGCACGCACCTCGTCGACCACGAGCGCAAGGTCATCGACCAGCCGCATCACGGAGGGCAACCCCCCGCGCCTGCCGCTCGATGCGCCATGGCCGTAGTGATCGACCGCATGCACCGCGAAGCCCCACGCATGGAGGCGCGCGGCCACATGCCCGTAGCGCCCCGCGTGTTCGCCCAAGCCATGCACAAGCAGCACGACGGCTCTCGCTGGCGCGTCGGCCACGGGCCAGTCGTGCAGCGCCAGCGTCTCGCCGTCCGGCGTGCGCAGCGCGCGCTGCGATATCAAGCGGCGACGGCGGCGTGCGCGGCCGGCAACGCGGCGATGACTTCAGCCACCGCGGCGGTCAGCTTCTTCGCGTAAGGCACGTGCAGGAATTCATTCGGTCCATGCGCATTGCTGCGCGGTCCCAGCACGCCGCAAACCATCATCTGCGCCTTGGGGAAGCCGGCGCTCAGCATGTTCATGAGCGGGATGGTGCCGCCCTGTCCGATGTAGCCGCAACCCGAGCCGAAGTGCGCCTGCGACGCAGCGTTGAGCGCGCGCTCGAACCAGGGCTCGATGGCCGGTGCGTTCCATCCGGTCGCGCCACCGCCGCCTTCGAAGGTGACCTTGGCCTGATAGGGCGCGTTGTCTTCGAGCAGGGTCTTGAGCTGCTGCACGGCCTGCGCGGCATCGACCAGCGGCGGCAAGCGCAGCGAGAGCTTGAACGCGGTATACGGGCGCAGCACATTGCCCGCGTCCTTCAGCGCCGGAAAGCCCTCGGCACCGGTGACCGACAGCGTCGGCTTCCAGGTGCGGTTGATCAGCGCTTCCACCGGGTCGGTGGTGGTGGGCAGTGCGAACGCCGTCGATCCGCCGCAGTCGTAGTGGGCCCAGGGGAAGCGCTTGTAGACCTCGTCGCCGAGAATGGCCGCGGTGGCCCTGGCCTGCGCGAGGCGCTCGGCCGGCACCGCACAATGAAAACTCTCGGGCAGCAGGCGGCCGGTCTTGCTGTCCTCGAGGCGGTCCAGCACCTGCCGCATGATGCGGAAGCTCGAAGGCACGAGCCCCGAGGCATCGCCGGAGTGAATGCCTTCGGTCAGGATCTCGACTTTCAGCGTGCCGCTGGCCATGCCGCGCAGCGAGGTCGTGAGCCACAGCTGGTCGTAGTTGCCGGCGCCGGAATCGAGGCAGATCACGAGGGAGACGTCGCCGAGCCGCGGCCGCAGTGCATCGACATACGGCAGCAGATCGTAGGAGCCGGATTCTTCGCAGGTCTCGATCAGCCCGACGATGCGCGGATGCGCCGCGCCCTGCGCCTTGAGCGCCTGCAGCGCCGCCACGCTCGCGTAGACCGCGTAGCCGTCGTCCGCGCCGCCGCGGCCATAGAGCAGGCCGTCTTCATACTTGGGCGTCCACGGCCCGAGGTCGTTGCGCCAGCCGGTGAATTCGGGCTGCTTGTCGAGGTGGCCGTACATCAGCACGGTTTCCTTCAGATCGGTGCCGGTGGCGGGCACTTCGAAGAACAGCACGGGCGTGCGGCCTTCGAGGCGGACGATCTCGAGCTTCAGGCCCTCGACCTTCTGTGCCTCGACCCAGTTGGCTGCGTTCTGCAACACGGTCTCGAGGTGACCATGCTGGACCCATTCCTTGTCGAAGCCGGGCGACTTCGCCGGAATGGCGATGTAGGCGGTGAGTTGCTTGACGATATCGCTGTCCCATTGGGACGAGACATCGGCCAGTGCGCGATCGGCATCGAGCAGCCCGGCAGGCAGCTCGCGGTGGAGAGGGGCGTTCATGAGAATTCTCCGCGGGGTGGGGAAACGATGTTAGTGCCTCCCGGGGGATCGCGCAGCAGGGCCTTCGATGGCCACGGTCGGCGCGGTTCGCAGTCAGAATGCGCACTGCGCGATTCGACGACGCATCATCCGGAGTCCTTCTTGAGCAAATCATCCGCACGCATTCGGGTCGGGATCGGTGGCTGGACCTTCGAGCCCTGGCGCAACAACTTCTATCCCGAGGGCCTGCCTCATGCCCGGGAGTTGAACTACGCCAGCCGCCAGGTCACGGCCATCGAGGTCAACGGCACCTACTACAGCACCTTCAAGCCATCGACCTTCAGGAAGTGGCATGGCGAGACGCCCGATGACTTCGTGTTCTCGCTCAAGGCATCGCGCTTTTCCACCAACCGCAAGCAGCTGTCGACCGCCAGGGAATCGATCGCGCGCTTCGTCGACAGTGGCATCGGCGAGCTCGGAAACAAACTCGGGCCGATCCTCTGGCAGTTCATGCCGACCAAGGTTTTCGATGCGGAAGATCTCGCAGGCTTCCTCGAATTGCTGCCGAGGAAGGAGGGCAGCCATGTGTTGCGCCACGTGCTGGACGTGCGGCACGAGAGCTTCAAGACGCCCGACTATCTCGCGCTCGCGCGCAAGCACAAGGTCGCGACGGTCTTCACCGACTCCGACAAGTTCCCGTCCTTCGCCGACCTGACCGGCGACTTCGTCTACGCGCGCCTGATGAACAGCGACCCGGCGCACAAGAACGGCTATGCGCCGAAGGCGCTGGACGCGTGGGCCGAAGCCGCAAAGACCTGGGCCGCCGGCGGCAAGCCGAAGGCATTGCCGCACGTGGAGGAACAGAAGATCGCCGGTGCCGTGCGGGAGCGCGACGTCTTCGTGTACTTCATCAACGGCGCAAAAGAAAAGGCACCCGCCGCGGCGGGTGCCTTGATCGAGCGCCTGGGCTGAGCGGCCTCAGGCAGCCGCTTGCAGCGCCGGCTTGCTGCTGCCGCCCGGCGACGCGCCGAAGCTGATCTCGCCGGACAGCTGGCCGCCTTCTTCGATGACGATCTTGCCGTAGCGGATCTTGCCCGTGACCTTGCCGGTCGAATGGATGACGAGCTTCTCGCGCACCGTGAGGTTGCCGTCGAACAGGCCGCGGATCTCCGCGATGTCGATGTCGGCGGAGCCCTTGAACGCACCCTGCTCGGCGATCTGCATGACGCGCGAATCCATCGTCGCTTCGACCAGGCCTTCCACCACCAGCGTGTCGCAGTCCGTGATCTCGACACCCTTGAGCTTGATGTTGGGGCCGACGGTGAGCTTGCTGCCGCCTTCCTTCGCAACGCTCGCTGCCGCATTGGCGGCCTGCGCCGTCAGTGCGGAAGGACTGACGGGGGTGCCCGAAAGGTTGGTGCCGGAACCCATGAGCGGCGCGGGGCGGGAGGTGGGGGAATCGGCTTCGCGTTCACGCTTGCCGAAGAAGGGGGACTGTGTGGCCAATGGGTAGCTCCTCAAAAGGGCTATCGTAAGAAGGCGTTTACGGGCCGCGGCACTTCATTGCGCAAGAAGCGTAACTGAATACATCTGCTTTGCGATTGGTGCGAACTTTCGTGCTCCTCGAATGACCGCGTCAAGCGGCGCGCTCGCGCTCGAACTTGAACACCGCCGTGCTGGCACGCGCATTGGGCAGCCAACGCACCTCGCGTCCGTCCTGCAGACCGAAGGCGTCGAGCACCCGCAATTGATTCTTGCGGGCCAGCACGTCGAAATCCTTGAAGGTGCCGACGCGGATGTTGGGCGTGTCGTACCACTGGTAGGGCAGGCGCCGCGTCACGGGCATGCGGCCGCGCGCGATGCTGATGCGGTTGGGCCAGTGCGCGAAGTTGGGAAACGCGACGATGCCGATGCGCCCGACACGCGCGGTCTCGCGCAGCATCACTTCGGCGTTGCGCAGATGCTGGAGCGTGTCGATCTGCAGCACGACGTCGAACGAGGCGTCGTCGAACAGGGCAAGGCCTTCGTCGAGGTTGAGCTGGATCACGTCGACGCCGCGCCGCACGCATTGCAGCACGTTGCCGTCGGCGATCTCCACGCCGTAGCCGCTGCAGCCGCGTTCGCGCTGCAGCAGGTCGAGCAGCGCGCCGTCGCCGCAACCGAGGTCGAGCACGCGAGCGCCCTCGGGCACGAGCCGTGCGATCAGCTGCTGGGTGTCCAGATCGCTCATGCCTTTGCCCTCCGCGGCAGGGCTGGTGCGGCGGCGTCCAGTTCCTTGCCGATGCGTTCGAAGTACGAACGCACCACGCCCATGTAGCGCACGTCGTCGAGCAGGAAGGCGTCGTGCCCGTGGGGTGCGTCGATCTCCGCGTAGCTCACGTTGCGGCGATTGTCGAGCAAGGCCTTCACGATCTCGCGGCTGCGCGCCGGCGAGAACCGCCAGTCGGTGGTGAAACTCACGAGCAGGAACTGGGCCGTCGCCCCGGCCAGCGCCGCACCGAGCTCGCCGCCGTGCGCCCGTGCGGGATCGAAGTAGTCGAGCGCGCGCGTGATCAGCAGATAGGTGTTGGCGTCGAAGTATTCGCTGAACTTGTCGCCGTTGTAGCGCAGGTAGCTTTCGATCTGGAATTCGACCTCCTGGGTCGAATAAAGGAAGTCGGTGTTCGCGGCGCTGCCTTCGACCGCGCTGCGCAGCGCACGGCCGAACTTCTCGTTCATCAGGTCGTCGCTCTGGTAGGTGATGTGGCCGATCATGCGGGCGATCCGCAATCCGCGCTTGGGCACCACGCCGTGCTCGTAGAAGTGGCCGCCATTGAAATCGGGGTCGGTGACGATGGCCCGGCGAGCGACTTCGTTGAAGGCAATGTTCTGCGCCGTCAGGCTGGGCGCACTGGCCACCACGACGGCGTGCCGCACGCGCTCGGGGAATTGCAAGGTCCATGACAGCGCCTGCATGCCGCCAAGGCTGCCGCCCATCACGGCAGCGAGGCCGTCGATACCGAGCGCATCGAGCAAGCCGGCCTGCGCGTTGACCCAGTCCTCCACCGTGACCACGGGGAAGTCGGCACCGTAGACACGGCCCGTCTCGGGGTTGACGTGCATCGGGCCGGTGGAACCGAAGCAGGAACCGAGGTTGTTGACGCCGATGACGAAGAACCGGTTGGTGTCGACCGGCTTGCCCGGGCCGATCATGTTGTCCCACCAGCCCTCGGACTTCTCCTGGCCCGCATAGACCCCGGCCACATGGTGCGACGCATTCAGCGCATGGCAGACGAGCACGGCGTTGCTGCGCTCGGCGTTGAGCTCGCCGTAGGTTTCATAGGCCAGCGTGTAGTTGCTGATCGACGCGCCGCTGCTCAACGCGAGCACGCCTGGAAACTGCATCGATTGCGGAGTGACGATGAACGACATGGAACGAAAAGACCCGGCCTCGCCAAAAACGAGCCGGGTCCGGCATCCGTCTTTAGCTGCATTTATTAAGCGCCCGCAAGCTGGTGCAAATCGGCGCGTTTGCAGAGTATATGTCGCGCGGCCGCAGCACTGCGCAGGCACTCGGTCAGCACGCAAAAACACCGGGCAGCAGCGGCCAGTACGGGTGCCGCGATCGCCCTGCCGTCGCCGATCGACGGCATCGAGCACTCACCTCATTGGTAAGCAAGCACTGGCTTCCACTATATTTTTGGAGCGGCAGCGGCCGGGGCAAATTCTTACTTGCATGGCGAAGATTTCACCCATAATGCACGAGCCTCCCTTCAAATTTCTTGTGGCGGCGATTCGGTGATCGGTCAGTTTCGCGCAACTCGACGGTTTTCGTTTGGGTCGTGCTATCGGGACTCCATCGCTTTTCTTGATGTGTTTATAGGAGTCCCTTGATGGGCAACAAACTGTACGTCGGTAACCTGCCTTACTCGGTACGTGACGGTGATCTCGAGCAGGCCTTCGGGCAATTCGGCTCCGTGACGAGCGCCAAGGTCATGATGGAGCGCGACACGGGTCGCTCCAAGGGCTTCGGGTTCGTCGAAATGGGCAGCGATGCAGAAGCACAAGCAGCCATCAACGGCATGAACGGCCAGCCGCTCGGCGGCCGCAGCGTCGTGGTGAACGAAGCGCGCCCCATGGAAGCCCGCCCTCCGCGTAGCGGCGGCGGCGGTTATGGCGGCGGCGGTGGTGGCTACGGTGGCGGCGGCAGTGGTGGTGGTGGCGGTTACGGCGGCGGCGGTGGTCGCAGCGGCGGTGGCGGCTATGGCGGTGGTGGTGGCGGCGGTTATGGCGGCGGTGGCCGCAGCGGCGGTGGCGGCGGCGATGGCGGATTCCGCAGTCCTTACGGTGCAGGTCCCCGTGGCGGCGGCGGCGGTCGTGGCGGCTACGGCGGCGGCGGCAACAGCGGCTATTGAATCCGCGGATATGCGGTCCCCACGAAAGGCTCCTTGCAGGAGCCTTTTTTCATGGCGTGCCGCAGCGAGAACGCGTGCTCATTCGCCGCGACGCTTCTTGCGCGCGCGGCCTTGCAATGCGCGGTCGAACACGGCGTTGGGCAGCATGCGCATGAGCTTGGCGACCACGCCCATCTGCCAAGGGATCACCCGGTAGCTCGACCCGGCCTCGATCGCCCGAAAGGCCTGGTCTGCAAAGTCGTCCGCACGCATCAGGAACGGCATGCCATAGCGATTGCCTTGCGTGAGCGGCGTGTCGACATAACCGGGGCAAAGGGTCACGACCTTCACGCCGGTGCCGCGCAATTCACCACGCAGGCTCTCGCAGTACGCGACCACGCCCGCCTTGCTGGCGCAATAGGCGCCGTGGCCCGGCAGGCCACGGATGGCCGCGACACTGCCGATGCCCACCAGCCGGCCGCTCCCACGTTCGGCCATGCGCGCAATGAAAGGATGGAAAGTGGCGGCCAATCCCACGTTGTTGGTCGCGAAGGTCTGCGCCAGCACATCGAGATCCGAGCGCTCTGCCGTGTCGATGCCGATGCTGATGCCGGCATTGGCGATCACCACGTCCGGCACGCCCTGTTGGGCGATGCACCCCACGCCGGCCTCGACGATGCTGTCGGTCTGCGCAACGTCCGCGTCGTAGATCCGATAACGATCCGCGCCGATGCGGCGGGCGCTCGCCCAGGCATCGATTTCGCCGGTGCGTCTGGCCACCAGCGCGAGTCGGTAGCCGGCATCGTGAAACCGGGCCGCGAACGCCTGGCCGATGCCGCTGGACGCGCCGGTGATGAAGACAAGAGGCGCCGTGCGCTCGCCGTTGTCCATGTCAGGGCTTGGTTCCCGCAGCGGCCGCGGGTGGCATCAAGAGCCCATGGACGCGTCCATGCAGATTGGCGACGCCGGTCAGGTTGTCGAAATCCAGCGAGTCGCCGGTGAACCGGTCCGTTCCCCGCGTGAGGATGACGGGCTTGTTCGACTTGACCCGCTCGGTGTCCAGGAACGCGTGCAGGAATTCGCCGCGAAACTCCAGCCGCGGCATCACCTTGCCGTCGGACGCGAGTGCGGCGTCGCGCACCACGATCGCATTGCCGAACAACTGCACCTCGCTGCCATCCCCATTGGACAATCCCCGGTTGGCGGTCGCGTGCGTGACCAGGCCTTCGGGCGAGACGGAACGCATCCGCACCTGGTCCACTTCCAGCGTGTCGCTGTCGGGATAGTGCCGCCCCTCCTTGCCGAACAGCTCGCTGCGCAAATCGCCGTTGGGCAGGAAGTTCTTGATCACAAAACCGCGCATGAAGAAGTCGGGCACGTGCGTCGGCGCCTCCTTGGCCGCCGGCGCGAGCAGCCTCGGCGCATTGCGCACCAGCCAGTAGGTACCGAGCGCGAGTGCAGCCGCCACGATGATCGGCAGGTAGATCGTGACGCGATCGAAGCCGTCGCGCAGCAGATTCAGGATCTGCTTCATGCCGCGAGGCCCCGCGCGCGGTCCAGCAAGCGCCGATAGTGGCCGCCTGCCGTGAGCAGCAGATCGCAGAATTCCCGCGCTGCACCTTCGCCGCCGCGTGCGGCCGTCACATGGTGCGCGATGGCGCGCACTTCGACATGGGCATTGGCCGGCGCAGCCGCGAACGCGACGCGTGCCAGCACCGGCAGATCGGGCCAGTCGTCGCCGATCGCCGCCGCCTGCGTCCAATCGAAACCCAGCGACGCGAGCATGGCCTCGGCGGCCGGCAGCTTGTGTTCGGTGCCGTAGCGAACATGCTGGATGCCCAGCGCCTCCAGGCGAATGCGCAGCGGCTTCGAATCGCGGCCGGTGATCACCGCCGGCACGATACCGGCCTCGCGCAGCAGCTTGAGGCCATAGCCGTCGAGGATGCCGAAACGCTTGAGCGTCTCGCCGTGTTCGCTGAAGTAGACGCCGCCGTCGGTCAGGACACCGTCGACGTCGAAGAAGGCGACGCGGATGTCCTGCGCGGCAAGCAAGGTCTCGGCCCGGAAGTCCAGCGGCATCAGATGACCTTCGCGCGCATGAGGTCGTGGGTGTTGAGCGCACCGACGAGGAGGCCGGCGGCATCGGTCACGAAGAGGCGAGTGATGCCGTATTGCTCCATCAGCTCCGCTGCTTCCACCGCCAGGGCGTCGACGCGGATCGTTCGCGGCGAGCGATGCATCACGGTCGCCGCCGTCGCCGTACGCAAGTCGGCGCCGGCTTCGACCAGCCGGCGCAGATCGCCGTCGGTGAAGATCCCCGCAGCCCGGCCGTCGGCTTCCATCACCGCGGCGGCGCCGAATCCCTGGATGCTCATCGCGCGCATGAGTTCGCTCACGTTGGCGCCCGGACCGACGCGCGGCACCTCGCCGCCGGTGCGCATGACGTCGCTCACGTGGGTCAGCAGCTTTCGGCCGAGCGCGCCGCCCGGATGCGAACGCGCGAAATCCTCGGTGCCGAAGCCGCGTGCATCGAGCAGCGCAACGGCCAGCGCGTCGCCGAGCGCCATTTGCGCCGTGGTGCTGGCGGTGGGTGCGAGGTTGAGCGGGCACGCTTCCTTTTCGACGCCGCTGTCGAGCACGATGTCGGCATGGCGCGCCAGCGTCGAATCGGCGCGGCCGGTCATCGCGATGAGCGGGACGCCCTGGCGCTTGACGACCGGAAGAATCACCGTGAGTTCCTCGACCTCGCCGCTGTTGGAGATGGCCAGCACGAGGTCCACCGACTTGATCATGCCGAGGTCGCCATGGCTCGCTTCGGCCGGGTGCACGAACATCGCCGGGGTGCCGGTCGACGCCAGCGTGGCGGCGATCTTGCGGCCGACGTGGCCGCTCTTGCCCATGCCCATGACCACCACGCGACCGCGCACCTCGAGGATCTTGCGCACCGCGTCGACGAAGCTGACGCCGACACGTTGCTTGAGGCCCAGCACGGCTTCGGCTTCGATGTCGAAAGTGATACGCGCCCGCGCGAGCATCGCGTCGGGTTCGGCCGTCGAGGCCATGGCAGGGCGGGAACTCATCGCGGGATTTTATCGGCCGGGACCTGCCAGGGCACAAAGTGCTGGCGCCGCGGCCACATTCAGTAGCATCGGGCCATGTCGTCGTTCGATCTCACGCTGATGTATTTGCTGGCTGCGGTGATCGGCGTGGTGATCTGCCGCTACCTCAAGCTGCCGCCGATGCTCGGCTACCTTTCGGCCGGCGTGCTCATCGGCCCGCACGCGCTGGCGCTGGCGCAGAACTCCGAGGGCATCCGGCATCTGGGCGAGTTCGGCGTCGTGTTCCTGATGTTCGTGATCGGCCTGGAATTCAGTCTGCCCAAACTGCGCGCCATGCGCCGGCACGTGTTCGGCCTCGGTCTGTTGCAGGTGATGCTGACGATGGCGATCGCCACGGCGGGCGCGTTGCTGATCGCATCGCTGTTGCCGCCCACCTGGCGCCTGGGCTGGCAGACCGCGCTCGCGCTGTCCGGCGCGCTCACCATGAGCAGCACGGCGATCGTGGTGAAGCTGATGGCCGAGCGGCTCGAACTCGACAGCGAACACGGCAAACGTGTGATGGGCGTGCTGCTGTTCCAGGACTTGGCCGTGGTGCCGTTGCTGGTCCTCATTCCGGCATTGGGTGCACCGCCGGAGGCCCTGCTCAAGGCGCTGGCCATCGCGCTGCTCAAAGCCATCTTCCTGGTCGGCGTGCTGCTCTACGGCGGTCCGCGCGTGATGCGATGGTGGCTCACGCTGGTTGCGCGCCGGCGCAGCGAGGAGCTCTTCATGCTCAACCTGCTGCTGGTCACGCTGGGCCTGGCATGGCTCACCCAACTCGCCGGGCTGAGCCTTGCGCTCGGTGCCTTCGTGGCCGGCATGCTGGTCTCGGAGACCGAGTTCAAGCACCAGGTCGAGACGGACATCCGGCCTTTTCACGACGTGCTGCTGGGCCTCTTCTTCATCACCATCGGAATGTCGCTCGACTGGCACATCGTGGTCGAGCGCTGGCTGCTGGTCGCCGTGCTGCTGTTGATGCCGCTGGCCTTCAAGCTGGTGCTGGTGACCGTGCTGGCGCGCCTGCTCGGCGCGACCTCGGGCGTGTCCCTGCGCACGGGCCTGTACCTCGCGCAGGCAGGCGAGTTCGGCTTCGTGCTGCTGACGCTGGCGCAAGGGCAGGACCTGTTGCCACGCTGGCTCGCGAACCCGGTGCTCGCATCGATGGTGCTGTCGATGCTGGCGACGCCGTTCATCATCATGTACAGCAACGGCATCGTGCGAAAGCTGGTCGCGAGCGACTGGCTGCAGCAGTCGCTGCAGATGACGACGATCGCACGCAAGACCATCAACACCGCCAAGCACGTGATCATCTGCGGCTACGGACGCTGCGGACAGAATCTTGCGCGCGTGTTGGAGCGAGAGGGCATTCCGTATCTGGCACTGGACCTGGACCCGGATCGCGTGCACCAGGCCGCCGCAGCCGGCGACTCGGTGGTGTTCGGCGATGCGGCCCGGCTGCAGGCGCTCATGGCGGCCGGCCTGGCCCGCGCCAGCGCGGTGGTCGTGACCTACCTCGATGTGCCAGGCGCGCTCAAGGTGCTGGCCAACACGCGCACCCATGCACCGCAGGTGCCGGTCATCGTGCGAACCCAGGACGATCGCGACCTGGAGCGCCTGCAGACCGCCGGTGCGACCGAGGTGGTGCCCGAGGCGATCGAAGGTTCCCTGATGCTGGCCAGCCATGCACTGGCCCTGGTCGGCGTGCCGATGCGCCGCGTGATTCGCGTGGTCCAGGACCAGCGCGACGCGCGCTACAACCTGCTGCGCGGCTACTTCCATGGCGCCGACGACGACAACGCCGACGAACTCGACCACGAGCGACTCAACAGCTTCACGCTCGCGGCCGGCGCGCGCGCCGTGGGATTGCCGCTCGATCGGCTCGCTCTGAGCGTGCTGGGTGTGCGTGTGGCGAGCCTGCGGCGGCGCGATGGCAAGGCGGCGGAGGCCAGCGACGACACGGTGCTGGAGGATGGCGACACGCTGGTCCTGTCCGGCAAGCCCGGCGCGCTCGCCATGGCGATCGACAAGTTGCAGAAGGGCTGACTCGCACGCCGGCGCGGCGCCGCACCGGCAGGAGGCTGGAGACCGAAGCCGCTTTCAGTCGGCCAGCGTCGGGTTTCGTTTTTCTTCGTCGATCTGCTGCTGGCGGCGCACCGCATCGCATTGCGGGCTCGCCTTGAAATCGGCCTTGGCGCATTGCGCGGCCATGCACCGCGCACGCGCGAAGAAACTCAGGTCCGCGCAAGCCGTTTGCGGGTTCGGCGGCGCTGCGGGCGGCGGCGCGACGGCTTCGGGCGGCGGCGGTGCAGCCACCACGGCTGGCGCAGGCGCGGCCGCCGGTACGGGCACAGGCTTGCGTGGCTTCGGAACGGCGGCGATGCGAGGCTTGGCCACGGCCGCCGGCGCAGGCGGTGGTGGCGCGGGCTCCTCGGCCTTCGGGGGCGAGGGCGCGACGATCTGCGCTTCGACCGAAGGCGCGACCGGCGCCACAGGTGGCTCGACAGGTGGAGGTGCGGACAGGGCCACCGGCGCATCGGCGGGCGCCTGGTCGTTCGTCCCGGTGTCGTACACGTACCAGCCGCCGCCCACGACAACGAGGGCCGCGATCACACCAATCAGCCGCCAGGGGGCTCCGGACGCGCTCTTGCCGGGAGCGGAAGCGCCTCGTGATTTCGCCGATGCAGACGCGCGACCGATACGAGGAGACGACGCCAGAGGCATGCTCCCTGAAGCTGGCGAGGGCCGCGACAAGACACCCGTGATGACCGTTGCCTCGTCCCGTGCGGCTGCCGGTCGAGGCACCGGCGCAGGATCGAAGATTCCCGGCGGCGCCACCGGAATCGGCAGAGGCATGCGCTGGGTCTCCGGCCAGTCGCCGCTGCCGGCCGCCGTCGATGTCTGGGCCAGTTTTCGACCGCATCCCTTGCAGAATCTCGCACCATCCCGGTTTTCGGTCTGGCAGTCGCCGCACACCACAGCCATGTCTAGCCCCTAAAGGATCCCGCAACCGGCCGGCCTGATTCGATGAAGGCCACGCCGGATGACATGCCGCTCACGTCACTGCGACGCGCTTGGGCTTGTTGACCATCCGCTTGGCAATGACGGCGCCAAGTCCCAGTGTGAGTTCCAGCGCAAGGCCGGGCTGGCGGTTTGCCATCTCGGAAAAGCGCACGGGCGTGAGGCGCCAGACGCGGGCGGCGCCGGTCGCAATCACATTGGCCGAGCGCGGCAGCCTGGAAAAGAAGGCACCTTCGCCGACCACCGACCCGGGGTTGAGGATGGCCAGCTGCATCTGGCCCTTGTCGCCTATCAGATGCACGCTGAGCGCGCCGCTTTCGATGAAGAAGAGCGTGCGGTCGTTCGCACCTTGGTCGATCAGCACCTGCCCGGCGGCAAGGTCGGAGGGTTGCAGATAGCTGGCAAAGGTTTCCCATTGTTGCGGATTGAGGGCCGGCACGAACGCGTCATAGCTCGTGTTCTGCGCGATCGCGCGGCAAAGATCCTGGATGTTGGAGGACATGACTGCTACCCCTACTGTGCGAGGCGGAGTATCCGCGATCGCCCGTAGATGTGGTGACAGAAGTCACTTGAACTAACACTTTTAGATTACTTCCCGATGCAAAAGCGGGAAAAGATCACACCCAGCAGATCGGCGGCGCCGAACTCGCCCGTGATTTCATTCAGGGCGTTCTGCGCCAGGCGCAGCTCCTCGGCCAGCAGATCCAGCGATTGCGCCCGCGCAGACAGGTGCTCGGCGGCTATTTCGAGGTGCTGTCCGACCCGCGACAGCGCCTGGACATGGCGGGTGCGCGCGAGGTACACGCCCTCCGGAACGGCCTGCCAGCCCGCCAGTTCGAGCAGCCGTTGCCGCAACGACTCGATGCCGAATCCGGTCCGGGCGGACAGCACGACGCCCGTGGTGGTCGGCGCGTCGGCGGCGGCATCCTGCTTGCTCCAGATATCGAGCACCGGCACATAGGGCGGCAGCTTGGCTGCCAGCATGCGGGCGATCGCGGCGTCGGCCTCGGCATGGTCAGGCAACGCAACGCGCGTCAGATCGTGCAGGAACAACACGGCGTCCGCGCCTTCGATCTGATTCCAGGCGCGCGCGACGCCGATCTGCTCGACCTCGTCGACGCTGTCGCGCAGGCCGGCGGTGTCCACGACGTGCAGCGGGACGCCCTGGATCTGGATCGTCTGCGACACCACGTCGCGCGTGGTGCCCGCGACCGCACTCACGATGGCGAGTTCGGCACCCGCCAGCGCGTTGAGCAGCGAGCTCTTGCCCGCATTGGGTTGACCGGCGATCACGACCTTGATGCCTTCGCGCAGCAATGCGCCCTGGCGCGCGCGCTGCTGCACCGCGCCGAGTTGCACCTGCAGCGAAGCCAGCTGTCCGGCCGCATCGGCCTTCTGCAGGAAGTCGATCTCTTCCTCGGGAAAGTCGAGGGTGGCTTCGACCAGCATGCGCAAGTGGATCAGCGCATCGCGCAGCGTGTGGATCTCCTGCGAAAAGGCGCCCGACAGCGAGCGCCCGGCACTGCGCGCCGCGGCTTCGGTGCTGGCGTCGATCAGGTCGGCGATCGCCTCTGCCTGCGCGAGATCGATCTTTCCATTGAGGAACGCGCGCTGGCTGAACTCCCCCGGCTGCGCCACGCGCAAGCCGCTCAGACGCTGCCGGCCGGTCGCCCGATCGATGTCGGCGGCGGCCTCGAGGCAGCGCGCCAGCAGGAGTTGCAGAACCACCGTACCGCCGTGCGCCTGCAGTTCGAGCACCTCCTCGCCGGTGAACGAATGCGGCGCCGGAAAGTGGATGGCCAGACCGTGATCGATGGGCGCGCCAGCCGCATCGCGAAAAGGCAGATAGGTCGCCTCGCGCGGCTTCAGGGCGCGTCCGCAGATCGCGGCAATCAGCGCATCGAGCTGCGCACCGGAGACGCGCACGATGCCGACGGCGCCGCGGCCGGAGGCCGTGGCGATGGCGACGATCGGATCGGAGGGGCGTGCAAGCATGGGAACGATTCTCCAAGCAAAAAGGGCCGCTGCTGCGGCCCTTGTTCGACGGCGGTCCGACGACCGGCTACTTGCTGCGCTTGGTGCCCAGCACGCCCAGCCGCTTGTTGATGAACCATTGTTGCGTGATCGACAGCACGTTGTTCGTGATCCAGTACATCACGAGGCCGGCCGGGAAGAAGATGAACATCACGCTGAAGGCCAGCGGCATGATCCACATCAGCTTGGCCTGCATGGGATCCGGCGGCGTCGGGTTGAGCCAGGTCTGGAACAGCGAGGTTGCCGTCATCACGACCGGCAGGATGAACCACGGATCGGGTGCCGACAGATCATGGATCCAGCCGATCCACGGCGCGTGGCGCATTTCGACGGAAGACAGCAGCACCCAGTACAGCGCGATGAAGACCGGAATCTGGATCACGATCGGGAAGCAGCCACCCATCGGGTTGACCTTCTCCTCGCGATAGATGCGCATCATCTCCTGCTGCATTTCCTGCGGCTTGTCCTTGAGCCGCTCGCGCATCTCCATCACCTTGGGATTGATGGCCTTCATCTTGGCCATGCTCGCATAGGCCTTGGCATTGAGCCAATAGAACGCGGCCTTCAGCAGCACGACCAGCGCGACGATCGACCAGCCCCAGTTGCCCAGAATGCCATGCAGCTGGTTGAGCAGCCAGTAGAGCGGCTTGGAGATGATCGCGAAGATGCCGTAGTCCTTGACCAGCTCGAGGCCGGGCGCGAGCGCCTCGAGCTTCTTTTCTTCTTCAGGGCCGGCGAACAGGTCGCTGTCGACGGTTTCCGTGGCGCCCGGCGCCAGCTTCGGCAGGTCGAGCACCATCGCGACCGAGTAAAGGTTATTGCCGAGGTCGGCCACCCGGAACTCGCGCTTGAGCTTGTCGCTGCCCGGTGCGTTGAGCAGCCAGGCCGAGACGAAATAGTGCTGCACCATGGCCACCCAGCCGTTGTCAGCGGGCGCAGGCATCTCGACCTTCTTTTTCGCGATGTCGGTGAAGGCCAGCTTGTGGAACTTCTTTTCGTCGGTGTAGACGGCCGGGCCGGTGAAGGTGTTGGTGCCGAACATCGTGCCGGAGGCGACCGTGCCGTGGCGCACCAGTTGCAGATAGAGCTGCGGGTCGAGCGGCTCGTTGCTGACATTCACGATCTGGTGCTTGACGCGGATCGAGTAGTCACCGCGCTGGAACACGTAGGTCTTGATGTACTTCAAGCCGCCGACGGGTTGCGACTCGAAGGCCACCTCGAGCGTGTTCTGACCGTCGGCCAGTTCGCGCGGACCGCTGCGCGCGGTCATCAGCGTCAGGTGGTTGGGAAAGCGCTCGCCGGTATCGACCGGATTGAGCAGACCGGTCTGCGCGACATAGCGCGTGGCGGGCGAGCCGTCTTCCATCAAGGTCACATCCTTGACTTCGTTCGGCGGAACGGGACGGCCGAGCACGCGCTGCACGGTTTCGAGCAGGCCGCCGTTGTTCGTCTGGTCGACGTACTTGCGCAGCTGCAATTGCGACAGCGTGCCGCCTTCACCGTCGAGCACGGCTTCGAACACATCGGTGGAGACCTTGACCTTCTCTCCGACGGCCGTCGCCGCGCCTTGCGTCGGAACCGCAGTGCTCACGGCGTTGCCGGCGGCGGGAAGAGCGCTGGCAGATGCGGATGCCCCAGGCGCAGCCGCGGAACCCGACGAATTTGCGGATACGGTCGTCTTGGCGGAAGGAAGGAAGGTCGGCTTGTGGCCGTTGTAGACCTGCCATTGGTCCCACAGCAGCACCAGCGAGAAGCCAAAAATCACCCACAGGATGGTGCGGCGGATATCGTTCATGAAGAAGACTTCTTGTCGTCGGAAGAAAGAAAGGAGAACAGCGATCCCGGCCTTTGGTTCCCGCGCTGCGCTTTCGGCGGAACCGGATCATGGCCACCCTGGCACCAGGGCTGGCATCGGGCGATGCGGCGTAGCGTGAGATAGCTGCCGACTGCGGCGCCATGCTGCTCGAGCGCACCGATCGCATACACCGAACAGGTGGGCTCGAAGCGGCACGACTGCCCCAGCCAGGGACTGAGCAGCACACGGTATGCCTTCACGAGGCCGATCAGCAGGCGCCGCATCATCATTCTCATGCGCGCGCCGCCACGGCGCGTTCCAACAACTGCTGGAGTTCGACACGCACGGCGGCCTTGAGTTTGCCCGAGACGGCGCTCACGAATTCCTTGCGATCGAAGCCGGAGCGCAAACGAACCACATGGGCCGCATGCGGCAACGCGCTATCGGACGCCGCGCCCATGGCATAGATCTGCCGCTTGATGGCGTTGCGGGTCACGGCGCGACGAGCCCAGCGCTTGGGCACCATCGCGCCGAGCCACACGTCCTGCATGTCGAACAGCGGCGACGCACCAGGCGGCGCTTCGAGCGCACAGCGATGCAATGCGAAGTGAGCAGTGCGCGCCACGGTGGCACCTGCGAGGACAGCCTGGAATTGCGCGCGGGTCTTGAGCCGCTGCATGGAAGCCAACCGCGCGACGCCGACGGAGGTCGATGGCGGCAACGGTATGGCGGGCAGCAGCGATGCCGTCAGACGGCGAGGCGCTTGCGGCCCTTGGCGCGGCGCGCGTTGATCACGGCGCGGCCGCCGCGGGTCTTCATGCGAACGAGAAAACCGTGGGTACGGGCGCGGCGGACTTTGGATGCTTGGTAAGTGCGTTTCATGGTGATTTCCTGGCATGCCCCGAAACACACAAAGAAAGAGTTTTCAGGGAAACCCGCGATTATCGCAAACATTCAGCCCCAGGACAATGCAGCTTCGGGCCTCACGCCCTTTTCGCCCTCGCGGAAGCGGTGTGGATAAGGTTTTGACAAGTTAGAATCAGCGGCGCATCGCGGGTGCGACTATCCACAATACGAAGACGAGAGATGGCCGAGGGACACACCACATTTCAAAGCACCC
>NZ_LR594667.1:0-801406 GCF_901827165.1 Variovorax sp. SRS16
ATGGATAGCGCGATTGAGGATGGACTTGCCGACAAGTTGCCGGTGAGCCTGGTCAGTTCTCGAGTGACCATGGAGGACATAACGGCGCTGGGCGAGCGCTTGGAAATCCAGACAGCTCGGCTCAAAGAATATCTCTTTAGCGGAACCGCCAAGAAGGCGCCGGAGTTCAATGCGACGAAGCTGGCGGAACTATGCGGAAGGTCTCGCGACCAGATGTTGCGTCTACTCGACCGCGGGCTCGAACCTGGATTGAGCGATGGCATCAAGGGCAAAGCCGACGGCGGCAGTGAGCGCAATCGCCGCTTCACCCTGTCTGAGGCCCGCGCCTGGGTCAAGGCGACCCGCAAGCCAGGCCGTCCCCCCGGCTTGCCGGGCGCCACCATAACGGTGGCCAATTTCAAGGGCGGGGTCAGTAAAACTGTGACCGCCATGAGCACGGCTCAGGCCTTGAGCTTGAAGGGCTATGACGTCCTGTGCATTGACTACGACCCGCAAGGGTCAATGTCTGCCCTCTTCGGCCTGACGCCGGGGTTCATACCCGAGAGCGAAACAGTGCTGCCCTTAATGATGCACGCGACCTCCGAGATTGCACGGGACACACTGCAGGAGTCGATTCAAGCGACGTACTGGGACGGGATTGACTTGGTGCCGGCCTCACATGCGATTGCTCAGGGTGAGTTCTATTTGCCCTTGCGGCAGTTGGAAGCAAACAACCGGGGCGAGGAGTTCAAGTTCTGGGACGTGCTGAACAAGGCGCTTGATGCCGGGATTCGTGAACAGTACGACTACATCATCATCGACACCCCGCCGGCGCTGTCGTACATGAACATGACAACCATTTGGGCAGCCGACGCGCTGCTCCTGCCGCTTCCGCCCGAAGGCATCGACTTCGTCAGCTCTGCGCAATTCTGGACGATGCTGTCGGAGCTAAGCACTGGATTGGCGTTGGGCCAGAAGGATTTCGCGTGGGTGGCTGCAGTGCCGAGCAAGGTGAACCACCAACGCATGTATACGAAGGAGATTCTCAAGTGGATGCAAGGTTCCTACGGAGACATGTTGACGCAAACGGAAATTCCCGACACGGCCGCCGTGGGAATGGAAGGGGCCAAGTACTCCACTGTCTACGACGTCGAACGGTACGCGGGTTCTGCTAAGACGCTCTCGCGCGCACGCGACGCTTACGACAAGCTGGTCGATGAGATTGATTTCATGACTCGCCGGAAGGTGTGGCAGATTCCGGCGACCGAACAGGAGTAACAAGATGGCAACAAAAGGCAGAGAACAACTGAGCGCAATCAGCGATGCAGTCCTGTCAGGTCCGACGTCGCCGGCTATGGTGCGGCAACGGCCATTGCCTGCGCCGACTCAGCTGATGAACCTGACGGGCGGGCACCTTGAGAGCAAGGCGGAGATTGAACGGCTCAAGAAAGAACAAGGCAAGGCTCTGGTAATCAGGCTAGACCTGTGCGATGACGGGCCATTTCATTCAAGCCCTCTCGACCCCGTTCGCGTCGCGAACCTGAAAGCGAACCTAAAGGAGAACCCGCAAACGACACCGGCGCAGCTACGCCCGGCCGCCGCCGGACGGTTCCAGATTCTGGCCGGGCGTCATCGTAAGGCAGCTCTGCTTGAGCTGGGTCGGGAAGAGTGGCTTGTCACCATCCGTGAAGCGTCGGATGATGAGGCCGAACGAGTCACGTTTTATGACAATCTTCTTGCGCCTCAACTGACGGACTACGCGAAATACTTGGGCCTCGCGCAGCGGAAGGCTAGTCGCAGTTTTACAGTTCGGGAGCTCGAGACAGAGTCAGGGCTCAGCAAGTCGCAGGTCGCCAGGTTGCTTTCGTTCGAACGCTTGCCTGCCGCAGCCCGCCAGCTGGTTGCTTCTAAGCCGTCTGCCATAGGGGCAAACGTGGTCGAACTGCTCGCGGCGCTTGCAAAGGACCATGGCGACCGCGTTGTTCAGGCCGTCGAGTTGGTCGTGGAGGGTAAGCTGAAGGCAAGCAAGGCGCCTGCGTGGGTGACAGCCCCCCCAAAAGAGAAGAACGCGGAACGCCGGAGGCAGCCAAGTACGGACCTAGCGGTTGACGGTACGCGCTACGTCCGAATTAGACGCCGGGACGGCTTGTTGTCGATGGCTTTCACATCAGCGCAGGAAGCTGATGAACTTGAGAGAATCATTACTGAGCTCATCAAGGACCGCATCGCAAAACTAAAATCGCTCAGCTGAAGTAAGGGGCCCTCGGGCCCCTTTGCTTTTCTGGCGCCCCTCTGACCCACACGAGAACAATGAGCTGCATGCGCCGGCGAGGCTAACAAGGTCTGCTTCGCACGTTGTCCCTAGTAGGGACAAACTAGATTCCCTGGGACAGAGTTACCCCGCAGCGACGCATTTTCGACTTCCAGCAGCGGCGTGACGGCGTCTTGTCCCTAGTAGGGACAAACTAAATTCCCTGGGACAGAGTCACCCCGCAGCGGCGCATTTTCGAATTCCAGCAGCGGCGTGGAGGCGTTTTGTCCCTAGTAGGGACAAACTAAATTCCCCGGGACAGATTGCCACCACGCCTTCGACGTCCGCGAGCAGCGTGCAAGCGTCGAGCGACCGGCGAGTAGGACAGGTGAATTGAGTCCCTACCTGGACGGGGCGGGTTCGGCAGCAAGTCGTGTTGTCCCTACTAGGGACAACCAAAATACTTGGGGACAGCGGTGCCGCAGGCGGCCAGTCTAGGTGGTCCGCCCAGTGGGCTCATAACTGGATAAACGTACAGGACGCTTTTGGTCAAAGTCGAGTCGCGGAGGCACAACAACGTCGTCACTGCGCTTACCTTGCTCAGCTAGGCGACCCTGAAGCTGATGCACGAGGACCCGGAGGTCTTCAGCCTGCTGACGATAAGCCGATTCGCGGGCACCAGTCTTATCCCCCGTTTGGGCGAGTTGCTCCTGGAGCATTCGACTCTCGGCGCGGGCCGCCTCAATAGCGGTCATGGCGTACTTCTGGACGCCTTCGTAGCGCGCATTCGCCTTTGCGAGTTCGTCCCTCATCGCCTTCCGGTCGTCCTCGACGACTTGCGTGAGCGCTCTCACCTGCTCTGTAAGGGTGGCAACCAGGGCAGGGAAACTTGCAATCTCTGACGCTGCCAAGCGGACGCTGGCAACCGCAGCAGTCAGTGACTTCGAGGCGTCCGCAGCCTGAGCAATCAACTCTGCGGCTTGCTGAGCTCCCACCCTATCGAGGGCCTCAGCAGTGGGGTCTCGCTTGTTCGGCAGGGGGCGCTGGCGGTCAGCTTCCCACAGCTTCAACTCGCCGACGATTGTCTCGAAACTGCCCTTACCAAGCAGCTTCCGCACCAGAGTGGAGGTCGGGGCTGTACCGGCGGCGAGGAGCTGGTCGGCAATTTCCCGAACGCGCTTGCGGGTATCAGAGGGGGTTGCTGCCATTGTTGTGGTGGTGGTGGCTTAAGACTTGGCGTAAAGATTTACGGCCTGATTATCCCAGCTAAGCCGCAAACTGGTGCATTTCGTGAAACATCCACACACGTCAACTCGCCGTTCGACCGGTCCCAAGCCGCTAAGTCGTTGCCACACATCGATTATTCACAACTGCAAGCCACCTTGTGAAAATGCCGTGAAACATTGAATTTGCCATCGCCTGCGTAACAGGTGGCAAGCGTAACGGGTGTAAATAGCTGCGCCTGGGTCCAGGCGCAAGCAGCCGAGGGTAGGGCGGCTAGCACCTGAACCGCTTTCTCGGACCGGTGCGGCGAAGGCGTTTAAAGCCTCTTTCTACTCTGTCGCAAGGTTGGGCCTTCTCGGGCCCTGGTAACTATTGGACAGTATGGGACAGGTCATTCCAATCGCAAACGCAAGCCGCCTCGAATCATCCGACGCGGCTTTTACCTTCATCGACGAGTGCTACGAGCGGCTTGGCCAGCTCCCCGGCTTCATCGTCCGCGACGGTCAGGTTGAGTTGTCTCGGCAGGTTTGCCGTGCAATGGTGGCCGACGAGCCCATCGCTGCCGAGGCACCCACCGGCACCGGAAAGACCATCGCCTACTTGGTCGGCGCAATCGCTGCCTCGGAAAAGCTGCGGACCACAAAGGAGGTCCCGGTCGTCATCGCGACAGCGACGGTTGGCCTCCAAACCCAAATCATGCAGGGCGACCTTCCAACGCTGGTCAAGGCGCGCATTGTTCAAAGCGAGCGGGACGCGGTCGTGGCCAAAGGCCGCGGTCGCTATTTCTGCGTCAACTCGGCCGAGCGCATTTCCAACCAGGGCGACGCGGAAAACCAATTCGACTTCTTCGACCAGGGCTCCAACGAGAACGTCGATGTGTCCGTCGACGTGAAGTCAATGCTCGACCACTGGCGCGGCGGCGCCTGGAACGGGGACGTCGACAGCTACCCGGACAAGACACCGGGCAGTTGGAAGGAAGTGGCAGCCAAGTCCGAGACCTGTCTCGGTCATAAGTGCGAGTTCCACAGCGAGTGCCCCTTCCTGGCGTCGCGCCGGGTCCTGTCGGAAGCCAAAATCATCGTGGCCAACCACGACCTTGTCTTGGCTGACCTGGCCATGGCCAAGGAAAGCCCCACCGATGCTCTGTTCCCCGGCGGCCGCTATCTCCTCGTTTTTGACGAGGCCCATCATCTGCCTGACAAGGCAATCGACGTAGGCTCGGCAAACCTCGTGCTCGACGACTGCGTTGCCAACCTCGGTCGGATGGCCGGCTTCTCGAAGGGGTGGCAGCGCAAGGGGGAGCTGGTGCGCCTGTTCGAGAAGGCCAAGCTCAGCGCGCACGATTTCGACACCGGTGGCCTGGTGAACGGGCTCGCTGGCTTGAAGGACTCCCTGTCGACCATCACGGTGGAGCCGGAGACCAATCAGTATCGCTTCCCGGCCGGAAAGCTCGACACCTCCGTGCTGAAGGCCGCGACCCATGCGCTGGACCATGCGCGGCTCTTGCAAGAGAGCATCAAGGAGGCCAGCGCGGCCCTCAAGAAAACGAATCTTCCGGAGAAGAGCCCGGAATTGAAGGGGCCGATAGGCGAGCTCCTGTACCAGTGCGCCTTCTTCGGCTCGCAGCTGTCATCCATCGTCAAGGGGCTCGAGCTGTTCTCTGCGCCGGACCGGGCAGTTCGCTGGGTGTTCAAAGGCGGCACGCCGGAGGTGGCGAGCATTCACGTGTCGCCGCTCGAAGGCGCAGACGTCCTGCGTCGCCTGCTGTGGGACAGCGAGCGGGCCATCGTCGCGATGGTGTCGGCAACGCTTCAGGATTTCGACGGGTTTGACCGCTTCCGGGCACGCGTCGGTGTCGGTGACGTGCTGCGCACGATGAAGCTCGACCCCATCTTCCCTTACCGCAACAACACCATCGAGCTCATCGACATGAAGTACAGCCCGCGCCAAGATGAACGGGAGAAGTACATCGAGGAGCTGCAGCTGAACATGCCGGCAAATATCGATGCGTCCGAGGGAACTCTCATCCTGTTTCCATCGCGCTCGTTGATGAACGCGCTGCTGCCGACATTGAACAAGCACTTCGGAAACGCGGTTCTTGCTCAGGGCGACCTTGGCATCAAGGAACTGATTCATGAGCACAAGGACCGCATCGACCGGGGACGGGGCAGCATCCTGTGCGGCCTGGCAACAATGGCGGAGGGCCTCGACCTTCCCGGCGCCTACTGTGTGAACGTCATCATCTGCGCGATTCCTTTCGCAGTCCCGACCTCGCCTGTCGAGCAGGAGCTCGCCGAGGTCTTGGGCAAGGAGTACTTCGCCCAACGTGCGATGCCCGACGCACTGACCAAGCTCATCCAGATGGTGGGCCGCCTGATGCGCCGTGAATCGGACAGGGGCCGAATCGTGGTCTTCGACAAGCGGCTCATCTACACCCAGTGGGGCCGAAAGATGCTGGAGGCCCTGCCAGGCTTTCGCAAACGGTCGATGCCTGCTTTGCGGCTGCCGCGGCCTGTCGCCGTCAAGTAGCAAAGGAGCCGCGGCGAGCCGCCGCATAAAAGGGGCGCTCTATACGGGGCACTGTCTTGACTTGCCCGCAAGGGCTGCCCCTCATGCTTCACAAAGAATTCTTTGGCCTCATCTTCCTGGCGTTCGTCGCCTGGATTTTCTTGGCCGCATCGCCGGAGAAGCGCATCGAACGGGGCTGCGCTCCGATTGCCTGGGTCGGGAACGCAACCACGTCGTTGTCTTCGCTGGTGGTCCCCTCACAGCAGACGAAGGTTCAAGGGTGGTTCAACAACCTCGGCTACGGCTGCCGCTACGTGACCTGGCGCCTCATCTACCAGGACGCCTACAACGAGTGGCTCGCTACCCAGGGCCTCAGCCCTGACGCGAAGAAGCCGGCCGACGACGCTGCTGCTAACCCGGCGCAAAAGGCCGCCTCCGCGCCCGCTTCATCCACCCCCGCAGCGCCGGCCGCGCCCGCCGCCCCGGAGAAAAAATGACCAAGAAACGCCGCCATTTCCTTCAAGCCGTCGGGCTGGCCTGGGCTTGCGCACTCATGCTGCCCTCACTCGCCAGCGCCGCGCCTACGGTCGACGTCGTGAAAATCATGTCGTTCTCGTGCCCGGTCTGCCGCGCCGCAGAGGCCCAGGACGTTGCTATCGAAAGTGCGGTGAAGGCCGTCGGCGGGAGCTTCGTGCGCGGCCCGGTTCCGGTTGACCCGGCCGAGAGCGGCGCCAAAGAGCGCGTCTACTACGCCGCTCGAGGCGTTTCGCCGGCGGTGGCTGACACCATCAAAAACGCGATTTACCGTGGCGCGCAGGACCTCAGCATCCCGTTGGGCGAGGAAAACCAGGTGCTGGTTTGGCTCCAGCAGCAGCTGGGGGACATGCCGGAGAAGGACCTCACCGCTCTCTTCGAGGCCTCACGGGGCCCGCGCGGAAAGGGCGCACTTTCTCGTGCGGCAACCCTTGCCGTGTCAGTCGGTGTTGAGAGCCTTCCTGCCTACGTCATCGTCGTTGACGGAAGGCCCGTCTCCAGCGTCGACCCCACCTCCGTGCCTGGAGGCTCGCTGACGCGCCTTCGGGATGAAGTCATCTCCAAAGTGAAAACTCTCGCGAAGTAACAGCATGCCCATGATTGAAGTCCCCGCCCACGTCCAGCACGAGAACGTTCGGCAAAACCACATCGACGTCGTCGGCGGTACCAACTGGGACTTGTCCCGTTCTGCGGTCGAAACGCCCATCACGCCGCTGCCGGACCCGGTGCCGCTCCCACCCCTTGAGCCTACCAATGGGTACCAGGCCGCACACGCCATGCCGGTGGAGGGCGCCACAGTCATCGTCGACTTCGCCAAGAACTCTGTGCTCATCAGCAAACAGACTGCTGCGGAGCTGCGCGGCCTTCACAAGAAATCAACCGTCCTGGTCGCCGGCCACGCGGGCGCGGGCGAAAAGAATCCCGCCAAGCTGGCGCAGCGGCGTGCCCAGGCTGTCGCCGCGAACTTAAAGCGTCGCGGCCACAGGGTCGAGGCGGTGCGGTCGTTCTCGAGTGAGGTGCCCCGCAGCCACACGTCCGAGGGCGCCTCGCTGAACCAGCGGGTGGAAGTATTTGAGCGCTGAGTGCAAGGAAGACGCGCTCATATAAACGCATCTTCTATAGAAGGGGTGCCTTAAAAAGCCCCAGTAACCCCCGCTGAAAGCAGCGGACTCAGTACCCCCAGGAGACTCAATTGATTCACGACCTTTTCATCGTTGGTGAAATCCGCAAGATTACGGTGTCCACCCCCAAGGACCCCAAGAAGGGCGCCAGCGCTGTGCTTATGGTGCAGTGGGGCCCGGTGCGCGAACAAAGCGGCGGTGTCGTCGACTTCATCAACGCCGGCCAAGTTCGCATCCCCAACTACCGCTTCCCGAAGCTGCAGGACCGCCTCAAGGTCGGCCAGACCGTCAAAATCAACGGCCACATCCAAGGTGTCGTGAAGACCCTGGACGCCGACCAGTTCCTCTCGAACGAGCTGGTCGCCGACCGCGTGTTCATCCTGGACGAACCGAGCACGCCGGCGGAGGCCGCCGCAGCCGCCGCCGAGTAAACCCCGACCTGGGCCATGGACGCGATTCCGTCGCTGCCTCCGTACGCCCATGTCACGCGAGAGGCCGTGCAGTGCGCTGCACAGGCCTCTTTGCGTTACGACGTACCGGAGCTACTCCTGCACGCGATTCTTCGAAAGGAGAACGGGCGGGTCGGCGCGAGCAGCAAGAATCGCGACGGAAGCTTCGACCTCGGCCCCGCACAGGTCAACACGAAGTGGGTCGAGTACTTCGCCAAGTTCGGCCTGAGGAAGGAGCATCTGCGCGACGACTTCTGCACGAACATCAACGCGAGCGCCTACATCATTCGCGACAACTTCAACAAGAAGCGCGACTGGTTCAACGCCATCGTGGCCTACAACATCGGGCCCAACAACTGGACGCCGAACCGCTATCGCATCGGCCACAAGTACGCCAGCGACGTCATCGGCTTCTGGTGGGGCTTCCAGAACTATGTCGATGCGCAGCGCGGTATTCGCCGCACCGCGGATGGAACCCCCACCGCCGCCGCCACTTCGCCTATTCGTCAAGCGCAGGCCTCTCCGGCCAAGCCGAAACAACTCGTCTTTTCCCTATCGTCGGACGAGACGGGAAGCGAATAGCGCTAGCTCAGAAAAAACTTCCGGGTTGTATAAACCCATCGCTATACGGTAGGCACTCGCTGCCTGAACCAACGGCTCCGGCTCTCGAGCGCGTGTTTGCAAACACATCACCTCAACGAAGCAAGGAGCTTTAAATGACTTTTCTCCGTACCCTGAAGGGCAAGGCCCTCGCTGCGCTGGCTGTGGCCGGTGCCTCCCCGGCGGTGTTCGCTGGCCAGTTGGACCAGAACGACGCGTTCTACAGCTTCTGGAAGACCGTGGACGGTTGGACCACAGGCGCCCTGGGCGTTGGCCTGGCCACCACCATGCTGCTCATGGGCGGCGCCATCGGCGTTGCCAAGAACAGCCCCATGCCCGCGCTGACGGGTATCGCTGGCGGTGCTTTCCTGCACTGGGGCCCCAGCATCATCCAGCAAATCATGGTGGGTGGCGGCCTCATCTAAGCGCGGCCTGACGAGTAGGGGCGGGAGACCGCCCCTATCTCTCTTCTCTCTTTCCTTCCCCCGGAAGTAGCGCATGGACCAAGAGTCGCACGTCTTTCCCTTCGACCTCGAGTCGCCCATCCCAATCATGTTTTGGGACCCCTTGGAGTTCACGCTTTCACTGATTCTGATGGGTTTCGGAATCATCGCGCACATGTGGATTCTCGGTGTCTTGATGGGCGGCGGCGTACTCATTGGCGCCCGGTATCTCAAGCGTGGCTCCAAGCGCGGAGCGATGCAGCACTTTTTGTGGGCGCACGGGCTACAGCTGGACGCGCCGCTGAAGACCAGGTTTAAACCCGCGTGGCTTAACGACTTTACCGAGTAAGCCACCAGGCCTAACACATGTCAGACCCGAAACAAAACAACTACCTGGACAGCGTCGCAAACGCGTTCAAAACCGCGCAGGCCTGGAAGAGCGCCACCTACACCCTTGGTGTGGCTGTCATCTTCCTGGTCAGCGCGCTCATCTATCAGCAGCGCAACACGCCTGTGGTTCTCGTGCCGCACGACTTGGCCGCCTCCGGCACCCGTGTCACCGTGACCACCAACGGCGAGATTCGCGGCACGAGCTCCGAGTACATGGCGAACGCGGCCATGTCCGATGCCTCACTCATCCTGAATTTCATTCCGGACAACGTCGTTACGCAAACGACCCGGTTCCTGAACCGGCTCACGGAGGACCTGTATGGCGAACAACGCGAGCCACTGCTCGCGCAGGCCGAGGACTTCAAGCGTCGGGGGGTGACCCAGTCGTTCTATCCGTCCGAAGTCAAGGTCTCTCCGGACGGCAAGCGCGTCCAAATCGATGGCACCCAGTTGCGCTGGGTCGGCGGCAAGGAAACGCTGCGCGCCAAGCTGACTTACGTCATCACCTACAAGGTTTACAAGGGGTACTTGCATGTCGCCGACCTGCGTCAACAACAAGACAAATAAGCAGCCACTCGCCGTGGCTCTGGCACTCGTCGCTGGGCTTGCGCTCTCGGCTACGGCATTCGCTGCCCCCGCGAAGAAGCAAGTCGAGCCCGTCAAGGGTGCCACCATCGAACTGCCCGAGCCGGGCGTCGTGACGGTGTCCGACTACGAATTCAATACCTTCGTCTTCAGCGAACCTGCAAAGCGCTTCATCTTCCCGGCGGGCTCGCCTGTCTCCGGCGACCCAATCACGCTCTCGGGCGGTACCCAGGTACTGCTGCAGTTCACGCGTGGTGCCGACCGCCCGGTACAGATGGTGGTGGAGCTGCAAAGCGGCAAGGTAGAGAAGTTGCGCGTGGTGCCCAAGGCTGTGCCAGGCATCACTTACCCAGTGAATGGTGCTCGACTCAAGCCCCCGTCTGCCGCGCGCACCCAAGGCCCTCTCGTGAGCGACGGACAAAAGGGGTCCTCGCCGCGCGGCGCGGATATCGAGCTGCTGAAGACGCTGACGACTGGCGGCGAACCGCCGAGCGGCTTCGAGCCCGTGAGCCTCCCCCGGCCGACCCGTTTCGACAAGTTCACGGTCGTACCAATGGCGGGCTGGAGCGACGGCGCCAAGCGAATCTTGGTTTTCTCGCTGGTTGCTGCACAGGACCAGACCGCCGTGGTCAGCCCGAATCAGTTCTACCGTGAAGGCATCAACGCTGTGCTGCTGGACGGCGACACCGTGGACGCAAACAGCAGCCCGCAACTGTTCGTAGTGGAGGAGCTCGGCGATGAGTGACGACAAAAAGCCAGGACTGTTCATCAACAACAAGTCGAAGGCGGCACCCGCGTCCGCATCGGCCATCAAGGTCGGCGGCAAGCAAAAGAACGTCCAACGTCGCTGGCTCTATGTCGCCGTCGGCCTGGCGGGCGTCGCCGTCATCAGCACGGCCGCCTTCTCCGACAAGAAGTCGAACTTGCCCGATGGCCCGAAGAAAGAGGCGGCCATGATTAACGTGACCCCGCCCAACGCGGACAAGGTGGCGTTCGAGGCCAAGTTCGGCAAGGACTTGGAGGGCTTCAAGCAAATGCTGGAGCAGCTCAAGTCCGACAACCTCTCGCTGAAGGAGCGCGTCGCGCAGCAAGACCTTGCTGCCCGGAATGCGGCTGCCAACGGCGGCACCGGTGCAAGGTCGAATACGCCCCTGCCTGCCGGCGTCGTGCCCCCACCCAGCCAAGGCAACAGTGGCGGCATCGGCTCGCTCGCAGCACCAGAGGCTCCCCCGCCGCCTCCGGCTGCGCCCGCGCGGCCGGCAGGGGGGATTCCCATTCCCGCAGGCCCCGGTGCGTCTGGCGCTTCGCTGCCTCCCATTACGCCAACGATGCAATCCGCCCCGGTCGCACCGATGGTCTTCGAGGTGAAGGACACCAGCGCTGCAGTCGCACCCGCAGGAGGCCCCTCCGTCAACTCGAAGATTTCGTACAAGAAGAACGAGTCTGCCGGGCTCCTGCCGGCAGGCGGCTTCGCACCCGTCGTGCTGCTCAACGGCCTGGACGCGGGTACGTCGGTGACGACGCAATCGAATCCGATGCCTGTTCTGATGAACGTGACGGAGCAGGCCACGCTGCCTGGTGCCGCCAAGTACCGCCTCAAGAACTGCTTCGTGCTGGGCAACGGCTACGGCGACCTGTCTGCCGAGCGGGTGTACGTGCGGTTCAATCGCCTCTCGTGCGTGGATAAGGGCGACCGCCTGATTCTGTCGCAGGAAGTCGCAGGCTACGTGGTGGACAGTGACGGGAAGCTAGGGCTTCGCGGCAAAGTGATGGACCGTCAAGGCGCACGCCTTGGCAAGGCGCTCCTCGCTGGTTTTGCACAGGGTCTCTCCGGTGCACTGGGTCAGGCCCAGGGCACCGTGACGTCCAACCTGTCGACAGGCTCCACTATGAGCTCGTTGGGCGGTGCGGCGGCGTTGCGGGCGTCCGGCCTCTCTGGCGCTCAAACGGCAGCGCAGCAAATCGCGGAGTTCTACCTGAAAGAGGCGCAAGCCATCTTCCCGGTGGTGTCCATCGACACCGGACGAACCGGGACCATCGTCTTCACCAACAGCGTCTCGCTGAACTGGGGAACGGGTGAGTCGCAGTTCGTTCAAGAAGTCAAGCCGAACAACTGATGGCCACGGCGGCGCCACCACCCGCTGCAGCCGTGATGCCCGCCGCCGAAGTTGGCGGGCGTCTGACTCAGCTTGAAGCGGACGAGGTTCTCTCGCGCTTGCGCGGCACCCTGCGCGGCACCCGCTTCCTGAAGGCGTGGCCCGCCGCAGTGCCAGGGCTCGTCACGCTGCAACTAGAAAACGGAGAGGTTGCCTATGCGGATAAGTCCGCTCGCTACTTCTTGATGGGGGTGGTGTTCGACACCGCTACTGGCAAGGGCTTGGACCGCCAGATGGACCCCACCGACACGAATGAATGAAAGACCCGGAGTTCCTATGAAACGCCTCCTTATTGCTGCCTCCGTGACCGCCTTGCTGTCGGCCTGTGCTGGCTTGGGCCACGTCGAATACGAATGCGCGCTCGCCGATGTGCCCGCCGCGAAATGCGCCTCGATGGAGGATGCGTACAAGCTTTCGACTAAAGGGAAGGGCGCAGGCAATCACAAACAATCCGTCTTTGAAAGCCAGCCTCGCACCGCCAAGACGGGCGAGCAGTCGCCTGAGGCTGCGCAGCCATTCTTCCGCGGGGAAGCGTCGAACATGCCCGACGCGGCGCAGCAGGGGCTGCCGGTGTTCAAACAACCGAAAGTAATGCGCGTCTGGGTTGCGCCGTACGTCGATGCCGACGGAAACCTGCGGTCTGGCGAGTACACGTACTTCGCCACACCTGGCGCCTGGAACTACGGCAGCCTGACCAAGCCTGGCGCAGCGGCCGCAGGCGGGATGTTTGAGCCCACCAAGCCCAATCAGCTGGGATTCACCCCCAAGGAAGTGAACTCCACCAACCGTGCCACGACGCCGAGCGGTCCGTCAAAACCGCCCGAGTCAAAGGCGGCTACCGGAACGACAACTTCGTCAGCACCTGCACCTTCGACATCGAACGGCATTACGCAACCGTACCAGCGACTCAACTGAACGTCGGCAGCGCCACCACAGCCCACGTAGGAGATATCTTTGAAACAAGCAGGCAAGTTGCTCAAGCGCCTCACTGCGTTCGTAAAGCCGGACGCCCCCATGGCGGTCCCCGCCACGATGTCGGCGGCGGCAGCCATGACCGACCGGGAATCGTTCTCGTCGCTATTCACGTATCGGTTCTTCGATGACGAGACGAATTTCATGTACCTCGATGACGGGCACGGGCCGGCCATCGGCTTCCTGCTCGCCATCTCACCGCTCAATGTCGCCGGCGTGAACGCCGAAGGTGCTATCGAGGCCGCCATGGTGGGTCTCCCGCCCGAGTCGGTCTTGCAATTCGGCAAACTCGTGACCCCGCAGGTCGAGGGCTTCGTGAACACCTGGGCGAACGCGCGCCTCGCCAAAACGAACAACCCGCTACTGCGACAAATCGTTGAGCGCCGCCGCGACTTCCTGCTCACCACCGCCCTGGGCCCATCGATGCTGCCCCGCACGCGCATGCATCCGCGCATGATGCAGTGGTACGTCGCCGCGCGCGTTCCATTCACGGGTGACGTGAAAAGCGAAGTCGAAATGCGTGCCTTTCGCCAGACGATGCGTGATTGCCGCAACACGGTCGCCAGCGCGTTGTCGGCCGTGGGCATGCAATCGATGGAAATGGCTGAGGTCGACATCAAGTTCCTGCTCTGGGAGCTTCTGAATCCGCACCTCGAGCCCTCCGAACGTATTTTCGAGGCGACGCCTGGCCAACCGGTCTCGGCGGACCTCATGTCCCGCAATACCCGTGTCAGCGTTTTGCGCGACGGCCGCATCGGCTTCAGCAAGCACGCAGGGGATACGAACGCGGACGGCGAGCACGTGCCTGACGTTGTCGTGAGTTGCCTCACGGTCGATGCGGCGCCCCATACGCACTACCTGCCGAGCATGGCGCGCACCCTCGGGGACCCGATGTCCTGGGACGACCGTATCACGTGTCCATACTGGGCATACACGACGGTCCACATTCTCCATCCCGATGACTCGAAGGATGACCTGCTGGGCAAGTTCGGCATGCTGAACAAGCAGACGATGTCTGAGAGCCAGTGGTTCCGTTCGATGATGGGCCACCTCTACGAGCGTCGGGACCGCGCAGAAGCGTTGCTCAAGGAAACGAGCAAGGGGCACCGCTTGGTGCGCGCCTACACGGGCATCAACCTGTACACGCCGCCCGATGAGGCCCGACAGCAGACCGAGCGCGTGAAGGGCTTTTTCCGAGGCGCCGGATTCCGAATTTCTGACGAGCCCTACATCTCCCTGCCGGTGTTCATCGCGTCGCTGCCGTTGCAGTATGTCCCGGCGATGGACCCTCCGAACCGCGGGATGCAGCGGGCTTGGCTGATGAGTTCCATCAACGCGGCCTCCATGATGCAAGTCCAGGGTGACTGGCGCGGTACGGGTCCGGAGCACGCGGGCCTACTGCTGACTTCCCGTTCGGGCCAACTTGCAACTTTCGACCTGCTGTGGAAGGACTCCACGAACTACAACTTCGTCGTGGTAGCCGCCTCTGGCTCGGGCAAGTCATTCCTGACCAACGAGCTGGTCTGCGACTTCCTTTCCCGCGGCGGTATCGCGCGCATTATCGACGTGGGGCGGTCGTACCACCGCTTCTGTACCGTCATGGGCGGTGAGAACCTGGTCTTCGACGCGGAGAAGCCGCGGTCGATGAACCCCTTCACCGGCATCAACACCGTCGATGACCTGAACGAGCTCATGCCGATGCTCAAGGAGCTGCTGCGCCTGATGGCATTCCCCCTGACCAAGTCGGAGGATGTGCCTCAGTTCCAGTATCAGCTGCTCGAAATCGTGGTCGAAAAGGCATGGCGAAAGTTTGCTGCAGCTACCGAACTCAAGCACGTCGTCGAAGAGCTGGAAGTCTGGGACGGCGCGTCGCCGGAGCTGGCCCACCAGCTCGCGATGCAGCTCATGGCGTATTCCCATGGCCGCTACAGCGCGTGGTTCACCGGCCCGCGTGAGGTTTCCTTCAACAAGCCTCTGGTCGTGATTGAACTCGAAGAGCTCAAACAGGACCCACAGCTCCAGTCGGTCGTGCTGCAGCTGGTGATGTTCCAGTGCACGAAGGAGATGTACCTCTCCGACCGGGCCCTCCCGAAGCTGCTGGCAATCGACGAAGCCTGGGACTTGATGGGCGGCCTCAGCACCGGCAAGTTCATCGAAACCGCCTTCCGCCGGATGCGTAAGTACAACGGCGTCGCCGGGGTCATCACGCAGTCCTTCCAGGATTTTACGAAGTCCGAGGCAGCAATGGCTGCGGTGGAAAACGCCGCGTGGCAGTTCATTCTTCACCAGAAGAAGGAGTCCATCGACTACGCGGTCGACCACAAGCGAATTTCGGCGGACGAGGCCACCATCGAGCTCATCAAGTCCGTGAAATCCGGCGAGGGGTTTTCCGAGGTCTTCGTGCGCAATGACGCCGGCGCGGGCGTGTACCGCTTCGTGACGGATAAACACTCCTACTACACGTTCTCGTCGAGGGCGACCGACATCATCAGGCTGAACAAGCTCACCGAGTCAGGCATGACGCTGGAGGACGCCATCGACAAGCTGGCAATGGAGGATTACGCGCGAATGTGGGGTGGCCAAGACGCCGCCTGACGCGCGAGAGTCCATCAGAACGCCCGGCGATGCCGGGCGTTTGCTTTCAAGACGTGAACATGAACGACGACACCACTTCACAAGGCGAAATTTTCAAGCTGCTCGCTCCCTATCTCGGGGGTACGCTTTTGCTTGCCGTGATGGTCGTAGTGCTCCTGCTGCGCTTCTCTCCGTTGGGACAAGGCGGCGGCGGGACATCCACGGTGAACGCGGTGACCTTCGATGTGGTGAAGTTTGCCAATGCGCAGCGCGCAGTCGCCTCCGCGTTCCTCAAGCCCGGCAGCGCGGACGTCGCCGAGGCGAACGAAATCCTCCTGGGACTTACCGAACGCACCCGCAAGACCATTGAGGAGGTGGCAGGGGAGGGCACGCTGGTGCTCGTGAAGCAATCGGTGGCCCACGGCGTGTCGCGCGACATCACCGACGACGTGCTGAAGAAACTCGGCATGCCGACCAATGCCCCGACGCGAGACGCCGTGGCATACACGCTGGACGTTGCACCGACCATGCTGATGGGGCCGCTGACCAGCCGTCGCCCGCAGACGACGGTGGCCCCCAGCGGTGAAAGCGTTATCCCGTGATTTCGCGCGACGCCTTCGAGCGCTTCTTCATCATCCTCGCATGCTCTGTGCTGGCGATTCATGTGTACGTGAAGGTCGTCCCGTACTCGCTGTCCTGGAACGTCACCGCATCGATTCCACGGGGACTCTATTTGTCCACCGAGGCGACAACGACGCCCCTGGTGCGCGGTCAGATTGGCTGCTTCGCCTATTCGGCACCGACTTGGGCGGAGGCGCGCCACTACTTCCCCGATGGGTTTCAGCTGTGCAAGTACGCGCTGGGCTTGCCTGGTGACGTGGTCGAGGTCGATGCGTCCCTTCGCGTGTCCTCCGCTGCGGGGAAGCACGCCGACGTCGCCTTTGCATCGGCCGACAGCCGCGGACGCCCGATGCCGCGTGCAGAGGGCCTGGCCGGAGCGATTCCCCGCGGGGAGTACCTGCTGCTGGCACCCGCCCACACGAACAGCCTCGACTCGCGCTACCTGGGACGTATTGCCCACGAGCGCCTCACCCGCACCCTTGTTCCCCTCTTGACCTGGTAACCACATGGCCACCGCGAAAGCTGACGCAGCAGACGTCGAAAAAGATGAAAAGGCGCAGCGCCTGCCCTTCCTCGAGGACGGCGAGCTGGCGACCGTCGTTCGCGTTGAACTGAAGACCCGCAAAACGCGAGCCCCCAAGCCCTATACGGAGGGAACGCTGCTCGACGACATGAAGGGCGCCGCGAAGTTCGTGGAAGACGCGACTCTTCGCAAGGCCATCAGGACCAAGGAAGCCTCTGGCATCGGCACTGCCGCGACCCGTGCGGAAACCATCGAGAAGCTCAAGGCCGTCAAGTACATCAAGGCCTCGGGAAAGACCATCACCGCGACCCCGAAGGGTCTCGACTTCATCACCTGGCTTGAATCCATCATGCCCGAGCTCACGGACGTTGCGCTCACGGCACGCTGGCAAGCAGAACTTGATGGCGTTGCCGTTTCAGGTGGCGGCAAAGCCTTTGAAGCCGGCGTCGCAGACAACGTGCGACAGCTGGTTTCTATATTTCAAGTGGCGCCTTCAATGCGCCTCGCATCCACCTCCTCAACTGAAGGCTCATCAAGCATGACTGACACCCCCAAACGTGCGAACAAACCCAGCGACAAGATGCTGGAGTTCGCGAAGCGCATCGCCGACAAGGTCGGCAAGAAGGTCCCTGACGACGTCATGGCCGACTGGGACGCCTGCAAGGCGTTCATCGACGAGAACAAGGACGCGGCCATGCGTCCGAGCGAAAAGCAGATTGCGTTCGCCGGCCGCATCGCCAAGGAGAAGGGCCTGACTGTGCCTGATGACGCGCTGAAGGACGGCCGCGAACTGTCGCGCTGGATTGACGAGAACATCAGCAAGTAACTCGCCTGCCTCCGCATGCAAAGCCGGCCCCGTGCCGGCTTTCGCTTTTGGGTCGCTACACCGGGAGGACATCAACGCCCTGTGCAAGGGGGCAATCATCACAAGGACAAACATGACAACCGCGACCGAATCTCGACTGGAAGAGTTGCTCGACCTGAAAGACGTCGAACTAGAGGAAGCCGAAGAGCGCATCCGCACACTCGAGAGAGAAATCGACTTTGGCGTCGACTGGATGCGGCACGAACCGCTTCCGCGTGACGAGTCGGGGCTTCCGCTCCCCCGCATCGAACTCCGGGTGATACCGAACACCCACTACTGCTTCGAAGCCGAGGTCACCTTGGCGTTGGCGCAGCGCGATGGCAGCGTCAGGTTCGTTCCGCTCTCATACAGCAAGGTGTCAGGCAGAGCGGTCGACCTCGAGCAATTTCCGACCTCCGGAGTGCTTTCCGACCGGCAAATCTCTGACCTGCCCGGGCTGGTGAACGACGCCTGTTTTCACATGGACAAGACCGGCATCGGCGCTTTCGTAGTGCTGGACGACAGGCGGCGCTATCGAATAACGAGCTTGCGCCCCCTGGCGATGGAGGCCGTGGCCTAACCCCGTCATTCCTCGAAAGCCCCGCATCGCGGGGCTTTCTCTTGCTGGCAGCAGTTCACTCGTTGGGCCGGGCGCGCCTTAAACCGCACCGGATAAAGCCGTCGCTATACGACCCGCAACCTTTTGGAGGTCATATATGCGCCAAATCATCGGAATGCTGGGAGCACGGGGCTCCGGCAAAGATACATGCGCGGCGGTGCTGGTGAATGAGCTTGGCTTCATTCGCATTGGCTTCGCCGACACCCTCTACCAGGAGGCGGCTGATGCGTTCCGCACGACCGTCGAGTACCTGGGCAATCGCAAGTCCAAGGAGCTGCCGCAAACGCCGCTCGCGCTCAGCCGCTGCGTGAGCGTCCACTTTGTGGAAATTGCGCTCAAGTCTGCGACCCGCGACCGAAGCCTGCGCGACGCTGCATTGCACTACTTCAAGACCGGTGAGCTGACACCCCACGTTTCGGCACGCCGCACGAGGGGTGTCCTGAAAGCGGCTAGAAGCCCACGATGGACGCTGCAACTCTGGGGAACCGAGTTCCGCCGGAAGAGCAAGTATGGGTACGACTCGTACTGGCTCGACCAGGTGCGTGCGGCCGTCAACGCGCAGCCCGGAAAGTGCTTCGTCATCACGGACGTCCGCTTCAAGAACGAGGCGTTCTTCGTGGTGTCAATCGGTGGCGTGCTGCACCGCGTGCGCCGGCCCGCCCTGGAAGCCCGAGATGCGGCTGAGCGGAAGGTCACCGGCCTGGCCGCTCACCCGAGCGAGACGGAACTCCTGGACCACCCGGTGGACTTCGAATTCCTGAATGAGGAGGGCCAGCTCGCGCAGTTGCGCCTGGACGTGCTGCAGCAGGCTGGGTTCCTGGAGAAGAAGGCGGCCTGACGCCTCAACGCCTGATTTTGGGCCTGCCACTCTGGTGGCAGGCCTTTTCTTTTGTTTAAACGGCAGAGCTACACGGCTCAAGCTCACCCACCTCAGCCTAATGAAGCCTCTCCACGTCCTATTGCTGTCCGTCGCCCTTGCGCTGCCCGGGTTGACGCATGCCCAGTCCAGCTCGACCTTCAAGGAAAACGCGGCCGCGGACGCTCGCGCCAAGGCCGAGAAGGGCTGGTGGTACTTCGAGAAGAAGAAGGAGCCACCGAAGCTCGAGGAACCGGCTCCTCAACCCCAGCCTGAGCCCGTGGCGCAACCTTCAAAGGCTGAGAAGAGCAAGGAAGAGAAGTGCAAGGAGAAAGCGACCTGGTCGGCCGACTGTGGGTTCGTCCACCCAGGCCAAGATTTCGAGTTCCAGGCGAAGCAGCGCGACGCCCTGATGGAGCGTATGGTGGTCTCCAACAATGACCCGCAGGCTGTCGAAGCCTTCCAGTACTACATGCGCTGGGTGCTCGAGCGCACCAGTGAGGTGACGAACCTCTGGTGGTACAACATGGTCCAAAACCCCGAACTGGACCCGACGGCAGCGCAGCCCATCTCGGCGATGGGCTTGCGACTCATGACCGAGGTGCGCAAAGGCTCAGAGGCCGAAATCTTCGACGTGGCACGCGACGAAGGCGGAATGTTCGTCTTCTTCTCGCGCAGCGACTGCATCTTCTGCCATCAGATGGCCGAGCCGCTGCGGATTATGCAAGAGCGTACGAAGCTGCCCATCCGTAACGCCAGCCTCGACGGCCAATGCATCGCGCCATTTGTCGAGGGTTGCCTGACCGGCGAAGTCGCCATCCAGGCCGCGCAGGCCCTTCAGGTCGCTACCGTTCCCACCGTTTTCCTCTACATCAAGCCCAATACCTGGATTCGTATTGCCACCGGCATCACCGACGCTGACTCCATGGCAACCCGCGCAATGCAGTTTTTCACCGCATACCGCACGGCTTTGCTCAAGGGCGTGGAAAACGGGCAGGACGGCCGGCCCTCCGTGGATTTCGGGAAAGACGAAGGGCCGACGGGGAACCTCTCGACGGGCGTAGGCGCAGGCAAACGCCAGGAGGTGTCCGAGGAACTTATCCATGACCTGCTCGGGCGTAAAAACTGAACGCGTACCTATAAGACCAAATCACGGGGAATCTCCAATGCTGCGCAAACTCGTCATCCTCTTCCTGGCAGCCTCGATGCTGCTGCAGGCGCCGTTCGCATCCGCTCGCGACCTCACAGCCGCTTTTGGCAATCTGCTGTCCAAGGGCGGAGTTGCCGCCGTCAACAAAGGCGGCCGTTACGAATCCTCCGCTCGAAACACATTCATCGCGGGCGGTCTAGAAATGCGGATGCCCAAGCAGGACGTGTCGGCGCAGCTGTTTTCGTTCACGCCACCCAAGGTCACCGTCGGGTGCAACGGCGTATCGGCCTTCTTCGGCGGCTTTTCCTTCATCTCGAGCCAAGAGTTCGAACAGTTGGTCAAGAGCATCGCGTCGGGCGCTGCGCTAGGGTTCGTGACGATGTTGACCCTGAAATCCCTGTGCCCGCAGTGCGCCGATGTCGTGCAGCAGCTGAAGAATGCCGCCCAGGTCGCGGCACGACTCTCCATCGACGCGTGCAAGCTCGGCATGGAAGCCGCCAAGAAGTTCCAGGGGGAGCCGAACGATTTTGCCTCGGAGCTCTGTGGAGCAACAACGACCTCTGGCAGCGGTACCAGCGCTGACTTCCTGTCCTCCATCAGCAAGCAATGCAACACCATCGTGGGCTCGACCCAGGCGGTGAAGCAGGCCAACCCGGGCACGGCGGGGGGGTCCAAGGAGTCTAAAAGCCAAGAGTCCGAGCTTGAGTGCAAGCTCGGGGTGGGCAACGTTACCTGGGCAATGCTCGGCGGCGCCAAGTACAAGTTCAAGGGTACTGACGACGAAATCTACGCACGCAAGACCGTCATCATGAACATGATGGGAGTCGTCCTGCGCGTAGGGGACAAGGAGGCATCCTGCGAAACTCCGAACGGCACGTTGAAGCCAAGCGAGGCCGATGGCCAGATGATGGTTTTCTGCCCGCCTCAAGTTGAGGCTAAGGACATCACCGGCGCCTTCATGTGTGGTACCGACAAGAGCGCCTTCTCAAAGGTGGTCAACGGCTCGGCCGTCATCTCCTACTGCAAGGCCTTCTTCGATGGACTTGCGGGAGCCAAGCAGGACTCCGGAGCGTCGCTGGATAACCTGAAGCTGAAGCGGCTGATGGTGTGCGAGGAATCGGAATCCTGCAAGAAGCTGGTGCTGAAGGACTTCGCTGAAGCCAACGTTGTTAGTGGCGTGGGCTTCCTGCCCCAGGTCGCGAAGCAGTTGGCCACCGCCGTGGACAACGTACGGAATAACAAGCCGATGGACCAGGAAATCATCGACCTCATGGAAGCAGCCCCCTACCCGTTGTACCAGGCCGTCAACGCGGCCGCTGTGTACCCCGTCGCCGCAGCCGACTTGCTCGACTCGCTGAGCATCCTGGTGGCAGAAAGCGCAGCAGGCACGATGCTGGAAGAGTTCCTGCGTGTCGACGGCACCATGGGTGGCGGAAGCTGTACGAACGAGCAACAGGTTCGCCGTGTCATTGAAACACTGGCTTTTGCCAAGACCGAAGCGAAGGCCCGCAAGAACCTCATCGCATCGAACATGGCCGCGCAGCAAGGCATGCGCGAGCAAATTCGCCAAATCAACCTGGCAATCCAGCAGCAAGTCATGAGTGGCGAACTGCTGCAACAAAACAAGATGGCTGCCGGCCTCGCCAGCTCCCTCAGCCCGACCGGCGCCGGCAATCAGCCGACCGGCAACTAAAAGACGAGGCACCAATGCCCTTCCTCTACCTCATTCTCGCTGTGGCCGCGCTTCTTGCTCCGGGACTCGCGTTGGCCGCCCCGTCGACGCTGAACCCCATCGACGGCAACTCGTGGGACCTCATCGTCTTCGGAAATGGCCGGGTCATCTACGACATCATGATGGGCGTGAAAATGCTCATGGTGCCGGATGCCGGCGACTCTGGCTTCACACTCCTGCTGCTCCTGATGGCCACCCTTGGCTTCCTGGTGCTGGCGGTGAAGGCCGGATTCGACCCAGGCAAGAACCTGATGAAGATGTTTGGCTACATCTTCCTGGTTTGGATGGTGACACTGTTCACGACGAAGATTGTCGTGAACGTGCAGGTGCACGACATGGTCGTAAATCAAGCCGGCCAGCAGGATTCCTGGGTGGTCACCGGCGTCCCCGCACTGGTGGCGCTTCCCTCCGCGCTGACCTCACAGGTCGGGCAGTACTTCACCAAGTCTCTCGAGACTTACTTTTCGGTTCCGGCTGAGTTCAAGCTCACGGGCGGAGCTGCGGGTCAGTTCAACCTTTTTGCGAAGATGGTTGAGGAGTCGAACGAGTACGGCTTCAGCTACCCGGCCCTCAAGCAATCCTTGTCCGCGTATACGGCCGATTGCGTCGTGCCTGCAATGGCCCTGTTGAAGCTGAAGGGCCCCGGAAAGGATGGCGAGCTGACTGGCGTCGACGCGCTGCTGCGCACCAACGACCTCATGAAGACCTACAAGTCCGCCCAGCACAAGTCCATCATGACAACGTACTTCCCTATCCCCGACCAGGGCGGAGCGGCTACGCCCGGCGGAACGCTGGGCGGCATGGGCACCGTAGAGACTTGCGAGAAGGCGTACGACAATATCGAAAAGGACATGAACGCCCACGCTGCCGCAATGCTTGGACGCGGTGCAGAAGCCTGGAAAAAGGCAGGCATCATGGTTCCGTTTGAGACGGCGTTCCGTTCCATGCTGGCCCAAGCGGCCGCACCCGGCTCGGTGGCCTCCGGCTTCAGCAGCCCGAGCGGCTACATCCTGCAGCAGGGCTTTCTGAACTCCATGACTGGCTCGTTCCGTACTGCAGCCGCCCAAACCGGCAACAGCGAGTTGATGCAGGCAGCGAGCGCCTCGCAGGCTGAAGCGTCGCAGAAGTCCGCGTGGGTCGCATCATTTTCGACCTTCAACAACATGATGGGCTACGTCTTCACCGTGTTGCAGGCATTCATCTTTGCCATCACTCCCCTCATCATCGTCGCACTTCTAGTGCCCGGTCTTGGAGCGGGCATCTTCAAGAACTACGCCCAGATTCTCATTTGGCTCACGCTGTGGATGCCGTGCTTCGCCATCATCAACTTCGTCATCACATCTTTCGCGGCCGAGTCCTTCACCGGCGTGTTGAATGTCGACGGCGGCCTGTCCATGAACAGCAAGGGCGCGTTCAATGAGAAGACCAAGAACATGGTGATTGCCGCTCAGTTCCTCGGAACGATGGTGCCCATGATTACCTGGGGCATCGTGAAGGGCGCCATGGCGTTTACCGAATTCATCTCGAGCGGCGTGGGGTCCCAGTTCGCTAGCCAGGCGGGTGCGGCTGCAGCGTCAGGCAATCTCTCGATGAACAACATGTCGATGGACAACTATAGTGCCAACAAATTCAACACCGCGATGTCCTCGGCGGTCGGGTTCCAGGCCACGAACGCATTTGCCAACGCGGGTGCGTTGGACGTCGTGCAGGCAGCGGGCGGCTCTAGTGCCTCGATGCACGGAGCGACGGTGGACGCGAAGCAGCAGCTGAGCGAGTCAATTGGCCAGAAGCTGGCGGAGCAGCGGTCCGTCTCGCACAACCTCTCATCGATGAAGGAGAACACGGCTTCGACTGTCGACGCGATGAGCCGCTACCAAAAGGGCGACCATAGCGTGATGACGGCGGACGCATACAACCAGGCGATGCAAATGGCTCGACAGGTTACCAAGAGCAACTCAGCCGGAGAAAACACTTCGGCCAGCAGCAGCAGCACGAACAGTTCAAGCGGGCAGCGGGGACAGGGCATGGGCACGACGGCGAGCACTGAATTCGGAGTTGGCATGCCTGGAGGCATCTCGCCTATCAAGGCCGGCGCCTCGGCCGGCATGAACGGGAATACGAAAACGGAGCAGCAAGAGGCCTATAACAAGGCGGACCAAGCAGCCCACGGCACGAGCACGGCGAGCAGTGTTTCGAAGCAGGAATCCGGGACGGCGTCTTCGGGGAATACCCATACGGTGACTCGCAGCGACGCAGAAGTCATCGGGATGATGCGCAGCCATGACAACCAGGTTGCCTTCCGTCAGGCCGCCAGCGAAGCGCTACAGCGCAGCGAGAGCGTCACCGCCGGGCTTGAGCACATGCAGTCCCTGACCAGTACCGCTTCGTTCAGCAGCGGCATGACCCTCGACGGCGTAAATCAGTTGATGTCGCAAGTCGAAGCCGCGCGGGGCATGGGCTCTGCAGCAGAGATTAGGGAGAGGTTCAACGAGCTCAGTTCACGAAGCGCTGAGCACTTCAATACGACCTCTGCGGCCGTAGGCGGCAGTGGCGGCGCATTCGGTGGCAGTGGCGGCAGCGCCTTTGGTACCGGCGGAGGGACCGGCCTCGATTTCGGTGTCGGAGGCGGAGGTGCTCCCGCTGGTGGCGGTGGCGCTGGTGGCGGCGGCGGCGGCGGCGGCGGCGGCGGTGGTGGCGGTGGCGGCGGTGGCGGCGGTGGCGGCGGTGGCGGCGGTGGCGGCGGTGCATTTGGCCCCGGCTCGAGCAGCGCTGCTGGCGACATGCCGAACGTCGCACCGACCTATAACCAGTTCGTAAACGACACCGGTGCGGAACTCGATAACCGGACCCAGGAGACGAACCGCACAGCCCAGCGAACGGCCGAGGCCAATCAGACGGGTCGGGACGAAACGAAGGTTTCCAACACTGCGGTAGGCGCACTTGCACAGAACGCCGGCAGGAACATGAGAATGGAAAAAATCGACAAGGGATTCTTGGACTGACCGAACAACGGCCCCAGGTTTGGCGGGCACGAAGAAAAGGGGTACCTGCAGGGTGCCCCATTTTTTGCTTTAGGCCGACGCGCGGCGAATATAAACCGGCGCTCCCTATACGGGGTCTACTGCAAACTCTTGAGACCCTGCATGACCCGTCCTGTGCACGCCTTCGTGCTAGGGGCCGCCCTTACCCTGTTTGGCCAAACAGGGGTTGCTTCAAGCTTGGAGCAATCGGGGCAGCCCGAGCAAAGCGTATCCGTGATGAAGACCTATGGCGTTGGCGTTGCCACGTCCAAGGGGCTCCGTACGGTCGTTCCCGCCGGCTGGCGGACCTATGTCCAGCCACCCGCCGCCTTGCCTGAGTCGATGTCGTGGAAGGTGGGCCAGGAATGGACCTCCGTCCTGGCCGACCTGGCCAAAGATTCCAACATCAACGTGCTCGTCGACTGGTCGTCGAAGTCTGTCTACCTCCGTACCACCGAAGCGGCACTGGATGACGGCGCAAAGCGTGCGGAAGTCCTGCAAGCAGCCACCACGCCACTGCCGCGCTTTGAACCCAAGCCGCTCGCCGTCGGCGTCATTGAAAAGGTGGCAAGCACCGCCGCTTCGTCCCAAAACCACCTGAAGACGGAACCTCTCGCGGCAGGGGCACCCGCCGCTACGGCCGCAGATGCTGCTTCGAAGGCCAGCTTTGCGTCCTCCGCTGCCTTGGCGACTCCTCTTGCGGGAGAGCCAGCCGGTGGCAAATTCGCAGTGCGCAAGAAAACTTCCAATACCACGTTCGACGCGCCGCTTGCAACGGTGACGTTGGGGCCGTCTGACGTGACCGGCAGGGCTGTCGAAACGCGTGGCACGGCTTCCCTGGGAGCCGCACCGGTCGCTCAGGGCCCTTCCACCTCGAGCGCCGTGAGCGATGCGCCCGAGCCCGCGGAAAAAGTCCTTGCCAAGGCCGAGCCCGCTCAGGTCGTCGGCGCGTCCCCAACGACAGGCACCGGGACCGCCCCGGTCGGGGCCGTGACGTCCGGCCCTTTGTCCGTGCTGGAAGACAAGCTCGTCCTCAAGCCCGCTCTCGGCCTTGACCTGGTTGCGGCGCCCTCCGCTGGGCCGTCACAGCAGCATGACCTGCTGACTGCGCCTATTGAGCGGCCCTCCGCTGAGAAGCGAATGGCCACTTCGGCGGCGGTTCGTGCCGCTCTTGCGCCTGTGACTGCGGAGCCTGGTCCGTTCAACGCTACCGTGCCAGCCCCGGTACTCGCGGCTCCAACCTCCGTTGTCGGGCATTTGGCCGCGCCTGCCGTTGTTGCGGCTGCCCGCTCCCCCGAGGCGCCGGTCGCCGTCGCCCAAGCAGAGCCCCCCGTGAACATCGCGCTTGCCGCCCAGATGACCGAAGCATTGAATGCCGCTCCGACCACACTTCTGCCGTCTCCCGGAGCCCGCATCGGTGACACGGAAGATTTCGTCTACACGCAGGCCGTCGCGCTGAACAAGCCTTCGGCGCGCTCCGTCGCGCAAAGCATCGCGAACCGCTTCCACCTTCGCCTGGTCTGGGCAGCGCCGGAGATGACCCTACGCGGTCCTGTCACGTTGCTCGGCAACTCGGCCGAAGAAGACATGACGCTCCTCAAGAAGGCCATGGGCGTCTATTCGCCTGTGTCGCTTGACATCCCGACAGGACAAGGCGTCCTGATGGCAGTCGCCCAATCGGGTAGCGATTATCCGAACCTCGCAGCCAAGGCTATCTTGCCTGCGGCGCCCGGGAATACAGACCCCGCCGGGACTCACGTCGTTGCTGGCGGCAGCGTGGTCGGTCAGGTCCTCGGAGGTACAGGCGCGCAGCCGGTTGCAGCTGGCGCGCCGAGCGCCACGGATGCACCGGTTGCCGCAGTCGCCGCACTTGAACTCGTGGTCAACGAAGGTGAACCGCTGGAGGTCGCCATCGTCCGGTTCGCCCGTACCAACGGCTACACCATGGAATGGAAGGTCGACGGCGGCTTTGAGGCCAAGCGGTCGCTTACCTACAAGGGTGCCTCGGTTCGCGAGGTCCTCGCCAACATCCTGCCGCCGCTTGGCGTGTCGGCAGACATCTACAAACAAGAGTCACACATCGTCGTTCGGCCTGCTGACGCGGCACTCGACTTCTAAGGAGCACCATTCATGTCGAAACGACTTCTCATCGCTGCTGCAGTTGCCACCCTCATCTCGGGCTGCGCAACGCCCTTCGCTACGCAGCAGCAGGCCAAGGACATCACGGACGCACGCGCTGCCGCCGCCGTGAAGGACTTCGTGAAGCAGGGGGCCAGCGGAAGCGTGCGCGAAATCACCGAGCCGCTGAACGATTTCCGTCGCACGGAAGCCCCTGCCAAGCGTGGCGACGTCTACGTGAAGGCGGCCAGCACGCCGTTCGCGCCTCTGGTGAGCGAGCTGTCGAAGAAGCTCGGCTACTCCGTCGCCTACGGCGAGGGCGTCGACCCCATGCGCAAGGTGACCGTGGACTTCAACGGCTCCTTCAGCGAAGACGCCATCCGCACCACCGCGTTCCTTGCGGGTTACGCCGCAGTCTTCGACCGCGACAACCGTACGCTGTACATCGCGGAGAACGCCACCTACAACTTCCGCCTTCCTTCGGCCGTCTTCAAGAGCCTGCAGGCCCAGTACAACGTGGGCGGTGACCCCGCGAATTCCTCCGCCTCGACGAGCGGTGGCTCGGGCGGCAGCGGCGGTGGCGGCAGCGCCGGCGGAACTTCGCTGAAGGCCGAATTCACCATCGCCGGCAAGGAAGGAACCGACGGCAAGGCGCTGATTAAGTTCATGTCCGACATGGCCGGCAAGAATGCCGAGGTGCTGGTGACGGACCAGGGCGTGGTGTCCGTGAAGGGCAACGCCCAGGCGCTACGCCGCATGAGCGACTTCATCAAGAACTTCGCGCGCGACGCCATGACCCAGGTGGAAATCGAAGCCTCGGTCATCGAGGTCTCACTCACCAAGGACTTCAGCCTCGGCATCCAGTGGGGCCGCGTGCTGAACGGCGCCAGCCGCGGCATGTTTGCCGGGGGCAGCTCCGACCTCGCCTCCGCTGCGGTCAAGGCCGCCGGCGGCGACATGAGCTCGCTCATTGGCTCCGCCGCGTCGGCCGCAGCCCAGGGAAGCCTCGGCGGCTACCGCACGACCGCCAGCTCGGCTGCCATCATCAATTCGCTGATGCAGTTCACCGATGTCAACATCGTGTCGCAGCCGAAGCTCGTGTCGCTGAACAACAACCCGGCGACGTACTTCGACGGTACGCAGATTCCTTACTTGGGCAGCGTCCAGCAGACGAACAACACCACGACGGGCGGCTCCGCCGGCGCGCCGACGGTGTCTGGCTCCGTCTCGTTCGCCATCGACGGCGTGAGCTTCTCGGCGGTGCCTTCGGTCGTGAACAAGAGCTCGGTGCAAATCACCTTGCTGCCGGTGCTGTCGTCGGTCGGTTCGTTTTCGAACTTCCTGAACGGCACGCTGACGGCCCCGACGCAGTCAAACAAGCAGACCTACATGCGCGTTGTGGCCGAAAGCGGCAAGACGCTGATTCTGGGCGGTATTCGCTACAACAAGGACGTGAAGGACACGAGCATCGCGTCTACGACCGGCCAGAAGAGCACCTCGAAGGAGGTCGTCATCCTGCTGCGCGCCAACGTGATTCCTCCGACCGACAACGACATCATCATGAGCGAATCGCTCTAACAGGGGCGCCGCATGCTTCTTAACATCAGGAAGAAAACGCCGGAGGGGCTGAAGGCGGTCCGTCCGCCGGACAAGGACTTCTCGCTCTTCGTCGCCAAGTCGAAGACCGCCGACGGTGCGGAGAGCGTTTCTGAGGTGCTCGTGCCGCTGCGCGGCTCGGACGACGGCAGCCGGGGGCTCTTCATTCGCAACCCGAAGGAGGTGGTGGACGCCTCCGTGCGCGTCGAGCCTGCGCTGGATGTGCCGTTCACGGACACCAAGCCGACGAGCTCGCCTGGCCCGGCCTTTGAGGAGCCCACGAAGCCTGCGGGCCTAGGCCTGAAGTTGAAGGCCGCAGCGGCTCGGAAGCCCGTCGACGAAACGTTCGAAGCAGAACCGCCGGTGGTGGCCGAGGAGGCGCGTCAACCGGACGCTGCGCCTCAGGCACCCGCGGCTCCCTCGGAAAGGGGCGCAGACCGAACTGATTCTGAGGTGGCGCAATCCGCTGCGCGTACGAGCCTTCAGGCGCGCTTCGCCAACAAGAAGGAACCGGCGACGGTGGCCGCGGCTCTACCAGGCGCAACTAAAAAGTCGTTTTTTGGTTTCGGCGGCAAGAAGGCCGGCGGGGCCAAGCCTCCAAAGGCCTCCTCGAGCTCTGAGGGTGGCGCCCCTGCGAAAGCCGAAAGGTCGGCAGAGAAGGGCGACAGCGCCGGCAAGCCGGCAAAGCCCGCCAAACAGCCCCAAGCGCCCCGAAAGGTCCGCCAATCAAGGGGCGCCTTCCACCTGGTACTCGCACGTGAGGACGGCACCCGCGCGTGCTTCCATGTCTCGGCGCAAGGCCTGCTCGATGTGCCTGAAGGCGACGTGAAGGAAGCGGCAAGCCTCACCGCACAGGACGTCCGCTTCGCGGTGGGCCCGAAGACGACCTACCGGCAGGGCAGCGACCTGGCGCTCTCCGAAGGCGTTGGCGAGTCGGTGCGCATCATTAACGCTGCCAAGCAACTGGGGGCCATCTACGCGACATCGGTGGAGCGGCTGGAAGAGCTGTCCATGCGCGTCGGCCCAGGCCTGCTGCTGGTGGAGCGTGCGATGGTTCGCCGCGAGGTGCCGAAGGGCGCCCACATCGTCTTCATCCTGCTGGAAGATGCGGAGAGCGGCCGCAAGGTTGCAATCCTCTACTACCGCAGCGTGGACGGCGAGTTCAGCGCGCCTCAGGTCACGTTCAATCCTACGAACCTGGCCTTCACCCTGGCGCAGTTCCAGTCGGCACGCGGCCTGAGCCCGGATTCGCAGACGGTCCAGCTCTCCAATGCGGACCTGGTCGCGCAGTCTGGCGAGCTCCAGCTCTACCCGGCTGAGGCCGAGTGGAACGGCATCTCTGTCAGTTCGCTCTTGAATGGCGCCGTCATGGTCGCTGCCGCTGCGGCCATCGGTACCGCCGGTTATGCCGCGGTGCTCAAGACCGGCTTGGCCAGTACGAAGTCGTCCATTTCGTTTTCTCAGAAGAAGGCAGATGCCTTCGACCGAAAGAACCAGACGCTGATTGCAAGCTCACTGGTCAGTTTTGGCAAAAGCCAGTCGCTAGATATTGCTCGTCTCTCAGAACGTGCAGCTGCGATTTGGGCTCCTCGCTCCACCTTGGTGGTCGATGCGACCGCTGCGCGCGAAACCTATGTGGTGTCGATGCCCCTGACCACTGGCGGCTTCGTGAACAACAAGCCCAGCGCGCTCAGCGAACTGCGAAACGAAGAGATTCAACAGCTTCTGAAGCTCACCCCTCCAGAAGAGTGCACGAAAACAATGCCCGGGGTGAGCGGAGGTGTCAATGTCATCCAAGTCACAGTCAACTGCGAAACTCCTGTTGGTAGCGCTGGTCGCTATCGCAGCGACTAGCGGCTACTACGTCAAGCAGTGGTCGCAGGAGGCCGAGTCCGCAAAAACGCGCCTCGCATCCGTGCAACGCGCCGCGAAGGAAGCCGAGCGCGCCCATCAGGAGCTCAGCAGTCAACTCACGCCCGACACGTCTTCTAAGTCGCTCCAGGACGCGGTCACCGCGGTGATGCTTGACGTCTACAACCGTCGGCTGCCTCACGCAGTCACTGTGGCGTCCGTCGCGCCGGGCAAGTTTGCCGCGAGCGGCAGCATGTCGCCGCTGGACACGCTCACCGAAGTCATTCCTGGCACCAAGGTGCAGAGCATGCGGGTCAATATTCGCGGCACCTACTCGGACTACCTGGGCCTGCTGCGCTACATCAAGGACATGCAGGCACATCCGCTGAGCGTCGTGCACCTGAAGGTCCAGGACCAGGCCTACGAACTCGGGCTTCGCGTCTACGGCGACCTGACCCCCGCTCCCTGAGCCGAAACCAGAAACCATGGCAAAACCCTCTCCCTTCGACTTCCTCTCCGGCTCGCGCAGCAAGACGTCCGTACTCTCCCCCGCCAGGCCGGCGCACGCCGCCTCGCGCCCCCGGGAGCCCGAGCACGTCGTGCCTCCGGCCTCGTCGCGCGAGGAGGCTCCCGCGCGCACGGTTCTCTCCGCTGAACCCGTGGTCGTGAACACCGCACAAGTGCTGCCCCTACCGGCGCTCGAGACTGGCCGTGCGGTGGCATTGCGCCCCCAACATGCGCCACGCACGGACGAAATCTTCTCCAAGAAGTCGCTGGAGAAGATTCTGCTGGGCATGGGTGTCAAGCAGTCGCACGTCGACATCGCGCTCAACCGCGCGAGCGAAACCAAGGAGTCCCTAGCGCAAATCATGCGCGACTTCGGCTTTCTCACCGGGGAGCGCGTGGCCGAGGCCGTGAGCCTGCAGACAGGCTTCGAGTACTTCGGTGCCGAGAAGGTCGACGACATCAAGGCAGAGGACCTCGCTGGCCTCGAATTGACGGACTTCAAGAAGTTCGTCCCGGTCGGTCGCCGGCCGGACGGTACGCTGATGGTCGCTGTCCCCGACGCCGACACTGTCAACGCTGCACTGAACTCCTTCTACCAGGAGTCTCGCGCAGAGGTGGTGGTGGCCAGCGAGCACACCATCCAGAACGTCTATCTGAAGTTCTTCGCAAACACGGCTGAGGCCTTCGACCTGGCGGTCAAGGAGTACACAGAGAAGAGCGCCCTCTCGCGGCGTCAGGACGAAGACGACTCGACCCTTGGGTTGATTCGCACCATCTACTTCTCGTTGCTGCGCCATGCGTGCTATTCCGGTGCCTCCGACCTCTACCTGTACCAGTCGGAACACGTGGGCATCGTGCGCCTGAAGGTGAACGGTGTCGGCCAAATATTTCGCACCATCGACATCTCGATGTACAAGCGGTTGCTGACCAAGATGGTCCAGGACAACACCAAGGCGGAAGAGCTGCGGCTGCGTCCGAAGGAAACCGTCGTCGAGTTCACCGACGAGGACAAGAAGGAACACCACGACATCGCATCGCGCTTCGGCTTCCGCCTGGAGCTTGCCCAGTCCCGCGGCATCAACAGTGCCGTCATCCGGATTCTTGACAAGAACTCCGCCGCCACGGACCTGTCTCGGCTGCCCTTCGACGACCAAACCCGCAAGGCGCTGTCTCGCGTGTCCCGCACAGCCACAGGATTCTTCCTGGTGACGGGCCCGACCGGCTCAGGGAAGACCACCTCCCTCTACGCGCTGCTAAAGGACATCGATGCCGTCGAGCGCAGCATCCAGTCCATCGAAAACCCAATTGAGTACAAGCACGGGCTCTGGCTGCAATTCGAAGTGCGCAAGGACGCATCGAACGAAGGGGACGAGTACAACGTCTGGCTCAAGGCGCTCCTTCGGAACGCGCCCGACGTGATTCTGGTGGGCGAAGTCCGGGACAAGGAAGTCGCATCCATCTGTATGGATGCGGCCAATACTGGCCACTTGGTGTTCGCCACGCTGCACACGAACAGCGCGGTGTCGGCTCTGGCGCGCCTGAAGGCACTGCAGGTCGACTCGAATCTGCTGGGCGCCTCCTTGCTGGGCATCCTGGCGCAGCGGCTGGTCCAGACGCTGTGCGACGCCTGCGCCGTGCCCGACGACACGGTCGAAACGCACGAACTGCTGGCAGACGCGAGCTACCTCGGGAACATGGCGAAGAATCCTCGCCGCGCCGGCCGGGGCTGCCCTCACTGCAACTTCACCGGATTCCGTGGGCGCCGGATGGTCTATGAGCTTCTCGAAATGTCCCCAGCGGTGCGTGAGCTGGTAGAGCAGGGCGCAACGCCCACCGCTGTGGCGCGGGCGGGCCTTCCTGAGAGCAAGTCGATGTGGGCCTGCGGCCTGGGGCTCGTTGCCCAGGGCATCACCAGTCGCGAGGAACTCGAACGCGTTGCCAACAAGAGCGTTTAAGCCACAGCGCTAGACGTCAACCAACACATCGGCTTTCGACTCAATGGAACGCGCATACAACTACACGGCTAAGAACGGGCGGGGGATGGTCCTCAACGGGATGGTGCACGCAGCCAGCAAGCCGCTCGCTTACGCTCGTCTCAAGCGGGCTGGCTTCAAGCCACTGCGCGTGACGCTCAACGCTGGAGGCACCATCAAGGGCGTCTTCAGCAAAGAGTTCGACACCCAGGAGCTTGCCCGCTTCTACATCACGCTGGGCCGCCGCATCCAGAACGGCAAATCGTTGGGCGATGGCCTTGAGTCGGCCATCGACTATGTGAGCGACCCGCGCCTGCGTCAGGCCGTGATGATTATGCGGCAGGCGATGATTGACGGTCAGTCCGAGCACCAGGCAATGCTGGCCGCCGGGTTTCCCCGCCGGGATTGCCTTTCCATCAAGTCGACCGCCGAGGCGGGCAAGGCGGCCACGTCCTTCATCTCGCTAGGCGAGGAAATCCAGCGCACGGATGCCATCCGTCGCTCGGTGAGCTCGACGTTCCGCATCCCGAAGGTGATGGCGGTCTTCATGGTTCTCTTCATCTGGGCTGCCATCGTATTCATGGCCCCGATGACGTTGACCTTCCTGAAGCAGACCGGACTGCGGTTGAGCTTCTCGCCCTTCATCGCCAACTACTTTGAATTCGTGAAGTTGTTCAATGGTGGGCTGCCCCGACACACGACCACGACGGTTATCTCGTCGTGCTTGTACTTCGGCGCCTTCGCAGGCATCGCATACTTCCTGAGGTCGCAGACCTTCAAGGACATGCTCGACCGCATCGAGTCGCTGCGTACGCTATCCGTGAAGTCGGACCACGCCGCACTTTGGAACAGCTTCGTGCTGCTCTATGACGCGGCGATTCCTGCGAAAGAGGCGGCGGTCATCGTTGGCGACTCGGCAAAGCGTCTGGACTCCAAGCGCGCCTTTCACAAGATGGGCAAGCTCATCGACGCGGGCCGGCCGCTGGACGACGCCGTGACCAATGCGGGGTTCCCGCCGGTCGTCATGAACGGTATCAAGGCCGCAGTGTCCTCGGGCTCCATCGTGCAGGGCATGACAGAGATGGCCAAGAACCTCGAGGAAGACGTTCGAGTGATGACCGACCTGCTGCAAGAAAACGTCAAGTTGCTGTCGGTGTTGTTCGTCGGCTTGGGCCTGCTGCTGGTCTTTGTGATGACCTACTATCCCATGATGGCCTCGGTAATGTCGAACCTATAACGCCATAGGTTTCAGCCTAATAGCACTGTCAAGTAGACATCCCGCGCCTTATCGTGAGCTTTGTCAAGGCCCCTCGTTGGGGCCTTTGTCCGTGCGCTGCGCATGAGGGCGTGTTTCGAGCAGCTATTGCAAAAAAGCGGCCAGCTTGCCCTGATTTCTGAGGCGTGGTTGCTAGACGTCAGGTGCGAGTCCTGCGTGAGAGCGCGAGGCGAGTGCAAAGGTGCTCCAGCGTGCGGGCCTGATAGCCCGTGATTGCGGATGCATAAAAGTTCTTCCCTACACCACAGGCCTACATCGGTCTAAGGATTACCCTCCATGAAAACCCCCCGCAATCGTTCGCTGCGCCAGCGCGGCTTCTCCCTCATCGAAGCGCTGGTCGTGCTTACGATTCTCACCATCATGGCCTTGCTTGCGGCCAGCGCATTCGACGGCGCGCGCACGAAGGCACAGGCCATGCTGAACCTGGGCAAGCAGATTGGCGAAGCCAACATCAAGCTGAAGCTCGACACCGGCTGCTACGTCAAGAACGCAAAGGCTCTGTTCGACCCCGTCGCCGCCGCGGTTCCCGCGAACAACTACTGCGCGCGCACCTTCGGTACCAACTGGACGAGTGCCTACATGGCCAAGTACCCGACGGATACCACCACGGGCGCCATCAAGTTCGACAAGCTTGGCTCTGAAGTCACTGCATCGTTCCCTGATGCGCCCGAATCGGTCGTCATCAGCGGGACCACGTGGAAGCGCTACTACGTGCGCTTCTCGAACGTTCCGGTCGACGTCGTGCGCCAAGGCCTGAACGAGTGCAACGGCAACCCGGAATCGAAGGGCGACTTTTCCACGGACAAGTGCCGCACCGACGTGAACCTGTCCTCGGACACCCCGGGCACGTTCGACATCCTGTTCGACGAAACCCGCTAATCCAAGCCGGGAAGGACGCCATCATGAGCAGGCTGCGGCCCGTGCGCCAAGAGGGCTTCGGCCTGCTCGTGTTCGTCTTGATGGCGAGCGTGGTGGCCCTGTCCATCGTTCTGGGCTACTCCGGCCTGCTTACTCGCGAGGAAGCCAATCGACGCCCCGCCAAGATGCAGGCCCTGCTCGAGCAGTACAAGACCCAGGTCATGGGCCTGTACCAGCAGCACGCGACCGAGCTGGACAATCCGTCGGCCGGAAACGGCGTCACGTTCGGAGACATCTTCGCAGGCGCCAACATCCCCGTACGGCACGGGCTGAGTGGCGCCATGTCGAACCTACTGCCTGGCGAGTCGGGGTTGCTCTACCGGCGTATTGTGCTCTTCTATCCAAGCGAGACGGACGAGACGAATCCTCCCGACCTGGCGAGCTTCGCCGCGACTGGCGAATTCAAGTCATGCACAGACGAGTCGCTGCCGTGCAGCCCCCGGCAGTTCATCACGATGGACTCCCGCGACATCCATCGGGCGGCCCTACTGGAGACGCAGCGCCGCCTGGAGCGTGTGGCCCTGAAGGCGCAGGCCTTCTTCAAGGCACGCATGCTGCAGGACGCCGAGAAGAACATCTCGGTCAACTACTTCCGCACGCCTTTCGGTCCGTCGGGCCCGGGCGTGGCCGGAAATCCCTGCCTGACCGACGAGAGCATTGACCTTGCGAACCCGAGCTTGCGAGCAATCAACGAGCTTCAGTGCCTCGACACGTACCGCCCGCTGGTGTCCCTGGTCGGCAGCACGTGGGTGCCCCAGACCAATCTCCCTCTGGTCCTCGGCTTGGCCTCAGATGAGCTCGTGTCCGGATGGGGAGCACCCATCGAAGCCTCGAGTTGGCAGGACAGCGAGACCAGCGAACCGCCTTTCACGATGGTGTTCCGCGCGCCCAACCCCTTTGGGGGCTACGTGACCATGCGTGCCATCCAGCAAATCTAAACCACCCCTCTGATGCTCTCCGAACTCATTCAGCAAGCCGCCGCCGAGCCGCAGGTTACCGACATCATCCTGAAGGAAGGAGACCCCATGTGGGTTCGTCTCCAGGGCGAGGTGGTGCGCTCCGAATCGTCCAAGGTGACGCGGGACCAGATGCAGACGCTGCTGAAGAAGCACCAGCAGCATATCGGCGTTCCCGCCGAAAACATCCAGAGTGTTTTGGAGGAGAAAGCAGGGGACCTCGACTTCGCCATCAAGGTTGGCCAGTTCCGCTTCCGATGCAACCTGTATCTGACCAACGGTCGCCGCCTGGCGGTCGCAATGCGACGCCTGCCGGACAAGGCACCGCCGTTGGCGCAGCTTGGCCTGCCCGACGGCTACATGAAGCGCCTGCTTACGCAATCGAAGGGGCTGCTGCTCGTGACGGGCGCCACCGGCTCGGGCAAGACCACCACGCTCGCATCGACCGTCGACTTCCTGAACGAGTCAAAGTCCGCCCACATCATCACGCTGGAAGACCCGGTGGAGTACCTTCTCACCTCGGAGTCCTGCCTCGTCGACCAGCGCCAGATTGGCCGCGACACCAATTCGTTCTCCAACGGCTTGCGCGCTGCCCTGCGCGAAGACCCCGACATTCTGCTCATCGGTGAGCTGCGTGACTTTGAGACCATCAAGACCGCGCTGGCGGCAGCGACCACGGGCCACCTGGTGCTCGGCTCGCTTCACACCAACTCGGCACGCCAAAGTGTGGAGCGGCTCACCAGTGAGTTCGGCGCCGAGCGCCGCGACTGGGCCCACATGGTGCTCTCCCAGGCGTTGCTTGGCTGCGTGACCCAGACCCTCGTTCCCCGTGCGGACGGGAAGGGCCGTGTGCTTGCCGCCGAGCTGATGATTTGCACGCCCGACATCAAGACTGCCATCCGAGATGGCAAGACGTCCGCCATCTTCAACCACATGGACACCGGCTCCTCGTTCGGCCAGGTGCTCCTGAACACGACGCTGCGCAACTTCGTTCGGTCGGGGGTCATCACGGCAGATGAGGCGCTATACGCCTCCTACGACCCCGCAAACCTTCGAAAGGAGCTTGGCCTTGCTTAAGTCAACCCTCGGCGCCCGTCGCCAGCGAGGCTTCTCGCTCCCCGAGGTGCTCATCGCGCTTTCGGTCATCACCATCGTCTCGTTCATGGTCATCGGAGCCGTGGGCCCCTGGCTCGGCTTGAAGCAGAACATCGACAACGACCGCCGTATGCAGGACATTCGACAGGGCCTTCAGGCCGTGTACGAGACGCGTGCGTACGAAGCCGAGACGCTCCCGGCCGGCCAGTTCTTCGGCCTGGTGACCAGCACCATCGACGGCGCCGGCAACTGTAATCTGCAATCAAGCGCATTCCGCCAGCTCAATACGCTCATCAGCGACGCAGGGGCCCAGGCCGCGAAAGACGGCTACGGAAACGCATGGTGCGTATTCGTCTCCGGACAACTCCAGAAGCCCGTGGATGGCACAACGCTCTACTACCGCAACATCTCCATCGTCTCCGCGGGCTCGGACAGCCTTTTGGCGCCGGGCACGCGGATGGCTGCGGATGGTTTGATGAACTACAGCGGCGACGATGTCGGCATCACCGTCTCTGGCTACGACGTGCAGTACCCGAAGCTGAAAGAAACGCTGCGCCGGATGTCTCGCGTCGCCACATCTTATGAAGCGTACTTCAGCATGCGCTTCCTGTCCTATGCGGACCGCGACATCACGCGCGACTACTTCAGCCAGCGGTATGACGCCTCGAGCGCTGTCGCCAGCACGGAAGGCGGCTGGGCGAACGCGGACGCGCTACTGGCAAACATCGGCGTGAGCGCCAGTGACGCCTTCACCGCGTGGGAGCGCAACAACAACATCATCGTCGCGAACTACGACGAGCAGCTCGGCAGCCAGCGCGTTCGCTCACCCGCCACGACAGGTACGGGCATCTTGCCTTACACGGCAATCCTGGCGGCCCGGGTCCCTGCGCCGGCTGGCGTAGACCTCTACGTGACCCGCGTGGCAGTCGGCAATTACTAAACCCATTCGCTATAGCTGCGAGCAAACGGAAAATCTCATGACCAAACCTCTCATCCTCGCCCTGGCCCTGGCTGGCTTGTCCTCGGTAGCGTTCGCTCAGGCGCCTGCGAAGGCCCCCGATGCGCCCGCCGCCATCGCGGCGCCCGCTGCAACCCCTGCTTCGGCAGTTGCGGTGGCGCCAGCAGCCCCGACCCTGTCCTCGTTGACCGCGGGCGCGGTGGCCACGTTGGGTGCAGTGCCTTCGCAAGCCCCCGTGGCATTGCCGGGCACCTCCTCGGACCAAGCTGGCAGCTTCGTCAATCCGTTCAACGGCAAGCCGCTGTCGACCGAGCAGCTGCAGCGTGAGCTCGAGGTAGCGCGCTACCGCTCCCAGCTGCTGGAAGAGCGGTTGAAGCAGACGAGCACGGAAGCAGAAATCAAAAACGTCCCGATTCGCAAGGGTGTGGAAGCCGCTCAGGCATTGACGCAGACCAAAAAGGAAGAACTCCAGCTGCGGGATGTCGAGCAGTCCATGAAGCCGCAGCCCAAGCCTTCGGCACAGGAGCAATCTGGCGAGCCAAAGCCGGTCAAGAAGTCGGCAAAGGCGCTCGCCAAGGAAAAGGCAGAGGCCGAAGCTGCTGCGCGTCGCGCAGCGGAGATTCAAGCCGCCCAGGCCGCGGCGATTCCTCCGGCAACCTTGCTGTCGGTCATCTCGGTCGGTGGCAAGAACTCGGTCGTGCTCGACATCCGCGGGAACGTGGCTACCATCGCTGACGGCGAGATGAGCCCCGCAGGCCCGGTGAAGGTCATCAACACGCAGAGCGCCAACGTCGGCGGCCGCACGCTCAAGGTTCACGACCAGACCATCGGCCGCTTCGTGGTGTCCGACGCCAAGAAGGACCCCGTGCTACTGGGTGCGGGCATGCCGGTGGGCGGTGCTTCCTTCAATCCCGGGTCCAACGTGACCGCGCTGCCGCCGTCCATTCCGGCCAACAAGGCCGCGACGCTGCCGCCGCCCCCGCTGCCGGCCGGCTTGATGAACACGACGAACGCCAACAAGACCATGCCGTCGGTCGCCCTCCAGTAAGCGCTCGTACATCGCTCGCCGACACTGCTCTCGCCCGTTGCGAAAACCCTAACGGGCGTTGTCTTATGAGTGCGGCGTCGCTGATTCCTACACGGGGCACCCAAAGCCCGTCAGACACTCGAAGGAATCATGGAACTCTGCCTCATCTGGGCGCAAGCCCGAAGTCGAGCCATCGGTAAAGCCGGCACGCTGCCGTGGCGCGCGCCGGCCGACCTCAAGCACTTCAAGGACCTGACCGGCGGATACCCGGTCATCATGGGGCGCAAGACGTGGGAGTCGCTGCCGATGCACCCCTTGCCAGGCCGGCTGAACATCGTGGTCACCAGCAAACCGCTCCAGCACGAAGGCGGCTTCGCCTGCAGCAGCCTCGAAGACGCGCTTGCGCTGGCGGGTACCTCCCGCCCCGCCAAGGTCTTCGTCATCGGTGGCCAGGCGTTGTACGAGCGAGCGATTCGGGTTGCGGATACGCTTTACGTCACACAAGTCGACACAAACGTTATAGATGCCGATGCATTCGGCCCTCCTATAGACGCGAGTGTGTTTCAGCTCGATGCTCAAGTCGCGGTCAAGGACGGCAGCTTGAACCTGGTCTTCGAGACCTATCGACGGCAGCGCAACCCCCGCTGACCCTGCTTAAGCGCCCGGATTGACGTCCGGGTGCTTTTTTGCGTCCTGGAAATGCAAAACGCCGCCCGAGGGCGGCGTTCGAGGCGGGAGCTAGAGCTCAGGCGGCCACGGCGTTCATGGCATCGTTGGCGACTCGATTGGAGCGGCGTTCGACCAGCGCCACTTCGACAGCAGCGGTCAACTGCTTGCTCACGTACCCGGAGCAGTTCTTGTACATGCCGGTTTCGAAGCGGGCGGCAGCCTCGCGCACCAGCTTGTTCACGGAAGGCAAACCACCAGGAACCGCACGGCAGGCCTGGGTGACCAGGAGGGGGTTCAGGGAAACCGTGGTCACGCGGCCGTCGCTGCGCTTGACGCGGAACAGTTTGTAGAAGTACGTGGTTTTCGGCTGTTGCTTGGTGGTGGCTGCTGCAGTCATGTGATTCCTTCGGCGGTTGGGGTTGGGCCTAAAACGAGTGACAGTCGAATTCTGTCAGTGTTACGAATTATACGAGCACTGTCAGTATCAGTCAAGCGGCTAGTGGTATCGCTCGGACGTGTAGGCACCGCTGCACATAAACGATTCAGCTATACGGTGATGCCGCCTTTAAGCCCCGACACCACCTATGCGCCCCAAGCTCCTTAAAAGTTTCATCGTCGTCCTGCTGTTCTGGTTCCTCTTCTCCACCGTCTGGTGGACCCTGGCCTCGCCAGAGACGAACTACAAGGCCTTGGTCGCCCTGCAGAAGCTCCTGCCCTTCATCAACCTGAAGGTCCCGGCGGAAATCTCCATCATGGGGGCCTGGCGGGTGCAAATCTCGGTGCTCGCATACTGGACCGCTCCCATCCTGTTGGGGTCTGCCATGTTCGGAGCTGTTGGCCTGGGCCTGGTATGGACGCAGGCGGCGCGCCAGAGCAAGGAACGGGCAGAGCGGGAAGCGGGTTCGGGCTCCTTCCGCGAGGTCACTATCACCCGCGGCGAGCTCCCGCTGCCCAAGACCTGGCCGCGCGATGAATTGGACTTGGGCGCCGACGACGACTCGGCGCTGTCGCGCATGACGGAAAAAGAGCGTGTGCTGCTCGGCGACGTCCTCGGGACGCTTTCGGCGCACCCTGACGCATACCCCGGAGAAGGCGTGAGGGTCAGCCTTCTCGAGCACGCCCTCAACCTTGCCTCCAAGGCATTGACCCATCGCCGGTACCCTGGCCTGTCGGCAGTGGTCGCAGCAGCCCACGAGCTCGGGAAAATTGAGGCGTACGTGAAGCGTGGCGATACCTGGACGGCCATCAAGGACCATGACCGCGAGGCCTCCCGCATCCTCGGTACGCTGACCTCGTGGTGGGCCCTGCCGGAAGCTGACCGCAATGCGGTGATGATGGCCGTCAAGTTCCACAGCCGCCCGCGCCAGATTCCTGATGTCAACGGCGACCCTGCCATCTACCGGCAAGCGCGCGAAATCCTGGATGCAGCCGATGGCGCCCAGGCTGAAGCCCTGACCGAGCAGAAGACCCAGACCCTGGAGAAGCTCGAGTTGCCGGACCTCATCCTGGAGGGCTTCCTCCAGGCGCTTCCGCAACTCTCGTTCCAGAGCCGCGGCTTGCCCAAGGGCGTGCAGGCCGTCGCCTGGAAAGTGAAGAACCGCGTCTACATGCTTGAAATCAAGCTGCGCGACACCGTGCTCGCGAAGCTGCCACAGGAAGTGCGCGGCGCACTTGCCCCCAATCCGAAGGAGCGCAGCCGCCTCCAGCCATTCACCCTGGCACTCTTGAAGGCCCTGGACGAAAAGGGTTGGCTCGTGCGCAAGCACGAGAGTACGAAGCTTGAGGTCAAGGAGGCGCTGTGGAACGTCAAGGCAGGCAAGCTGGAGTTCAAGGGCGTCATCATCATCGACGTGCCTGAGGAGTACATGACGCAGCTCCCGAAGGAGGACAGCATGTACGACGTTGCCATCTCCGGGACGCTCTTCACGCCATCGGCTTCTACAAACGCCGCGACCGTCGCAGGGACCGCCATCTCGAAGGGGGACCTGCTGGGCAGCGTGCTCAAGCCAGCTACGCCGAGAGAAAAGCCGCCTGCGCCGCCGGCCGAGGTTTAAACGCCTGTGCCTAGAACTATGAACCTCGCCCCTCTCTACCGATGAAAAAACTTCACCTTGCCGTCGCGGCGCTGCTGGCCACCGCCTCCGGCGTTGCGCTCGCACAGTCCGCACCAAATCCCTTCGCGCGCCCCGTGGAGCCCGCGCAGCCGGCCCCCGTGGTGGAGCAGTCGCAACCGGGAATGCCGCTGGCCACGCCGGGCGTCGTTCAGGCACCCGTACCGGCTGCGCCGGCAATGCCCATCGTGCTTTCCAAACCCACCATTGAAGAAGAAGTGGACGCAAGTCGAGTCGGCACGGTAAACGGCCTGCGCATCTACCGCGGCACCAACACGTACGTGTTCGAGAAGGCCGCTGACAAGGAACTCATCCGCAGAGTCTCCAACCCGGCCGCGCAGGTTGGCGCTCCCGCCGCGACCGTCGGGGCTCCGGTTCCGATGCCCGCGGCGCCCACTCCGCGCGACCTGCCGTCCAGCGTCGGCAAGCCTGCCCCGAAGAAATAAGGAACCCTTGAAAATGAACAAGACCCTGCGACTCGTCGCCGTGGCCGCAGCCGTCATGCTGGCGGGCTGCTCCACCATCACCCCCAAGGATTTTCCTGAGGACCTTCCGAATACCTCGCTGAAGGCGGAGCAGGCCATGTCCATCTCGGAGGGCTGGGACGCGGCACCGGTGGTGAAGGAGGGGAAGGCGTCCATCGTCATCATGACGCCGTTCTCCCTCCCGCCTGAAGTCAAGAACCGCAAGGTGCAGCTGAGCCTCGAGCCGGGTGCAACCGTCAAGGACGTGGTCGCCGTGCTGGGCGAGATGGGCGTTCCCATTCTGATTTCGGATGAACAGGCCGCCGGCAAGAGCTTCTACATGCCGCGCTTCAACGGCACCCTCGGCCAGCTGCTGAGCGCCATCGGTCGCGCAACGGATGTCTGGTTCACCTGGAACGAAGGCGCCGTCCTTGTCTCGAGCACCGAGCGCATCGCCGTGAGCGTCCCCCAGGACAACACCTTCGGTGAGGTGCTGGTCAAAGGCCTGGACGCCATTGGCATCAAGGAGCGTGCGGTTACGTGGCAAGCCGGCATGGCCTCGCTGGACGTCACCCCTTCGCAGTACCGCAAGGTTCGCCACTACCTCGGCCGCATGACGGACAACTCGGCCTTCGTGACGCTGCAGGTGGCGGTGGTGAACGTGACCCTGAACCAGAACGCCAAGCAGGGCGTGGACTGGGAGAAGCTCCAGCTGGCGGCACTGACTGGCGGCAACGTCCAGGATATCCAGGCCTGGCAGAAAGCGCTCAACCTGAACCAGCCCACGACCGGCACCGGCATCAACGGACAAACCGGCACAACCGGGACCAACGGCACGACCGGAGCGACCGGCACGACGGGCACGACGGGCACGACCGGCAACGCCGTCGCCGATGCAGCCAACGCTGTGGGCAGCATCGCAGGCGCAGTGTCCCAGGCAGGCTTCGCTGGCGGCGCTCTGCAAGGCCTCATCTTCACGCAGCGCTTCAACTTCTCCGGGATGTTCAACTTCCTGCAAACGTACGGCAACGCCGAGACCAAGCAGAACGTCCTGCTGAAGACGGTGGCCGGCAACAAGGTCGAGTTCAAGTCGCTCACCCAGATTCCCTACGTGAAGGAAATCGGCGTGACGCAATCGACCGGCGCGAACAACAACACCGCGCTGGGCTCGACGCAGACGGAGAAGGCTGACGACGGCATCACCGTCGAAATGACGCCGACCTATGACTCGGCTGCCAACACGGTGACGGTGGACATGAAGCTTGCCATCAAGGCCGTGATTGCCTTCAACGAGCTGTCCGCGGGCAACCAGCTCGGCAAGCTGACCCAGCCGACGACGGCGGAACGCAGCTTCAACGATATCCTGCGCATGCGCCCCGGCCAGACCGTGGTCGTCGGCGGCCTGGCCTACGACTCTATTTCGAACAGCTTCGGCTCACCCCTGTTCCTGCAGGGCACCAAGGCTGAATCGCAGACCCTGAAGCTGGACCGCCAGAGCATGTTCATCGTCGTGCGCTCGAGCGTGGTTCGCATCGGCCAGCTCGTCGAGGAGTCGGAGCCTGGCATGGAGGACTACCTCGAGCTCGCGCCCGGCAAGGCCAACCCGACCGCCGCCGAGAAGCGCAAGGCCGGCGGCCGCCTGAACGCGGGCAAGGCGGAGTAAGGACGCAGATGAACAACCTCCAAGAATCCCCCGCCCCGAAGCAACCTTCGGAGCCTTCGTTCGATGAGGAGTGGCGCGAGAGCGACTTCCTCCCCACGGGAGAGCAGCCGGTGAGCCAGGCCCTGGAGCCCATCGCAGAGGAGGCGACCGCCCAGGCCGCAGACGCGCTGCCGGTCATGAAGCCGAGGAAGCGCTTCTTCGGCAGCCGCATGAAGTCCGCCGTGAGCGAAGACCCGACCGCCGCGTCCCCGGGCGAGCCAACGACCGTGCTGCGCTCGGCTCCCATTCGAATCCTCATCGGCTACCTGCCGGAGGTCCGCGAGCGTGACGCCCGCGAGTACGCGCTCGGCGTGGCGGAAAAGCACTTCGACCAGCCGGCCATGGCTTTCTACGACGCCTTCAAGCTCGGGGACGGCTACGCCTACGAAGTGCACGAAGGCGGCGACGGCGTCGCCTACCTGCCGCAAATCATCAAGTACTTCGACAGCCTCGGCCCCTATCGCGCGGACGAGCCGGCGAAGGTGACCATCCGCACGGGCACGCGCCTCGTCGAAGTGGAGCGCCAGGCCACGGGACTGTCGGCCATTCTTCTGCCGGAATCGTCCACGAAGGAACCGACCGCCTGGCTGGCGCCGCGCGAGCGCATGTCGCCTGCCCTGAACCAGCGAACTCGTTTTCTGGTGCTGGGCGCCGTGTTCTTCGTGACCGGCTTCTTTGCCCTGGTGGGCTCCATGGTGACGCGATACCAGCCGTACGACGCACCGGTAGCCTCCGCCGTGAGCCGCGTGAACTATGACGACCTGCCAATCTCGCGCTGGCCGCGCCTGCAGTCCTTGCAGCCGAACTCGTACGTTGCAAAGGTGGAGTACGCCGACAAGCGATGGAAGGCGCTTGATATTCGGGACGCCCGGATGACGCAGGCTGCGCCCGTCGGTGCGCCGCCCCCGCCGCAGGTGGCGCCGCCAGCTCCAGACCTTACGCCGCCTCCCGCTCCCCCTACGACTCCCGCCGGGCAATAAGGACCGATACATGTCTCCAGAACAAAAACGCAAGTTCAACACCGCGGCTGGCTCGACGTTCATCGCCATCGGCGTGTTCGCATGGGCGCTGACCTCCTATTTTGCGGTGACCCCGAGCCAGGCACGCCCCGCGCCGACCTATAGCGGAGCAGTCGTCGACCTACAGTCGTGCGCGGGCACTCTACGCAGCCTGGGCTACAGGGATGTCGCCATGAAAGGCGATGACATCATCATCTTCGAAGAACTCTCCGACGCCCCGAAGGAGCAGTTGGAGCGCGCCACGCTGGCAGCCACCGTGTGCAAGCTCGAGATGAAGTCGTTCTGCATGGGAGAGGCCTGTGCGCGCCCTGGGATGAGCTTGACCGTGGCCCGTCCGCAGGCCATGAGAGAAGCGGCAAAGGCGAAGCCTGACGCGGCTGCAGCGGCCGCGAACCCGGGACCCGCGGCCTCCGGGTCGAAGTTGATGCCTCCAAAGGCGTTGCCCAAATCTTAAGACAACGGCCCGCACTAGCGGGCCTTTTCAATCCGATTGGGGCTGTACGCAAATAGGCCTCAACCATATAAAAACTGATATTCGTTTCTTAGTCGACTTTCTATACGGAGTATCAGCAGGCTGCGAGTGACGCATGTGCGTCAACCGACCGGCTGGTGAATTTTCCACTCCATCAAGGATTCGACACCATGTTCTCCCTCATCATCACCATCATCTCCATCGCTCTGGTCGCTGCTCTGGCTCTCGCCACCATCTACTACGGCGGTACCGCCTTTAACAAGGGTGCCGCTGAAGCCAAGGCCTCGCAGTTCATCAACGAAGGCCAGCAGCTGAATGGCGCTTCGCAACTGGCCAAGACCGACGTCGAAGCCGGCACGCTCGTGGCTGCCCCGGCCACCATCGACGACCTAGCACCGGCATACCTGGCGCAAGTCCCCGGCACCTGGGCGTCGGCCGACATGACTCTCGCAACCTCGGTCGTGCCCAGCAAGAAGGTGTGCGACGCCATCAACGTGAAGGCAGGCCTGCCGGAAGCCGGCCCGGCCGACGCAGCCGAAGAAGCAGCCAAGGCCTTCTTCTGCAAGGGCGACGGCGCTGCAACTCCGGTGTACACCATCACCTACAAGCTGTAATCGCATGCGGGGCATGCCCCGCACACGTACAGCGCACAGAAGCGGCCCCTTGGGCCGCTTTCTCGTTTGCGTCCTCCTGACACACCACCTGACGTCCCGGGAACCCTGCAGACTCTCGTCGGTCACTAGCAGGCCAGCTAGGCCGCATTCTCCTATGCATGTCCATAGTGCTGGTCGCGCGGGTCGTTTACCGGCCCGGTAGCGCGCCGGTCGCCGCAGTTCGCGGCCAAGCCCAGCGTTGAGGAAGAACAATACAACTCAGAAGGCCTCTGGCTTATGCCCCCCCGACGTTGCCATGCAAAGGGGTGTTTCAAGCCTTGCGACAGCGGCACGAGCGCAAAGAGAAAGCGGCACGCGATGCGTGCCGCTTTGCAGTTGGTAGCGGAAGTAGGATTCGAACCTACGGTCTCCTGGTAATGAGCCAGGCGAGATGGCCAGCCTTCTCCATTCCGCGGTAAGCTTTGATGGGACTGCGCTTCAGTCGATAGCACAGCAGACAGACTTGGCCTCATAGGCCGTATCGCTGCACTGCGGGACGCCTTCAATCCCGAGCTTTTTGTTGACGGCTGCGCAAGCTTCGCTGGACACCTCGGCACGGAAGGCGTAGTCGGTCGAGAACCTCCACGACTCCTGCGGCCATGCCTTCAGGTACTTGCCGTCTTGAAGCAGTGTGTCCTTGATTTGCTGCTCATCGCCGGTGGGCATCTGGCCATCGTTGTGAAGCTTGTAGAGTTCGAGTGCGCCGACCAATTGGCTGCCCTCTTGAAGGTACCGCGCACTTTGGGCGGCTGCCGAGCTACCTTTGCCCGCATCCTTCAGATAGAGGAGGGTGGCAACGGCAAGCACTGCCACTAGAGCAATGGCTAGGATTGTGACGATGAGCGAGAACATATTGAAGACTCCAAACCTGGTTCGGTTGCTTGTGTTGCTTGAGGGTTGATGCTGCTTGCACGTATAGGAACGCGTTTAGCCGAATACTCCGCCGGAGGCCATAAGCATTGGAAGGATTGCTTGGCCGAACAGAATGCCTCCGGCAATACACATGAAGAGGGCAGCGATGAGGTTCAGCATTGGCACGAACGACGCTAGCCGCTGTGCGTATAGCTCACGATACTGATTTGCTAGCGTGCCCAGTGTTCCGGCCACTTGTTCTCGGTCCGATGCGCTCATTAGGGATGCCTTGTCGGTCGGATGAAATGTGGTCATCACCTGGGGCCAACTGCGCCCCGTTTTTACCGCGGTAGTCGCGTTCATCAGGTCGGTGCGCAAAGCGCCCTTAGGAGCACCTACAGCAGAGAGGCGCAGCGCTTCTTCGGTGCGTACCCCGGACTTCACGAGCAAGCTCAGCCCGTACAGAACTATGAAGTTGTTCTTGGCAAGGATAAGGTCCTTGTAGTACGGAATCTTAAGGATGAAGCGGTCTGCGTGGACGGGACTGATTTGCCGGCCCACGGCTGCAAGCAGAAAGAAGAACAATCCTATGACCATCAGCACGGCCATGATGCAGCCGACCACAAAGGCCGTGGTGTTGATGAAGTCGATGTTCACGGAATCACCCGCGGCCTTGATTAGGTCGGACCCCATGATTTTTGGCCCGACGTAGAGCGTACTCACGACCGTGATGACGCCCGCGAAGACGAATGAGAAGATGCCGGTCGCCAGGCCCTTGGCCGCACCCTTCTTGACCTTCACGAGCTCGCGCTCAAACTCGGCAGCGTCGCGCAGCGCGCGCCAGGTCTCGCCTGAGCGAGCGCCAGCCTTGATGAGCGCCACAGTAGCTTCTGGGAAATCTGGTGCGCCGACAGCTTCCATGGCGTCCGAGAGGTCCTTGCCGGCTTCCACCTGGGCAAGCAGGCGGGCAGAGACCTCCTGAATGCGGCCCTTGAACGTATCGCGAAGCAGGGCCAGCGCTGCGGAGGTACCCACGCGCGAACTCAGCATGGCTGCCAGGCGGCTAAAGAAGATTTGGCGGTCAGCGACCGTGAGGCCGCGGCCGAGGTCCATGCCGACCTTCTTCTTGACCGTGACAATGCGACCCATCTTGCCCAGATGGTGCCGCGCCTCCTCGGCCGTACGGGCCTGGAGCTCAACCCGCTTGACTGAGTTGTTCTTGAGCTTTACGCGCCCTTCGAAGACTGGCATTTATGCTTCTCCCTTGTCCAGCTTCTCGAAGAGCATCAGCGCTTCTTCACCGAAAACGCGGATTACTTCCTTGCGGGTCGTGATGCCTTGCTGGCACTTCAGGATGGCATCTTCGAGCATCGTCGGCCATGAGCGCTCGCCGGCGAGCAGCTTCTTCACGTCTTCTTCAGTCGAGAAGTAGGCACTCTCAGAAATCACGGTCCGGCCGCCATACCCACTGTGGTAGCAGGCAGGGCACCCGTCGCCCTTGCAGTGCACGCAGGTAGTCCGAATGAGGCGCTGCACAAGGATGGAGCGCAGCAGGTACAGCAGTTCGTGCTGAGGCACCTCCAGGTCCCGTAGACGCGCGACCACGCCGAAGATGGAGCCCGTGTGCAGGGTGCCCAGCACCAGGTGGCCCGTTTCGCCGGCCTTGATGGCATTCCGGGCGGTTTCCGCGTCCCGGATTTCACCTACCACGATGACGTCCGGGTCAGACCGCATGAAGGCGCGGATACCGCGCGAGAAGTCCAGGCCGAGGGTTTCGTTCTTGTTGACCTGGCCAACGTACGGGATACGGTACTCGACAGGGTCTTCCATGGTGAAGATGGAGCTGCCAAAACGGTCCATCTCGCGGATGGAGGCGTTCAGTGTCGAGGTCTTGCCCGAGCCCGTGGGGCCGGCGATGAGGCACAGGCCGTCCGGGCGGGACACGCCCTTGCGCCATTCCGAAATGCGGGTGACACCCAGGCCGTCCAGCGAAGGCTGCACGCGGTCAGGGTCCAGCAACCGGATGACGATGTACTCGCTGTTGCCGGTCGGGATTGCCGAGACCCGGAGGTCGACCAGCTTCCCGTTGTATTCCATCTGAAAGCCCCCATCCTGCGGGACGCGCCGCTCGGCCAAGTCCATGCGGGAAAGGTCCTTGATTCGCGCAGAGAGGGTGTTGTACTCGTCGAGCGTGCCCTCGTGGGTGTGCGCCCGGCGACCGAGGTACCGGCTGAAGATGGTGTAGGAGTCATACCGCGGCACGATGTGCAAGTCGGAGACGCCGTCAGCGAAGGCGCGCCGCAGAATCTTGTCAACAAGAGAGTCGTCGTCCTGCTCCATGGCGCGCACCTGCTCGAGGTAGGAGTCGACCTTCTCGAAGTCCGCCGCAACGAAGACGAGCTCAGCTTCGGGGTAGTAGGGCTTTATTTCTGCCGCCGCCTGGCGCTCGGACTCGAGAGTAGCCAGGTAGACCTTGCCCGCCGCTTCAGCGACCACCATTGTGCGCGTGCCCATCAGCACGTCGGCCGGGATTCGCGCGGTAAAGAGCGACTCCCCGTGAATCATGTCGGGATTGGTGGCAAGAATCGTCTCGAGGAGCGTGGCTCGCGAAATGAAGCCACCCCGGCACAGGATGAGCCCCAGGCGCTCCTGCGTGATTGCTTGCTCTGCTTTGGCGGCATGCAGAACCTGCTGGGTGATGTACCCCTTCTGAATCAGGTATTCACCGAAGCCGGTTCGTTTCGCGGGTGCTGGGGCAGGGGGCGTGTCGTTCATTGATGATGCGCTCGTATCCATGTGGAGCGTATAAGTCCAGCGTTTAAATCTTTAAACGGGACCGCGTTTAAAACCCAAAGGCTAAAAAGAACACACACCACACTGAATTTGAGGCGCAGCCCCATGGAAAACGTAGAGCTCGACAACCTTGGCATCCTTCGCCAGACCAAGGTTCCGCATGAGCTGGACTGGATGACTGACGACGAGAAGCGCTTCATGCTCGTCCTGTTGGACGCAGGGGAGTTCGGCCTGCTGAAGCGACAGGTGCTGAAGGAGCTGAAAACTCAGCCGGACCTCGCGATGCGCCTGTCTGCCCACGGCCTGGCCGACTGGGGTACCGACCGTCATGGCAAGGAGAGCTTCTTCGCCCTGTCGAACAAGGGGGAGGAGGTCGCCGGGATGCTCCTACGCATTGCTCGCAACGCCAGCCACGCGTCCATTCGTGAGCTCAAAGCGCAGGATGCCGCCGAAGTGCACGCCGGCTAAACCCGTAGGCTAAAGGTTCGAACGACCTCAATCGAACCAGAAGGACTCACCGTGCAAGACAAGACCTGCAACATCGTTGCTCAGTACGTACAGGCGCTGTATGCGACCGCGCACGTTCGCCCCTATGAGAACAAGAGCCAGGTGAGCAACGCCGTCAGTGTCGAGCTCACCTCGGAGGCGCTGGAGCACCCGGGTCACCATCGCGTGGAGTTGTCGGTGACGGTCGAGGCCACCAATGAAGAAGGCGTTCTTTGCTTCGAGGCCGGCGCCGCCCTGGAAGCCATCGTTGCGCACGCAAACCTCACCGACGAAGAGCTCGCTGCCATGCTCGAGCGGCAGATTCCAGGCCTGCTCATCGGAAACATCCGCGCCGCCATCTCCACTGCCACCATGCAGACAGGTTACGGCCCCATCACCCTGCCGCCCCTGTCGGGCGACCAACTGCTGGCGCTTGCCCGCAAGAAAACCGGCGAATGAACGCAATACTCTGGATTTTCGTCGCGCTGGCCTTCGGCTTGATGGCCTTCGTCAGCATTCAGGATAAAGTTCCGGAGGAGCTGGCGTTCCTCAAGAGCGGGGGCGACATCGTAGAGGGTCCGCTCCCGGAGCAGCTCAAGGAAGAGCAGCTCGATGGCTGGACAATTCGCCAGCAAGGCCCCGTGTTGGAGGCTACACGCCGAGCAACGGGCGACATGGTCGTCAACGGAACCTCGTACGACGTTCCCTCGTTCGGCTTGCTCTGCAACGCCGGCGCACCCGATGCCCGCATCGACTCGCGTATGGCTACGACTGGTGTCAAGACGACTCCGGTGGAAGTCGACGGCAAGGCCGCCGAATGGCAGAAGGGGAGCGGCCTGAACATCTTCCCGCCGAATCCGGTCGAGTTCACGCGCTACCTTGCCAGCAAGCCGAGCGTTTCATTGACGCTTTCCTTCCGGGACCTTGGGAAGCAGACCGTGGTGTTCGACACCCACCAGCTGAAGCAACTGCTCCGCGGGTTCCCGGCGTCCTGCCGCTGACTGCGGACCAAGCACGCGCGTCGAAGCGGTTGTTGGAGCGCCTGCTGTGTAACCGCTTTTCTGCCTGCCGCTGACGGCGCACAATCCCACCCGAGGGGGTCTGTATGGGCATTGACGACGTCCGACATTTCTTAGAAGACTGGAGCGGGCCTGCGCAGGGAGTGGAGGCAGTTGTCGCCGTAGTTGTAGTCGCCATCGCGGCCCGCAGGTGGTTTGTGCCCTGGTGGAAGCGCCGAGCCGAGCATGCTGAAGAACTCAAGCGGTCAAGCCGAGAGCAGCTCAAGGCCCGGGCAGCCGAGCTGTTGGCGTTCGACGCAGAGTCATCAGAGGAGTTGCGTCTTGGCAAGCTTGAAGAGGCTATGGAGCTGCTCCGGCGACTCAACGATACGGTAGGTCTGGCAAACGCTTGGGTTGCGGCGGCGGAAGTGCTGTGCGTGCCGGGTTCACCGGTCAGAGACGACGAGCGGTCTATTGAATACGCGCTGAAGGCCGGCGACTACTTCGAGAGTGCGGGTGAAGCCTATCGAGCGGCGCGTGCGTACCGGGTAGCCGCCCGAGGCGTTGAGTGGCGAGACGACAGCACCGCGTCTTTGGTGGAGGCAGCCACGTTGCGCAGCAAGGTGGCGAGACTTTATGAGTCGCTCGACTACGGCGACGCGGCTGAAGAGGAATGGAAAAGGGTGCGGGACCTCTACAGCGTGGCCAGAGAAAAAGATAGAGCAAAAGCCAATCTCATCGGCGAATAGTCCAGCCAGCGCTAGGCAAGCGAAGGGGTCCTCCGCGGTTGGATGCTGTGTTGCTTTCCGCCTTTGTGCAACACGGGGTTGCGGCGCGGCGGTCAATAAAAAGGGGCCGAAGCCCCCTTGCTGATGCCCGGCGAGTCGGTCAGGCATCGAGCGCGCTGGTGGCCTCGTCGTTCGCAGACACGGCGCCCGGCTTCGGCATCACCAGGGCGCGCACCTTGCCTTCGATTTCTGCCAGCAGGGTGGGGTTGTCGCGCAGGAAGTCGCAAGTGTTGTCACGGCCTTGGCCAATCTTCTCGCCCTTGTAGCTGTACCATGCGCCCGACTTCTCCGCCAGCTTGTGGGTCACGGCCAGGTCGAGCACCTCACCGGCCCGTCGCACGCCCTGCCCGAAGAGGATGTCGAACTCTGCAGTCTTGAACGGGGGCGAGACCTTGTTCTTCACGACCTTGACCTTCGTCTCGTTGCCGATGGCCTCGTCACCCTTCTTGATGGTGCCGATGCGGCGGATGTCCAGGCGCACCGAGGCGTAGAACTTCAGTGCATTGCCACCGGTGGTCGTCTCGGGCGAGCCGAACATGACGCCTATCTTCATACGGAGTTGGTTGATGAAGATGACGAGGCAGTTGTTTTGTTTGACCACAGCGGTCAGCTTCCGCAGCGCCTGGCTCATCAGGCGGGCTTGCAGACCGGGCAGGGAGTCACCCATCTCGCCCTCGATTTCAGCCTTGGGCGTCAGCGCGGCTACCGAGTCGACGACGATGATGTCGACTGCGCCGGAGCGGACCAGGGAGTCAACGATTTCCAGGGCTTGTTCGCCGGTGTCCGGCTGGCTGATGAGCAGGTCAGAGAGGTTGACGCCGAGCTTTTGGGCGTACTGCACGTCCAGCGCGTGTTCTGCGTCCACGAAAGCGCACTGCAGGCCCTGTAGCTGGCCTTCGGCGATGGTCTGCAGGGTGAGGGTGGTCTTGCCCGAGCTTTCCGGACCATAAATCTCAACCACGCGGCCGCGGGGCAGGCCGCCGATGCCAAGCGCGATGTCCACACCCAACGAGCCCGTCGACACCACCTCAATAGCCACCGGCGGTGCGTCGTCGGAGAACTTCATGATGCTCCCCTTGCCGAACTGCTTTTCGATGTGTTGGAGGGCGGCGGCGAGGGCTTTTTGCTTGGCTTCGTTCATGGGGGGTGCGTACGGTAGGAAAAATGGAGGAGGGACCCAGTAGGCAGGGCCTTCGGGCAGAGAAGCATTATAGCTCCCAAGCGTTTTAAAGTCCAGCAAAGTTGCGTTTTAGATGAGTCGCCTTGAGGGCGCCGGTGCCGCGTCCCTACACCTTGCAGGACATATTTCTCAAGGAGCAACAAATGCAAGTCATCAACATTCCCGCAGGTAGCCTGGCCGTTCTGTCCGGGCTGCCCGGGGCAGGAAAATCGCACCTGTTGCAAAACAGTCGTTTGCCGCACGGCATCGTGCAGTCGAGTGACGCTCTGCGTCGCGCGTTCGGTGGTGAATCGGTCTTCATCGCGGCCGATGGCCACGTGGTTTCCGAGCCGCTTCAATCGGTAAGCCTCCTTGTGTGGGAGACCATCGAAAAGGTGGTTGAGGAGCGCCTGAAGCAGGGGCTCACGACCATCGTCGACGCCACGCTCGTGGCGGACGAAATCCCCGGAAGCTTCGACCGCGCTCGCTTCGCCAAGATGGCCCAGCAAGCCGGCGTGCCGTTCAAGGTCATCATCGTCGATACTCCGATGGAGCGGGTGCTCGCCCAGAACGCGAGCCGAAGCGCTCGTGTGCCTGAGCGCGCCATCCAAGAGTTCCTCGAAGGTGTCACGGTGCCAGCGCAGGGCAAGGCCCCCGCGTACGTGCTTGGCGGCTATCAGCGCACCTCTCGCTTTCCTCACGAAGTCGTGACGTCCGACGCGGTAGTCCGCGTGGTGGCGCCTCTTCAGCTGGAGGGCGAAAACTGGGACATTGTCGGCGACATTCATGGCCTGCTGCGCGAACTGCGTGCCCTGCTCGAGAAGCTGGGGTACGAGGAGTGCCCAGACGGACTCCATCGCCATCGCGACGGGCGCCGGCTCCTTTTCCTGGGCGACCTGGTCGACCGGGGTCCGGAGAGCATCGAGACGCTGCGTTTCGTGATGCGTATGTGCGCGGCTGGGCTGGCAAAGGTGGTCATGGGTAACCATGACGCAAAGCTCGTCGCGTTCTGGGACACGGCCAAGCAGGAGAAGCTGGACTTCTGGCGCTCCTTCAGCAATGCCCAGACCGGCATGGAGCTGCTGCGCCTGCCTGAGGACGAGGGGGAGCGCATCATCGCGTTCCTGCGCTCGTTGCCGCACTTCGCAATGTACGAGAACGACACCCAGCGGGTGGTGTTCGCCCATGCCGACGCCAAGGCGTTCAATCTGATGCGAACCCCGCGCGACGAAGTGCTTCACGGCGCATCGAACTGGGGCCGATTCGACTCAGACGCGGCCATGCAGCGCTACCTCGACACGTACGACTTCTGCTCTGCCGAGCTGGTGCCGCCAACCAAACGCCAGTACTACATCCGCGGGCACATCCCGGGTACGAGCTGGCAGGTGAAGGTGGTGAGCCTGGACGCACACGCGTTTCAGAACGGCTCGTTGCTCGCAATGCGGCTGGATGACTACCTGAAGGGCAAGAGCTCGGTCGTGCCTCTGCCCACGACGTACGACTTTAATGCAGTGCAAGCTGCCCGGGTTGCACCCTACGTTGGCCTGCAGGAACTGGTGACAAACAAGCTGGCAACAGTGTCGACTGACACCCGCTACGGCTTGCGCCTCTTCAAGTACGCAAAGTCGGTGTTTTACGAGCACCTGTGGGGTACGAACAGTGCACTTCTGCGGGCGCGCGGCCATGTCTACGACGTGGCGGGCAACGTCGTCTCGCAGCCGTTCGACAAGGTTTTCAACTACAAGGAGGAGGGGGCGGGTCTCGACCTGGCGCCCGAGACTCGGGTGCGCGCGGTGGTGAAACTCAACGGATTCCTCGGAGTCGTGAGCCCCCACCCTGTGATGCGGTCCGACCTGCTGGTGCACACGACCGGTAGCTTCGAAAGCGATTTCGTCGGCTACATCAAGGACTTCATTACCGGCCCGGTTCGCGGGAAGATGCTAAAGCTGTTCAGCAAGCGTCCCTTGACGCTGATGTTCGAAGTTCTGCACGAAAAGGACCCACATATCGTTCCCTACGAGAAGGAAGACCACGGCTTGCACCTCATCGGCGCGCGCGAAATCCGACAAGGGTCGTCGCTGCTGACAGAAGGTGAGCTGGACGACCTGGCCGCAGAGCTGGGCTTCCGCCGGCCGGAGCACTTTGAGACGACGTTCGGTGAGCTGCTGAAGCTCAACGCCGCTTGTCACCACGAAGGCCACATGGTGCGGTTGCTCGACGACCAAGAGACGATGGTTTTGAAGCTTAAGGGCCCCGTGTACCTGACTTCAAAATTTCTCGCTCGCATGTCTGACGGCAAATGGAAGCACCTGTTCGCAAATCCCGCTTCCTTCAAGCTGCGAATCGATGAGGAGTTTTACTCTCTCGTCGATACTTTGACGACAAAGTTTTCGCTGGAGGCCATCCTTCAGCGCGACGAGCAAGAGAAGCTCGCGTTAATTCGCGAACTCGTTCTGTAGCATTCTTCCGCGCCGCCCAGTCTGTCTGGGCGGCGCATTTTTCGCGTTGGAGATTCCTTGCCCCCGGTGCCGGCCGGACTTGGATGCTGTTCAGGCCGCCGCGTGCAAACGGAGGGACGGAGTTCCACAGCTCGTAGGTGCAGCACTCGAAGCGGTCCAGGCTAACCCGCCTTTCAGATGGTTCGGCGCGGCGTTTAACGCACGTTACTACACGTGCAAACATGTTCCTCCCGGATGCCACAATGAAATCCCTCAACCGTTCCCTATTTGCCCTTTTGCTTGGAGCTTCTGTCCTTGCCCCGGCCTTTGCCCAGACAAGGTATACGCTTCGCGTCCCTACCCGCGGCATGGCGGTCGCGTCGCCGACCACGCCCGCCAGCCTCAGAGCGAGCCTGGCCGCTATTGATTTCGGCATCGAGGTCGGCGGCACCGGCCCATACACGCGGACCGTGACGCTGTCAAACACAGGCGATAGCCCCGTAACGGGCCTCTCCGTCAATGGTGGAGGTGAGTTCGGGCTGTCCGGCTGCGCTGGGGGAGCCCTCGCAGCGAAGAGTTCCTGTGACGTGTCGGTGAGCTATACCCCCGTCGCGACCCTTACCGGTCCGCGCTCCGGTACGTTGTCGGTCGCTGCGGAGGACCCGGCGGTCTCGCTCGATATTCCCGTGACGGCCGATACCCGGCAGAACATCTGGGCCACTCGCTCGCCATACACGGCGTCTACCTTCTACGGTGTCCCGTTCTCTACGACCGTGGAGATTCACAACCCGCCGAACGGCAAGCCTCAGCCCTTGACGCTTGCCATGCTGGACGGCAATCAGGGCTGGGAGCTCGACCCGTCCCTAGGGACTTGCCCACCGAACGGGTCTGTGCTCCCAGCGCCTCATTCCTGCACCATCGGAGTCAAGTACACGGCAGGCGACCTTCCGGGGAATGACGTCCTGCAGGTGAGCTCGCTTTTCTCGATTCCTGTCAAGGGGACGCCTTTGGCCAGCCAGGTTCGAGTAACGAGCGGAGCCGTGGCTATCGGCCCCCTCGCTTTGGGGGCGTCGGGTACCGCGTCGGTCGACCTCCGCGCGGATGGCAGCATGGGTGCCACCTTCAAATCCTGGGCGTTGCCGGCAGGGCCAGGCTGGGCTCTCGACTACTACACCTGCACGTCCGCGCTTACTGGCTTTGGCGGCAGCTGCAGGTTCAAGGTCACGTACACGAACACGACCGGTGTCGCCCCCGTGAACCCGAGCATGTCCATCGTGACCAATGTCGGCAAGGTGACGATTCCCATCGCAGTGACCGTGAACTGAGGCAGCGCCGCTGGGCGACTGAGAACGCTCAAAAGGGGCGCCCTAAGGGGCGCCCTGCTCTTTTCTCGCCTCAACCTCCGAAATGGAAAAGCCCCGGCGATTGCAGCCAGGGCTTGAATGAGGCAGGGGAGCTGGAGGCTCGTTGCTCAGAAGCGAAGGAGGTTCTTTCTGACCTTCACGCCGTAGTGTTCCAAGACTGCGGCCCGGAAGCGCTCCCACTCATCCTCCCCGGCGGGCGCATGGGTGCACATGAGGCACTCCTTGGCTCCCTGCATCTGGGCGGTGGCTGAGTTGTGAACGTCGATGCCGAACTTCTTGCTGAAACGTGCAACGCATGAGCCGTCGGAGGCATTCACCCAGACCGTGTCCCGGCTGCCGGAGACCTGGGTTTCGAATTGCAATGTTGTCATGAAGATGCGTGAGTAGCTGTCAAAACAGCGTGGATTGTCCTAGCGCCGTGTCCAAGCCCGCCTCGAAGCGGCGGAAGCCTGCGACCAGGTTGCGAATGTAGCGCGACTCGAGGCCTGCGCCTTCCCATGCTCGCGCAGCCTCGCTGCGGGCCTGGGTGAAGTGCGAACAGGTCGCGAGCCACTCAGAGCCGCCGCGGGCTTCGACCTCGGCAGCGAGGGCGGGGTGCTGGCGAAATTTGGCTGCAATGATTTCAACCATCATTTCGTCCCGGTCGGGGGCAACCTGCTTTGACACCTGATAGGCCGTCTCCGCATCAGGGAAACGCCGGCCGTTGTAGTGGAGGGGGTAGGACTGCTTGAGTACACCCTTTTGACGGGCCAGCTCCGTTGGGTTCGTCAGGGCAGCGCCCAAGGGGATTTCCGCACCGGAAAAGATGTTGAGAGGAGGGGCCAGGTTGGTCATGGTCTGTTTCGGGCGAGGTGCCCTGGAGTTCCTGATGAGGCGTGTAGGGACCCCGGGGGTCGCAGAGGCAACAGAAAGGCCCCGTGAGGCGCAATGCCTGCGGGGCCGAGCTGGTTGCGGGAAAAGGACTCGAACCTCTGACCTCTGGGATATGAACCCAGCGCGCTGACCGACTGCGCCATCCCGCGAATTCTTGGAGGCTTCAAGCGTCTCCGACACTTCGTGTACGCACGGGTTTTATCCGCATATTCCACAACCTCGACGCGCTTTTGCGAGGTTTCAGGGGCCAGCCACCTTCCCGGGCAGCTCGCCGAAAATCGCGGCCGCCTACGGGTCCGAGCTCCTGGATTGTGTGCTGCCGCGCTGCGACGGCACACGTGGAAAAGAGCGCCCGAAGGCGCTCTTGAGAATCGCAGCTGCTACCGCTTACCCGCGGCCTTGTCCAGCAAGCGCATGAGGCGCAGGTTGGCGTATTCGGTACTCCGACCGTTGGCAATCGGTAGCCAAAGATTCACCGAAATCCATTCGGCCACCGCGGCGGACCTGCTGATGCCGCCATGGCAGTGCACAACCAGCTTCAACTTCTCGTCGCTGAACCTGTGCAGCGTCAGGAAGTCGAAGATTCGCTTCGCATCCGTGAGCGTTGGCACCAGCTCGCCGGCCCCCTGGCAAAAGCGCGCGTGCTCTTCTGGTGTTGGCTCGTCTGGCCAAGCTCCGGGCGCAGCCAGCTTCAACTCTTCGTACGTGTCCTCGAAATTGAGAACAAGGACGCTTCGAAACCCACCGAGTGGGGGCCTGGCGTATTCCTCCGACCTGTCAAGGATGGAGATGACCAGGGTGTCAAGCGCAGGGCGCACACGCTTCATGCCATCAAGCGACAGAAAAACCAGTTCTTCAATCATGGGGTGTCCTCCTATGTGGTGTAGCGAGTGGAGGGCAGTGCCGGCGCTGTTAGCGCTTCGTTAGTCCGCTTCTCGCTATAAATGGTGTCACACACGGAGGACAATCATTTGAGGAAAATCTATACGGGCATCGGCTCACGGGAGACGCCCTCGGAGGTCCTGCAGCTCATGGAAGAGCTCGGGGTCGCTTTCGCAAAAGCGGGCTGGACGCTCCGTTCAGGCGGGGCCGACGGCGCAGACGACGCCTTTGAGCAGGGATGTTTCGCTGTCGATGGCGCGATGACCATCTTCCTGCCCTGGAAGGGTTTCAACGGCCGTACTTCGCCGCACTATGGCGGTGACGACAGCGATGCGATGCACCTCGCGTCGACTGTTCATCCCGCATGGGACACGCTGGGCCAAGGGCCCAAGAAGATGCACAGCCGGAATGCGTACCAGGTGCTCGGCCGAGAGCTCGACGAGCCTACGGACCTTGTGATTTGCTGGACGCGTGATGGTTGTGAGTCGCGCAAGACGCGAAACCGTGGTACCGGCGGAACCGCCACGGCCATCGTCATCGCATCGGACCGCGGCATTCCCGTTTTCAACCTGCGCAACGACGACAGTCGCCATCGTTTGAACGTCTGGCTTCATTCGGCCGGCATCGACTACCAGGTGCCGACCGAGTTCAAGCGACCTTCGCCGGTTCAGGTCGGCCTGTTCTGACGCTATTCACGAGCCCCGCACTTTGCGGGGCTCTTTTTCAGCTTGAGGCAGATGAGGGCGACGACGGTCCGGACGGTACGGGGGCTGAGGGTTTCTCGTCCCAAAACCCCGTGGGCTCGGCACCGAATACCACTTGGGGCGCCATCGGCTCTACGGACTGCAGTGGCGGGGTAGGTGGTGCAGGGGCCTCCAGTGCAACCCGCTCTGGTGCCGTCGCTTTGAAGGCAGCAATGGCCGCCACACTGACCGCCAGCAAGCCGCCTAGACCAAAGGCGAGGACGGTAGCCAATTCACCCGCGCCAAGGCTAAGCCGGACCATCCAGCCCAGGAGGCCGAGGCCAATTGCAGCGAAGAAGAAGGTTGGCCCCCAAGGAATCAACACCTCGTTCAAAAAGCTCGGCTTCGGGGCTGTTGCGTCCTCTGCCATCCGCATTAAATGCATGCGAGCCCACTGGATAGTGGTGCGCGCTTCGTCTGGAAGCGCGGTGAGCCCGGAGATGGCTCGCAATGAATCCGTCGCGCTCAAAACCGCTTTCAGCTGGGCGAGTGTGAGCTTGCCTTGTGGTGCGCCCCTTTCAGTCGTGGCCACATCAGCTCCCAAACTTCGTCATGATTAGAAAAATCACCGAAAGGGCAATTGCAACCGCGTTGCAGCCGAACACTAGGACCCATCGCTGCTGTCGCGCGCTACCCTCGTGTTCCAGGTGGCGATGCGCAGCCAGGATACCGAGGTAAAAGAGAATTGAAGCTGCGGCGAGGACCGCCAGCGCGGCCAAGGTCTTTGCCATCGCCTGTGTACAGCCGTCGCGCTGCGCCTTAATAACTTCGTCGCCCAAAAAGCCGACGCAAGCCGCCACTGTCGCCAGTAGCGCGTCTGTCGCCAAGAACCAGTCCTGGCGGACCAGCAATCCCCGTGAGTTTCGGGCCAGCGTCTTCCCGAGGCCGCCGCAAAGGTAGAAAGCCAACGGAATGCCGAAGATGACGGCATGCTGAACTTGAAGTGCCGCAATCAGGTCCTCCACGTGACCTCCTTCCAGGCTGGTCGACGCAGTATCTGAGCCCGTCCCGCTGTCGTCCACCGCAGCGGCACGCTGGCGCCCGCGCCACAAGCAGGAAAGCCCCACCGCTTGGCGCGTGGGGCTTCAGAGGGGTTAGTGCTTAGTGCAGTTGCTTAGGCGAGCCAGGCAACATAGCGCGCTCTGGGATGATGGTCGGCGGCTGGAACACCACAGGGGGCAGCAGGATGGTCGGGAAGCCGCTGCGCGACGTCGAGCTGGACAGGAGCTCCCGGATGTAGGGTACGAGCTGGTTGGGCACCCAGATGGCCAGGATGTGTTGCTTCGAGGCCTCGTCATGGTCGACGATTTCCACGATGCCTTCGACGACGTACTCGCCCGTCAGGACCTCGGCGCCTTCGACACGCCCCTTCAGGGTCAACGCCACCGAGGCGGCGTACCGGTTCTTTTCGGCAAGCGCGCGCCAGGTGTTCGCAATGTTGACGTCGAACTCGAACTTTCCGACGGCCTCCTGCGGAAGCTTCTTGGTTTCAAGGCGGGACGTACGCGTGAGGATGGCGTGCAGGTTCAGGGTAGGCTGGGTCATCGCAGATTGAGGGGAAAAGGCGCCAAGCGGCGGCGCCCGTCCCCTGTGAAGCAAGTGGTTTTAGCTGGGCCCGATGGGCGACTTACCTCAGCAAGTCCAGTCTGCCGGCCTGAACTGCCTCCAGTGGCGCCTTGCGCCCAGTCCTGTGGTCAGTGACGATGCCGTGCTGCGCGCTGTATGTGCGAACTTTGTCCCCGCGTTGGCCGGTGCCGACCTGGCGCCGCTTGTCCGAGGCGGCCGCGGCCGACAGACCGGAGTCCCACAACTGCTTCAAGCGCCGGGCCATTTCCACCCGCGCCTCGCGCCGGTTGTCGGCCTGAGAGCGGGAATCGACGGTAACGGTGATGCCGGTCGCGCGGTGAGTGAGGACCACGCAGCAGTCGGACTTGTTCCGGTGCTGGCCACCTGGTCCGGTGGAGCGCTTAAACCGCTCATCGAGCTCAGCCTCGTCGAGAACGAAGGCCAGCTTGCTCGTTTGCCGAACGGCAATGGTGACAGTTGAACTGTGCACCCTTCCGCGCCTTTCCGTGGGCGGGACACGTTGCCAGCGGTGGCCGCCGGCTTCGAGGCTCAGGTCTGCTGCGAGCGCTTCGCTGACCACAACCTCGAGGTTGAGTCAGCCCTTGGCGCGGGAGACGTGATGAACCTTCCCGCCGGCGCGGACGATGTGGTTCGACAGAATGCGAGCTTGGTCTTCGACCAAGAGGGCCGCATCTTCGCCGCCTTCGGCGGCATTGAGCTCAACGTTGAGCGTCAACATGGTTTCGGTAGACGATTTCAGTTTCATGATGAGTCCATTTGAAGGAGGTGAACGGGTCCTCGCTGCTGGTTGGCTTACGAGGGACCCAAAGGGTGTAGTGACACGAGAAAGAAAAAGAGGACCCGAAGGTCCTCTGGAATGGTCAGACGCGAACGTTGGTCTCGAAGACCTTCACGAAGTAGCCGTGCTGAGCGGCCCATTCACTGACATGGTAGGCCTCCGATTCGAACTGCTGGTTGCGCTCGTCGCCGAGGCGCAGCTGGATGGTCTCGCTGGAGTCTGTGTAGACCTCGCTGTCGGTCGCGCCGGTCACAGGGTCGGCAACGACGACGCGGCAGAGGCGCACCTGCTCCGAGAAGTCGCCTTGGTCCGCAAAAAACAGGTTTTCTGCATCCTGGAGCGCCTCACCGAACGCGGTGCGAGCGGCAGTTTCGGTTGCGCGAAGCTGGCCGATGACCTGCTCGCCGTTATCGCGCAGGTTCTTGAGCCGTGCCGCCTCTGCGTACTTCTCATCGCGCACGGCAACGCGAAGGAGGCTGGTAGCCTCCTGCGTTTCGGCTCGCGCCGTCGAGGTGGCAGCAATGGCTGCGTCCACCGCGCTACGTCGCTGGGCGAGGATTTCCTGGGCCTGCTCGAGGGTGGTCGGCTTGGCGCGCTCCGGCGCCTTCGGAGGCTTGGCTGCGGCGTTGCGTGGTGCGGTCACGGGAGCGGAAGGTTTCTTTTTGGTCATGGTGTAGCGTTGTGAGTTGGCCTACGGCGTATAGGGGAGGCCTTGCAAGCAGTCCGGCCGCGCTTGCTCAGGCGCGATGTGGCGCCACGTGGGTGCGGTACGGGAGGCCGGCCAATGGCTACACGACGCAGGAAAACAAAGGAGCATCGACTTGCACATTGCGGAAAAGCAGACTTTCGAACGGATGGTCGAGATGGAGGGTGACGCCTGGCGAAAGGCTCAACTGGCCAATCCCAATCAGCGCTACGGGTTCCATGTCTTGCTGACGGCTTGGCAGGAGCTTCAAGCTCTGGACCCGCTGGAGCCCGCTGCAGGCATCCGAGACATCGTCGCCGAGCCCGTCATCTACGGTGAAGGCGGCTACCACCGGTATGTCGTGTCAGACCAAGGCGAAGTGCGCTTCTCGAAGATGCACGCGCGCCAGGTCAACGTTGAAAAGGCAGTAGCCCTGGGCTTCTCGCTCACTTGAATTCAGCCGACCCTTCCGGGTCGGCTTCTCATTGGCCGCATTGGTCTCCGCGGCCGGCTTCGAACCGGCAACCAACAAGCTTTTAAAGCGAGCGCGTCTGCCAATTGCGCCACGCGGAGGATGAAAGCCCTAGACCGGGTCGGCGGACCAGGGGAAGGCTTAGGAACGAGAAGGGCGCCCGAGGGCGGCCCGATGCAACGAACCCCGGTGGGTCTCAGCCCTTACGGAACCTGGCCTGCGCTTCAGCAACGCGGACCCGGAGCGTCTCAGCCAACGATTCTCCCTCATCCTCCAGAGGAGTATTGAGTGCCGTCAAAAGCTCAGCAAGGCGGTTCTGCCAAAAGTGCAAGGCAGCCGTGCCGAAGAAGACCTGGATGACCCAGGAGACGACCAGGAGCGTCGTCACATACAACAGGCTGGCGCGGCCTCCCAAGAATAGGATGTCGTAAACCAGGGATGGGGCGAAGCCGGTGGCGCTGGCTACGAACGCCTGACGAACCGTCAGCGTCTGGCTCGGCGCAAGTTGGCGAAATGCGAGCTGGCCAATAAGTGCGGCTAGGGGCACGCCGAGCGCGACCACGAGGATGTCACCCAGCGGAAGCGAGAGCAACGGGAAGCGCAGTAGGAAGGCGCTCAGGCCGATAGCCGCCGCGGTAGCCCAGAACGCCCGACCGGCATAGCTCGCCTTGTCAGCAGCAACGAACTCGGCGCCTTGCTTGAGGAAGGACCCGGTTCTGGCTGCAACGTCGAACACGCGGCGGCCGGCCTCGGTTGCTTGCGCGGCAGCTTGTTCGGCGGTCTCGCGCCACTGGTCGGAGTTGGATTGCATGGTGGAAGGGCTTCGAAGCGCACGGGAGGGTTTGGAGCTACGGATGAGATGGTGGACGGGCCGCGAACGGGCTGGAAGATGGTGCCACTTGTCCGATTCGAACGGACGTCCAACTCCTTACAAAGGAGCTGCTCTGGCCTCTGAGCTAAAGCGGCGGGAGAAGGTGGTCTAGTCGAGGGCTCGCTCGAGCGCGCTGATGGCAGCGAAGCCAATCAGAAACTGGGCAAATAGGACGCCGAGCAATGCGCCGGCCATCCAAACCAAGCCTTCGTCGGTAGCCAGTTCGGCTGCTTCGCTGAAGCCGAAATCCATGAGGCCCACCGCGCGAAACAGGAGACTGAGCGAAGACCAGACAAGGAGGGAGCCAAAGCCGAGGCTGCAGGCAATGAAGGTCTGCATCCAACTGTAGCTTGAAGACATGCTAAGACGTCGGTAGACGAGCAACCCGGCGCAGGCTGCACCCGGGACGGCGATGAGCCAGACCCAGAGAAGAGGAAAAGGAAGGATGCCCACGAGGAATGAAAGCATCAAGTAGGCGGCAGGGATGGCCGCTACGCTCCCCCAGTACGGCAGGCGCCAGTTGTCGTCGTTGGCCCCAGCGAAGGGACTCTTGGCCTTCGGCGGAGTCGCGGGGAGGCGGCGGGTCGATTTGGGGGAATAGGCCATAGCGAGAATATGTGAGTTCTCCCGTGTAGGCCCCCGTCTTATACCTGGCGCGCCCTGAGCAGCGCCTCAAGAATGACGTTGCTGGGAATCGCAGCAGGGTGCTTCAGCGCGTCGAGAGTCTCACTCGTGATGCGCCTGAGGTCGCGCTCAACGTGAGAGCGCAACGCAGTACTGGAGGCGCAGGGCGTTCCCGCTCGATAGGCCGCGTCGCGTCGATAGAGGGCGCTACGGGCTTGTTTTGATGGGAGGGTGACCATGGGGGCCTCCTTGCCTGTAGGTCGTGTTGCGAAAAATGGAGCGCCCTGCAGGAGTCGAACCCGCATGTTTCCCTGTAGAAGAGGGATGCCTCAGTCCATTCGGCCAAGGGCGCGCAAAAGAAAAAGCGGGGCTTCGGCCCCGCTTTTGCACTTAGGAGTGCAGCCGGCTGTGCTTCGGCACACGTGCGAGCAGGAAATCTGCTTGGCTAGCCAAGATGTTCCGGCTCTCAAGGATGAGCGACTCAAAGCGGCTCGGCCTGTACGGTAGGTAGAGCAACGGCATGCCTGCCTGTTCCGGCGTGCGGCACCCCTTGCGTTGGTTGCAGGGGTGGCACGCACTCACGAGGTTCTCCCACGAGTAGGCCCCGCCCTGCGCGTCAGGGGTGACGTGCTCTGCCTCGAGCTTGTCGTGGCTGAAGCGTTCCCCGCAGTACGCGCAGATGTGCAGGTCACGCTTGAAGAGGCGCCGGCGGTCGAGGGGCGCGTAGTTGAAGTCGGTGACGACATGCGACTTGCTGTCCACAACCAGGATGGAATGGACTTCAAGAATCGACTGCTTGCCGGTCTTCGCGTTCATGCCGCCGCGCAGTGTCATCGCGACGTCGCCGAAGGACGTCTGCACGATGCCTCGAGAGAAGAGGTTCAGGGCCTCAGCCGCTCCAATCCACCGGTCAGGCGTATATGCGCGGTCGACGGCCAGGATACGGGGTTCCATACTTGGCTCCAGGTTCAGGTGGGGAGAGATTCGCGCCCACGCCGGCTGGCGAGGACTGCGAGAAAAGTTCGGCTACCCCCTGCCTCGTCTAGCGACTGGAGCTGCGAAAAGTGGGGCTCCGGGTTAGGTTGATGAGAGGCGTCGCACGCGTGCGCCTTAGAGTTCGAAAGGCGCCGGCAGCCCATTGGTGACAAAAAGCTGCTGCAGCGCATGGATGGTCATGCCGGTCTTGCGAGCAGCAAGGCGCGCGGAGCACCAGCCGCAGTCGATAGCGCGGTGAAGCCTGACCACAGAGTCATAGTCCTGCGCCGTGGCCGGCGTCCAGCTTGTCAGCAGTCTGATGATGGAGAGGGTGCGGTCAACGCCGGCGGCAACCTTGGGGTCGCGAAGCTTGAGAGCAAATGTGGCGTAGTCGCTCTCCTTGACGTGGGCCTGGATGGCCGGGTCGGGCGTCAGTTCGCAGAACACGTTCTTTGCATGTTCGAGCTCGGCTGGGGTCAGGGTCGCTGTCGTCATGGTGTTCTCCGGTGAATTGGTACGCGACGGTGGTCTCGAACCACCGACCTCTTGGATGTCAACCAAGCGCTCTACCCCTGAGCTAGTCGCGCGAGGAATGGTGCCCACGGTCTGAATCGAACAGACGTAAGCCTGCCTACGATGCAGGAGCACTACCACTGTGCTACGGGGGCGGGTATGGGTCGTGAAGGGAGGGGGTTTAGCAGCAGCTGCTGGTTACAGCTGCCGATGTGTGGAGCGCCATGCAAGGTTTGAACTTGCGACCGAGGGTCTAGGAGGCCCTTGTTCTATCCACTGAACTAATGGCGCGCGAGGGTGGTGGGCCGCCCCGGTTTCGAACCGGGGACCTTCGGATTAAGAGTCCGTTGCTCTGCCAGCTGAGCTAGCGACCCGATGTGGTGAGACTCGAACGCGCAAGGGCGCCGTCCGAAAGAAATGTTGGTGTGGTGGGCCGCCCCGGGCTCGAACCGGGGACCTACGGAGTAAGAGTCCGCCGCTCTTCCAGCTGAGCTAGCGACCCACGAAATTTGGAAGCAAGAGAGTGCTTTGGGTTGAACGACGAGATTCGAACTCGCGATGGAAGGGTCACAGCCTTCAGCCTTGGACCGCTAGGCGACGTCCAACCCAAAAAACTCTCGAACGGGGAGGGGAGGCCAGCGCGACGGTGCGCTGACAGCAAATTGGTGGGAGGGAATCGGGCGTCTTACCCTTCCGCTTGTTCGCTTTTCAGACCACCCTCCCGGCGGCCTCGCGGCGGTCGTTTCTCTTGCGCAAGATTGATGGCGGAGAGCCAGGGAGTCGAACCCTGTCGCCTATTCATCACAGACGCCTGCTTTCCAAGCAGGTGCATTGACCGTCCTGCCCGCTCTCCGTGTGGTGTAAGGGCGCTACCCCTGAATTGGCGGAAGTGGAGGGATTCGAACCCCCGGGCCGTCTTGCGACGGCCAGCTGTTTAGCAAACAGCCCTCATAGGCCTCTCGAGCACACTTCCAAAAACATGTTCTAGCCTGGCCGACGGTTGTGTCGGTGCGGGCTGACCCAGCCAGGCCGGTGCGCCTTTGTTGGGGCGGCGGCAAGGGCCGTGGGATTTTCGGCACCGACTGGAGACAAGGTCGATGCCAGGAGCATCGCTCGAAGTTCAGGGAGCCTGTCGCGCGGCGTCAGAACTGAACTGTTGAAGCACCACACGCCGGCAACTTGGTGAAGGTGCCTCAGCTGATGGTGCAGAAGGCAGAGCACCTCAAGATTCTCCTTTTCGTTGTGCCTGCGGTTGCCGTCAATATGGTGTACGTGCAGTACCGGCCGGAACGCGCACCCGCAGTCCGCGCATTTCGCTCCTGGGGTTTTCGCCAGGTCTCCGTATCGCGACTTCGCGGTGCCGTAATGAGAAGGCTTTACCTGAGGCACCGCTCCACCAATCTTCTTGGCGGCTGACAGGCATCGGTGCGAGCAGAACACCAGGCCAGACTTCGCCGCATCAATTCGGCTTTTCGTGGCGCTCACGGTCGTGCCGCAGACTGGGCAGGGGACACTGAAGCGGCTTCTTGCGAGGCCCGCGGCGGTCGAACACGCCAGCGAACAAAACGCTTGCTTCGGCCGACTTGCCGACACCGTCAAGCGGCGCACGAAACTCTTTGAGCAGTGTTCACACTCGTGCCATTCGCCCGGTCGGGACCTTCCGCTCTTCTCGACGAAGCGAGGCGGACCGGGCAGGGATAGTGGTGGCTTGCGAGACACCCATCGTGAAGCGTGTCGATTTAGCCGCCGGTGAACGGCAAGGATGCGCCTGGGCTCAACAATGGCGCGGACTTCGGAACGGTGGTACCCGGTGTCTGATTCGAACAGACGACCCCCCGCATGTAAGGCGGGTGCTGCTAACCAACTGAGCTAACCGGGCGTTGCAGGGAATCAAAGCTGCCCAAGCCCGTCAGGACGACAAGGCTGACTTCAATTGCCAGGTGTGGGACCTCCACGGGCCTGGGCAGGTTGATGTATGGCTCCAAGGGAGGGCATCGAACCCCCGACCACGCGAGTAACAGTCGCATGCTCTACCAGCTGAGCTACCTTGGAATGGAAACGTTGTGGATGGTGGAGCTGACCGGAGTTGAACCGACGACCTCATCGCTGCCGGCGATGCGCTCTTCCAGTTGAGCTACAGCCCCGTGAGAGGGGGGAGATAGGGCCCGTCTTGTTAGCACGGGGGATGGGTAACCTTCATTGCCTGTTTCCAGGCACCAGGCGGTATCGCGAATCCCCCCTGGCTGAGTACCCTCCGGGTGTCGCTGGCGTTGCCGACAACGTCTCTCCGGAGCTACGTATGAAGTCTCGGCGCGGCGCGGTACTCACCCTGCTCCCTACAGTCTCAGCGTGTGCATCTGAGCGGAAGCGGGCTTTCCCGCGGCTTACATCACCTCAACCACGCCTTCTGAGCCAAGAGTTCAACTTGGGACCTCCGGACTTGTCCGGTGCTCTGAGCTTCCTTGAGCTATCTCAATGCGTGGAGGTCGTGACTTACGGACGACCTGTCGACAACTCCCCCGCCGACTGGGTTAACTGATGCTGCAAGCAGGGCTCGCACCTGCGTCCTGGGCCAATCGCCCCGCTCTGACCATCCGGCAAGGTTTGCCGAACTTGTCCGCGCACACCGCGGCCGTGATTGAGCTATTGCGCATCAGAGGCCTCGCGGCCTCCCGTGGACACTCACCCTAAGGTGCACCTGCCATCGGGTCAGGTGTGAGACGCGGGCCTGCTTGTCGGGGAAGGCTCTTGCGAGCGTTCGGCGAATCGGCGATTCCGGCTTCTCAAAACTTGGTGCTGACGAAGGGCTTCGAACCCCTGACCTCTCCCATACCAAGGGAGTGCTCTACCAACTGAGCCACATCAGCGTTTGCCGCTCTTGCGAGCAGCGAGCAACCTATAGGGCGCCGTTTTATACGCGGGCAGCGTCTCCGCGAGGCTGGCCGGAGCCGGCCGCGCAGGCCTGGAAGATTCCGGTGAACTGCTCGACGAGCTTGTCGGCAACCATGTTCATCCGCTTGATGAGCGCCACGCACTCGGCCCGGGTGGTGGGCCGGTGCGCCGGCGCGGTGCTGAGGTCAAAGTCTTGCATCGTGTGCTCCTGTCATTGGCGCTTCTTGTCCTGCTCGGCCTGGCAGGCCTCGAAGACAGCGTCAAGTTGTTCGTTCACCTGCTGGATGAGGCTGAGCGCCTCGTCGAGGAGGGCGATGTAGTCAGCCTTGGTCTTGGGCTTCACCATCGCGTAGATGTCGAATCCGAGGTCCATCATGTTGTGCTCCGGGGTCTATGCCCGCGCAGCACCTGCGCGGGTCAATGAAGGGGACGGGGCAGGGTCAGTGTGGCCAAGAAGGCCTTGACGCTTGCCGGCAGTTCGGACTGAGCGCGGGGAGCGGCGACGACATGGCCTAAGGCCAGTGCAGCTTCTGCTCGCAGGAGCTCGTCGATAACAACGACCGGGGAGACGTCAGCCTTGGCGGCGACGGTGAGATGGATGCTTTGGAGGCCCTGGGCGTGCTCTTTGGAGAGCCAGGCCGCGAAGGCATGCGATGTAGCTTCGGGAAGCTGCGCCGATGTGGTCATGGTGCGGTCCGTTCAAGAGACGTGGGCTGAGATGGAGGCGGCACCCGGAGTCGAACCGGGCTACACGGATTTGCAATCCGCTCCCTAACCGCTCGGGCATGCCGCCATCGAGGGATTCAATAGGCCGGTGGGGTATCCGTCACCCGGCTTCCACCAGGCTCCTTCCCATCCTCCGTTTGCGCAGCGTGCACATTAACACCCGTGCGGGGATTCTGACCGCTGCGCCCCTGTCGGGCTTGCCTTACCTATCGAAATCTGGTGGAGGTGACAAGAATCGAACTTGCGACAATCTGCTTGCAAAGCAGGCGCTCTACCAATTGAGCTACACCCCCGAAATCCGTTGAAACATGTGGTGCGCGTGAAGGGAATCGAACCCCCACGCCCTTGCGGGCATCAGGACCTAAACCTGGTGCGTCTACCAATTCCGCCACACGCGCATTTCCGTTCCAAATAGCTGAACACCAGAACGCGTCCGCTACCTCGGTCCACGCCACCCCCGGTATGAGGGGACACCCCTCAGGAAGCCGGGTCCGGCTAGCGACGGGCACTGGTGCACAGCTATTTGGAGTCTCTCTTCGAGACGTTGTTGATGGTTTAGAAGCCGGTTTTATCCGTTGCTGAGATGGTCGGCGCGGCCGGATTCGAACCGGCGGTCTCCTCGTCCCGAACGAGGCGGATTGACCAGACTTTCCCACGCGCCGTGGTTGTTGGGCCGGACCGGGGTCCGGGTCGTGGTGCCTTGGTGAGAGGCGAATTGGTCGGCCTGAGAGGGTTCGAACCTCTGACCCCCTGCACCCCATGCAGGTGCGCTACCAGGCTGCGCTACAGGCCGATTGAGTGGTTGCCCAAGGGAGGGATGAGGCCGCGCGCTGCGGGGTGTGCCGCGGCGGCCGGTGATGGTAGAGAGTGACGGATTCGAACCGACGTACCCTGGCTTATGAGGCCAGCGCTTGAAACCAACTCAGCTAACTCTCCGTGTTCTTGGTGTCAGCCCTGAGGGCTGAGGCCGAAATGCTTGGCCGCCTTGGCCAGGATGTCGTCGATGACTTGTTCCATGATGTCCTTGTTGTGGTTGATGTTGGTCGGGGAGACAGGATTTGAACCTGCAAGGCTTTCGCACCGCGTCCCAAACGCGGCCCGCTACCAGGTTACGGTCTACACCCCGAGAGTTGATGATTAAGAAGTGGCCCAACCAGAACGATTCGAACGTCCGTCTGCGGGGTTTCAAGCCGCTGCTATGCCTCTCTCAGCTATGGTTGGATGGGTATTGTTGTTAAATCCGGCGCGCGTGCCTCAGGACGAGCTGCCGTGCGAGTGGTCGAGCCGGCGGGATTCGAACCCGCCTTACGGGGCTACCCGGGAACTACTCCGGGCGCAGACTTGTGTTGGATGACGCGCTTCCCTTGCTTGTTGAAGGCCACCTTGTTGCCAAGGCCGCTATAGGTGCTTCTGCAACCGTGCCACGTATCTGCCTTGCGAGCTCGCCGTACCGTGTTACCGGGCCTCGTTCCGTTCTACGAGGGCACCTTCCGTCAGTGCATCGGCCCGAAGCTGGTACTCCGCGGCGCCGGCGCGCCGATGGATGATTGTTGGGGGTGCGTGAACGATTCGAACGTCCGGCCACCGGTCCCAAATGACCGGTGCTCTACCAGGCTGAGCTAACGCACCCGTAATGGGTAGCCCGCCGGAGGCGAGCTTGTTGGCAATGGTGTCCCATTGCGCTGTACGAAGAAGCCGTCTTCTGGCTGCTTGGCACAGGACACTGGTGGAGGCGTAGGGAATCGAACCCTCGTCGTCCGGGTAAAAGCCGGATGCTCTGAACCTGCTGAGCTACGCCTCCTCGTGTTTTCGTGCTTTCGGTTTTCGTGCCGAGCCACGTTTTCGCTTGTTGGACATTTCGTCTCCTTGTGAGCGGTTGATGATGACGGTGGCAGGGGAGGTCAGATTCGAACTGACGAACATCCTGGCTCAGAACCAGGCGGCTTAGACCACTTGCACACACTCCCCGACAGAACTCTGCGCCCTGACTTGTGGCCAACACGACTTGCAGGCACGACCTGCCGCTTAAACTTGGCTCTCTATGCTCCCTATGCCAGAAGTCTTCGTGCATTGCTTTGAGTGCCGCCGTCACTTTGGAACGCTCAGCGCCCTGAATGGACACCTGAGGGTTCATCTTCCTAGCCATGAAGCCTTCCTCGTGAACTCAGCGAGGGCCAACAGGCATAGGGCAGCGTTGCGGTTCGAAGCGGAAGAAATTGCGCATCAGGCGAACCCGAAGCGCTGCCTCCAGTGCTCTGAAGTGCTTCCGTACAAGGTGATTCGGGACGAACCTTCGACGCGGTTCTGCGGCAGGTCCTGCGCTGCAAAGTGCACCAACAGCGCACGTGGTAGCCGAAGCCAGGAGACGCGGCACAAGATTGCGGCCGCCGTTTCAGCTTATCGGCGCGCCAAATCGCCTCCGAGACTACCCGTCGCTTCGAAGCGCCGCCGCGTAACCATTGAGCGCTCTGCGCCAAAGACCGTGCCGGCTAAGGCAGTAAGGCGGTTAGTTCGGCTCGACCGCCTCAACAAAGCCTTGGTCGCCGGTCCATACAGCCAGCTGTTCCACTGCTCGTGCTCACATTGCGGCAAGGTCACCGTAGGCCGCTGTAAGTCTAAGTTTTGCGTGGAACATGTCGGTTTGTACGGAAGGGAAGGTCGCTACCGCTACGCCTTCACGTTCAATCCCTTCTCGCTTCCTGAGGTGTTCGGCGAGACAACGCTGCGCAGCTTGGCCGAAAAAGGGTTCTGGTCTCCCGCGAATCCTGAGGGTCTTACAAGGGACCATCGAGTATCCGTGAACGAGGCCATCAGACGAAACCTTGACCCGTTCTATATCGCCCACCCAATCAACTGCGAGCTCATGACGTGGCATGCAAACAACCGGAAGAAGACAAAGAGCAGCATGGCCTACGATGAGCTTGTGGCCATGGTAGACCGCTTCGAAGCGAGGAGGCTTTGCTCAGTGGGTGCAGCAGTCGACCAGACAATGGCAGGCGGTGAAGGATTCGAACCTTCCTAAGCTGGGTTTGGAGTCCAGTGCACGGCCACTGTACCAACCGCCCGTACGAAGAGATGGTGCCAAGGGCAGGAATCGAACCTGCGACGCACGGATTTTCAATCCGCCGCTACTACCAGCTGAGCTACCGAGGCGAGAGTTGTTTGGGGTGAGTTGAGATGGTGCCCCAGACGGGACTCGAACCCGTATGCCTTGCGGCGCTGGTTCCTGAAACCAGTGTGTCTACCAGTGTTCCACCACCGGGGCGTGACGTTGACGGCGCTCGAGGCCTTTGAGCCGAGCTGCCAGAGTTGAGGGCCGCGTTCAGAGAACGGGTTCTCGTGTGTTGGTGCGCTCGGCGAGGGTCGAACTCGCCTGCCTTGCGGCGCCTGATTTTGAGTCAGGTGTGTCTACCGAATCCACCACGAGCGCGGGGTTGTGAAGCGCGATGTCAACCTGTTGGCAGGGGCAGTAGGAATCGAACCTACAACCTTCGGCTTTGGAGGCCGCTGCGCTGCCAGTTGCGCCATACCCCTACAGGGATGACATCGATGATGTTTGGAGGAGGGCATCGGATTCGAACCGATGGAGGATTCTCACCCTCGCCAGTGTTCAAGACTGGAGCCTTAAGCCGCTCGGCCAGCCCTCCGGAAAAGGTGTTTTATGAGCCGACCGGATTGTGGGATTGCGGCCCCGTGCACCGGTTTTCGGACCTGGAATCAGAATCCGCGGAGCATGGGACGTCGAACCCCCATGCCTGCATCCGACGCTCCCCCTTCGACCTCCAAAGGAACGCACGTTCATACCGTGGTGCGGCTCATAGAACACTTCTGTTCATGCAGCAGCGCTCGTGAGCTGAGCACTCCTGCATGAAGCCCCTTCAGGGCGTCACGCACCCGGTCTTCCCCGGGTGCCCGCGGCTTGTCGCCACTGAGAGGTCTCGTCGCCCTGCGCGTCCGCAGGGTTAGCCTGTAAATCCAGGCGAGGTGTTGCGCTGTATCGCACGGCCCGTTGGAGCCATGCGAGCGTTCCGAGACTATTCTGGTGCCCGAGGCGGGACTCGAACCCGCACGGCCTTACGGCCACTACCCCCTCAAGATAGCGTGTCTACCAGTTCCACCACCCGGGCAAATGGGAATCGTATTGGAGCGGGCGACGAGATTCGAACTCGCGACAACCAGCTTGGGAGGCTGGAGCTCTACCAGCTGAGCTACACCCGCATTACGATGCGGACGAGTGAAGTGCAGCGGGATGACCCCGGCCCCGTACTTCCAAGTCCTTCTTTTCACGTGTATCAAGAGCGTTTATCGCTCCCGAAGTGTTGGTGGTCAGCCCCAGACTCGAACTGGGGACCTATCGCTTATCAAGCGATTGCTCTAACCGACTGAGCTAGCCGACCGTGTTGACAGGCTCGCCGCAGTGCGACGAGACGAATTGGCAGAGGAGGCAGGATTCGAACCTGCGGATGCCTGAATCAAAATCAGGTGCCTTGGACCAGCTTGGCGACTCCCCTAGAAAACCTCGAAAGCACTTTGTGGGCAGTGATGGATTCGAACCACCGCGTCCTTTGGGGAAGCAGGGTTACAGCCTGCCGCAATCAGCCACTCTGCCAACTGCCCACAAAGTACTCTCGATGCGTCTTGCGACGACTTGTATGTGGCGGAAGATGAGGGATTCGAACCCCGGTCCCCTCGCAGAGCCGCCTGTTTTCGAAACAGGCGCCATAGTCCACTCGACCAATCTTCCAGGTGCCTTTGACGCTGGCGGGCGGCCTGGTGACGTGGCGTGGAGCCAACCTGCACAGGCTTCGGTCTCGAGCTACTCGAGCAATCTGGAGCGGATAGAGGGAATCGAACCCTACGTCTTAAGCTTGGAAGGCTTCAGCTCTGCCATTGAGCTACATCCGCGTGTTGATGATGGTGGGTGTCCAGGGGTTCGAACCCCGTGTGCCGTAAGGCGTCGAATTTACAGTCCGATGCAGTCAACCCATGCTGCTCGACACCCGCGTTTTTCGCTCCGGTTACGGTTCCGGATGCCACCTTGTCTACATGGCCGGTTTAGCAGTCGCCAGCTACTGCCGGCGACCAGGTTGTGGAGCGGATGAGGGGGTTCGAACCCCTGGCCTCGACCATGGCAAGGTCGCGCTCTACCAACTGAGCTACATCCGCGTGATTTTCGAACTACCGGGCGCCAAACTGTGCCCGCCAGTATCGGAAGTTCCTCTCGTAGCAGCGCTCCATCTGTTTCACGGTGAAAACTCACCAACCGTCCAGGGTGCGGGCCTGGTGCGGAGCTATAAACCCGATGGATGGGCCCCTTGAGCGCCCGTTCCTGTTACCAGGTGCACTTCGCCTTGGGATTTTTGCATGCGCTGCTACGAAAGGGCTCTTGCGAACCCTTCCGGGGACCACCTCCTGCGGTGTGCAGGCTCGACATCCGTTATAGATGCCAGGCCGGTCCCTTGTGTTGCTTGGGGAATGTTCGCATCGTCCTATCTGGTGTGGCATCCAGTCGCGACCGCTTTCTGTCGAAAGTTGCGGCTGGAGGGGCACGCCACGGCACCACGCCCTCGAAGCATGATGTGTTTCCGCAGCTACGGCAGGTCACCGTACCAGGACTCCGCGGGTAATTCCCGCAATGAATTTTTAAAGAGCGCGGCTGTTAGGCCGGATGTCGACGATGCGACTGACCTTTCGGTCACGAAGCAATGAAGCTTCGGGCTGAACCTCTTCGGTTCTGCCGGTCGGGATACGCTCTTCGGGGATTCCGCCCGCTGGGGGCTGGTGTGAAACCTGGAATCAACTCTTTGCGGGTCCCGCCGGTGCTAACCTGACGGGACTGCTGGAGTCTTATTCGTCAGGTAAGCCGGTTGTTGCTGTTAAACCATCCCTGGATGCTGTTGCCAATCGAGGCGACTGCGAGGACGGAGCACTTGGGCGTTGAGGGAAGCGACGGTTGCTGATAACCGCCTGGCAGCGCCCTGGGGGCGTGCGCAACCACGCTGTGCAAGGAGCACATCGCGGTTGTCAGGTTGGTCATCTGCGTTTTCATGGCTGAAAAGTCGTCGTTCGTTGAAAGAGTTTGGTTGTGCAGCTTTCGCTGCGGTTTCCGTTTTAAGGCGGTGATGAGCATTATAGCTCACTGGGTTTATACGTCAACAACTTCTTACAAAATTATCAGTCGGTGACGTGGATGGCGAGTGTAGCCGCATGTTTTATCCGTCGCAACCATTTTTGCGTAGGTAGAAACCCGCATTCATCCGCAATGTTGTGTTTTAGGTGCGTTAGGCGCCCGCCAGCAGGCTCGGGCAGCTATCCCTATAGAGGGCACCACAAGGAAACTCATGACAATCCTCACGCACCACAAACCGACCTCGGCCTTCATCGGCGCCTCATGGGCTGCCCTCCTCATCGGCATACTCGCATACCTGGTCGGGCTCTGGAACAGCGAACTGCAGGTCAACGAGAAGGGATACTACTTCGCGATTCTGATGTTCGGCTTGTTCTCGGCCGTGTCGCTCCAGAAGAGCGTGCGCGACCGAGCAGAAGGTATTCCGGTGACCGACCTGTACTTTGGAATTTGTTGGTTTGCCATCGTTTGCTCCCTCACGCTGCTGGCAGTGGGACTGTTCAACGCGAACTTCCAGCGCTCGGAGAAGGGCTTCTATGCGATGGGGTACGTGCTCAGCCTGTCCGCTGCGGTGACCGTGCAGAAGAACGTGCGCGACTCGGGACCCAAGGAGAAGCGCAATGTGCCAGATGACGTTACCGGCCTGCATGACAGCGTGTAACCCTGAGGTGCGGTAGCCTACCCGCCCTTATTGAAGAAAGCCCCCGCCTCGTGAGAGTGCGGGGGCTTCTTGCATGGCTGTGCCGCGGCCTAGCTGATGGCCGTCCACCACCACTTGGTCTTGGTCGAGCCCTTCTCCTTGAGCTGTACAGCCATCGTGTGGTGGGGCTGGATGAAGTTCAAGAGCTTCGCGTCCATCCGAAGCTTCTTCACCATGTCTGGCCAGTACATCTCGTCGACACCCAGGACCACCTTAGTCCCGACAGAGCTGATGAGACTGTCCGGTACGTTCTCGGTCGATTGATTGGCGGCCCATAGTGCTAGGCCGAATTTGCGCGCCTCACGAGCAATGGTTCCGATGACGCCGTCACCACGCTCGTCCGCCCCGCTGACGTAAGTTCCGAGCTCGTCGAGGACGCAAATTTCAAGCACGTCGGACTGCTCGCCACGCTGCACCGACTTGTAGAAGATGTCGAGCAGCAGGAAGAGGACGAGCATCTTCTTTTCTTCCAGGCTGAGAGCGTTCAGCTTGTATCGCCACACCGGCAGGGTCTCGTCGAACGGCGGGGGCGTGTTCTTGAAGATGCCGGTTGAGTTCAGGTTGTTCAGGCGGTCTACCACCGACTTGAGCACCTCGGGGCTGTCGTACTTGATGAGGTTTTCGAGCTCGAGCCCGGTTTGAATCGAATTGGCATAGTCGGTGAACGCATCGATAGCGCTTTCCTTTGCTGCCTCCAGGGCAACCTCTTCGTCCTCGTCGAATACGCTTTCGTCGTGGCGCTTGCGTTTGACGGAGTCGAGCATCTTGCGTTGCATGGTCCGCGCGGTCTTGTTGAGGTAACCAAGCGCCCGGATGGCCTTTTGGTCCGAGCCGAGGAACTTTTCAAGGTGAATCTGCTTGGCGTAGGCCAGGATGTCGGCAAGGGTGGGGTAGTCACGCTCCTTGAACGCCGGCGGGAACTCGGTGATGCCGCCCTTGTAGTTCTGGGTGTGGACGTACCAAAGCTTGCGCTCTCCACAGAACCGCGCGCCGAAGCCGCGGGCCCTGTCCTTGTCGACAAAGGGCACGTTCAGGTAGATGCGGTTGTCCGAGCCCCCTGAAATCAGGCGCGACTCGTAAGCGTTGAGCGACCAGGTCGAGGGGTCATCCTTTTGAAAGCCGAACTCGCGGTAGACGTCCAGCGCGAGTTCGCGGATGACGGCTTCCTGCTTCAGGCCGAGCGGCGTCCGCGATGCCTGGTCGACCGTACGGATGAAAGCTTGAATCGCCTTGCGTACGCCGCCGAACTCGAAGGACGGGTTGACACGGAAGGGGTTGAGGCCGAAGGGGGCCTGTTCGGAGAACTGGACAACGCTCGCCCCTTCAATCTCAAGGTCGCCATGGACGTCGAACACGTGGAAGCGAACCTTGGTGCCAGCCTTCATCGCCTGCGCGATGAGGCGCCGGATGGTGTGCGACTTCCCAACGCCGCTCGAGCCGAGGATGAGCATGTGGCCGTTGATGAGGCGCTTTGTGTTGAGTTGGACAGGGGTCTTCCGCCCTTCACGGGCGCCGAAGTAGTCCACCCCGAAGTTGAGCTCCATAGAGAAATCGCGGGATTTTGATGACGAAGCCCCGTATAGGCAGGGGACTTAGCCACGTTCACCGAAACTTCTTGAACGTTCGGTGTGCACGGGTTTTCCTTGCGCGAAGGACTTGGGGGAATGGTCGGGACTTCGGCTGTCCGAAAGGTGCACGCTGGAACGGGGCGTATGGGCAGCGTCGCAGCGCACCTACCCGAGCGCCGTACGTGTGTTCTTTGACTCCCTGCTGCGCGAATTAGCGACCCGGCGTCAGCACGACATGACAGCAGGTCGGCGCTTGACAGCGGGCCTGCTACGCGCCAGCTCAAGTTGCTGCAGGTGTTGCCTCAAGAGCGCAGCGGTACCCTCGCCTGTCCGATACCAGCAGCGCCGGCGAAGCACACGCTGGTCCAACCCCGTAGAGGCGAAGTTCGGAACAACATTGCGCTAGCGCCCCAATACGCCAGTGATTTCGCCAGCCGTGTGTTGTACCCAGTGCCGATGCAGGTCACCCCATTCCTTGTCCGAATTCCCAAGAGCCCGTGCCTGTCGCGGATGCGTTAACGGTAGCAACTGCAGATGGCGGCCGCGAATGCTGAACGGGTGACGTTTGCCGTATTGGCCCGGCTGCGTCCCGTACATTCTGAGCTTGGGGTGCCCGAGAGACAGTGCAGCGACGAACTCCCGCAGGGGCGCGTCGCCCAAGGTGATGAGGGTATTGGCGCCAGAAGTGAGAAGCTCCTCCAGGACGGCCTCGACCCGCAGGTGGTCAGCGTACCCGGTGGAAACCAGGGGGACATTAGCCGCAGGCAGGCCCAGCGCCTTTGCAACTGGGGCGTAGTCACTGAGGACCCGGGCGGCCTGCCCTTTGTTCATCCGACTTTCTGGGAGCAAGTCGCATAGCCAAGCGTCGTCGCGCACAAGGCCCAACGGAGCAAGATAGTCTTCATCCAGAGACTTACCCGACGGGCCGTTGAAACGCTGGTCCGCTTCGACCAACCTGCCGGCTTCTGGCGGAATGTGGATTGCGTCGATGATGGCCCCCGCTCCCTCGCCTCGCCAGAAGATATAGGGCTCTGAGGCCACAGCAAGTGCCGCGGCACGCTGCTTTCCGTCGCGGCCTAGCCAGCGTGCATGCACGGCACTTGAGTAGACGCCCAAAACGAATACACGGGCACTTGTATGAGGCACCTGCTCGACTCTCTGCAGAGGCTGCCCAAAAGGAAATTGATACATAAAGACGATTCTGACTTGTTCTGTCCCGCATGCACGTGTCCGTTGCATTGGCCCGACACAGAGGCCATTGCCTGCCGATGCGGGAGAGCCTGCGCCCTGTTTAAGCGCCGAAGCTCGAAGGAGAATGTCGGCGAATCATGTAGTGAGCACGCGCTTCGCGGGCCCGGCCCTGAGTCGTGAATCCTGCCAAGCTTCTCAGCTCGAGCCCTTCCCATCCTTGTCCGTCACCGGCTGCTTCCGATGGACAGCTCTATGGACAACCCCATTGGATTGCCGCCAGACCTGACCACAGGACTCTAGCCTAATTCACAAGCTTGGGCCGCTAGTGACCCAGACCCTATGAAAAAGGAAAGCCGCATGAAGCGGCTTTCGGAAAATCACGGCGTTGCGGCCGCGGTGCTCTGTGGATTTATCTTGAACGGTTCACTCAGCGCTCGCCGCGAAAGCCTGGCGACAAAGCTGCCACCCGTCGGGTTGAGCGCAAGGAAGCGCTTTCGCCGGCCCCAGCTCTCGACGCGCAGTTGGCTAACCGCTACGCTTCCAGAGGGGAGGTTGAACCTTAGCGGACTGGTGAACTCGAGGACGTCGCCGACATTTACCACAAGGGAGGCTGGCGCTGACCGTGCGAGGACACGCGCCCGCCACTCTCGTGCATTCTCGATGCTGGACTCGCTACAGTCGAGTTCGGCCACCGGAGTCAGCTTGGAAAGCATGCCCTTGGGCATTCCGCAGATGACGGGGCCTTCCTGCTCAGTCATCGACTTCCAGGCGAAATCCGTGCGGCCTCGCGAAACAGCGATGACCAGCGCACAGCGCGTCGTCTTCTCCGACCTGGCGTCGATTTTCGCAAGAATGCCATAGGCGCCACCGGCACCGCTGACCATCCTCTCGATGTGGTAGGTGACGCCCTCGCTGCCGTCCCACTTGGCGCCTTCGCGGTACGAGGTGTGGTCTCGCAGCATCTCAAGCGTCGATTTGCCACGTTGGTTGGAAACGCTGCTCCATCCCATTTGATGCTCCTGTGTAGTTGACCTGACAGGTGTAGGGAGCGGGCGCGGTGCGCTTGAGATTTAGCGCTGAGGCGCGCAAAAAGAGGCCGCCGGGGTTGCCGGCGGCCGTTTCCCTCTGCAGGCGCCTAACGCTTCAGCGTCGTGCTTTCAGGCGCTCGCGCTCGGTGAAGTCGTCTGCACAGTCCTTGTCGCAGAAGAGTTTCTCGTCGATGGCTACGCCGCGCTCGTCGACGTCTCGGCCTTGGGCATCCTTGCCCAAAGCCACGAAGTGGGTGTCGCAGTTGTAGCAACTGCCACGGGGGAGCAACTTGGGGCCGGTAGCCCGATTTGCCAGGGATTGGCGCAGGAACAGTTCAGCCTGTTCATTGGCCATGTCGATTTCGTCTGCCATTGAGTTCTCCTGTGATGCAGAGGGGGTAACCGTGCATGTAGGATTTGAGTTTTAGCCTTTTAGGCACAGGACTGCGATTTAGCTTGGACCTAAATCGTATGTATGCTAAAATGCAACTAAGATGGAGCACTCCAATGGTTAAGAAGAAGTCGAGCTACGCATGCAACGCATGCGGGCAAAAGGCTGTGGTTTGGGGTGGCAAATGCTCCGGCTGCAACGCCTGGAACACGATGGAAGAGGTCGTCGAGCGCGAGGAGCCGGCCAACAGCCACCGCTACTCGAACTGGTCGGGCACGAAGGCAACGCTCGTTGACCTCCGCAATGCCAAGACGGTCACCCACGTGCGTTGGGACACCGGCCTGACCGAGTTCAACCGCGTCCTGGGAGGCGGGCTGGTCAAGGGCTCCGTGGTGCTCGTCGGTGGCGACCCTGGCATTGGCAAGTCGACCCTGTTGATGCAGGTGGTTGGGCATCTGAGCCCCCGCGCGAAGACGCTCTATGTCTCCGGCGAGGAGTCGCCCGACCAGCTGAGAATGCGCACTGAGCGCCTCGGGCTCGGTGAGGCATCCATCCAGGTGTTTCCCGAGACGGAGCTGGAGGAGATTCTGGCCATGATGGATGAGCAGCGCCCAGACATCATGGTTGTGGACTCGATTCAAACCGTGTTCTCGAGCCAGCTCACGTCGGCGCCGGGCAACGTCGCGCAGGTTAAGGAATGCGCTGCGCAGCTGAACAAGAAGGCCAAGAGCATGGGCATTGCCCTGTTCCTGGTCGGGCACGTGACGAAGGAAGGCAACCTGGCCGGCCCGCGCGTCCTGGAGCACATCGTGGACGCGGTCCTCTACTTCGAGGGCGAGTCGGGTTCCGCGTTCCGCATGGTTCGGGCGTTCAAGAACCGGTTCGGCTCCGTGAACGAGCTCGGCGTGTTCGCGATGGGAGAGAAGGGCTTGGAGGAGGTCAGCAACCCGTCATCGCTGTTCCTCACGGCGCACGAGCATCCGGTCCCGGGTACGTGCATCCTTGCTGCGCTTGAGGGCAATCGACCGTTCCTGGTTGAAGTCCAGGCGCTGGTGGAGGACGCTCCGACGCCGAATCCGAAGCGCTTCGCCGCCGGCGTGGATACGAACCGGCTGCAGATGCTGTTGGCAGTGCTCAACAAGCACGCGAGCGTCGTTGCGTTCGACCAGAACGTCTATGTCAAGATTGTGGGGGGCGTGCGGCTCACGGAGCCAGCGGCGGACCTGCCGTTGATGCTTGCGGCACATTCGTCCCTCGTGGACCGGCCGCTGCCCAAGGGGATGGTCGCTTTCGGGGAGGTAGGCCTGGCCGGAGAGATTCGGCCCGTAACTGATGCTCTGACCAGGCTGAAGGAAGCCGCGAAGCTGGGCTTCACCCAGGCGATGGTGCCACTGGCGTGCAAGCACAACAATTTGGCATCGGTAAAGGGAATCGACGTGACGTACGTGTCACGCGTCGACCAAGCAATCGGGCTGCTGCGAGAATTGAAGGCAGCTGCCTGAGGAGAAATGTCATGAAGCAAAAAGTTGTCAACAAGAAGTTCAAGTGGGTTTGGGTGGTGGCGGCCTTCCGTCGGATGGGGGAGTTCAACGGGCACTTGTTCGCTGGGGTATCGTGCGGGTTTTTCCTGCTGCTCGGACTGAAGTTCCCCGCCCTGAGCTCCGTAGCGGTTGCCGTCGCTGTGCTGTATGTCGCAAGCCTCGTCTGGCTCGTCACGCTTGCCCGCAAAGACGAGAAGGCGCGCCATTTCGGCTTCGTGAAGGACTGGATTGCTTCCGCGCCATCCGACAGGGTGCGGGCGGACCGCCAGCAGTTGCTGCGAAATCAAGGCATGGAGGGCGCGGTCTACGCAGCGAGCCTTGCCGCGGTACAAAACTCCGCAACTGCACCTCTGGTCAACGTCGACGGCACGCCGATGATGCCCGGTGGCCTGACGGACATCAACGGCAACCCGTACGGCGTGTTTGGCGGCGGTGCAGGCGGCCTGTTCAACGAGCAGACGGGTGGGTTCGTCGCAGAAAACAACGCCTACGTCGCCCCCATGGGGTTGGATTCGGACCCTCACAATCCGATGTCTTGAGCCCGGCGAAGCAGTGACCTGGAAGCCAGAGGCACAGCCTCTGGCTTTTTTGGTTGGGTCCTGTCTTGGCGGCTGTGAGCCCCGCGCCCTCGCTCCCTTGAAGCTCCCGCGATGGCAGCCCGCTTGAAACGGCCCGGCGAACCGCCACATCCGCTAAGTGGGCCACGGCAGGAGCCCGCCCAATAAAAAACCCCGGGGATTGCTCCTCGGGGTTTGGGAATTACGCTGACGCGGGGCTAGTTGAAGCTAACTTCGCACATGCCGCCGGCGCAGGCCTGCGAGCCGAGGGTGTTGATGTCCACCTGACGGACTTCCGACAGAACCGACGCGAAGTCGATGTCTTGCAAAGAGGTCTGGATGCCCACCCACTTGTGCAGGTTGTAGCAGTCCTTCAGACAGAAGGAGGCCTTCTGCATGTCGCCGTCGAAGTGCTTCGCGAACTTCTTGAAGCGACGCACCCAGTCACGCTTGAGCAGGTCCTTGGAATCCTCGTCCGACAGTTGCAGACCCTTGCCCATTGCGGTGTCGCATGCCATCCACAGGTTGTCGTTGAAGGCGTGCAGCCCGTCGACAATGAGACCTGAGGCGAACATGCTGGCCTCGCCGTAGAGTCCGACGATTTGTTCGGCCGACGTCACTTCCGTGAACGGAGCTTGCGGGTATGCCTTGTCGCCTTCGCCTGCCAGCAACGAGATGCCGGCGAACCACTGGCGATTGTCGAAAATGTACTGCTCGACCGCGCTCCAGTCATCCACCCCGATGGTGTTCGAGATGTTGTGACGCAGCTTTGGATGCACGCACAGTTCCACATTGGTGCCGTTTTCGACCCAGTGCTGCTGTGCCTTCTTCACGAACTCCAGCTGGCGAACGCCCATGAGGTCCTGCTTGAAGATGGACGTGTCCTTCGAGACGACCGGGAAGCTGACAACGATGTCGCTGCCGTTTGCCGACCATACGGACTTCTCCACCATTTTCGGGTTGCGCTGCAGGATGAGCTTGGCCACTTCGTCATCGGCGTTCATCTGAACGTTGCGGAAGTACATCGGCGAGTGCTCGCCGTGGATTCCCGAGGCAGTGCCCAGCAGGACCGACGCGTTGCCCGAGGGCTTCGCACAGGTCGTGCGCGCGGCCGGATTGACCCCGATGAGCATCGCCACTTCACGGTTGACCCGCTTGACGATTTCAGCGCCCTCCTTGAGGATGGCTTCGTCGAACAGGATGTGCGGATTGTTCATCCAGCCCGTGATGCTCACGCCGATGAGGCTTTCGCGCTCGGTGATTCGGCGGGTGGCTTCGGACACATACTTGAAGTTCGTGTAGCCTGCTTGGAGCGTGCCCAGAATGGCGCCGGCCTCGCAAGCGGCGAAGAACAGCTCCTTGTTCACGCACTTGCCGCCGTTGATTTCGGTCAGGTTGCAGAACTGGAACCCCGACACGCCGTCGATGGTGACCGGACGCATGCCGATTTCCACGCACGGGTTGTAAGCGAACTCCTTGTCGTCGACAAAGATGAAGCCCGGCTCGCCGAAGTCGCGCACGGAGGTCATGATTTGCGCCCACTCTTCGCGGGTCAGCTCGTCGCGAAGCAGCACAACGGAGTTGTTGCTGCGGCCGCGCTGCGGGTTGTCGACAAACCAGTCGCCAGTCTTCGCCTTCATCATCTCCTGGTCGTCCTTGTCGAACAGGCAAATCGTCGCGGAGCGACGAACGCCGCCGGCCAGAACTGCGTCGGACATGTGCATGACGAAGTCGTATGCGACGATGGGACGCACGGCGACCGATTCAGCAGCTCCGAGAGCCTTCTGCAACAGCGCCTCGCACTTGATGAGTGCCTGGCGCAGGGGGTCCGGGCCCGGGGCCTTGAAGCCGCCCGAGATTTCCGAACCCTTCGCGCGGATTAGGCTGAAGTCGAAATGAACCTGGTGGCCCTGATATTCCGGGAACGTGCCTTCGCCATCGAAGTACGAGCTCAAGAGGACGCCAAACGCGTCGGCCCAGCCCTCGATGCTGTCGGGAATCTGGAAGACCTTGATTTTCTCGCTCGACGGACGAGCGATTGGGGGCAGCTTGGCCACGTGGTGCTTCTGCACCGAGAAGCCGACGCCGCAGCCGCACAAAAGCAGGTACATCGCTTCCTGGAAGAAAGCCGCACGGTCGCAGTGGCTGACCGAGCAGTTGTACATGCGGGCCTCGTGTTTGCGCAGCTGTTCGCCACCGAACTGCAAGGCACGTTGAGCACCCAGCACCAGTTGGCTTTCGTATGCCACTTCAGCCTTGGCGAAATACTTCTCGAGCTCCGGCGTCATGCGTTCCGCGTACTTGTCGCGGTGCATGTCCATGACGCGTGCTACGGCTTCGTCCCAGGTCTCGTAGGAGCCCCGGGCATCTACCCAGCGGGAGTAGCCCATGAAGAACTTCGACTCGGAGAGCATCTTTTGGCCAAGGGGAGACATCAGAGCGTTTTTCATCTGTTTCTTTCGTAGATTCCGAGGCCCCTGGGGCCTCGATGTTGAAGTTGGTCCGCACGCGTAGCAGGCTTGAAGCCAGTCGCAAGCGGGTTGGTTGTCCTCTCCGCGTATAGCGAGAGGCAATTGACCATCTAAAGGACGACAGCGCCTGCGCCTGGGGGCGCAACGCTGTGCTGGAGGGGTACGCAACCTATAGCTAGCCCGGTCTGGAGGCCTGCTTTAAGGGTGCCAACAGGAGGAGCCGTTAAACGAAAAAGCCACCCCGGATGGGGTGGCCTGCGGGCCGGGGCGCGATTCGGTCAGGCCTCGTTGTCGCGCACTGCCATCGAGGGGTCGATGGCCTCAGCGGAGAGGAACAGATGTCGAATGAGGTCCGTGTGCGAGGCCAGCAGGAGCTTCGTGAGCCAGATGGCCCAGTAGGAGCCGCTGGCAGCGCCGACCTTTACGCCGGTGAAGACGAGGTCGATGAGAGGCTTGACGAGGTGCTCGAGCCCGGGAATCTTGGACAAGACCACCAGGCAGAGAACGCCACAGGCGAGGATGAAGAGGACGGTGCTCATGGTCAGTGTAGAGAGAGCGCGACGCGCTCTGGGAGCAGCTTCGCTTCGATAGCGCGTTGGAGCGCGGCTTCCGCCATTTGCAGCTCGCGCATCGCCCTGGGACAGCTCTCAGCCGCCGCAAACGACCGGGTGAACGACAGCAGCATGGCGAGGGGAACGGCTTCATGCCCGTCCGCTGCCCTGACCGCGGTCGACACGACGCTTCCTTCGCCGTAGCCGACACATGCCAGGACCGCGACAGCTTGGGGCCCCGCACTTGCCTGATGGTCCCGAAGCAACGCGATGGCCTGTTGCACCAGCTTGTCGTACGTACCCGTGGGAGCGTGTTCGCCGCTCAAGGGATTAAGCGCCGGCGGTGGTGAAGCTGCTTTCAGCCGAGGCGGCTCGGCTCTCGTCAGACCCCACCATCAGGAACTGCTCGTACTCGTCGGTAAGGTCAAGGCCCAGCTCATCAGGCGGCATCGTGACCTTGTGCCTGGTCACCTTGAACTCCGGAATAGGCTCCGGGAAGTTGAGCATCGGCGTGTTGATGTGGAACACGCGGGAGCCCGACAGCAGGACCGCCTCTCCGAGGCCCAGGGACTTCAGATGCTCGGGGCTGACGCGATACTCCTCGGATTCCTTCCAGGACTCGGACATGCCGGCGCCGTCCGACGCGTTGCCCTGGGGAGTCGTTCGGATGTTGGAGGAGGATTCGCCCTCGTTCTTGCTCAGCGAGAGGGACTTCGCGAACTTCTTGGTCTTGCCGATGATGTCAGCGGCCGTCTCGGGAGAGTCCTTGGATGCGAACTTGAAACAGACCTTGTTCCAGGTGTTGCCAATGATGATGTCTTCGAAGTCGGGACCGACCGTGCGCAGGTTCGCAAAGGTCTGGAAGGCTGGAATCATGCAGATGCCTGCGCTTCGAGCTTGCTCGAAAAGTCGTGCGATACCGCTCATGACGTAGCTGCCCATTTCGTCAGCAAAGACGAGGAACGGGGGCTTCGGGCGCTTGTCCTTGTGCACGCCCTGCACGTTGTAGACCGCAGTGCGGAGGTCGGAAAGAATGATTTTCCCGAGGTTCAGCGCTGCCGTATCCTTCCCCATGGTCGGAAGCATGACGTACAGACACTTGTTGTTCATCACGATGTCCGTGAGGTCAATTTCCGGCGTGTAGGTGTTGAAGACCTCGCCGAACTTTCCTTGCGCGAAGAGTGCAATTCGCCCGGAGATGCCACCCAGCAAATCCTTGACCATCTTGATGTCAATTCCAACGCCGTTCTTGTCTTTCTTGCGAAACTGATTGAGGAACATCTCCAGGGTCATGCGTTCCTCATCGCCCAAGCGCAACCGCAGCAGCGATTCCAGCGCCCGGTCCGATTGCAAGAGGATGGCGAGGTCGCTGAAGTTGTAGCGGCGCTTGGCTGACTTCAGCGCGCCTGTGAGCACTGTTAAGGCATAGTTCGCCTGCTGGCGGAAGTAGTCGGCGCCTGGCGAGTTTTCCGTTCCCGGAATCAGGTTGAGGAGCCGGCTGGCCACCTCATCGGCGTCGCCCTTGAGGATGGGGTTGTAGGTGTTGCTGTTGTGCGGTTGGTCGACGTTGAGGACGTAGAACTCATCCCCGCGGCCGCAGAGCTGCATCATCATGTTCAACTTGTCGCGCGTCGCCGCATCGAGCTTAGCGTCGATGAAGATGAAGCCGCCACCGCGGATAGCCTGCTGCCAAAGAAGGAACTCGCCCAGAGTGGTCTTGCCGACACCTGACTGGCCGATGATGGCGGTATGCCGAGTCAGGAAGTTGTCGCTGATATCGACGGGCATACCGTTGTCACGCGTGTAGCCGAACCGAATTCCCTCCTTGGTCGACATGAGGTCGCCAAACGTCTCATCCGACGGAAGAACGAAGTTTTCGCGACTGACCGTGTCCGTTCGGTCGAGCCACTCCCGTGCTCGCTTAAACGCGAACCACCCGGCGCCCACAGCGGGCCCCACCAATGCGGGGAGTACATAGGGGTTGCCCGCAACCCAAGGGCTTGACGCCGCGACGCCTGCACCAATCCCCATCAACGCCCAAGCGTCTTTTCGACCTACCAGCATGTAAAACGTCTCCCTTTATGCTGGTTCGTCTAGGAACCAGTCATTTATATGGGCTGGTTGGTCAGGATTCACAAAGAAAAGCGGCAAGACCGAGGTCCTGCCGCTTTACGTCCCGCTTGCGCAGGGCCTGTCAGTGCCTCATTTCGGCATCGTGCCTTGGCTCGCCGGGACGGTCACCGTTACTGGGACGTTATCGTTGCGACCGCCGCTGCCGCCCGGGAACTTGTTGTATGCGTTCTCGACCGTGACTGTGCGCTTCTGCACGCCGCTCTTGGTGGTGTGCACAGTCATCGTGACGGTTTGGGTCACGTTGCCTTCGCGCTTGCCGCAGGCCAGCTCGTTAGGAGCCTTGAAGACGTGGATTCCGTAGTAGCCCGAGCCGGGCTCGGAGAGGGACAGCGGTTGAAGGGTTTCGGTCATCGTGCAGTCCCCCCAGTCCACTTCTACCGCGGTCACGCGGTCCACGTCCTTGGCCTTGTCGCCTGTCGTCTCAGGCCAGTATCCGCTCGCGATGAGTCGCGTGTGGAACGGTCCGAAGCCTTGCGATGGGCTGATGCGGGCGTAGTGCGCCGCAGATGGCGCGGTAACCGTGATGGTGCCCTTACCATCCGCATACTGGCTGTTGAACTGCTGGAACTGCTCAGCAGCCGCCCGGCCGATTTCGCTCGGGCTGCCGGCCGAAGCCGCGACCTTGTCCATGACCGACGTCAACCATTCGGACAGGTCCATCTTGCCGAAGTCCATGGCAGACAGTTGACCCGGCGTGAAGCCCGTGCAGTCGGGGAACTGAGGGAATCCCCACAGCTTGAGGGCAACGGCCGAGGTCGCAGTCACCCGAAAGCTGCACAGGTTCGTCAGGGCATCGCAACGGCCCGTGAGGCGCGTGTCAGAGTTCGGAAAGGTGAACTCCGAGGTGCGCAGGTCGGTTGGGACTTGCACGGTTTTCCAAGTCTGGCCGCCATCCTGGCTGTAGTCGATGCGGATGCGTTCCGGCACGGTCTTTCCGTCCGAGGCGCCCTTTACGGACCAGGTGCGGAACACCAGGTCGGCGATGTTCGACATCTGGTTCAACGCGCCGGCGGAGCGGCCTTCTGACTCTTCGTTCGAGTAAAGGTGCCATGACAGGTCACGGGTGACGATAGCCTTGCCACCCTGACCCATCGGCCATCCTCGTGCTTCATAGGTGCAATTGCCCGATTCGGGCGAGCATGCGCCCTTCACGGCGGTGTAACGGCTGACACCCCGGGACTCGTTGACCAGCGGGTCGAGTTCCACCAGGTTCCACGAATTCGGGCCGAACTCAGGTGCCTTTGGCATTTCGGCGCACCCGTTCGAGTTATCGCAGCTGGCAATGATGGTCCGAACGACGCCAGGGCATTCGAACGATTCCGGGTCCGTCGCAAAAATTTCGCCGGCCTTGACGGGGTCCGCGCAGTAGCTGGGCCACTGCCACGCAGCGACCTTGACGCCGTTGACGTCCACCGGCGACGTCCACCGCCCGTTGCCCTGGTCGAGATAGGTGAAGTTCAGATTCTGGCTGACGATGTCCGCGCCTTGCCCGGACATGGCCATCTGCAGCAGCTGGCCGCGGCCCTGCTCGTGGATGACGCGCGGCAGAATGCCGTTGAATGAGCAGTAGGTCTGGGTGTATTCCAGGCAGGACTTCAGCGGCCACTTAGCCCTGTTGGAGCAGTACTCGCCAATGTAGACGGTGTATTTCGAGCGCCGGGCTGCGGCGAGCTCGACCGTGGGCATTTCGCAGCCGTCACGCATCATCTGTCCTGACTTCGGGCGCTCCATGTCCATCCGGCAGCAGTTCCGCCCGAACAACTGGCCGATGCCGCCTGTCGCCCGCTTGCAGCGCATATCCTTGCCCGTGAAAATCTTCGGGATGGTCGGGTTGTCGCTCATGTCGTCAATGCCTTCGCCCGCAGCGTCCGCAATCGCGGCCGAGACCAGGGCGGCGTTCATCTTCTCGACGTCGACGGTTTGGTCTTGCTTCACGGCATTGCCGAACGTGATGTCGTCCGTGTTCAGGCAGGCGTTGTCTTCGGAACTCTTGGACCACTCGACGCAGATATCCTGAGCGTGCGTGCATTGGTAGGTCTCGTTCTGGGACATGACGAGGCCGCCGTTGCCGCCGGTGTAGGAGGCTGGCTCGGCAGAGGTCATGCTGCAGTGCGCCAGGTCAACGCTCTTGCAGGAATCGAGGTCGTCGGTCGCGCTGGGCTGCCCGTAGCAGACGACACCGGTGGTCGGCGTCGTGTAGATGCCACAACCCGCTTTCTCAGCGTTGGTGAGCTGCAGGACAACACCCGTCGGGAAGCCAGTAGCCTCATCGACGGCCGCGACTAGGCATTGGGCGTCGTCTAGCGTGCGGCCGAACCACTCGCCGCCTTGGTAGGTGTTGTACCGGCTTTCTGAGAGAGGGCTCAAGTCGCAGGCGCCAGCGACCGGCGAGGGCGATGCCTCCACCGACAGGACGGCGGGGTCGCTCGTGGCGAAGTACTCGGTCCAGCTCTGGTCCAGGCACGTCGTGCCGTCCTCTGCGAGCTGCGAGCAGACCTTGGCGGTCTCGCCAATCTTCGACTTGTCCTTGCGCAGGTCTACGCCTTCCGAGGTGAGGCATGTGTCCGTGGTCGCCACCTTGCCGTCCTTGTCGATTTTGACCTTGATGTCGCATTGTGCGGTCTCGAGCTTGTACTTCGTGATGCGCTCAGTGAGGGGGAACGTGCGCGTGCAGCTCGTGGTGAACTTCTGCGAAGTCGTGCTCCATTTCGTGCAGCTGCGCGGGCCGGAGCACTGAGCATCCGCCTGGGTGAGCTTGGTCTCGGTTCCTCCTTCGGCGGCTTGGGCCGGATTTGCCCGCAGGTGCTCGCCGGTCTCCCTGGTCTTGTCGGCGTAGCTGCCGTTTTCGACGTTGGTGCGGAGGTCCGAAATCAGTGTGCTGTTGGAAGCAATCTGTTGGCCGGTGACCTTCAGAGTGGCGTCGCTGCCGCCAATGACCGACGTCCCGCGGACCGAGATGCGGCAGCTGTCGGTGCTGTTGCAGCCAGCCCCGACCTGAACTCCGCTCACCGTGGTGAAGGAGCCGACGGGCACGGAAATCTCTTGCGAGAAGTCGCTATCAGCCGCGCACTGCCCCAGTCGCTGCTGGTTGTCACAAACCTTGAAGAGCAGCGATTGAACCGGAGCGCCCTCGCACGCGACTGCCCGGAACGTGAGGTTGCCACCCGAGCGGATTTCACCTTCGACCTTGGCGCGGCAGTTGAGGTCGAACTTCGCCGTGGCAGTGACGACGGCGATGCCTGCCTGTTGCTTCTGGCCGGGGGAGGCAACTTGCTCGAGGCCCTCCAGTCCGGTGATGCTTTTGAAGTAGTCGAGGCCTGCGGCCTGGGTAAAAGACGACCTCGGCGCCAGCTGCGCCGTTCCGTCCTCGTTCAGGATTGTGTCTCCCCCCGCATCCCGGTTCACGCTGACGCTGCGCATCTGGGTTGCAGCTTGGGTGGCTACTTTCTTCGCCTGCGCAATCTCCTCCGCGGTAGGGGCTTGCGCCGCTGTGGTGAACGTGAAAAGGGCGCACATGGCGCCCAGAAGGTAGTTTGCGACACGCATTGGGTAGTCTCCGGCCTATAGGTTGCTCCAACGTATAGGTACAGAGACCCCACTTAGCCTTTGCGCATCATTTCTGGGGTGGAAGTGCTGAGGCGTTCTGCAGCGCCTTCGCGGCGAGGGCATCAGCCATGGCCTTGCGGATGCCTTCCTCTTCCTTCAAGCGCTCCGATGGCGACTTAAAGTCTTCCCATTTGCCCGTGAACGGCTTTTGCTCTTTTGCAGGAGTATCGCCCAGGGCGAATCCGCGCGCCAGAGCTTTGATGTAGGGCGTTGCATCCTCCATGCCGTCGTCGAGGAACTGTTGGAGGGCATAGTTTGCAGTGACGGCACCCGAAACCTTCGAGTATTTGGCCGGGTCCAGCGGCGGGCAGGTGTTGTACTGCAGGTCCTGCCCGCGGTATTTGAACTTGCGCGGCTCGATTCCGGTGCACTGCATCTCCACGCGATAGGTGGTCAGCACGATGGTCGGAACCGTGGTGACCTGGTAGGCGTCGTACATGCGCGGGTCAATCGAAATATTGGCTGACGCACCCTTGCCGTAGTTCAGCTTCGTGAGGTCTTCGCTCACAAAGTCTCCGAGGCTTCGCCCCGGAGGCGCGCCCCGGAAAATCAGCGTGCCGCCAGACCACATGGCCTCGACGGCGTAAGACCGCAGCATTTCCAGCGGCATTGACCAAGACACGAAGTAGTAAAGGTTGGACCTCCGCTTGGGGCTGATGCCCAGGAACTCCAGAACCTTGTCACGCTCGCCAGCGATTGACTGGTCCGCGATGTCGTCGGCATTCTTCTTACCGCGGGCCACTCGCTCGGCGAACTCCGGGTCGGGAACAGCCTTCTCATATGCGGTGAGCAGGTCAACAGCCAGGGTCTCGCCGAGCTTTCGGGCCGCCTCAACCTGTTGGGGGTCCGCGTCCTTGAGGTTGCCGTATGGCACGTAGAGGGCTCCGGCATCTTGCTTCTCGGCGGGCGCTTCGGTTCCGTCGGCAGTGTCTTGGGCGCGGGCCTGCTGGGCGCTCAGGGCGAAGGCCACGATGGCTGCAGCCATCGATACGGTCAAGCACTTGTTCATCACGGTACGCGGTAGCAGCATTGTTTGCCTTGCCAAATCATGTTGATGGTGTGCTCCTGGGTAGGGGCGTTCGACGTCGGCGGATATTGGAATTCGGCCATATCGCCGAAGACCACTGCTCGGCCGGTACGGTTGATAGGGCCAACCTGGTTGAACCGGTACTGACCCTTAACGACCATGGGATTCGGATGTGACGCGCAGATAGCCGAGGGACCGATGGTGGTGAACAGCAATCCCAGACGGCTGAAGCGTGCGATGAACTTGGCCGCAATGAGGTTGTTCTCTGCAAAGTCCTGGCCGGCATGGGACGTGTTGCCGGATAAGGGGTACAGATTTCCCCATGCTCCGGCACACCAGAACAGGGCATCAATGGTGTGGCCGAGGGTCGAGGCCGCGGCGTCGACCGCGCATGCGGCGTGAGCGGTGAGCCCCGTAAAGATGGAAGCTTCTGGGGTGAAGATGCCGCTCCAGGTATCGTCCTGCCACATTGGGTCGACCTCGGTCATGTACGTGACGTCCACGCCCGAGGGGTTCTTGCAGTACGCGAGAAGCTCCTGGTCAATCATGTCCAGCACGGGGTAGGTGATGAAGTGGACGTTCATGCGGTTGGCTTGCCGCTTTTCCAGGCCTTCACCCGTCGACTTCTCGGAGCCCTGGTTCGCATAGGTCTTGAGAACCTGCATGCCGCCCATTGAGGGCATGCACCCGGGGCGGCGTTCCACCTCCACCAGGTACATCGGCTCCCAGTAAGTGAGGCCCTCGCCCATGGTCGGGTACCCGTAGGTCATGACGGAAGGGCAGTAGCAGATGGGGGGCATCGCCTGCATCAACACCGGGTTCTCGTTGTAGCCGGACCCGTTGATTTGCATGCCGACAATCGTGATGGGGTACAGGTTGTTCCAGTCGATGTTCATCGGATTGAACATCTCGCCCGTGCAGATGGCAGCCTGCGCCTCGCCCGTAACCCCAGATTCATCCTGCTGCGCAGAAGCGCCGAAGGCGCAGCACATCAGAACAGCGGCAAAAAGCTTCTTGAAGACGTTCATTGGGTCACTCCAGAGGAAGATGGCGCGGAGGCAGGCACGGAAACGGCCAACGCCCCTGCCGACAGCTCTGACTGCTTCGGCTTGAGCTCATCCCAGGCGTGCAGGACCTCGTCGGTCTGAAATGGCTGGCCGAAGGAAGTAACCGCGATGTATTTGGAGTTCACGCCCGTGCCCGGGTAGACCAGGGCAGGCAGATACTTCACTTGGAAGCGGCTGATGAGCGCGTCACTCGCGTGAAAGATGGGGCGCTTGAAGATGTCACCAAGGTCCTTCACGTCGCCACTGCCGGCTTCGATGGGGACGATTCGGTCCTGCTCAGCGGCAAAGACCTTCTTGACAAGCTCCCGCTGGTCCTCCTGAGACCCGTCGAAGAAGAAGAGGGCGGTGACCGGGTGGTATGAGTCAAGCGGGTTCACCTTGGTGCCCTTGGCAGCAAGGACTTCCCACTTGTAGCTGCCATCGCTTTGCTTCACAGGAGCTTGGATGTCCGAAGTGAGGACCAGGGACGGGTCGAAGTACGCTGTACCGGTCTCGTTGGCTTGGGGCAGCTGGCGTTTCGGCAGGTTCGACAGGAACTTCTTGCCGCTTTCAACCACCTGCTTGTTCACCTTGTTCCAGTCCGTACGAGACGCGGACTCGAGCATCGTTTGGCGCATGTCTACTTCGATGATGGGCCAGACGTTCCCTTGGACGCCGTGGTCCTTGGCATGGGCCAGGCCGACCATGGCCAGGAGCGCGGTGGCGAACAGGGCTAGTTTCATCGTGGAATTTCGGTAGAGGGTTGTGCAACCTATAGCCAAATGGCTCAGTCCAGGACGCCGACGATGGAGCTGATGATGGCAACCTCACGCATGAGCACGCCGTTCTTGATGCCATGCTCTTTCATGACGTCGTCGAACGAACTGCCGCCAATCAGGCTGCCCATGATGGTGAACTGCCGCGGCGTCAGGTCGTCACGGTGCCGCTCGAGGAGCTCCTGGCGCTCGTCGCGCATCGCCTGGTCTTCGTCCTCTTCGATGGCGGGCTCGCCGTCGGCAGCCATGAGTGGGTTCAGGCCGAGGCCGTCAGGCAGGCCTTCGGGGGCCATTCCGCTGTCCGCACCCTCGCCGCCGTCGGTCTGAAACCAGCCCTCGAGCTTGTCCCACTCCAGGGCTGCGGCGAGCACGCCGGGGGTCACGTAGGAGCTGCCGTCCTTGCGCTTGCGGAACGCCGAGCCCGGCAGGCGCACCGACGAGCCGAGTTCGCGCCGAAGACGCAGTGCTGCGTGCCCAGCCATCCGGTGAGCGTAGGCCGCAATCTGGCCGGGCTTGTACTTCGCCGTATCAGGGCTCAGGGTGAACCACATCATGCGGATTTCCTGCGCCGCCTCCTTCTTGAGCTCGGGCGGCACTTGGTTCTGGGAGCAGGCGATGTCGATAATCTTCTGGTCCAGCGGCGGCTGGCACTGCGACAGGTAGTCGAACAGCGACATGTCCGAGGTCAGGTTCTCCGGGGGGACCACGTCCTTGCGTTGGCGGGTAGGCTTAGCAGTTTTGACAGCGACTTCAGACATTCGAGGCTCCAGTTTCCAAGTGATTGAGAGGCGGGCTGGGCGGCGGCCGCCTCAATCCAAAAATACGTTTTAGGTGGTCAGTTCGTAAATCTGAACCAAGGTGCGTCCGGCACCTCTTTTCGCCGGCAACTGCCGCACGAACGGGGGGAAAGGCATGGCTTTGGGGTTGTCATCCAGAATCAGGCCGAGACCGTCGGGGTTCTTGTCGGAGGGCGCTACCAGGCAGTCAAGCATTGGCTTCATCCCTCCGTACGCGTTGTCCCAGTCCAGTCCGCCGCCGGCGCACTCTCTTGTCACCACCAGGAAGCTCCGTTCGACGGGGGCTTCTGGCTTTTGGCCCTTGAGGGCCGCCTTTACCATCATTCGCCATTGGCGCCGCAAATCCTTGTATGCGTGAAAGTGAAGGCCCTTGATGACGTTGTTCGAGGGTGTTTCGACAGGGAGGGAGAGTTCGTACTTAAGCTCTCCTCGCTGTTTCCAGATTTCAAGCCCTGCTACGGGGCTCTCCATCCAGCCGCCGGTCAGGCGCCGGCCTTGCTCGCTTCGTACTTCTTCATGAAGTCCTTGTCGGAGGTGATGAACTCCTTGAGGATGGTCTCCACGAGGGCGCTGGTCTCAATCTCGACGCCGTGCGCGGCCTTGTACTCCTGGCGATAGGCCTCGACCAGGTCCGCGGTGGACTTCTTGACACTGACGGCCAGGCGTTCGACGGGTTCGCGCAGGGTGATTTTCTTGAGCTTCATGGTGACAGGTACCGAAAGTTGTGTTGGTGATAGTTGTTAGCGACCAGCGCTTAAACGACAGTGAAAGTATAGCTTCAGTAACACCAACTGTCAAAGAATAAACAGTGCCAGTATCAGTTTAGACGCGATTTAGGTTCTAGTGCGCCAGGTGAGACGCACTGGCGTGGTTAGCCCCCAAAGAAAAACCCCGGCCCATGTGGCGCCGGGGTTTCGAATGACGGAGAGTTAGCCTTGGCTGTCGTCGCCGCCATCCTGCTGGGGACGGGGCTTCGGCTCGTAGGGCTCGACCTTGAAGGCACGGATTTTCAGGGCCGACGTCCAGGTCGAGTCGCTCTTGCGTTGGTAGGTCTCGGCATTCAGGACGCCCATCACCTTGACCAGCATGCCCTTGTTCAGCATGTCGGCTTCCATCTCGGAGATGAAGGCGACGACGTCGTACCAGGTGGTCGTCCTGTTGGCGTCCTTGCCTTGATTTTCCGCAAGGCGGAGCGTGTAGTATTCTTTCCCGGACTCGCGGGCAGTTTTCTTTTCGGGCTGCGCAGCGATGTTACCGAAGACAATCATGGGGAACTCCTAATCTAGAACAGTGGCGCCTCATCGTCCGCATGTGCGGGGAAGAACGAATCGGCAAAATAAATGGCTTGTAAGTGGTGCGTCGCCCCCACGAGCACCTCTTCATATAGGTAGCGCAGGAAACCCGGTGGCCACCCCTAAAGCGGTTCTGCTCGCTCCTGCTTACGGTTTTAGGGTCGGCGCATGGCGGCCGCCCGGCGTACCGCCGTCTTAGGGTTGGAGGACGACAGGGCCGGCGGACGCCAAAGAAAAAGAGCTCCATGAAGGAGCTCTTGAATCAGGGCAGAACGAACGCGTCAGAAGGCGCGGGCGTTTTGACGTGACCTGGAGGCAGCGACCATTGCTGCAACCTCCTTGGCACGCTGTTGCTGCCGGGACGCAGCGCGAGCATTCAGAACCTTGCGCACCTGCCAGCCGACGAAGCAGAGGAATCCGCCGAGTGCGACCAGCTGGAACAGGAAGCCCAGAAAACCGAAGATGTTTGCAGCCATGATGACCTCATGAAGAAAAAGTTGAACTGCTTGGTGTAGGTACAAGGCGCAAACGGCTACCAGTATTGGTGTCAGGTCATCCTCTGGTATAAAATGAACGGTCAGTTTCAAGCCGGTAGCTTTACGTAGTAGGAAAATGTTGCAGTGCGCGTCAGCGCCTTATCAAGCGGCGAGTTCCGAAAGGCATCCCAATAACAAGGTGGCGCCCTCGCGCGCCAAGAGGTATCTATGACCAAGAATGATGTGACGACTGTGGTTCCGCTCGATTCGAAGCGCGCTTCCCGCGCCGCTCCGTCGAATGCGCCTGTGGAGGTTCCCCCATGGAATGGTGAGTTTGACGAGAACTCACTGCTGCGCCCGGGTGCCTACCTGGTCGCGGCGTTGAAGCGCCGTGCGGACTACCTAGGTCACACGGGGGTAGAGATGGCCAAGGACCACCTGGGCGTCACCTACGGGTACATCACCCAGCTGAGGAACGGAACACGCCCGACAAAGGCGATTTCAGAAGAGTTCTCCGTCAAGTGCGCGGAGTACCTTGGTATTCCGCGGCTTACGGTTCTGCTGATGGCAGGCCGTATCACCGTGTCCGACCTGTATGCGAGCCCATCGCAGCTGGAGAGGGAGGTTCCCCGTGTGCTCGAGTTCATCACCCAGGACAGCGAGTGGGGCCACCTGATAACGCCCGACGTCCTGCACGGGACGCTTGAGACGAAGTACTTGGTAGCCCGTTTGTACGAAAAGGCGACTCAGCGCCGGTTGCTGCCCGAGCAACTGAGCTTGGACCGCATTGCAGAAGCGTTTAAGGGCCTCGAACAGGAACGTGCGAAGCGGTTGAGCGAAGCGTCGTCCCTGGAAGGCGGTGCTGATGAATGACTACTGGCGTCGGTATGACGCGCTTTTGATTTTAAAGGGCCCTGCTTTGCGGGGCCCTTTTTCTTGCCTTAGGCGTCAGCGAGGGCCTGCCAACCCGGCGACGAAATCACCCGGTCTGCAGCCTTGAATTCGACGCCGTTGGCGTTCATCGACACCTTCGTTTGGTCGTAGCGCATGTCTTGGCCGAGCGCCTGGAGATATCGCAGGCTGATGAGGTTATAGAGCTGCTGCTCGTCGGGGGCCAAGTCGACGAGCATGTAGGTCGGGATGATGCCGTGGTGGTCCGAGAGCTTGGAGTCGTCGAAGGTGGTCGAGCGCATGACGATTCCCTGGCGGAGGAGCTCATCGACCTTGGAGGGCGCCGTGAGCCGCACGCAGTCGAGCACCTCCTTTACCTGGGCTTTCTGGTTCTCCGCCAGGTATTCACAGTCTGTCCGAGGATAGCTCGTAACCTTCTTTTCATACAGCTTTTGGGCAAGCTCGAGTGTTCGAGCTGCCGAAAAGCCGAGTACCCGGTTGGCATCGCGCTGCAACGTGGGCAGCGAATAGGGAAGCGGGGGACGTTCCGAACCGGGCTCCCGGGTCACTCGCAGCGGAGCGGTGGCGCCTTCGGCCTGCCTCATCATCTTCTCGGCGTCCGCCTTTTCGGTGATGCGCTTGTCTTCCGCCGGTGCGTGCCACATCTTGAAGGCTTTCCCGCTCGCAGTGGTCAAGCTCGCCTCCAGCTCGTAATACGACGACGACTTGAAGTCAGCGATAGCCTTGTCGCGGTGCACGATGAGGGCCAGGGTGGGGGTCTGGACCCGTCCGAGCGGAAAGTAGTCGCCGCGGACGTTCGCCGCCAGGGACACCGCACGCGTCCCCGTGATGCCGTACATCCAGTCGGCGTGCTGCCGCGCCTTGGCCGCCTCGTAGAGCGGGTCCTTGGACGAGCCAGGCAGCAGTGTCCCCAAGGCCTTCTTGATGCCCGCAGGTGTCATTTCGCTGGCCCAGAATCGCTCCAGCGGGCCACGGTACTTGCAATGGTCCAGGATGAGGCGGCCGATGAGTTCGCCTTCCCGTCCCGCGTCGGTCGCCAGGACCACCTTAGTGGCGGTTTTGAGCAGTGCTGCGATGGCCTTCACCTGGTCGCCGGAGCCGCGCACCACGCTGTACTTCCAGTTCTCAGGAATCATGGGAAGTTGCGCCCACTTCCAGTAGCCGCCCCAGTCCTTGGAGTAGACCTCCGGGTCGACGAGCTCGAGCAAGTGGCCACGGGCCCAGGTGATGAGGGTTCCGTCCTTGGCCTCGATGTGGAAGCGCGACTTCGACTTCACGCCCATGATTGCAGCGATATCGTTGGCGACAGAGGACTTTTCGGTAAGGATAACGGTAGGCATTTGTGGTCTGGTTCAGAGGTCGGGTTGGGAAGGGGCGGTATCAGCGGCGGGTGCGTCGAGTGAATCGGTTTCGAGGTCTCCGGCGGCGCGCATGAGGTCCAGCGCAGTGGTCTCCTCCACGCCATGCCAACTGAAAGGCACGTCCACGAAGCAGCGGGCGAGGATGATTTCGGCGAGCACGAGCTCCGGAGTCAGGCCGGGGTATTCCTTCAGGAACTTCGCGATGTAGCGAAGCAGCTGCTTGTCGTGCTTGTGCCGGGAGTCGTAGACGAAGACGAGCTTGTTTAGCAGCAGTCCTCCGCTCTTCGTCAGTTGCGAGTCGCGGGTCAGGAGCTCCAGCGCCTTCTTGACCTCCTCGTACGGCTTGAAGGCCGACTCGACCTCAACCCAGTCGGCAACCCGAGTACCGTCGGTGAACCCAGCGGTCGCGCCGGAATAAACGATGAGCCCGTCAGGAATCTTGCGAAAGCGCTCACGCACGTATTCCTTGTCCACGGGCGACCACCCCTTCAGGAGAGCGTATTCGCCGAAAATTTCGTCGCCGGCGCGAGCTCGCTCGATGAGGTAGTTCGTTCCGAGAGTTCGGTGGAAGAACTGAGGCCCGTTGAAGGCCAGCTCATAGCCTTCCTGCGCGACAATGTCGAAATCCTTGAGGCGGGCGACACCCTTCGAGGCGAGGACGAGCGAATAGCCGCCAAGCGTATTGGCCTTCTCGAGGAGCATGCCTTTGCTTAGCATGCGTTTGACGGTTCGCCCAGCCATGACATAGGCGCTGGTTCCCGACGACCGTGGCCAGACGGCGGAAGCGACCTCCTGACGGCGAAGATGCCCAAAGTGGCGCAGGGCCTTCAAGATGCGCAGCTCATTCTCGTCGGCAACGGCGCGACCATCTTTGGTGGTCGGCGTATAGGGTTGAGGCATACGGGTTCGATGGAGCGATGAAAGGGAAACACCGCTTGCTTGCTTCGGGCCCGTTTAGACGACGCAAACAGGGGGTGAAACAGGCAAGCGGCTACCCAACGAATAGGTACAGCGTGTTTAAACGCCGAATCCAAGCGCTAAGTGGTTGACGGAAAAGACTTTTTCAGTGGAAACCTCGTGGCCTACGACGTGCTGGCTAGCCGTCAGGTCCGGGCACGTTCGTCCGCCACCATCCAGGGGCAACCCTGCTTGCGCGGAGGACTCTGCCTCTTGCCCCCTCGTGCAGGGAGGGCCCTCCACGCCAGCTTCCCTCGGGCTGGTTTTGCATAAAAAGGTTTGCTACCTAAAGTCTTTCTCTAGATTGAGAGTTCTTCTAAAACCCTCAATCAAGAAGAGAGTCTCGCGCATGGCGCGCCCGCGAGCTCGTGCTTGTGCCCGCGCGCATGCGAGAGGCAAGCCGGCCACCGGCAAGGGCCACACTGCTCGAAGCTTTGGCGCGCTGCTCAGTTGTCTGTACCTCCCGGTGCCTTCTAGGCTCCGGATTTGGCCAATGACCCCTAGGAACCCTCGCCCTCGATATAAATCGCGTCCCCTATATCGACGTGGCTCTCGGGTTCGAGGGCCAAAGCTTTTGGACCTTCGATGCTGCACAAACTATCCTTCCACGTCGAACCTGCGGCCGCCGCCGTACCAGGAGAAACGGAACCACTTAGCGTAGCCGTGCACCCCCTGGTTAACGGTCAGCGCCTCGACCCGAGTGGCCGATACTTCTTCGACGTAGGGTTGGTTCTTGCGCTGAGGGCGCATAACGCCGCTCCGGTGGACTTTTTCACGTGCTCCTGCGGTGTCGCAGGGTGCATCGGCATCTATGAGCCGAGCGAACTGCGAGCCACGGCGGACACCCTCTCCTGGCTGATTCCGACCGGGAAGCACGGCGTCGAGCTCGTAAGACTTCCAGGCGCTGGCCCTTTGCTTCAGTTCACCTTTGACAGGTCCGAGTACGAGTTGGTTCTCGACGACCTGGTTCGCCAGCTCGAGAGGGTATCGAGCAGCCACGGGGGCCGCGGCGTCGATATCTGGGCATGCTCGGAGGGTGATGGGAGCCTCCCCTCGCTTGGGGCTCGCATCGCGGAGGAGCGCGAACGTGCCGTCGCCTCTACGACCGAGAGGCCTGGCGCCGGCAGGTGTTCGGGGACCTCTTGTTCTCCGAACTAGAGTTCACGCATCCAAACGGCTACATCGGATGTCTTCCCCTGGAGAACGTCGCCTATACGCTCTCCTCGGCTGACCATTTCCACCTGAGCGAGACGGCAATGGCGCACATCGAGAGCGTAATCGTCCCGTCATTTCGGATGGGCATCGAGAGGGTGACCGAGATGGCCCGTACACTGGCTTGGACCGCGTTCGTGCACCAGGCTTTTCGCTCCGAGCGAAGCCCTGTCGGCCACGCGCTGGGCCACCTGAAAAGCGCACCTGAGTGGCCAGCTGTCTCGTTTGCGCTGGTAAGCGACTCGCGCACGTTCGCCCCCTAGGGCTGCGGGCGTCCGCAGAGGCCCAGAACGGGCCCCTGTGGGCTTGCTCCGCGGCAAAAGAAAGAACCCTCGAAGCTTGCGCTTTGAGGGTTCGAATTGGTAGTGGTCTAGTGCCAGACGCGAACGGCCAGCTTGTTCTCAGCGACGATGGACAGGTGGACGCGGGAGACGATGTTACGCGGGACAAGCAACAGACGCACGTACTGCGTAAGGTCGTAGGGGGTCGGCTTGGGCTTGACGAGCTGGGGGTGGCCTCCTCGTCAAGCGACGCTTTGCCGTGTAGTGGGGCGCCTTCGGCACCACCTTGAGGGGCCCAGTCTGCTGCGTCGGCATCAACTGGCAGGCCGCTGACGCAGCTCCACCAGTCGGGCTTCGAGCCAGCTCACGTACGACGGTCGAGGGGTGGGCAGTGCGCTGAACTCTGCGAGCAGCACCTGCGCTCCGCCATCCAGTAGTTGCACGTACCCCGAGATGTCCTGAGTAGGGTCGACGTAGACTGTGTCAATGACCTTGTAGTCACCGTACTCGCGAGCCGTGATGGGCTTTCCTCCCGGGCCGTTGTAGTTGGCGCTTTCGAGAGGGCGGTTGAATTCTTCGAACGCCGTGAAATCCACCTGCAGCTTGCCAACATCGTCGTGCTGGACGGTTCCACCTGTCACGTGCATTCGCATGCCGCGTTCGGGGTAGGCTTCCCAGTCCTCAGCCAGGGGGAGGCATTCGACGGCGACGGGGCGGAAGCGAGCCAGCTCCATCAATTCTTTGAAGTTCATTGTGTTTCCTTTGAGGTCTGCCTGTCGGCATTCCTTGTATAGGCGCTGCTGCGGTCTCTGACGGCGTGGTGCGTGGCGGCTGGATTTAAGGAGGAGGGCCTACACGAGGGATTGTCAGCCAGCCACCCTATGTTCAAGCAGCTTCTATTCGTCGTCTCGATTGTGGCGGCGCAAGCGTCGACAGCTCAGAACCTGCCGCCTGTGCCCACCGAGAAGAGTGCAGAGTATGTGTTTTCTGTACACGTTTGCCGGCGTGTCGAGAAGGTCGAAGACGCGTTCCACCCCTGCGTGACGACCGCAACCAGTCGCTTGGCGAGCCAGACGGGCGACACGGCGAGCACATCCAACTTTCGGCAGGTGACCTACCTCGCCTCGAGCCCCGCAGGGCCGGCTCGGTCTGCCGAGCACGTTGCCACAGCGCCCGCGCTTTCGCCGCAGGCGGTAAAGGTCGGCTATGAGCTCTCCCTCAAGCCGCTGTATGAGTCAGATGGTCTCGCGTACGTCCAGTACGACCTTTCCGCGGCTCAGATTGCCCGATGGGTGGCCGTGGAGGGGGAGGGCGTGGCCATACGCCTCCATGTTCCGGAGCTCCAGGAGACCAAATTGAGTGGGACCGACAAGGTGCGTCCGGGGCAGAGCTTCCGGATTGACCGCAGCGGGTACGTGTTCGAGGTCCGACTCCTCAGCGCCGCGCCGCCGACCTCCTACTGACGGCCAGATTCACCTGTGAAGGGCGCGACCTTACGCGATTCTCAAGCGCTAAGGTTCCGGCCCGCGGCCCGCATGGGTTGGCTACACGGTGGAGGAAAACCAACACCATGAAAGATATTGAAATGAGGACCCTTCACTTTTCTGCCCGTTGCTTTACGACTATCCAATCGCTCCTTTCGCAGGTACTCAACGGCCTGCGCGACTACGATGGCCGACCGAAGGTGTGCCTGGCGCCCCTTCGAGGCGCCCTTGCCGAGGTCTGCTTGCGGGACGAGCCTCAATGCGTTTTCAAAGTCGCGCCTCAGAGTGCGGCTGGCGAGGCAAGAGAGCGGCTGCTTCTGCAGGCCTATTTCCACCACATTCACGCCGCAGGACGGGACGAAGGCGTCGAGCACGACATCCGTCCGCTGCCACTGAGCCTGGAAGGCTCGGCTTGCAAACAGTTTGCGGACCTGTTCGGCGACGAGCAGTTCCACGAGGCGGTGCCGACCCCGGAAGGCCCTGGCACCTCTGTGAAATACGCATTCGCATTGGCGCGGCACAACCGCCGCATCAACGCGAGCCGAGTCGCCACTCTGGACTTTCTGGCGTCGCTTGCGCCGCTGACGCACTTCCCCGAAGCGGGGGCGTGCGCTAGCGAAGCTCGGGGCGTGCTCTATGGGCGCAATCGCCAGTTCACCTTGGACATGCTCAAGTTTGCCGTGGTCCTGGGCGATGCGCAGACGCTGCATCAGGTGCGCGAAGAGGTCTGCCGACCCTCGTTCTCGGAGCGGATGTCGGTCATCGAGTACCTGCAGGTCGACGGCCGGATTCCTGGCAAGTGGCTCGCCGGCGAGGAGCAAAACTTCCGTTCTGAAATCTCCGCGAGGATGGCCCTGACCGCCCTGCAACAGACGACTGAAGCCAAGCTGGCCTGAGTCCATCCAGCGTCAGGGCTCTTGCCTTTGATTTCCACCCGACGACCGCTCTCGAGCGGTCGTTTCCTTTTGGGCGGTGGCGGTGGCCGGAACGGTAGTAGTAGATTTGCCGGATTGCGCGGACCTGAGGCGGCTGGCTACACCAAGAAGGGCAACTCTATGAGCAACTATGTGGCAACCACTGACACCTGAAGAGGCGCTCGTCGTCCTTCCGACTGGCGGAAAGCGAACGATTTCGCAGACCGTACTTTCCGGCCGGCTGGCTATGGAGCCGGTGCCGCCGGCTGACACTAAAAGCTGGACCTCGCAGTTTCGGCGGGACGGAGCCGCACCCGGCTCAATCGCTTCGCTCAACGGCACGCGCTCGCAGGTCTTTGCCCAAGCCGTCAAAGCCACTTCCATGTGGCTGCAGGCACAAGGGTTCGGTAGCTTCAGCTGCAGAGCATCCTTGCTGGCTTGTGCCGGCGCGCAGTACCACCACGATGCGACGTACTTCCCAAATGACGTGTTCTGCGTGCTATGGCTGTCTGACAAGACCCCGTGGGACGTTTACTTCCCGTTCCTGGAACGAAGAATTCCACTGGAACTCGGCACCGTGCTGGCATTCGACTCAGCGCAGCCTCACGGCGTGGTCGCCCGGGATTGCGTCGAGTTCCATCCCGATTCGTTCCGAGGGGCTCCCGGGTTCTTCTGCTCGCAGGAAATCGGGTTGACGGCAGCGGTGCGGCGTCGGATGGCAATTAGGAAGCTGTCGGAGCGCGGTCGGAGAGGATGCATAGGCATCGGTGACAAACCGACGCGGACAGTGTGGATGGACGAGATTGACGGGGTGAGCGGTGCTTGGAAAGCTCAACCCGCTCAGCTCCCGTCTACGGCCTACTCCCGCTGACATTCGAAAGGCCGACGTTTCACGACGTCGGCCCTTTTTTTGCCTTGGTGGGCCAGGCTTAACCGAACTGAACGCAACGCATGCTGAGCGTCCCGGATTGAAAGCCTTCGTAGATGGTTTGCGCGCGCTCACCGCCGCCTGCGGCTCCGAGCGGGTACATGAAGGGGTAGTAGTGGTCGGGCGTCGCTACGGCAACCGATGCCCCGTCGAGCTTGCTGAAATTGATGAGGGCCTTGTCGTCCCTTCCGGCGAGTGCAGCCTTCACGGCGTCATCGAACGACTGCGCCCAGGGCCGGCTCGCCGTGAGCGCGTCCGCGACCCCTCGGTCCGTGGCACGAAGGTTGTGCACCACGTTGCCGCTTCCGAGATGAGAACGCCCTTGTCCCGAAGGGCGGCCAGCTCACGGCCGACTGTGTAATGAAACGAAGCCGGCTTCTCGTAGTCGACGGAGACCTGGAAGACCGGCACGTCCGCCTTGGGGTATAGGTGCTTGAGGACTGTCCACGTGCCATGGTCCAGGCCCCACTGCTGCGTTGGGACCACGCGCCCCTGCTTGACCAAGCCAGCAGCAAGATGAGCCAAGACAGGGTGGCCTGGCACGGGATACTCCATGTCGAAGAGTGCCTGGGGGAAGCCCCCGAAGTCGTGGATGGTCTTTGGACGCTCTTGAACGCCTACGCCCGTGGCGCCTTGGGTGAGCCAGTGCGCGGAGACGCTGAGGATGGCAGTGGGTGTCGGCAGAGCTCGGCCCCACGCAAACATCCGGAGGGTGAACTCGTTGTCGCGAATGGCGTTCATCGGGCTGCCATGCCCAATGAAAACTGTGGGCATGCGAGCAACGGATTTGCCGCGCTTCTCCGCCGCCGCATGGGCGAGGCTCGAGAGCGATGCAAGGGCGGCCGTCGCGCCATGCGCAGACGTTTGGAGCAGAAAGCCGCGGCGGCTTGAGTCGGCAGAGAACATGTTTTCAGGAGACTTGCTCGAAGCAGAGCAGCAGGCGAAGGGGCTCGGAACGGGACGGAATTCGTATAGCCGGACGCTTTGTATGGGCCCGGCCGCCCGCGGGGACAGGGCCGAGGCCCTCCCGCCGATTGTAGGTGCGGACCTGGACTCGCAAGGCCGCGCTTTTTCTTGGGAAGGAAGAAGCCCCGCATCCACGAAGGAATGCGGGGCTCACGAATCAGCTGCTTAGAGCGGTCGGACGGAAAGGACGAACCAGCTCTCAATCCCACCACCGTCGTGCTCGAAAGCCCACGACGTAGCCAGGTCATTTGCCCTTGCCCAGGTTGCGAAGCCTTCCAGATTGGGAAATAGGCATGAGCTGGTGCTTCAACCCCGGCCCTTTCTATCTCCGGGCGTAGGCCTCAAGGGGCGAGCACGCGGTGCGGTTTCGACCCTTGCCGGGGCTGGGCCGCGGGCACGACTTCGAGGTCTTTGACGGAGACCTCGAAGAGACGCATCTCCTTGCGGCGACCATCCTTCGGGAAGCTGACGATGGGGGCGACAGCGCCCATGCGGTAGCCAGTGACCTCGCCGGTGCGACCTGAGTAGCGCTTGGACTCCGACGGTCCCTTACGAACTAGGGCTTCAGCCGTGAAGCGCACCTTCGTGCCTTTTTCAAAAAACATGTATTGCTCCTTTGTCCTCTGACGTGTAGCTCGTCATGCCCGCTCAGGCGAAAACGAAGGCGCTATACGAGCGCCTTCGGTGCCGTAATGGCAATCAGCTGATGCGCTTGATTCCAAGCGCGTGGTACAGGTCCGGACGATTGGTCTCCAGCCAGTTGAGGGCTTGAGGGACGTCTAGCCGAAAATCGACGCCGCAGGCAAGGCCCGGTTTACGCTTCCTTGCCAGAAAGTGCTGCTCGTGCGCCGCAGGGGCGTCTGCCTGGCCTCCATCGAGGAGAGACTTCAGCACGAAGGCAGCGGCCTCGCCCTGCATCCCATTTCCGACAAGTTCCATGATGGCCTCGTCTCCGGCCTTGACGAACCACGAGGCGGGCGTCTACGTTCACGTCCTGGCTGCCCGGAGTGCCCGGAACTGTGAGGTACCCATTGACGGCAAGGGGAGCGTCCTGGGGAGAAGCGGTGAGCACCGGAATGTCTCGCGCCGCTGCGCAGTCCCATCCTCCTTCGTCATCAACTCCCCGGCCACGCAGCTCCGTAACGAGCTGAGGGAGCAGGTCGGCGAAGCCCTGTCCCCTCTGCAGAGTCATGATTTCCCGAGGGGCATAGCCCATCTCGAGGTCCCGCTGGGCGGTCGCATAGGCGACGTTCCTACAGAGAGCAGGTCAACTCTCTTAGGAAATGCCATGAAATGGCTTGCTCTCGTTCTCTCTTTTGTTTTTTCGCATCTTCATGCTGCCGAGGTAGTCGACATCGCTCTCGATGCACGTTTCGACGTGTCCGTGGCGGAGGTCGGCTCCGTCAAGCCCCAGGAATTCAAGCACTTTGGGGTCTACATGGGCCAGCCGGTCGATGTCAGCAAGGAAGTCGTGCTCTTCGTGCACGGGTCCTCTGGCTCACCTCGAGATTTTGTGGACGTTGCAGGCAAGCTGGACACATCCAAACAGCAAGCCTGGTATGCCTACTACGCAAGTGGTGACGCTGTCGCAGTGAGTGGCGGACGCCTTGCAAAGGAAGTCCTTCGCTTGATGGACGAAGCGGGCATGCAACGTATCCGAGTTGTTGCTCACAGCATGGGCGGCCTTGTGGCTTGGCATCTTGTCAAGGCGCTGGAGCAGCACATGCATGTCGACCAACTCGTCACGGTGGCCACCCCTTGGGGCGGTCACTGGGGCGCGGGTATCGGCTCAATGATGTCGTTTTTGACGCCCTGCCGTGATAGCTGGCACGACCTCTCGCCCGGGAGTCGGACGCTGCAATCCATCTACGGCAGTCAGCTCGAAACGCACTTCACGCTGGTTTACGCAGTTACAGAGGACAGCGCTGAGTCCGACGGCGACGGCACCATCAGCCGTCAAAGTCAGCTTGCGCCTGGCATGCGGCTTCAAGCCGAGCAGGTCATCAGAACTGTCGCGACGCACGCATCCGTTCTTACCGGCTTGCCGGCTGAACGTATCGCATCGTTGCTCAAGGATAAGGCCTAGGCCTCAATCCTCATTCTAGAAGCCCGACCGCATCCGCGGTTGGGCTTTCTTTTGCCTTGGAGAAACGTTTTAGGCTGGTCGCATTCAAGTACCGTATTTTCTATACAGCCTTGTAGGTCAACTCAGGAACAATCAAGATGCAAAACAAAGCTGGCACGCCTCCCACGAGGTCGCCATCCGAGGATGGCTCCACTCTTGAAGTGCGCGTGTATGAGGGACGTTTGCTGCCCCAAATCGTGTGTGTTGTTGCCCATCAGGCAGAGCCTAGGACGCAGGGCGTCAAGGTGACAGGTCTTCGCTACGCGGACCGTCGATTGCGCGGCCCGGGACACGGACGTCCGTGATTCCTCTCAAGCCCCTCACCGGATTCGTTGAGGGGCTTTCTTTTGAGCTCAAGCTTCGCTGCCAAGGCAAAAAAGGGCCCACGAGGGAATCGTGGGCCGAGAATCAGTCCTTGCGCGGGATGGTTTGCATTGCGTAAACGACGCTGACCCCGCCGCGCGTCACCACCTTGAAGTAGTCATCCGCACCGCCCTTAGTGGGGCGGATATCGCAGAGCTGGAACGACTGTTCGCTGCTTCCTGCCAGGAAGGGAACTCCTTCGCCGGTGGAGGCAGCCAGCGCTTCGGTCGCGGCGATAGCCTGGTCGAGGGTGAGCATCGCCGTCGGTTCCGACGAGCGGAGCGCAACGATGACAGGACGCCCGCCCCGGCTGACCCCCTGAAAGGGGTTGACCATCGCAGCTCTGAGCTCCACGATGGTGCAAGCCTGCATTCGGCCGAAGACGGCCGCCTGAACGAGAAATGGGCGTGCGCCATCGACTGCGCTCCGGACCTGGTTCATGCGCTTGAGCGCCTCCGCGGCGGAGAGCCACGGCTCGTTCTTCTTGGACATTGGTCTTTCCTGGTTGTTTACCTTGTGCGTATAGCGCTCCGACCCCACAACGTTCGCCGAAATTTCTCCAACGTTCGCTTCTGGCGGAATTCCGAGGCGCGACAGGCACTTAGCGAAAAATCGCGGGACAGGGGAGGTCCCGGAGGCGCACGCCATGCGCCGGCGCGCGCAGGTGTAATGGATTTCGTATCCGAAACCGCTTGCCGGGCGTGCGCGGCTTCCTAAAATCGCGGCCAATGTCCCTATAGCGCGCACCAAGCGCCCATTGTCCATGCGAACTAACACAGATACTAGCAGAATCTACGATGACAGTGCCAGTGTCGAGTTCATACCTTGGGCCAAGCCAAAGGAGCGCGCACTGCTCGAGCGGCTATTCACCGCCTATCGGGCCTACCGAGGCAGCCGCCGTCACAAGGTGAAGACCATCAAAGGCGACGAGAACCTCGTCCTGCTCTTTCTCAACCATGCGAGGGCACTGCCTGGTCAGCTGCGCCCGGAGCACTTCGAGCGATGGAGCAACCACCTCTATCTTGAGCGCGGCGTCGTGGCTTCGTCCCAAAGGACCTACCAGACCGCCGTGCGCGTCTTCTTCGATTACCTCCTGCGCGAGCCGCGCTTCAAGGCCGACATCCGCCAGACGCTGGGGGTGGAGCTCGTGCAGGTCTCCACGCCCGAGAACTCCATCATCCACCGGCGTGAGCGCGAACTCGAGCGCAACAACTCGCGCCGCTCTTTCACGGAGGCCGAGGCTGCCACCTTCCTGGAGCGCATCGACCTTGAGATGGCCCTCGCCTACCAGCAGGGCTCCAAAGGGGTGCGTGCCCACCAGCGCAACAAGGCCATGTTCGGCAGCACCCTCGAGATGGGCCTGCGCGCCGATGAAGTCCTGGGCCTGGACACCGATTCGTTCGAGCCGAATCCCGAACAGCCCGCAATGGGGGACTTCGGCATCGTCCGCGTGTTCGGCAAGGGCAGCAAGTGGCGACAGGTTCCCATCCTGAAGGTCGCCCTGAGCCACGCGCTGGCCTGGTACATGGAACACGTGCGCCCGAACTACCTGGCGAAGGCAGCACCCGGAGAAAAGGCAATGTTCCTCTCCGAACAGGGCAAGCGACTGAGCTACAGTGCCTTTCACCGCGAATTCCGCCGAATCATCGAGCTTGCGGGCCTGCCCATCGAGCTGGTGCCACACTGCCTTCGCCACACATCGATGTCGTCGGATGACATGAGCGGCCTCAGCCTGGAGTCCAACCGGCAACGCCACGGCCATGCGCACGGCTCGACCATGCAGGTCTACATCCACCATCCAGATGCTTATATCCGCGGGGCGTTTAACGCCGCCATCGCCAGAAACCTGAAGGCCGATGGAGCGACCGAGTGAGCGACGTCCGCCAGTTGACCCCTGCCGCGGCGCCGCCAGCGGCAAGTTGCGTGGTGCTGTGGCGTCTGCACACGGTCATGTCGGAGCGTGGCATTCGAACCGCTACTGAGTTGTCGCGCCGGCTGGAGCCCTACGCCGTCGGACTCACCCGCAAACAGCTCACGCGCATAGTTGCGGGCCTGCCGTCCAAGCTGAACGTGAAGCTACTGGGCGCGTTGATGCGGGAACTCGATTGCGACGCCCATGAGCTGCTGCGCCTGGAGCCGACCGGCGCACCACCCGCTGCTGGGCCTGCGGGTTCGGCCAAAGATTCTGCTCGCCCCGCTCGCGGCGTTGCGCCCTCCACACCCAAGGCTCCGCGAACCAAGCATCCTGCGGCCTCTGCGGTGCCCCCGAGTGTGCCCCGGGACATCCTGGGTCCCTCCCTGGCATCCCTCGCATTTGTCCGCCCTTTGGGCGCGAGCTAGGGACACGGTGGCTGAGTCCTGCGCCCTTTGCGCCAACCCCGTCCTCATCAAGGTGGCGACACGGCTCGCGCAACGGCCGGTCTGCGGCGCCTGCTACCAGCGAGCGTTCCTACCGGTGCCCTGCTCAACCTGCGGAGCGAGCACCCGAAGTCACCAAGGGATGGAACCTGCCTACTGCCGCCGATGTAGGCCATCGACCGCGTTTGCTTGCATGCGATGCAGCAAACCGGTGCATCGTACGTCGTTCGAAGTGCCTGGCGGCTACGCTTGCGGCTACTGCCGTCGGTTCTACGAGCCTCCTGGGAACTGCACGCGCTGTGGTCGAGAGAGTCGCCATTTCGAGTCCAATCTCGCGCTCGGCATCACGTCGCCGGTTTGCCCGCGCTGCGCCCGGCCCGACTGTCAAACCTGTTCGCGCTGCCGCAAGCACCGCAAGGTTGTCGCGCACTCGCCGGAGGGCAAAGCCCTCTGCCGTCGATGCGTGGAGCCTGTGGCGTTTAGCTGCTCCAGGTGCGGTCGCTCCAGCGAGCGCCACTCCGCCGCGGAGTGTGTCCAGTGTTACTGGCGCCGCGCTCTCGCAAACGAAGTTGCCCTTCTTGCGGGCAGGCTGACACACGGCTGGGCGCGAGCGCTGTTCGAGAAGTTCGCCGCTCAGACCATCGCCCACGCCACCCTCAGCGGACGTTCCAGGGGGCGCTGGAGAGCCTACGCGCAGTTTTTTGAGCGCCTGGGTCTCGCATCGGTCAGCGGTACCGCGCCTACCGCAGAACGGATGGCCGCTGAATTCTCGCCTGAAGAGCTTCGGCGCTACCAGGTCGCCTATGCATGGCTACTCAGGGAAGGGCAAGCCGAGGCGATGCCGATGGAAGTGGTGGCGCGGACCACTGAGAATCTTGCGCAGGACCGGCTTCTGGCGCGTGTGCGAGAGCCCTGGCAGCTCGAGCTGCTCACGCGCTATCGACGAAGCCTTGCTGCCTACCTGCGTAGCTGGCGAGCCCGCGGCTGGGGCGGCGCACACGAACGGTTCACTGCGCGAACGGTCACCTTGTCTTTGCGAGCCGCGTTCCGGCTGCTCGACTCGATGCCGTCCTCTGTCGTGTCGGCCCAAGGGATTGACCGCCCGATGCTCGAACGCTTTGTGGCCAGCTACCCCGGACACCGCAACGCTCTGCACTCCTTTATCGGATTCCTGAACCGCAAGGAGCGAATGTTCCAGCGCCTCCATCTGGACCGCAGTGTGCCAAGCGGCGTTCCGTTTCACGACCTTCTGACCCCGCAGCGTGCCGGGCAGCTGCGCCAGGGGTGGTTTCGGGCGGAAGATGGGGACCTTCGGAATGCGCTGCTGGGCGTATTGATGCTCCTCTACGCGCGTACCGGGAAACAGGCGCGCAACCTTTGCCGCGGCGCCTTCCAAACTACAGCAGACGGCTCGGTGCAGGCTCGGTTCGCAGAAGTGTCCATTGACCTCGATGCCAGGACCTCGGTGCTCTTGACACGGTATCTCGCGACGCTAGAAGCTAGGCGCGGCCAGCCTCTCAAAGACAACGATTTGCTCTTCGAGTCCGCGGTGCCCGGCCGTGCGCTCTCCGACGCCGGGCTCAGGTATGTGTTGCTGGGCCAGGGAGTCACAGCCAGGCAGCTGTACACGACGGCCCTCGCATCGTTCTTCCGAGCGGGGCTGGCCACTCCGAAGGTGCTCGTGCGCACGCTAGGAATCTCAAACCAGACTGCAGTGAAGTATTGGGCTGCCTTCGCCCCACGGATTCGCGACGAGGTGGCTCAAGCCGGACGTTCGCAGGCAACGTCGACCTAGGCGCGGCCGGCCACTGCTGGTTGACCCGCGGTCGCTGTTCTGCTGAGGGCACAAAACGCCAAGCTTCCAACGAGATGGCCTGACCCCCTGACCGGCCCTGGGCCTGCTCGACACCGAATCAGCCAACGGGGGAGCCTACGTCCCATGGACAGCTCTATGGACAACCCTTCAGGTTGCCCACAGACCTGACCACAGGACTTCGGCGAAGACCTTCATGAATGAATTCGAAATCAGAATGCGGGCTCCAACCTTGGTGGTCAGTGTTGGAACTTACCAGTCGCGTCCATTTGATTTGCATGAGCGCCTTCAGGACCGCTTTGACCGGTGCCGCCGTACGGGAGCCGATAGCCTAGCACTGGAGAGCGTAAGGAAATGGCCCCGGAGAGGAGCCTTGAGGAAAGAATTTAAAAGGGGATGCCTGCCGCTAGGGCCCCCGGCGCACTCGAAGGAAGGCCTCTCGGAATGGAGTGACCTTGTGAATCCACCTTCCGGCTCAGGTACGTCACGGGGTGAAGTCACTCGGCCCGAACGCCGCGGCTGGAGAGCCAGAGTTCCACCTCTGCCAAGCACTCATCGCGGCCGCCGCCGCAGGTCTCGACTCGAGTAGAACATCCAAACGGGATGCCCGCGGCGAGACGCCGCTCGATTTCAGCTACCAGCGCAAGGAGCATGCCGGGGGCAACGCTGTCGCGGTAGAACGGGTGCACCTCGATAACGACGAGGTCCTGATGATTCATTGTGATGTCCTGAGTTGATGGGCGCCTTGCCGTCGCCCTATATAGGGGGGGATAAGTCCCGTTGGCTACAGGTGTTGAACGCGCTCGAGGAGCGCACACCAGGAAGGACACATGTCAAACGACAACCAGATGGTCGTGCTCAATGCCGACCAGAAAGCTGTATTCAAGCGCACCCTCACCGAGGTCGTGAGCGGCTTGAACCACCTCCACCAGATGGCCGCGGGCGACCAGCTCTCTCGGGACCATGGACGCAACGTCCTGTACGTCGCCGAATCCAGCCTCGCCGAGGTCGGCAAGTTAACCGGCATCGAAACCGATGCGGCCGCCGTGCGAGAAGAGCGATATGCGGCGCTTCGCGCCGCGAATCAGCGGGTCCTCCAGCTCGAGCGCAGGCTGGGCGAGCAGGTCACCGCTGAAAACGTGGAAGCGGCAGTCAAGCGTCTCGGCGACCGTATCGACCGCTGGTGGGACATTTACGGCTTCGGGCACATCTCCGACATGTCGTTCAGCAAGTACGGCAGTGTCCACCTCAAGTTGAGCGGCAGCCTTTTCGGCACCACCTCGTTGACGTTCTCGGCGACCCCCGTCTCGGACAAGGTTACTCGAGCCACCTGGCTAGCCAGCCTTGTCGAGAGGGGCTTTGTACTTGAAACGTCCGAGGGCTCCGGCCACGAAGGCTTGGTCGATTGCGAGGCGAGTCGGAACGCGCTCATCGAGCTCATCGAGTCACACTTTCCCTCGGCACGGGTCACTGGTTTCGAGAGCCATCGCAATCGCGCCGGCGCGACTGTCCTCCGTACCATCGACGTGCATATCGCGAAGCTGGTGGACATCGAGAATCTCGACCTGCCTCCGATGAGCGTCGACGCAGCAAGCTAGGTGCCGGGAATGTCGAAGCGCTGATTCAAGAAAACGCGGCCCTCGGCCGCGTTTTCGTACGCTGGGGTACCGGCTAACTGGGCCGCGGCCCCTAGCCGAAGAGGTCTACCAACGCCTCGCCAAGCCCTTTTCCGGGACCAGGCTCCGGAGGCGCGTGGCTTCGTGCTGCGCCCCCGGCCCGGCGAATCTCCTGGTTCTCCGCTTCGATGCGCCTAGCACGCTCTTGAGCGCCCGTGGCAATCATTTGTGCCTTCTCAAGGTCCGCTTGGAGCTTGCGGAACTGCTTGTCGCGGGACAGGTCAAGCTCCTGCGTTGCGCGGCTTTCCAGCCTGTTGAGCGCGGCGGCTAGCTCCTCGGAAAGCTTGCCAACCAGCACAGCCAGGTTCGTCGCTTGGCCGATTGCGGGCCCCACAGCCTCGCGGCAAAGAGCTTCGACTGCGTGTTTCCATTCCTCTTGCGCCAGCAGGCTTCGCACCAAGAGCGTCCATTGCGCTTCGGAGAGGGCTGGCACCGGGAGCTTGCAGGTCGCGAACTCAGCTTCCACCTTGGGCCGAGCCTGGACCAGCGCATTTTCCACCGCGCCCATCACTGGTTCCATGCGCTCTTCGAGTGTTCCATAGCCCTCAAGCATGGTATCCAGGGCGGACGCCCGCAGCCTTGCATTGCTCGGGACCCGCATGAAGCCAGACTCGCTGACAAGGTAGATTTGTTCGAGCCCGTCCGTGTGCCGCAGGAATGCAAATGCAAAGGTCAGGTCTCTCGCAGGCGGCCCTCCCACTCTGTAAGGGCATACCCAAAGGGCCACTGCCCGCGTCGCTTCGCTCCTGCGGAGTGCCGATGCCATGCGGGCGCGGATTCCATCAGGGCCTCCTGAAATGAAGCTCGGGTCGCCGGGCTCCACGAGCGACCCCGCCCATCCGCCCTCGTCGCCAAGGCCCGTCAACCGCACGACCTGAATCCGAGGGGGAAATTCTGGCTCAAACTCGGCCTCTGCGACCGCCTGGCGGCAAAGCTGTGGAAAGCAATGCGCTTCCAGGAAAAGCACGTCCTTCGCGGCATCGGAATCGCCGATGCCCATGCTCTGGTCGGACATCAGCTTGTCGGCAACGCTGCTCACAATGCTTCGCAAGAGGTCGTCCTGGGTAAGCCCCCCGGCTGGCGACTTCGCGCGCCCTGATTTGGTTCGTAGCTTCGCCATGATTTCAGCTGAGACTGTTTGCAAGATGGGCCACGCCGGAGCCGACCACGACCCGACTCGACTCGGCGTCCCAGAAAAAGTACAAGCGCATGCAATAGCGCTCGTCGCGCCCGCCTCCCTTGAGCAAGTGGAGGTCAAGCATCCTGCGACGTCCGTCCCATCGAACGAAGTAGGCGCTTCCCTGTTCACCTGCGATGCTGGCTCCCACGGAGCCTTCCAGCTTCAGCCCGTGGACGGACATAGCCGCGTCCAGGTCTTCGGCTTTCGCGAGCCCTAGGCGGGTGTCGCGGTATGTGCCGGCAAGTAGCTCAAACGCCGCGCAAACGACCTCCGGCCGCTCGTAGCGCGACTTCTTTACACCGTTAAGCGCACGCGGCAGGACCACGATGCGTTCGCGGTTCTCCGCTGCCCAGGCTGGCAGTGACTCCAAGTCGGGCAGCCTTCCGTCGATGTCCACGACCACCTCGTCGGCTTGCGCATCTGCGTTGCCTGTGGCGGCTTCGAGGCTCCGGAGGCGAGCCCTGTATTGCTTGAGCTGCCGCTTCTGCTCGTCCAGCAGCGTCAGCAAGTAGTTCGCCTCATCCTCTTGGGCGTTAAGACGCGCAAGCAACTCCGGGTTGGTGGATTTGACGCGACCCTCGCCACAAAGCGTCGCCAGAAGTTCAACGAATGTCGGCAGGGTCCCCGTTTCAATAGGCGCTCCCGTCGCAGTTGCTGCCGACCACCAGGCTGGAGCTTCCAGGCGGGTTCCGCCACCATCTGGGGCGTGGAACGGACTTAGCGGACCCGCGTAGCGCCTTATTCGATACCCCGTTCGGGCGGCTATTCCCTTGGGCTGTACGAAGAACGTTTCGTGCTGTGCGAGGCCGTTTTCGTCAACACAGGCCCATCGAGCAGCAACAAAACGCTGGGAGCGTTGCACGGCCAATGAAACCGGCACACCGCCGCTATCCACGTCGCCCACGCCATCCGGCAGGGATTCGCCGGACTCGAGCTGCAAATGCCCCGCGAGCGCCTCGAGAAAGCTCTCGAACACCGCGGCGCTGATACTTTTGTGTAAGGTCTGGGACTGCATAGTGTTAATCCTACGCCTCCCAAGCCCACCTTTCAGGGCAGCGCAGGAAGGCGCGGCTGGCTAGCTAGGAGTTTTGCGCGCTTGAGCAGCTCCCTACTGGTGACAGCGAGGGCTCCCCGAGATGTCGCGACCTGGCGCTGCTCTGCCGTGATGTCGTAGTGAGGATGGCGCGTACCTCGGTGGTACCAGCAGCGGTTTATGCCGCACTCGGCCGCGAAACTGTGCAGCTGCTCGAGCGAATCCGCGGTCAGGTGAAAGCGCGGCTTACCCTTGAAGGGAATCGCAGCGTCGTCGACATAGGTCGTCACGGCTTTCGCTGCTTCAGGTGGTCGATGGCCAGAATGCAACCCGCGATGTGGCACAGGCCGATGTACAGCGACGCGAACTCCATGCCTACGTCGACAAGGCCCCAGTCAAGCTCGCCCATGAACAGGGCGTAAGCGATTGAAAGCAGATGAAGGGCCATTAGGCCGCCAAATACTGCCACAGTCGCCTGCAACTGCCGGACCGGAACGCCGGACTTCGGGTGCCGATTCAGCGAGAACACGTACAGGTACGTCCATGCGACCAGGGCGACAGGGTAGGTGAGGATGAGCACAGGAGGTTCCAGGGTTGGAGGGGCAGCGTTCTGTAGCCACCTGCTTTAGCCTTGGCTAAAACCGTCTTCCCTATACTGACGGCAAAGGGACCGCATCTCGCAAGGGCGCCCGTCTCCGCTAACGAACTACCAAATCGCCGAATGTCATTTGACCGAATCAAAGGAGTGCTGGACGGCCATTAGTTTCACAACTAATGGAGCCTTCCAATGCACACTATTCCGCCCTATCAACCGGGCGTGACCCTGCGCCATCGCAGCGGCGCAAGCTACGACTATCCCTCGCTCGAGGCGGCGTTCCGCGCCCTCGGTTACTGGTGGCTGAGCCAAAACCTCGGACTCGACTTCACGTCGCCCTTCTACTGCTCCCGTCTGCTGTCTTGGGTGACCGCAGACTGGATGATGGTGACGGACTTTGGCGCGCCTGTCGTGGTCTCTGATTTCGAACGTTTCCGTGGGCCGCCCCGCCGTCCCTTCTGGGCCTCGAAGCACGACTACTGCGGCTACGGCCCCGTACCAGGGACGGGTCGTCATCACGGCGGTCACCACTTCCGTCGCGTCCATCACATCAACGAACGACGCAATGCAGTGCTCGTCGTGCACGAGGATGGCGAGGTCGCGCCTCGAGGTAAGCGCGCTGCTGCCAACCTTCCGACCCCGTGGGACGACTACGCGATTGCGGCGCGCGACGACCGCTGCTGGAAGCGCAGTCGCAAGACCCAGTGGAAAGCCCGGGTCTGAGCGGCGTACCGCAGGAACGGCGGCTCGTACGCCCACTGGGCGGCCAGGCTCTAACCGGTCTTCAAGGGCCGGCTATAGGCGTCGAGAGCAGGGTCGGTAGCTATGCGTAAGACACAACATCTCGCTTAACTCATGCGTAATCGCTCTTCCAAGCTCAGTTTCCCTCACGTCATCGTGGGGGCCGCTACTTCCGCGACCCAGGAGGCGCTCGCTCTGCATCGCCAGGTCGAGGAGGTACTGCCGTGCAATGTCGTGAACTCCTCGGCTTCGACGCGCCCTTTGCCCGGGACACATGATGGCGAAACAGTCGGATACTTTCACATCCGCAGCCCTGGTCAGCTGGGGCGGCCCGCAGACGCAATCGCGCGCGCCTTTTCCATGGATGGAGCGCCGGGCGAGACGTTCTGGCACCGCACGTTCTCATTCGACGAAACCGGCGCACTTGAGGAATCGCTCCCGCTCTTCACAACGCTGGACGAGCCCGCTTTGCGCAGGCTGGCCACTGAGGCGCCGTTGGGGGTCGTCAGCAGCCTGGCAGGCAGTCGGCACATCGCGTTCGCGCAAAGCACGCAATCTCCGGAGGTGGCCGCCTTTGTTGACTTTTCCCTCGTCATCCGCCCGGAGGTGGATGCGGAAGAGGTTCTTGCCGCCCCCTGTAGAGCCGGGGGTGTCCGGTTTGAGGTCAGCCTCAATCAGCTCGTGACCCGCGCCAGCATGCGGGGTGCCGGCGCCGCGGCAGCCCTGGTGGAGTTCGTGGTCGATGTCGTTCAGGCAGAACTGGAGGCGGCCCTTGCCCGCCTGAAGCCCGTGGCCGATGCAGCAGGCCTGACTCTCGTCGGGAACGTGTGTGTGAGTACGCGTCGCGATAGCCAGGCAACGCTGATGGTTCAATCCTTGCTGGAGGCGGCGTTGACCCACGCCATGCTCGCGCTTGCCCATTCCGCGGAGATGCCTTCCTTCGCTGTCGGCATCGAGTTCGACGGCAATACCGTCAACTAGGCTACCCCGCCGCGGGGTGCCGCTTCGCAAGCCGTGCCGACTGAGTCAGGTCCGGTTGTGCCGTCCAGAAGGCGTGCGAGCGGCAAGCCCAGCGCATCCGAGAGCTTCGACACGGACGCCAGCGTTGGGTTGACCACCTGGCGCTCAACCTGGCTCACGTAGGTGCGATGAACTCCGGCCCGGTCTGCCAGCTCCTCTTGCGAGAGGCCGGCTCGTAAGCGGAAGGTACGCAAGTTGGCCGCGAGCGTGAGGGAGGCAGACGTCGGATGTCTCGGGGCGGGCATGTCGGCGCAGCTTGCCGTCCTGCGATGAAAAAATCTACAGCCAATCCATCTACCGCCTATACGTCTCGCTCCGTGGCCGGGACTCGACGCCGCTTAGACTACCAGCCGGAGGTGCAGGCATGGCTCGGTTGATTGTTGATTCGCGCGAGTCCCGCAGTGGGCTGGCGCAGCTGCTCGCGCAGCGGGGTGCTGACGTCGTCGTTGAAGAGCTCGACGTGGGCGACTATGTGCTGGCGGACGGCTTGGCCGTCGAGCGTAAGGCAGCAAGCGATTTCATCCTGTCGATTGAGAATCGACGCGTATTCGCCCAACTGGCGACTTTGAAGGCCACCTACGCTCGGGCCTTCATCGTTGTGGAGGGAAACCTCTTTGCCACCAGGTCCTCGATGGCCGAGGACGCTCTTCTTGGAGCCATGTCCTACATCACGGTGCTCGAAGGCGTTCCTATCCTCACAACTGGCACCACCGCCCAGACGGCAACGCTGCTGCTGACAATGCAGAGGCATGCCCTGGAGGGGCTCGGGTACGAGATTGCATTGTGTGCCGGGAAGCCGCGTGACCGCCTTGCCCAAAGCCAGTACCTTGTGGAAGGACTGCCCGGCGTCGGGCCGACCGCCGCGCGCAACCTTCTGAGTCATTTTGGTAGTGCGCATTCCGTTTTTACGGCGCAAGCCGAGGAACTACGCCAGGTGGCCGGCGTCGGTCCGAAGACAGTAACGACGGTGCGGGAAGTACTTGAGTTCGATACGCGAGGCGTTTCGATTCCTAAGCCACCGGCCACTTGAGGGGCTCGGCCCCACGGGCGCGACGTGGCTTTATGGAGCCGGGCGTTCGACAGGTCCTCGCTACACGGGAGCAGGACCACTCGAACGGAAAAGACACCATGGAATCTCTCGAACTGAAGTATCGCCGCCTTCCCGCGGACGCCAGCGATAGCTGGGAGCCATTGCCCGGCACCTTCAGAAGCGCCGCAAACAACTGGCTGGTCGTGCACGACCTGTTCCACCACCTTCCCCATGACCGCGGTTCGCTCGCGGAGGAACTCGCGACCCTAGGGGCGGAGTACTACGTCAACTACGAAGGCTCGGGCCTGCTGGGCGCCTACGATACGGCAGCCGCCGGCTTGCCCACGCCGGGCCTCAACGCCCTGACCCGCTCAGCGGCTGGCGTCGTAGGCATGGCCTATGAAGCGGGCGAAGGGCCGGAGGTGTTCGACCTCCGTCCGACGACCGCGCCCGTGGCGTGCGAACTGGCCGAATCGGTGTTCGTCGCAACGGAACGCTCAGCGGTCGCCGAGCTCGAGCATCTCCTCTGGGGAATGGGCAACGAGCCGGAATGGCAAGCCGCCAAGAAAGCGTTTTGCACACCCGGCCTGGTCGCCAGCTGGGTTCGACAGGGCTATCAAGGCGCGAAAGCGCGCTATCCGGACCAGGCGCGCGCTCGCGCAGGCTGGAACGAGGCAGTTGAGTTGCTGTTCACCGTAGGCTCCAAGGCCCAACCTGACGCCGTGCTTGTTGCAAGTCGACGCGGCTACTCGGCCTCCTTCGAGGTCGTTGCCTGACCCACCTTCGCGCCCCGAACTTTCGGGGCGCTTTCTTCTGTCTTCGGCCCTCCACGGCAAATTAGGAGACACCTTCCCTTCGGGAACGCGCCGGTGGCCTCCAAGAGCACGCCTTGCAGTTCCGGGTGGCGTACGGGCGCTCGCTATACGTGTGCAGGACATTATTTCAAAGGACACCCATGTTCGGAATGAAGCGAGCACTTGCCGCTGTCGTGCTTTCCCTTGCTGCAGGTGCTGCAGCCTGCGCGGTAGACAGCGCGCTCAGACCTAGTCCCGACGAGTGGGCACTGGACTCCACCGTGAGGGGCTGTACGCTGGCCGATATTAGCCATGAAAACGAAGACGTGGTCATGGTGTTTGCATGTGCGGACAAGGCCACTGTGCTGCATCTCTCTGCGAACCTCGGTGGGACGATTCGTCGGACCGCCGAGCACTTCGAGCACCCGTGGATTCGCCAAAGAGAAGTTGCGACCAAGGAGTTGACCGAGCGCCTGGAGGAGCACCTGAGAAGTGTGCGAAATCCCGCCCTTTGACGTCGTGCTCGAGCTTCCTGCCACCAAGTACGTTTTTTCCCTTCTTCAATCGGCCCGCCATCTGGTGGGCCGATTTTCTTCTTGAGGGTCCACCCGAGGATGTCGTCGTGCGCCATCCCTATAGGCCTTACAGGCAACTGCAAGTTCTAGGAGAACCATGAGGAATAGAGACGATTTTCAAGATGGCGCGCCGTCGCGCCAGGGCTTCTACGAGGTATTGCTGCAGGACGAGACGACCACCATCGCAGAGTGGCGCCAGCGCGACAAGCGTATCGGCAAGACCTGGTGGGAGCACCGTAGCGAGCATCCCTCGATTGCGAAAACTCCGCAACCGCTAACCCGGGTGAAGGGCTACCGGAAGGCATCCGCCCAGGCCATCGAGCAGGCTTTGCATAGGGAGCTTACCGAAGCCGAGCAAGTCGAGGTTGCTTACAGGAAGCTCCGTGGAAGCAATTTGGACCGGCTGGCCGTGCGCATGCCGGTTGTAGAGCGCCGCCGTCTGCGACTTGGCATGGCCGTTACATTCGGCGCCTTGCCAGAATGTGTTGTGGTCGGGCTGCATGAGGACGACGAGTACGTGACGATTCGCTACCGCAACCTCAAGCGTGAAAGCGGGCAAATGGTGGGCGCCGGCTTTGAATACCTGACGTCGCACTGGCTGGAGGTCTTTGAGACGGCCGCCGAAAAGGGTACGTCCGTCTGCCGCCCGTCGCTCCTGGAGCGGACGGTCTTTAGCAATGGCGACCTTCTGGGGTTGGTAAGCCGCGTGGGGCATTTCGGCGTCGATGATTCGCCCGACTACCAACGCGGCTACGCTTGGACCGCTGACGACAAGGACAGGTATCTCGATTCCCTGTTCTGCGGTCGTGACCTTGGCCGATTCATCTTCGTGAACTACGGATACACCAGGCCGGCGGAGGTCTTTGACGGCAAGCAGCGCTTGAGCACGCTCATGGAGCTTGTGCAAAGTCGCAGGGCATACAAGGGCATCTACTGGCACGAAATGCTGAAGCGTGAGCGCAGGCATGTCGAGTCCCGCGTCGTCCAGGTCGCGGAGGTTCCTGCCTCGAAGGCATCGCGCGCGGAGCTACTCCAGATGTTCTTGGACGTGAATGCCGCCGGCGTTCCGCAGACCGAGGAGCATCTGAACCATGTTCGGCGCCTGCTTGAGGCTGAACAGAGGAACGCGTCAGCCAACTGATTGAGCATCGGCCACCGGAGGAAATCTCCGGTGGCCGTTCCTTTGGGTCATCTCGCTAGACAGGAGATGGTCAACGGGCTCGGCTGAAGGCTCGGCCAAAAACAAAGGAACTGAACAATGGGAAGCTTTTACGTAGCTGATATCACCTCTGGGCGCGTACTGACGGGCGACGAGCCTGTCGTGGGATTTCTGGTCGCCTCACGGGGCCACCGGTACCCTCTCGACAAGAATCCGAACGATTCAATCATCTACCCGGCTGCTCGCTTCGAACTTGCATCACTGCCGGTATTCGGCACCTATTACGACTATGGCCGAATGGCTGTCGAAGACGAGGCCCAAGTCGGCGTTCGGCTCGCCCTGGCGATGACCGGAACCACGAAATGGGACGACCTGCTGAAGCGCGGGTTGGACTCTGACGAAGGGGTCCAGGTTGGCGGGGCTAAGCGGGCCTATGGGCTTGCGCTCATGCACCGAGACAGCTACGAGCACTTGGTGGCGAGCGGCGCCGGGCGGGTTGGCAGCAAGGTAGAGCTCGCCGCTCAGAAGGCGGGGGATGTCGAGCGCATGGTCGCTCTAGCCAACCTCTACTTCGGGAAGTTGGCTGAAATGAGGGCCATGGACCCGGCGGCCCGGGGAACCAAAGAGTTCTACGGCTCATTTGATGCCGTGAATGAGTTGGCGGGAATTGCGGGCCTGCACGGCGACTGGGCTGTGGAAGACGTACCTGACATGGCGAACGGGAAAAGCATCCCTGTGCCACCGGTGGCGTCGTACCTCACCAGTGGGCAAGGCGAAGGCCGGGCCGCGGATGAGCTGAAGACAGTCTTGCGTGCCGTGGGGCTGTGGAACCTCGGACAGGCGCAGGAAAAGGAACGCTCAACCCTGGGGGAGGTTCCACGCTATCGCGACTATGTGGCTGCGATGTGGGAGATGCAGCGGTTGATGTCTGCCATGGAAGTCAACGAGCTCTCCTTCGCGCCCAGCATGCTGGCTGGGCAGCAATCGAACCACGACGCGGTTTGTGCACGTGAGCTCGCGAGCGTTCGCAGTCAATCGAAGGCTCAGATTGCGTACTTGCGCGACTACGGAGGTCCGCGGGACGTGGCTGCCGTCTTGTCGCGAATTCGGGCACTCAAGGAGTTGGCGGCTGAGCTGGAGGCGCTGCTCTCTGACGTCTCGGCTGCCGCGGACGTGGACACGGGCGCGTAGCACCCTGCCAACTGATTGAAGGCCCGCGCACTCTGCTGCGCGGGCCTTTTTCTCGCCTGTTCCCTTGGCCGGCTGCAGGAATAAGTCCGTTCGCTAAAGGTGGTTGACTCTGGAGCTGCCCAATGCAAAAACTCTTTCTTACCCTGGCCATCGTGCTTTCCGCGACGGCCGCCCACGCTGACACCCTCGAAGTGAAGGTTGATGGGCTGAACTGCGCGCTTTGCTCGGACCAGATGCGGGCGTCCCTGCTAAAGGCAGCGGACGCGACTGCAATCGAGCCTAAACTGGAGTGCGGCGTCATCTTCCTGGAGACCGAGAAGTCGCCAGTGGCCACGGAAGCGGCGCTTGGCTGGACGCTGACAAGCCACGGGTTCAACTTGAAGAGCGTCGAGCGTTCGCGCAAGACGCTTGAAGAGGTCCGGAACCTAAAATGCTGAACCGTGAAGGCGCTACGGTCGCCTGGCTAACGCTTCTTACCAGCAGCTCGACCCTGGTCTGCTGCGCTCTGCCGGCAGTCCTTGTGAGCCTCGGCGCGGGCGCCAGCCTGGCGTCGCTTTTAACGGTCTTCCCTCAGCTCATCTGGATTTCCAAGCACAAGGCGCTCGTATTTGGCCTTTCGGCTGCGATGCTGCTCGTCGCGGGCTACTTCCAGGCCAAGCCGGCCTCATGCCCGGCTGACAGACGGCTGGCGGCAGCTTGCGTTCGCCAAAAGCTGATTTCGAGGGTGGTGTACGGCCTTGCGGTGGCCGCCTACGCGACCGGCGTGTTCTTCGCTTTCGTCCTGCCGCACCTGTTGTAGTCGACTTCGCCTAGCGGAGCACCGAGTGGTCCGCCTCAGCGGTGGCCATCTCCTGGTCGAACGCGGCATCGAACGTAGGATACAGGCGGTCTCCGACCCGAAAGCCTGCGTGCTCGGTAGACGTGGCTTCGGCCAGCGCCCTCAGCCTGTCATAGCGTGCAGCTTTCGCCAGCAACTCCATCAGCGATGCGTCGGCGAGCAAGCCACCAGCTCCGGTTGCCTCGACTTTCCCGATGAAGGATTCGGCCCTGCTCTGCAGCTCTCGCAGCTCAGGTGTCCAGCGCGGGGCGTGGATGGTTAGCTGGAAAGTCAGCTGTTTGAGCAGGGCCACGGGTGTGTCCGGGCCAGTGCCGGCGGGGAACGAAGCAAGATGGGTCATGCCCCGTGTAGCGCCCGGCCAGGTGCTGTCGCGCGAAGATTCGTGAGCGCAAGGGCAGCCGAGCAAACGGCGAAACGGGCCGCGGGCGGTCCTCCGGCGGGGTCGGCCTTACCCGCCCGGCCTAGGAGAGGGCGCTCCAAACATCAGCGGCCATGGCGCGGCCAAACCCCAAAAAGGCGACCAGAGTAAGTAAACACTTCAATGCAAAGTAAACGGGCCACCAGGACGCGCGCCAAATGATGCCCGGCACGCGGCGCCAAGTTATTCGCAGGCCGTTGACGGTCACGGCTTCGCGGCGGCCTTCCTGGCCCAGAGGGAAACGGCTGCACGACGCTCAGGCGTGTTCGCAATGCGAGCCGCGAGCGTGGTGCTCGATGCCGCGTCCAGCGCGCTTGCCGCGCCCGCAAGGTCCGATGCCTGGGAAGGGGTGGGCCCTTGGCCGCGGGAGCCCGCAATCATGCCTTGGGTGTATTTGGCTGCGTAGGCTGCCGCTTGCGGCCGCGCACCGTCGAAGTTAATAGCGATGAGGCGGTCGATTTCGTCCCGAATGCCATTGGCATTTGCATCCGGTCCCAGAAGCGCACGCTCTGCGGACGTCATCGAACCCAGGGCGGGGTGGTTCGACATTTCCGGCACTACGCCTTTTACGTAGTCGTCGCCGGTGGCGGCACATGCGCTCAGAATGATGGCGGCGCCAAGCGCAAGGAGGATGGTCTTCATTTTCATGCTTCCTAAATTGATTTGCCTAAATAGCATTTTAGCACAAACGCGGCAGTGCCGCACTCTAAAACGGTTTGCCAGTCCGCTCTATAGCAAATCGCTCGCTTCGCTCAAGCATTTGTCGGGTCGGAGAATTGGCCACGAGGCGGCCGCTTTCAAAGGCGGTGAGCAAGGCATCGGGGGCCAGTGCCTTGGAGACAAGCCACCCCTGCCCGTAGTCCCCGCCTAAGCCCGTGAGCACATCGAGCTGCTCTTGGGTTTCGATGCCCTCGGCGACAGTGGCCAAGCCGTTCGCTTTCGCTAGGCCTGTGACGAACTGAACGATAGAGCGGTCCCTAGCGCTTTCCATGATGTGATTGACGAAACTGCGGTCAATTTTGAGCACGGCGAGCGGCAAGCGCTGGAAACTGGCCAGGTTGGATGACCCAGTCCCAAAATCGTCGAGCGCAACCCGGGCTCCGACTCTGGCCAGCCAATTCAGTGCCGCTGCCGCTCGCTCAGCGTCGGCGATGGAAACGCTTTCTGTAATCTCGAGCAGTACACGACCGGGCTCAATTCCGGTATCCGTGATGGCCGCCAGGACGCTGTCCGCGTACGCGTCATCCTGCAGCTGCACCGGGGAGACGTTGACGGAGACGTAGTTGAGGCGCAAGCCTCCCTCATCCCACAGCAGGAGCTGCCTCGCGGCCTCCCGAAGCGCCCAGTCCCCGAGGGTTGTGATGAAGCCTGTGGCTTCCGCGACCGGCAGAAAATCATCAGGCGGGACTAGCCTCTCCGGCTGCTGCCACCTTACCAGCGCCTCCACACCGATGACCCTCCGGGTCGAGAGAACGAAGATGGGCTGGTAGTGGAGAACGAACTGGCCGTTAGCCAAGGCCGCTTCGAGGGCGGCCATATCGGGAGAGGCGGCGCCGGGTGCGGAGGATGCTGTCATTCCCAGTGAAGCGACCGCGTTGGTGTGCGCTCAGTGCGCGAGCGGCAGATAGGGTCCCGGCTCAAGCCGCCTGGGGGAGAGCGGAAAAAAAAGTCCACCGAACGGTGGACTGATGAATCATCTGCAATGGAGGCCGGGAAGCCCTCAATGCAGTATCTGTTGGCGGGCCCACTCCTTGACGACAAAATGGAAGGGCATTTCTTGCCACCCACGCTCGTAGGCGAAGGCCACCATACGGTCGAAGTCGACGCTCGTGAAAGAGGCGGATTCGCGCGGCTGGGCGACCGGACGCGCTTGAACTGCTTGCTGGGTCATGAGGATTCCTATCGGGGAGAGTTGATTGCCTTTCCCGTGTAGGAACAACCGCCCGCCAGGCCAGAAAAAAGCGTCCACTCAATAGAGCGGACGCTTAGCGAATCAGAATGCGAGGCTGAGCTGTGCCTTCGCCGCAGGATGGTCTTCAGTTGCCTTCTTCCGGCCGACGCTTGTGGGCTTTGCCGGCCGGGCGGGCAGCGAAATGCCACCGCGCTTCGCCAACCGCAAGTAGAGGGAGTTGACCTCTTCTGCGAGCTTCAACAACTTCCCGCCCTGGTACTGGACAATGTCGTGATGCTTTGAAAGGAACACCAAGTCATGTTCATGACTTTCCAAGTCGGCACTGTCGTGGCAGTACTCGTGGGTCAGCGTTAGAAGAAGCTCAAAGCAACCCGCGACGCCCCTGGCCATCGCCTTCTGAAGTTCCTTGCGGCCCATCACGATATAGCTGGCGCCGTCGGTCCACGCAAGCGCCACATCCGACTCACCCGACTGAAGCTCGCGCATGCCGGAGCTGCGCTCACCCGTCAGAAACCATTGGTGGAACTTCTCATGCTTCTGGCGCAACGCCGTGAGCATGCAAAGCTCCTCCACCGGCAATTCCTCGTCAGCCGTGACCAGGTACGTTTCGGTGCACCCTAGTGCAAGCGACTCAAGGCTTGCCGTCAGGTGACGGAGGTCCATCTTGGTCCTGTCCTCGATGATGCCAAGCAGGTCGTCCAGCGAATGGACCCTGAAACGCGAGAGCGTCTCTTCCGCCAGCACAAAGGCCTTCCCTTCCCGGTGCAGCTTGTTTCCGATGCGACCGTGGCTGCCGCGGGCGACCGCCAGCCGCGAGGCATTAGAGAGGTCGGTCAACGAGCAGTGGCGGCCAGTCGCATCAGTGAAGAGCTTCACGTCGCGCAGCTCGAGTTCCTTGTCGGGGGGCAGGGTGCCATAGCTCCACTCTCGTGCCAGGAAGTCTCGCTCTTCCTTCGTCAGCGACACCTTGGACGCAACCTTGTTGAGGCCGTACGTCTTCATGTGTTTTGCAATGCGGCGCCAGACTTCGCACTTGTGGCGAAGAATGTCGTTGCGCGCGAAGTTGACTTCAAGGGCCTGCTTCGAAACCACTAGGCCCCCAGTCCCGAACTCGTAGTTCGGAAACTTGCAAACCAGAACGCCCATGTTGTAGACCAGCAGGTCACCGGTCCGGACGATTTTGATGTACGCGTCGTCCGTTTCGGTGTCCCACTTCTGGTCTTTCACGTTGCGGCTGATTTCGCGGCCGTTCAACGTCACGGGAATCTCTGCAAAGCGCACGAGCTCAGAGAACTCGCGCACAACCTCGTCGAGAGCCGCTGCGCTCAGTGCCTCGTAGAGCTTCGCGTCGATGCGGCAGCCCTTCGATGTCGGAAGATTCTCGGTCAATTTGTAGCCGAGGTTCGGCTGCCCGATGATGTCGACCTCCATCTTGAAGGTGCCCGTGCGCCAGGTGTTGACCCCGAATGAATAGAGTTGTCCTCTGCCCATGCGGAAACGGCCGAACCGGGCGTCGCCGTCCTTGTGGGGCGTGCCGAAGGTTTCGAACCACTTGATGATTTCGTCCTTGGACTGAAAGCCGCGGCCGTTGTCCCGAAGCGTGAAGCTTGCTTCGCCGAGCTTGATGCTCACGCGGGTTGCGCCGGCGTCGACAGAGTTCATGACGCCTTCGAGAAGCGCCTTGCCCAGTGTTCCTGCCTGGGATTGGATGACCGATACGAGGATGTTGCGGTCCACCGCGAAGTCACGATTTTCGGAAGTCATGTGTCTTGAGGCCCCGAAGGGCTGTAGTTTGTCCTGGTGCGTGTAGCGAAAAGGACAAGGGCGCCTCAGTAAAAGCGCGTCCCCCGGAGCGGGGTCGGTGAATGCCGCCTGCGCGGCGAGGCCTGCCTTGTTACCGCGACGAGGCGCGGGTACAGCGGGGGGGGAAATATTCGACCGGCCACACAGTTCTTGTGGGGCCGCTTTTCTTATCGAAAGGGCACGCGTGTCCAAAGAAAAAGGGCCCGCGACGGTGTGCGGGCCCTGAAGGAGTGGTTAGCGAATTAGGCCTAGGGCGGACTTTTCGGCATCGGTGAGCTTTTCCAGGCCCCTTTTTCGATGCTCCTGGCGTTCGAGCTCGGCTTGGCGCAGGCGCTCCTGCTCGGCGAGGTATTCGTCGAACCAGGTGATGGCGCGGTCCAGGGCCGCGTCAATCTGCTCGAACTCGCAGGCCGCGGTGCCCGATTCGGCGTGCACGTTCGCGCGGCCGCCGGTCGACTCCAGGTGGAAGGACTGTGCCACGGCATCCACGCGGAAGTCGTCAAACCACCAGCTATACGCGTCGCGAAAGCCGGTGTGGTCGCGTGCCAGGAGGGAAAGCCGCAGGGCCTTCGCCCAGATTCGCAGCCACCAGACTGGGCGCTCGGTCTCGAAGCGCCCGATTCGTTCGGCTTCAGCCGCGGCTTCGGCGGCCTTGCGCTGGACCAGCGCGGCACTCCGTTCTGCAGCCGTGGGCTTGGGCTTTAGGGGCGCCTTGGCCTCGAGGAGAGTCTTGGAGGATGTCATTTGGTCGTTCTTTCGTTGGGTTGTCCTGATGCCCCCTGTAGCTATCGCATGGTCAATGGTGGAGCCGAGATGCACCACGCCTATATCCGCGCCTCCCGTGGCTGACTCGCTACACGCTCCAGGACCTGTTATCAGAAAGAGGCATCAATGGAAGACTACGAACAACCCCCTGAGGAAAAGCTCCTCCTCATCGACGGACTGAACATCGTACGGCGCGTCTACGAAGCCATTCCGGCCGACGATTCGCCTGAGAAGGCCCAAGGCGCACTGCGCTCGTCGCTGGCTTCCTTCAGGCGCGCACTGAGCGAGCACCGGCCAAGCCACGTACTTGCCCCGTTCGATTTCGGCGGTCGCACCTGGCGGCACGACCTGTACCCAGCCTATCGGCAGAAGCGAAAGCCGATGCCCCAGGACCTCCGAGCGGCGCTGCCTGAGTTCCGCGAGCGCATCAAGGACATCGGCATCCATTCAATCTCGGTCGAAGGTGTCGAGGCGGATGACGTCATCGGCACAGTCGGCGGCCTTTGGGCCAAGAGAAAGCCCGGTGCTGAACTCGTGGTGGTGTCCAACGACAAGGACATGACCATCATGCTCGCACAGGGCGCCCGAATCCGGGACCACTTCAAGCCGGAGTGGCGTGACGCCGCCTGGGTCAAGGCCAAGTTCTTCGTGCCGCCCGAGTTGGTTCATGACGTGCTGGCGTTGACGGGCGACGATTCGGACGATGTGCCAGGCGTCCCCGACGTTGGGGCGACGACGGCGGGCCAATGGATTGCCAAGTACGGTGGCCTGGAGAACCTACTGGCTGCGGCAGGCGAACTGAAAGGCAAGCGCGCCGAGAACCTTCGCGCGCACGTCGACCAGGTTCGCCTGTCCCGGAAGCTCGTTGCGTTCAAGACAGACATCTCGCTCGGCCTGACCTGGAACCAGCTGCGCTACCAAGTTCCGGTAGCGGCCTGAACTTTCCATCATTCCTGCTGCCCCGCTGAAAGTCGGGGCAGCCATTTTTTTTGGCTAAAACGCTTCGCTATTTTTGGAACTACATCTCGCGGAGGAGACAGTGTCGAATCGTCATGCCCAGAGCCGGCGTGCGTTCGTGGAGTTGGCCCGGAATCGCGGCTACGACCTTGAGCGCAACGGGCACAACTACGCTAACAAACTGACGAACGATGCCTTCGGGATGTACGAAGCGGGCTGCCGACAGCAGTCCCCGGTATAAGAAGCCGGCCCCTGGACCGCTGCGCAAGCAAACGACGGCCCGGTATTCATCCAGAGCGACGACTTCACCCATGACGCCCGACTGAGCATCTCTGGAGACTTTGGGCATGACCGGGTTCGATTTGCGTATGCGGAGGAGCTGGCTCGCCGGCTCAATCGCGCCAGCGGCCAAACTGTTCAGCTGGACGGTGAAGTACCGTACGAAAGGCTTCGAGCCTATTTCCTCGCGCTCGCACGCGTGCTCGACGCCCTTGGCTTAGACGAGAGCCAAACCCTCCGCTACGCGCCGGAGTGCATAGCAGCCTCGGTTTCCGCCGCGCTGGAAGCCCGAGGCATCGCGCCAAATCAACGACTTTCCTAGCGGCCCGTCGGACGCTCGGCCTCCTGGAGCTTCGTAGCCTACGGCAAAGTGCCCCCTGCACGTGAGCGAGGGGGCACGGTTCGCAGAGATGTCTGTCAGAGTTGCTCGATACCGGCAAGCTTCCAGGTTCCCCCGCCCGAGGGTTTCAGGAAGTGCCAGACCTCTTCGATGACTTCAGAGGGGTCATCCCCCTCGGCGATTTCCGCCTTGAAGTGGATGCTGCCAGTGAAGGACGCCGCCGAGCTTACGAAGTCGAGCACACGATTGCCCCGGACGCTCACGGCGAGAACTTTGGTACGCGGCGCTTCGTTCCGTTCATTGATGCTCGAGACAAAGTACTGCAGTAAGTCACCATCGTCGCTCAACGCTGCCAGTTCTTCCAGGTCACCTCGGTTGTTGGCGTCCTGCACGCGTCGAAACAGCTCCGGGGCTTCCCGCAGCAGTTCGGACTGTGCGTCGGCCGACGGCGCAGCAGTCGCGCGGGGGCTAGGCGTCGTCGCCAGCGCTGGGTCGCTGCCGGCCTTGTTCGTCCCGGCTTGACCCGCCGGCTGGTTGCCGCGGTCTCGCTTCACCAGACTGCGCAGGAGGAAGAAAGCGCCAACCACGACCAGCAAGGCCAGGAGCAGGCCACCGAGCATGCTCGCGGGCGCAGGCTTTTCTGTTTGTGACGTGGGTGGGTTGTTCACGGCGGCCGATGTAGCCCGAGGCGCCCGTTCGGAATAGCCCCCCGCCTCGGGGGCCTCGTGCTTCCGATTCGAGCTTCGTGCACCTGGGGTGTCTGGGTGGGTGTCGACGTGGGAGCGGGGTCTCGGTTGTCCGCCATCGCGTAGCCCGCGACACCGGCAAGGGCGGCGGCGCCCGCAATCTGGGCCCCGCTCCAACCGCGGCGTGGCGCTTCCTGGGTGGCCGGCCGAGCGTAGTTTCCGGCGGAGCCTCCGCCCGCCGAACCGCCACCCGCCGTGAGGGGCGTGCCCTCGCGCCGCGGCACATTGCTTCCGATGATGCTATTCCCGTTGCCCGTCGGCTGTGTAGCAGGCACCTCAGTGGCTCGCGAGTATGAGCGGGCAGGCTCAGCGGGCCGCGAGCGCGCCTCGCGCATGGCTTCGGAGCGCCGCAACCCTACCGACGCTCCGCCACCCGCGCGGACCGGCGCCCTCGCGGGAGTTGCGGTGACACTGCGGGAGGACGTAAATGATGACTTCGAACCGGACGGGCTGCCGGCGCGGGCATCTGCGGGCAGCGAAACTGCCAGCATGGCGAGGGTGGCCAACACGGCGGCGAGAGTTTTCAGCTTCAGCATTTGGAGGCTCCTCGGAATCGAAGCGGGTACGCGTTGTGACTGGAATAGAGACGGCGCTGTAGCCGCATCAGCCCGGAAGAAAACGCCTTCCCGGGCGAGAAGGCACGGGAAGGCGATAGGAATCAGCGGCCTGCCGGTTGGGCTGCCGCGCGCTCTACGAAGCGGTACGACTCGGTCAAAAACTCGAGGGCCGTTCTGCCACCGCCAAGACCGCCCAATTGGCTGCAAAGGTGATGGTCATAGACGATGCCCGCAGCGCAGGCCGATGCCGCTTGCTTGAAATCGCGCGCGAGCCACCCGTCCAGAACCCAGCGGATGAAGTGCGGAGCGAGGACCCGGTCCAAGGCCTTTGGGTCGATTTCCGGGCTGAGCGAGCTCAACTCGTCGTAGAACCGTATCGGCGCGCCATGGTCTTGGCCAGAACGGGGTACGGCCAAGATTGCCGGCTCAAGTGGCGGCGGAGGCTCCCCTGAAAAATCCGGAGAACCTTCCAGCAGGAAGGAAGCGAAGGCAACGTCTGCGGTGTGTTCGACTGCGCAGACGAAGTCGCGAGGGTGCCAGTTGCGCGCAATCCAGTGCGTGTACGTCGCGTGAAGCTGAATTCTCAGCTCTCGCAGTTCCGCTGCCGGGTTGGCCAGGTTGTCGTCGCCGTAAAAGCGCTTTGGGGCTTGGGTGGGCATGGGTTGTCTTGTATGAGTGGTCCTGGTTCGTCTAGCAAGCAGGCTCAGGCCATTCCTTGCGCCCGCCCCTAAGGCCGTGCGGAGCTTGCTGGTAAAAAAAAAGGGGGCCGCGAAGGCCCCTCTTGAGTGAACCGGGAGGGCTCAACGCTGGGTCAGCTGGTCGACCTTTGGCACGGCCCCGATTTCCGGCTGGCCTTCCACGTATTCGACTTTGGCACCCGTTGCCGATTCCACGCTGCGCGCCATGTCGAGGATGGTCTTGTTGGTCCACTCCTCTGGAGTACCAATTGCGCTTGCCACGGCGTCCCGCGCCAGGCCGCTCAGCCCGCCGCTCGCCTTCTGGAACACGGCATACATGTTCAGCTCGTAGCCATCCTTGTATCGATAGATGCAGGTGTACAGGGTCAGGTTGTCGGACCCCGAGACGCTGCGATTGGCACGCGACGTCCAGACGGCGCCGTCGCACTTGGCAACGCGTGGAATGGAGGCGCCGGCGCCCCCCTGCATGGCCATGATTGCGCCCAGCGAGGTCCCGCCCAGTGCCGCGGCAGGGTCGACGAGCTGGAAGCGACCGGCCGTCTCGGGGACCTTGGCGCCCATCTGCAAGGGACGGTTTTGCACCACCGAGTTCGTGTTGCGGGCCAAGCCGTCGGCGGTAGCCTTGATGACGGCGTCCGGGGTTGCGCGGGTCTTCACTTGGAACACGTGGTAGTGCTCCACGGTTTCGTGGCGCTTCGCAAGGGTGGAGTTGACCGAGCCGCAGCCGGCGAGGATGAGGACAGCAGCGACTGCGACGGTGACATGAATGGATTTTTGCATTTTAGATTGCCTGTTTCTAAGGGGAGGTGGTACGCGAGCGCAGCGCCGCCTTAGAAGCATTTTAGCATCAGCAGTATCGAGGCGCAAGCTGTTGGCGTTTTAGATGCTGCGAGTATGTCGTTTAGCCAGTCGAGCGCCCCCAGGGCGATTCCCTCGCCGGCCCCGAATGGTGGCTACACAGGGCAGGACTACTTTAGGGAGCTACTGCCCATGCCAATGCATGTTCTTGCCTACCACGCGACGGTTGCGCGCGAGGATTTCCCCCGCTTCGAACTCAGCGATGACGTTGGCTACCATTTCGGCTCGAAGGATACGGCTAACCGCAGGTTGGAGCACCTCCTACAGGGAGGCGACGAGGACGACCTCGAGGGCGCGCGCATTCTCCCGTGCCTCCTCACGATGCAAAGCCCTTTGCGCATGGCTGACTGCCATACGTGGAGCCTCAACAACGTCATCCCGGCGTTGAGGAACGCAGGTGTCATCTCGGCGGAGCAGAGTGATGCGCTGTGGGACGAAGGCTATCTCGACCAGGCTGGCTTCCGAGCATTGCTCGAAGGCGCCGGCTATGACGCGGTCATCTACCGCAATGAAACCGAGGGCGGCGGGGATTCCTACCTGATGCTTGACGCTGACCGCATCGAGTTCGCCTTAACGAAAGCACCCGAGACCGACCGATGATTCGAGCCCTCCACCGGAGGGCTCTCTTTTTAGGCCGCTCGCCACGGCGCGTACTTGCCCCACACCGCGATGAACTCTCGGGAGCCATTGTGTGCGCGGGAGTACAGCCACGAGGGGTGGAGGAGCGTGTGAGGTAAGGACCAGATGGACTTGGCCCGGTGGACGTGTGTGTTCCCGATGACCACGTAGGTTTCGCAGTTGCGGATGATTTCCTCTTCGACTACGCCGTGCTCGTTTCCGCCGGCTTCGTGGCGGGCCGGGTCGTACTTGTGAGTGACCCATGAGGCAACCACCACCTTCGGCTTGAGCGCGCACACCGCGTCGACGGCGTCGTACTGCCTAACATTTGCCCCGTAGGCGATGACTGGCTGGCGCAGGGCGGCATAGTGCGCTCGGATGTGCGGCCATTGCTGCATGAGGTTGTCAGTGCCAATGATGCCGAGCGCATCGCTGAGGACACCCGTCCCTGCCCCAATCTCCAAGGCGGGCCTGTCACCAATCAACGCCTTCAGCCAAGCCACAAGCTCCAGCGTTGGCAGCCCGTATGCGGCGTGGCGGACGCCAAAAATAGCCCGCTCCTCAACCGTCGTCCCTTCATAAAATGCGGCCGGCATAACTTTGAGTCGGCCGCCTTCGTCAAGCACCAGTGGCGCGATGTCGCGAACTTTCGTCGGGTCCAGGGCGCGAGCCTCAATCATCGGGGTCTTTCAGGGGAGCAGCGGGCGTTGGGCCCAGGATTATCGCAAACCTGCCGGCCTCCGGCGGTGGCATGCGGGCTAAACGCGTGCCCTATCCTGTGAACAAACCCTATAGGCGTGCAGAGCGCCGGTTAAATGCGCGTACTTTCCAAATTCCGGGACTATTACGACAACGCTCAGGCCCTGGGCGCGGATAAGACACGGGTGTTCGTGCGAACGGCCGCACGCCAGCAGTTTGCGGAGGGAGCCGTTCCTGTTCCCTGGAATGGCCTCACCGCAGCGGGGATTCCGCGCCGTATCGAAATCGCTGACGGCAGTGTGGTCGCGCTCGACGCACTCCACATCCTCTTTGCCGGCAAGTTGTACCGTGGCCTCCGTGTCCGCCTATACGGGCGCCACCTGCGCGGCTACCGCCCGCCACGGGACCACGACTTGACCGACTGCTACGCCGTCGATGAACATGTCTTTTACAACGCGCCGGGGGCCATTGCCGACCTGAGCCGACATGTGCCGGAGAAGGAGCTGAAGGCAAAGGGGTGGCGCTCCAAGCGCACGCTTGCCGAGAAAGTCGGCGACTTTCTAGGCGAACAGGGTCGCACCGAACTCTTCGACTGGGCGGTCACCCAGCGTGTTGCCATCGCGGTCAAGGAGGCTGAGCGCAGGGGAGTTGGCGTTAGCCGGGTAAGCCTGACGCTGAACCCCGCGCTGGAAACGGTGGAGTTCTACCGGCTATTCGATGCCTATCAGGCCTATCAGGAGCTCGACATGTTCTGGGGCGGCGTACTGGCACCGGAATCGCGCCCCATGGTCGGCATTGCGGACAAGTACCGCATTGCGCAAGCTGGCTTCGACCAACTCAGCTTCCGCAAAAGTCCAACCAAGCGACATACGGGATGAGGTGCTCGTCGATGGGTGCCCCGACTTCAGCGCTTTACTTGTCGCCTAGTGCCGCGTGGCCCTGACCTGCGGAAGCAGGCTTGAGAACACGCCGGCCGTGTCCGACGTGGTGCCAGAAAAGAACGTCACTGCGCCAAACGTGTCCCCGCGGACCTTGCGCGGGTTCTTCACCAGAGGGGCGGTCCCAAGCCAGACGCCTTCGTTCGTCTCTACCGTGAAGGCCATCTGGCTCACGCGATAGGGGCTGTTGCCGACTGAGCCGTACTTATCCATGATGGCGTCGAAGTACTTGAGTTTTCGCTTCGGAAGGCCCCAGGAGTTGACCACGAGAACGACGAAGTCCGCGCTCATCAGCGATGCGACACGTCTGATGTGCTCCGCGGCTTGCGTCTTGGCCTGGTCTTCATCGGTAGGCAGCGGCACTTCAAACACTTCCCGGGACAAGGTGCTGCCCACTATGGCGAACGCCTGAGGTGCATTTCCGGCTTCGACGTCGATTCGTACTTTCTTGATAATTCCGTCGACCAGGTCGGCGAGCTCAGGTGGAAGCGGCTTCATTGTGGGAGGGGACGGGGCATGCAATGCGCCATTGTCGCCTCCGGCGGTGCCTTGGCGGGGGCAGGACTTCGGGCGGCACATCACGAACTCGGCCTTGGCCCAGAATTGCTCCTGCTAGAGGTGTCAGCGCAGCCACATCTTCCCGAGGCCTCTCTCTAGTGGGCTCCGAAGGTGGGATACACTCGCGCCGCTTGCAACTTCGCTTTAGAAGCTGCGCCGCCATAGGCAACATGGTGAACTATTCCAAGGAAAACTGAAATGAACCGTATCGAACTGGTCGAGAAGATTGCATCCACCCACGATGTGAGCAAGGCAGAGGCTGCGCGCATCGTCGAGACCTTCACCAGCGCCATCATCGGTGCCGTGAAGAAGGGAGAGCCTGTCCAAATCATCGGATTTGGCACGTTCAAGCAAGTCTCCCGCGCTGCTCGCTCTGGATTTAACCCGCGCCTGGGAGAGAAAATCAAGATTGCCGCGCAGAAGGTGCCGAAGTTCGTGCCGGGCGCCGCCTTCAAGGCCGCCATCGACCCGAAGGCCGCCAAGCGCAAGGCCGACAAGGTTGCTGCCACGCCGTTAGCCAAGAAGTCCGCGCCGGCGAAGAAGGCTGCAGCGCCCGCCAAGAAGGCGAAGAAGTAAGCTGAGAGCTTGGCTCTAGGAGGCGGCCCTACGGGGCCGTTTCTCATTGTTGGGCGGCCGCTGACGGGGGTGGCACCGTGCCATAAAAAAGCCTGGCATCTCGGAGGGAGAGCCAGGCTTGGAATCAATCAGCTATGTTCGGCCGTGGCCTTGAGGTTCTCGAACCAGCGAAGGACCGCGGTCCTGCTTCTCGGCGTTCGAGGGCGGAAGCCAACGTCGTCCTTGTGAGCATCCGAGAATGCCGACCAGAGGTCCGTGTCGACCAGGCGGCAGTCTGCCTGCTCTCCGAGCAGCCCGACCAATTCGGTCACTGTCGCCTCGTAGGCTGCGCGCGCGGACACAACCTTCGGATGCTTCCAGTCGTTGTTGACACCCTCGAGAGCGAAGGAGTCGTAGTAGGCGGCCCTAGCACGGTACTGGCGCAGCTGCGCATCTCGCGCCTCGGGCGTTGGCCCGGCAAAGTCTTCAGGTGTCATGGTTTGGGGGTGAGTGGTCCTCATTGGTATAGGCGCGCGGCTGAGCGCGCCTGACGTTTAAGGAGGGGAGCTATATCTCATCCAACGAACTGCCACCTTAGGCCATGGAACCGTTTACCTTCCTGCTCGCTTCCGCATTCTTCGCCACCTCGGCTCACGCTGCTCTACCGGCGGCCGAGGTTGTCGCCACCACAGCCACCGTGGTAGCCACTTCAGCTGCCCGCAAAGTCGAGACACTTCCTTCGGGGGTCAGGGTGCAGCACACCTTGAAGGGTGCCGGCGCCCACCCTACGGCCTCGGACACCGTAAAGGTGCACTATCGCGGCACCCTGCCGGACGGTTCGGAATTCGACAGCTCCCATAGGCGGGGCAAGCCCATCGCCCTTCCCTTGAGCCGCGTAGTCAAGTGCTGGACAGACGGCGTACAAACAATGCAGGTCGGAGGCAAGGCGACTCTAACTTGCCCCAGCGACACCGCCTATGGCCAGCGGGGGGTGCCCGGCAGCATTCCGCCAAACAGCGTGCTGAAGTTCGACATCGAGCTGCTCAGCATCGGTTCCGACCAATAGAGGGCGCTCCCAGGCGGGCGTCCTGTGGTGTGCTGGCTTCCCGGGGAATAGGAAAAACCCGCCAGGCGCATGTGCCAGGCGGGTTTCCACAATCAAGCTAGTGCTCGAGCTCTCGGGAGCATGCCGGCAGCGATGAGCGGCTGCACCTTCCGAGCCAGCCGTTGGTTGGTTTCGTCGGGGTCATTTGCGAACTCTGCCAAGTCAAGCCAGCGGCACGAGTGAACTTCCTCGATTTGAGGCACGGGGTCGTACGGCTCATCCACCATACCCAGGTAGACGAAGTCGTGGTGCCAGTGCTTGCCTTCGTTCTTGCGCTGCTGCGCGGCAATCGCGTGGGTGTTGATGTCCAGGGGGATGGGCGCGAGGCTCCAGGCCCCCGGGCAGTTGAGGTCTGTCACCCCAGTCTCTTCCTCAGCTTCGCGCAGCGCCGAGTCGAACAACGAGCAGGGCTGCTCAGCATGCCCGCCTGGCGGCAACCAGCGGTTGTAGGCTTTGTGGTGGATGACCAACACCCTGGCTCGGGTCTCGTCCAGAACGAGCATGCTGGAGGTCAGATGGCCCCGCATGTTCGAGCGAAGGAAAATGTCCCGGTCGTCGGCAAGCTGGGCCTGCAACGCACGGAGGCCGGCTGCTTCGTGCGGATTGCGCGCCAAATAGGCCTTCACCGTCTTCTTCACAGTCTCAATCAAAATCTCTCCTCATCATGTGTGTCCAAATTCGGTCCCCGGTAGAGGCTCTGCGACGCGGGCGCGCGGGAGGTCCAATACGAGGATTGATGGCTTTGCCAGTCCTCGCCTGTGTAGCTAAGTGCCATCGCTAGACCCCCGAACTGAAAGGATTTGTCATGGCCACTGAAATCGAACGAAAGTTTCTTGTGAGGGACCGCTCCGTGCTCTCGGGGCTGGCCGGGACCCATATTGGCCAGGGATATCTGGCTGACAACGGAATGACCGTTCGAGTGCGGGTCGCTGGCGACAAGGGATTTCTGACCCTCAAGAGCAACACCCAAGGGCTATCCCGCGCGGAATTTGAGTACCCCATCCCCCTCAGCGATGCCGAGGACCTCCTGAACGGCCATGCAAGCTTGGGCCGCCTCACGAAGGTGCGCTACCTCATCCCCGTCCGCGATGTGACCTTCGAGGTCGACGTCTTTGAGGGCGAACTGGACGGTTTGGTCGTCGCAGAAGTTGAGCTTGGGTCCGAGGAACAGGACTTTCCGCGGCCGGCATGGCTCGGCGACGAGGTCAGCCACGACCCCAGGTACCGGAATTCGGAGCTGGCGGTAAGTCGCCGGGTCCCAGCCTAGGCCTGATTCTCTACACGAGAGAGGACAACTTCCCTCTACCTCAATGGAACACAACGAAAGCCAGGTCGCGCGAGCTCTCCTGCTGCTGAAGGAGAACGCCGCGGCAGCGATGCTCGAGATGAATGTCATGGCCGACTACGAGCTCCAAAAGGACTTGAAGGCGGTCACCGAGAGCCTGGCCCGCCGGCTGATTGGCCCGGCAATTTACCCAAACGCGGCGTTCAACGACCAGCCGGAAGCGCTCGCCCGCTGCTTCTTGTTGGAGGACGAGCAACCCGACGCCTATGCCCACCTGGTGCGAGGCATCTGCGCCGAGGAATCCGAAGGCTTCCTTCAATGCTACGAAGGCTTGAAGCGCCTTGACGTTCTCGTGTGCGGCCTTGGCGACGACCACGACTACGCCTACAACCCTGAACAGGGTACGATTGAGGTGGATGCCCGGACGCCTACGGCGTACTACCTGACCCCCGCGAGATTTCTCACACTCTTGAAATCGAAGTTCAAGGAATCAAGGCAAGCCTGACGCTGGCCGCTCCCCAAAGAACCCCTTTTTTGCAGACAGATATGAAAAGCACACCGACTCCCCGCACCCACACTGCCCGCACGAAGGCCGAAGTCACCACGACGGTCGGTCCTTCGAAATACGAAGTCACGGTCCCCGCGGGGACGCGTTGCGCCAAGCTGGGCGGCGGCTCCGAACCCTGGGTGGTCGATGACCTCAGCTTCATTGAGAACAAGCAAGGCATCCTGTATTCGGACGCCGATATTTACGGCATTCGAATCGAGGAGGCCAACCTGGCCGACATCACCCCGATTGCTCGCTGAGCAAGCCTTCTACCGTAGATTCACGAGCCCCGCACTGCGGGGCTTTTTTCTTGGGCAGGTCGCGCGGCTACCTACACACGGCAGGACTACTTTCAGGAGAACCGATGTTCAGAATGCACTTGAGCGAAGAATGCCGCAGCAGGCTAGACCAGGAGGCTTCGGAGGCGAACCGCTTGTACCGGCTTACCAATCAGTGGCTCGCGTCCGCACTGCTGAAGCTGGCGCGTGAAGCCCGGAAAAGTACGACCCTCCGACCCGACGACTGCACCTACGATTCCAGCCTCGTTTGGGGCGTGGTGCCCGAGCTCGCGCGCAGGCTTGGGAGGGTGAAGCTTGAGGTCGCCGAAATCGATTGGGAAGTCAGGGACCTGACCAACTATGAGCTGCGATGCCGAATTGGCGCCACTCTCGGAAATGTGGCCGAGCGCAGTTCCGCTGCCTGGTTGCTGTTGACCAGAACGCCGGTGAACGGTAATCCCGTGGCGTATGGGGCCGACCGCCTGCAGCCAGGTGTAGTCGGGGACCGGCAAGACCGCCTTACGTGCGCTATCGCTGAGGTTGCTCGCTGTCGAGGCGTCGCCTACAGCGGCGTCTGGTCGCCGGCGCTGACCCCCGGCTGAAGGCCACTCTCGCAACATTCGGCCCCGCGGCATCCGCGGGGCTTTTTCTCGTCGCCCTGACCGCAGGTGTGGACGGTAAAACGCCCGCAGAAGCGGGCAGGGGAATGAGCGTGCTATTCGCGGCGCAATCCGATGAGCTTGGCCTAGTCCAGGGACGCAGTAGGCCCACGTCGCCAAGATGCTCGGTCAAGCCGCGGTAAAGGTCGTCGCGCGGGAGCTGTGAGGCCGAGGTGGTATCGCGGCCGTCGTTGGGCAGGCTCGGCCTCCCTAAAGCGCCTGCCTAAAGTGCCTGCCTAAAGTGCCTGCCTATACAGGTTTTGCACACACAAAGGACACAAGAATGAGCCACTTCGTCGCCATCCGCCCCCTCTCCGTTCCGATTGCAGCGTTCATGCAAGCGCCTGGGCCGGTGAAGATGGAAGAGGTACTCGCCGGTCCCATCCGCGCCCTCTACGAGGCCGGTCAAATCCGCGGCCCGGCAGAGATTCAGCTCCTCGACCTGACGTCTTCAGATGGCCGGCTCGCAGTAGACCAACTCAGTTTGGCAGCAAACGATGAGCTCGCCGTTCATGACGAGGAGTTTGCGGTGGCTGCGCAGACTGAAGTGCCCCCGAGCCCCAAACTGACGCCCGAGCCGCCCACCGCTGTAGTTCGCAAGCTCTCGTTGGTGCGCTGACAAGCCCTTTCGAAAGCCGACCTCGTGTCGGCTTTTCCCTGAGGCGATAAATGGCAGTGCTATTCCAAAGCTGGCGCGCCACCGTTGATGGCCCCTTTTGAGCAGCACCGCTTTATGAACAGAAATCTCCTCGCAGCAGCACTCCTGGCGATGACAGTCGCCCCAGCATTCGCCATGGGCGCCAATCGAAATGCCATCGTCCTCGTCGAAACCTCCGGCCCGCGATTCGAGGAGGCGAAGGCGCTCTGCAAGCGGGCAGGCCCGAACGTCAAGGACTGCGTACAGGCGAAACTGGTCGCAAGGGATGTGCTCGCGCTGGCCAGGGCACTAGTGCCTCACCCGCGGGCGCGGCAGCACCCCTAGCCCTCGGTCCCCGAGTCCATCGGACCCGGAAAAACGCCCCGCTCGACTTTCTGCGAGCGGGGCGAAATCATTTTGCCAATTCGGAATCGGCGGCGAGTGTTGCCTTAAGGACGTCCGGCTGCAGGCCAAGCGCTTCCAGCAAGCGGGCCGTGTGGTCGTAGGACGACGATTGCTGGCTTTCGAAGCCAAGTCGCTGGTAGTGGTGGAACGCGTCGTAGGCCTCAAGGTGGCGCTCGACCGTTGCGACGCCATCTTTCGCGCTGACCGCGGCAATGCCGAGCTGTCCTGTCTCTGACAACTTGACGTGGAACAGGCCGATGACGTGTCCGTTCTTCCTCATGAAGCTGTAATACTTCCCGAGCAGTTGCTTCCAAGGGCTATCCGTCGGCGCGTCGTAGCAATCCGCACAGAGCACGGTCCGCGAGTTCACGGGGATGTCGACGGCCTCCAGTTGCTGGCAGCGGGCGGCAAGCATTCGGGCCTGCGTCAGTTCCTCGTCTCGGCGTTCCGGCGGGAAGGAATAGTGTTCAACCGCAATGCCCTTCCAGTAGACGTTTCCGTCGGGTGCCTTGGTGAGGTGCGGCGCCAGATACGTCCGCTGCCAGGTTGCGTACGTCCCCTCGGTGACGTTCCTATGCATTGCCTCGAACAGCTCGACGGCTCTGCTGGTCAAACGGCCGTTGACCGCGCCTTCCAGCAGATGAAGGTCTGAAGGGCTCAGGTCGTCGCCGTCGTTGGTCTTCTGAAGAATGGCGATTGCCATGTCTGAGTGGGTCATGGGATGCTCCTGTAGATTTCCTGCGACGTGTAGGAAAGCGCTTCAGGGGCGGCCCGAAGGTTCGGCATTCATAGACAAAGAAAAGGCGAGCCCTGGGTCGGGCTAGCTCGAATGATTGTGGTCAACGCCTTGCTGGGGCGCGCTGCTCCACGTCCCAACGGCAAAGGGCGCTCATGGAGATGCAGCCCCTTGGGGCAGAGAAGTTTGCTGGGTCCAGGCGGTCGGCCCACCAGACCCCGTCGAACACATCGAGTTCCTCGACAATGCCGGTCAGCACCATGTCAACCGCCAGGTCATCAGAAACCTCTTGCCCCGTTACTTTGGCGAGGAGCGGGGTGGCGACGTCCATCTCGATGAGGTCCGTCGTGATGTTCTCCGCCCATTGCTCGATATCGTCGGCTTCGGCCCTAGCCTTGTCTTCGTCGGCGAAAAGGCAGTACCGCTTGTCGCCCACCTCGGGGTCGGTCCACTGCAACCTGTGCCTGGTTGCCCGTTGAAGCCAGCCGCGGCGGGTACCTTCCTGCGCGAGTTTATGTTGCTGGCTAGGGCCAAGGCGGCGGTAGTCGATGAAGCGGCCGGCGCTTCGGTCCTTGCGGCTCAGCACCCAGAGTGGCAGGCCACCAAGGCGCGCGATTTGCTCCCAGGCATCGGGGTGCTGAGACACGGAGAGCCCGGCGCCTTCGTAGCTCACGCCTCGAACGCCTTTGTCGACAGGGTTGAGGCTGCCTTGGTGCCAAAGCTTGCGAAAGCTCCGGCTCGGATAGGATGAGAGATTCATTGGTACGGGTAAGTTGTCCTTCCTCCTGTAGCTACGAGTGCGCTGACGCGGCCGCCCCAAGAGAAAGGCCGTCCACAGGGACGGCCCAATCAGGGTGCGGGCGGAGCTAAGCTTTCCATGCAGGAGAAAACTCGACCTCGTGAGCGAGCAGCTTTGCTGCCGTGATACCAACGACGGTTTGCAGGTCGTAGCCTTCCGTGCTGGTCCCGCCCACGTATGCGTGGCAGCTGTACCAGTGCTTGACCACGGTTTCGGATTCAGCGCCTTCACCATAGATGGCGTGAGAGCCCGAGACGAGTCCGACGTTTGACAGGAGTTCCCCGGTGAGGCGCCAATCGGTCGTCGGGGAATACGGGCCCCACTCGTGGTCGGTCAGCACCCGCGGAGGCTGCTGCGGGGGCACCGCATCAACGTCGATTTGCTTGTGACAAAGCAGCGCGATGGCCAGGTCGAGCTCTGGACCAGTCATGCTGTCCGGTTTAATACGAAGCAGGGCTTCGGCAGCTTGGCGACGCTGGGAAAGGGTGAGGATTTCCATGGATTTCCAGGTAGTTGGGTTCTGCCCTGTGTAGAAAACGGGCCCGCTTGCCGTGGGCGCAGGACTCGCCTCGGCTTAAGGGGCTACGGTGGGGAGGTCGTTTTGCGTTCGCGTCACCGCCATGCGCACGGTGCGGACATCAAGGTGCCGAGCCTTCAACTCCTCAAGGAAACTCAGTTGACGTTTCGGCGTGTAGATGCTCTGTCGGTCGCCTTCGGTGTACCGAGGCGTTGAGAAGAATCCCATGAGCATGCTCGAGTCGCACCGACGCGCCGGAAATCCCCAAGAGGTGCAAAGGTCCGGGCAGTCATACTCGACGCGGCCCCACCTGGCCAGCAGCTTTGCTTTCAGCTGTGGCACGGAACGAAGCCTCTTGGGGTGGGCAAACGGTGCGGACCGGAGGTGGACCGAAAAGGAGAACGTAGCGAGGTCGTATCCCCGCTGCGCGAGTTCGACCAAAAGCCCGGGCTCTGGCGACGGGTGCGGCGGGAGGAAGCTGAGAATCGTCACACGGGGTTCAAGTAGCGCACCCTTCAGGAAATCGAAGTCGCCGTCGCATATTCCCGCTCCCCGGTTAAACTCGATGTACGGTGTTCCGTCAGGACGGCGGCGCCTCCCTCGCGCAAGGAATTCACCTGGGCGAGGCCGGCACACAGCGGGTACCGCGTCACAAGCGCAGATGGCGGGCAGTGTCGTGGCGGGGGCGGGTAGGGCGGTCATTGCGTCAAGCGGCAAGCAGGTTTGTTCAGGCATTTCAGGCGAGCGCCGTCAGGCGGTCAGCGCGCAGGTGGGGCGCCACGTCGGCAAGCTCGCACCCAGGTCGTCTAGGTGCCGGATTTAGCGGAGCAGCGCTGCCGCAGGTGCACGACGAAGCACCCGGCGCGCACGGGCGAGGGGTCAGGCTAGTTGCGCTTCGGCTTCGGCGGAAAGCACTCTGCGAACCAGGCTTGCACCGGCTTCGACACCGCGAGCCAGCCCAGGCCGCCCATTGCGGGGCTGAGGACAACCAGAGCCAGCAGGCACCACAGCAGAAACGGCTGAAGGGGCTGCGCCGTTACCGTAGGGTCTCCCTTGGCCAAGAGCCGCAGCACTACGGCACCCGCGGACATTGCGAGCGCGATGACAACGATGAGGAGCGCCGGCACGGCACCCGACATTGCGGCGAACCAGGCGCGCTCTGCGGGCTGCATGGCTCGATTCTCCCGGCGAGCAAAGGTCACGTTGGCGGCACCGGAAAGGACGAAGAGCGACAGCAAGCCGGTGATTGCCCAGAAAACAGGTTTTCCGAAAGAGAGCAGGCCGTTGAGCCAGAAGCATGCGTACAAGACGGACAGCCCCGCGCCCGCTCCGGTCAGGAATGGGACAACCACCGGGGCGTGGGCTTGTAGCGCTCGTGCTGACAGACCCATGCGTTCACAAAGCTTCAGGAAAATAGAGGACATGAAGGCGTATAGCGCCTGGAGCTCAGCTTTTCTCTGTGCCTGAGGCAAAGGAAAGCGCCCTCCAAAGGGAGGGCGCGGAATGAGGCATGCTAGGCGTAGCCCGGGCTCCTTGTTACAACGCCGGACGTTGCGCGTAGTCGCTTAAATATCTGTCCATCAGCGCCAGGTGCTTGGCAGCAAGAACATAGGATTCATCCTCGGTGCGCGTGGATGGAATCAACTCGGTGCTGCCAGGGAAGCCCATCGGTGTGGCCACGAAAAAGTGCTGCGCGTTTGCATCGCTAGGCAGCAAATCGCCGTACACGGCGCCGAGCTGGTACACAGCGATATCGTAGATGTAGCACAGCAGACGGCTCAGCATTGCTTCTGGGCCGGCGCCCTTGAGCCCATTGAGGGCCCCCAGCAAGTCAGCGGTGCGCTTCGAGAACGCGTCGTCGCGAATCGCTTCCCAGATTTGCAGAAAGTTGGACTCGGCCAGGTTCGGAGGATTTTGGTTCATTGGTCAAAGGGTGGTTGTCCTTTGACGTGTAGCCAGGAGGGCTCCGCTCGCCCCATGTCGCGGCTTGACAGCCTGCTTACTGGCGGATGCTGCGGGCGTTCTTCTCTGGCGTCCCCGATAGAACGGCCTCGAGCGCGGGCCATTTTTTGCGTGCGGCTATCTCTTCTCTCCACAGTTGATGCACCATTTCTTCGACGGGGCGCAAAAGCAGTTGACGCTGCGGCATCTCGCCGAAGATGCCCCAGTAGCCCGTCTCGAGTACGCGCGTCGTGACAAAGTCCAGGTCGAAGGGTATGCCCACATAGGCGCACTCCTCCGGGTTCTCCCACGTCGGGTCGACGACGGTTCCGTCGTGGGTAACACACCAGGCGTGGGCTGTCGCCATGGCAGATAGCGCATAGCCCTCGACGTAGACAAACCTGTCGGGGAACTCTGTCGCAAGCTGGGCGGCGTTGCAGAAGCACTGCCTCTTCACGGCATTTCGCGCGATATCTCTCGGGTAGGGCGCCGCCTTGAAGACCTTGCCCCGATGCAGCACGTACACATACAGCATCGCACCAAACGTCGCAAAGGACTGCAGCTGAGCGCGCAGAGTGGCCTCGGCTGGCGTGAGGGAGGAGGGCCAGTGCTCGAAGAAGGCTGCGGCAGTTGCATGCCGGCTGGCTACTTCGTCAATCTGCTGGTCGGCATCTGGGGCGGTTTGGTGGGGCATGAAGGGTCGTTGCACTGGACCCCTTATTCTGCCTTGCCTGAATTACGTCGGTCACCGACGCCGAAGGGCGAAGGTGACGATGCCTGCGGCGACAGCGCCCTTGCTCTTTGCCTTCCCTGCATAGGAGTGAAGCCGCGCGAGCGCACTCTCCGCGCCGTCCGGGGATTTCCAGCCCATCATCTCGAACTTGAGGTCAGGAATCGCAGGCGTGCCGTTCGGCGCGGAGCGGACGTAGTCGGGTTTCAGGCCACCAAGGGCTCGCTTGTAGGCCTCGTAGGCTGCTTCAATCTTTGCCGGGTCATCGCTTCGATATTCAAGGGATGCGGCCACGAGGCCCTGCTCGGGGTCGAAATCGACGCCCCGAACCGAGAACTCGAACTCACCTAGGTTCAGCACCCGATGCGTAGGCGACTTGGCCGTCGTCCGCGACTCGAGCTCTTCGCGGGACATGCCGCGCCAAAAGCCAACCTGGGACTGCGTGAGGAGCTCGAACGCCGTCGAGTCGTCAGCCGCTGCGCTTAGGAGGCCTGCTGACGGACCGCCTTGTGCATTCGCAACTGGAATGCCGCACGCGATGACGACGGCGAAGACGAGGGGGAGAAGGGATTTCATCGTTCAGTTCCGAAAGGGGTTGCTGTTGAATAGCGCGCGGCGCTTAAACGAGCGATTGGCATCGGCACTGGCCAGCAAAAAGCCCTGCATCGGCAGGGCTCTGTCGGGCTACGGCCGCTCAGGCGACGTTGAAGCCGACCTTCCGGCTTTGAGCGATTGCCCGCAGACGTTGCACGACACGCACTACGGTCGTTAGCGCGTCCTTGCACAGGTGGAAGGCGTCGCTGAACGTGTAGCCGTCCTTCGTGCCACCTTGCGCGGCTGCCTGGGCAGCGAGCTGGCGCTCAAAATCATCAGTGAACTTCGGGCTGTGCGAGACGGGCATGACGGTTGCTCCAAGTAGTAGAGGAAGGGTTTACCCTACGTATAGCTCAGCGCTCAAAGTTAGCCCTCGCCTATAGAGTCGGAAATGCCGCCGGGGCCCGGGTCGCCAGGCATCGACCCTTTCCTTGCTTCCAACGGGGAGCCGAAGAGGTCGAAGTAGGTCTCTGGTGCCCTCTTTGCACTCGACAAAAGCACTGGCTCCACGTATCCCCGGAACTTCTCGGACGCCCAGATGAACCTGTCAACCGGGTGGGCCTCCTCGCCAGGGAAATCGGCCAGGAAGTCGAGCGGTACTGCAGGAATGCGCTCCACAAGCTCGAAGCGCCCGACCGTGTTTTGGCCGAGCAGTTGGCCGGACTCCAGGCACAGAAGCACGCCGGCGGGCATGCCGACCAACCGGGCTCGTTCATCGGTGGCCACGTTTTGAATCGGGACCACACCGCCGATGAATCCGAAGATGGCGTTCCCCGAGGAGGAAAAGCCGGGCTTGGCTTGGTCGAGCGCGAGGTAGAAGCGAACGAGCTCCGCCTTGATGGCCTTGAAATCTGCGGCGGGTACGAGGGTGGGGTCCAGCGTCCAGGTAAGGGCGGCCCATTGGCCTCCAAATCTGGCGTTGTCCCTTTCGAGCGCGAAAGGATTCGCCTGTGCCAGACCGCGCATGGCTGCGCCGTACTTGCGTACCAACCACTCGTCGTGCCAAAGCTCCTCAACACAAGAGGCGGCCAATCCGATTGGAACGCCGGCGTCCATCAACGGTAATAGGCCCTGCTCCCGCGACAGCCAGGAGCCACCGAAGGCTTCCATGCCGGGGTGGAACACGAAGCACACGTCGGGCGTTGCCTCGCTCTGGGGGCGCTCCGCCCACCAGCTTGAAAGAGCATCCGCGGCGAGCTCTGCCGTAGGCAGGTTGCTCACAGCGTCTGCTCCGGCGCTCGTGATGATGCCGGACCGTTCGTTTGCCGAGCGAATGCTCGCGTTCTCTGTCCCCTGCTTCAGTTCCGGCCCGACTAACGTGACCCGCACCGTCATTTTTGGCCGTCCAAGCAACGTGGGCAGGTATTGGTACCAGCGACCTTCGTCCAGGCTGTCCGGGCCCTTCGCGGCGCCAGCAATCACGACATGGAGATGCGGACGCTCGAGCAAGGCGGGTACTTCCTGCGCAATCCACCGGGCGACCGTGGCGGGCGCCACGAGAACGGTCTGGAGAAATTCCTTCGGGAAGCGCTTCAGGCGCAGCCCAAGCGAGGCCTGCGTCACCTCGCGCAGGAGATGGCGCCAGGTGGAGTGGTCAAGGGCGGGGACGTGTGCGGGCATGTGAAGCGTAGGGAAGTGCTCGTTCGGTCCTGTAGCAAGGCCCTTTAGCCGGAGGCAGGGTTAAGGGGTGCTACGCCCAACAGGGGCGAGGCGGAGGAGCCTCGTACGCAGAAGCTATTTAAAGGGGCTTCGCTAAACGCTTCAGGAACAACCCCCTGGAGCTTTTGATGACCGCTCTTTTTCACAAGGATGTTTTTATGCCGGCGCGCCTGGCTGAGCCATGCCACCGTGGACCTCTGAGGTACACGAGGCACGCCCTCAATGAAGCCAACAGCGACCGGTACGGTAAGGTGACGTTGCTCCATGCCTTTATCCCGGAGCAAGCAACCCTCATCGAAACGGAAGCGGAAGACGGCCCCGACGGTCGAAATAGCCGCGTTGTCAAGCAACTGTGGCGCTGCCCAATGGACGAGTATCGTGACCTAGTCATGGCGCTCCTGCCAGGGGGCGTCGTCAAGACAGTCTGGGTCAACTTGCGCTCTGACAAGCATCGAACCCTCAACAAGGCTCGCTACGCTCGCCGCTGATGTTTTCCTGCTGCCCTCCCCGAGGGCAGCATTTTTTTGCTCGGGCGCAACGGCCTATGGTTGAGCTTGGCCCCAAAACGCGCTTGCAACTGCAGTGAGTGCCGAGGCTCGCCCGGCCCAAAACAAGCGCTCCGGCTCTGCCTCTGCTCGGGCTGCTTGGCAAGCTAGTTCATGCCAGGTTGGCCGCGCGAGGCTTTGCACCGCGCCTGCCAGCTGTTCCGCTTGCTCAGCCGCCCAATGCCACTGTGCAGGGAGCTGAAGCGCATGCTCGCCCGGCGCCTCAGGGACTTGCACGTGAGCCGGTAAGCCCGAATAGTCGTCTTCGAACTCCGAGGCCTCGGCTAAGCCTCCCGAGAGGAATTGGAAGACCAGATTGAGCCCGCTGTCGAAGCCGACGGAGAAAGGGTCAGGGGCTTCGCGCATGCTGATAGCGAGGGCAGAGCGAATCGCCCTGAGCTGGTCTTTACTCAGGCCGATGTCCGAAAGGTAGAGGGCGTATTCGCTGCGGAGCATGACTGCCTAAACCTCGACGACCATGGCAGGGTTGAAGTCGACGTTGAGGCTACGGGGGCCGCCGCGTGGGTTGCAGAGCACGCGTGTCGAGCCGACCATATAGTCGTGCGTTGCGTGCATGTGGCCGTGGACCCAAAGCTTGGCCATCGAGTTGCCCACGTACTCGTCCATGTCAGAGGCATAGGCCCCGTTGAGTGGTGAGTACCGGAAGCCCCGGGTGAGCGAACGTACGGACGGTGCGTGGTGCGTTATGACCACCACCTTCTCCGAGTAGGCGTTGGTCAATCCGCGGTCTAGCGCGCGCAGGCCTCGCTCATGCATCCGCACTGCGTCGTTCGGGCGAAGGTTCCTGGCGCTTCCCGTCCCATCGCCGATGCGGATGTACTGAAAGTCGCCCATGAGGTCCTGGGCGGCATGCTTGGCCAGCACGGACGACGCAGGGCCGTCAATCTGAAAGTCGGACCACAGCGGAGTTCCGACGAATCGCACCCCCTGCAGCTCTACGGACTTGTTGTGCAGCAGGTAGACGTCGCCTGCGCACGCAATGCGGTGCATGTTCAGCAAGCGCTCCGAAATCACCCCGTCGTAGAAATCATGGTTCCCCGGCACGAAGAAGACGGGCTTCCCCGCAGTCTGGGCAAGCTCGACGCACCACACGGCGGAGCGTGCACCATCGTCGAAAAGGTCGCCGGCCACCACGATAGCGTCGGCTTCGGTGAGCGGCGCCGTCCAGGCTGCGCCGTCCATATGGAGGTCGGAGAGGATTTGAAGGTTCATGGCCGAGCTGGGAATCAGCTCTCGTGTAGGGCCGTGACTTATCCCCTGCTGCCCCTTCGGCGCACGGGCATACCGAAAGGCAAGCCAAGGCTTGCCTTGAAAAAGGCGTGAAACCGCCATCACCCAGGATGGGTGGGGGAGGCGACGTGGGCGGGCGCGAGAGGCAGGCGTGAAAAAGGGCACCAAAAGGTGCCCCGTGTTGAATGTTGGAGTACTTCCTGCTTAGTGGCCCGAAAAAAGCTCGCGAACGCCGCCGGACAGCTGCTCGAGATGCACCCGCTCTTGACGGGTCAGCCGGGCAAGGCCACTCGAGTGCGGATTGCGGCGGGCATTGCTGCACAGGCCGCAGTTCGTATTTCCACAGTCCATTGCGTGGTGTTTGCGGAAGCGGCCACGCTGAACAGAAACGCGAGCGTCGTTAACGGCCGTGGCGCGAGACCTGGCGATTGCCACTTGGCGCTGGATGGCGACGGCATCGAGAAAGCGTCGTTGGGCGCGGCTGTTGGTCTGAACTTGCATTAAATCTCCTTGGTGCAAAGCACGGAGGTTGTCCGTGCCACCTATAGCGAACGCCCCTGTCCTCGCGGGACCATGATGCGCGGTAGGAAGCGAGACGCCGAAAACCAAGCGCTGACAGCACTTGTGACCGCCGGGTTAGCCGCAGGGGCCTCATCGGCGATGGCGGCCTAAAGCTTCCGGTCCTCGCGCCGATAACCCATAGGCAACCCCTGAGATATCGAATGCTGGCCCGCCGAATTCCCCTTCAATACGTCTTGGCCCTGTCGGCGTTCGTCGTGACCAGTGTCACCGTGGCCTTTGCCGTCTGGTCGGCCTGTTCCTCCCGTGAGCGCTCCATCGAAGAAGCATACAGGGAAGGGCAGCTCGTGGCCCAAAGCCTCTCCGGTCACCTGTCGGCCTCCTTGCGGGACGTAACGAACACGCTCCACGCCTCGGCTTCGGCCATCCGCGCAGAGGGCGGCTACCGCGCCCTCTCGCCCGCGAGGGTGCATCAAGCCATCGCACGCGAGGTGCTCGATAACGCCGTCATTGCGACCCTTCTGGCGGTGGGCCCGAATGGCGAGGTGGTCGCAAGTTCTGGGCGCGTCACCCCGCCTGACGCCTACTTCAAGGACTGCGAAACACTCGCCTACTTTAAGAAAACGCCCCTGGACCGCGGGACCCACATCGGAGAGCCGCGGCGGGCGCCCGATGGCACCGAGTGGGTGCTGCCAATTTCCAAAGCGATTTACGACGACAAGGGGAAGTTTGGCGGCATGGTCATGGCGTTGGTCGACCTGCGCTACGTGCGGACTTTCTATCGCTCGTTGACCACCCGGCCCCACACGGTCCTTTCCCTGGTGAGCGACCGGGGAATCTTGCTGACACGTGTGCCATACACCGCCAGTACGGTCGGGGACAACCTTGCCGGAACCACCCTGCCTGTGGGCTCGTTCGGCGCCGAGGGCACATTCACCATTCCGGCGGGCGTTGCCAAGGACGGTCGGGCCAAATTCGCGGCATACAGCCGTGTTCCCGGCCATCCGCTTATCGTGGCGGTCGGGCTGGACAGGATTCAGGTGTTCAAAGCCTGGCGAGAGGTCACGCGCGGCGTCATCCTGTTCTGCACTGTGGGTCTGGTCTTCTTTTGGGCCATGTGTGCCGCAATCTTTGCCTGGCTACGCCGCCTGCGAGCCGAGGAGGAGCGTTTCGAACTTGCCGCAAGCGGGCTGCGCGAGGGCGTATTCGACTACAGCACCGAGCCCCGACGGTTCTATCGGTCACGCCAGCTCGCCAATCTTGCGGGCCACCGTGGTCCGACCTGGGGGAGAACGCTTGAAGCCTTCCTTGGCGCCCTCGCGCCTGAGGAAAAGCGCCGCGTCCTGCGACGATTCCTGTGGGCGACCCGAAATCGAGAGGGATTTCGTTTTGACGTGAGCATCGAGCGCAGCCTTGGCGGGGCTGATGTCCTCTTCGTATCGGGGCAGGTCGTCAAGGACGCTGCGGGTCAAATTGTCCGGGTATGCGGCATCGTTTGCGACATCACGGAACTTCGACGTGCCGAGACCGAGGCAAAACGATACGCCCGTCGCTACGGCGTCCTGTTTGAGCAGGCCAATGACGGCATCGCACTGTTTCGGGACGGCAAGTTGATGGAAGCGAACCCGAAGCTGCTTCGGATGCTCCGCATGAGCCGCGCCGATGAGCTTGCCGGATTTGACCCCTGGGACCTCGCCCCTCGGCTGCAACCGGATGGGCAGCTCTCGCGCGAGATGGCCCTGAGCAAGATGCAATCGGCGCTTTCAGGGCTACCCGTGTATTTCACTTGGCGCGTGCGCCGCGTAGACGGCTCGGAATTCACCGTCAGCATCAGCCTGACGCTGGTGGCCGTCGACGGCGCGCCTCAGCTCCTTGCTCATGTGCGAGACGTGCGCCACATGCAAATCGACGAACGAGTCACCGAGCCCGGCGCACTGCTCTCCCTTTAATGCGTCGTTGCAGCGGGCCGTCAGGTCCCTCGCAGACCTTCCTTTTAGACCCGTACCCCCTTTTCATGGGCGGTTGCTAGACCGCGAAGGAACCACATTTTTTGCGACCTCGCGTCGCCAACGAAAAGCCGGCACAGCCGGAACAAGGAAACAGGACGCATGTACCGTTATCGAACGAAATCTCTCTTGGGCTTCGCCGCCGGCCTGGCTGTTGCCGTTGCACTCACCGCTTGCGGGGGTGGCGGTGGCGGTGGTGGCGGTGGAGGCATGATGGCCTTCCCGGAAACGCCCACGACGCCACCCGTCGTGGAAGCGCCCCAAACGCCCGCGCAACCGACCGACTCGCCGTTAGTCGCTGCTTGCACCGGCTGCGGCGCGGTCGACCAGAACACCTACGGGGGTTCGGGTACCGGCGTCTGGCAGGCTTCGAACACCTCCACGATTCCTGTCGACATTCCGGTGTCCATCAAAGGCCTGAACGGTCAATTGGTGACGCTGGTGTTCACTAACGAATCCGCTGAAGCGGTGCCGATGCCGGCGCTGCAAATCTACAACCTCGGCGGCAAGACCCAGCTTCTGAGCAAGTCGGTCATCGGCGACGTCGAGCCGAACAAGGTGGACGTCGCAGCGAAGGCTGAAATCAGCGAGTTCAATCGCGCTGGCTTCGGAAAGCTGCTCGGCGGCAAGGCATCCAAGTCGATGTATGCAGCCAAGCTGACTGCGCCGACGGCGCCTTCGCAGGCTTCTGGCTATGCGGTTGGCCAACAGCGGACCGTGTACCTCAACGACCGCTCGCAGCGCACCGTCAGGCTGGCAGACCAGAAGATGACCGGCGACGGCACGATGGTGAACGTCTGGGTCGAAGCTTCGGAGCTGGCCCCGGCACGCGTCTCTGACGCGCTCGTGACCCGCATGCGGGACACGTTCGCAGGCACCGGCGGCATCTACGACATGTTGGTGAAGGTCGGTGGCCCTCTTTGGGGCCCGCACGCTGAATCCTTCCTCCTGGATGGCACGGCACAGCCGATTGACATCTTCTTCGTGAACTTCGACCAGAACAACCAGGCCTACGGCCTCGGCGGCTACTTCTGGGCGCTGAACAACTTCAAGAAGGACGGCGACCCGCAACTGGCGATGAGCAACGAGTCCCTGAGCTTGTACATGGACACGGAAACGATGTACCTGGACGGCGAGCGTGGTCTCAAGCAAATCGTGACAGCCCTGGCGCACGAAGGCATGCACATGCAGAACTTCTACCGCCGCGGCGTCCAGATGGGCGTTGAATTCACGTTCGACATCTGGCTCGAAGAAATGTCTGCGCTGATGATGGAGGACTGGGCCAGCTTCAAGCTGGACGAGGCTCACAACGCAATTCGTGACGTGCGCTTCCCCTCCTACCTGAACTACCGCGGTGTCGGCAGCTACAACTGCAGCCTGCTGAACTGGACGCCGATGGCAGCAACCTGCGAAAGCTACGCGGTCTCCGGCTCGTTCGGTGGCTTCCTGAATCGCCAGTTTGGCCTCGGCTTCTTCAAGTCGGTGCTGAACAGCACGGGCATCGAGGACTCTGCGGACATCCTGGACGCCGCCATCAAGGCTCAGCGTGCTGGCTCGGGCATTGGCAAAGAACTGCGTCGCTTCTCGGCCGCCTCGGCTGGTCTGGTGCCGGTGAGCTCGGGCGTGCCTGAGTACACGATGCCCGCTCGTAGCGAAGAAGGCTTCAACCTGGTGGACATTGACCCAGCCTTCTTTGGTGAAGTCGAGCGTGGTTTGCCGTCTGCGGTTCCAGCACAGCTGGAGTCCCTGGCGAGCTTCCCTGTCACCCGCTACCACGCGACCGGGACGTACAACGAGACGATTCGCGTCCCGCAAGGCACGACGCTGACGGTCATCGTCAACTAAGACCCTCGACGGTCTGATTTCAAAGCTGCTCCTACACCAAGGAGCAGCTTTTTTCTGCCCCATACTAGGACCGCCAATGCTCAAAAATCCCCGTTTCGCTCTTGCTTCCATGCTTCTGAGTACGCTTGCGCTGTCGGCCTGCGCGGCACCGTCGGTCGGCCAGCACATCGAACTCACCGGAAAACTCGTTTTGCGGGGAACGGCCGAGTTCAACACGCCGGCTGTCGTCACCAAGGATGCAGGCGTTTGGGCGCTCGAGGGCCTTTCGCCCGAAGAGGCAGCCCGCCGGCAGAACACTCGAGTCCGCGTGCACGGCACGGTGACCCGTGCAAGGGAGGCAAAGGCCGTGGGGCCGCGCCTTCGGGTCGACTCGCTCGAGACCCTGAAGCCTGATTGATTCCAAAACAAAGGGGACCGCGATGCGGTCCCCTTTAATCATGAGCTGGGCTGGTCGTTAACCGAGGCCGTAAGCGTCCTGCGGCGAGACTACGCGGGCGTAGCGGGCGTCCCGGCCGAGTGTTCCGTCCTCCCAGGCTTCGTCGGTACTCGGGATGCGCGGCTCGCGCATCTTCGTGTCGTAGTCGAAATAGGTGCCTGCGACGTCGAGGCCTAAGGCCTTCGCGCGCGGAGAGAGCGCGCCTTGATTGTCGGCAGCGGTTTGACTTGCTGGCATCGTGTTCCTTCGGTAGTTGCTTGGAGTATGTGGAGCGCCGGCCCTCCGGTCGGCCTAGGCAGCCAGCGTGAACTGGGTCTTGCCGGTTGCCAGCAGCTCGTCGCCAAAGTTGCGAACAGCGTAGTCGGGGTACCACCAGACGTCGCCGTGTACGCGTCGCGAGCCGTCGTCGAGGTATTCGACATCTGTTGCCAGCATGGGGGCATCTGTAAGGGCGGCGACATCCTCGGGGTTGATGCGGTCGAAGTGCCCGTTGGGTGACCAACCGGTTGCTTCCAAGAGCCAGGAGAGCAGCGTCACGTCGTCGCCACCGTGGGTTTCGAGCAGGTCTGCTACCAGTTCCTTGTCGTCGTCCGACTCGAGGATGAACTGGAGATTGCCGCCAGGGGTGCGAAGATATTTCAAGGGGTTCCTTCAGTTGATGACCTGAAGGGTGTAGCTAGCGAAGGGATGCTGTAGCTAAACACAAGAACCCCCACTGTGGCGAGCCCCATTAGTTTGCGAGCTATTCGACCGAACCAGCCTCCACGAAGGTGCCAGGCCTTCAGCTTCGGCGGCCGTTGGTCCCGGCGAAAGGGAGGCTGCTTCCAAGCATTAGGAGTACGTTGTTCAAGGCGGCGCCGGCAGCACCTTTGCCGAGGTTGTCAAATGCGGCCGATAGCACCAAGCACGAACTATCGACGCTCGGATGAACCGAAACGAAAACACCATCTTCGTCGTTCGTTCCCGTGCAGCGGGCATCTAAGTGGCGCGTATCCGTGTCCACGTCGACGTGGACACGCGTCAGCCTGTAGGCGCCTTGCAGCCGCTCTACGACCTCTTCAAGGCGCAGCCCCAGGGCTGTCAGGTGCAGCGGCACCTGCACCAAGGTTCCTCGGGCATACCCTGCCACGGCTGGCATGAAAACTGGCGTGCTCTTGAGCTGCGCGAACCGCACGATTTCCGGGACGTGCCGGTGGTTGAGGTCGAGCCCGTACAGTCGGTACCCGAACGGGTCCGCCGCGAAGGCTTCAATCATCTTCTTGCCACCAGACGTATACCCGCCCACGGCGGTGACGCTGACGGGGTAATCGGCGTCTGCCAGCTCCTTGGCGAACGGTCGAAGCAGCAAAATCGCCCCCGTCGCGTAGCAGCCCGGGTTGGCCACACGGTCGGCATGTCGGATGGCGCCAGGCTGGTCCTTGGAGAGCTCTGGCAGGCCGTATACCCAGCCCTCGGCGGTTCGGTGAGCTGGACTGGCGTCAAGGATGCGCAGCCCCTTCGGGGCGGAAGCGACTGCGGCGCGCGCGGCTGCTTCGGGCAGGCACAACACCGCTACCGACGCCCGCTCGAGGACTGCCTGTCTCTCGTCGGCCGGCGTTTTGCTGCCAAGGGGAGTGACCTCGATGTCATCCCGGCCGGCGAGGCGTGCCATAAGCGTGAGCCCTACGGTCCCGGATGCGCCGTCTACAGCGACGAGCGGCTTAGCCATGTTTGAGGCCCAGCAGAACGAGGTCAGCCAGGTGCCCGAGCGCCGATTCTCGGTTGTCGCCTGCGTAAAGCGGCCAAGGCTCGCCGGCGGGCTCCGCCAGGAAGGGAATGACCATGTTGTATCGCGTCACAACGTCGTTGGCGAACACAAGTGGCAGCCCATGCTGCTGCGCCATCACAGCAGCACGCTGCACCTGCACCTCCGGAGCCTGCCCCGCGGTCGTCTTGAACCCAACTGCCAACACGTCCGGGCGCAGCTCTTTGACGAGGCCCAAGACCTTTGAGGTTGGCCGCAATTTCATCACGAGCCCGCCCTCCGGGACCTTTCTGGTTTGGAGGCGCTCGGCGTACTTGCCAGACTTCACGTCACCAATCTGGCCGTTCATGTCGCAGAGCGCAACGTTGAACACGATTGCCTGTGTCTCCGGTAGCGCGAGGACCCGGCGGAGCTCTGCCTCGACGTCGTCGTTGGTATCCATCGAACTGTCAGGGTCCGCCATGCCCGTGAGGTGGAGCTCGCAGGAGGCGCCTTTGCCTCTAAGGAGTTCGGCAAGCTTCCTGGCCGTTCCGCCCTTCGCCGGCGCACATAGCGCCATGTGGCTGCGGACATGCATGATGGTTCCGCCGCCGAAGATGTGGATAGTCATGTATGGTGTTAGGGGAAGCGGCAGGGTGTTAAAAAAGGGTCCCTTTGGAAAGAACCCACGCGTAGGCCACGGCTTAGCCATTATAGCATTGATGTTTTAGGCTCGCACCGTTTTAGAGTCGACCTAAACAAGAACGACGCCCGAGCCATCGCTTCGCTTGCTGACTACTCGCCGGAGCAGGAGCGCCCTAGCCGCTTGACGAGCGGCCCGAGGGTCGTCGCCTGGACCAGCAGGCTGAAGACCACGACGATGTAGGTCACGCCTATGATGAGGTCGCGGCCTTCGAACACCGGCAGAGAGAGGGCCAACGCAATCGAAATGCCGCCCCGCAGACCACCCCAGGTCATCACCTTGGCTGCGTGAGGGCTCATGGCGTGAAAGCCCCTCAGCGCCGACAAAGGTGCAGCAACGCTGAGGAATCGCGCCGTGAGAACGACCGGGATGGCGGCGAGGCCCAGGTAGACCACATTTGCCTTGAGCGACACCGCAATCATCTGGAGCCCGATGAGCCCGAAAAGCAACAGGTTCAGCAGCTCATCCAACAGGGACCAGAAGTTGAACAGATGCTCACGCGTCTTTGCAGTCATGCTTTTTGTTGCACCGTGACTGCCAAGCACGAGCCCCATGATGACCACAGCCAGGGGCGCGGAAACATGCAGGAGCTCGGCAAGGCTGTAGCCGGCCGTGGCAACAGCGAGGGTGATGAGGATTTCGACCGGGTAGCTCTCCACGCGGGAGACCATCAAGGAGGCTCCGTATCCCACAGCCACTCCTAGGAGCAGGGCACCGATGACCTCGCGTGCGAGCGTCACTGCAACCTCACCCAACGAGAAATGTGTTGTGCCGGCCGCGAGGCCGAGCAGCGTTACGAACGTCACGACAGCTGTGCCGTCGTTGAAGAGAGCCTCGCCCGCGATTTTTGACTCCAGTGCCGGCGGCGCACCAGCGCTCTTCAACACGCTCAACACAGCAATCGGGTCAGTCGGAGAGATGAGGGCACCGAACACGAGGCACCACAACAAGCTGATGGGGCTACCGAACAGGCTTGCGACCAAGTAAAGGCCGAACCCGACTACGGCCGTGGAGATGACGACTCCGACCGTCGCCAGTAGAAAGACGGGAGCCCTGTGGGCACGCAGGCGCGAGACGTCGACGTGAAGCGCCCCTGCAAACAAAAGCAAGGAGAGCAAGCCGTGGAAGACTACCTCTGAGAAGTCAATCTGGGTCACCAGCTTCTGAGCCTGAGCCACCATCTCAGGGTGGCCCGTCCCAAGAATGGACAGGCCAAGGCAAAGCATCAATCCAACTGCCGTGATGCCCAGAGTGTCGGGCAGCTTCAGGTATCGATGGTTGATGACACCGAAGACGGAGATGACGGTGAAGAGGAGTCCTGCTCCTTGGAAGGCGGTCATGGAAATGGCGCTTGGTCAGAAGGAAGTTTCCACGACCTATAGGGACGAAGCTTTGTGCAACGAGCGTGCGCTGTACGATAAAAAAATCCCGCACAAGGCGGGACGATGAATGAGATTGAAGGGGCGGAGTGCGTCAGCCCGGGACCTTTTTGATGAAGCCAGCTACGTCGAGACGGCTGCGGTCTAACCGGAGCGTCGCGGGAGCTAGAAGCTCGTGCACCAGGCTTAGGGCCATGTCTTCGATTCCGAGGTGGACCGACAAGCTCTCCTGCGAGCAGTTTAGGTAGCTCTCGGCGTGCCAATGGAGCGTCCGGAACGTTTCGCGCATCGTGGCCCGAATTCCGTCGTCGCGCCAAGCGCTGTCATGGGAGCACACGTGGGCCCAGTCCAGCTCGTCATAGCGTGCGATTGGGCGCTTCGTCAGCGCGGCGAAAACCGACATGTAGTTGGCCGGGGCGTGGCATGCGAGGTGCAGGTAGCCACCAACTGTCGGAAGCTCCTTGTCCGTCTGGTAGTTGTTGAAATCCATGCGAATGCTGACTGCATAGGCCTGGTCGGTCCCTTTCGGCAGCAGGTGGTACACGTTTGCGACGATGACGTCGGCGTAGCTGTGGATATCGGGCATATGGCCTTTTGCTGGTTGAGGAACTTTCTCGTGTAGCAACGGGCGCCGGCAACGCCACGCCAAATTGGCAAAAACTTCCAGGGCGTTACCAATTCGAGCGCCGCCACACCGACCGGTTCCGGGGTTTCTTAGGCGGCCCCGGCCACGGGAGCCTTCAGTGGAGTAAAAGCAGCGCACGGGTGTGCGCTGCTTGAGAAAGCTAACAGGAGACCGCCGCGCCAGTCAGGTGACAAACGCGACGCGGCGGCTCATTCCAGGTCAGGTCCAGGGTATCGTGGCTGTCCTTCAGCCAGGCGACATCGAAGAGCCGCATGAGCTTCGGGTTGGATTTCAGATTCAGCGACGAAAATGCCTGCACCCCGTAGTCGCCGAGCGAAGGCTCGTCAAACTGCGAGCATCCCCGCCCTACGACGCCGTGGACGTTCGCGGGGTCGAAAAGGACGGTGGAACCCCTCGAAAGCGGAATCCGGATGCCTGATTCGGGGAACACCAGGTCCCAGGGGTCGGTGTGCTCGAGCCACTGTATACAGAAAAACTCATTCCCGTAGGCCTGCGAGTCCTCGTGGAAAGTGGAGCCTTCGCACGCATTGAGCGTGCCGGCATCGACAAAGTCGGCCTTGCGGATTCCAAACGTGGCGAGCCACGCACGCATGCTTTCCGCAGAGCCCTCGGGCACGATGGTGTCGACGAGCAGCACATCGCCAGGATTCCAGACAGGTCCGTTGACGCGCTCCTCGAGGACCTTGTTGAGCGCCGTCATATCGAGCGGCACGTCGCCGAGGTGGGTCTGGAAGACCTTCTTGCTCACAGCGCGGGCGCGCTTGCCGTGCTTGACGCCACGAGGGCGAGAGATGAAGTTCATGACGGGTTGATTTTAAGTTGGCCTTGCTCGTGTAGGGAGCGGTCGGGGACCGAGGATTTCGCGCCCCGGGCTGCTTCGGAAAGGTGTTCGTCGCGCTTCTCGCGGGAAATGGAGAGCGCCTTTGCCTTGGCCGCGGCGCCCGAACCGCACAGGCCGATGTCCCGCTTCCAGTTGGTTCTGCGCACGACCTCGTCGAGCATGCCCAGGTGCCGCTTGGAGGTCGAGATGAGCCCCAGGCCGGCGTAGTAGAAATAGGAGGCGGTCCCCGCAAGGTCCAGGCGCCTGGACTGCTCAACCTTGTGCTCGGCTTCCCAGGTAAGAAACTCCTCAGCCGCTTCCTCGTCAACGTCAAAGAGTTCCGCCTCGTGGGCGCGCAGGACTTGGCGCCCGTTTTTGAGCGTCGTGTTAGGGGTGCCATCCTGGTGCACCATCTCTCGTACAACGTCCCGCAGCCCTAGAAAGTCCAGGTTCTCGCCGGCTCCCCAGTCCGTGCCCACCCATAGAAAGCGCTCCTTCGGTACGCCGCGGGGCGGGAAGGCGACCAGATTCTCAGGGGGATGGTACCGGCGTCCACGCACATGCACGTCGAGCCAAATCTCCACCGCTGTAAATGGCCGCTCAAACTGGCCCTGCAGGCCCCAACTCGCGTCGATTGCCACCACTGCAGAGGGAGATACCAGCTGGAACCGCGGACTTGAGCCGACGCGGCGCGCTGCCACCCGCTCTTCGGCATCGGCCGTGAGGCAGTAGCGTAGGAGCTCCGCAAGCATGGCCGGCGAGTAGGTGTCCGGCTTGACGACAAGGAACCCGTTCCCATCGGACTGGCGCTGCAGCCAACTTCTGCGGTCGAAGTCGTACTGCGTGTCGACGATGAACCGCTGAATCCGATTCAAGCCACGCAGCCAGGCGTAGCCCGGGTCCGATTCAATCATCGCTTCCAGCGACTTGTCGCGCCCAACGGCCGCGCACAGGGAGCACCCGAACCTCGCTCCGCAGGCGCGTGACTTCTTGACCCCTTCTGTTGCCATGTCGGCCACTACAGCGCACGATGAACCCCCGCCAGCGGCGTAGACCTCGAAGACGTCTCGCGCGTTGGTGAACGCTTCAAGAGCGCCCCTGCGTATATGGCCCAAGGCCTCCCAGACGTCATCAGTAGTCCAGAACGCGATTGGACTGAGGAACAACTGGCCATTCTTCGACCAGGGGCGCGTCGCTGACTCGCCTCGTTCCTCCATCCGGGCAGCTCTGCCCGTCGACTCCTCAAAGCGGGTGCCGAGCAGTGTGACCGCCGCGGCAGCGTGCTTCTTGAATCGGGCGAGCAACTTCTTTCGAAGGCGGGCCATCGGGAGCACCTTGTAGCCGACCGTGCAGTCGCGGGATGCCGCATTGGCGAAGGTGGGCAGCTTGCGCCCGGAGAGGACGGAGACGGCCCAGGAGTCGTTGAGCGACGGTCGTGCGACCTCCGCGACCACGGTGATACCGTGCGCAAGGCCAAATTGCCTGGCCTTTTCCATTTCTCGCATTGCCAGCGCAGAAATTGTTGGGTTCTCAATGCCGGTATCCCCGTGCGTAATCAGGATTGGTGGCACATCGCCGCCGGACCGCTTTAGGGCGAGGGCTGCGTTTAGGGCCAGCGCCAAGACCAGCGATGAATCCTTTCCGCTCGAAAAGGCGACCAACACCGCACGGCCTTCCTCCAGCAATCCACGAATCACGAACTCAACGTCTTTGGCCATCAGCTCGACCTGGGATACCTCTCCCTCACGCATGCGGTGCTCGCTCTCAAAAAGTAATGTTTTAGAGGGGTGATTCGCCTTGCCCCTTCTATAAGCTATCAGTTTAAAACGAATATGACTACGATGCATCAGGGGCCCTAAATTTGCACCTGCGGCTGTCGTCAGAAGTTCACGCCTGGCGCGAAGGGCGCCCGAGTTTGGGCACACGTCAGCCGCACGGCGAAGGGTTCGCTAGACGGCGAAGGTAAGAGAACAACTCAGAAAGGTACTCATGTCCGAAACCAACACGCTAGCTGCCGCGAAGGCCCACACCAAGAAGTACGTCTCAATCCTGCGCTCGCGCCTCCTGGGCGCCGGCAAGGTCGACCCCTCCTGGTACCTTGCCGTTGACGCGCTCGAGTGCTCGATTGAGGTCCATGCGGACCAGATTCGAAAAGGCACCGGCGGCCCGTACATCATCCACCCGGTGGAAGCGACGATGTACGTCATGACGCTGCCGGACCTCATCAAGCCCATCGAGACCATCGCGGTGACATTGCTGCATGACGCCATGGAGGACGGGAACCTTCGCTACAACGAATTCGTGAGTCGATTCGGCTCCGAAGTCGCTGATGGCGTCGAAGCCATCAGCAAGGTAGTTGACGGGGTCAAGAAGACGCCGGCGGAGTATAAAGCCGGCCTGGCGAGGTCCCGAACGGCCAGCATCGCGAAGCCGGCAGACCGCGGAAATAACCAGAACACGATGGGCGAGGCCTGGCCGCCTGAGAAGCAGCTCAGTTATGTGCAGGAAGCGGAGGAAGAGATTCTTCCCATGATTAAGATTGCTCGGCGCCGCTTCTGCCAGCAAGAGCTGGCGTACGAGAATGCGAAGCTTCTGTTGCGGACGCAGATTTCGATGGTTCGCGCGATGCACAAGCAATACGCCGCCTAAGCTCGGCTGATTTTGATGCCCTGCGACCTTCTGGTTGCAGGGCATTTTCGTCCGGGGCAGTCAAAGAAAAGGACCCGCCTCGTTGAGGGGGTCCTTTCGCAATCAAGGCCTATAGGCTGTCAGATTCTGTCGAAGTTCGGTGCCAAATCTCGCCGGATGCCAAACTTCGCAGCTGCGGCGACGTGTTCCGCTGCGGCTTCGATGGCGATGGACGTGCGCTGCGTCATTGCCGCTTTCTCCTTCTCAAGGTGTTCCTTGACAAAGCGGGCACGCGCCGCGGCATGGCGTTCACGCTGCTCGGCTGAGGGTTCGTAGAGAACCAGGTCGCCGATGGGCTGCTTCTTGTTGGTGAGGCTTCGCGTTGCCAATAGCATGCGCAGCTCGGCGAGCTCCGACGGCCTGTGGGCGAGGTCCAGGTTCGAAACCAGCTCGTCGAGCGTATTGCCCGTTGCGCAGCAGCGGCGGTGGCCGTGGCTATCGGTTGGGATGGTCTCCACGTCAATGTACGCCGCGTAGTCGCACGACGCCGAGTCGTACATGTGGCAGCTGAACTCGACGGGATGGCCGCCACGGGCCTCGCTGTGAGCCTGGAACATGTAGTGCACTTCCTGGGCGATGTTGAAGACGCGTACCCGGAAAGCGTCCGAAACCGAAATCTTGTTCACCGGGGGATGTTTCTGGAGCTTCATCGTTGCTTTGTGTGAGTAGTTGACCTACCTCCGTGTAGCCACAGCGCGCGCCCGCCTGCCGGGCACAGAACGCGCGCATGCCTAGACGTAGTCCCGTAGCTCTTCCTGTCCGCCGTGCCTTCATCGTACGCGCCCCTGTCGGCGCCAAATCTGTGCGTTCGCCTGCTTGCCGCAGCAATCCTCGCTGCCTCCGGGCTATCCGCGCAAGCCCAGCCCGAGCCTCCCGAGCGCTTCAAGGTCGAGTGCGAGCGGCGGCTGGGGCTCGGCGCGGTCATCGTGGATTCGCTGCCCAGCGAGGTCGTCTACGAATTTGGCATGGGCGCTCAGGAGCTCACGCGAAAGGCGCCTCTGGGCGGCGCGGCTCACATCACGTTAGGGCTCACCCAAGCCAACTTTCAGTTGTCGTCGAGCTGGGAAGGACAAACCTTGGTCGACCGAGCAACCGGACTGGCTTGCGCCAGACCAAAGGTGAAGGTGCAGGTTCAGGTGGGGCCCCAACGTGTGACGGTGGCCAAGGAGTTCCCGAAGGGCACCTGCGCATTCTGGGAGATTGCGGAACACGAGCTTCGCCATGTAAAGGCGAACCAGGCTCACGCGGAGAGGGTAGCTGACGAGCTCAAGGCCGCGCTGAGCCGCTCCTTCGGAAACCGCGTTTTCTACGGAACGCCGGGCGAGCTGCGGGTCGCGTTCACCGAGAACCTCAAAAGCCAGTGGCTGCCGTGGGGCAAGAGCCGGTTCGATGGGGTAAAAGCTGCGCACCGGCAAATCGACTCACCCGCGGAGTACGCACGCAACAACACGATGTGCGATGGAGAGGTGCCCCGGGCGCTCGGGGCTCCGTTCGCGCGCCGGCAGTCGTGACGAAAGCCCTACGGTTTCCGCAACTGGCCGGCGGCGCGGCAGCCGCTAGAGAAGTGCGAACCCTATCGCGGTGTTTATCGCAGTTCTGACGGCCTTCAAGCCGGCGTTGAGCGCGTCCTCAATGATGAGCTGGGTCAGCCCTTCGACTGCGAGAAGGACTGTCTCAAATGAGTTCTTTTGAAACTGAACCAGCTCTTTCGCTCGTTGCTCCGAGATTTTTCCCTCGATGCGAAGCTTGGCGATGGTCGCAAGCCGCTGCGCCAGCACTTTTGACTCGGCCTCGAAGTACTCTCGCACTGCAGGCCACTTTGCCCCTACCGCGCCTTTGAAGCCGCTGACGATGTCAGCTCCAAGCTGGTCGACGTCAATGCCGCTCATTTCGTAGCTCCTTACTTCGCAGGTGTTTTGGCGGGCGTTGGGGGCGCGACCGCCTTCGATTCATCTGGATTCTCTGTGCGACGCTTCGCGAGTTCGAAGGTCAAGATTGCCGTGAACTGAGAGTTGAACCCGTCCCGGACGAGCGGAATTTCAGCTTTCGAAATGCCGTCCTGGTGCATCTTCTGGAAAAGGTCGTAGTTAGTCTGCAATGTGTCGAGCTGCCGGACTGTCAGGCTGTTCCGGGACGTGGCGTCTGCGCGCACGCGCAAGGAACTGACAGCCACCTTGGTCTCGCCGTAGAACGCTTCGTTGCCCTTGTACGGCAGCGCTTTGTCCCCCGGTCCGGACGTCAGCTTGACCAGGTACGTCTCGGTGCTCTTTTGCAGTGCGGTGACGCCGTCATCGATTTGCTTGTCGTAGGTCCCTACCAGGCGGATGTCTGCACAGCCAGCGAGGACCGACAGCACCAAAGCGATGAACCAGATGCGTGTTGCCTGTGCGTACGCGAGAGGAGAGGATGTTCGCATTGTTTTGCCCCGATTTCTGTGCCGAGCTGACAATACACGCCGCTTTCGCGACGTCAATCCACATTTGTGAGGAGGGACGTTGGCGAAGGCGCCGAGGTACACCTGCCCTCGGGGCGTGCCGCCGGGCTTGTCTTCAAGTTAGCCGCCGGCGCTAAGCCGCCCATTTGGGGTCCTGGGCGGGGCCGTCGCAAAACGCGGAAGGTCAACTCAACAGAATAGGACGCTCTCATGCCCGATATCAAACGTTCCCCCATCGACGCCACCACGACGGGCTTCCAGGCCCTCCCTCGCGGCACAAAACTCGTGAAGGGAGCTGACGGGGTTGGAGTGCAGCTTCCGCTTCCCGCAGAATCGGCTCGCCTCAGCGCTTTGTCACTTGCCAGAACCCTGGCAAGGTTGGGCGTGCCCGTCGCTGACCCGGAAGTTGACAAGCGCGTGAAGGATATCTCGCGGTTCGTGTCGAGCTTTGGCGCGGGCGTAGTTCGGTACGCTCTCCTTGGCTCCTCAATGAGCCGGTTCGTCTCCTCATCCCCGAATTTCGAGGGAATTCCTCGATTCGGCGGCGAAGGAACCGCGACCGGTCGGATTTCCTCCCACCGCGCTCGACAAGCCAGCAACTACCCGCAATCAGCCGAAGGTGCGCGCTACTACAAGCGCTGAAAGCCCACACGTCATTCCAGGGCCTCCTGCGTACGCACGGAGGCCCTTTCTTTCGAGGAAATGGAACGGGAGGCGAACAACACCGCCGCCCCGGGGCGTCAGAGCTTGGCCAAATGAAGCGCTAAAGGAGCCTTGCTATAGGCGCCCATGAAAGCCCCAACCACCTTTGCCGCCAGCCGGGCCTCGAGCTTCGACGTCTTCTACCGATACGAAGATGTCCGCTATGCGCCATCGCTCGACGAGTTCGATAACCCAATCGGGGAAGGTCGAGTGGACATCCTCTGTCGAGAGTTCCTGGTGACCAAGCAAACTGCGAGGGGCGTCTGGCTAGATGTTCACGGCGCGCCGAAGTTCGTTCGGCTGTCTGCCAACAAGCGGTACGCCTGCCCGACCAAGGAAGAGGCCGCGGCATCCCTCATTGCTCGCAAGCGGGCGCAGGTCCGCATCTACGAAGGCCGCGCCATGCGGCACGGAAAGCGCTCGACCTGGCCGAGATGCTGCTTGCGACGCCGGACCCGGCTGCTGACTAGCTCGACTGCGGGCCGCGGCGGATTCTTACCCCTGGCTGCGCGCGAGGGCGCATCTTCAAGGGCCGCCGCGTTGGTCGTTGCATGCGGGCGCGCCGCCGCACCGGGCCTGTGCGGCCAGGCCCCGATTGCTAGACCAAGCAGGCAAACTCTGAAAACCGAGACATGTACACATCTATTTCGTTCACCGGCCTCAAAAGGTCCCCGCTGTTCGGCTACGCGGCCCAGCTTCCATTTTTTGCTGGACGCAAGAAGCTTGACTTCAAGCCGGGCCTGAACATTCTTTTCGGCCCCAACGGTTGCGGCAAGACCACAGTCCTGCGCATCCTCAGCGACACGATGTGCGCCACACAAGGTGGGGTATCCGCCATCACAGAGGAGTCGCTGCGCTCGACCATCGAGGCACCGTTCCAAAAGGCGGCCGTGGACGGCATCGGGCTCAAGGTGACACACGACGGGCAGCCCGCGGTGTTCGTCGACAGCCGGAAGCAAATTGGCGTCAGTGGGGGCTCCTTCGATGACGACTTTCTGAGGGAGGGCATCATGTCGAAGCTTTCGGAACGCGAGGCCAGCCACGGCCAGGTGTCGGTCCAGCGCATCAATAGGGCCCTCGCTATCCTGGCGGGGAAAGCCAAGATGCCGACGGATATCGTCCGAAAGGTGGGCGCCGGCAACCTGAACAGTGTCTGGAAGCCCAAGCTGGAATTGATTGAGCGGAGAATGGCCGCGTCCATCGAGCCCGGGCAACCGAGCATTCTGCTCGACGAACCGGAGAGCAACTTCTCGATTGAGTGGCAATCACAGCTGTGGCATGCGTTTGCCCAGGAGCGCTCTACGGCGAGCTTTCAAATCATCGTGGCCACGCATTCGGTTTTTGCGCTGGGCATTTCCGGCGCGAACTACGTTGAATTCACGCTTGGCGCGCTAGCTAAAGCTAAGGACGCACTACTTGCAAAGGCGCGCGGCTTGAGCGCCGAGCCCACTGCTTAACATTCAAACGAACGCCGGCCGAGCCGGCGTTTTCTTCGTTTGCGAGTGATGCGTGGCGGCGCAGCCAGTGGTGTTGCGGGCGTGTTGGGCGCCCTAAAGCGTGGGGCAGGGAGGTGGTTGGTTTCAGGGGCTTGGTTGTTGTAGAGAAGCTAAAAGCTATTGCTAAATTCTAAAACCCTGCTACAATTCGCATCATGGAACTTCAATATCTCCTCTGCGCAGTCGTCGTTACCGGACTTTTCGTGTTCCTGTTCCCGAATACCTTTGGAAACGGCAACGAAGAGTTCGACAAGAGCATCGGCTACTGACCGCCCCGGGGAAGGTTCCCCCTCGACGGCCCCGCCTTTGCGGGGCTTTTTGTCGTCTGGCGCGTGGTTGGTGCGACTGCGTCGGGTCGCCGCTAGCTATACAACGTATGAGCAGCTGTTGCTCATCGGGTCGACGGACTCGTTAACCATCCGCCGGGCTTCGACCACTTCGAGCCCGAGGGGCTCGGATGACGCGGCAAGGCGGACATTCTCGAGAATGGAAAACATGCAGGAACTTGCAAAGGTGTTGGGGTCGATGAACTTCTTCCTTCAGCTCGCGCTGTTGGCAGGCGTCATCTACGCATCGCGCGATGCCATGGAACGCTTGCTCGCTCTGCGTGCCCAAGGGTTCGTGAAGACGGCGCCCGCGGTCGCGCTCATCGCTGGATGGGCATTCGGCGGCTATATGCTGGCCGGCCCGCTCTGCGCATTCGGGGCAGGCCTGGTCACTGCCTTGGGCATCGGGGTGTACGGCAGCGTCAAGCGCGAGCTGAAAGCTCGGGCCGCTCAGCAGCAGTGGCGACCCGCCCAGGACGCGGACATTCACGACAGGTAGCGCTGTCTGATTCGGGGCCCTCATCATGAGGGCCTTTTTTCGGCCCTTGCCCTCCCGCCTCGAGCTAAACCGTCCTGTCTAGACTGTGCAGGACAATCATCAATGGAGATTTGACATGGGCGGAAACGCACTAAATGGCATCCGGCATACGCGGCGCTTCAGCGCCGCTGAGTACCACCCCCTTGTTTCCGACGTGTTGGGCCGGGTGCAAACCATCGTGGGCCCCAACCGGCGCGCTGCAGTCATCCCGGCGTACCGGGCCAAGGAGTCGTTCGGGGACATGGATGTCCTCGTAGAAGTGACGGACGGCTCTGCGTTCGACTTTCGGCATTCCCTTGCCCGCGCATTCGGCATCGACTACCTGGTCAGTGACGGCTCGCCGGTAAACCAGCTTGATGCGCCGGTCGAAGCTGAAGTCGCGGTTCGCACCGTTGCTCAGCTTGCGGCATCGGGCAAGACGTACAGCTTTGCCTTCAACGAGCTTCAGGTCGACATTCTGCCAACGTCGCCGCTGGCGTTTGACACCTCGCTTTCCTACTACGGGTACAACGACTGCGGGAACCTCCTGGGACGGGTCGTGCACTCCTTCGGGATGAAGCTCGGGCACCTGGGCTTGCTCTACCCCTTCAAAAGCGGAACCCACGAATTCACAGAACTGCTGGTGGAACGCGACTGGAGGACCATCCTTCCCGCGTTCGGATGGCAGTACGAAACCTGGGCGGCTGGCTTCGACACGCTCGAGGACATCTTTCGCTTCGTCGCGAGCACTCCGTTCTTCAACCCTGACATCTTTCAGCTGCACAACCGAAACGCTAAGAGCCGGGTGCGCGACAGAAAGCGAACCAGCTACAAGGGTTTCCTTGCCTGGCTCGAAGAGCAGCCCGCTGGGAGCTTGCCCGCCTATCCGTATGACGCTGCGAAGGACAAGTACCTTCCGATGTTGATGGAGCGGCTGGAGGGGTGCGGCTTTCGCGAGCGCTACGCCGCAACCGCGGCCGAGTTCCGGAACTGGAATGAAGCGCGAGCGCGGTTTTGTGGCGAAGTGGTGCGCGATTGGTCGGGGCTGGACGGGCGAGACCTGGCCGGCTTGATGACCGATGTGCGCACTGCGATGGGGAGCAACCCTGCCGAAGTCCAGGCGTACGTGCTGTCGCACAGCGACGCGCAATTGAAGGAGTTGGTCACCCAATGGTCTCGCCAGCGCTTGAACGCCGCAGTTTGATTCACACCACGAGTGCAGCCCAGCCTGTTGCGCGCGCTCACCCTTCAACGCCGACCATGAACCTGGTCGGCGTTTCCTTTTTCCGAGTTCGGCCCGTAGGCGGACCTGTCCGACGTCGCACACAACTTGCTCGCGCCCCGGAGGGTCCGCGCAGCTCTTGTGGTTCTCACCATGTGTGCGCTTCGTGGTGTCGCCGTTCTCGGGGCAACGCCGTTCTACCATGCCCCCTGGGCGCGATTTCTCGGGCTCATTGCCGGACAGCACTGGGCGTACTGGCCGTCGTCTACGGTTCAGTGTGGCTGCTCTTGCGTGGGCGCGCGTCGGGAGCTTGGCCTTTCCTGGCGGCCGCCCGGTAACCGGCCGGTACCGTAATCATGTTCAGGCCTGTGGTTGCTACGACCTACTAGGAGCTCTGGCTGCTATAGCACTCTCCCCGGCCACTCAGCAGTCACTGCGAGGCGATTGCACGGTTATCCCGAATAGACGCGCGCGGGCGGACGTCAGGTAAGGAATCGCTCGGCGTGGAGCGGTGACGGAACCAGGCAGACCGCGGAGCGGCCAAAGATTCGGTAACGGTTGCGGGCGACAAAGCGGTAGACTGCATCCCGAACCGGTGCAGGCACCAGCCACGCCGCCCACGCGAGCCGCCATGCCCCGCCGACTACGTGAAGCACGCGCAGGATGGCCGCCGTATGCTGCCAAGTCTGCGTCCCGTCCACAAGCAGAAGTGTTTCCAGTCCACTGACCTTCAGCCCGGCTGTCGCCAGCAGGCGCCGCCCGGTCTCGCCTTGTATCGAAGCGAACTGGAACACGGCGTCCTTGTCGTGCTTCAGGAGGAACTGGACCCAACCATTGCACAGGAGGCACTGTGCGTCGAAGACGACAATCACGTCGCCTCCTGGGTGGGAAGCACGAGGTAGCCTCGATACGCGACAACCAGGCCCGCGCCCGGCACAGTGGCGCGCACATGAAAGTTCAGCCTGTTCGCCGTCCCCGTTTCTTCCGCGGTGACGCGCGGCATGAGCCACGTGGGGCAGCGAATGCCTGCAAACCACAGTTGCCGCAGGCGCATGACGAGCTTGCCCTCCACAGCTTCCAGTTGGAACGCCATGCGCGCAGTGCCCAGCTGCTCGACGATGCCTGGCGTGTCGAGTCGCAACGTTGAGCTCATCGCTGAGGCGGGAAACCTCCGCGTCCAGTGCTCGGTTGTCGGCGAGGCGTCCAGGCTGAATACCAGCGACCCGTGATTCTGACGACGCGGTGTACCGAGCATTCGGGCAAGCAGCTTGCCGGCCAGCGTGCTGGGTGCCTCGGTCTCAACGGCGCCGCGCAGCTCGTGGCAGCCCGCGAGCGTATGGAAGAGCCGCACCTCCGGGTCGAGCGTGGTGAAGCTCGGCCCCATCGCGCGTTCATACATAGAGGGTGTTCCTGTCAAGGCGCGGACCCCTGTCGAGCGCCTTGCTCGAAAATCGGTGCGGATGCTGCGGGTGGACGTTTCAGGTGCATGCCGAAGTCTAGCCATCCGGGCTACGGCTAGCAGGGGCGCGATGCCTGCGACAATTCAGCCCTTGACCGGGACAGAGCGTGGCGAAACCGATTCAGCTATCCAACGGCCGAACCTGGCCAACACAGCGGGCAGCCCTAGACCATTTCAAGGCGATGCTGGCGCGCTATTCGGACGACGAACGCGTCGACAACCGGATGGACCATCTCGACTTGGTTGCGCTCCTAGACCGCTTCGACCTTTCGGTTACCGACGACGCTCCGAAGACCGGCGCCGGCGCGCGCTACTTCATGCGCAGGCTCAACGTCGGAGATGGCTACAGCTCTTCAGGCTTCTGGCTCGCCCGCATCGACGCCGAGCCGACTGACTTCAGCTACATCGCTGCCCTCAAGGGAACGCCACGCTCGGACGCGAAGGAGTTCTACGACACCTGCATGGCCACGGTGCGGCCTGTGCTGACCGAAGCAAAGCTTGAGTTTTTCGCTGCCCACGCAGGCTTGGACGGACAGGTGCCCTGCGAGGTGACGGATGAGATGCTCACGCCAGAGCAAGCATTGATTGACCATGCATGGCCAACGTTCGGCCAAATCGTCGGTGCATTCAGAGTCCATCAGGGATGGGCGACCGAGATTCCGGCAACGGCAATCCGCGCGCCTCACGGGGACGAGCGCCAAAGCTCGTTCTCCGACCACGTTGTTGCGCAGGCGTTCTGCGATTTTCATCGCAGCGTCGCGACGCTCCGAGTGATTTCCGCACGGGGTGGTCCGGCGATGGAGGCTGAGAAGCGCAGAACAGTTGTCAAGCGCCCCGTCCCGCTCCCGCCGCGACCGTAGGGTAACCGAGCCGCCGCCTCCTTGAGCAAGCGCCAAACTATGAGCCGTGAAAAAATCGCGCAGAGTTTTCCACCGAACCCGTGCATCACTCTGTGGATAACCGGTGTACTTCGCGCCGAACCCGCATCAGCGCTTGGTTTGAACAGAGTGCCTCCAAATCGAGCGGTCGACGTTCTGGACAACAGCGTGCACTTGACAAGGCTCGAAGTACTGCGCCCAGAAAAAGCTGACGGCGCCCGAAGGCGCCGTTCTTGTTCGGGGCTACGCCCCTGGCGTCATGCCCACCACGCCTTGCGCTGTACGCCGATACGGTACTTGCCAGCGCCGAACACGGCGATGACAACAGCGGTCAGGAAGAAGAAGGCCTGCAGCTCGAGCGACCAGCCGCCCGACTTGCCGAGCGCGAAGAGGTGACTCGTGTGGGCCAGTAGTACGGCGACGACCATGTTGACGGCAATCACAATCGCCGCGGGGCGGGTGAACAGACCCAGGAGCAAAAGCGCGGGAGCGAGCACTTCACCGACGAGGACGAGGTTGGCGAACGCCGCCGGCAGTCCAGCTGCCGACAGCATGCGCTCAATTCCGGCGGTGCCGTTGAGAATCTTTGCGGCACCGTGGAAGAGCATGAGGCCGCCCAGGGTTGCGCGAAGAAGAAGTTTTCCGATGTGGTCTGAGGTCATGGGTAGTCCTTGGGACGTTTGCGGCGGGCGCCGAGATGCGTGGGCCTGGCTCGGGCGAGCAAGTCCTCCTTGTTGCATAGGCACAGGTTTTGTATGCGCGGGTCCGCCGTCCGCCTGCAGCACAGTGCACGAGCGCAACCCGGCCTGAAGCCCAGTGATGAGCAGCACGCTCGCGTATAAACCCGTGAGAGCGGTTGTGTGCAGCGCCGTGAGCGCAGGCGTGCGCACACAACTGTGATGGGGTGGGTACAGGCATCAAAGAGAAAGCGGCCTGCGGGGCTCGGGAAGGCCTCGCTGCGCCCGGTAACGCGATTTCTTAACCCCCTGTTTCCGGGCCCGTTTAATCGATGACTAACAGGCAAAGAAACAGGGGTAGGCGAGGTTCTTCGGGGTACAAGAGCCCCTCATTTCGGCCGAGGCCTCCGTAAGCTACTGATTTCATGGGTGAAATCGTCGCTAGGCGTGAGTCCCTGGGGCGTACCAGACCTTGCTCGGTTTCGGCCTTGCGGCCGGCTAGCCTCTTCGCCTCGATGTCGCCGGACTCGCTTCGCTCCTCCGACGCCATTCGGCTCGAGCCAGCACCTTCGCAGGTCTGGTACGCCCCATCGATTTATTCTCCGAGGTCCCGAAGCTCTTCCCGTTCGTACCCCGTCCCACGGCGGCTCAGGATGGACTTTTCTGCGCCCTGTAGGGGCGCGCGGATGGACGGCGGGAGGGTAGGCGGGGGGGCGGCAGGGAGAGGGGAAGCCCCTAGGCGCCGGATGTACTCACGCCTGCCTGCGCAGGTAGACCCAACTCTCGTTTCGCAGGAGGGAGCGGCCTGCCTGCTATCAACGATGAGGCTGCGTCCGGCGTAGAAAGGCTTGGGTCTTCCGGGGCGGCTTAAGCCCCGGGGCGCCGGTAAGGCGCGGCCTTCACCCGCACAGGCGGAGGTTGGTCTCACGCGGGAGCGCGGCGTTTATGTAGCCCTGCGGGCGCCGGAAGGCGTCGCCTTCTTTGCTCACAGGCATACCTTGCTGACAAAGGCTGCTGGCTTTGCTGAGGGGCTACGCGGCTTGCTGAGCTGGTGGTTTACCGGCGCAGGAAGGGTGCATGGACTGCTTCTGCGCAGGTAAGGTTTGTGAGTCATTCCGGCGCAGGTAGGCTTGAACTGCTGGGGCGCCGGATGAAGTCACGGACTGTTTGCGGCGCAGGAAGGCCTGGGGTTTACCGGCGCAGGAAGGGTGCATGGAGTCCTCCGGCGCAGGTGAGGTTTGAGAGTACTGCCGGCGCAGGAAGGGTTTGGTGTGGGGCTCGAACGTAGCCTTGCGCCGCGCAAGCGCGGCGTGAAGTCCCTGGGGCGCAGGCAGAGTCTGGGGCGCCACGCAGGCGTGGCGGTGAGGCCTTAGGGCGCAGGGGCGGAGCGTGCGGGGGACTCGAAAAGCCTGGGCATGCTCCGCAGGTCTGGTACATCCCTCGGTACTGACGGCCGAGGTCCGGAAGCTCATCGCGTCCGTACCCGTCCCACGGCGGCTCAGGATGGACCTTCCTGCTTTCTGCTCCTTGGGGCTTCGCCCTCTGTGCGTTCTGAGCACTCTGCGCATATACGTCTGCGGGCTATTGGGGCGGCGGGTCTTGGCCTGCTATGTGTGCTCCCTTTATGGAATCAAGGAGAGGTGGAGGTCTGGCTATGGTGCGCAACGTAGGTTCGGAGTAGCGGATGAGGGGGTAGGAAGGACTGGGGCTTCCGCTGGACTTAAGCGCTGCGGATGCATGTCGGCATATACAGCTCCCCCACACCGGTGAGCTTCGCTTCCACTTGCCTGCGGCGCGATGAACTCCCTCGCGGGCAGGACTGCCGGCTCCGTTTTTGAAGGCAAGGAGGGGCTGCGCGAAGGCTTGGTCATGCTCCTGGCGGGGCTGGTGCTGCTTGTGAGGAAGGGCGGGGAGGCGGTCGGTCCGACGTTGGATTTGACGCGCGGGGGGAGTTCGAGTTGCCACCGGGAACCGCGGGGCGGCAGGCCTGCGGGGTGGCGCGGGGTGGCGCGGCGTGGCGCGGCGTGGCGCGGCGTAGCGCGACTAGGGGAGAACAAGTTCTCTAAAGCGTAAAAGGGTGACGGTTCTTTTCGGCCCCGACCAGGGGCTTGGCTGGAACGCCTGCATGCTGGCGGGGGCACTGGGTGCTGGTAGCAAGGAGGGCCTGCCGGCGCACATACTTCATCCTGCGCAGATAGGGTTTAGGGTTTACGGATGGACCGCCATCTGTTATAATGCAAGAGCCGTAGGCCGTCTTTCAAGAAGTCTAAACAGATAGCCGCCAAGCCCACCGGGGCCTCACCTGACCACTTCTCGAGTCCGGGTACGCGGTCCCCGCGCGTGAGGGGTTTGGTCTCCTTCGCATGCCCTGGCCGACACCCGCCGGGCGCCTCGACTCCCCAGAACTTCCAGCCTCGCGGCAGCCGCATCTGGCCACCCCGACGGTGTCTTCTTCCTCCTTCGGCCCGGCTCGACTCCTGGGCCTGGGGCCTTGCGCTTTCCCGCCAGCGACCCTCGGCGTCATGGAGCCGTGAGGCATAAACACGCGCGCTAGACAGTCTTCGGGTTGGCCGCCACCTGGCCTGGCCACTCGTCCGGTGCAGCGCGCCTGGCGCTGCAAGCCCATCCTTCGAGGACCTGCTGAACCATGACCGCCAATCCGCCTTCCGCTCCCGACAACGCCTGGCCGACGGCCGACCCTGCCGACGCGGACTTCGCTGCGATGCTTGCTGAGTGCCATGCACTGGACCGGGACGAGCCGGATTTCGAGGCTCGGCGCGACGCTCTGACCGAACGCGTTTTCCGCCTGCTGCTTGCCCGAATGGCTGTGCACCGCGAGCTATTTCCCACGCTTTGGGCGCAGGGCTCGCCGCATTCCCGCCACATGGAATGCCTCATCTGCGCCAGCCCGCTGGAGTCGATGCCTGATGACAAGCTGGTCTTCTGGAGCATCTTCGACGGCCGGTTCGAGTGCACCATCGACGACCAGAAGCGGCCGCGCGCCTTCAAGACCGTGAGCATTCCCGAGGCCTACCTGGGCGTCGACGGCGTGCAGGTCATGCGCGCTGACGCTGCCACCTTCAACAGCGGCGCCGCGGCTTGAGCCTCCCGACTGGCCGGAGCTGGACGAGCGTCTGCAGGCCTCGAACTGGTTCCTTGCCACCTGTGAGGCCGGCCAGGCCCTGAGCGGCGAGCAGTCCCTCCGAGCAGCAAAACATCTTCTTCCTTGGACCCTGAGCATGACCTCGCCCACCCACATTCTCGACGACGCCACCGCCGACGCAGGCGAGGCCTCCTCGAACTCTCGCGCTGCGGCAGCCCCGGGGCTCGAGGCTCTGCGGGCATACGCCTTCGCCGGCTTCTTCCTGCCTGAAATCAAGGCGGAGCACGAGCGCCTGAACGAGCAGGCCGCGGCCGTCATCGCACGGCGAACCGTGCTGCGGGACCGGGTTTGGGAGTTGTTGAAAGCCCGGGTCGCGCTCCACCGCGAGCTGTTCCCGACCCTTTGGGCTCAGGATTTCCCGGTGACTGAGCACCTGGCGTACGAGTACTACGAGTGCCCGCCGGACGACTGGTCGAACGACGCGCTGGACCACTGGAGCGTGCGCGCCGGCCGGTTCGAGGCCACGATTGCCGACAAGGACGTGGACGCCAAGTTCAAGCTCCTGAGCATCCCGGAGGTCTACATGGGACCCGACGGCGAGCGTGCGATGCGCGACGACGCCGCGCTTGTGAATGCGCATCTGGATGCCTGACCCAACTGGTCTGCCGCAGAGTCCGCTGGTTTAAGACGGCGCTGCTACACGCCGCGCGAACTCAAAAAGGACCACGATGATTGACGCACGCACAATCGAAGAGCGAATCGCCGAGCTGGCCCACCAGGCGGGGCTGCGCTATGTCGACGCAACTATGCCAGGGGCGCGGGTGGTTCAGATGCCGGGCTTCCTCGTCCGTTTCGGCGGACTGGACGCCCCTGAGTGTGACGGCTTCAAACAGGCTCGATTCGTACGCCTGGTGGCTACGCAGTTCCGCAGGCCCTTCCGCCTGCGACGCGACCGCACCCTCGACTACCCAGCGTACGGCGCCTGCTTTGAGCCGCTGAGCGACAAGAAAATCCTGGCCGAGGTCAAGCGGTGGGCGCTCGCGACTTCCTGGAAAGACAGGCACATCCGCCGGCTCCCGCTGCCCCAGTCCGTCCGGAAAAGCTTGCTCGCAGAGCTCGAGCTGGCACTCCAGGCTTAGCCGTCCGAGCAACAACTCGGCATCTGGCCAAGCGCACCCGCGCGGCGCCGGTCAGGCGCCGAACTCCCTCCGCCCACATTCCCGAGCGCGCGGCCGGCCGCCCACCAGAGCGCCCGCCGCACCTGCAACGCCTTGCCTTCCCGCTCTCCCGTCCTTCACCTGGCCATTGGGCAGGCAGTCGGCTCTTGCGCTAGGGCCTAAAGCGTTTCTGGGCGCGCCGGCTTTCTACACCTGCTCAGGACCTCACTCAACTGGACAGGACATATGAAGCACGTCGACTACAGCAAATACCCGGTGGCCGAAGCCCGCAAGCCCCGCGCGCACTTCACCGAAAAACTCATCCGCGCGTGCAAGCGGCTGGTCGAAAGTTCGGAGCGAGTGATGTCGTTTACCCCGCTTCTCCCCTCCCTTCCGGACCACGCGTACATCCGGATTTCCCGCCTCTGGGTCGTCGGCTCGTATGCCCGTGGCGCCACGACCTGCGGTGACCTGGACCTGGTCGCCGAGTGCAAGACCCTCGACGGGATGCAACCTTTCCCCGCTGTCATCAAGAAGAACTTCTTTGGTCCCGTGCCCAGCGTCAGCCTGTATTGCGGCACGCCGCAGGACAATACGTCGGGCGTCGCGTTCGCGGATGCCGTGCTTGTTTGGGAGCAAGGCCTGGACTGGCAGGCCGCCATCAAGGCAATCCCGAAAGTCGCCAACGCCGGTCGATTCTGGCGCGAAACCGATGAGATTCCCGTGCGCTTGCAGCAAACGACCCTGGACTGGGCGATTTTGAAAGGACTGCTGGAGCTGGAGCGCGATGGCAAGCTCACCTGGAAGTTCGTCCCGCTCACGCGCGTGGAGTCGGTGTTTCGACCCATCGGAGGACGAGAAGGAGGCTGCCGAGATGCTCTGCGAACAGAGCGAAGCCAAGCGTCAGCTGGCCCCGGCCGTTCTCGGTCTCGCTCGCCAGCTGCGGCGAGAAAAGGGAGTCGACGAGGCCCCCTGTCAGCGTTGCTTCGATGACCGCCACCTCTGTTTCGGCGGCGTGGAAGTTCATGTCGAGCGAGCCAATTTCGACCACCGAACGCTGGACAGCATCCGCAAAACCTGCATCGTCTTCGCACCAAAACTCAGCACCCGCGGGCCCAACGGCTTCTGGGTCATCGAGCGCGGGCCGGAGCATCCGCTGACCAAGCAGTTCGCTGAAGCGAGCGCTTGGATTCAAGAAGTTGGAGGCGGCCGGTCCGTTGAGACCCTCTTCTGCTACGACGCTTTCGAGGCGTCAGGCCCGACATTGTTCGCAACGCAAGAGGCTGGACTGACGGAGGTCGCTGGATGGATACAAGACGACCCCGAGGCAGGGTATCGGCTGAGGGAGCTTCGTGGCTCGCAGGTCTTGGAAGCAATCGCCGGCCACGACCTGGTTGAGTGCTGGGATAGCAGTGGCGCGTTTCCCCTCACCCAACGGGGTAAGGAGTACGTCCGTGCGTGCGAGGATGAGGCCTTGACCCTGGCGCAGTTCTCCGACTACGCGCACGGCAAGACGACCGAAGCAGCCTGAGCCGGCCGCGGCGCCGGCAGGGTTGGCCGTCCGCTGAGGGGCGTTCCCTTCACCCCACCCGGCGCCGACTCCCACCGCCCTTCGACCCTGTCGGCAGTTGCTGGCGGGGTTTTCTCGTGTGGGCCGTGTCACTTCCTTCCCGCTCAGGGCTGTCACAGTCTCATCTGGCCACTTCCGGCGGCGCGCCAAGGATACGTTTTAGCTGCCCGTTGCTAATGCTGAACCGGTTCCCCGAGCCGCTCTTCCGGCATCGTGCCCGGCTTCCGCCAGCAGCTTCGGGCTCCTTGCCTCGGAGGAGGCTTGCGAATGCTGCAGTAGGGCCGGCAGAATGCTCACACTGAGATTGCACGAGGAGGCTACCCGTGTCGAAAATTACTCCCCGACCTAGGGGGCCAAGCCCTTTGGCCGTCGCAGCAGCACTCAGCATGGCAAGCGGAGGGTGCTTCGCAGACATCGGCAAGCACTCTGAAAGCAGTCCGGAGGTGCAGGTGTACCGTGCTCTGCAAAAGGAGTTCTTGGAGGGGCCGCAGGGCAAGGAGCTCTTTGCCCGGTTGGGCGCGACGCTTTGCCAGCCGAAGTCTGAGCGCCGGGGTGACATCTACAGGTTGGATTCCGCGAGCAGTTTTTCAACAATCACCGGTGCCGCGGCTGACGCATACCCGTGCGCTCAGCTGATTGAGGGCACACCGGTCTGCGGGCAACTGGAGGGCCCCCCGTACTTTCAGGGCCCGGCAGATTCGGTCTGGCGCTTGCCAATGCATGGCGTGGCGTACGCGACCTACGTACGAGAACTTGCGCGGCGCGCCTCAATACCTCCAGGGGAGATTGAAGCTGAGCTAGCAGACATCGAAGAAGGCACGCTGGCGAGCATCCAAAGAACGTTGTCGCCCTCGGCCGCCGGCCCTGATTCCATGCGCACTCGCCTCGTGAACAATCCAGCGACCAAGGAGTTGAGCCTCATGGTCAAGTGGAACGCCTATGTCCTGGCGTTGCCAGATGCGCAGCGGGCAACGACCCCCGTCCTGTTGTCGGCTCGCCCTGTATGGGGCCAGTGTTACAACTCGCCCGGGACGGAGTACTTGGTGCGGTCGGTGCCGCCCGGTGCGATGATTCGCATCATCCAGGACTTCGACTGGAGGCTGTGTGGTGCGTTGAAGCAGGACCCCTGGGGCGATAAATGTGTGGGATGGACGGTGGTCGTCGCCAAGCGCGTCCTCATCGGAACATATCGGTACGAAGCACAGTGGCAGGACGGCAAGCGTTCGCGGCAAGTCTTGAACGTGGATGGGCGAACCGGAGACACACTGGACTTGCCTTGAGGCGTCTGGCTCCGGACGCAGGGACTCGAGTAAAGCCCCTTGCGAACTGCATCGTGCGCATACCGGCACCGGCCAGACGCCCGAGGCCTGGCCGCACCTGCCTTTGAGCACTCCGCAACCTCTCCCTGGCCAATTCGCGATGTGTTCGGTCGAGATGCGCTTCAAGTGGCCGCGCATCCCCGCCACTTTCCAGGAGCGGCGCGACAACCTGGCCGTGGCTCATCGTCCAGGCACTTACCTCCGGCGCCCCTAGCAGAACGCCCTCCACCCGGAGCTGGGCACCTCGACCCGGCAACACGAGCTGGAGCGCCGTCCTGATTACTCCGGAAAAGAGCGACATGTTGACCTGTTGTTCAGCAAAAACACGACACAGATGGCTTAACCCGGCTCCGAGAACCAAAAAACACGACACGTCGCTTGGCGCTAATGGCCGAAAAACACGACAATAGAAACTAATTGCACACCAAAAACACGACATTTCGCGCAACAAGGCTCGCTTGACCATGAAAAAAACGACAACGGTACTGGACGACACCCTCGTTCTGTACGCGGAGCTCTCGTCAGCGCAGGTGCGAACTGCTCAACGGCGACTCGCGGCGGGGGACCTGAAGCTTGTGGCCAAGGGCTTCGCAACCTCCTTGCCCGAGGGTGACTGGGAAGCCCTGGTCGCACGTCACCGAACCCGTGTGCTGGCCGCGTTCTTCCCCGGCACCGTCGTGAGCTTTCGAACCGCGTTCGACGGCGGTAGCCCGAGCAAGGGCACCGTCTTCCTGGTGGGCACGTACCGCCGCACCGTAGAGCTGCCCGGCCTTACGGTAGAGGTCTGGAAGGGACCGCCGCCGCAGGCTGGCGATGGCCAGATGATGGGGCGACCGATTTACTTCGCGTCGGAGCCTCGGATGTTGCTTGAGAACCTGTCACCAAGTCGAGGGGAGAGCCGCAGGAGCGTTGGCGCCGAAGCCGTGGAGAGGCGGCTGCTGGACATCTGCCACTCTCGTGGCGAAGAAGCCCTGAGCCAGTTGCGAGAGCGCGCGCGTGAGCTCGTGCCCGAACTGGGCCTCGAGGACGAGTTTTCCCAACTCGACGGCTTGGTGGGCAGCATCCTGAACTCTCGCCCGAGCGTTCTGACCACTCGAGAGGGAAAGGCTCTGACCGCGGCCATCCCTTACGACAGTGCGCGCTTGGAGCTATTCGAGAACTTCGCCCAACGCTTGCGCGCCGTCCCATTGCCCATCCCTGCCTCGTCGCTGACCACGGACCGTGCTCGGCGAAACTTCGCTTTTCTGGAGTCCTACTTCTCCAACTTCATCGAAGGAACGGAGTTTGCCGTCGAGGAAGCGCGCGGCTTCGTGCTGGAGGGCGTTCCGGTGGTGGCGCGACCCAAGGACTCGCACGACATCATCGGCGTGTTCGAGCAGGCGCTCAGCCCCACTTGGTCCACGCTTACGTTGCCCGCGGGCGAGCCGGTGCTCGAGCAGCTGCGCGCACGTCACAAAAAGCAGATGGAGAACCGGCCTGAGGTGGGCCCAGGGGAGTTCAAGCTGGTTGCCAATCGAGCAGGCAACACAGAGTTTGTGCTGCCGCCACTGGTGAGAGGAACCTTGGTTGAAGGGAGCAAGCTGCTATTGAGCGTCCCTGAGGGAACAGCTCGTGCGCTTTTGGCAATGTTCCTTGTAGCCGAAGTGCATCCCTTCAATGACGGCAATGGACGCCTGGCTCGCTTGGTCATGAACGCAGAACTGTCCGCCGTCGACGGTTGCCGCATCATCGTGCCGACGCTGTATCGCGAGGAGTACCTGGACTGCTTGCGCGTGCTGACCCGCGAAGGCGACCCAGCCCCATTCATCAAAGTCATGTGCCACATCCATGACTGGACATCCCGCTTCAGCTATGACGACATTGACCAGGTCATTTCGGACATGCGGCGCTGCAACGCCTTCGAGCGTTCGCGGAACCAATTTGAGCTCCTGATGCCCTAGAAACTCGGCATCGGCACCACGGCCTCTGCCAAGGCCAGAGGCAATATTCGAGAGCGCAAGTCGCGCCGTGGCTTAGTCGGCCCCAAGGAAAAGCTCCGCCGGGTGACGGCGGAGCTGGAATAAGCACAGGGCGGGCGGCGCTTAGGTCGCGCTGCTTGCAATCACGAGGTCGCGCTCGGCACGTGCGGCGTCATCTCGGGTCCGGAAGGTGTAGTCGCCTTCCTCGTCGAGTTCACCACGCCGGTCGTCGCAGACAATGCGCCACTTCTTGTCCGGGTAGTTGTTGCTGACGCAGCCACAGGCACCGGTGGGGTAGTGCAGGTTGGTGACGTACCAGCCTCCGTTGCGCCAGGGCAGGTATTGCGGCTCCCACGCGAAGACACCAATGGCGAAGCGGTCGGGGCTGCCTTCGATGGCGGCGCTCTTAACCAGAACCACGGGCTCACCGGCGAAGCGCTCGGCGGCCTCGTTGACGGTGCCTCTGAAGTCCTCGCGGTGGGTGTAGTCGGCGGGCACGACCTGCGGGGCGGTGCCAAATTCGTGAACGACCGCGGGAAGCTTGGCGGATTTCGCGTTGCGCGGGGTAGTTTGGGTCACAGGTTTCCTTTGAGTGATTTGGTGGCAGCACAGCTGCGCGAGTTTCTAAGTCGTATAGCTCCGCCAGGCCAAGCCAGAGGATGCGCGGGCCCCGTAAAACATGTTCGCGGTGGCGCGCCAAGCTACTACGCAAGACACAACGCCCAACTGAGACGGTGGTCATCGAGCGTGGAACCGTTCCTGCCATGAGACTGGCCAAGCATCCTCAAGAGTCTATAGGCTCTGCTCGCAAATAGAAGCCTAAACAGTTTAGGTTGTCCGGCGGGCCTCAACTCTGCTAAAATGGACACACCCAGAACGCTTTTAGAACCATTCGGAGTCACGCAATTTAAAGCAGGTGCTCGATGCAACGAGCACTGTCACCGCGGCAGCTTGCGGTTCAACAGAAAACCTGTCGTACGCTCTTCCCATGCAACTTCACTCATCCACTGAAACGTTGGCGCCGGCGGCACAAGCAGTCGCTGCCTCGCCGCCCGACACCCAGGCCCCAGACGTAGGCGGCGCGGCGCGCGCGGGCGTCACCCCGACCGTTGTGCGCCCCGCACTCAAGAAGCCGTACCTGCCACCCTTCGACGTCCTGATGAAGATGGACCTCGACATGCACCAACGCCGGGGCGGTGGCTCTGGCCGCAACAACCTGCTGCGCGACCTCGGCAAACGGGCCCGGTACATCCAGAGCATGCACCAGGAAGCGTTCCTTCCCACCTGGCGAGAGCATCAGACCCGAAGCTACAAGCGCAACTTCCCGTCTGTTTTCGGCCTGGACTACTTGGCGGAGTGGTGGCTCGACGGGGACCTTTGGGTTGGCCAGTACGCGCGCCCCGAACTCCAGAACGCCGCGGCGAAGCAGTTTTTCCTCGCCCTTCCGCTGGCCTACCTGAACGAAGGTGGCGAGGAGCTGATGGCACGCGACGTCGAGGCCCGTGACTTCAGCCATGTCGCCACCGTCATCGCCTGCCTGGAGAAGCTCAAGCGTCCGCTGCGGTCCATGCGCATTCCGGCCGACTTCGCATTCCCGCCGGGGTACGTCAAAGCGCTCGAGAAGCGAAAGGCGCTTGCCTCGGCAAGAGAACCCGTGGCCATTGCGGCTCCTGCCCGTGCCAAGACGCTCTCATCGGCTCTGGCGGCAGCTCTCGCCCTGAACAACAAAGACAAACCCTGCGGCATCCCTGCTGCGCCACCTGGAAAAACATGACCAACGAATCCGCACCTGAGGCCATCGAATCCTCGCCCGTCCTCTCTCCGGCAGAGGCGGAAGCGCTCGCCCAGGACATCGTCGCCCTGGCCGACTACACCCGCGGCTATTTCAGCCGCATCCCCGGCCCGGGTGAATTCCTGGTGACCGGCTTCCAGCAAGGCCGCCGCGATGCCTTGAGCCGCATAGGCTTTTGCGTCCAGGTACGCAAGGGCGTGGGTCAGTTCAGCAGTGACATCGTTTTCATGCGTCACGCCGCCGGCAAGCTGAGCACCCACGAGAACCAGAGCTTCATCCCGATGAGCCCGTACCAGCTGAAGCTGGCGCGAAAGCTCTTCGCGGGAATTCCGGAGTCGAACCTTCCCGAGGACGAAGACATGACCCACGGATACCGCTGCCAAGCCGGCATCCACGAAGTGGGCCACATCATCGAGAACTCGGCCTCCCGTGCTGCGCCCACCGCCGGCGTAGTGCTGCTCAACGTGACCGAGGCCAACGGCAGCGTCAGCTCCACCGCGTTCATCTGAGCCTCGCGCTCACGCTCCCTATTTCTGAATCGTTCGTTGCCTGGCGCGCGCCGGCGACGCTTCAGGCTCCGCCCGCTGTTGGGCAACACACCGGAAAACTCGTCCTCATGTCCAAGACCGATACGCTCCTTCGCGCCGAGAACCTGCGTCTGCGCGGCGCCCTTCAGCAAATTGCTGCCATCGAGAACGAGATGGTCGGAGGAGACTGGGATGAAATCGACCACGCGCGCACTGTGGCGCTCGACGCGCTGAACACGCCTCCCGTCACGTTCGACCAGGTGCCCACGAAGTTCATCGACCGGTTCCAGGAGGTCCTGACGCTGCTGGCCGGCGGCAAGGCCCCCTCGCTCGAGCACTGCGACATGTGGCTGCGCAACATCCAGGCCGGCGCCGTCGACCCCCTGCAGGAGTGGGCTGCCAACAATGTCGTGCTTCCCTGGGCCCAGGGCATCGGCGCCATCGACGCGGCCCGCACGCTCGCGGAGCAGCCGGAGGAGGGTGTGGAGCACGAGTCTTTCGAAGAAGCCTATCCCTCAGAGGTCGAGGTCACCGAGTTGGATGCTGAAGCGCAGGCTGCGGAAACCGACGACGAGTGGCTGGCGCGCATGCACGTTGCCATCAAGCAGTTCCACACCCACGACTTCGGCTCCGGCCCGCAGCTGCACGCTGACTGCATCTCCGATGCGCTGCGCAAAGGCCTGGCGCGAAGTGCGGAACGCGCCAGCAATGCCGAAGGGGCAGACGGCGCGGCCGGTGCAGATTCGCTGGAGCAGAACGTTCGCTACCTCCTCGAGAGGTGCCCGTTCACGGTGCGTGACCTCTCTGGCGAGCTCACGGGTGTTCGGGGTATCGAGTCCCTCACCGGCTCCCTGGCCATCACCTTCCTGGCCATGCAATCGCGCCTGACCGGCGCCGCGCAGCAGCAAGCGGCGACCACGGGACGTGGTCTGAGCGTCGACCTTCCCGAACGTGTCGCGGACGTTGTCGCCCAGACAGCTGGCATCTCCGGTGTCTTCACGCCGCAGTTCTACCGGTTCGCGCAGGACTTGAAGGACGAGGTCCTGGCACGGGTTCCGAGCTCGGCGTTGGCCACGGGCGGACAGTCGCAGGCGGCCCAAACCCTGCACGAATTCAAGAATTTCCACCGCAACCTCTGCATGCGCTTCGACTACGTTCACGACGAGCGGGATTGGAAGCGCGACCAGGCCTCCCTCGAAGAGCACATCGCGGCGCGGTTCACTCGTAGCCCGGCGTGAGTGCGGCGCAACCACCTGGCCCATGGGGCGCGCATCCGGTGAGCAAGTCATGGTGTGTCTGGCGCGAGTGGCCCTGTGGCAGGGTTGAGTACCTGCTCCGAGCCGACGGGCAGATGCGCCGGTTTCGTTCCGAAGAAGGTGCATGCGCCACCATTGCCAAATCATCAGTTGCTATCAACGGCGCCTCAGGCGCGGCACCCAAGGATTAAATACATGGCCAACCACATCGAGAACCTTCTCGAGATACTGGACGAAATAAAGGAGCATGGGCTCTCCTGGGACGACCGGTACGACGCCGTCATGGACAAGGCGCGTCAGGCGAGCAAAGGGGCGGGAGGCCGGGGGCCTGCCAGCAAGCTGGAGGCCGAAGAGACCGCGGTGGTTCCGGAGGACGTGGTTCGGCACATCTTCACCCTGGCCGAGCGCTGGGCCGACGCTCGCGTCGATGCCATCCGCAAGCGGGCCTGGGGCCCCGAGGTGCGCAAGGCGCAGGATGCCTTGTGGGAGTTCTGCAGAGGCCTGGGCAAACAAGCCTCCGCTGCAGCGCCGGCGCCCGGCTCCGACCCGGTGCCTGGCGGCCAAGTCATGATGTCGATGCAGCCTGAGCTCGAGCTGGGCTGGGTCCGCTACGAAAAGGCGCGCAAGCTCAATCCCCAGCAGTGGGCGGACCTTCATGCCCGCAACCTGGCGGGCGAGAACTTTGACGACATGGTTGACGCCCTGCCCGTGCCCTCGACCCCGCGACCTGAAGGCTGAGGCCTTGTTCCCTGCGTGCCGGCCGAAGTGCTCGCGCGCCCTCGAAGACCGAAAAACCAATGCTCAGACGACCTGGTACCGCTGACGCAAGCCTTCGGCACCGTGAACTCCTCGGCTTCCCTTGGTGAGCTGGACCGCAAGCCCAACGAGGTATCCCATGGGTGCGTCTCGTTGCGCCATACGTGCCGTATCGCAGCCCGCCCCCTCGAACACTCTGCAACCGTGACCCTGATGCGACGACCCGGACGATGGAGAACCTGTGGCCTGAATGCGTCCGCGCCGCGAAGAAGCCGTTTCCGACGCTTGAATATCTCTGAACCCCATCATGCCTGACAGCAAATTCATCGTGAGCTTCGTGCTGCTGGCCTTCGTGGTCCTGGCGCAAAACGCTGCAACCCTTGCGGGGGCCACCCTCATTGGCGAACTCGGGCCACAGACCGCAGCCGCTGCAAAGACCCTCAACCTGGTCCTCTCCATCGCTTGCATCGGGGCCGCCACGCAATTCTTCTTTCCTCACTGGTGGGGCGAAGGAAACGAGGAATTTCGCCGTGAGCTCGAGGAGCGCGAGCGCAACCGTCGGGATTGACGACGAGCCCCGCAATCAGTGGGCGGACAGCGCACGATGCGGACAAATGAAAGGCGCTACCTGGCCGACGTCCCTGCCAGCGCGGGTAGACGCAGCCGAGGACGCCGACAAGGAAGTGACGCGCGAGCCCTCAAGGCCGGCGGCCCCCGGCCGGGACAGGCGCGAACCCGGCTTCCAGGACGCGGAAGTCAGGTGCTTGGTGACGCAGGGAGGGCTCGGCTGCACAATGCGACCACCACAGGCAAAGCAGGAGGGCGCCATGCCGAAAGCCACAGTCCTCAGAACGCGTTTTCGCTGCCTGGCCGCCTCTATGCTTTTGGGAGCCGCCGGCTCCGGCTGTCTGGCAGACATCGGCAAGCACCCAGAGGCGAGCCTTGAAGTACAGGTCTACCGGGCGCTGGAGAAGGAGTTCCTGCAAAGTGCGTCAGGCAAAACGCTGCTTGAAGAACTTGCAAAGACCCGGTGTGCCCGCTCACCGGTAAGCGCCTATAACTATGCGCCAACCGAATCGGACACACGCGTGCGAGAGATGGACGCTGCTGCGGGCAAGGCTTTGCCTTGCAACCAGCATCTGTATGGCGTGTGCGGCTATGCGAACATCACGGGGCCCAGGCCTTTTAGCTCCACCTGGGCTAGCACGATGAAGGGCGTGGCTTTCCGCTTGTACATGGTTGAGCTCGTCCGGATGACGGGCATGCAAGTTCCGGAGCTTGAGAGGGCATTGCAGGCCTTGGCAGAAAGGGACGTTCAGGACATCGCCGCGAGGTTGAGCGGCACTGAGGCCGACCCAAAGGCTGCGGCGTTCAAGGGTCTCTACCGCGAAGGTGATTACGGTGAGCTTGAGGCTTCGCTTGCGAAGAAATGGAACGGGCTGGTTCTGGCGCTCCCGGAGAGCCGTCGCCACGAGGTTCCGCTCCTGCTGTTTGGCGGCGGCATGTGCCACTTTCTGCTCGGCGACCCATTTGAGGTCAGGACAGAGCCGTCCGGGGCAACGGTGAGCTTGATTCTCGATTTCGACTGGCTGTTATGCCAGGCACTCGGGCGCGACCCGTGGAATCAATCCGACTGCCCCGGCTGGTTCGTGCTTGCATCTCCGGGGCATCGACTGCTGGGAACCTACCGCTACGAAGCCAAATGGCCGGGACGACCCGTGTCGCGGAACACAATTCGAACCGAAGGCGCGGTGGGGAAAGTCCTTGTACTGCGATGACGCACCGCACCGAGGAGAGTTGGTTCACGGTTTGGGGCACCTCACGGGTAGCGCTCTAGCGCCGGTCGCCCGTCTATGGACACAGCGGCGTGACCTGACACTCCGCGTCGGACTGCGCAGTGCGAAGCGTCAGCTGGTGGCAGCTGGCGTCGTTTGAGGCCTGCGTGGTCGGCGCGCAGCCGACGGCTCAAGACCCAGGTCCTGCAGCTTCCGGCCGAGTACGTCATCCTTTGCAACCAGGTCAAGGTCCTTCTCCAGGCGTAGCACACGCAACGCTCGAAGATAGGTTCCCAGGGCGATGTTCGGTTCGCCTTTCTCCAGCCGATGTAGTGTGTCGCGCGAAACTCCCACGCGCTCTGCCATTTGGACGGCCGAAATCTTGCGGCGTAGGCGCGCCATGCGCAGACGGTCGCCAAGCGCCTCCATCTGGCGAGCTACAGAGGGAAACGGTCGTTGGAAGGTTCTGCTCATGGTGTCCGATACTTCAGGCTCAAAGCTGTAATCTGACGATAGTATCGGACGTCGACCGGCTTAGAGCAGGGCTTTCCCGCTAAATTGCCTCCCTAGACGGAGGCAATGCGTGTCTTCATCTACCTCAATCTCCACCGGCGGTGCCTCTCCGTGCGCAGCGAGGACCGTGAGACCCGTGGCCGCGTCATCGCCCACGTCGACGCTGTCGAGCTGGAGAACGCGTCTTTCGTGGTCTCGCAGGCCGGCCGGCAGCGCGCCCTGCGAGAGAAGCGCAAGAACGTCCACGCGGGCATCCGCGGTGAGCTGGTGGGCTGGCTGGAGTCAGGCGCGAGCATTGCTGACAAGCGGCCCTGGCAGCAAAAGGTACGCAGGATGCGCGGGGTCGGCGTGACCTACGACCCGTACCGCTACAGCACCTTCGTGGACCGAGCCACGCGAGAACCTGTTTTCAAGAGCGCGCGTGTGGTGGCACTGGGGAGCTCGGTCGTTGCCCGCAAGACACGCGTGCCGACCTGACTGGGCTCACGGCGGGCGAAGCGATAGTGCGAGGCTACTTCCCGCTTGCGCCCTCGTATTGTGGTGCGCAACCATCGAAAGAACATGTTCTTCGGAGTCGCCGCTTGTGACACTGCTCGACGACTGGTAACGTATAGCGGTTTGCGGTATCTAAGCAAGCGGCCTCTACCTCTCATGCCCCGCCCGCTCCGAAAGACCTCGGCCACGTCGCTGAAGCTCACCCCCGAGGTTCGCGACCTCTGGGAGCAATGTGCGGCGGCGGAGAGCCGCAGTTTGACCAACATGTTTGAGGTCCTGGTGCGCGAGCATGCCAAGAGGTTGCATCTTGCACCCGCGCCGGCTCCCCCAGCGTCCGCCAAGAAAACCAAGCCGTCCAAGAACTAACAGGGAACCAGCTCATGGCCCAGAATTTTTCCGAACTCGCGAACTTCCTCTGGTCGGTCGCCGACCTCCTGCGCGGCGACTACAAGCAGGCGGACTATGGCAAGGTCATCCTCCCGTTCACCCTGTTGCGCCGCCTGGACTGCGTGTTGGAGAGCACGAAGGAGGATGTGCTCGCCGAGTCCAAGAAGCGCAAGGATACTGGCATCAACCTCGACCCCTTTCTCAAGCGCAAGAGCAAGCAGGCCTTCTACAACGTCAGCCCGTTTACCTTGCCGGGCCTGCTCGCTGACCAGAAGCACATTCGCCAGAACCTGGTGGCCTACCTGGGCGACTTCTCGGAAGACGCGCGCGACGTGTTCGAGCGCTTCAAGTTCACCGAGCGAGTGGCGGAGCTAGAGGAGAAGAACCTCCTGTTCCAACTGGTGCAGAAGTTCGCCAACGTCGACCTCCATCCGGACGTGGTGCCTAACGAGACCATGGGCCTCGTCTTCGAGGAGCTGATTCGGAAGTTCGCGGAAGCCTCGAACGAGACGGCCGGCGAGCACTTCACACCCCGAGAAGTCATCCACCTCATCGTGCAATGCCTCTTCGCGGGTGATGACGAAGCGCTGGCCAAGCCGGGGGTGGTGCGTTCGATGTACGACCCTACTGCTGGCACCGGCGGCATCCTGTCGGTGGGCGAGGCCGTCGCGCGCTCAATCAACAACTCTGCCGTCATCCGCCTGTTTGGCCAGGAGCTGAACGACGAGTCGTACGCCATCTGCAAGGCGGACATGCTCATCAAGGGCCAGGACCCGAAGAACATCGTCCGCGGCAACACGCTGTCGGCCGATGGCTTCGCTGGCGACAAGTTCGACTACGGGGCTGCGAACCCGCCATTCGGGGTGGACTGGAAGAAGGTCCAGGACGTCGTGAAGGCCGAGCACGAGAAAAAGGGATATGCCGGCCGTTTCGGGCCTGGCCTGCCGCGCGTCTCGGACGGCTCGTTGCTCTTCCTCATGCACCTGATTTCGAAGATGCGCCCTGCTGCCGACGGCGGCGGTCGCATCGGCATCGTCCTGAACGGCTCGCCTCTCTTCACCGGCGATGCCGGGTCTGGCGAATCAGAAATTCGCCGGTGGATTCTCGAAAACGACCTCTTGGAGGCAATCGTCGCGCTGCCTAACGACCTGTTCTACAACACCGGCATCGCGACCTACATCTGGCTGCTGTCAAACCACAAAGGCGCTGAGCGCAGGGGCAAGGTACAGCTCATCGATGCGACGCGCATGTACAAGAGGATGAAGAGCCTTGGCAACAAGCGCGTGTTCATCACCGACGAACAGGTCGAGGAAATCGTGAAGGTCTACGCGGGCGCTGTCGACCAGGCCACCTTCGCGGGTGAGTTCGCCGAGACGGGCAAGAACGGCAACGGGAGGGGTCAGGCCGAGCCGGCGCGCATTGTGTCGAAGGTCTTTGAAAACAAGTTTTTTGGATACCGCAAGGTCACCGTTGACCGACCGCCGCAGGAGGGCAAGGCGCCGCCCAAACTCAAGAAGGGGCAGAAGCCGTACGACCCAGACCTGCGCGACACCGAGAACGTGCCGCTCTCCGAAGACGTCAAGGCATACATGGTGCGCGAGGTACTGCCGCACGTGCCCGACGCGTATGTTAACGAGGACGTCTGCGACGAAAAGGACGGCCAGGTCGGCAAGGTCGGCTATGAAATCAACTTCAACCGCTACTTTTACGTGTACAAGCCGCCGCGCAAGCCGGCCGTCATCGCCAAGGAAATTGGCGAGATGGAGAAGCGGTTCATGGAGCTGATGAAGGGAGTGCTCGCTTGAGTACCCTGACGCCCTTCGTTACGAAGCATCCAACCAAGCCGCTGAAGTTCCTTGCCGGCCTGAGAGGGACCAAGGTTGACAGCGTGCCCGCCGAGGGCGTTTATGTCGGCCTAGAACAAATCGAATCTTGGACGGGCCGCTTATCCGGCATTGAGCTACAACAGCAGCCGGAAGGCAGTGCGAACGTATTCGAGCCAGGCGACGTGCTCTTCGGAAAGCTTCGCCCCTATTTGGCCAAAGGGTGGGTGGCCGAAAGTCACGGATTCAGCACGACGGAGTGTCTGGTCCTGCGAACTGAGGGTGTAGACGCACGTTTTCTTAGGTATTGTCTTCTGTCCACGGAAAATATTTCCGCCATCGATGGTTCAACCTACGGGTCAAAGATGCCGCGAGCTGACTGGAGCTTCATCGGAAGCGTCAACTTTCCAGCACCCGCTCGCTCCGACCAAGTGCGCATCGCCAACTTCCTTGACGAAAAGACCGCGCGAATTGATGCGTTGATTGCAGAGAAAGAACAACTCCTGGTGTCACTTGACGATGCACTTGAGGCCTATGCGTTCGACTTCGCGAGCGAGGGACTTCAGCGCAAAGGAACTTCCAGTGGACGCAAGGAAGGCTGGCTCGCCCGCGTGCCAGCCCATTGGTCGACTCCGAAGCTGGGCTATTTCGCAGATGTTGGAAACGGCTGCACGCCGAAGAGAGAGGTGCAGAAGTACTGGTTGGACGGAACCATGCCTTGGGTCACCAGCACCGCCATCAACGACAGAGTCATCAAGGAGACGGCAGAGTGCGTGACCGACTGCGCCCTGTCCGAAACCGGACTCCGTGTGGTGCGGCCAGGAAGCGCCATAGTTGGCCTTATCGGCCAAGGACCAACGCGGGGCATGACCGCTCGGCTGGCGATTCCGGCCACGGTGAGCCAGAACGTCGCATATGTGACCTCAAGGAGTCCCGAGGTTTCAGACGACTACCTGGTTGTCGTACTAACAGGGCTGTACACCGCACTGCGCTACCTTAGTGACGGGAGCGGCGGTGCTCAAGGGGCGATGAACTGCGACACCCTGAGAGCCTTCCGAGTACCGATTGCGCCGCGAAGCGAACAAGACGCAATCGTGCAAGCGTTCATCGCAAAAAAGCACGCGATTGAAGGCTTGCAGGAACATGCCAGAGCGCATATCCAGCGCTTAAGCGAGTACCGCTCTTCGCTGATTTCCGCGGCGGTGACCGGCCTCCTGCAGGTCGGCACTGTGCTCAAGGGGGCTATCTGATTCCCAAGCCGCTGCTGGACGTGAAGAGGCGGACCTTCTTGCCTTCGTTGAGCAGGAGGCCGGGGAGGGTCCTCAAATCACCGCTACTCTAGAGAACGACATCGCTGGAGAGGAACGTGCACCACATCTTGAACATCATGAACTATTTTGCTTCGCTGCGACCGGGTCGGCGCGACGACCCGCTGACTGCGGAGTGGAAGGGAAAACAGCTACGAGCATGGGCAAACCTCTTGATTCTGCTCATCGGATTGGGGCTGAGCGCAGCTATTGCGAGCTTCCTTGACACGATGGATGGCAACCCCGGTCTGAGTACGATGTCCGAGCGGTGGCGCCCCGCAGTCTCGTGCATGGTCGCCGGAGGACTGGGACTCGTGCTCCTCTTCACCGTATGCTCCTGGGCGGTCGGTCGCTCGCTTCTTGAAGAAGCAGGGGATTGAGTGATGCCGACCACGTCCAACATTCACACCGAACGCGTTTTCGAGAACGAGCTCTGCACGCAGCTCGAGGCTCACGGCTGGTCGGTCAAAACCCATCCCAAGCAGGCCTCCAGCTACTCGAAGGAGTACGCAATCCTGGCCGAGGACCTGCTGGCTTTCGTGCAGGATACGCAGCCCACCGAGTGGGCCAAGTTCAAGAAGTGGCACAACGGTCAGTCCGACGCTGTCTTCGTCAAGCGGGTTGCTAAGCAACTGGACACCCACGGCACGCTGCACCTCCTGCGCCATGGCTTCAAGGACGTCGACGCCAAGTTCTTCCTCTGCCAGTTCAAGCCGGCCCACAAGAAGAACCCCAAGCTGCTGGACCTGTACCAGAAGAACCGGCTCACGGTGGTCCGCCAGCTGCACTACAGCCTGCACAACGAGAACAGCATCGACCTGACGCTGTTCGTCAGCGGCCTTCCAGTCGCAACCGGCGAAATCAAGACCGACCTGACCCAGAACGTCAAGGACGCCATCAGTCAGTACAAGAAGGACCGGTTGCCGAAGGACCCGAAGTCCAAGGAGCTGGAGCCTCTTCTCCAGTTCAAAACCCGCGCGCTGGTTCACTTCGCCATCTCCAGCGACCTGGTCTTCATGACCACGAAGCTTGCGGGCGACGATACCCAGTTCCTGCCCTTCAACATAGGCAGGCCGGATGGCGTCGATATGCTGAGCGCAGGCGCCGGAAATCCGCCCGCGCCGCCCGGGAAGGGTTACCCTACTTACTACCTGTGGGAGTACGTCTGGCGACCAGATGTCTGGCTCGAGGTGCTGGGCGAGTTCATGCACCTGGAAGCGAAGGAGGTCGAGGATTCTGACGGCAAGAAGGCCACCAAGGAATCCCTCATTTTCCCGCGGTATCACCAGCTCGTGGCCGTGCAGGAACTGATTCGCGCGGCGGCCGAGGAAAGCCCGGGCAAGGACTATCTGGTCCAGCACTCCGCCGGCTCGGGCAAGTCGAATTCCATCGCCTGGGTAGCGCACCGCCTTTCCAACCTGCATGACGCGGCCGACAAGAAGACGTTCGACACAGTCGTCGTGGTAACGGACCGCCGCGTGCTGGACAAGCAGTTGCAGGACACCATCAGCCAATTCGAGCACAGGGCCGGCGTGGTGCAGGTCATCTCCGAGAACAGCGCGCAGCTGGCCATGGCCCTGAACGTGGGCGCGCCGATTGTCGTAACGACTCTGCAGAAGTTCGGCTTCATCCTGGACCAGGTCGGAGCGCTGGGGAAACGCAAGTTTGCCCTCATCGTCGACGAGGCACATTCCAGCCAGACGGGCACCGCGGCGCGCAAGCTGCGGGAGGCCCTCACCAAGGGCAAACCGAAACAGAAGGCGGCCGAAGTCATCGACGGGGTGGAAGTCCAGGTCGAGGCTGACGTCGACATCGACCCGGAAGACCTAACCTCCGAGGACATGGTCGCCCTGGCAATCGAGGGACGCAAGCGCCCCGAGAACGTCAGCTACTTCGCCTTCACGGCCACCCCAAAGTCCAAGACCTTGGAGCTGTTCGGCCGAAAAGGGCCCGAGGGCACACCGGTGCCATTCCACGTCTACTCGATGCGCCAAGCCATCGAGGAAGGCTTCATCCTGGACGTGCTGAGGCACTACACCAGCTACAGCACCTTCTATAAGCTGGGCGCGGTAGCCAATGAAAAACTTGTGCCGCAGAAGAAGGCCAAGATGGCGCTGGCTCAATACGCCAAGCTGCACCCGCACAACATTTCGCAGAAGGTCGTGGTCATCGTGGAGCACTTCCGCGAGCACGTGGCGGCCAAGATTGGCGGCAAGGCGAAGGCAATGCTGGTGACCGACAGCCGGAAGGCTGCGGTCCGCTACAAGCTGGCCATCGACCGGTACATCAAGGACCAGAAGTACACCGACCTGCGTACGCTGGTAGCATTTTCGGGCGCCGTGCTGGACCCGGACTCGGGGGCCGACGAGTTCACCGAGTCGAACATGAACGACGTCAAGGGACAGGAGCCCTCGGAGGCGTTCAAGCAGGATGAGTACCGCATCCTGCTGGTGGCCAACAAGTACCAGGTCGGCTTTGACCAGCCGCTGCTGCACACGATGTACGTCGACAAGCGCCTGTCGGGAGTGCTGGCCGTCCAGACTCTGTCGCGCCTGAACCGCATGTACCCCGGCAAGGAGGACACGTTTGTCTTAGACTTCGTGAACCGGCCCGACGAAATCCTCGCGAGTTTCCAGCCCTACTACCGCACCGCGCAGCTCGAGGACGTCACCGACCCGAACGTCGTGCACGAGCTGTTCACAAAGCTTGACAAGGCCGGCGTGTACTACTGGACCGAGGTCGAGCAGTTCGCTGCGGCCTTCTTTGACCCCAAGGTCAAGAGCCAAGGCGCCCTGCATGCCGTTCTCAAGCCCGCATTTGACCGCTATGAAGGGCTGGAGGACGAGCCACAGGAGCTGTTTCGGAAGGACCTGGGCTCGTTCCTGCGCCTTTACGAGTTTCTGTCGCAAATCATCCCCTACGACGACCCCGAGCTGGAGAAGCTTTTCGTTTTCGGAAAGAACCTGATGCCGCGCCTGGCCGCCCACGGCAAGGACAAGCACAAGCTGGAGCTTGACGCCGACGTGAAGCTGACGCACTACCGCTTGCAGAAAGTGGGCGAGCAGCAGCTGGACCTGGAAAAGGCCGAGGTCGTGAAGCTTCCTGGCATCGGCGAAGCCGGCACGGGCTCGGCGCCCGAGGACGAGAAGAAGGCGCTGCGCGAGATTGTGGCCAAGATGAATGACCTGTTCTCCGGGCACATCACCGAGTCGGACTTCATCGGCGCGGTCACCACCTGGCAAGGTCACCTGGCCAAGAACGAGAAGCTCGCTGCCCAGGCCCGCAACAACAGCGAGGAGCAGTTCGCGATGGGTGACTTCAAGGATGCCTTCACGGACGTCGTCATCGAGGCCCAGGACGCTCACAACCAGATTGCAGAGCAGTTGCTGAAGGACGAGCGCATCTTCGGCATGATGCAGAAGATGGTGGCCAAGATGGTTTGGCAGGGGTTCCAGCAGGGGCCAGCCGCCCGCACCTAGTGCCGACGCACATGCCTGAAGCCGACCTGCGGGCCGGCTCGAAACCTCCGCGCGCGGGCCGATACTGAAGCGCGCCGGACGGACGGCAGGCAACAGTTGCCGCGGGAGGTTTACCGACATGGCGAGACCGAGGCTGGCAAGCTGCAGTCGAGTTCGCAGGTTCCAAGGAGAACGGTCATCTCCTGCGCGGAAGCTGCCGCAGGGCGCCCGCGGTCAACGGAGGTCCCCCAGTCCGCCCAAAGAAAGACCGCACAGCGTGAGCTGTGCGGCCTTGAACAAGGTCTTGCGGCGAACCGCATAGTCCTGGAGGGTTGCTTGTGGGTCAAGCAATCAGGCAGCTGCTTTTATCGCGCGGCGGGCGCCGGTTACGACTTGGTCATTGCCAGGGTTGAAGAACACCGGTTGCGGCATTCGCTTCATGACACGCCAAGTGACTGCATTGAGCAGCCTGAGCGTCAGCCTTCCACGAATCTGCAATGCCGCGAGGGGCACCCAAGCGAGCCTGTCGCAGTCGATGTACAGCAAGCAACCGTGCTTCCAGCCAGCGGACTCTGCCGAGACCCGGTCCCTCGGGAAAGGGATGTAGCCAGGGCGGCGCTTGTTGTTGCCGTGAGCGTCGGTTCCGGCGTACGCGACCAGCGCCATCTCACCATCCACTTGCAGAAGGACGGAGTGGTGGTCGGCAAGATTGCGGTACTTCTCGATGAGGCGGCCTTCGATGACGGCGACCGTCTTCACGGGGAACATGCCAAACACGGTGGTGCCGGCGGGGGTGTTCTTGGTAACTTCTGTCATTTCTCTCTCCTGATGAAGGGAAAGAGGGGCGGGTGCCCCTCCGGTTGAGGGGCAACGCCGAATGCGCTGTCCTATGACGCCTATAGCGATTGAGCCGACGCGCTGGAGTCTGGCTGCCGCCGGCGAGATGGCGTCCGCGAAGAATCGGGTTTTCGCTCTGACCGCCGACGTCACAAGGGCTGGTCTCAGGCGCTGACCGCACGACGAAAGCCGCGGGACCAAGAGAAAAACCGCACAGCGTGAGCTGTGCGGTCTAGAACAAGAGTTGCGGCGAACCGCATAGTCCGGTGAGGGGTGCCTGAATGCTTGTGGGTCAAGCAATCAGGCAGCTGCTTTCATCGCGCGGCGGGCGCCGGTCACGACTTCATCATCGAGCTCGCTGTAAACGACGGGCTGGGCCCGGCGCTTCATGACGCGCATCGAAACTGCGTTGAACAGTGCATTGGACAGACGTCCACGCACTTGCAGCGCTTGGACGGGAACCCAAGCGAGCACGTCGCAGTCCACGTAGTACTCGCTGCCGAACTTCCAACCAGCCTTCTCCGCCGAGACCACATCTCTCGGGAAAGAGATGTAGCCCGGGCGGCGCTTGTTGGCTTCGTCAGCGTCGGTTCCGGCGTATGCCACCAGAGCCTTGCTGCCATCGACGCCCAGAAGGACGCAGTGATGGTCGACGAGGTTGCGTTGCTTTTCGATGAGGCGGCCATTGACGACAGTCACCGTTTTCACGGGGAACATGCCGAACACGGTGGAGCCCGCGGGGGTGTTCTTCGTAACTTGGGTCATATCTCTCTCCTTGTGATGGGAAAGAGGGGCGGGTGCCCCTCTTGGTTGAGGGGCAACGTGCGCTGTCCTATGACGTCTATAGCGAACTACCGCCCAGCGGCCGGCCGAGCTTCTTTACGCCCGTGGTGGGCCCTGACTGAGCCAGCCGTGGCCAGCTGGGCAGTCGCCCTCGGTAGACCGGCGTGCCGCGACCGGAGAACTCGTTCTTCGAGCTCGGCTGCACCAGGGAGACGGTGGGTCCACCTTCAGGACGCTGGCCAAGAAAAAACCCACCGGAAGACACCGGTGGGTTGGAAGTAGGGCTTGAGCGCGAGCTACAGAACCTGTCGAAAGTCGAAGGTCGTCGGGTTGATGGCCTTGAAGGTCGACGCAAGCACTTCAGCCAGGTGGTGGGCCTTGCCTGACAGGTCCGCATAGTCGGTGGCCACGAGGATGCCCTGGAGGACCTCGTCGTTGCGTTCGACCGAAATGCTGCCGCTTCCCATCATGTGGAAAGGGGCGTTGGCGGCGTAGAACGCCTCCTTGCTGTCCTTGTCGGGGAAGACGTCGACCCCGTCCGTGCCGATGGCGATGCTCTGGGTCACCTTGAAGTCGAGGGACGTTTCCGTGTCCTGCGCCTCCGGCTTGGCAAGTACTGTGAGCTGGAATCGCGACATGCTCTCGTTCTCGCGGAACAGCTCAGCAATGCTGAGCGCCAGTTTCGTGAAGCACGCGGCGCGGGGGTACACCACTTCGTTTTGGAGGTTACGGCTGCTCAGCAAGGTCAGGTCTGCCTGGCCCTTGAGCAGCGGAAAGTTGAGGTTGAACATGTGGTTTTTGTCTTTAAGAATGTGGCCTGGCATCCTCTATAGAGAACCGACAGGGGATGGGTTGCCCAACGAGACACCCAGTGTCGCCGAAGACGCCCTGGCCGGGTTGAGTGCGACGGCCGTGTCCTGTGGCGGAGGCCGCCCCTTTGCTGCTTCAGCCAGCGCCGCCGGCGCCCAGCAGGAAACGGCAAGGCGTCTCGCCGAACGTCGATGTAAGCGAAGGTCGGAACGGCGCAAACTCCTTGAAGGCCTTGAAAGGCTTGAACTCTTTGAAGCTTTTGAATGGCTCGAAAGCCGTTGTCTTCAATGCTTCCTTCGTCGCGCAGGAGGCGTAGCCCTCGCTGTCCCAGACCACACCCTTCGTGAACCATCCGAGGTGTTTGCCGTTAAAGCCGTAGACGTGGTAGCCGCCGCCGGTGTCGTTCTTCTCCAGATAGGCGACAGGCTTGCCGCCCCAGAGGTAGATTGTGAGCTCTTCGGCGATTGCGATGTACGCGTCCGCCCTTCCTGAGCCGCTGAAAAGCGCAACTTCCTCATCGTCGGCGTGCGCCGCAGGTGTGACCAATGCCAGGGCAAGAAGGCTGGCGGCAAACAGGGAGTGCTTCATTGGGGCAGGGCTTGTGTTGTTGTGGTTGACCAGATTCTCGCCTCGACGGAAGCCTCGGCGCCGGCGACTCGGCCTGCCGGTCCGCCCGGCGGTCGAAGAAGACGTGCTTTGGGTGAACTTTTCCGCGATTTGCAGCCGGGCGTCACCCTCACCGAGCCTTTGCTGCACGCGGGCAGCATCACGGGCCGCGGGGCATTGGCTATACGTTGCCAGGAAAACTCACGGCCTCGGCCAATCACCCATGCAAATCCATATCACTGAGCACAAGAGCGTTGGCACGCTCGACCCCCGTCCCAACCGTACCGTGCGCGTCTTCGTGGACCGTGACTACCAGTACGGCTACTTCGTGGACGAACACAAGCTGTTCGGCCTGCTCACCCCGGAGCAGCAGCTGGTCTACCTGGCCGGCGGCGAGGCGAAGCTGGATATCGAACCGGCGACCGCTCAGGTCATCATCGACGACGGTACGACGCCCTACGCGAAGCCGCAAGTGGCGGAGCCTATCCCTCCCGAGCTCGCTGATAGGCCGCAATGAAGCGCGCCACGCTGGTCGCGCTCGCGCGGGCCTCCTCACTGCACGAAGTGCAAGACGACGGTTGCCGCCACATCATCACGAACAAGGAAACCGGAGTGGCCGTTGCTGTCTATGAGAACGGCGCGCCCCACCGGGCCGACGTTGACCTGAGCATCACCACGAACATGACGATTCGTGCGAGCGCCGGTGTACTGGACCTGCCGGCAGACAAACAGGGCGCTCCCGCGGCGTTCCAAAGCTCGAGTTAAGAACTCATTCTTCCAACCAGCCCCACCGTGGGCTGGTTTTTCATTGCCTCGATGTACGAAGGCGGGATTTGCGGCTTGGAGCACCGCGGGTGCGCCGGGCTATTCGCCGGGTTCGACTGCCCCTGCCGGCTCCGCAAGCGCCGGGGGCACCAGGCCGTCTCTGGCTTGGTGGCCGTCGTCCCCAAACAGCTCCGCCATCCGGCGCTCGAGTCGAAACCGCTCAAAGTCCTGGATGTCCTGGGCCTTGCCATCAGCACGCGGCCGGCGGGAGGGGCTGACTTTCATGAAGAAGTGCAACAGGCCGCTCGTGGGCTGCTGCTGCGCTGCTTCGATGAGCTCGGACCTGGTGAAGAGCCAGATGCGGGGTGTCGACATGTCGACGAGCGCAACGAGCTGCGCCGGCGTGGTCGACGGGACCCACCAGTCGAGCAACAAGGCCCCCTTGCCCCCGCCAGGCTTGGCCGCAAACACGGTCTTCACCTGGACGGTGGCGGGCTGTGCCGAAGCAGACGAATAGGTGACCAGGTCAATGCCCGTGTCGGTGCTCATGGGAGCAGATTCGACGCCTCGAGCAAGGAGTTCGTACTGGACCAGGAGCTCGCCGCATCTTCCAATCTGCGCTGTCGAAAGTTTCATGACCGTCCACGCTGTTGACCGCGCATTCTGCCAATCCCGGGAGTTCGGCAAAAGAAAACACGCTCCACGGGCAGGCCAGGGAGCGTGTGAAGAAGGAATCGTTATGCCAACCAAGGGCTCAAGTGCGAAGCGTCAAGCACGTCGCGAAGAGCGCCGTTGGAGGAAACCTGTTTTCCGGTGAGCCGGTCGACCATTCCGAGGATGGCGCATTGCTGGCGTCCTTGTCGCGTGCAGTAGGCCTGGTCGAGCATCCCGAACCAGTCCCAGCTTCCCTTGGGGTTGAACAGGAAGGGGCTCATCGTCGGGTACGCCTGAGGGTACAGGACGATGATGTCGTTCGCTTCCGCCCACTCGTTGTAGCCAGCATGCGTGGCGAACAGCTCTCCCAACTTGTACTCGGACTGCTCGCAACCGTGGAGGGCGACATGCAGCTTGCAGCGCTTACCGCGCAGGGCAGCGGTTGGGTAGTAGACCAGCCCGGTCTCGCCCATTCCGTACAGCGTCGGATGTCGCAAGAACTCGTTCTGGCTGAATCGCGCCAGGAGGCCTTGAGGCGTCGTTCGCGACCTCAAGGGCCCGTACAGGTGCTTGAGCATCTGGCCAGCCGCATCGAAGCCGACGTTGCTGATGTACGACTCCCGATAGGGCGACAGTGCCTTCGCGTCGAAGGAATCCGTGGGCATCGTGTGCGCGCACGGCACATTGTTTACGTAACGAACATTTCCCTTGGCGGTGAACCGCTCGCAGAATTCCACCAGGCCGTCGGTCGGACCCTGAAGGACCGTCTGGTCTTCGGTGCCGCGGAACACCCAAATCCGGGCGTCTACCAGGTTCTCGAGGTCGGCGATGGCGCCGACCGTTTCGAGGTACCGCGCCTTTGAAGCCAGGCGAGCCACGTCGAGCTCGGGTCCGCCGCGCATGCCCGCAGAGAGTGCCCCGTACAGAGAGCCGTTCGAGCAGAGGAACGGACCGCCGGCGATAGAGCCCATCCCGGAAAACACGTCGCTGTAGGCGACCAGCAACTGATGGGCCATGTACGCGCCGGCGGACAAACCGGAAACCGTTACTTTAGAGACATCGACAGCCGCTTTGGAAAGCTTGTCCATATTCGTATACCTTTGATTTAGTCCTTCGAGGTATAGGAATCGGGAGCTCGGGCCTAGCCGTTGGCGAAAAGCGGGGCCGGAGGCGTTAACTGGGAACGTCGCTCGCGGCGTCGCAGGTGAGTACTCGACGGAGAAGCTCACCGTCAAGAACATGACCGCCAGTGCGGCTGGCACGGTCGAAGACCGGGGCAAGCGAGTTGCCCACAAGGGGGGCCGGAATCGATAGGTTCTGGACACCGCTCGTTCACGGCGGGCTGCCCGAAGAGTTAGCCAGCGCCGCCCAGGGGGTGGGAACCGTCCTCCGGATGCGGCGCGCAAGCTAGGAGGGTCTGTGTGTACAAAAGTAAGCAGGCTGCACTATAGTTCACGACCACAACGACGAAATGATTTAAGCCGTGATTCATCTAAAGGTTCGCTTGCCCACTTTCGCGCTGCTTCTGTTTGCATCCGTCCTGGTCACGAGCGCGCGCGCCGACGACGAGGTAACTGCTTCCGACGTCGCCGACTCTCGAGAGGTGTTCACGCGCATCGGCAAAGCGTACCTAGTAGCCAAGGACAACGGGTACATGACGAAGGCGGCCTTATTTTTCAATTTGCGGCTCGCTCGATTCACGCCCCGGCCGACCACCAAGTGCAGCCCCGAATGCAAGGATGCTATTGCGCTGCCGGCGCGCCGTGAGTTCGTTGTAGAAGCGGTGGTGGCACCCGATGACGAACGTAAAGACGTGAGGCTCACGTGCCGCGCAAACAGCATGTTCTGCCACTACCGGGTGCGCTTCACTGACGGGCAGGTCGCCTATGTGGAGGTGCACACTTTCGAGGAGTCCGTGAGCCCCTCCACGGCCATCGCATTGGACATGCCCGGCTTGTACTCAATACGCCCGAAGGTGGCGACCGCCGCGTCGCGCAAACACCAGGTGGAGCTCGACAGGCACTTCCGCAAGATTGGCATTAAGCCGGGGTTCACAATGGCTGAGGTGCTGCGCAGCGACTGGGGCAAACCTGAATTCAAGACGTCGGGCAACGGGCGAACCGCGGTCTGGGCGTACCGGACCCGGATGGTGTCCTTCATTGATGGTGTTGTTCACGAAATCAAACCCCTGGATTAGGCGTTCGTCGGCCGCCGCCGTTAACCCCGCTTCAGTCAGCCCCTTGTGGGCTGGCTTTCCTTTGCGGGCGGGCGCCGTCATCATCTTGCGAGTGCCTTGCTGTCGCACAAATGAAACGAGCCCCACAAGAGGGGCTCGTCTGCATCAGGACCTGCCTGCGCCAGCGCTTTTGCGCTAATGAGGGTGTGGCTCCTGCACGGCGGGGTGCTTCAGCCCGTGGGCAATTTCCAAGGCAGTGATGCCCGCGAGCAGTTCCATCAGCCCGAAGGCGGCGACGCTGCCCATCAGGCCGAGCTGCGGGGTGTGCCAGGCCCACATGATGAGTGGACTGAGAATCGCGCCTTGCGCGAGGCAGTCCGTGATGCCCCAGAAACTGCCGAATCGAATCTGGGCCGGCGGCAGGACGCTGCGTAAGATGCGGCCAACCTTGCCGGCCCATGCCGGCGTGTGCGCTCCACGTCGTGCCAGCCTTGCCTGCAACGCTTCCTTGATGGGCTCGCCCCGCCAAGTGAACCCCGACTTTCACGGCAACGTAGACGGACAACACGGCGTGGAGGTCGATGACAGCGGTGGTGTCCGCCAAGTTGTTACAGGCCAGCAGACCCTTGGCCACGCCCACGACACCTGCGCTGTGCGCACACTCGGCCATGAGGGTGGCGGCGTTCCAGAGGGTAATACGGGAGCTCACTTTTCATCTCCTTGGGTAGCGTCATGGTTGACGGCCGTCTTGCGCGGCGGGCCCTCGAGACGCGCCTCGAGGCGCGGCGGCACCACCGGCTCGACGTGCTTTTCGATGTGCGCCGGCGGCGGGGCGGTGTTCGGCTCGTGGCCACCGGCATGGCCGCCGCCGTGACCACCGCCGAAGATAGTTCCGATAGCCAGGCCCGCCAGAACGACAACGCTCTGGACGGCGCGCGCGACGGCGCGGTTTCTCAGTGCCAGGCCGAGGACTCGGCCTGCGAAGCGGAGGACTTGAGGATTGGGCATGGTGGCAATCTCCAGTTGGGTGGTGCGTGCTGGAGAGAGCCTAAACAGCTTTTCGGAAGCTCGATAGCCTTTAGTGGGTTCGCCCGACCAACCTAAAACTACACGCTGTCCCGCTGTGCCACCTAAAACGATTTGGCGTGTCGCGACAGCGTGAGGCCCCGGGCGGGAAGAGGCGCTGCAGGGAGTGGTTATCCAGGCAAACCCTTAGACGGCGGGTTCCGGAGGAGGCGTCGCGAACGAGCGCGAGCCAGGCGCTTTGGATGCGCGGGCCGGATTGTGCCACACGAACTCCCCCGCAAGCGCGTTCGCCGGAGAACTTTCGTTATCAGAAAACCAGTTCTCTCGGCAGAATGTGCCGCTTGGACCTGACATCCGTGGAAGGAGATTGCGATGGCGACGCGCAAAGCGAAGACCGGCAAGGTTTCGGCCGGCGCCGGAGAGTGCGGGGGTGACGTGAAGGCGCAGGCGGCGGGCAAGGTGAAAGAGGACGTCACAGACAATTGGAGGCGCCTGCTTATCGACCACATCGTCTTTGGCCTCCTCTCGTACGACATCCAAGGTAGGCGCGAGGGCACCTCGATTCACGGCGCGATGAAGCGCTGGCGCCGGCTTTGCGAAGAGGGGCTTCGGTTCGGCCGGGGTCCAGACGAGATATGGCCGACGCGCTTCTGGTTGGGGACGCAAACCGACGTCGTCTTGGACCTTGGTTGCGGAGACGCGTTTCTGGGGACGCGGCTGACCCAGGCAGGGCACGTCGAGTACATCGGCATCGACTCCTCCGCCGAATGCTTGAAATCCGTCCAGCTGACGAAGCACAATGACGGTGACGGTTCACAACCTGGAGGGCGATGACCCGCTGGCCCCTATTGGGCATCTGCGACAGCGCCCACAGTTCATTTTGGCCGTCCGACTCTTTGACCACATCAAGGACCCGGCAAAACTCTTGGCTGAGATTGGACAGCGCTACGAACCTGGCAGGTCCGCGTCGATGCTGGTTGTGACGAGTAACTTGCGCTATTTCCGTAAAACGGGGCACCCCCCTGACTTCGGAGAGCAGCCGCAGGTAGGGGGGCTTACTGAATGCCGAGACGGCCAGCAGCGCTTTCTGAGGTCCCGCACGGAGATGCGCAGGCTGTTTCGTGACGCAGGGTTTCTTATTTACGACGAGGCATCGCCCTTGCTTCCCGCCGGCGCGCAGGACCTGGACGGCTTCACTTGGCGAGAAGGTGACCATGCGGTGGCACCGTTTCACGTCTGGCTACTTGGTATCCACAGCACGCGCCGAGAGCCGGCCAATGCAACCCAGATTGAGAAATGGCTGAGCGAACTGACGTCAGAACGCGACGCGCACGGTACGGCCCACCTGCTCCTGGAGGCCATCAAGGAGAACCTTGACGGTGTTCACTGGCGCACGATTCCTGCAGATTCGCCACTCATTTACAAGCACAACACCGGAGGTCAGGTCTTCATCGTGCGCACCGGCAGGTTGGGTGCATACATGCCTGGCACCGAACCCGGGGCCGTCCGGAGGGTGGCAAAGTCGAAGGGGACGGCGGCAGAGGCGGAACTACCGCAACCTCCCGCCCCGCCCCCTCCACCGCGACAGCCCAGGGTCGTCTTAGACCCGAACGAGGCCTTTGGCGAGCTCGAAATTTTCGACCACGAGACGGAGCACGACCGACGTTTCGTCTCATCGGTGTATGGCATGCCTTTGGACAGGCGTGTACCTCTGTCGGATGTACTCGTGCTGCCCCAAGAGACGGTCCAAATACTAATGAAGCTTCCTAAAGTGCTGGGCAATCCCATGCTCGTTGACCTGCGGACGAAAAGCCTGGAGTCGTCGTTGCGCTATGAGGCACCCTACGTTGGCACGTCCAAGCTCTCGTTTCAAATCGCTGGTGCCCCCCACCCGCGTGTAGTTGAGCCGGTCAACGTCAGCATGGTTGCATCCCTCCTGGCCTTGGCCCTGGAAGCAGACCGCGAGAAGGCGCTTTACGCGCTTGATGGACGGCGCGTCATCTACATCGACCGCATTCACGAGGCGCCGTCGCGGCTCTTCCAGCGATTTCCGGGTCGGGATGTCCGGGCCGCCATCAATGGCGCACTCGAGTACCTGCAGGCAGCAGGTGTGCTTGGCCTCATGCGGCCGGTCCCGCTAATGGCGACTCCAAAGGAGAGGGAGGAGCGCTATGCGCGGCTACGCGAAGTAGCCAAAGAACGAAACGTGCACAGTGCGCTGGCCACAATCGAAAAGTCCGCGCCTGCCAGCGCCGCGGTCTTCGAACGGTTTCTGAAGAACCCGTTCTATTGCCTGATTATCGTCGAGGCCGATATGTCGCTTCGCAAGTTCGTGCTGGAGCCGACCGAGGAGCTTTTCACAGATACGAACGCTTCAATCGTAGCGAAGGGGAAGCCGAGCCCTGAGTCGTTGGCGTTCTGGCACGACGAAATGGTCAAGGTCAGCATGGACTTTTGGAGAACGCGCATCGAGGCGGATGCCTGGTGGTACGACAGTCTGGGCACCCCGCTCGCCGTGGGCCGCCAAACCGCCCCGCACCATGAACCGTTGGTCTCCAGCACTCCTGAGCCAATGCGGTGACGGTCGAGGCCTAAGGCCTTGCGGTGGGAGGCAGAATGTTAAATCGTTTGCGAAAAGCGCCTTAGTACGGTACTATTCGCATAAAATCATGAGACCCATCTCGCCCCTGTCTCAGCCAGACACTCGCCGTGCAGGTCTCGAGCCTGCCCTGCGCAAAATCCAGGCCCAGGCTCGTTACCTCGTGCGTGCCGACGAGTTGGCCAAGCTCACGGGCCGGGAGCCAGGTGGCGATGCGATGAAATCGGCGCTTCGGCGTGTCGCTCAACAAGGCCTCGTCACCCTGGCTACGAAGCGTCCTTCGACATGGCTCATCGTTCCGCCCGAGCACAGCCATTTTGGGGCGCCTCCGGTCGAGTGGTGGCTGGACGACTATTTGAAGGATGTCGAGCCACACTACTACCTTGCGTTGCTGTCGGCCGCCAGGCATTGGGGCTCCGCGCACTATGCGCTGCAAGCCACCCAAGTGATGGTTAGCCGGCCGCGGCGCGCCCAAACCATAGGCCGCCTGCGCCTGGACTTCACCGTGAAGAAGTCCATAGACAAGACACCGGTCGACTACGTCACCACGCCGGTGGCGCGTCTACGGGTCAGTACCCGCGAAGCGACGCTCCTGGACCTGGTTCGACATCAGTCCCAGGTTGGTGGCATCGAGTCGGTCGCTCGAATCGCCAAGGACCTCGCGCCGTCATTGAAATCCGATGCGCTCTTGCAAACCCTGGACGCGCTCGACCAGGTGCCGGCAGTTCAGCGCCTTGGCTTCGTCCTCGATACGCTCAAGTTAGGGGAGCAAAGCCATGTCCTCAAGAGCTGGTTGACTGGACGGCACCGGGCGTCGCAGCCCCTGGAACCAGCCAAGGTTGCGCCGTCGGGCGTGTTGCACGATTCAACGTGGGGCGTGGAGCACACCCTGCATCAAAGAAACAGTATTTCGGAGCTCGCTTGATACCCCTGAAGGAAATTGTGCCTTGGCGCTCCAAGGCACCATGGAGCGACGACTTGATGGTGGAGCAGGACTACCTGCTCAGCCAAGCCGTAGGCGCAATCTTCGCGGACGAGAAGCTGCGAAAGCAACTCGCCATGCGCGGCGGCACCGTTCTTCACAAAGGACACCTGGCTCCGGCGAGTCGATATTCGGAGGACATCGACCTTGTGCTCACGGCGAAACGGTCAAGGAGTGGCATCTCTGCGGACATTGCCACGGCGCTCAAGCCGCTGCTGGGCGAGCCCTCGGAGGTTGTTCGCACAACGGTAACGCTGGCAGTTCGGAACTTCCTCTCCAAGTCGGAAATTGCACGGGTCACCTACGTCTATGGGCCAACAAGCCTGTTGGCCGCCCAGGCCAAGCTAAAAATCGAGGTGAATCTGAACGAGCAGACGAGCCTGTACCCGCTGACCACCGTGCCTATCGAGATGCCGTTGGCAGGAGGCGGCGTCGGTTCGGTACTCGTCCCCTCGTACGACCTCGACGAGATGCTGGGGACGAAGCTGCGCGCATTACTGCAACGCGAGCACGGCCGCGACCTTTACGACCTTTGGTGGGCCTGGACCGCATCGCAGGCGCAAGGCGCCGTCGCCCGAGTGCAGCCAGCCCGCGTAGCGGAAGCGTTCCGCTACTACATGGCCCAGGAGGGAAGCACATTCACCGCGGATGACGTCAAGTCTGAATTGCTGCGGCGAATGGGTTCAAAGAAGTTTCTCAATGATATGGCGGACTACCTGCCGGTTGGTGCGACGTACAACCCGCAGGTTGCCTGCAGCGAGTTCTTGGACGTGTTTTTGCCCCACCTTACGGCGAAATCCCGTTGAGCGCGGCCGACTCCGTCAGAGCAAGAGTTCGCAGCCGCGAAAGCACTCGCGTGGCCGAGCGGAGCCGTTCAGGTGGCGACGGCGGTTTCCGCAGTTGCCGTTAATCCGGTTGCTGTGCCCAAGCAGGTGGCGCCGTGGATGCCAGCGCGGACAGAAGGGCGGGTCGTTTGAAGGGAATGCCGAAGTCTGCTTCCAGCCGTTTCATCAGGTCAGGGGAAAGTCGCCCTCGGTAGTCGCTCTCCTGGGCGTTGCCCATGATGAGCATCATCGGGCTGGCAGCCTTGATGTTGAGCCGCATGCCCAACTGCTGACTCCACAGCATCACCGCCTCGAAGCCCCCTTCTACGACGAACATGAGTAGCATTGGCGGGGGCGCGTGCGTACGGTCCTGAAGCTTATGCAACTGCACCCACGAAGCGCGGACATCGACCGGGCTTTTGGCGCCCTTGGCCACCGCGAGGAGCGCTTCTGCAAAGTCCTTGCACTCCATGGACTCGGGCTTGCCGCCCAGGGCCCTGAAGTGCAACGTTACCTGGTCGACAGCGTCGTTGGCGAAGCGAACCTTGACCCGCTCACCACAGTTGTTGAACTCCTCGAAGAAATGCGCCAAGCCGACGAAGTCGACCTGGTTGTAGTTCACGTAGGGCGGAGGTCTTAGCCCCTTCTCTACCTGAGAGAAGTCGGGGGTCACCCAAAGTCCGAGAATCCGTTTGAACGTGGCCATGCCAGAAGCTCCAATGGGCCCGAGGTTTTGCCGCGGGTACACGCAGGGAACGGCCGCCTTGTCGGCCCGCAGCGATTCGTATCCTGAAGAACGGTTCTACCTCGCCATTCGTCATCGGTACAGAGACAAAGCGCAAGAAATAAGACGCATGCGTCTTGTCGAAGGCGAAAGCGCTGCCTCACCAGCAGTAGTCCGTGCACCCGACCTTCGTCGGTTGGGTGTCGCTGGCCAATATACCGTCGGGATTGAGATAAAAAAACCAATTCCACTTGGCATTCTGGTTTTCTGGGCGTATATGCCCAGCGGAATGCAGGTGGTGCTTCGGAGGCCATGACGCCCGGACTTGGCGAGCCCCTAGCCCAGCTCGTCTCTACACCTGGAAGGCCACTCTCAAGGAAGCTCAACATGATTCAAACACGCGTTCTTCGCACAAGCGAGCAGAAGCACCAAGTCTTCGCCGGACAGCTCAAGGAGATGGAGACCAGCCTGGTCTACTTCGACCCGTACACCGCCCGGCATCGCTCGTTCATCGCTGCGATGGACGGAGAGCAAGTCATCGGCCTGGCCGCACTGAAGGAGGAGTCGACGCGCATTCCCGGCGCGATGACCATCACCTTCGTTAGTGTTCGTGAGGACCGACGCAACCAGGGCGTTGCCAAACTCCTCGTCGACGCGCTCTTCGACTTCGCGGAAGCCGAAGGCAAAGCGCTGGCCAACACGCAGTACGAAGAGGAGGGGCTGCTGTACCTGAAACCCGCTCTCGAGGCAGCAGCGTCCAGGCGTCCGCACGTCGGGTTTCACGAGTTCCCAGTCGCTCATTGACACAGTCTGTTCGCAGCTCCTCCGGGGGCTGCTTTTTTTCTGGCCGCGTGGTCGCGCGCCTCGAAAACGTGCCGCTGGCGAGGTGCCGGGCTTCGAAGCTGCTAGGCTCCGCTGCCAACAAGAGGGGTCGACGATGGTGAAGATGAAGACGAAGGTCAAGGCTTGGGAGCAGGCGATGGTCCGCGGCTTGGCGCTCGCCTTGTTTGCAGGGGGCGCGGGTGCAGAGAACTACTCTTTTGACGGGGTCCGGCTCGAGGTTCCCATCCCACCTGGCTTCTGTAAGCTCGAGGAGCACGGGCCCGACGCGGTGCTTCGTAAGGGAATCGCTCCGACACTCGGCCCGGAGCTGCGGCTGCTGTTTGCGGTCGTCGATTGCCCAAGCCTGCCAACCTTGCGGAAGGACCCGGGCTATGACGGTGACGTGTCCTTCGGCATGGTTGCTCTCATGCAGAAGGACGGAAAACCAGCTCCGATGAAGAACACAGTCAGGGACCTGGCCGTGGGGCAAGCGGGCAAGGCTCCTGAGCGCGAGCGTGTTCGCAGTCAGGTCGAAGCGTGGATGCGAATGTCGGGGCACCCCAATGTCACCGAGCGCAAGGAGCTCGGGATAGCCGACGTCGACCGCAACGGGATTTACGGACTCGCGACCGTCAAGGCCCGCGGGCGTACGAATCCGGCGCTCCTCGTACAGACGCAATCGATGACCGTCGTGAATGGGATGGGCGTTGTCGTAACCATCACCGAGCCCGTCGGGCCGCGGACGACCGTTGCCGGCATCCTGGCAGAACAGAAGCGTAACTTGGCCGCGTTGGTGTCTGCTAACGGCCCCTGAGTGGCTGCCTGACACCGCCGCCGTCGAAGGAGGTCGCACCCGAGCGCCAGAGCTCGTCAACAGTCGGGCGGAAAGAAGTTTTTCGTTCAATCGCCATATGGCTGCTCGGACGAGGGAGGCTGCAGCCTCAGCGCTTCAATGAACGCCGCGTCGTCTACCCTCGACACCGGGCATTGAGCGGCCGCCACCGGCCCCGCGGGTGCGCTAGGTCACTTGGCGGACGACGCTGTCGAGGTCCTTCCCCGCTTTGTTCTTCCAAGTCTTCCAGCCGTTCATGTTGTTGCCAACCACGATTGCAGCGGCAGCGCTCGGCGTCGGAAACGGATAGGTCTGCGTGAAAATCAAATGCTCGCCCTCCTGCTTGAGCACTCCAGCTGCTTCCAACTTTTGGCGCTTCACGTGAAAGCTCTTGTCTTTGAAACTGTCGGTGACGCTCAGACGGGCCTTTGAGCCCTTCAAAACAACCAGCCCTTCAGCTGTGTAATGGCCGCGAGCGTCAGTGCCTGCTGCATTGCAATAGTAGAGCTCGAGGTTGGTTTTGCTCTCAACAGCCCCCGGCTTCTCAAACAGGAAAAAGCCGAGGGTGCTCATGAGGGTCTCCCCCGTATCGAACAGCTCGTCGCACTCAGACTCGAGCGGCTTTGAGGTATTCAGCTTGTTGCCGTTGGTGTCGTTCTCAATGACGCAACGGCCCGCCTCCTTGGCTTTTTGAATGCAAAGTCGCTCCAGATAGAGCGAATGCGTCGTCGTCAGGCTCTCCGCACGACTGAGCAGGACCACGACGCGCTGCCAGAAATCCTTCTTCTTCTGGTGCTCGACCAAGCGTTTCTTGAGGTCGGTTGTCTGGCCGATGTAGACGAGGGGCTTTGCGGCCTCCTCCGCGTCTCCGAATAGGAAGTACACCGCGCCACCGGCGGCCTCGGGCATCGCCAGGAACTCCTTCAAAAGAGCGCGCGGCACGTCGATGACTCTCACGATGCGCGTGGTGATTTCCGCTTGGCGAATTCCTTGGGGGTCTCCAGAAGGGAGGAATATCTGAATTGTCTTGGCGCGGGAGGACATCGGGTTCTTCTTGTGAGTTGACGGCGCGAACTCCTAGCTCGCACCAAAAAAGACGGGCAGTATCCGGCAAATCCTGACAGGTTAGATTTCCGATGTGGATTGCTCGACTTGCTTTCCGGACCCGAGGGATTCCGCCTCTGATGTCGCGGCGGCAATCGCATCCTCAACCGCTTGGGCTGCCGGGTCCGATTCCGAAGCCTCCTCGAGCTCAGGCAAGCGCCACTCCCGATACTCGACCAGCGAAGGCGCACGCTCCAGAGCGCCCAGAGGCTCGATGCCCATCGCCTTCAGGCGAGCAAGCAGCTCCTCGACGACCTCGTCTCTCCGCAGCGACCAGGTCGAAGCGAAGCAGCGCCAGAACGTCCAGCCGGCTCGCTCGAGCACGCGCTGGCGGCCCATGTCGGCCTGCCAACGGTCGGGCCCGTGGAACTCGTCCCCGTCACATTCGATGGCCAGGCGAGCATCGTCAGCGCCTTCGACCACCATGTCGATGCGGAAGGAGCCTGCCTTCACCTGCGGCACCACGCGATAGCCGCGGCTGTAGAGCTCGGTGTAGACCTGTTTCTCGAAGCCAGATTCGCACAGCTCGATGAGCGACTTGGCCTGGTCGTCCTTGAACTCCTCCATCGGCCGGCTGAAGTGCTCCAGGAGCCCACGGCGCAGGTCCAGGTGCGACAGGTCTGACATCTGAACCGAGCGCACCAGGTACATCCGGTCTCGTGCACGGCTTGCCGCTACGTTGAACCGCTGCTCGGAACTGTTGCCGGAGAGCGCCTTCGAGCGCTGCGGGTCAGCGACCATCGAGAGGAACATGATGTCGCGTTCGCTGCCCTGGAAAAGGCGGGCGTCGCCCACGTCGAACCGCCGGCGGATGAGTTCCTTGGCATCTAGGCGCTGACGCACCAAAGTATCAATTCTCTTGGCCTGTTCGGGGCCCAGGAGTGACACGACCCCGATGGTCCGGCCGGCAAGCTGTGGGTTGGCGACGATGGCCTCGATTTCCGCCAGGATGCACTGCGCTTCCAGGCTGTTCTCGTCCTTCACGCCGCGCATGCCGCCGGGCACGAAGATGTCCACAAGCGGAGGGTCGATGCGCTCAGAGGCCTTCGGAATGCGCAGGGGCTGGATGCCGTCGTAGAACCTGTCGCTGTAGGCAATGATGGCCGGCACGCAGCGGAAGTGTTCCCGCAGCATCACCTTCTGGGCCGCGAAGACGGTTGAGGCGATGTCGTAGAGCGACTTCTCCGGCGTCAGCACGGTCGCGTACGGCTGCTCGCTCAGGAACCGGTCACGCAGTTCCTGAATTCGAACGGCCGAGACGAAGCTGCCGTCGGGCGAGACCTGCTTATCGTCTCCGACCACCAGAATCTTCTTGCCGCGCAGCACCGCGGGCAGCGCCCACAGGTCCGACTGGCTTGCCTCGTCGACGATGACGAGGTCGAAGGCGCCAAGCTGCGCCGGGAGGCTCTCGGACACCTTGGCGTGGCTCATCACCCAGCAGGGGATGGCGCCCTGCGCGTCCAGCATCGCTTTCTGCGCGTCGCGACGGTGCCGCGTCGCATTCGGGCCGGTGCCCATGCCGATACGGCGGACCGCTGTCCGGTAGGTCTCCAGTGCCGCCAGCACTCTTGGCGAAGCTCCGAGCTTGGTTGAGAGCCAGGCGGATTTGGACACGACGCTCTCGTAGAGCCGGGCGAGGCCTGCCTCCAGGTCTCGCCGGCGCGCCGCGAGTGTGCGCAGCTCTTCGCGCGATTCGATGGCATCCAGATGGGCGCGGACACGCGACCACGTCCAGGCCTCGCGCCAGCTGACTGGCAGGACAGGGTCATCTCCAGACGCGTCGACCACCGAAGTTCTGATTCGCACAGCAAGCTTGGCGGCGCCGGCGCGCTCCAACCTGTCCGCCACGTCGTTCACCAGCGCCAGGTCATGGCCGAGGCCTTCCACTCGGCGCACGTCACTCACGAGCTCCGCGTATCGTGCCGTGGCCCGTTCAACAGGGATGGCTGTGTTGCCTAGCTCATTCGCAACGAAGGCGCGCAGGGCGTCGGAGACCGGACCGGTCGTTCCCGCAAGCTTCTCCTGCAGCGTCACCAGGGTCGTGGCTGCCTTGGCCAACTCGAGACGGGTCAGATGACTGCGCAGATGGCGCTGCATCTCTTCGAGCTGGGAGGACAAGCCACGCAGCAGCATCTTTGGAGGGTTCGCAAAAACGCGTTCTCCAAGAGCCGGCAACTGCGCGTCGAACTGCATGGCTAGCGTGTGTGCCTTCCTGGCAATGCCCGTGACCAGCTCAACGCGCCGCAGCCCGACCACGCCACCCTTGAGCTCAGGCAAGGAGAGAAGGTCGGCGACCTCGTTCCACCGCACGCCGAACGAAAGAACTTGTTCGTGGAGCGCCAGGTAGCGGTGCACGTGCTTCCAGTGGTCGACGGAGGCAGGCGCCAGGCCGCTTACCCGGATGGCATTCACGAGCTCCTTGATGTCGCTGCCGCCGAAGCTCATGAGACCAAAGGGTTTGCCGGTTTCCGCAGCGCGCTGCACGGCTTCGCGCACCTTCGGCTGCGCCAGCGCCTGCTCAGGCACCTCCACCGGCGTCTTCAGGAACTGGGCGCGCGCTGCAATCAGCTGCTCGATGTTGGCAAAGAGTGCCTCGAAGGCGGCCCGTTCGCTCGCAAAGGTCGCCTGGCCACACTTCTTGCGCAGCTCCAGGGTCCACAGCTCGCCGGATTCCTCGAGCTCGAAAGCGAGTTGCCGTGCCTCCTCGACCTTTGCCAGCAGGCGACGGGCGTCATCCAATACCTCAGGGGTCATGGCGCGCAACGCCAGCAGGCCTCCATTGGCTTCTGCAGCCTCGATTTCGCGCAAGCTGACCAGCGCGTCGTGCAGCTGGGCCACCTCTGCAGCTGGCAACAAGGCGTTGCTCGAAGGGATGCGGGCGAGGGCGTAGTCCAAGTCTTGGCCAAGCCGGCGACGGGCTTCACGGGTCTGGGCGGCCAGCGCTGCGTCCATGGGCGGCGCATGCGCGGCATCGAGCGACAGCGCGTCATCGAACCATGCGTGCTTCTCCTGGCCCGAGATGACCAGCTCTGCCATCTTTTGCGCGCGCATCTGCACCCCGTCGACCTCGATGTCCGAGAGCTGTGCCATCGCAATCGCGTCCACCCGTCGGTCGATGGTCGCGAGCTCCTCGTGCGCGCGGTCGATGCCGCTGCGCTCGGTGCGAATCTGCTCGTTCACCACCTCGGGGTTGAGCTGCGAGACGTTGTGGATGATGGCCTCGATGGAGCCCTGAAACTGGCGCATGCCTTCGCGGTCACCGGAGAGGAGCGCCACGGTCAGCGGCCGGACGGTCTCCGGAATCTTGGACTGCAGCACCTCGAGCGCCTGCTCGCCTTTGGAGGTCACCAGCACCTTACGCCCCGTGGCCAGGTAGTGGCAAACGATGTTGGCGATGGTGTGAGTCTTGCCCGTCCCGGGCGGGCCTTGCACGGCGACACCACTCGAGCGTTCGAGCTGCTCGACGATGGTGACCTGCTCGTGGTTGTAGGGCAGGGGGAAGAAGAGCTCCTGCACCTGGTTGCGGCCGCCGTAGTTGCCTGAAACACCGGAGAGCCCGCGGAACGCGACCGGCACGTGCGTGGCCAGTTGGTCCGATGGTGGCGTGACCAGCGAGAGTGGCCCGAGAGGAATCTCGACGCCGGGCGTGAGGCGCGCCTTCAGGCGCTCGATGTCCTCTTCCAGGTAGTTGACGGACTTCGGGCGGGACAAAAGAACCCATGCGTCGGTGACCACCAGGTCCTCGCCAGGCTTCGGGAAGGCCTCTGCTCCAGGCTCGTAGCGCCCCTTGTCATGCAGGTTGCCGGCGATGAGCTTGAGCAGGTGCTCGTAGCTGCCCGAATCAAAGGGGCTCACTGGGCGGTCTGCGCTCTTCTCCAATGCCGCGCGAGCGGCCTTCTCGACCTCGGGCGCGCTGAGCAGCTGGCAGGCAGCGAACGCATCGAACGAGAACTGCGGGCCGACGGCGCGCGGGCGCAGCTCAAGCGCTAGCGTGCGGTCATCCATCCCGACCTCGAGAGCCTGAGTGATGAGCGGGTACTGGAAATCGACGACCGATGTCGTGCCGCGCTCAGTGTAATTCAGCTTCCAGGCTGACACGCCCACGCCCCAGACGAGCTCATGGGGCTTGGCGGTCTCCTCGGCCTCCAGCTGATGCTTGATGGCAAAGAGGTCGCCGTAGAGCGCGATGGTCTTGCGGCGGGGCTTCTCGCCGGTGGCCCAGGCTGTCCACAGCTGGGTGTACGCCCCAAGGGCTTCTTCGAGCCGGGTACGTGCTTCGGCGACAAAGACGACCCGCTCCTCGGCGAGCATGGCTTGGGTCGCAGCTGTCATCCGATGCTCAAACGCGACCTCGTCGATGCTCGGGCGGGCGCCCGTGGGCTCGCGGTGCGCGACGATGAGGGGCTTCCACTCGTCGTTCGGCAGCGCCGGCGGCGGGTGCGCTTCAAGGCGCGCCACCTTCAGCCACACATGGTCGCCGTCACCGGCCAGGTCGAAGTCAACACCGGGCAGGCCTTGGAGGTCGGGCTTTGCCTTCTGGAAGCCGCCCTGGCCAGAGAGCTGGAAGGCCGTGGGGTCGACGGTCTTCGCTTGCTCGAGCACGTAGTCGAGCAGCTTCTTCATCAGGTCGGGCGCGTTCATTGGGCACCTGCTTTCTCGAGCTCGCGCGCGGCCGGCGGGTTGGCGCTCAGGCCGTGGGTCCGGCAGTAGTCGAAAAGAAGTTTTTCGAGGAGGTTCGTCTGGCTGCGCTGCTCGTGAGCTGCGGCTCGCTCGAGGAGGAACTTGAACTCAGGCGTCACTCTGAAACTAATCGAGACGTTCTTCTCTGCGGCCATTTGGCTCCTCTTTGCTTTTATCGGCTGTATAGAGGTTCACCATACAAGACTTCGCTGTGTTGCCGACTGCTTGCGGCTCAATGAACTGGTGCACCTGTGAAGTTGTTTGCACCATCGCTTGCTGTGACGGGCAGGACAGGGCAGATGGGCGGCTCAGCCCTCGGACGAACGGCCGTGCAACGCCGCCGACGAGTTCAAAGGACAGGTTCAAAAAGCTGAAAAGGGCCACTTCTATGTTGTGTGGTCCAGACTTTCCAGCCGACGTCCCGCGGCAGGGCGGCCAAGGTGTTCCCTCGGGATGAAACCTACGCAGCCATTGGCCCATGGATGATGCCGGAGTACGCGTTCTCGAGCGCCTGTGCCAAAGCTGAAATCATGAGACAGTGCCGCCGTGCCATGGCTGTGTATGCGACGCGGCAGGCTAAACTGATACGCTATAGGCTACGTTTTAAAGGTAGAATTCAAAGATGACGGTTTTAAGCAAGCTAAGCATTTCCAAGGCGGTTGTCCGCCATGCTGCGCTTGCACGATGTCTGTGCGCGAATCACGTCAACCGATTCCCGCAGCCATCGAACGAACCATCATGCATCTCAAAGATTCCCTCTCGGGCGCGCTGAAGCGCGTCGAACCCACCGACGTTTCAATCTACGCTTGCGGCATCACGCCGTACTCGTCCGCGCATGTCGGTCACGCACGCACCTATGTCGTCTTCGACCTCCTGAAGCGCGTCCTCACGGCGCAGGGTCACCGTGTGCGCCTGGTGCGCAACATCACAGACATTGACGACAAAATCATCAACACGGCCAAGACGGCCGGCGTTGCCTGGCACGAGCTCTCGGACAAGTACGCCGAGGAGAACCGCCAGCTGATGCGCGCCACCGGGCTGGATGTTCCGGAGGAGCCGAAGGCGAGCGAGTACCTGGCCGACATGTTCTGGCTCATGAAGCAGCTCATCGGCCTGGGGCTGGCCTACGTGGCGAGCACGGGTGACGTGCTCTACCGGGTGAGCGCCTATGACGGTGCACTGTTGATGCCCCACAAGGAAGGCGCACTTCGCTCGGAGCAAGGCGCCACGCGGGTGAGTACTGACGGCAAGGAGGACCTGCGGGACTTTGCGCTGTGGAAAACCACTTCTCGGGATGAGCCTGGCTTCGAATCGCCCTGGGGCTGGGGCCGCCCGGGCTGGCACATCGAGTGCTCCGCAATGATTCGCGCGCTCTTTGGCGGCAGCGTGACCATCCACGGAGGCGGCGTCGACCTCAAGTTCCCGCACCACCAGGCGGAGATGATGCAGTCGGAGCCGGTGTTCGGCCGGCCCCTGGCCGAAATCTGGATGCACAACGGCTCGGTCCTGTCCGATGGTCGCAAGATGAGCAAGAGCGAGGGCAACTTCGTCACTTGGCAGGCGGCCCTCGACTCCGCGGAGGCGTTGGCGCCGGGCCTGGGCGGGCAGCTGCTGAGCTTCGCGCTGGTGCAGGCTCACTGGCAGAAGCCGCTGGACTGGAATGACAAGCTTCTGGCGTCCACCCATGCGGACGTGCTGCAGCTCACCCAGGATTTGGCTGGCGTTGTGCCTGGGACAGCGGATGCTCTCATTGAGGTTCTGGCGGACAACCTGAATGCACCTGCCGGCAGCTTTTGGCTGAAGCAGGAGCTCAAGGGCGGCACACCTGCGCGATTGGCGGCCGGTCTGCACTTCTTCGGTATCGACGTCGATGCCTGGGCCCGCCTGCCCCGTTCGGCCGCGGTGAGCTTGAGCCACACGGACATCGACGACCTGCAGTCGCAGCGACAGCAGGCCCGGGCTGCCAAGAACTGGGCGCTCGCCGACGAAATCCGCCAGCGGTTGAATGCCCATGGCGTTGCCGTCAGCGACGCGCCCGTCGCGCAGCTGTAGTCCGACTCGGCTCGAAATTCCATCCCCAAGGACGCCTTGTGCCGCGAGAACGATGGCAAGCCTGCACCTTGCGAGGAGGCATTTTGGGCAGCTGACGGCCGAAAACAAAATGCCCTGCATCGCAGGGCTTCCTCCGACTCTGGCAAGGACTACTGGTCGGAATGCCCGCGGGCCTTTGCTGCATGCGAGCTCGCGTGCCACAGGCTTTCGAACACTTCGTAGGCCACGATGAGTCCCAGAAGCTCATGCATGCCCAGCACGGCAGCGCATGCCGTCGGGCCCAGCTGAGAGGCATGCCACAGCCACATCGCGAGCGGCGCCAGCATGACCCCGTTCGCCACTGCATCGACCAGGCCAAGCCAAGAGCTCAGGCGGAGCTGCGCTTTGGGCAGGAGCCGACGAACGCACGCACCGAAGGTGCGGGCCCACCTAGGCTGCTCGTTTCCGTAGCGGGCCAGCACATACGCTTTCGCGGGGGCCCCAAACAAATGCACCGAAAGCTTGGCCGCGACGTAGATGGCGGCCAGGGCGTTCGGGTCGGTGAAGACCGATACCGCGTCGGCCAGGTTCTGCGCCGCCAACAGGCCGCGGGCCACCGCGAACACGCCCGCGCTGTGAGCGGCTTGCGTGCCCAGCAGAAGGAAACCCCAGAGTGTCAGTTTAGTGCTCACTTTCGGCTCCTTGCATGATGTGTGCTGTGGTGGCAGCGCGAGGCTTGTTGAACTCGGCTTCGAGCAGATGAGGTGCAAAACGCTCCTCGTGCTCGCGCTTTTGGATGGGCGCCGGCGGCTGGGTAGGTTCTGGCTCGTGGCCGCCTCCGTGGGTATCGCCGTGGGTTCCGCTGAAAAAGGCACCAAGGGATAAGCCGAGCGACACGGCGACGGCGGTTGCCAGCCGACGCACAGCAGGTTCCTTCAGGCAGGCGGTCGCGACGGCGGTGATGACCTGGACGATGGGGCTGAACACGACAATCTCCGGTTGGGTTTTAGATGACCCAATCATCCGGATTGAAACGGGAAAGTCTTTAGGGTACTTTGCGTTGACTCTAAAACGTTCCCTGAACTCGCCGCCCGGGCTACTGAGCCACCGCGCAGCACGGTCCGAAAACCGTCGTCAGGGCGTTTCAGGGGGCCGAAAGACGAGGGCCGGGAAAACCCCAGTGCCTTGTCATCGGGTCGGGGCCCCTCGTCGCAGTGCTCGGCTCAGCGGACCGTCGTATTCGGCGGAATTCTGCCATGCGTGCGGGCGTGGGGGTAACGTCCAGGCGTGGAACCTTCATATCAAGAACGCGTTTTTTGGGCAGAATTCTCCGCTTCGGGGAATCCTCCTCGACGGAGGACAGGCATGGCAGCGCAAGACGCAGAGGATGTCGATGGTGCCGACCAGGGCCGGGAGGTCCGAGACGCTGGCGACGCAACCGATGAGCTTCGCCGAGAACTGGTCGACCCAATCGTGCAAGGTCTGTTGTGCTACGACCCCACGGGAAGCCGAGATGTCACCTCCATCCAGGCGGCGCTACAGAGGTGGGAGGGGCTTTGCGACCAGGCGACAAGCGCTGAGTTGACGCCAGAGAAGATGTGGACCTACAAGGATTGGCCCTCCAACAAGCGTCACGACAGAGTGCTGGACCTCGGGTGTGGCGATGCAGTCATCGGCCACAAACTGATGAATGCGCCGAATGTCGCCGCCTACGTCGGCGTGGATAAGGAATCGGAACGGCTCAAGGCTGCGCAGCCCTCCAAGTTCATGCAGGTTCTCGTCAGGAACCTCGAGGAAGACGACCCCTTCGGATTCATAGACACGAAGGAGATGCCGAACATCATCCTGGCAATTCGGCTTTTCGACCACATCGCTGACCCGGCTAAGCTTTTGCTCGCACTCGGGCAGCTGTTCGAACCGGGCCGGGAAGGAATCATGTTGGTGGCGACGAGCAACAGGCGCTATTTCAAGAAGGACCTGGGTCCCGAAGACTTCAGCACTGAAAAGCAGGATGAGCCCTCCTTGACCGAGTGCCGGGATGGGCTCCATCGGCATTTGCGGTCCCGAACGGCGATGAGACGACACTTCCGAGACGCAGGCTTTCACGTCTTCGACGAGGCCTCACCCCTCCTTCCGGCGAGCATCGACCGTCTCAAGGGTTTCACAAAGCGCAACGGAGACCACGCGGTAGCGCCATTCCACATCTGGTTGCTTGGGATATACAGCACACGGCGCATTCAGGCCTCACGCAAGGACATCGACAAGTGGGTTGCAGAGCTCGCGGCCGCGCGTAGAAGTCTCGGGCCAGAGGAAAACCCCGGTCCGGCCCACTTGCTGCTGAGCGCCATCAGCGACGATATCCTCCCTGGTGTGCATTGGCGCACGGTTGCCGTCAACCATCCGATAGCCTACAAGCACAACACGGCCGGCCAGGTCTTCATTGTTGAGAGTGGACGATTCGGAGCCTACCTTCCTGGTACTGAGCCATCCCCGGCCCTCACCGTCAGTGCGGAGCCTCGAGTGGTCTTCGACCCCAACGAGGTGTTTGGCGAGCTCGAGGTGTTCAACCAGGACAGGGAGCATGACCGACGCTACGTGGCTTCGGTCTATGCCATGCCGGGCGAAGACAAGGCTGCCAAGTTCTACAACGTGTTGGTCCTTCCTGTGAAGCCGACGGTGCAGGCCTTGATGGGGGTGGCCACGGTGCTCGGCAACCCCATGCTGCAGGATTTGCGCACGAAGAGTTTGGAGTCGAATTTGCGCTATCACGCCCAATACAACGGCGTGGAGCGCTTCAGCTTTACCTCCCCGACCGGGGTGACCACGACTGTAAGGCCGGCATTCGTCATCGTGGTGGCATCGCTGCTCGCGTTGGCTCTTGAAGCGGACAGGGAAAAAGGGCTGTACTCGCTCGATGGACGGCGGGTGGTCTATATCGACCGAATCGACCTGGCAGCGGAACGGCTGCTGCGCCGGTCAGGATTCAAGGACGCGAATGCCATCAACGGAGCTCTGAAGTATCTCCAGGCCGCGGGCATTATCGGGGTATTGAGGCCTGTGCCTGACGTCGCAGCCGAACGGGTGGCAGCAGCGGCGCGGCTGGAGCTTGCGGCGAGCGAGCTGTACGGCGTTCGAAAGGCCACGGCTAACGTTCCTGGCAGCAAGGAGGTGTTCGACGGATTCATCAGGAACAGCTATATATGCATGGTGCTGGTGGAGCGCGAGATGGCGCTGCGCAAGTTTCTCCTGGAGCCCACTCAGGCGCTATTCGATGAGACAACGAGGGGAATAGCGGCCCAGGACCCCGCCAGCGCGGAGACGCAGGAGTACTGGCGGGCGGAAATGGACAAGGTGAGCATGCAGTTCTGGAAGCGGCGCATTGAGGTCGGTGCATGGGCTTACGACAGTCTCGGGTTCCCGTTGTCGAAGTTCGCGGGAGCGAAGCGGCCGGCCAGAGTGCAATGACCCACGGAGATGGCGACGGCCGCGTCGTTCAGTTGGGGAAGAGTGGCGGTATCTCCAGCATCTCCGTCGGGGGCCCGCGTCCTGGCAACATGGCTGTTTCACACTCGTCCGCCACCTTCTTGAGGTCCCAGGGGCCTATTGCCCGCCTACGGGCCACACTGGATGGCGTGCCGACGGCCGCAAGGACGCTTACGCCGACGTACAGCCACACGTTGCCGCGCATCTCAGCCTGTTTGAAGGAGCAAAACCGTTCTGCTTCGAGGCGGACGTAAACGCTAAAAGGGCGTCCAAGCTCCAATAGTGCTACGTCCTCCACGACGCTGCCTCTCACCTGCGAAACGTGCCCAAGTCCCCCGGCGCGCAACTCAGCGGTGCTCGGCTCTCCCTCCTGCTCCAGCGGCTGTGGCGGCCTCATTGCTTGAGCTGCGAATTCTCCGAAGCTTGGCGTTGCTATAGCGGCGGCTGTGCTTAGCCGGCGGGTGGTGCGCACGCCGGGGCCAAGGATTCTGGGTGTGAAGTACAGCAGCTGCTCACCATAGTCCAGGGCAATGCTGCCCGCACCGGACGTGAAGCCCAGGAGCTGGCACTCAATCACTGACTCACCGGCTTGGGTCATTGGGCCCAACTTGCAGAATGAGGTCAATGGCTCCACCTCTACCGTCTCCTGGGGTTCCCCTCTTGGAGTGCCTGCAACTTGCGCCTGTTCCAGGAGTCCTGAAGAGGTACTCAGCGCGAGAACAGCGCTCATCAAAATTGCTGCTGGCAGGGAGACTGCAAGCAGGACGAGTGCCGGCGCGGTGAGGATGGAGGACAAAAGACCTGCCCACCTGCGGCGAAAAAGGGCTCCCGCAAGGCTCCGGGAAGCGCGAATCGCCGCGACCACGAGAGCGAGATACAAGGGGACTAAAGCCAAGTACGACAACAAGCTCGCAACAAGCCCCGCATACATGGCGGTCGGCAGCTCACGGGGCGAGGTGGGCACACTGTTGAAGTCGTAGTTGCCTAGTCCAAGCACCCCGCGTATTGGTGCAAGCGGAACCAAGGCGCCCGAGACCAGAAATGCAATCAGCCAGGCGCTGAGCGCGAGGGCGAACGTCGTCGCGGCCAGCAGTCGGACACCGTGGGCAGCGCGACCATTTACGAGCTTCGCAGCAAACCAAGGGACCAGCGCCCAGGCCAGCCCGAGAGCAAGCAAAGGTACAAACGCCGCGAGGTATCGCGATGGCGTCAGCACGTTGCCGAGCGATACCGCCAGCGAAAAGGGGTCTACTATGCGCGGCCCATGGGCGAGCACTGGGTAAAGGACGCTGAATAGCGCGGTGGACACCAGGAGCACGCCAACCCAGCCGAGGACGCGCCTATCGGCCTCCAATTTGCAAAGCTTGTCGACGGGATGCCGACTCATCAACGTGCCGTAGCCGTGGATGACGGAGCCCCACACCCGCTTGACCAATTCCAGCCAGCCTGCAAGCCAGTCTTCCCCTTCGGATACCAGAGGAAGCCGCTGCCGCAGCTTCTGGGTCTCCTGTGCCATCCTACGGGAACGGGACCGAAGTGAGCCCCCGGGTTTCCGCGCTGCGGACCCTCTCAAGCTCCAACGCCTTTTTGGGTGGGCCATCCTTCGCTCCTTCGCCCACATCATCAAGGCGCGGCGTCACCTTGGCAACTCGTTCGGAGCCGGCCATGAGCTAGGAGCCAGGCCCAGCGACCGTCCGCGCTGGGCGATTCGAGAGGGCTAGCAAAAGAAAACGAGCCCAGAGGGCTTGTTTGCAGCCAATCAGGCTAGTCGTCGAGGAGGTCGGCGCCGCCGTCGGGGGCCAGCTCGGGCACCAGCATCGACACGGCAAAGCCGATGCGCTCCATCGCATGTGAAATCCGGTGGAAGCCGAACCAGTGCACATCTTTGACCGCCGGGCAATCCCCATAGGGCTGCTCGTAGCTCAGAACGTAGCCCTTGTCGCGGCCGTCGGCATAGCGCAGACCGATGCCCGCATCCTTGTGACCAGGTACCAGTGAGCCGCGCAGGAACGTATTCAGGCAGGGCCGTTTGGGATAGTTCACCCCGGGCATGTCATCAGAAAACCTGTCCGCAGCTTCTGCAGCCAGGCGGAGGACGTCCTTGATGCTCAGGTTGCTCCCGGTGTACTGGTCGAACGTACCGTGGTAGTCCGGGGAATCCAGCAAGGCTGGGTCGTCCCAGAACTGCCGGATGTGCAGCGTGTGCCGCCCGAAACGTTCCTCGAGGACCACGACCCAGTTCGTGCTCTGTGTTTCCACGACGAACGCCTTGACGACATGCGGCGGTAGCTTCTCGCCGCCAATCAGGCCGAGGAGGCCCTTTGCGCCGGCGGGTACCTCTTCTGCCTCCACCTCGCGATGAGGGATGAAGTAGCAGTACGCGTCGTTGCCGAACTCGAACGAGTTGCTGGCGTCGTGGCCCTCGGCGACCAGCTTGTCGTAGAGGGCGACGTATCCTGCGAGGACGCCTTGCACCGCCAGGCCGACGTAGTTGGCCATCGTGCTCTCGAGCTCGAGGTTGCGAAGGGCCGCCTTGTCGCGGCGCTTGAGCTCAAAAAGCTCGGCCAGGACGACGGGGCGCTCCAGAAGCGAAAACTGCTCGCAGCAGCCGGCCTCCATTGCGACGCGCAGGGACGCGGCGAGCGTCTTCAGCTCTGTCATGCTTTTCATGTTCGTTTCCTTGTTGATTGACCTTCCTTGTGTAGGAAGCTGCAAACAAGGGACGGGGTAGGCTTCTCCGAAAACATCACAAGCTGGCGCGGTGTGCCTGGGTTGCGCCTCACAAAGCAATCAAGTCTGCTGGACGTTGCGCTAACCGGCCGCTCCGATTGCCCGCTGTTGCCCTTTAGTGGCCGCCGGGTGCGGCAGTTTGCCAACGGGCATCGCCTAGACCCCATAGAACTCGCGCGTTTGATGTCCATTGAGGGCCGTACCCTGACTTTTGCAGGGTCCGTAAATCAAGTTGCTGATTGAGCGCGCCAGCGATGCGGCGTCCTGCTGGGGAGGAGGCGGTATGCCATGCACGAGCATCATCTGCCGTACCTCTCGCACAGTACGTCGCCTGCTGAAGGGCTCGAATACCCAATCACCGGGAGCAACGTCGTCACGCGCAATAAGACCTGCGAGCGTCTTCAATCCAAGGCGAAAGTCGACGCTCAACGCCTCTACGCTGAGGTAGCGGCGATGCTCGAGAGTTCGAAGGTTCCAGGCGAACCACTTGTGCAGGACTGTGTCTCTCAGAACCTCATGGGCGGAGTTGTAGTTTTTCGCGGTGCCCCAATAAGTGTTTAGCAGCGCCTGCTCGCCTGCAAGCATTGCCTCTCTCGTCTCGAATCTCTCGATGATTCCAAAACGAAAATCAGACAGCCCCCAGCCGTTCTTCTGAATGTCCAAGCACATCAGATGGTTCCCGACTCTGGCTGTGCGGGCAGCTTTAATAGCCCGCCGATGTTCTGCCCACCGGCTTGAAGTATTGCTCGTCGACCCAACGTAGAACTTGCCGTTCCGCTCGTTTTTTATCTTGTAAGTGACAAACGGACGTTCGCTTTCCATCATTCTCCCTTTCTACGCTTCTTCCGTTTCTAGTGTTCCGTGTCGACGCCAACTGCTGACCTGACCGGGGTTCAAAGGACTCTAAACGGTAGCGTTAAGTGTTTTAGAGTCATCAATGATACAATGCAGCCATCGGGTATTCCGCCCTAAAACACAAGGGTAAGAAGAATCGAATGAGCGAAATGAACGGCTGGGCCTGGTTTGCCCTTTGGTATGCGACTGGCCTGCTGACAAGCTTGTTCTGGCCGCTCAGATATCGCAAGAACATGCGTCGGCGCGACTGGGATGTTGTGCTCAAGCGGTTGCCCTTGATGGCGCTCTGTGGCCCGTTGGGCCTGATTCTTTTCTTCCCGGTCTAGGCCGACGAGTTCCTCAGCCGACAAGGCCCGGCCATGCCGGAAAGGGCGTGGCCGTGGCAGGAGCCGTTGTGCCTTCCTGCTTGTCCGCAATGCCAGCTGCCCCTTCCGCTACCGCGGTCGCCGAATGAGCTTTCAATGTACGCTGCTGGAGGGCCATGTGGCGTGACAGGACTGAAACGGCCAACGCCTGAGGCACACCGTCCAAGTCGCCCAACTCGAACTCCACCTGGTCGCCGGCGTCGAGCTTCCCTTTGCCTGCGACGACCTGTGAGAGGTGGAAGCTCACCTTACCCGACGTCTTGCTCGCAATGAGCCCTCGGCCCGTGATGCGGTTGAAATCAGCGACTTTGCCGGTCATTCTCATTCAGCACTCCATCCTCGTTGTTGCAGCATTTTAGGCGCGCATCTGATGCACTCCGATGCGGACTAACGCGCACTCCGTTGAGACCGTTTGCGGCGGCCCGCAGCGGTAGACTGCAGCCTGGTGGCTTCTGAGAGGACCGCAATGAAGACGACGAAGGCTTGGGTGCGAGGAGAGGGCGTGGTCCTCGAGATGGACCTCGAGACCGGAGACGCCCGGATTGAGTGTGGGCATTTGGGCAGGCTCACCGCTCGTGCCAAGGAGGTACGAGCCGGCGCCAAGCTTAGCGTTGGGCAGCGGGTGGACTTCGACATCGTCGTTTGCGGCGGGACCGCCTCGGCCGTTGACGTTCGGGTGCTTCCAGAAAAAGCCGGTGTAGCGCCCCGGCCAGCGCCCGTCTACGGAAGGGCGAGCCCCAACGTACTCCGGCCAGGGCCGCTCGAACCTGGTTCCGCAAGCCGTTCTGCCAGGTCCGCGGGGCCGCGGGAGGTCCCGGCTTGGCCACAGCGGTCGCCGCAACCGGTCTCGACCGGACAAGGAGTTTTCTCTCGCCTGCCGGATGAGCGGACGCACCCAAATGCTGCCGGTGCTTCCCAGGTGCAAGTTCTGCCTAAGGCCCGGCCGGCGGCGCCCGCCATGGAGCCAAAGCCCAGAACGGCGCGCCGCCAACGCCCGGACGTCACGGAAACGCATGACCGCTGCGGACACTGCGGAAAGCTGATGGTCCCAATACTCGTTGTCAGAAAGGGCAGGGCGGTCCGCTCTCTGTGTCGGTTTTGCGGGGGCACGCACATCGATTTCACGAAGAGCAGCGGCGCCGGGGTGGCGGCCGCGCTGTTGTTGCTCGGCCTCCTCGCGAGCTGAAGCTCGAGCCTAGAACACTTCGTAGAGCTTCTTCTCGCGGCCGCGCGGGTCAAGCGCGCTGCAATGTCGGATTGCCTTGGGCGTTTCGGTATAGCCCTCGACCGACTTTCCAGGCAGGACCCGCAGTCCGGTGAGCTCGAGCTTCACGAACTCGCGGTCGCGCACGGTCCTCGACGAATAGTCCGAGATGTGCTCTCCGCCCTTGCCCTTGCGGCCATCGCCCGAGGTATTTCCGAACAAAAGGGAAAAGTCTTCGTCAGGCGCCACGACAGCTGAGCCCGTCGCTAGATGCTTCGGCCGAGGCCTTGCAGGCGGGACGTAATCTGGAGTCATGGTCACCGGGGGAAGGTCAACCTCGCACTGCACGGTGAGCCCGGTCAGCACTGACTGGCTGGCGTTGAGCACGTCCACGTACAGCGCCTTCCCATCCTTCTTGAACGAGACACCCAGCTTCTGGGCATCCTCTGTTGGTAGCAGTCGGTCCGCAGCATGGCAAACCGACGTGAACAAGAGGGCGGTTGCAAGGATTGGCAGCAGGGGTTTCTTGAGCATCTGTTGGTGGCGGGTGGTCGGCTGCGAGAGTGTATTGCCGGGCGCGAGGTACCAAGAACGACTTTGTCACGAAGGGCGCGAAGAAGACCCCCGGCGAACGAATCGCCAGGGGGCAAAGCCAGCCGACAAAGGGAGGAGGAGGGAAAGACTGTCGGCCGCGTGAGCATCTTCAGCCCACGCCGGCGATTCTACGCGTCGGGACGGTGGGCCGCGTCTTCCGAACTCGGCCTAAGACGCAAGTTGCATTCGCCCGCCGTCGGCCGGTCGCGCAATACGTCGGAACACCCCAAACGGTTTTAGCAGTGGGGTGCAATGCATTTTAGGTCCGTTGTTGTAGGGGCTCTGATAAAATGCAACGGAGCTGAGCGGTTCAGCGGCCTACCCCCAGGAAAACCCCCTCTATGACTGCATCTCTCGTGAGCGCCCCTGACAGCTCTGCATCTGCGCCTTCCAACTTTGCCGACAAGCTCGAGGCTCTTGCTGCCCTCAAGGGCAGCGACCCTACGACATGTTCAGAACGCTGGCGTGTCAAGGACGAGCTCGCAGCGACTCTGTTGCAGCGCATGCAGCTGCATCGGACCCTTTTCGAGCCCCTGTGGACGAGCACCGATGCGCCGCCGCGGACGTACTCGGATGACTTCCCCCCGGTAGACCCCGCGACGGACAGCATCCATGAGTGCTATGAGGCGGACGGCATCCTGTACGCGGTCGTGCAGCGCAATCCTCCCGGAGCTGCCTTTGCAAACCTGCTCAGGATTGGTTTTCCGATGCCCTACCTTGCAGACAAGGGGTTGGAGCTGATGTGCGAGCACGCGACGGCGACGCTGAAAGCGCGCGAAGCTGCCCTCAAGACCATGGTCCGGGACTTCGATGCCACCAAAAGCAAAGCGCTCAAGGTGATATCCGCGGCCCTCGGCCATCCGGAGCACTGACGCCGAAGGGGCCGTTCTATCGGCGATAAGTTCGCTCGCTACATGCGATGCCCGTCGGCGTTCGGCGGGGAAACGGAGTTAACGTGGCAACCTTCACGTCGAGCAAACAGGGCAGCCAAGGCAGGGAGAAAAAGCCTTCCAAGACGGGACCACAAATCTTTCACGCGGCCGCCGTCGACCACTGCGTTCGTCTCATCCGCGCCAAGCGCCTGCCCCTGATGGTCGGCGCCATACTCCAGCGGACACCCAAGCCGAGCCCGGAGGGCCAGAAGGGCCGCTGAGCATTCGTGGGGCGGTCAGCAGACAAGCAGGCGCTCCAGGCACCTGCGGATTTCTACGAGGCGGTCAAGAACCGACGCGCGGTGGCGCTGAGCCCGACCGCAGGCGAGCTTGGCGACTTTGCACCGGCGTTCGAGCATGAGCCGCTTGAGGGAGCGCGCGCGTCGCTCAGCGGCGCCCCTTAGGTACTCGGGCCTCCGGCCTACCCTCGCCACTCTGCAGAATCTTCAGCACGGTCATTTGCGACACGCCCACCAGGCGACCGATAGCCTGCGCGCTGAGCGATGACCGCTGGTACTGGAACCAGATTCTCTCGAGGAGTGCTTCTCTGGAATCGTAGCGACCTGTCGTCTGCTTTCGCCCCCGCTTCTTGGTCGAGCTAGGCTCGGTGGAGGGCATTGGGGTGGCGTCGGGCTCGTTCATCTAAAGGCTAGGTGGAAAGGTGATTTTTAGCTAAAATGCGCATCTGCTAAAGCATTTCTCTAGAGCGTTGGTCGCTTCATCCGCGAGGCGCGCACGCCCATTCGGCACACCTGAGGACACATTCTCCTATGACGACAACTCAACCCCGTAGCGGCCAGGTATCCGCGCTTCGCCTGACGCCCCGGCAGCGCACGCTGATTTGCGGAATGATGCACCAGCCACAGCGCCAGGCATGGCGCCACTACGAGCATCCGGGAACCTTCGACTCGCTCATCAGACGAGGCCTGGCCAAGGTGGTGAGCACCAAGCGCGAGAAGGTCGTGCGTGCGGAACTGACGGTCGCTGGCGCACGGGCCTGGGCGAAACTCACGGGGAACGTGCTGGACGAGCCCGCGCCGAAAGGGAAGGCTGTCAAGCCTCCGGCCATTGAGCACTCCGAGGCAGAGCTGGTCTTCGCCGCGCTCGCCACCGGCCACTGGACGGTCGAGCGCAACCTTCCGCTGTCATACCTCACGGCCGCAGCCAACAAGCGAAACGCATGGTCCGTTCGGAGGCGCGAGGCGCCGTTCTGTGCCGACCGTCGAGACTCGCCTCGCTCCTGGTCGGCGCCCACTGCCCAGAAGGCCCTCACCGCTGCCTGCGTTGACCTCAAGCTCCCGTTGCCCCAACCTGATAAAGCCTGAGCGCCGAGGATTTGTCCCAGACGCTCACCCTCACAATAAGTAGTATTCCTATGCCCGACGCGCTCCTGCATTCTCTCGACTCCCGCACCGCCGCGGCCGTGCGCGGGCTGCTCGTCCTCGTAGACTCGTACGCTGAAACGCGCCACAAGTGCGGCGCGTAGTACAACGCCCGGGCGGCCGAAGCTCGCAAGCAACTCATCGCAGGCTTGGTCGCAGAGCTCCCCGCGCTGCATCCGTGCGCTCAACAGGGCGCACCAAGTGCTCCGGCGTTCGTCGCACAGGGTCGTACCACCCCTCCGAGCCCGCGCGGATTCAGCTGCGACTGAGGCCAGCGGGGCCAGATTCTGGCCTCCGTAGAATGGTGGTTTACTTGGACTTTAGAATCATGACCGAAAAGACAACCAACGCCTTCTCTCGCCCACTGACCCCCAGCACGGAGCTGGCAGCAGTCATCGGCTCGACGCCCCAGCCCCGCACGCAAGTGACGAAGCTGCTGTGGGAGTACATCAAGGCGAACAACCTGCAAAACCCCGGGAACAAGCGCAACATCCTTTGCGACGCCAAGCTGAAAGCGGTGATGGGCAAGGACGAAGTGACGATGTTCGAGATGACCGCCCTAGTCGGCAAGCACCTGAGCTGACACCTCCGGCTCCTCCGCGCCTTCTATAACGTTACCCATGCCACGCCAATCCGACGACCTCACGCTCAAGCGAGCCCTGGCCCCTGCAGTACTGGACCGCGAGAGCTATGCCCAAGCGTATGGCGGCAAGGGACCGGAGGCTGAAGCGGCGACAGCCCTCAAGTTTGCGTTCGAGGCCCTTCGAGGCAAGAGCCTGAAGTCCTTGACCTCCGAGGAACGAGAGACCGCGCGGCTGGCGCTTATCTACGCCGAGCAGTGGGAGGCGTCGCTGGCCGAGGCCAATGAAGGCCTTCCTGATGCGCAGGAGCCGCTGCAGGAGGCCGCTGCCTTCCGCAAGATGAGGCTGCGCCTATGGGGGCGCACTGCGATGGAAGCAGCGCTTGCTGGCGGCAAGCCCGTAGACATCCGGAGCCTGTAGCCGCGGTCGGCGCTCCGCCGGCACTTCAGGCTTGGTGTTCTCCCTGATGCCTAGTCGCAAGAAGGTCCTGAACATCTGCAATCAACTCGAGCTTGCGAACGTTGGTGCCGGGGCACGCATGCGTGGTCTCAGGGTCCTCGCGATGGAGCTTCGTGGTCATGGGCTCGAGCCCAAGAATGGCGCAAAGGGTGGCCATGGCGGCAACGGTGTTGTGCCGAACCTTCAGCCCTCTGCCGGCGTCGAACGCGTCCCTGTCGAAGTCGCCGAGCATTTCGATGCCGAGTGACTGCTTGTTCCACGAAGGCGAGTGCACGCCTGACATCGTGAGTGGCGTGAAGACCCAAATGCGCTTGTCGTCAATGAAGAGGTGAGGGCCCGCGCTCCATTTCATCTTGTCCCGGTAGTAGGTTGCGAAGTTGCCCATGTGCGTCTTCGTGAATCCGTTCGGCCGCTGCGCCAGGGTCGGTACACCCGTGTTGTGGACGACAAGGAACGAGGGACGCCAGGCAGTCCAGGCCAAGCTGTGGCAGTAGGTGTCGAACGCGTCGACATCAAACGACTGGTCGACAGTAACCTTCCAGGCCATAGGTTCCTCCGAGCTGCTGCTTTAAGCGGACGAACTCCCCTGTTGCCAATCATCCATCGTCCGGTACCTGAATGCAATCGAGAACGGCTTCTTTCAGACCTGATGCCCGGCCCAAGGGGCCAAACGCATGCAATGCGCAGAGGGTACCCGGCGGCTAGCCCCGATGCTCTGTTCGCCCGTCCTTGTGGAGCCAAACGCCGCCTTCCAAGTAGCCCGGCTCGCCATTTCCTGGACTTACTGCCTGGAACAGCTGGGCAGCTTCGTCGTGTTCGGCTCGATAGCGCTCGTTTGACTCCTTTCGACCCAGGCCGGCCTTCTGGAAAAACGAAGGTTCTATCTCCTGGTCCTGGGTGAAACAGTGCGATGCGTCGTTGACGCGTTGGTGGACGGCTGTTCCGCTTTCCTCAAAGTTGTACTCGGCCACCCAATCGGCCTCGCGTCGGAGGCTGATGCTGGCATCGCCTTTTTCGTTGAGCAGCTCTTCGAGCTTAAGGGGCGTCACGACGACGTCGACTCCGCGTTTGCGGACCAGAACGAACATCGTCCTTGCCGCGGTCGCGAAGTAGAGGGCTCCCATCCAGCGAGAGGAGGCGGTCGCCTGCATCTTGAAGCCCTTGGCGCGCAGTTCTGCAATCAGCTCATCACGGGTCATCGCTTTCCTTTCAGCGTGCTCGACCTGGGCCCGCCAAGCGCGCCGCCTGGCTGAGCCGGCACCAGTTCGGCGGTAAGCATTGTGTCTTACATTTGAACCGCCATCCCTCGACCCAAGGCAGGCAGGGCGTCGGGCCTGCGCGGGTTCGGTGGTTTCGCCCGGTCGCCGGGGCAGGCGCTCATTTCATCTCAGACGTCTCCGATGAGCGCATCACGCGCCGATTCACGTGCCGCGTGGTCCTCGTGGAAGCGCACCCGGGAGCGCACGAACTTCTTGGCGCCACGCTTGGCATTCGCGTAGCCCTGATGGCCGTTGGAGTTGTCTCCGCCGAAGCAGGTCCCGATGGTGCGGTCTGACAGTGCCGAATAAGAGCCGGCGCCGTCGAGGGGGCTGTGCCGATAGCGCTCGCTGTCCTTGCGGGACTTGTCGCCCTGGCGGCGGTGGTTGGTCTTGCTCATCGAGAACCCTTCGCCTGGTCAGAAGCTGCTGTGAAAGCCCCGCTCGAACGGGAAGTTGACCTTCAGCACTTCCGCGGCCAAGTGTCCGGAGTCGTACAGCGCGGTGACTGCTTCCCGGAAGGCGACCACCTTGGCCGGCTGCTTCCCCCGCCAGTGCTCGACGGCTGAGAACCCCTTCACGACATAGACGCAACCGGAGACGAAGTCCGGGGCCCTTTCCTTGGAGCGCAGAACCCGCAGCGTGCAGGTCGCGACGTCCCAGGACGCGCCTTCCTTGGGGTTGGGCAGCTGGATGTAGATGCTGGGGTCGCTGAACGAGGACTCGTTCCATGCGCAGATGGCGGGGAACCCCGAGCGAAGGAGCTGATTTTCCAGGCGCAGCAGCAGAGCCTCGATGGCCAGGTTGCGGGCTTGGTAGAAAAGCTCGTTCATGCCGCCAGGGGTCGGCTGGAGCGTTCGGAGCTTCGTAATCTTCTGAGCGAGTTGCATGAGATGCGTGGGGGTGAGGCGCGGCGCGCGGGTGGGAACCTATAGCGGAACCGTCTTAAACCCGCTTGGGGCACTGGCCTCGAACCGCCGCGCTCCCTATACCAGGAAGGCTGCCAAAGCCTGCCGCGCGAGCCTCTTCGGAGGTCCGGTAAATTTGGCGGTTCCCAGAACCCTGTCAGACGCAGCTTTCCCAGTCATTCCGACTGGCCTTGCTGGCAACTCGCGCACCCAAGCTTTACCCCTATCGGAGGCCAGTCAGAACCTGATTGGAAACAAAAATGGACATTTCTCAAAGCAAGCTCAAGGCCAAAGTTCTCTCGACGTACCTGCGCGAGATTGGCTCGCCCATCAAGCACGGCCAGGCGCTCGACGCCATGGCCCGCATCAACGGGCACCGTACCTGGAACGAGTTTTCTGCATCTGCACAGAACGTCGACCTGGCGCCTGCCGTGTCGCAGACCATGCATGTGCTCCCTGTGCTCAGCGTCTTCGCCGGCCAGCGCGACACGTTGCGGGCCCCTGCTCGCATCAAGTCGGACGACAACCGCATGACGGCGGACTTCGATGCCACTGCCTGGCTGGACCAGGCCAGCGACAAGGAGCTCTCGGACCTGGTTGAAATCGGATTCGGAGGCGACTACGCATCCGACGCCGCCGGCGAGTTCATGGGCGCGCGGGACGCAGAGGTCGATGCGGTGTTCAAGTACATCGAGCGGGCGCAGGAGTTCCTCGGCCGCCGGGAATCACTCGGCTTCGAAGTCGACGTGAACCCGGAAGGTGTCTGGGCTTACCTGCGGGCGTTCCGGTACGCGCTGTATGTCCGGCTCACCCTGGCGCAGCATTTCGGTCCGGTTGCCAAATGGCCAGCAGACCTTGTCGTCTCGCGGCTGAGCACTGAGCCCGCAACCTTCGTCATCGAAACGCCCGGCGTCAAGGAAACGAGTTTTGCAGACGAGGACTTCGCCTGGACGGCCGTTGGCCGCGCCCTGGAGGAAGGCCTCGCGGACGAGCGCGGCATCACGATGGAGGCCGAGGAAGTCGCCCCGTGGTCGGGAATCCGGGAAGGCAGCACACCCGCACTGCCGACTCTGGTTCCCGGCCGTTTCCTGGAGGAGGGTGGCAAGCACCTGGTGCTGGCGGGTACGTCCCCGCTCACGCACGCGGAGCTCCGCCGCATCACCGACGATGGTGAACACGTCCTGGACGTCGTGCTTGGCGTAGAACTAGAGGACATCGCCTCAGGCATTGACTCGCTCAACGACCACGTTTCCGAGCGCATCACTGGCGGCATCTGCGACCTCACCGGTCTCAGCTACCACGGCTATGCCGGCGCGGACGTTGCCGACCTTGCGGGCAACTTTGGCGCCATCATCCGCGTCCGGGCGCACTGGACGCCGATTGACGGCATCGAGGACGACAACGAAGGCTAACCCCGTGCGCCCCTGAGCGCTCATTCGACCCTGCTGGCAAGCGATTGCTGGCAGGGTTTTTTCTTGGCTCCTCGAGGCGCTACGGCGAGACCGACGTCGACCTTCGCGACTCCGGGTTCGGGAGGCACGAGCACCTCGAGGACCTCTAGCGCATCTTCAAGGGCTGACGCCCTTTTCGGTTCTTGCAGGCTGTGCAGGCTTTGCCTGACAATTTCGACCGCTGGACGTCCGCAACGGCGTCAGGCTGGCCAATAAGCTACCAAGTCAGACCTGAGGTCGCTGGCTCGTGGGTGCTGCTGCAGGTTCTGCTCCAGCGAGCGTGTTGCCGAGGTCCGCCTGCGTCGAACAAGATTGGAGAGGAGAAGTCGGGAATGGAACCTGGAGATTTGGCCGCAGGCGCAGTGCGCCGGAGCTCGCCAGGCCTGGCGCGCCTCGCACGGCTCCTCGGGTGGCTGGAGCTCATCCTTTTCGGGTTGGCTGTTGCCTCCATCGCCATCTCCGCGCAGAACATCTTGGCGGGAGATGCCTTTGCACTCAGGTCATTGAGGTCGTTCGCAAAGGTTTCCGCTTGGTTCTTCGGCCAGTGCCTGTGGTGCACAGGACGCGAGACCACAGGGGGCATCCTGGCGAACCTGGCTGGGGGTTTCGGCTACCTCCTCGGGGTGTTCTCCCCGCTGGTGTTTGGGCTAGGACTGGGCATTTTGCGCAGGGCTGTCGAGCTTCGCGCCTCAGCTCTGGACAGGGCGGCGGGCACACCTTGGCCCGCTGTGTGGCTGCGCCCATCATTCCTTGCTCCGGCGCTCGCGGCGGCGGGTAGCCTGGTGCTCGCGCTTAGTGCCGTCTACAGCAGCTCGCGGCCCGCGTCGTCCCCTGCAAGACCGTCTTCGGCTGAAGCGTTTTTGGATTCGCCTTCAGGAACATCCCTGTTTGTCGTGCAGGTGGGCGTCTTCGAGAATGAAGAGGAGGCGAACCGCGTCCAGGCGATGCTGGAGCGCGTCGGTCTGCGTCCCTTCGCCACGGCGCCGCAAGGAGGGAAGGTGCGTGTGCGCCTGGGGCCATACCCGAGTCGCGATGACGCTCTGACGGCCGCGCAGGCCGTAAGAAGGCTCGAACTCCCAGCCGCGGTGCTCGACGTCAGCCGTTGAGGGCCGCTTCGCCCGAAAGCGAAACAAAAGTGCCTGCTCGAGAGGCGCAGACGGGCAACGCCTGCTAGCGGGCCTCTCTTCAGGAGCAGACGCTGCAGCGAGAAAAGGGCCCCCGTGTGATGCTTCACAGGGGGCCAGGGTCGTCACGCAAGAAGGGAGGAGGAGAGGGGTATTGCAGCGCGACGACGATGCAATCATGATGCACCCCTCCAATGAAGGGCGTCGGCGAGTATGCAGCGGCTGGGCAGGCCGTGTCCTAACCCGAAAGCTCCAGGCGCGCCCTAACCAGGATGCAAAAGAACAGAGCCCGGGTTCTCCCGGGCTCTGTGATGTGGCCGCTTGTCGGCTTCAGCTGAACTTGAACTGGAGCCTGGTGCCGTACTGCGTGTAAGGCGTGGGAGCGACCGGGCCGTAGGTGCCCGTGGTCAACGCCTTGCGGGTAGCCGTCACCTTCACGACGCAACTGGCGCCGGGAGCGACATTGCTGCACGCCGACATGTCATAGGTGAAGTTCGCCGGGACAAAGTTGTTGTAGCCCGTCACGTTGTTGATTCCGGTCCAGTTTGCATTCTGCGTCCCGTCGTTGCGCACGGTCGCATTGAGTGTCTTCGACGTGCCCACGGCCAGTGCACCGAAGTCCACCAAGCCATTAGCCGGTGAGACGACGTTTGGTTTGTTACCAAGGATGGTTGCGGTCAGTGGCTTCACGCCCTTGATTGTCCCGCCATCGGGAATCGTCGCCGTGTATGCAACGCTGTAAGTTCCTACCCCGATACTAGAGCCAGCGCTCAGGTAGAACGAGAGTGCGCAAGTTTGACCAGGCGGAACGTTCACGCAGTTGTTGCTATCTCCAAAGAATGGGCTGGTAACGCTATTTCCGAATACCACACTAGGGATGGTCGCTGTTCCCGTGTTCAAGAACTCAACGCTGTCAGGGTACCCCCCGCTGTTGTACGGCACAGCAAAGGCCGGATGGTGCACGACAGACAACTCACGATAGACCCCTGTGCCGGAGACCGTGAAGCTCGTCTGCCCCCCCGGGCCGTCGTGGAATACGGTGACGAGGGCTGTGCTGATACCCATCGTCGTTGGCGTGAAGGCAATTCGGACTGCGAAGTCAGTTGCACCAGAAGGTGCAGTAGCCGCGTCGAAGCCAGGCAGGTCCCGTGTCACTGATTCCAGGTAAGGACTTGCGTAGTTCGTTATCGAGCTCGCCGTTGTCGAATCCCGAGAGCCTCGACCTGTCGCGGCAATCTTGAACGGGGTACCCGACTGGACCTGAACACCGGTGAACCGGACCGCACCCGCCGTCCCCATGTTGCGCACGAAGAAATACTTGAACGAGGAGCTGCCGACGAGTGCATCGCCGAGGGGAGTGGGCGGCACATACCCCGGGCCCTCGGACACTGCGAAGCTCACGTCATACGCCGTGCGCGCAGTGAGGTCGAGCGGCAGGGGGGAGACGTTGTCGCCGTTGTGCTCGACCAGTAGCTGCGCATTGAAGTCGCCAATCTTGTTCGGAGCGAACTCAATCCGGACGTACGAGCCGGCCGGGAGATTGACGGCGACGTCGCGAGTTCCCGCCGGTGGAACGGCCCCTGTATATGAGGCAATCGAAAAGGCCGAAGCATCGGGTCCGACGATGCGGAATCTCGTAATTTGGAGGCTGCCCGCTTGCGTAGGGTTCACCACATAGAAGACCTTACCCTTTGATGCGTTGACGCCGTTCGGGTTGTACGTGACGAGGCCGAAGTCGGGCGAGACGACAGGGTCGACGGCAGATGAGCTGTCCGACCAGGCCGCGGTCGCCTGCACGCCCGTGCCCTCTAGCTGAAACGTCGTGCTGCCGCCAGGTCCGTCATGGAACACCGTCACCGTCGCTGTGACCCTGCCGCGCTGGGTCGGGGTGAACTTGAAGTTGAGGGCCAGGTCGGTGGACGTGGCCGGCGCCGTCGCGACATCCGCCCCCTGCATGCTGAAGCTTGCCGAAGTGGCCCCTGCCGGGAACGTGGTGGTCGGTCCATACTGCGTCTCCGCGCCGCGGCGTGCGAAATTGGCCGAAACCGCCGTGAATGCGGGGTCGCCCGTCAACTGGATGCCGGTATACGTGACGCTTCCGCGCGTGCCGACATTGCGCACAAAGGCCGTGCCGGTGGCGGTTGCGCCCACGGCAACGATGCCCTTGTCGACATTCGCGGCTTGCAGGACGACATCACGCACGCCCTGGCCCTGCAGGTCGAGTGCCAGCGGAGACGTGTTCATGCCGTCGTGGTCCACCAACACTTGCGCTGTGTGGCTCCCGGACTTGGTCGGCGTGAACTGGATGCGAAACGACAGGCTCGGGTACGCGCCCTCGACCATGTTGGCCGGAGACACGTCCTGAGTCGACACAGAGGTGGCGCCGCTGTACGCAACAATCTTGAAACTCGCTGCGTCAGGGCCGGCCAAGCGGATTCGGTTCACGCGCAGCGTTCCGACCCCGGTGGTGTTGACGACGAAGAACGTCTTCGCCACCGCCTCGGCAGGCGCGCCTGCTTCGCCGTTGAAAGTGGCGGAGCCCAAGTTGCCATTGGGCACCGCTGCGGGCGAACCGGCGGTCTCAGACAGTGCTGCCGCTGCGCGCACGCCCTCCCCGCTGATTTCGAAGGACGTCTTGCCGCCAGGGCCATCGTGGAAGACGGTCACGGTGGCCGTGTGCGCCCCGGTGGTGGTCGGCTTGAACTTCAGCTGGGTGTACATGTCCGTCCATCCGCTCGCAACGGACGGGTCCGTCAGCGTTCGCGTGTACGCGGCGTAGCGCGTACCTGCGGGATAGGGCGTCGCGCCGTTCTTGTTCGTCACGGTAGCCGCGCCGGCTTCGGAGATGGAGAAGGCCGGCGAGCCTACGACCTGAATTCCCGTCACGGTGAGGCTACCCACCGTGCCAAGGTTGCGAACATAGGTCGTCAGGGTGGCCTCGGCTCCCAAGCCGACGCTCGGGAACGAGGGAATCGCGACCTCACCTGCGCCGCCGGAGGCCACCACACGCACGTCGCGCGCGCCGGTTCCCCTGAGAGCCAGGATGGTCGGAGAGCCGTTGTCGGCATTGTGCGAAAGCAACAGCTGCGCGTCGTGCTGGCCCATCCGGGTCGGCTGGAATTGCACGGTGACACCGAGCGGTGAAGTGGCGCTCGTTTGCGCCATCTCCAGTGGCGCGATGGATTGCGCCGGCAGGCGGTCGCCCGCGGCTTTCGGCGAAATGGACGTGATGTGGAACGCTCCCGCGTCCGCGCCCACGAGTTGAAGGTCGCTCACCTTGAGCAGCTTGCCCTGCGATTCCGTGGTCAGCAGATAGAAGGTCTTGACTGCTGACCCGGCAGCTTCGGATGCCTCGTTGTACGACAGCGTCCCGAAGTCCCCAGAAGGCGCAACCACGGGCAGGGCACTCGAGCTGGAGAGCTCGGCCTTGTTGAAGTACTGCGCTTCACCGTACAGCGGCAGTTGCACCTGGCGCGCGCCGTTGTACCGAATGGTCAACTGTGCGTTGTGAACGCCCTTGGCCAGCGGTGCGTAGGACAACACGACAGCGAGGTGGGGGTAGGCGCCGTTGCCGACGTCAACGACCGCGCCCGTAGCGCTCAACTTATCGGGCGCAATCGTAGCGCCGCTGACCTTGTTCGAGCCGCTGCTGGCAGCTGCCACGACATTCGTGATGCGGAAGTGGGGAGCGTCGGGGCCGGTGATGGTAATGACCGGCTCGTTGATGCGCGTAGCGGCTGCCTGGACCAGGTTCAGCAGGTAGATGTTGCGTGCGACCGCGGGGTTGCCCTGGCCGGCTTCGCTAAGCGCGGCCACGACGCCGAAGTTTCCGCTGACCAGGCCGAGCCCACCCGCGGAGTTCGACAAGGCGAAGTCGGGTTCCTCGACCGTTGCGAACAAGGAAAGCGGCGCCGTGGAGCCGCCCTGCGGCACGGAGGTCGCGGCGACCACGGTCCCGGACGCGGCGCCCAGGGTCGAACCGGTGGCGATGACCTCGACGGTGCAGCTGGCCTTTGCCGCCAAGGAGGCGGGGAATGCCTGCGGGCAGGTGCCCTGTGTCCCGAGCGAGAAGACCGAAGCCGTCGGGGAGCTGACGATGATGCTCGAGAGCATGACCGGCGCCGTGCCGGCGTTGGTGAGGGTCACCGTGCTGGAGGCCGAGGAGCCCTGCGCCACGGCACCGAAATTGCCGCCGGCCGGACCCCAGGCCAGGTCGGCCGCCGGAGCGACGTACTGGATGGCGGCCGGAAGGCTGGCGGTGCCGGCGACGTTCGTCACGCTCAGGGCAACGCTGCCTTCGGCGACGATTGTGCGCGCTGGCACGGTCACAGTAGCCTGCGTGAGGCTGCGCACAACGATGGTCGCAAGCCGGCCTTCAACCGTTGCGGTCATGCCGGCAACAAAGTTGGTCCCCGACACCTGGGTCGTCCACCCGCCCGCGAGGGACCCGGACGCGGGGGACACGTCAGCGATGGTCGGTGCAGCCACGTACTGGACAGCACCAGCGCGCGACGCCGTGGTCACGCCGTTGTTCACCAGGCGCATGTCCGCGAGGCCCGCGGCGTGCGCCGGCGCGGTGACGGTCAGCTGCGTGGCGCTGACGAGGTTCACCGGTGCGGCCTCGACGCCGCCGATGAAGACCTGCGTCGTGTCGGAGAAGCCCGTACCTTGCACGACGACGGTCGCGCCGCCGGCCGCGGGGACCATGCTCGGGCTGACGGCAACAATGCTCGGCGACGAGGCGGTCGCGGTCAGTGGGACGGTCAGCTGGCCGGCGGTCGTCATGATGACCAGTGACGAGCTCAGAGCGCCATTGCCCTGGCCGGTAGCGCGCACGAGGATGTCGCAGGACGAGCCGGCGTCGATGGCTTCGCCGCATGCGTTTTCTGTTGCGAAGCCGGCTTGACTCGTGAGCGAGACCGAGCTGACCCGCATCGGGAGGGTCCCGGTGTTGTTCACGGTCACCAGGCGGTCTTGTGGGGCCGTGGAATAGACGACCCCGAAGTCCACCGCGGTCGGCGTAGCCTGGGCGGTCGTGGTGATGCCGGTCCCCGTCAAGGCGACGTCGATGGCGCCTGCGGAGTTGGAAGTCGACAGGCGAAGCGTGCCGGTGCGCGGGCCGGCGCCGGCCGGCGTGAAGGCGACGGCAACTTGGCACTGCTCCCCGGCCGCCAGGATGCCCGGGCAACCAGAAGTCGCGCCGTAGCTCGAGGTTCCGGCAGTCACCTGCGCGGAGTACACGGCAACGCTCTGGAGGCCGTCGTTGGTGAGGGTCACCACCTGGGGTGCCGACGTGAATCCGACGGGCTGGTCAGCAAAGGACACGTTCGTCGGAGTCACGGAGATGTGCGCCGGCGGGCCTTCACCAGCCAGGGACACGACGCGGGACTCGCCAGAGAGCGGAACGATGCGCAGCGCAGCTTCATGCCGGCCGGCCATCGTCGGCGAGAAGGCGACAGTCACGGTGCAGGACTGGCCCGCGCCCAGGGAATCCGGGCAGGACGGCGTGGCGGTGAATGCCTGGGCGCTGTCGCCCTCAACCGTGATGCCGGTAATAGGCAGTGCCGCGGTACCGACGTTTTGCACCTGGACGGACAGTTGGGCTGAGGCTCCGATGGCGAGTGCGCCGAAGCCCAAGGTCGCCGGGTTGACCGCGAGCACGCCGATGCGGCCCACGCCATTCAACGCCACGCGGGCGGTCTGGGTCGTCGGGTCGTTGGTCGAAACGAGGAGCCAGTCAGCGTGCGTCCCGCCGGTGACCGGTGAATGCTGCACGAACACGCTGCAGGTGCCCTCCGGCGCCACGGAGGAGCCGCAGGTCGTGCGCTTGGTGAACTCGCCACCGATGCCGATGCCGGAAATTTGAAGTGCTGCCGTGCCGGTATTGCGCACGACGACTTCCTGCTCGGCGGATGCCGTGCCCACGTCGTCGGAGCCGAAGTCGAGTGCGGCGGTCGAGAGCGAAAGTTTCGGAGCGGTCACTTGCGTCTGGACGCTGGCCAACTCAACCTTCACCGTTTGCTGCGTCTCGGTCACGAGCGTGAGCTCGGCCTGGTCCTCGGAACCGCTGCCGACATATTGAACGGTCAGGTCACAGTACTGGCCGGTCGCGATGAGCGTGTCGCAGCCGGTGGTCACAGAGAAGCTGGCGCTGCCGCTGACGATGCGCTGATTGAGGGCCACGGCGTCGGGCCCCTGGTTCGCAACCCGGACCTGCTTGCTCGAGGGCGTGCCCAGTGCAACGTTCTCGTAGGTCAGCGCGAGTGGCGTCACGGTGACCGTGGCGGCGGGCGCCTTGGCGACGCCCTGCACGTGCAGGGGCACGGGTGCCAGCGACACATCGGCCGTCTTGAAGCGGATGTCGAGTTGGGCGGCATGGTCGCGCTCCTCGCGGGGCGTGCCGCTGACCACGATGTCGCAGCTGGTGCCTGGGACCAGGCGTACCACGCAGTCGAGGCCGCGCGAGAAGGCGGCGAGGTCCGAGCCGTTGAGGTTGATGCTGTCGACCACCACGTCCACGTCGCCGTTGTTGCTCAGCCGCAGCTTTTGAGAAATCGACTTGTTGATGACGACTCGCCCGAAATCGACAGCCGGCTGGCTCAGGGACACCGAGGTGGCAGGTGCCGTCGTGGACGTGCCGTAGCCGCTCAGGGCGACCGCAATGGATGTGCCGGCGCTCGTCTGGACCAGGAGGCGGGCTTGCGTGGCGGATGCCGCGTCCGGCTGGTAGGCAACCAGGGCGGAACAGGATTGACCGGGCTCGAGGCCCAGGCCGCAATCGTTGTTGGCCGCAAACTGGTCAGCACCTGTGCCCTGCAGACTGATGCCTGTGAGCTTGGTGACGGCGCTGCCGCGATTGGTCATCGTGACGACCTTCGCCGGCGAGAGCTCGCCCACGCGCACGCCACCGAAGGCGAGGGTGGTCGGCGTGACCTCGATGTAGCCGGAGCTGCCCACGCCGGACAGCGGAACGAGGAACTGGGGCAGTTTGGCGTCGTTCGAATCGATGACCAGCGCCGAGCTGTGGAGGCCCGCGCCAGTCGGCGCAAAGATGACAGCGACCTGGCACGACTGCTGGGAAGCCAGTGCGGAGCCGCAGTTGCTGCTCTGGTTGAACGCAGCGGTGTCAAGGACATCCAGGCCGCGAATATCCAGCGTGCCAGTGCCGACGTTCGAGACGTTCACGTAGACCACGGAGGAAACCTTGCCGACGGCGGTCGACGCGAAGGTCACCTGGCCAGGGGACACCCGGATGGATGCGGTGCCTTCCTCGCCATCTCCGCCACCGGGGGTCGTTGCGGACAGGTTCACGACGGCAGTCGGATTGGACAGGTCGTTGGAGCTGAGGGCCAGCGACGCGCTGCGTTGGCCGGCCGCCACGGGCGTGTAGGCCACGGTCAACTGGCAAGAGCCGTGCGGCGCCACCGGGGTGGTCGTGCAGTTCTCAATCACGTTGAACTCTGCGGTTCCCGTGAGCTTGAACGTCCGGATGACCAGGCTCGCATCGCCCTGGTTGGTCACCGTCAGCGTCTTGCTGGCGGTCTGGCCGAGTGCGACGCTGCCGAAAGAAAGGGATGCGTCACTGAGCCGCATCGCCGGTGCTGCTGCCGTCCCCGCCAGCGGGACGGTCAGGCGCTGGCCGCCCGTGGATTGCACGGTCAGCATGCCCGCTTCGGCGCCGCCGGCGGTGGAGTTGTAGCGCACCGTCACGCCGCAGGAGGCGGCGGGGGCGAGGCTGCTCGAGCAGGCGGAGTTCACCAGGCTAAAGGCTTCGCCCGTCACCGTAGCGCTGGCCACGCCGACTGCAGTCGTACCGACGTTGTCGATGCGCACCACCCGGTCGAGCGGGGTGCCAATGCTCCCCCCCCCGAAGTCGAGGGCGTCCGGCGTCGCAGCGAGGAGCGTGGGGGTGGCCGTGGTGCCCTGGGCGGCCACATGGACGCTCAAGGCCTGGCCGTTACCGAGCGATGCCGTCACCTCAGCCGAGTACGTCTGGGCGGCGGCCACGTCAGCCCGCACCTGGACCTCGCAGGAGGCCGTTGCACCCAGGCTGGCGCCACAGGTGCTGGTGGTCGTGAAATTCGCGGCGTCCGCGCCCGTCACGTTCACGCCGGCGATGGCGACCGCGGTGGCGCCAGTATTGGTCAGCGTGAACTTGCGGGTGACCGCCTGGGGGATGCCCACCGAGCCGAAGTCGAGCGACTCGGGGAACACGCGGACGTTGCCAGCAATAGCGGCACCCGCCCCGGTCAGGAGAACGGATTTTTCGGTGCCGTCGGAGGTCTGGACGTCCAGGGAGCCGGCCCAGCTGCGACCACTCGCGTTGGGGGTGAACTGGACCGCGATGGAGCACGAGGCACCGGCATCCATGGCGCTGCCACAGTCGTTGGCCAAACTGAAGACCTGGTTGCCGGGAGCGCGAACGCCCACGCTCGAGACCCGGATGCTGCCGGGGCCCGGGTTCGTCACGGTGACTGTTTTCGCGGCAGAAGCCACGTCCTTGGCCACTTCGCCGAATTCAAGGGACGCCGGTGAGACGTTCACCTCGCCGACGAGACCTTGTCCCTTCAGCGTCACCAGGGCCAAGGGTTGGCGGGGGTCGTTATTCTCGATGGCCAGCGAGGCGAGAGCCTGCTTTCCGTCCAGCGGTGTGAAGCTCACTGCGACTTGGCACGACTGGTTCGGCTGCAGCGGGGTGCCGCAGTTGTTGCTGCTCGAGAAGCGCTCGGGGTCGGTCACGCCGATGCCATTGACTTCCAGGGGAAGGCGGCCGGTATTGGTGACGTCGACAGTCTTGGTCGCGGCGGTCAGTCCGACGCCGACGCTGCCGAAGTCCACGGTTGCAGGTGCAACCTGGATGCGCGGCGAAATGACATAGCCGGTGAGCGGGATTTGCAGGTTCTGGCCTTCGCCCGTCGTGACGGTGAGGGAACCGCCCGCGTAGTCGAGCGCGGCGGCCGAGAACTGGACTTCGAGGTCACAGGTTCCCTGGGGCGCCAACTCGTCGGTGCAGCCGCTCAGCACCACGAAGCTGCTCGCGGGCGAGGCAGACGTTTGCATCACGTTGGCCGCAACGGTGCCCGTGTTCGTGAGTCGCACCGTCCTCTTGACCGCGGCGTTGAGCGTCGTCTCGCCGAAGTCCACGGTCGTGGGGGCTGCGACCAGCTTGGAGTTCAGTGCAACCGAGCGCGCGACCAGGCCGACGGCGGCAGGGCTTGCGGGGTCATCCGACGCCAGCTCGAGGCTGGCGCTGTAGGACTTGTGCCCCGTCGGGTTCAGGCTGACGTCGATGGCACATGTCGCACGCTCGGCGAGCGCCTCCGGGCATTGGTTCTGGAGGGTGAAGGAGCCCGCGTCGGCGCCCTTGAGCGCGGCCGCCGAGAGCTGCAGCGCCTTGGTTCCCGCGTTGACGAGGGTGACGGTCCGCGTCACCGTGCCCGCATCCGGTTCCAGGGTCCCGAAGTCCACGGTCGAGGAGGTCACCAGCTTCGGTGTCGGCGTTGTGGGAATGGTCTCGGTGCCGCCGATACCCAGGAGCCAGACGTCGCGCACCTTCTCTCCGCTCTTCACGCGCAGCGCGCCCATGCGTTGACCCAGCGCCGTCGGGGTGAACGAGACGGTCACGATGCAGGTGTTGCCTGGCGCGAGCGAACCACCGCAGTTGTCGCTCAGCTTGAAGTCACCGCCGCCTGCCTCGAGCAAGTAGGGCTGGCTCAGGCTAACCGGCGCCGTGCCCGTGTTCTTGATGGCGAGCTGCTTGCTGGTGCTGGTGGTCCCGACTTTCCAGGTGCCGAAGTTCCAGCCGCTGTCGGAGATTTCCACGTCCGACAGCAGCGGCACGGAATTGCCCAGGAGTTGCGCTTCAGCCTTGGCGCCTGCGCCATGGACCGTCAAGGTGCCGGTATGGAGGCCTGCCGTCTGCGGGAGGTACGAGACCAGCATCGTGCAATCGCCACCGGCAGGCAACATCGAGCAGCCCTGCGTGTCGATGGCAAAAGGAGCCTCCGCGCGTACGGCCATACCTGCCACGGGCACGTCGCTGTGGTTCACGACCCTGACAGGGCGCGTGCTGCTTTGCGTGCGCGCGACATCCCCGAAGTCCGTGGCCGCGGGCTGAATCTCCAAGTCCGCCGCGCTCTGACCGACCTTGAGGTCGATGGGAATGCGGTACATGTGTTCTGAAGCAGCGGCCAGGACGGGTTGCAGGGCAATTGTTGCGCTCAGCAAGGCTGAAACGGCACGTTTGAAGTAGGGTCGCATGGGTCGGAACTCGTCAAGGGTGCGGGCGAAAATTGCCCGTATTTAGGCGTATTCGAAGGTGTAGCGAATCACCTTTTAGCTCGCCAGCGCCTAAAACCCAAGGTCTTTGGGGCGTGGATATAGGGCGGCTCCCGCTCTAGCCTCATGGGGAAACGCGGCTCGGGCTCGCGCGTGGCTACACAACGCAGGCCATCAACTCCACGCAAGCCTGCAACATGTACCAACTAAACCAAATCAAGCACGAAACTGCCAACTTCTGGGTTCTCGACGTCGGCCGGAAAGGCTTCGAGGTGTACCAGACAGGCCTGACGCACTCGACCCGCGTCGCGAGCATCGGCCGCGCGACCGAGCAATGCCCCAACCTGGGGCTGCCGCGCGCCATTCGGGAGTGCGAGAGGCGCGAACGCGAACTCCCGCCGGCCATCGACCAGGCGGAACCTTCCCGGCCCCCGGGTCAAGTCCGGGACGCTGCCGCACGCGGTGCCGTAGGAGCGGCCATGGCTGCCCAGTAGCAATCCACCATTCAAATGCGCCACCTTCATCGGTGGCGCATTTCTGCTTGGGCCCAACAGGGTCGGGTCATGCGTGCACAGGCACCGCGGGACACCCCCATTTTCTGGCTATAAGTCAGCTCCGTTTTCCCGCTAAGCGATTTAAATTGCAAGCCCCGACCGCTGGCTGCTAAAATCGGTGGACACGCCGGACCTATAAGGCGAACACTTGGCACCAGGGTGCCCGTTTTAAGACGGCGCACCCCGACCGGCCCCGCCCCATCTCGTCGACCGAGCGACCCCGGCGTCTTGGCCGACTCGGATGGCGCGCCTCCAGGCCTGAGACCTGACCCAGAAGAAAAGGAGTTCTTGTGAGCACCGACACCATTGCCCTCCGGAGCGTGAAGGACCTCGCCGCCGCGGCCGATGCGCGCACTTCGAGCATCGCGCGCAACCTGCTCGCGCTGGCCGACTCGTATGCGGACATTCGCCACGTCAGGGGCGCGCCCGAATACAACGCCCATGCCGCGCACGCCCGCAACCTCCTCATTGCTGCCATTGCACAGGCTCTCTCCAGCCAGCAGGAAGCCCTCACGTCCGCTGCGCTTGACCTGCGTGCGATTGCAGCGACCGCGGGTGTGGACTACGCCCAGAAGGCGGCCACGAGTGCCGAGCGAGCGCTCGTCGCCCCAGTGGTAATCCAGGTGGCGCAGCCTGCAGGCCCGCGAGCCAAGCAACGGGTCGAGACGGATGTGTCCAGTACTGACGGCGCTCTGCTCGATGAGGGTCTTGCTATGGCGGCCTGACCCATGCCCGCTGGAGGCTGAACGTTAGGGCCGACGATGCCATGGCGCTGCATGGAGCAGTGGGACCGTGCTCGATTGCCCGCCGGCACGATGTCTTGTGGGGTAACCTTCAACGTCTAATCGACCACTCGAGGCGTCCATGTTCATCGAGCATCCCAGCCAAGTTCTGAATGCGCTATTCCGCGATAAGCCTTACCAAGGGGCAAATCCAAAAAGCGCAAAATTCCTGTTCATTGGCCTCGACGCGAACTATCACGCAGAAGTAGAAGACGAGCCAATCTTCAAGAAGCTGCGGGAGTACCACGAAGACGGAGTCGCCTTCTGGCGCAGTCACCAACGGCATCATCCGTTTTTACTAGAGCAGTACCCATACCGAGGAGACGGCCGCTTCTATCACAGCAGCTTCGCCCGCATCGGCTTTACGCCGGAGCATGCGAGCCAAGTCGCATTCATAGAGTTACTGCACATTCCTACGGTCGGGCGAAGTCGCCTCGTGCGAGCAGACTTAGACGACGCCCATCTATCCAAGCTCAGCGACTATGTCCTGGATGGCGACGCAGAGCACGTCTTCGTGTCGAAAAAGGTGGCTCGCCTGATGCATGCCACGAAGCGCTTCCGATGGCTGGAAAAGCGACCGCTGGGCCAATTTGGACCGCTCGACATCCTATATCGTCAAGAAACGAAGACTGTCTACAGCCATACGCACTTCTCCGCATATGGCAAATATGAGGCACAGAAGGTCGATGAGGCGGACGCAATCCGGTCACTTCTTCGCGAATCCTCCAGCAAGTGCGTGTAGATGTTTTTGCGGGCAAGTCGCGGTAAATAGCAGATTTCTCAGGTCCGTAGGCCTTTTCGCCGGTGGCAGGCGTGTGCGTAGAAGGCTTGCTAAGCCCGTCAGCTCTGCTCGAGGCGCTGCGCCGCGTGCGCAAGGGAATCGATGTCGCCACCCGGCGGCTGTGAAGTTCACCATGCCGCTTGGCGGAGACCGGGACTTATTTCACGGAATAATGAGGGTGCGGGCGCGCAACCAGTCCATTCGGACCGTGCGCGACAAAGGCACGTTGGCCAGAATCCGGCCATGGACCGAACAATCACCTCGCATCTGGTCGCCACAAGGTCTTTCGTGGACGCATTCCTCAACGACATGTCGCAGCGTGGCCGCGCGCGAGGCGCCCTCGTGCCTGAGCCATCTGGGGACGCTGACGACATTTCGTTGGTGCCAATGAACCCTATGGAGGTGATGCGAGTCGCGAGCGACTGGCGACGCCTGGCCGGTGTGGACCAACGTGCTGAGCGGGTCGCACAGGCCCTTGAAGTCGTAGCGACCGCACGTCGAAGCTCGGCGCAGGTGCGAACAAGCCGGGTGGCCCGGCTTTTCGCCGGCTGCAGGGGAAGCTAGGTGAAGGCTTCCCGCGCCGGCCGCACATGCTGCCATTCGGGGCGGGGACCCGCGCGATGCCAGGTGAGACGCGTAACGGCGCACTGCATGCGGGCCGGCTACACTCGCCTTGCCGCGGCCGGCACGAGTGGTTCGTTCCGGCAAATCGGCTCTGAACGTCCATTGAGGTGTTCGAGAAAAACAAGAGGAGTGCCATGAGCGAGGAATCTAAAACTAAGAAGCCCTTCTTCAAGCGCCTATGGTTCTGGGCCTTGGTCGCAGTCGTCGTCGTCGGGGCCTCCATGGGAGAACGCAAGAACGACTCCAAGGTCGCCAGCACATCGTCGACAACCTCCAGCGAAAAAGCTAAGGACCCGAAGAAATCCGTCGTAACGCTCCCGCCCGCGGAGGAAGACCTCATTCGGGTCATCAGCGGAGCTCAGCGTGAGTCGAAGGACGCCGAGAACGACATGCAGCGAGGCGGCACCAAGGCAAATCGCGACAAGCTGATTTGTCAACAGATGCGTTCGCTTGCTGTAAGCAACTGGGTCGGCAAGGTCGAGAAGATTGACTCCAACAGTGACGGAAAGGGAGTTCTCGAGCTGTCTATTGCCCCCGGCATCACTGTGAAGACGTGGAACAACGCCATCTCGGACGTGCTCCACGGCACACTCATCGAGCCAGGCACGCCGGTTTTCCAAACAGCCTCCCAGATGAAGAGGGGTCAGTATGCGGTGTTCTCCGGCTCGTTCTTTCGCGGCACCGAGGCGGACTGCCTTGCTGAGCAGAGCGTGACCCTGCGCGGGAAGCTGGAGGCGCCCGAACTTGTCTTCAAATTCTCAAGCGTAGCGCCGTACATCGCTACTCAGAGCGCTGCGGCGGCTCAAGGCCCGGTGCCCGCGTCCAATCCGGCCGTCACGACAGCAGTGCCGCAGGCGGCGGCCGCTGCCACTGTAGACCCCGCCGCTGGCACCAAGGTCGTGGGGCAAATCGAGGCAGACGGGCCGAAGACGCTCGGCACCGTCGCCGGGGAGCTCAAGGTCACTGAGTTGCCTTCTGGGGAGCGAGCTGTCACGTTGGGCGGTGCGCCTCTGTTTACCGGCGAGGACGCCCAATGGCAAAGCATCGTCCGGCGGTTCGCGCTTTCTGGGGGCCGGGATGCCGTACTCCTTGCGAGCAGCGGTGGCCGCGGCAATAGCTGTGAAACGCTCTACTTCTTCGTCATCTTGGAGAAGAACAACCAAGCGAAGTGGACGCCTGAGTTTGGAACCTGCTCTCCCGGCGGTACTTTTTCCCAGGACGGCGACCGAATCTCGCTCAGCCTGCCTGCGGTTGGAAAGATGGAAGTGAGCATCTTCGACGGCAAGCAGGTGATTGAAGACGGGAAGCCAGTCGTGCTGGTGGCTGGCAACGACCCTTCGAAGTGAACGGAAGTGGCGGAACGGCGCCAGGCTGACCCGCTACGCATTGCGTCCGGCGGGCGCCGACTGTATCGAGCCAGAGCACCGAGACGCGGGCGCCTAGGTCCCCTGTGAGACCATTGGCGCCGATTGCCCCGACTCGGTTCAGCTCTTGCACTCAATGAACATTGAGTTCGGTCCCCGCACGAACGTGGCGCCGGCGCCCATCGGGGTCACGATTCCATTCGGCCCGTCCTGCCGGTCTACGAGGCTGTAGCCCTGTGGGCAGAGCTTGGCGGCTTCCTCGTAGCAAGCATGAAGAACTGCGCTGCCGCACTTGACCGTGTATGCAGTTCGCCCGTTCGGACCCGGTATGGGTTTCGAGCTGATAGCGCAGCCGTGAAGTACCAAGGCCGTCGCAACAATCGCACTCGCCTTCAAAAAGCGCATAGGTGACTTCTCCTCGTTCCCGATTGGCGAGTGTACAGAACTGCTTTCCTATTCCCGAGTGCGCCGGGGTTCGGGCTGCAGGGGCTTGAGCGCAGCCTTCTGCGCCGCCCGGAGGTCCCGGACCAAACCGCAGGGGAAAAAAGGCATGGAAGGGTTGCCGATATGCTTGCCACCGGCTGACCCTTGGCGCCCAGCACAGCAGGACAAACGGCCCCCAATAATCGTGACAAACGGCTTAAGGATGACAGTAAGGGGCAACGTAGACTTCTGCCATGGGAAGCAGTCACACGGCAACACGATGTTTGAGGCTCTAAAGTTGTTCCTTGCAGGGGCGATTTTATTCGGGCTATTACCGAAATCCTGCACAGCCGACTGCACCGTGTGTGGCCGCTTTGAAGCAGTGGACGGCTGCTCTACTCTGTCTGTGTATAAAGATGGAACCGCAGCGCTGGTGGCCCAGTGCATCGGTCCGGCCAGGGCACCTCGAACCGAGGTCTACAAGTACACCCTAGAGCAGGGTTACGACAGCGACCATTTTGAGTTGTTCACCACGGGGCCCCTTCAAGCGGGGTCAAGCGCTCCGTTTCGCATTTCGATGAAGCGAGCGGGCTCCGACGACTGGGAACCAGTTGGCTACCATCAAAGAATGGATTCGCGCTACCGGCGCCGTTAGGTTTTGCGCCAAAGCCACTCCGCGACTATGAATTCCCCTGGGGCTGTGTCGCAGTCGAATCGTTGCCGGTGGACCGCTGATGCCGTTGCTGCGAATACCTGTCCAAGCCCCAAGATAGGAGGAACGAGCCGACGATGGCTGCTGCCAGGTACAGGATAGGGGAGTCAAACCCGCTTTGCTTCAGGAAATAGAACGCTGGGATGTGGATGATGTAGAGCGGGTAGGAGATATCGCCAAGCAACCGAAGTGCCGCTGAGCCGCTCGATTGCGCGCCTACGGATTTTGCAATTCGCTTAAAGGTCCAGAGCACGGCAAGCAAGGTGAATGCCTGCAGTGCGAAGCTGTCGATGCCGACGTGCAGGAACTGGTCGACCTGGTCTCGCTTCCAACTCGAGGCGAACTGGATGGATATGGCGAGGAGAATGTGCAGCGCAAACATCCACCCTACCTCATTCAGTATGGGCTGGTAGCGCTGCGGCTCTCGCGCAAGCCTGAATCCCGCCAGCCAGATGAAGGACAGGAATACGAGGTTGAGGCCATACCCCACGCCCGAATAGTAGTTCCAGTGAAACAGCGTCCGACCGCAGGTGTGCGCGAGGAACGCGACGAACGACACGCGCGCCAGCAGCTGCAGGGTCGAAGGCTTCAGGCTGAAGAGTAGCGGCGTGAGCAGGTAAAGCCAGAACTCCAGCGCCAGGCTCCAAGCAGGGCCGACGAACGAGTCGCTGGTCACAATCTGATTCAGGAAGAGCACGTTCGCCACGAGCAACCAGGCCGACGGCATGGTGCCGTGCTCCATCGCGAAGACGACGCAAGTCAGGGCGAGCGCGGCGATGTAAATTGGATAGATTCTTAGAGTGCGCCGCCGGAGGAACGCTTTCGGCTCTTTCTGGTACGAGGTGCCTATCGAAAACCCACTAATCAGCAGGAAGCCCAGCACCGCTTCAAAGGCGCCGAATTTTGGAACCAACGCCCAAATCCCGACCGGGACAAAGTCGGGCAGATGGTTTACTGCAACGATGAAGGCCAGGACAAAGCGCAGGCCCGCAAGCACGCTCCATTTATCGATTTGCATTTGACAGGCGCGATGTTGTTTTGAAGACGTTCCTCAGTCCGAGGCCAGTCCCTGGTAGCTCTATTGCTCATACCCGGAAGTCGTTTTGAACGCACTCCGCCGTTTCTCTACGGTCGGCACGCTCCCGCTGGCTTAAGCGCTCGAATCGGCTGTTCGCCTCGAGCGCGATGTCGCATGCCATCGGCCCAGGAATCGGGCCAGGCCTTAGGCCTTTTCTGCACGACCCACCTGCCCTTGGCCGGGAGGCGGGCGTTGGCGCAGGGAATGAAGCAGGCGAGGATGACGTTCTGCACTTTGCTTCGGCCGAAGCGGGAGGCGTCAATACAGGTAGACCGCACCCGAGTAGGCCGTCGCGGGTCCGGTCGGAACGCCATTGATGCCAGAGGTCACGTTCGTCTCACTGGGGGCACCTACAGCCAAGGTTCCGCCCTCGCGTGAAAGGGAAACGGCCCAGCCGAAGCCGCTCACCGAACCGCTCAGGGCAGTTGGCCTGGCCTTGACGAAATCCTCGAGCTTCCATAAACCCGTTCGGTGGTGGAAGGTTTGCACCGCACCTGTGGTGCCACCGACCATATCCAGTGGCCCTGAGCCATTGATGCCAGTTGCGGTAGAGCGGTCGAAGACAATGCCCACCGCCATGAGCAGTCCATCGTATGAAAGCGAGATGCTTTGCCCCATGCCCTGGTTTGCGTACGTGACCGCAGGCTTGAGGGTCGTCTCGAGTGCATAGGCGCCCCCGGGCGCGCGCCGGTAGGTGTGGACCGCACCGGAATTGAGCGCTGGCGGCGCCGTACCGTCAAAGCCAGTCGTGCTGTTCCAGCCTGAACTTTCGTTCGTGGCGCCGACGGCAAGGACACTGCCGTCACCTGAGAGCGCAACCGTGATGCCAAAGACCGTCGGCAGGGCGGGAGTGGGCGACTTCAGGAAGGACGTACGCGTCCAGCTCGAGCCGTTGGCAGCATAGACGTGAACCGCACCAGATATCACGCCCGCATTGCTCGTCTCGTCGCCATCCGCGATGCTGGGGTGCGCATACTCACCGATGGCCAGCGTACTCCCGTCGGGCGAAAGCGCCAAACCATGGCCGAAATGCGCGAAGAAATGGGGATGCGACGCAACGAGCCGCGTTTGCTGTGACCAGGCGCCGGCAGATTGCTCGAATACGTAGACCGCCCCTTCCCGTGTGGCCACGCCAAGCGATTCATCCGGAGCTGCGACCGCCAGACGCGTCCCGTCAGCTGACAAGGAAACGGCGCTCCCGAAGGAAGAGTACCCAGCGACCGAGCGCTTGAGATAGGCCTGTTGCGACCAGGTCGCGCCACTGCGCTTGAAGACATAGGCAGCCCCGGTGCCGGGGAGCGAGTCGTTGTTCGGGTCCGCACCTGTTCCGGTTCCCGAACTCGCCTCGGCTTCAGCGCCCACGGCCAACGTCGAGCCATCCTCGGAGAGCGCTACCGACGCGCCGAAGTAGTCGTTTGGGTCATTGTTGTCCGCCAGCACCCGGGCCTCGAACTTCCACTGGCTCGAACCGACGCGGGAGTAGATGTCGACCTTGCCCGTGTTGGTCACCCAGAACTTCGAACCGACCGCTAGCGTGCTGCCGTCACCTGAAACCGCAACCGAAAGACCGAAGTTCGTGTTGCCCGCGGGTACCGGCGCTCTGAAGTGTCCGATGGCCAGGCTGGGCACCGGCGTCACCGAGTCCGAAAAGGGGCTGCAGCCACTCGCATTGCACGCTTGAACCGCGAACTCAGTGGGTACCTGCTCGAGCAGGGGCAGATTGAGTAGGCTGAACGTTGTTGACAGGAGGTTGTCCGCCATCAGCGTGAGCGAGCTCGGCGTGACGGTGCTCTGGCCGAGCTTGTAGTACGTGGCGCCAGATACCGGCGTCCAGGCAAGGATGTAGCTCTTCACGCCATAGCTGACGGTCGGGGTCGCTGGCTTGTTCGGCGCCGGCGGCGGCGGGACGTTCGCACAGCTGATGGCTACGTCGCCGACCGTGCCCTGGACCGTCCCCGAGCCGAGTGCGACGGTGCAGGCCTGCCCGGTAGGCAGGGTGCGGACCGTCACCGCGTACGCGCTTCCGTAAGCCAAGGCGGTCGGAAATTGGAAGGTACCGTTTGAGCTGAGGTTCAGCTCGTCGCCCCCGTTGTTGCGAAGCACGAGGGTGCCGCTCAGCCCGCTGAGGCTTCCGCCCACGTTGAACGTCGAGACGGCGCAAACCACCCGGATAGCCGTGACTGCGGCGGTTACCGAGCCTTCGCCAGCGCTCACGGAGCACAGGTGCCCCTGGGGTTGCGCCGCCACGGTGACGGCATAAGGGTTGCCTGCTGTGATGGTCTTGGGGAACTGGAAACTGCCGTTGGCGGTGATGCTGATGGCGTCGCCGCCGTTGTTGTGCAGAACAAGCGTTCCGCTCAGGCCCGACACTTCTCCACCAACGCGGAACTCCTTTTCAGGAGTCGGAGCGGGTTCTGCCGGCGCCGCAGGCGATGGCGTCTCCGCTACAGGAAACATAAAGCCTCCGCCTCCGCCTCCACCGCCGCCGCCGCAGGCACTGAGAGCAAGCGCTGCTGCGGCTGCAAGCCAGGCGCGTTTGTAGTTGAGCCATTGGAATGGCGTTGTGGTCCCCAGCGTCACTGTAGCCCTTTGTTGTTAATTTAGGCTACGCAATGTAACCGAAATGTACTGCTGTCAGGTGCCAGGGCGCGCCGGTGTCTGCAGAAAAGTTCGCGAACAGCGCCGAATATCGATGCTTTTGCAACCGTGGCCCCCGCGGAGGCTCCCTCCCTGCAAGTCCTTTAAGCTTTAGCGAGCCGTGGGCGTCTTATAGGAGCGTCCCTCCGCTCCCTACCGAGTGGATTCTTCATGCCTGGCCTTTCCTTTGCACGACCCTGCATCAGCTTCCGACGACAAGGATGGCTGACGCGCCTGAGGGCACGTGCGGCAGACGCCGCCGCCTTCTGCCTGCGTGAATGCAACGCTTGATGCGAGCATCAACACGGCGACCAGCGAAAAGACAACCCTGCGAGTGATGTCTGCGAGCAAATAGAGGGTGGCGTTGCGAAGGAAGCCTCGGGGCGGACGTTGGATATGAAATGAAGACATGGGCAGCCTCGGCGAGGAGGGCGTATCAAGTTCAGGGCGAGACAGAGCACAGGGGACGTAACTGTCCGGATACAGCGTCTAGCCTTCCCGCTTAGCCTTTGGCGGGCGAGCCTATTGCGCCCCGCCCGCGAAGAGGCGGGACGCCCTCCGAGTTGACTAAAATGTGTCTCGGCCGAAATAGGGTTCTAAAATACAAGTGACTGCTATAATGCGATTTCGCGGCCTCTTTAGCGGGTTCGCATTCCAGAGATTGATAGGTCATGACCACAACTGCCGCCACAAGCTTGAGCTCCTCTGAAGTCCGCAGCCTCACCGTGTCCTCGGCGCTCGCGGCACTGCGGCAGGGGACCGGGCGTGCCGAGCCGCGCGACCAGATGTTGAACGCTGACGCGCTGCGAGCGCTGCGCCCTGTGCTCGAGCAGCGCATGGCCGTGCACCGTTCGCTGTTCGAGCCCACGTGGGTGAAAGGTGACGGCGTATTCGAGAGCTTCCTTGACGAGTTTCCGTCGCTGGACCCCGGGGCCGACCAGCTGATGAACGCCGGCGTTCGCGACGACGTTATCTTCTTCGAGGTCGCGCGCCACCGCGAGGGCGTTGGCCTGAGGTATTCCCACATGCTGCGTTTTCCGCTGAGGTATCTGAGCGACGGGGGTGAAGCTACCTTGCGTACAGAGGCGCTAGCCCGGCTGAGCAAGCAGCAGCAAGCGCTGGAAGCGAAGAACGCGGCATTCTCCGATGCAGAGACTGCGGTGCTCACCACCCTTCGGCAGCTGGCTCGCGAAGACCAGGCTGGCGCATGAACGCGATAACGTCACCCCAAACACCTCTGTGCGACTGCCTCCTCGAGGCACTGGACCCCGTCGGCGCGAGTTCCCCCTCCGAAGCTGGCTGGATGGCCGCCGCGCATCTATTCCTCAGCAGGATTACGCCTCCCTCTCTCGAAGCGCTTCTCGTGAGAGCATGTGAAGGTGCGGCCAGGGACAAGGAGCCTTTGCGCACCACCGCGCATGTTCATTTCATCGCCCTGGTGCTGAGCGAAAAGAAAGCCCTGGGCCTGGTCGAGCCCGAGGCGCGTGCGCTCCTGCTGCTTTTGGCCGGGCAGGTCGACCAAATGGAAAACATCTTTTCGTCTTGCGTGCTGCCCGAGTGGGAAGACACCGTGGACGCGAGCAGTGCAAGCTGACACTCAGCCCGACTTCTATGACGCCAACCTGTCCCTCGCAAGCCACAGACGGTCCAGCCGCTGCGCAGCGCCACGTGGCACCCGCGGGAACGCCTCTGTCCGACGCGTTGGAGCGCACGCGCGTCGAGCTCGGCCAGCAGCGCACACCCGCATACGGCGATGCCCTTGCGCTGTGCCGCTGCCTGGAAGCAGAACTTGTCGCGCTGCGAGACACGCCCCAGCCGGCTGCAATGCAGCGCGCCGACCGCACCGAGATTCATAAGCGCTTGACGCGGCTGCAGACCGGAGGCTGCACCTGCATGACGAAGACGCCGGTGCTGGCGTATCACAGCGAGAGTTGCCGATACCGGCTCGCGTCCGAGGTTGACCTGCTACTTGCGGCCGAGGAGCAGACGGTGCCCTCGGCGCCGGTGCCGAGCATTGAGGAAATGGCGGCATTGCTCGGCAGATTGCGCTATGCGCTGCGCAAGCATGCCGGTACCGTGCCTTTCGCCATGGAAGTCGCGGACCGAGCGGGGGAGTACCTTCGGCGCCATGGACTGCAAGGTTCCCCTCTGAGGACGGGGGCCCGCGAGCCCGGTCAAGACAGGGCCTAGCAATCCTGCAGCAGCCCCAGCCCTCCCAGCTGGGCTTTTTTTCATGCTTTCGCCGTGGGAGGGGCCGCCGTACTTAGGGTGGCCAGGTCCGGCCGCCGGCCAGGGTGAATAATGCGCCGGATGCACACCCCAGATTCGCTGAAGGCCTTCCTCGAGGCGCAACCGCTGCGTGGCGCCCTGTTGGCAAAGCTCGCGCCTGCCAAGGACGGGCACCACCCCCGGCCACATCTCGCCGCGGTGCACGTTCTCCTCAGCACCGCGACGCCGTCCGTCATGGAGTTCAAGCTGGAGCATTCCTGCCTTCTTGCGGATTCGACGTCGGACACGCCCGACCAGGCCGTATTCGTCTTTTTCCAGCAGCATCTGAAGCAGGGCGGCCTAGACGGCATGACCGACACTGACCTCCTTGCAACGCGCTATCTCTTCCTGGCCTTTGCCGACGAATTGAAAAATGTCTTTTCGGCGGTGCACGAAGAGTGGGTGCCAAGGCGTCGGCCCGGCGCGCTACTGCTTCCGCCGCGCCGGACCCGTGAGTGACCTCAAATGGACCCACTGCAGTTTGCACGCAATCTGCGCAGCCCGGCCTTGCCGGCCAACGCTTCGGAGTCAGCGAAGCTAAGGCGGGTGGCCAATGGCGTGCGAGCCATCGTACCGCCGCAGCTGCAGGCACTTGGCTTGACACCTACGACCGAATGGGGCGGACGCCGGGAGTTCATCCTCGGCTACATCGGCGGTGTCGCGCTGGGCATCTGCCGGGCGCTGAACATCGGGCGTCTCTCGGCAGAAGCTGCGCTATCGGCGGTGATGGATATGGCCGGTGCGTTCGCGAACGACAAGCCGACCGTGGGCGAGCTCGTCGGGTTAATCGAGGACGGCCGCCGAGCCTTCCTGGCTGGGATGGCTGCTGGGCGCGCCGACGGCCTTGCATGGGAGACGACCACCCCCGCCGCAGGCCTCGTCGGTGCCTTTCAATCAGGGCGCCGAACTTCCCCGCCAGGGCAGGCCGACCCTTCCGCCGAACCGGCAGGCACCCGCTTTGGCAAGGCCGGCGTCGCAATGCGACGCTTGGAGCGCTATCTGGTCGAGCACCTGCCGCGGGTAACGCTAATCCTCTGCACCGCCCTGGTACTCGGCATCACCTTCCAGGCTTGGTCGACGCGCCACGCCGGAAAGACTGCTATCAAGGAGCGGGAGGAAGCGGAGCAGGCTGTGGGCAGGGATGCGAGCAACAGTGCAGCAATCCTTCTTGGGGCCTACCAGAAGTGCCGTATCGTCGGCGTCAGTGACTTGCACCTTTGTGCGACGCACAACGGGCCTTTCCCTCAAGACCGCGCCGCCAAGGCGATGGCAGCCCTCGCCCTGGACTATCGCGCGAGGTTCGACAGCAGTTGTGCCCAGGTGCACAGTACCCAGGAATGTCTGGACCTGCTGTCGCGCGCCTTGCGGATAACGCAGGCCGAGGAGGCACTGGAAAAGTAGTTCGAGACGGCAACCTTGCCGGAGACGGCGAGAAGCGCGCGAGGTGCAGGGGCGGCCCTATACGCAGCAGGCCCCAACGGAGATTCTTATGAAACGTGTTCACTTCCTGCCGCGGCACATGGCGGAGAAAATCCACCCCTTGCCGAACTGCGGCGTCATCTCGCTGACGACACCTGGCGACCCGGACGCTGTGCTCCATTCGGGATGGGCAGCAGTTCTGCGCCTCGCATTCCACGATGCCGACAAGCCTGAGCCGGAGCGCATCGTGTTCAGCAAGGAGATGGCCCGCGAAATCGTGGCCTTTCTGCGCGCGAACGAGCAGCTCGACGAAGTGCTGGTGCATTGCGACCTTGGCATCAGCCGAAGCGCGGCCGTCGCGCTTTTCATCCGGGACACCTTCGACGTCCTTACCTACCGTCGGGGCGTTCCGGTCGACATCCGCTACAGCCAATACAACCGCCTAGTATATCGCCTTTTGAGCGACGCCTACTGGCGGGACGCTGATTGAACAAATACCGCCATCTGGCGGTATTTTTTTGCTCTCAGCGCTGAGCTGGCGCGACCTTTGTCGCGTTTCCGAACCTCCCCGCGCCGGGCCTGAAAAACGCCCTGCAACCAGAAGGCTGCAGGGCGGGAATGGTCAGAATTGGGCGACTGGCTTGACGCCGAGCCTGGCCGGAACGCCCCGAATCAGGTTCAGGAACTTGTCGTCCGGCTGCTTCTCCGACTTCTGCACGACGCCATAGGTGTCGTAAGGGCCGTTTACGGCAACGTACGCTCCGACGTGAAGCTGGAAACGCGAGGACAGCTGGTAGAGGCTGCCGGTGTACTTTGGGTTGGCCATGGGGTGTCCTGGAATGCTGCTGCAGCGCAAAGAGCGGCAAGGCGGGCAGCGGTTTAGAAGGTGACTGCCTTGTCTAGTGACGACGCCTCCTAGCATCTCATTTTGCTTGGCTAAAACGCGTGCGAGATGCTAAACTGTTTAGCAACTCTTAGCCCAAGGCTTATAGGCGACCTAGCATAGTTCTCCTCGTTCAGACTGGGGCTTCTTCGAACTCTTCTAGCCGAGCTCAATCGGTCGACAATGCTTGCAACTGAACTCTCAGAGGCCCACCTGCGTGAACACGAGGCCATGGCGGTCCTGCGCGGCCTGTTGGAGGCTGGCTCGCCGCTGCTGGTGGCCTATAGCGGAGGCAAGGACTCCTCCATCGTCCTGGCCCTGACGCTCAACGCTGCCCTCAGCCTAAAACGCGCCGGCGGCATCGTGCCACCCATCCTGGTCACCCACGGAGACACCGGCATCGAGAACCCAACCGTCTCGGCGCTGGCGATGCAGGAGTTGGAGAAGGTGCGTCGATTCGCCGTCCGCCATGGCCTGGTCGTACGGGCCGACGTCGCCCGCCCGGCGCTCAACGACACCTGGGCGGTCTCGGTTCTCTCGGGGCGCAAGCTCCCGACCTTCGCAAACTCGTCGTCTCGCGACTGCACCATCGGCTACAAGATTTTGCCAATGGTTAAGCTGCGAAAGCGCCTCCTGGCCGCGTTCGGCAAGCACGCCGGCCGCCCAGTCACCGTCATTGGCACCCGATTCGAGGAATCTACTGGTCGCGCGGAACGCATGGACGAGCGCAAGGAGTCCGCCTTCGTGCCCTGGGAGAAGGATGGCGCGCTCTACCTAAGCCCCATCGCGCTATGGACGTCGGACGATGTCTGGGAGAGCCTCGGAAGAATGCGTGCTGGCGACATGGAGGCCTTCACCGACGCGGCCGACGTGTTCGACCTCTACGCCGCGGGTGGCGGTTCCTCCTGCGCAGTAGTCGCCGACATGGCGAGTGAGGGCGCCAAGAAGTCGCGGGCCTGCGGTGCACGCTTCGGGTGTTCGCTTTGCGCGGCCGTCGGCCGGGACAAGTCGCTTGAGAACATGCTCGAGTCGGGCCCCGGCTACGCCTGGCTCCGCGGGCTCAACAACATCCAGCGCTTCCTAGTGGACACGCAGTACGATTTTGACCGCAGGACGTGGCTTGGGCGCACCTTGGACAAGGACGGGTTCCTGCCGGTGGCGCCGGACACGTATTCGCCGGCGATGCTCAAAGAACTCCTTCGCTACTGCCTGACCGCCGATGCCGACGAAGCGCGCGCCTGCCGCAGAGACGGCCTGGCCGCGCCACGCTTCGAGCTGGTCTCGCCGCAGGCTCTTGTTGCCATCGATGCACTGTGGGGGCTTCACGGCAACGCCGAGCGCCCTTTCGCCGCGGTGGAGGTGTGGCTGGACGTGCACGTGAACGGCGCGCGCTACTATCCGCCGAAGGACGTGATTGCGTATCCGGTCCAGAGCTTTCCGGCGCCGCGCTTCATCGCTGTGGGGGAGGAATGGGACCAGGGGTACGCGGGGGACTATTCAGGCCTTCGCGACCTGCACGCCGAGCTCGCGGCACGCGAGGGCACGCCCAACCGCAGGCTGGGTAACGGCCGAGAAGTCCTGCAGTTGTGGGAGTCCGAGCTGTTCGAGGTCGACGTGGAGGGCGCGGACACGTTCCTGGCCTGGGAGGCGGAGGGCAAGGTTGCCGACACCGCCAGCGGCGCTTCGTCGGGCGCCATCTCGTTCTTCTATTACGCGCAGCTCGGCGTCCTGGCCACGTCCGCGCGCCACACCGGCATGCTGGATTCCATCGTCCGGCGGACACGTTGGAAGCAACGTGAAGGGGTCGCGGGGCCGGTGTCTGCTGCCAAGGTGAAGGCGATGGCGCTCTCCAAGACTGAGCGGGACGTTCAGGCTGCGCAGCGTCAGGCGTCAGGAAACGCCTTCCTTGGCCCGACTCCCGAAGTGCCACTGCGCATGAAGCTGTGCCGCCCAGCCTATGTCTGAAGGTCGCCCCGGCAGGTGCCTCCCCTAACCATCGCCTACGACGGTACCTCGCGGCGATGCCCTTTGCTACACGCTTAAGGCAGTCTCCCTTAAAGCAACCAGTATGAACAACCAGTCGCTCCCCCTCGCCGTCTGTCTCATGGCGGTTGTCGGCAATCACGTCGTAGCCGTTTCGCGACGCGACGACCCCACGCAGTGGGGCCTGCCTGGCGGCAAGGTCGACCCCGGCGAGACCGAACTGCAAGCGCTCTTGCGAGAAACGAAGGAAGAGATTGGCCTTGACGTCAGGACATCCGACGTCGTGCCGCTGTTCGTCGGTCCCTGCGGCGGCGAGAACGGTACCAGGCGCTTCCTGGTGACAACGTACCTCCTCAACGCGCCGGCGCCCGAACTCTCCGCCTTGCAAGCAGAAGAGGGCCTGGCGGTCGCGTTGCAGCCCATCGCGCTGCTGCTGCGCCCGGACACGTCCCCCTTTGCTGCATACAACCAACAAGTCTCGTGGGCGTACGCCAAGCACATGGATGCCGCGCAAGCTTGATTCCAAGCAGCCCGGGCCTCGCGCCTGGGCTTTTTCCTGCCCATTCAGGCAGCGAGGTGCCCGCTGGGAACTGCTGCTGCATCGTGCAGCTTCCAGCGGCCTGCCCCGCGCTCGGTGCGGGTAAGCACGGCGGCGCCGAGGAGGGAGGACACCCGTGCGGGCGGGTTCTTCAATTCGCCAGGAGCGCCGAGCGCGGCGCGCAGCTTTTCCGTGACGTACTCGTTGGGCTGCGGCGCATTGCAGTGCAGGCAGATGTTGCTTGTCGGCGCCTTGGACCTCCTGCCGAGGTTGATTTCATACTGCTCGATACGGTTTAGACCGAGGCCGGCAAGCTCGCTCGAGCTTAGCGCGGCCTGCACGCCGGCGAGGGTCTGGGAAAGAGAAGCAGCGGTGAGCGGGTGATACCACCAGGGTTGTTCCGCGCTGTCGAGCATCCCGCAGACGTGCTTCAGCTGCCGTTTGCATGTCCAGCACTCGCCCAACAGGTATCCGACGTGGAGCGTTCGGGTGTATTCAGGCACCTCGTAGGTCAGCCGCTTGCCCAGCAGCGCCTCAACGAACTCGGGCAGCGCCAGAGGGAATCCTTTGACCCGGGGCGGCACGCCGACCTCGAAGTCCTCGAGGGAGAAGACCGGGGTTTCCTTGTCCGTCAACGGCGCAATGCCGCTCTTCATCGGCGCGTGGAACCAGGCGCCGCGTACCCCGGAATCCCTGTAGCGGCGTTGCCGCCGAAGCGTCTCGGCGTGCGGCTGCGGGGACATCTGCACTTCGAACGCGACCTGGGCACGGCCGCGCTCGCAGAAGACGTCGGCAATCCACGCCTCGCCGGTGGGGCAGGCCCCCGGCCGCTCAGTGGTCACCGTCCAGCCGGCCGCGTGCGCCGCCTGCGCGATGAGCTGTTTGCAGTAGAGGTGCTGGGCGCTTTCAGGGGCGGTGGCACAAGGTCCCTTACGGGCGTGCGCAAAGAAATAGTTCCCGAGCGGGCTCGTCTTGGGTACCGCTGCACGCTGGCAACAGGGCATGGTCAAGCCGAGCCGCTTGTAGGTAGCCTTGAGCTCCTCCCACTGGCCTTCCTCAAATTCGAAGGCGTGCAGGTTTGTCGTACCGGTGGTAGCGCGCAGAGGCATCGAGGGTTAGTCGTTCGGCGTAGCTTGGATGATAGGGGCGCGGGGCTGTGGCGGCGACCCTCAACTTTTCCCTCATTCTGCCGATAACCCCTTCCAAACCCCCCAACGAAGGGGGGGGCGACCCTCGTATTCATCCGCGCCGGCGATTCCGCGGGCGTGCTGACCTTCGCTATACGGCAAAGGGTCAACTCTCATCAAGGAAGCACTGTGCTCATCACCCAACAAGAAGTGGAGGCGCTCGCCCAAAAGCGAGGCCTGGTTCTCGAATTCCCCAAGGCTTGGGCCTTGAACAAGTGGGATATCGAACTGGTCAAGCCGCAGCCCGAAGGCACGAAGCCACCTGCCGAGCCTCGCAAGGTCCTGCAGACCAACAATGTCGGCGACCTGTGTCGATTCCTGGGCAAGGACGGCTACACGGAGATGGCGGGCAAGCAAATCCGCCGCACCGAGCCGACCATCTTCCACCTGTGGCACCACGACGGCACGCTCCTTCATAAGTTCACGGGCCCGGTCGCGCTGATGCGCGACTAGCCGGGCCACTGCAACGCAATACATGCATCCGCATTCGGGCCGAATAGTGCCCCGCTCGGCCGTAAACGTAAACGGGTCGATGAGCGAACCGTCGGGGCCGACGCTCATGGTCCAAACCTGAAGGCGCTGACCGAGGCAAACGGGGCCCGGGCCACGGAAGGGAGCCAGACCTCAAGCGGGAAAACGCGCAGCGTCACAATCCGCTGGTATGTCGCGTCCCCACGGCAAACATGCCTGTGGAGGCCAAGGGGGGCAGGAGGCGCGCTTTCGAGAGCGTCTCATTCCGCTTAAGCGGTGAGACGCATGAGACGCGATGCGCACGAAGCAGCAATGGCCACCGAGGCTTCTGCCTGGCGTGCTCCGGCCCCGCCAGCGCCAGGCCATGGAGCTGTTGGTGAACAATGCATCCCACTGCCCATGCCTGTTCTTTGAGGGAGTCCGCGTGCCGCATGCCTTGACGTTTGAAAACTACTTCCTGGAAGCGGAGGAGGGGCGCGTTCGCCTGAAGGTCGTTCCGTCGGTCGATGGGCTTGTGCTCGACCAGGACGACCGATACGCCTTTGACTTCGTGCTCCTTCCGGCGGCAAGGGCCGGGGCCTGGGCGGACGTCTACCTCTTCACCTGCGACACCTGCGGGGACCCAGGCTGCGCTCGCATCGAGGGCGCCATTAGGCTGGAGGCGAGCCTCGGGCACACGACCTGGGTGATACCCGAATCGCTCCGCTCACAGCTGAATCCTGCGTTCCATGGCAAAGGACCGCTGAAACTCACCTTTGATGACAAGGCGTACTCGGCGGAGCTCGAACGCGTCATGGATGCCGTCAGGGCGGAGTCACGTCGTCTTGGCCGCAATGTTGACCTCGTCCCTTGGACGATGAGCGACGGCGAGCCCACGCTGGACCTGGAGGCGCACGTCGAAAAACTCATTCTCCGCAGGAGGTGGCTCGAATGGCGGGAGCGGGTGTGGGGTGCGCTCGACGACACGCACCTGGAGCTCGAGTTTCCAAGCGGCTACGTCCATGCCATCACGGTGGAGTGCCTCGCAAACCTCGTTGTGGGCAAAGGGCCCGCGACACCCTGGACCGAGCAGGTTGGCCGCGAAATCGAAGCGGACGTGGCGCCGCGCTTGAAAGCAGAGCTCGAGTCCGTCGTGGCTCTCGCCAAGACGCTGGGGTGGCCAACCATCTTGCGCGAGGGATTCACTGCTGACCGCAGCCCGGAAGGCCTAGAGCTGGGCGAACTCGAGCGAGAGACTGGATGGTCACAAGCGAAGCTGTCGCTCACGACGCACGCGCAGCGCTACCCGCCAGATTCTGAATAGTCGACGCGCGAAGGCCGAGCCACCGACCCCCTCGATGCAGGCCCACATCCTGCCCTTCTAGCTAGACAGAGGTCACCGAAACGGCCATCATGCCGCCTGGCGCGTCAGAGCGCGGTCAAAGGAGCGGCGATGCACGTTCTTCATTCTGTAGCGTGGAGAAGCTGGCGACTTCTCGCCGCATCAATCCTTGCTTTCAATGCCCTTCATCTCGCGGTAGCACAGCCACGAGGAGGCCAGACCGTTTCGTTTGATGTTACCGAGGCATCCGGGGCCTCACGCAAGCTGCAAGGAGTGCTCTACAAACCCACTGGCGCTCCAAAGGGGGCCGTGGTTCTGGTACATGGCTCCTCCGGCTGGACAGACCACCGAGAAGGCCACTACGGGCGTGCTCTGAGTGAGCGCGGCTACACCGTCCTTGCCATCGACACGTTTGGGCCGCGGGGAATCTCCAACACTGGAGAAAACCAAAGTCAGCTGACGACACTGCAGCAAACGCGTGATGCCTTCGCAGCGCGCCGTTTCCTGGTCGAACAATCGCACCTGCCAGCGCGCATAGCCGTCATGGGATTCTCTCGCGGTGGGCTCGTTGCGCTCTACGCGGCTGACCGAACATACCTGCCAGAGCAGAGCGACCGGTTCGCCGTCGCCATTCCTTTCTATCCGAGCTGCAGTGCCCGACCGCGAGAGCCCAAGCCAGCAAGCGTGGTCTTCATGGCGCTGGGGGAAAAGGATGACTACACCGGCGTGAAGCCGTGCGAAGAACTTGCCAAGGACTATGCGAATGCCGGAGGGAAGATTGAGGTCAAGGTGTACGCCGGAGCCAGTCACGGCTTCGACGGCGACCCAGCCAACACGCGCCTCTTTCGAGCCAGCACGGTTGAGAACTACATGGAGTGTGCGGTTGTAGTGGAGCCGGATGGTCGGTACGCACTGGGCGGAAAGTACTTTTCCGAAGCGAACTACGAGGAACTACTTGGCGAGATGAGGAAGGGCTGCATGAAGAAGGGAGCATCTTTCTGGACGAACACAGCGCAGAAAGAAGCGGCGACCCGAGATGTGCTCGAATTCCTAGACGCGCGGCTCACGGGAAACTAACTAGCACGGTCCCAGGTCGGCCTTCGAGGCCTCGGATGGCAGTCTTGTGGGCTCCGGCTTGCCCTTGAAGGTCACCACACGCGGAACCATGAACTTCCCGCAGTGCCCACAACTTTCCTTGTCGTCGGGTGCAGGGGCTCTACGGTCGGCGAACGAGACAACTTCTTATGCTCCCACTCAAAGTGTGAAGCTCATTCTGGTAACCGAGTGCGGGGGATTCAGGTCCCATTTGTAAGGGAGGTGAAGTCTCACGTCCTGGGCCTCGTGGCCTCAGTGCCCATAGACGGAATGTGATTGAACGCGGGCCCCTTTCCGATGGTGCGGGCCCAGAGGCAAGGCCATAGACCGCGCTGCCGGGGAACTCAAGTCGAACGCCTTAGCTCCGGCGCTGCGCCGTTTCCTCCGCTGCTTCCCCCGTTGGCCGGGGGGCTCTTTTCATGTCTCGGTTCGCCCCATCGGCCCAAGCGCGTCACGCCGGCTATCCACAGGAGCGGAGCTCCGCTGCTGCGAGTACTTGTCCAGTCCCCAGTACAGAAGGAACGAGACCGCCACGACTGCCGCCAAGTAGAGGGTCGGAGATTCGAGCGAAGCGCGCTTCAGCAGATAAAACACTGGGATGTGGGCCACGTACATCGGGTAGGAAATGTCGCCAAGCAGTCGCAGCGTTGCCGAGCCACCTGCTCCCACCCCAGGGTACGTCGTGAACCGTCTGAACGTCCACAGTACAACGACCAACGTGAATGCCTGCAAGGCGAAATGGTCGATGCCGCTGTTGAGGAAGTCATCGATGTGGCCACGCTTCCAGCTGGAGGCAAACTGGATGGCAGTGGCGAGCACGATGTGCAGCGCGAACATCCAGCCAACTTCCTTCAGGATGGGAACGGAATTCTCCGGCTCTCGAGCAAGCCGAAGGCCGGCTAGCCAGATGAAGGAGAGCAACAACAGATTCAGGCCGTAGCCCACCCCAGAAAAGTAGTTCCAGTGGAAGAGGGTTCGCCCGCAGGTGTATGCCAGGTAGGCTGCGAATGAGGCTGCCGTCAAGGCACGCAACGTGGACGGGCGGAGCTTGAAGAGCAAAGGGGTCAGACAGTAGAGCCAGACCTCCAGAGCCAAGGTCCAGGCTGGCCCAACAAAGGAGTCGCTGGTCAGAATCTGATTCAAGAACAGGACGTTGACCAAGACAAGCCAAGCCGACGGGAACGTGTCGTGCTCAAGCGCGAAGACGCCACACGTCAGTACGACTGCCGCAAGGTAAACCGGATAGATACGCAGCGCCCGGCGCCAGAGGAACCCCGCTGGCTCCTTCGCGTACGACGCTCCGATGGAGTAGCCGCTGATGAGGAGGAAACCGAGTATCGCCTCGAAGGCACCGAACTTTGGGATGAAATCCCAGGTGCCGAGGGCCACGAAGTCGGGCAAATGATTCACTGCGACGACGAACGCCAGCACGAATCTCAGCCCTGCGAGGGCGCTCCACTTTTGGATTTGCATTTTGTCGGATGAATGTTGATGGGTTTGCGGGCTCAGCAATGCGACTGCCATCGCCAACTGCGCGCCTGCGAACCCACCACGAAGGGGTAACGGGAGGGGTCATCGCCTCGGGCCCACCGGTCCTTCAAACGGCCTAGCAGCGCCGCCAGACCACCTTGCTTGGCTGCGTAAGCCAGATGCTTGCGGTAGAGCTCGCGCTCCATGGCCAGCACCATCCGCAGGGAAGAGATGTTCTCCTCTGTGTACGCCCACACGCCGTGGACAACGAAGTTTCCGGGGCGGCTCGCGTCAGGCCTGGGTCGAGCTTCAATGTCCGTAGCTCCAATGCTCCTCAGGAACTCGACGCGCGCCGCTGCGACCATCAACCCGTCGCCGTGCATCTCGAGTTCCCGACTCAGCGCGAAGTGCACAGCCTGAATAGCCGGGAAGCGCTCGGCCAGGAACATGGTCACCTCGGCCAGCAATAGAGGTGCGAAGTTGCGAACTTCCCTTCTTGAAGACGGCGAGGGCACAAAGCGGCCGACGCGAACCTCAGACCTGTCGGGGCTAGCCTCGACAGGCTCCACTGTGCCCAGCAGGCGGGCACCCTCATAGACGAACATCGGCTCGCCCAACTCGTACCTCGACAGGCCTGGGCCCGAGAGGTGGAGTTGATGAGGCGGGGAGGGCGGTGCCATTGATTTCATGCTTTCTCGCTCCCTCATCAATGAAGCGTTAGCCCGCAGTACGTCAAGCTCGTCGCCTGCGCCTTCGCGTTCAGGCGCAACAGCTTTCGGCCCCTGCCTTGTCGCGCGTCGGAGAGGCTGCGGTCGCGCAGCACCTTGCGGAAGCGGTAGCCGACGGTGACGACCTGGCCATGAGCGACGACCGCGTACGCGGAGCGGGTCTCGCTTGCGAGGCGCAGCGCCTCGGCACATTCATTGCGGGCAATCTGGCGCAAGGCGCTGCTGTCCAGGGTGACCACCTCAGCTCCGAGGTGGTCATGGGAGTAGTGGCCGTACCGCAGCAGACAATCGAGCAGGAGGCTGTTCATCCCGCGCTGCTGGACGCGCAGGGATGCGTGGGCGCTGAGAGTGGCCGCGACGCCCTCGGTTTGCGTGGAAAAGTGCATCGAACCTGACATCACGAACTCCTCTTTTTGTTTGCAATGCAGGTAGTATTTGCACAAGGGTGGCTCATAGCGTGAGCCACTGATACCAAAGAGTTACTCCCCAGCCGCCACAAGCCCCATGGACCGGACCGAGCGCTTCTACAAAATCGATTCCTTGCTCCAGCGGGGAAGGCCGGTGCCCATCGCCAGGATGCTGGAGGAACTGGAGGTCTCCCGGGCCACCTTCAAGCGCGACATCGAATACATGCGCGACCGTCTCCAAGCGCCCATTGAGTGGGACCGAGATGCCGGTGGCTACGTGTACGCCGGGGCCGGGCCGGGCCTGGAAAGGCAAGAACTCCCGGGGATGTGGTTCAACTCGAGTGAGGCGTATGCGTTGCTGATGATGCAAGCGCTGCTGTCGGAGATGCAGCCAGGGTTGCTGGGCTCACATATAGAGCCTCTGCGGGCGCGACTGCGCGCCGTCATCGAGACAGGACAGCACGCCGCTTCCGACGTCGAGGGCCGCGTGCGCCTGATAACCACCGGCGCGCGGGCCGTGCCAGACAAGCACTTCGAAGTCGTGGCCGCTGCCTTGTTACGCGGCGAACGTCTTAAGTTGAAATATTTTGCCAAGGGGCGTGGCGAAAGCAGCGAGCGTGAGGTGTCGCCCCAGATGCTCTTGCACTACCGCTCGAACTGGCTTCTCTGCGCATACTGTCATGTTCGCAACGGCTTGCGGTCGTTCGCGATGGATTCGATGGAGGCCGTAGAGGTTCTCGCTCGCCCTGCAGGGAAGGTGCCGAACAAGGTGCTTGCCTCGTTCATTGGCGAGGGCTACGGCATTTTCAGCGGCAGCCAACTCACCTGGGCAAAGCTGCGCTTCAGCGCCGAGCGCGCCCGCTGGGTGTCGCGCGAGAGCTGGCACCCGAAGCAACGCATGACGCGCGACGCCCAGGACCGCTTAGTGCTGGAGGTCCCGTATGCCGATGCACGGGAGTTGACGATGGACATCCTGCGCCACGGGCCTCATGTCGAGGTCTTGGAGCCGCCGACCTTGCGTGCGCAGGTGGCGCAAGAGTTAGCTCGGGCGATGGAGCAATACCAAGCCGCTTAAAGGGGTGCATCGGACACCTGTTTGCGGGCCACTGGTCGCTCGTGAGCACTGCCCCGAAGCCGGACCAGCGAACCCCTAATCGAGCTCAGGTCCGGAACCTAGCGACGGCCTCAATCGGCGGGTCGAGCGCGGCTTCTGCAGTGTGTGCCCACTGACCACGTGACACGCAATCGGCGCGATACGCGCTTCCGTCCATGGCAGGACATCAAGCCCGGTTCCAGTTACGATTGCCGGCGGGTGCCACCGACAAACCAAAGAAAAATGAACAAACTCGCAGCCTGCGCCATGCTCGCGGCCACGACGATTCAAGCGCAGACACTGCCGAGCGACGTGGACGAGCGTGGCAGCTACCACGAGGCGCATGTCTACCACGTCATGTTCCGCACAGAGGCGGATGCCAAAGAAGTAGCGTCGCTCCGAACTGTCCCCAAGGAGCGTTTGCTGCCAGCCTTCAAGGTGGCGGCTGTCGCCAAGAGCATCGACCCAGGCTCGCGCCAAGCGGGCGGAGACCTCGGGGTGATTAAAGAGGGCACGATGGTGCGCCCTTTCGAAGCAGCGGCCTTCGCTACCGCGCCTGGCCACATGAGCGGTCCGGTCCAAACGGAGTTTGGCTGGCACTTGGTGTACGTTGCGTCGGCGAAATCGACCCCCGTCGCGCAGGTCTGTGCCCAAACTCTCAAGGCCCAGCTGAGGGCGACGCCGGGACTGCCTGCGAACGTGATTGAGCTCACGAAGAGCTACAAGCCAGGGATGCCGGGCTTTGAGGGCAAGGTGGCGCGGTTACTCGGTCCGCTCTGGGCCTCCCCTCAAGAACATGGATGGAAATCTCACCTTTCTTAAGGTGGGGTCCACCGATGCGTCTGGCAACACGGAGGTCCTGCAGCACACGGAGTACCCGTACGCACGCCTGAACACTTCGCCCCTGGCATGCAAACGGTCGGAGCGAACCAGATACCTGGTGAACTGCAAACAGGGCATTGTCCAATTTCATTCGGCTGAAGAGCAGGCGCTCCGAGGTGGTCAAGGACTCATTGTCAATCGACGGCCCTCAATCGCCGGCGCTATCGACAAGGCAGAGTACGGCGGGTTCTACCGGCAGCTGCGCGCCCTTGCTTGCAGGCCGGAGCTCAAGACCTAAGATATGAGGAGGCCCGATTTTCCATCGTGGCGCCACGGCAAGCCTTCTCGTAGGGGCTTCCTGCATTCGGGCCAGAAGCAGACGGTCAGCCCCTGTCGCCAATCCTTGAGAATCCGTCCATGTATGCCTTAGAAATCTCCATCAACGGACGAGACGCTGTCACCGGCGGCGCAACCGACCTGTGCGTGCTCTCTGCCATCATCACCCTGACAGGGAAGCTGGGCCCTGAGGCTGCACCGCCGCGGGATGATGGAAGCGTCGACATGGACTTGCGTCTTGGAGGACTGACGGCACGCGCGGACGGGGCCGCCGACGAACACTTGGATTGGTTACGAGCGAATTTGAAGGCTGGGGATGTGGTGAGCATCCGCGTCGTCGAGACAGCCACTGCCGACCCTGTAATTTCTGGGCATGAGGCTGAGCGCGTCGCAGACGATGAAAGGGCCTATTTCGAGCATTGCAGGAAGGCATATCTTGAGATGCGTGAGAAGTATGAGCCGACCTCCGCGGCTTAGGGCGTGTGGGTGTGAGACGCTGCCAACCGCCGCGCCGGCCAAAAAGACGGTCGTTTCGGGCCTCCACTTCTCAGCGTCGATGTAGGATTCCCTTCGATGTCCGACGACTCTCTCGCAACGTTTACCCGCCGGCTGTCGGCCGAGTGGCTACCCGCCTATTGCAATTACTCAGCCCGGCAGTATTCGCCGGCGGGGTACAAGGCGATATCCAATAAGGTGACGACAGCTGATGCCAGGGGCTTCCTCCGCGCGCTGGATAGCGGCATCGTGGTGCACGGGAAACGTGGCGGATACCGACTGCCCCACGGCAAGACCGAGGAAGTGATTTTCTGGGAGGGTTCCAGAGACGCCGTCCCGAGGAGCATCACGCCTTGGCTGGAACCGGTCATTGCCATTAGCTCGGTGGCACGCCTCCATTTCGAACTTGGATGGCCCGTGACCTGCTTGGCACTGCAGTCGGCCAAGTGGGAATTCGACCTGACCGCGTCTCTTCCCGGCAACCTGGAGACGGAGTACATCGCCGGCGAGGTCAAGAAGACCGAGAAGGAACTCGACGCGCTCATCGAGCATATGCTCAACCTGGCTCCCCAGTCCGAGGTGGATGAGAAGTCCCTGACGGGCCCGAAGCTGAACGCCTACCGGAAGTTGAATCGTCGTCGCGCACCGTTCTTTTGGGCCGTGGGACCGGGGGGTGTCAGCCACGCATTTGCTGTCGTGCACTCACCCGAGTTGAAGATATTCTTCACCCATGTGCCGCTAGACCGGCTGGCCTGCCCAGGTAGCGTTGAGCCGGCACGCTCTGAGACGGACGCGACCGGCTGGTAGAGCTCTACAAGACTACTCAACGCTCGCGTTGCGGCCAATACCGGAAGTTCGTCACGACCCTCCAGTTCCGCTAGCGTTGCCTTGATTGAAGGCCTATTGACCGTGGCGCGGTCGATAAAGGCCTCCACACGAACGAAAACGTGGCCCATCGCGGGGGGCGCCGAACTCCCTTCTCGAGGGTTTCACGTGAAGTTCACCGGGAACGCACGGTGCGGCTCTAACGTAGCGCGTGCATTCGGTGTGAAGTGCAAGACTGGGGAGATTCTGCTTGTGACCCGTTCGACGATGAAGCTCGCTGTGCCGCTGTTGCTGACCTTGACCGTTGCAGGGGCGGCGGCAGGTTCGTTGTTGGAAACCAAAGGTCCAGTGCTCGCCGGTTCTGTAACTCGACCTGAGTGCAAAGAGGCGCTCGTCATTGCCCAAGCAGCGTTCGCATCGGACTCGCCTCGTCTCTACGCTCCCTTCTTGCTGCCGTCCGTCCTGTCGAGCGAACTGGTGTTGGGAGCGTCAGAACTCGACCTCTCTGGCGGCGACGCGCTTCAGGTCGATGAGACGATGTTTGAGAAGCACCGTACACCGGATAGCACCATCGCCAGAGCCGTGTATTGGCAGCGGCATGGAGAACATGGGCACCGCTTGATTGTGCAAGAAACTCCGCGCGGGTGGCGCGGAGATGCATATTCCGCCTTCATCACGCCCGATGAGCAGACTGTTGGCGACTTCGTTGCGCGTCTTGGCCAACCCGCGCAGCGGGGGTCGAACGGCGAGATTCTCTCGGGCGTGTGGAGGCCCCCCCCTGGTATTCAGGCACGGCGCATCAGGGGCACTCTGGCTCATCGATGTGGGGCAGCCTTTTGTCTTTCTCGCAGCTTGGTCTGTGTATGCGCTCGAACGCGGTCCTAGCCCAAGTTGCCGAATTGACTTCCGGCCGGCGTCTGCAAAAGATGCGAGTGCGCTGCTCCCTGAGCCGACAGCCGCTCTCGTGCGCCTGCTGGATAAGGCAATCGGGTCCGGTGCGGGCGAAGGTACGCAGCAACCAACGGCGTGGATACAGGTGGACGTTCAGCACACGCTGGCGAACGCCGCGCTGCGTCCGTGGGCGGTTCAGCAACCGTTCAACTCGAGGAGCGAGGTGGATTCCGGGCTGGCCGAGTGGGCAGGCAAGGATACGTATAACCGTCAATTGTTCCAAGCGTTTGGGATGAAGTATCCGGCTGCAGAGAGGGCGCTTGCGGCTCACTATCGGCACCGCTTTCACCTGGGGCGGAGCCAATCAAAGCGGATGGCGGCGTACTCGTTGGACGTCGCATTTCGCTCTCATTTCACGTTTCCTAAGGAAAATACTAATACTCCAGGGGGGAACCCTGCGCCGGCGAACCCCTGGCACAGTTTCAATCCACCTCGTGACGGCTGGTGACCTCCATAGGCAGAATGTGGGCCATCAGGGACAGTCAAGCGCGACGTCCGAAGCGCGTGCGCTCTGTCCTGAGGCCGGTCACGATTGCGCCTGCACTACGTACAGGCAGCCTGCCACTTTCGACTACCGATGCCTTCAATTGACCACGTCGAGGAGCACCTGCCAGGACTGCAACTCGCCTTCTTCGAGATTGTCTGGCCTGCGTTCGATTGGCTTGGAGCAATCGGTCTGCGCCCCGAGCCAGGCCATGTAGTGTCGGTGCAGCTACGGGCCTCAGAGCTTCCGACTAAAGGTGACCTCGATGACTGTAAACGGCTCCTTCGAGACGTTCTAGACGCGGCGTTCGCCGGTGTGAAGGTCAAAATCCACATCACCAAAGACAAACCTGGGGCAGAAGTTAAGGGTTGGTACCTCGGTATGTCGCCGGACCTTTTTAAAGTCATCGCGAGTTCGCATGCACCTTGGCGTCTTGAGCGCGGTCGATAGCCTTAGCGGCGCCTGGAGGCCTTTGATATCGGTCCGCAGCCGTCCGAAGCCTTCGTTCTTGATGGCGTCTCAATTCCAGTTCAACTGAACTGCAACAAAACGCGCCTCTTCCAGTTGGCTTTCGATGCCGTCCGGGTTACATTTTGCTGACATAAATCGGCTGCGCGAACCGTGCGCGGCCACGAACGAGGAGCGCCGTAGCAATGATTTGCCCGCAATGCGAGGCTGAAAACACGTTCGCGGCCGCGCGCTGCACCGACTGCGGGAAACCCTTCGGTCCGTCACGCGACAATCGGGACGAACCAGCCTCGCGTGCAAGCGAAGTCGCACCGGCATCCAACGTGACGCGTCCCAGTTCTTCAGCGTCACCAGCCGAGGTGCTAGGCCAGCCGCAGAACCTCGACTGGCTCGTCCGCTATGCGCTCTGGGGCATGCCTGTCACGTATATCGGCTTGGTCGCAGCATCCGCGTTTGGGCTGAAGCCGCCAATGCTTGTTTTCAAGGTGCTCCTTGGAGGCGGCGCTCTATGGCCGTTGCGCGCGTTGCTCAAGAAGGAACCCAGCAACGAGCGCGCCCTGGTCGCAAGAAAGTTCGGGCGCATCCAAATGGCCGTGATGCTCGCCGCAGAACTGACCATGATTCCCTTCATGTTTGTGTTGCCGGCCCAATCTTGGTTGTTGGTCGGGGGAATCTTTTTGCTCGTGGCTTTCGGTGTGCATCTTGTAGTCGGTGTCATAGGCACACGTCGCCTCAGAGGCTTTGCACAGCTCGGCGGATAGCTCGCTGGCGCTGGCGGCGACGAATTGCTTGCGCGGACGCCTCCAACCGGCCAAGACCGGACCTTCGACCCTACCCTCTGACTTCTCAAAACATGAGCCAACTCTGCACCTTCGCGGGCGTCCGCATCGCTCTCCCCAACGGCTGGGTCGACATCAGCGACGACATGCCCGAAGGAACACCGCCCACCCTGGCAAAGCCGGAAGGGGTCGGGGCACTGCAGTTCTCTGTAGGACGGTATCTTTCCGGCGCCAACCCACAAGTCAGCCCGGACGACCTTGACGCGATGCTCAAGGAGTTCGCCGACACACGTTCTCTTGGCGTGGCTGCGAACGTCGAACGAGGCAAGTCCGCGAGCCACTATGTCGGCGGGAGCTTCCTGCATGCAGGCGACGTGATTCGCGCCTGGTACTTGACCAACGGCTCCGACGTGGCACTTGTCACCTACGTGGCAGCCGCTGAAAGCGGCGATGCCGCGGGCGAGCTCGCTGACGCGGGCACTATCGTCAGGTCCGTTGATTTCGGCTGAACGTCAAAGGGCAAGATGCGGCCACAACCGGCCCTTCATCCGCATTTCCTATTCATGCCGAACATCGAAGACTTTTCATCGTTGAGCACGGAAGAGTTGGTGCAGGCTTTGTCCATCAGCCTGTACGAACCTCCCCTAAATCGCCTTCGAGAAACCTTGGCATCGCGGCCTGAGGTTTTTCGTGTGCTGACGCTCGTACTCGACTTCGATACCGAGGTCTCGATGAGCGGGATTCTCGGATTCTTGGAAAATTCCACCGGCCAGTGGCTCAGCGAGACCATTGAAGCCTTCGACCTCATCAGTGCCAACGAAACCGCCGGCATCCTTCGCCGCGTTCACCAGGCGATGAATCGACATGGCATAACCCCAACGACCTTACGTTCCGAAGTGAATGCCGGAACGCTGTATGACGTTGTTTCGTTCGGCGAGCTTCATGGAGCGAAGAGCCAGGCCATGTCTCGCGAAGTGATGCAGATTGCCGGCGACCTCTACGTCGGCAATCCTGGTTCGCAGGAGGAACCTTGGCGCCTGCTCTATGAGTATGTTGAGCCAAGGCGTCAGCAGCTCTTGGATGTGCTTAGTCAGATTTGACTCCGGCCAGGCGACGAACTGCAACAGCCGCTTTGGGGCAACGGCTACTTCCGCTATGGGCCTGCCCAGAAGTACGGCGCCGAGAAACCGGATGTTCGAGGCGTATGACGGGTTCGTGCCCGTTGCCGTCGCAGCTGTACCTCGACATCGGAGACAGCTATCCGCCACCTAGCGGTCAAACAAGCATTACCGCGTCATTGCCCCGCGCGCACTTGCGCTGCCTGAGGCACCGCTTGCGAGGTCGTACTTTGACGCCCTGGTTATCGCAGCCGACTGCCGATGCGCGACCTGGAGGGCCAAGGTACCGGCCGCCCAGGTTGGTCAGTTGGGCAGCCGTAAGTTGCCGACGTGGATGCCTTGCGCCGTCGCCGGCAAGAAGTCGGCGCACTCGTTAATTTGTGCCACGACGAGCGCTCATCAGGGTGCGCAGGGGCGCGCCGTCCTGTATACACTGCCGCCACCAGAAGAACGAACGGCCCATCGAGCCCTAGCTGAATGCAGAACTCAGGCGAACAAGCGAAAGCGCAGGGCCAAACCGCCACGCAGATGGACCAGGGCGCTGAGGCGCCAGTCCAGGATGGTGGGGTGCCATCCCAATCGTCGACCGAGCAGGCCGGTGCGTCCACTGCGAAGCCAAACTTGGCCGCAATCGCGGTGGCGACAGCAGTCGCTTTGGTGGTTGTCTATGGCATCTTTCAGGGCTGGTTTGGCACCAAAGTGACCCCCGCAAGGCTGGCAGGCACCTGGGAGTGCGACGGCCAGGGCCGGCCCATGTACGAGTTCGACCCCGCCGGCACGTACACACAGTCGACAATTGGCGACCCGAATTCGTCCGACTCGGCGAAGCGGGCCAGCATGGAGGTCAAAGGAACGTTCGCCATCTCGGGCGGTGAGGTGACCATGACCCCAAAGCGCGTGCTCGCGGCGGTAGAGCCCCAAGACCTCCCTCTGTTTGCGCCGGCCATGCGGTCCGGGGCCATCCGCCTTCTTGGCAGCAACACCTTCGAGATTCTTCCTGGCCAGGGCAGCACCACGATGAGTGCAAAGCTTTCCGACAAGACACTGACCTTCCGGGTGACCCGGCGCGTCGACGCTCGAGGTTCGGTGGTCAATCCGCCCGCGGGCGCCTGGCAGCCATTTGAGTGCACCAAGGGATAGCCCGTCGAGGGCTTTTGGTCTTCAAGAATCAATGAAACAAGCAGGAGGAGCGTTCATGAGATGTTTGGCTTTAGCGGCATCGTTGCTGCTGGTGAGTTCGTTTGCGGCCGGTCAATCGCGAGTCCCTGAGAAACTGCGGCGCAGCGCCAGTCCCGAAGCCATTGCGGCCCTGTCGGAGGCTTCCGGAGAGAAGCCGGAGGTCATCAGGGCCATCCAAATGTTCAGGACGCAGCTTGAAAGCATCCGCGCGACGCGGGAAGACGAGCTCGAATTCAGCCGGGAAGAGGTCGCGGAATTTCATCGAAAAAACCCGAACTTCAAGCCCGACAACGCCGACCAACTTCTGCTGGTTTGCTTCGACTGGAGGCCTGTTGCTCAGCAGGTTTCTGACATAGTCCCCTGGATACTCTTGCTTAGTTCCTATGGGCCTTGTTTCGAGCAGGGGTCCGCGAGTGCATACGTGGTCAATCGTGCCTTGGTCAAAGTCGCGATTTTCAAAATGCGAGAGCTCGCGCCGAGCAGCTGGTCGACTCCCTGGCCAGGGGAAAAAATCGACCGAGTCGAGAGCTATATCTTGGGAAGCAACAAGAAGAACATCGAATTGCTCGCCGAACTGATGCGCAAGGAAGCGGTGGCTGCCATGTCCCCCGCCCAAAAGGCTGCGCATGAGAAAAGCGAGCAAGCTCAAAAGGCGGCAGGGCGCGCGAACATGTGCCAGTTCATGAAGGCAACAGTCGACCAGGCAATCAAGGCAGGTGATAGAGCTTCGGCCGAAAATACGCTTGCCTCGATGTCGTTGCACGGCTGCAAGTAGTACCAGCGCTGAAGATGCGTTGCCTACAGGGCAGTCCTCTTCGCGCTGATGACGAATGGCCAATACCTTGATTTCCCGGCCTGGAATGAGGATGGCAGGCGCTGCTGCCCTTCGTACATTGCGCGGCATGGCATCACAAACCCGCCGGAGCGATGCAGCATCGAATGGCGCTACCGGGCATCGCAGCGCGTGCATCCGCACTGGCGCCGCCTCCGCGCCATAGGAGCCCGAGCTCGGCGGCTCGTCCGGAAGCTGGGAACCCGCCCCGCGTGCCGAACTGCGAGCAAGCTGCTAGCCGAGCCGCCCCTCCTGCGCACTTGCCAGCACGCGAGCCTTTGCAAGGTCGAACTCCTCTGCCGTCAGAATGCCGTCTGCGTGCAAGTTCGCCAGTTGCTCCAAGCGCAACATCATCTTGGCGGTTGCATCGCTAGCCACCGCGTTGGCTATTGACTCGGGTTTTGGGCGCATCAGGCTCTGAAGCTCGGGGCTGCTAGATGCCGTTATGAAATCGAAAGCGGTTCTTCCAGTGCTGTCAGGATGGTCGGGCTTTGCGCCGGCTTCGAGAAGAAGCGGGATGCAAGAGAGTGCCTGTTCCGAGACGGCGTATTGGAGAAAGCCGCGCCCTGTTGGCAGTTCGTCGTATGGGTGAACTCGCCCGGCCTGCAGCGCAGTGCGAATGACCGAGGGGACGTCATGTTTCAGCGCGTCGCGAAAGTCCTCGATGGCGGATAGCTTCTCGGTACTCAATGCCGTGCCGTCACCATAGCTGACCGGCGGGATGTCCTTCGTGCCCCCGCGCCCGCCGAACACCATGAAAATGGCCCCGGTCACAGCCGCGGCGCACGCTGCGAGCAACAGGTTTTGTCGGTCCTGCATGAGGCCGATGTTGTTGACACGACTGCCGTAGCCCGTCGCTACGCTCGGGTCGAACACGAAGAGTGCATAGCCCCCGACCAAGACCGCACCAATGAACAGCAGCACTCCAAATGCCTTCATCCGGCTCTCCCGTGGTGCCTAGACCGCAGCCGACGGGATGAGCCTGGCCGCAACCGCATGCGCCTTTGTCGCCAAGAAAATCCCCACCGCCAGCTCCCCGAACCCAATCATCCCGTCGATGTGCATCCAAGGGTCCATCGTCGTGATGGGCTGCCCGTTGGCAATCACGATGGCGCACAGCGACAGGTACTTCAGCACTGCCGGCAACGCCTTGATGGCAATGACGAGCAGCCCGAGCACCACGCAGGCGACGACCAGGGCCTGCTGGCTCGGAAGCTGTAGCTTGTCTTCAAACCTCGTCTTCGGAACCAAGCGGTGCGCGACGGACATTGGAAACAGCCATAGGAGCGCGCCGGCTCCGACGTAGAGCCCGGCCACCAGATACGGCACCCACACGGCGTCCGGGTTATTCGACGCCTTCAGCGCCTGGGCGATGGCGAACGCCTGGAACGCGGAGATAGCGAGCCAGATTGCGAACAGGCGAGCGGCAAGGCCGACGATTTGCTGTGGAGTCATGAGCTGGCTTGCCGAAGTGAGGGGCGCATGTTGCGCAGACGAGTTACTGCTGGTAACATAAGGTTAGCACAAAAGTACCCACTGCCGGTGGCGAGTGCGCTCAAAAGAATGGAACGGCGGTACTCCCTACGGGAGGCGCTTCAGGAGTCGAGGGCTAAGGCACGTGCCGGGGACTACCGGTCACGCGCCGGGTTGGAGGAAATCGCGATGCAGACTTGGGCGAAGGTGCTCGATTGGATTGGTGTTGCCTGCTTCGGAGTCGGCGCGCTTGCCATGGCCCGCTACCCGCAGGCCTCTCCATGGGTCATGGTGATTCATCTGCTGCCCTTCGGCGCAGCGCTGATTGCCTTCCGGCCAGACTCCTCGCGCGTTGCCGTTGTAGGAGCGCTGGCGCTCAATGGGCTGTGGCTGGCAGGACTGGCCGCGGCTGTCGCTTTCGTCCTGTGGTCGCTTAAGGCCCGGGAGAGCCTGTTCATCGCCGTCTTCATCGCGGTGATGGCGACACCGTGCCTGCTCAACATCCTCGCGCTGATGTCATCCAAGAACCGAGCGGTAGCGGGCGAGTCGGCTGCGCACACGAGCTTCGCGGCGGCGGAATGATGTCGCGACAAGGCTCATTCTGGTGCCCGCCAGCGCGTTTTCCTCTGGCCGCATGCTGGCGACGTGAAAGTCGTGGCGCGATGTGTTTGATTGTTCCCGCCCTGGCGGCACTCGTCCTGTTGTCCAGCGCCGGCGCAGCAGTGGCCGCTTCCGAAGACATCGCTTTACGCGGCTGCTGGCGTAGTCAGCAGGTTCGAGTCACCCTGGCTGACGGAACGCACCGCGAGCAGAACGGCGACTGTGTCATTGAGTACGACGGTAGTCGGGCTCGGTCGACGTGCCACGGCAGTAACGGAAAGACGGAGACTCTGTCGAGCTATGTGCCATCCGGGCCAGGGCAGTTGCGGGTGACAACCCTCGACCCAGTAACCGGTCAGCCGAAAGGTCCAGCCTCTGAGCTGAACTATCGTATCGAAGACGAATGGCTTCTGTTTGAGCGCCAACTCCCGGCTTCTGCTCAGGCGAGCCCAACGGGAAAGCAGCCGGTTTCGTTGAAGTCGGTGTCAATCCGAGTCTCGTCAGGGACGACGAAGGGAACGGAGTGCCGGCCCCGCGGCGAAAACCCGCTGCGAGTGGGGCGCATGCCGACAAGTTCGCTGCTCTTGACACTGCCCACTGGCTGGAAGCCATGGAACGTCGACCCGGCGACCGACAAGAATCTTGGACCGGCAGTCAACTCGAACTTCTTCGTCGGTGCCTTCGTTCCTCAGAGTGCAAACTTCGGGTCCTCGGGTCCGGTTCAGTTCGTGCTCGTTCTGGACGACACGCGCTATGGGCCGATACCTGTGCGGCCAGCCCAGTTTGCCGATGTAAAGAAGCGATTCATCGGCGAAATGCCTGGGTCTCGGCTGAGTTGCGATGACCAAGACCGAGTATGCGCCAGTCTGCGAACTCCAAATGGCGCAACCACCTATACCGAGCTAGTCAATCTAAACGGGCGCGTGGCCATGGTCACTGCTGCCTCCCAGAACGATTCCATCGACACGCTGCGGAGGTACGCCGCGCGATTTGTGGAAAGACTGCGACTCGACAACCAACGTTGATGCCCCGGACGCTCTAGCGCCGAACGGGCCCTACTCACAAAAACACTGAAAGACTGAGGAGCGAATATGACCATGGAGCAGGCTGGCTCGCTGCTGCCGCTGTTGATATTCCTCGCGCTGATTGCCGGTTGCGTGTGGCTGGTACGTCGGTCGGCACGCCAAAGGGAGGCTCGCGGAGAGAGGCTCCACGGAACGAGAGGCTGGCTCGGCTTCTTTCTTGTCGCTTCATTCGTCCTTTCGCCGCTGATAGGTATTGGCACGCAATTCAGGAACTTCACCGAGGCGGAGGCGCGCAACCCCGCGCTCGTGGAGCTTCCAAGCTATGTGCAATACAAGGCTTTCTGCTGGTGCCTGATGCTGGGCATGATTGTCTGGCAGGTCTGGATGGCCAACCGGCTTCGCACGAGGTACGAGCCGGAGAGCGTGACCCACGCCAAGCTCTTTCTTGCCCTAAGTCCGTTCGTCATGTACCTCGGCGATGTGGGCGCTGCCTGGGCGTTCCTCAACGTGAACGCCGCGGGGGAGGGCGCTGCTCAAACGGTTCGCGGCTTCATTTCAAGCTTCCTCTGGTTTCTGTACTTCACGAACTCGGAGCGAGTAAAGAACACCTACTTTGGTGCCAAGCAGGCCGGGGACCTTGAGCCGCTCGAGTCTCTGCGCATGCGAGCACGTGGCCGGAAAGCGCTCGAAGACCGTCGAGACCCTGTGTTCGCCGAGGCCCCGTTGGCTGCGTTGCCGACGCCGGAGCAGACCGACACGCCCGCAGCAGACGCAGCCGAGCAGGTCTGGTGGTACGCAGAAGGCGAAAACAGGAGCGGTCCGCTGTCGGCAGTGCAGCTCGAGGAGCTTGTGCAGGCGGGCACCATCAGCATGACCACGCTGGTTTGGCGCGAAGGGCGCCTGAGCTGGAAACCCATGCAGCACATCCCGGAGCTGGCCAAGGGCCGGGCTGCGCCGGCCGCGGACGCTGAGCCTGGATTCCTCAGGCAAGCTAGGTTACGCGAACGCGCCGCCGGCGCGCCGCTGTGGACCGCAGCAATCATCTTGGCCGTGGTGCTGGTCGCGTTCGGCCTGGCCTTCCATCTGCCTGAGAGGGCGTCGCTGGCCTATGCGCTCGGAGTCGGCCTTGGCACGCTGCTGCTGCCAGTCGCGGTCGTCGTCATTTTCTCGCTCTGGAGCGACTACCCCAGCCAGCGCAAGAACCTGAAGGTCTTCGTCGGATGCTGCACGGTGCTGCTCGCAACCTCGGGCGCGACCACGCTCATGACACGCGGCTACGTGGAGCGTTGGCTCAATCGGGACCAGTTGACGGCGGAGGACCACCGTTCTCAGGCAATCAAATGTGTGCAGCTGCGCGACCTGCGATGCCAGGAAGCCAGCTGGCGCGAGTACGTACGGCTTCGACCCGACGACGCCTTCGGCGCCGCGCGCCTGGGCATGGTCCTGAACTTGCGTGACAAGCACGAGGAAGCCATCGTTCACCTCAGGAGGTCGTTGGACCTCGGGGAGGGTGCGTACGACCTCTTCGCGTTCTACGCCGACAGCCACGAGAAGCTGGGCCACACGGGCGACGCCATCGAATGGTCGTACAAGGCGCTGTCCGTGGCACCGAGCCTGGTCGACGTCAGAGGGCGCTTAGCCAGCCTCCTGCTCAAATCGAAGCGGCCCTACGAGGCGCTGTCTCTCCTGCAGGCCTACGACAACCAGTTGGAAGCAAAGGGCGTCCGGCCGTACTTCGTGGCGCAACGGATTTCCATTGAGACGGCTATCGACCAGGCCGAACCAGAGAAGACCTTGGAGCGCGCGGCGCTGCGGTTGCCGGCCTTCAGTGGTCACTTCTTCGCGCCAGTGACCCTGGGCTCGAGCAAGCCGCGGGCTTTCATGGTCGACACCGGCGCCAGCCGGACGAGCCTGAGCGACGCGATGCTGCGTGACACGAAGGTCGTCTACCGGGTGACCGAGCCGCAGGTGAAGATGCGGACAGCCGACGGCAGAGTAGTGCTGGCACGAGGCATCGTCATCGAGTCGATGAAGGTCGGGCCCTTCGAACTCAAGAACGTGCCAGCAATCGCGTGCGTCGATTGCGCCTCGCTGCTTGGCCAAGCGAGCTTGGCCCATTTCGACATGCAATCAGCGCGAGCGCAAGGGGTTGAGTTCCTGCTCCTGGCGCGGCGCGGACCTCAATAGTTGAACAAAGGAAGCGAGTCCTTCGATGGAAAACATGTTCTTTCCAAGGCTGCGCCGCCTGAGCATTGCGCTGCTCGCGGCGGTGTCGTTCGCGGCAGCCGCCCAGCAGCCAACGCCAGCTCGACTGCAGGCCGAGATTTCGCGGTGGATGCAGCGCTACGTCAGTGACGAGACTCTGCTCGAGAAGACAGTGACCAACTCGTACGGGCCGAACCTGGCGCCGCCGAAGCGCGAGGCAGTCAAGGCCATGTTGCGAAGAGTCATGCTGCACGAACGGATGGCGCCATATCTGACCAGGGTGGTGATGCCGTTCTACGGCAAGCAGCTCGGCGCGGATGAAAGCAAGAACTACGTGCTCGAGGCCGTGGTCGAACTGCAGGTGAAGGGGCTGCGCCGCCTGCCGACCGAGGTCCATGCGCAATTCCTGCGATACATCCTCGACATGGCTGCGGCCACTCAGCCTACCGTGTGCAAGGCGCTCTTCCTCGGGAAAATGGGCACCCAGCAGTCCGCCGTCTATGAGCGCCGGTACATGGCGAGCTTGCCGACAGAGAAGTTCGAGGCCGTTCTCGGTATGTACCAGGCGGCAGCGCTGGCCGAGCTTGATGGCTATCCCGACGTCAAGCCGCTCAACCCGACGCAGGCCAAGGCGGCCGAGAGCGCCTATGCCGTTGCAGTCAAGTCCCGCATCGCGCGCATGCCGCTAGGGCTGCACGCACGCGTTTCCGCGGACATTGAAGGTGGCGAACCGACTGAGGTGTGCGCGTGGTTCCGTGACACCGTTGGAGCGGCATTGGACCTGCATGAGCCTTACCTCGGGTGGTATCTCACCCGCTTCATCCAGGCCATGTGACGGAGCGAGGTGCGCGATGTCGTGTTTACGCCGGCAGTGGCTTGACGCGCCACCCACCAGGAGCGGTGAACGTGGCACCACAGCGCTGGCTCGGGCAGCTTTCTGCGTCAAGGAGCACGACGGTATCGCAATTCGGGCACGTGCCCTTGGGCTTCGCCTCGTAGGCCTCACGCTCGAGACGAAGTCGACCTTCTTCTGTCTTCAACTGCTCTACCCTCTCTCGCTCGATTCGCTCTGCAGCCAACTCGCCAGCGCGGCGGCCGGTATAGAGCGCTCTGGAGCGAACTTCATCGCCCAGAGCTTCTGTAAAAGCTTTTGCCCAGACCCCGGGCTTTCGCTGCGCTGAATCGCACTCGGCCATCGCTGCGGCGAAATCGTCATCTGTTGGCCCCACATGTGCGGGAGCGGAGGAGGACTTGGTTGATGCGTCGAACAGCGCAGCGGCATTCATGGCGCCCGACGAGGAATGCGCTGAGGTGCGGCCAGCACCAGGTGCCGGAGTCGATTCCCCTGTGGCAAGATTCTTCGAGACTGCGAGAATAATCCCTGCAATCAAGGGGCTGATGAGCAGGCATAGGAAGAACCATCCCCAACCGCTTCGGCCGCGGGTCGATGCCCAGATGCCGACCGCGATAGACAGGGGCAACGCAATCGTCAGCCAGCCTAGTAGTTGTCCCATTTCACGCTCTCCTCAGTTCCTGTTTGAATTGTTGCAGCACGAGAGTGCTCATTATCGTTCTGGCCGCACGATGCTGTTGGCAACCTAACGGCACAACGGCTTCAAGCGTGCAAAGGACGCCGCGGCTTTCGCCACATCAGAGTCGCCGTTCCCAGCCAAGAATTGGAAGCGAGATGAAGTAGTCACCGAAGCAAGCTGAGTACATGACCATCCGCGCTCTCAGAATTCTGGCCCACTCGTGGAGCATGTCGAGCTCCACGATGGCGCAAACGAAGCAGCGGCGAGGGCGAACAGCCGCTGTCGCCTCGATAAGCGCCTGCGTGGCGGACGGTCTTCAATGCGAGGCCGGGAGGCGGCGAGCACAGTCCAGGCCGCTCACTTGTGCAGGTCCATCCGCTCCGTTGAAGGCCCGCAGTACAGACTGCTTCCAAGTCTGTGCGATTCCGGCGGCGTCGTCAGGATGAGCACTGCCTCGCTGAACGGCCTGCTCGAGGTCCTCCGGCAGTTCATCTTCCGGGCCCAGTCGCTCAGCCAGCATGGCGCCGAGGGCTCCTGCGGCCTTGGGCTGCAGGCGTGTTGAAAGCAGAGCCCATTCGGCCTTGTTCGCAAACTCAGGGTCCACCAACGATGCAGTCGCGACAAGCTGCGGAGCAACCCAACTGTCAGCTTGAATTGCCCGCCACAAGTACCAGAGCGTCTTGGGCGTCGTGTGCCCGCACAGGAGCGCCACACATGCCACCAAGTGAGGCCTCCACCCACCCGCGTCGAGTACCAGGCAGATGGCTCGTTCAACTTCCTCACGGGGATAGTCGCTCATCAGGGTTCGGAGCTTGTCTGCCTCGGCGGCGGCTCCTGGCTGCATCCATAGGAACTCCAAATACCCGACCTTCAGCTCCAAGCCTTCATGCTCGTCGGCTTCAGCAAAGAACAATGTGGACGCGGCCGCATTCTCTGCGCGGTCAGATTCATCAAAGGACATGCGGCATACCTTTTCTTGTTGGCTTCGTGCTTGCGAAGGTCAAGCAACCTCAAGGCTAGGGAGAGCTCGAACGCGCAGCGCCCGAGCGGCTACCGGCAAGAAGAGCCACTGTTCGGTAACCGGCCGTCCAGTCGCGCGGACCAGCGCATCCGCGTACGAGGCGAGCTGAGGCCCGTGCTCGCGCACGAGCTCCTCATCGTGAGTCGCACCGCGCGGGTTGGACTTGTGGTCGATGAGGACCCATCCGGCTGGTGTGTCAACGAGGAAGTCGATGCGCCCGCGCAGCCGCGTGCCGTCCTCACGGTCGACCTCGATGGGCACCTCCACGTGAACCGGGCAACCGGGCCAGCGCTTGGCAATCCAGGCGAGGAAGGAGTCGACCTGGCCGACCACGGCGCCCGTGTCGACAGCGTGCGCAACATCCCAGCGCGTCAAGAGCCGCTCGACGTCCTCGCCCGAGATGCTTCCGGCCACGCCAGAGCGGGCGATACAATGGTGCAAGGCCGTTCCAAGGAGAACCATGTCGACGCTCTTCGAGATGGCAATGCGGGTGCCGACAGCCTCGACCTCACCGACGGCGAAGACGCTCGCCTCGGCGCCTTCGCCGGTGCTGGGCCGGTGCCACAGCGGACGGCTGGCAAGCGGCGCGGCAGGGCTGAACCAACTGCGGTCAGCGGCAGTGGCCGCCGGTGGCTCCGCGGCGCAGTCGGCGGCGGACCAAAGCTTGGTCTCGCGCTGCACATGACGACCGTCGGGCAGCACCATCACGCCGCTTTCACCAAAAAGTAGTTCTGAGGCGCCGACCTCGTCGACCCAGGAGCGGTCGGGCCTGGTCTTCATGGCTGAAACCAGGACGAGCGCGTCTCGAGCGCGTGTCATGCTCACATAGAGGAGGCGCTTGTTTTCCTCCAGGCCGGCTTTGGCCATCGCCTGGCCGATTTGGGAGTTCTCGGCGTTGAGCGCCGCTTGCGGAGCCTTGCGTTTGCCGAAAGTTCTCGGCCAGCAGTGGATGAAGCGGTCGCGCAAGGGCTCCTGCGGGTCGAGCTTCTCGGCATTGGTGCGCGCACGGACATCCCAGACCGCGGTGCGCGCGCCGGCGCCCAGGCCCGTCAGGATGGCAACCGGCCACTCGAGGCCTTTTGCACCGTGGTGCGTGAGCACGGCAACCGCGTCATCGGCGGCAGCGGCCCGGGCGTCCTCGCCGCCAGCCGCTTGAGTTGACAGCCACCGCAGGAGGCCGCCCACCGACGCAGGCTGCTTGGAAGAGACGCACTCGCTCTCGTAGGTCGTGGCCATCGCGAGCAGCGCTTCCACGTTGTCGACACGAACGCGCGCTTCCTGCGGTGTGCGCGACCAGGCGCTGGCCAGCATGGCCACGTGGGACTCCGCCTTGGCCAGCCGGAGGGCTTCCGCAGGCGTCAGCGAGAGCAGGGACGGGCGAAGCGTCTCCAGCCGCGCAAGCAAGGGATGCGCATTGTTGCCCGTGGCCCTCCACTCATGGGACGGCTTCTCCGCGGCAAGATGGTCCAGGCGGTCGCCAAGCCACTCCTTGGCGGGCATGCCGGCCGCGAGCGTGAGGATGAGCGCCGTCGCCACGGTGTCCGTCGGGTCCTGCAGGCGACGAAGGCACGCTGTGACCAGCAAGGCCTCGGGCGTTGACAGGAGGCCCGGGCGGCCACTCGCCGACGGGATGCTCCAGCGCGCGAGAGCTGCCGCGGCGTAATCAATCTGGTCGTTCGTGCGGCACAGCACAGCAATGTCGCCCGCCCTGATGGCGCGCAGCTCCTTCGTGCCCTTGTCGTAGACCTTCGCTCCGGAAGCAAGGAGCTCCGTGATGGCAGGGCCGAGCCCGAGATAGTCGAGCTCGCCTTTCCTGCTCTCGAAGGTCCAGTCGTAGAGCGCTGGCTGGCCGGGGATGTCGCCTCGCGTCGGCGCGAGCTTCACGGCGTCGGCTTCGAGGTCCGGCGCAAACGCAGGCACGAACACGGCGTTCGCGAGCGACACCAGCGCGGGGGTCGAGCGCCTGGAGTCGGTGAGCGGGTCGCCGATGATTCCACCCCAGCCCTGGACGGCGCCGATGACCCCCGCGATGAGCGAGGCGTCAGTGCCGCGGAATCCGTAAATGGCCTGCTTGGGGTCGCCGACCCAGACCGAGCGCCTGGCGAGCTTGGCGATTTCGACAAAGAGCGCGAGCTGCAGCGGGCTCGTGTCCTGGAACTCGTCGACGAGAACGAGGTCGAGCTCGCTCGACAAGGCCTCTCGCACGGCTTCGCTCTCGCGCAAGGCCCGCAGCAGTTCGACCTCCTGGTCAATGAAGTCAACCGCACCGAGTTCTTCCTTGGCACGTCTGAAGGTGTCCAGGGTGTCAGTGGCCAGGCTGAACACAAGGTCGAGGTAGCGCCGCACCTCCTCGTGAAACTGCGGGTGACGCTCGTGCGCCTGCGCCGCGTCGACGACCGGCTGCACGAGACCCACGAGCTTGGCGCCAATCTTGACGTTGCATGCGGCGAGCCAGTCAGGCCAGGTCCAGTTGCCCGACTTGAAGAGGCGATGCAAGCGCTCGAGCTCCTCGATGCCGTCCCGCATGACCTTGTCGACCCTGCCACCGGCGGCGTCCCGGGACTCGATGTCCTTGGCGACCGCCGTCTTGGCCGTCGCGAGTTCCTCCAGCAGCCTGGCGGCATGGTCGACGCCACCCTCGGGCGCCGGCCAGTTCTCGAGCATCCGGTCTGCGTTCGTCGCGCCCATTGCGCGAAGCGCCTCTCTGGAAATGTCGTTTTCGCGAGCGGCCTTGACCACCTTGCCGATGGTGTCGGACCACATGGCGTCCTCCATCCCCAGCCGGCGCATGAGCGTCAGCAGTTCCGTGCGACGCTCGGCGTCGAAGGTGTCGTCGAGCGCACGGGCAAGAAGTTTCTTGGTCTGGGCCTCGCTCAGCACCGTCTGGTCGGGGGAGAGACCCATCTCGAAGCAAAACCGCTCGAGCAGCTGGCCACAGACACTGTTGACGGTCCCGATGCGCGCCTGGCCGATGGCTGTGACCAGGTCCATGCGGCCATGCTCGAGCAGTCTGGTGCGCACGCGTTCGCGCAGCTCCGTGGCTGCCTTCACCGTGAAGGTCGTGGCGAGCACCGCGTGGGGGCGCACCGGTTCGTTGCCGCCAAGGAGTGCCTCCGACAGGATGCTCGTCAGGCGGTAGGTCTTGCCGCTTCCTGCGCCGGCACTGATGAACTCAACTGGATTCATTGTTCCCAGCCTCCGAGCAGGGTGAGGTGTTCACGATGGAAGGGACCGAGCGTGGTGACCGGCAAGGTGCCTTCCGGCCCTTGGAATTCGGCAATGTCCGCCTGGGCGTCGACCAGTTCGACGGTGCCCTCCGCCCACTGGGACATGCGCCACTTCCAGCTTTCCCTTGCCTGAGCCAGCATCGGGTCGACCGTGACGCCGCCCGCGGGCTTGCGCAGTTGGGCATCCGGGAAGATGCCAGGCGTGGAGATGAGCAGCGTTGCCGAGTCGAAGACAAAGTAACCCAAGGCCACGGGCAGCTGCCCGTAAACCTGGTGCGTCAGACTTGCATACAGCGCGAGCTGCAGGTGGCGGCCTTCCACAAGCGCCTCTCCATGCCGCTTGGTGCCGGACCACTTGAGGTCAAGGGTGACACTGCGCTCCTGCGGCAGGTCGACCAGCAGGTCAATCTTGCCGATGACCTCCACGTCGCCCAGCAATCCCTGGACAGGAACCTCCACCTGGACTCGAACAGCGCCGGCGCTTTGCAGGTGTGTGAGCAAGGTGAGGAGCGCCGTGCGGCAGATTCGCTTGAACCGGCTCATGCTTACGCCGGCGCCCTGCATCAGGAGCGGTGCGCCTTCTGCGAGCAGGAGCTCGTCGACCATGGCGTCGAACCAGGCGCCGGCCTGCGCGCTGGTCCAGCGCAGAACATGTTCTTGTTGGAAGAATCGCTCGACCACCCGATGCGCAAGGTTGCCAAGTAGCTTGTTCTCGTGCTCATCGTCGAGGCCACTCCCCGGTCGCAGGTGGGCCACGTCCTTCAGGACGGCGAGGGCGGGGTTGTTGAAGAGCTCGTTGAGTGCCGTGTACGACTGGTGCTTCTTGCGAGAGGCGAGGGGACGCTCGAGCTCGAGGTAGCGCCCCGCGCGCTGCAGGGGAGCATCGGTGACGCGACGGGCAATCGAGCCCAGGTGCGTGCCGTACAGGTCGTCATCGATGCGGTGCACCTTCACTTTCGGCGCCAACTGCCGGATAAGTTGCCAGATGGGGTGTTCTTCCGCACCCGGCGGCGGCAGCACCAGGACGAAGCGTTCCTTGGCAGCAAAAAGTGGGCGCAGCCACTGCGTTGCGAGCAGCTCCAGCTCACGCTTGGGGTCACGAAGCTCGACCCCCAGGCTCCTGAGTGCATCGACCTCGCTTTGCGACCAAGGAAGCGGCCGGGGAAGGGCCGGCGTCGAAGGCATCCACCAGACGACTTCACCTGCAGGCTCGAGGCATGCGGCCGCGGTGGTCGCGGATTTCAGGCAGCCGACCTGGGAGACGGCAGCGGGGTTGGTCGCGCCGGCGGGCGTGGACTGCGCCAGCAGCTGTTCGATTTGCCGCGGTACCAGGTGCTCCAGGCCCTGCTGGCGCAGCTCGGCCAGGCCCACGAGCACGGCGTCGCACTGGCGAAGTGCCGGCGCGATGGTCGCAGCTTCACCAGCTTGGTGGACGGCGCGTCGTTGCAACGCCGTGCGCACCTTCTCGACGCGGACAGCGACCTCGGTGATGGGGGCGCCGTCTGCGCGGGACCAGCGCTCCCCCTCGAGCCAGAAGGCGACCTCCTCCAGAAGTGTCTGCGCGTTTTCCTTCTCGCCGATGCTCGCCTTGGCAGCAATCCAGGCCTCTCCGCCGAGACCCGGCTGCTCGGCAATCGCACGCGCGAGCTTGCCTCTCGCAGCTCGGCTGAACGGCCCGTAGGGATGCACGAGGAACTCGACGAGGCGTCCGATATGGAGCGGCGCCCACAGCATCTCGAGCGCCAGCCCCAGCGTCTGCAGCGCGGGTCGCAGGCTGCTCGGGCTGTCGAAGCCACAGGCGGCGGCGCCCGTTGCCATCAAGGTGGCGTCCAGGGAGTCGCCCCCTTGCTCGCAAAGCACCAGGCGATTCGCCGGGTTGGCACGGCACCAAGCGCTCAGCCAGTGCTCGGCGGTCTCGCGCGACTGTGCTTGCAGGACCTGGACGGTTCCATCGTTGAGAGCAAAGGCCTCGGGGGCTTTCAGCTGGCCATTGGCCACAGATTCTGCGGCGAGGCGCTGCAGCTCACGAAGCTGCCCTTTGCCGCCAGGTTCGGCGGCTTGGGGCTCGTGCACGCCCTTCAGGTGATTGAGAACAGCGCGCCACATGGCCGGAAAGCTCGCAGAGGGGTCGGCGAGCCTGACCTGCGAAATGGGCACCGTGTTGCCTGCAGCGAGCGCAGAGGCCACTTCCACCAGGCGCTCACCCTCGCCAGGTGCGACGTGGCCGAAAGCAGCCTCCTCGACGCTCGCCAGTTCCTGGATGCGCAGCGGAGAGGAGGGCGATGCCTTTCCATCCCAGCCGCCCAGGCGCCACTCGTCGCGCCATGAGAGAAGAAGTGCTGCGGTGCCGACGTCGTCTACCTGGAGCGACCGGCTGTAGAAGCGGCTGCCGTCGTCGAACTTGCGCAGGTGACCGAGGTACGCCGCCACGCGCTGCGCCTGCGGCACCTCCGGCCGAGCCAGACCCAGGTAGGTCTCCAACAGGCCAAGAAGTCCCATGCGCCCGACGACCGGCTCCCTGAAGTACCCCCTGTCCGAGGGGCCCTGGCGCTCGTCAAGTCTCAATCCAAAGGTGACCTGCATCCGGATTCCTCACAGCACCGCGAATCGCGTACAAAAATTATACGTATAAAAAGAAGACTAAAGAACTGATTTTTCGTATCATCCAGACATGCCGCAGCAGCCGTCATTGCCCCCGGACTCCGACGAGGCGGGGGAAAAGGCGCCCGCCCGCTGGAGCCAGGGCCGTCGCCTCGAGTTCTTGGATTTCCGCCTTCGCTGGGAGGGGCGGCTCAACCGCAGCGACCTGACGAATTTCTTTGGCATCTCGGTGCCGCAGGCATCGCTCGACATCTCCAAGTACCTGGAGCTCGCTCCCAACAACGCGGTCTACGACCGGAGCTCGAAGGTCTACCTGGCCACCGACGGGTTCGAGCCGCTCTACCCCTCGAACGAACCCTCGCGATACCTGAACGAGCTCCTCGCGCGCGAAATCGGGGTGCTGCCTGCAGAGCAGAGCTTCCTGGGCTGGACGCCGCCGACGGCCGCCGTTGCCGCGCCCACGAGAAAGCTGGAGGCGAACACCGTCGTGGCCGTGCTGACCGCGATACGGCAGCGTGTCTGCTTGCGCGTGACCTACCAATCGATGTCCTCGGCCGAACCCAAAGCGCGAATCATCTCTCCGCATGCGGTCGCCTTCGACGGCTACCGGTGGCACGTCCGTGCGTTCTGCCACACACGCGGCGACTTTCGTGATTTCGTGATGGCGCGGATGCTCGGCGTGGAGGTACTCGAGGACGCCGGCACCGACGGCGCAGACGACGAGGCTTGGCACCGTCAGGTCAGCCTGGTGCTGGCGCCGAACTCACGTCTCTCGAAGGCCCATCGCAAGGTCATCGAGCTCGACTACGGGATGGTCGACGGAGAGGTCGTTCTGGAATGTCGCCAGGCACTTCTCTTCTATTCACTCAAGCGACTCGGGCTGCTGGAGGTGGATGCCTCAGAGCCGCATGTGCAGCAAATCGTGCTGAGAAACCGTGCCGCGGTGATGAAGTTCCTGCCGGCGGCGCCCGCGGAGGAGGGCGGGGCGTGATGACCACGAAAGACGGACGAATGATTGCACTCAAGTGCGTTGGTTGTGGAGCATGTCCCGAAAACTCCTGGACCTGGTGCAGCTGGCCGCCCTTTGGTGGCCCTCGTCGTTATGGCCCTCGTCGGGGGCCTCTGGTACCTGGGCGATGCGTACACCGAGAACGGGTTTAAGAACTGCCGCGCCAACGGCAGCTCCTATACCTGGTGCCAAGCCACCATCAAGTGGCAGTCGTTCAAGGCGCTGTTTTAGCGCGTTTCGTTCCAATTCAGCCGCCTCGTACATCGGGGCGGCTTTTCTTCGTGCCGGGGTGGCGACCCTTACGAGCCAAAGAGCGCCTTCGACGGCGTTTGGACCCAGGCGTGGGTCACCTCGTCGAGGAGGTAGAAACCGCTTGCCACCCCCTTGCGCCACTGGAACAGGACGATGGCCTTCGCGCGGTAGACGTCCTTCACCGCCTTCAACCGGTCAATGTCCTCCTCGGTTGGCTTCGGCGCCGAGCCGCCCTTGACCTGGATGAGCGTGATGTCGAACAGGTCCAGCGACTTCAGCTGCGGGTGAGCCGGATGGTTCGGCTTTCCACCGCTCTTGCGGATGGCAACGATGTCCACAATGCCTGCGGACTCCCGGCCCGCTGGCCCGAGAAAGTCGACAAACTTCCATCGCTTCGAGCTTCGCTGTGCCAGCGCCTTGGCCAGGGTGTTGGCCATCCGACCCGTCTTGGCCGCGGATGCTGCGGCGGCTTGCCATTTCTCCAGATGGGTCGCTGGGACCTCGACCTTCGGCGGTCCGGCCGCGGGGTCCACAGAGACTTCAGTGACTAGAGTCGTGGAATTCTTCTTGGTCGTTGGCATCTGGTCTCCTGTTTCGATGGCGAGGATGGTAGCTGTCGGCAGGAAGCTTGGTTGCGTGCCGGGCGTGGAAAAAGCCCGCAGCGTGATGCAGCGGGCTCTCGAAAATCAATCTTTCCATCCGCGCCAGCTCAGGTTCGGCACGGTCATGAAGCCCGCGACCTCTAAGGGCTGGTGGCAGTTGAACTTGGCGCCATTTTTCAGGCGTAGCTCGGGATAGAGGGAACGGAAGTACTCGACCACCGCAAGGCCTCGGGTCGTGGAGTACACGTAGCCGTTGCGCGACAGATGCAGTAGGTCGTTGAGGTCGGCGCCGATGCGGTTGGTAAAACCGCTGACACCTTTGCTGAGGCCGTAGGCGGTCGGCCGCGCGCGAGGCGCGATGCGGTCAAACCACTTGGTCTCGCATGACCTGCCGCGCTTGCGGACCAGGTATTCGCTTTCGTCAGTCTCGGTAACACCCAGCAGCAGCCATAGATGGCGCGGGGTGAGTGCTAGGCGGACGTTCCAGGGATGAGCGCCTCCGCCTCTTGGCGCTTGTTCTCCCACCGCTCGAGCATCAGGAGCTCTCGGGCCTGGGCCGCCTCCTTCCGTCGGAGTTCGATTTCTTCAGGGGTGAGTTTCTTGGGCATAGAGTTCCTTGGTAGATGACCTTCTGGGTATAGGGAAGCCCGCCAGGCTCCGTGCCTCTCTAAAGGCGCGGGGGTCAGGGATAGCAAGGAAAATCTCCGACAGAAATAGGCGCATTTCCGCCACGGCAAGCTCTTTCCGAGGACTCGGCCTGCAGGCACGGGAGAACTGGTTTTCTGAACAGATGCCCGCCTGGTATGAAGGCGGCGAGCTACACGAAGCAGGACCAACAACATCCAGGAACCCCATGAAGAAACAAAACCCTGTTATCGCGACCCATTCGGGTTCTTTCCACGCCGACGACGTGGCAGCCTGCGCTGTGCTGGCCAAGCTCTTCCCTGCGGCCACCCTCGTTCGCACCCGCAACCCTGAATTCATTCGGCGCGCGCAGTTTGCGGTCGACGTCGGCGGAATCTGGGACCCGGTGAACGGTCGCTTCGACCACCATCAGAAGGGCTTCGTTGGCGCGCGCTCCAGCGGCGTCGTCTATGCCAGCGCCGGCCTCGTCTGGGCTGCTCACGGCCAGGCCTATGTGCAGGCCGTCGCGCCCAAGCTCACGCCGCTGCAAGCCGCTCGTGTTGCCAGCTCCATCGACGACGAGTTGATGCAGCATCTGGACATGGCCGACACAGGCGCCGCGCAAGGGGGTCGATTTGTTTTCGTTGTCAAAAGTGACGGTAGGAGATCGAGCACTGGCGTAGGGGTGGTCTGATAAGCCCTTGATTTCATTGGTTTTCCTGTTCACTTTTTCAGGCGTATTGTGTCTGCCCCAATCACCGGAGACACAAGATGCAAAGCTGGCACACAACCTACCTTGGCCTGCGAGAGCTGCCAAGGGAAATCAGCACCTTCGAGCTTCAGTCGTTTTTCACGTACAGCCGTACTGAGCGCGAGCTCATCAACGCCCGCCGAAGCAACGCCCACAAGCTGGGTCTGGCACTGCACATAGGTTTCTTGCGCTTGAGCGGGCGCCTGCTGAATTCGGTGCGCATCGTTCCGACAACCCTGTGGCGCCATCTGGGTGACGAAATCGGCATCACTGCTGTTGAACTGGCATCCCTGCGAGCCCTGTATGTTCGCGGTCGAACCCTCTTTGACCATCAACAACTGGCCTGTGATGTCCTGGGGTTTCATTGGATGACGGAGCACCAACGTCGCGCCCTGGTACGCACCCTGCGCGATGAGGTGGCCCGCTGCGCCGATCGGGATCAATTGCTCGTATTCGCTCGGCGCTGGTTGTATCAAAGCAAGATCCTGATCCTGCGCGACCGTGACATCCGTGTCCTGGTCACAGCGGCGCTGGGACAACTCGAAGAAGAAACAGCCAAAACGATTGCGGCATCTGTGCTGCCCGAACAACTGGTGCGCTGGCGGGATGCCATGGCCGCATTGCGCCCGGATGGGCAAACCCAGCAGAGCTGGTTGTGGTCGGCACCGGCCAAACACTCAACCAAACAAATTGGCGAGGTGTTCGAGCGAATCGAACTGCTGTACGCCCTGAATGTCCACAAACACCTGGACGACCTGTCCGGTCTCATTGTGCGGCGCTATGCACGCCGCCTGGCTTCAAGGCCTCCCTCGGTGGGGGCCAGGATCAAAGAACCCGCTCGCACAGTGGAGGTTGGCTGCTTTTTACGGCACTGCCTGTTTACCAGCACAGACCAAGCTATCTTGATGGTTCAGCGGCGCGTTGCCGATCTTTGGCGCACGGTCGCAGCAGGTGTCACGGAGACGGTCAATTGGGCTGACCTGTACAAGACATTGCTGGCAGAGCTGGCTGGTTTGGTCGCCCAGGGTGAACTTCAAGACGCGGAGTTGCGGGCTCGAATTGTTGCCCTGCTCAGTGCCAGCCAGCAAGGCAAACCACCCAGCCGGGCCTCGGTGGTGCGTGAGCGTTTGTTTGACGCCATACGTCCCGTGCGCTCTTTGCTGGCCGAAATCACCAAGCTGCCCTGGCAGGCCAATAGCGAGCACCCGGTGACCACAGCCTTGGCCCAATTGACGAAACTGTACGCGGGCAAACTTCGCGAACTACCTGCTGATGTCAGCGCCCCTCGCTTGGGTTCGGTCTGGAGCGGCGCGATTGCGGGTGCCGACCGGGAGCGCGCGTTTCGGGCCTTGGAGGTGGCCACCCTGTTTTCATTGCGACGTGCCGTGCGCAACGGTTCGGTGTGGATTGAGCACAGCCTGAGCTTTCGTGGCCGCGCACGCCTGTTCTTCACTGATGCGCGCTGGCAGGAAGAAGCCAAACGGCACTATGCCCGACTGTCACTGCCAGCCAATGCATCCACACTTTTGAAGCCGTTGCTGGCCAAGGTACGCGCCGGCGTGGAGGCAGTGGCCGTCGCCGCGCGCAGCGGTGTGCTGCGCGTGGACGAAGAACTCCACCTTTCAGTATTGCCGGCAGAGGATGAAGATCCAGAGGTGATTAAGTTGAGGGCCAAACTTGACCTGAGGATCGGTGAGGTGCAACTCCCAGAAGTGATCCTGGCCGTTGACGCTCAGGTACGTTTCAGCTGGATCATGCTTGGCCGCGAGCCACGTTCGACAGAAGAGCTGCTGATGGTCTACGCCGGCATCATGGCCCACGGCACCAGTCTGACGGCGGCCGAATGCGCCCGTATGATTCCGCAGTTGTCTGCCACCAGCATCCGTCAGGCCATGCGTTGGGCCGGGGACGAGCGTCGCTTGAGTCAAGCCTGCCACGCGGTGCTGGAGTTCATGCAACGGCACCCCATTGCAGCGACATGGGGTCGCACGGACCTGGCGTCGTCCGACATGATGAGCATGGAAACCACCCAACGGGTGTGGCAGGCCCGACAGGATCCAAGACGCAACACGTCCTCGATTGGCATCTACTCCCATGTGCGTGACCGATGGGGGATCTTCTACGCGCAGCCTTTTGTGCTCAATGAGCGCCAGGCAGGGGTCGCCATTGAGGGTGTCGTGCGCCAAGAATCCATCGAGACCAGCCAGTTGGCGGTGGACACCCACGGCTACACCGACTTTGCCATGGCGTTGGCCCGGCTACTGGGGTTCGATCTATGCCCACGACTGAAGGAATTGAAGCAGCGTCATCTGTACGTGCCGCGTGGCACGATCATTCCACCGGAGATCGCAGCAGTTTGCGAGGCTACCGTCGATACCGCTTTGATTGAGAAGCACTGGGACACCTTGGTCCATTTGGCAGCCTCGGTGATGAGCGGCAACGCCAGCGCAGTTGCAGCGCTGGCCAGATTTGGATCGGCGGCGCGGGGAGACCCCATCTACGAAGCGGGTGTTCAGTTGGGGCGCTTGCTGCGAACTGCGTTCCTGGCCGACTACTTTGTCAAAGACGCCTTCAGGAATGAGCTGCGTCGGGTACTCAACCGGGGTGAGGCGGTCAATGCCTTGAAGCGGGCGATTTATACCGGCAGAGTGAGCCCGGCTCAGGCCAAGCGGGCCGAGGAAATGCAGGCGGTGGCTGACGCCTTGAGTCTGTTGGCCAACATCATCATGGCCTGGAACACAACCCAGATGCAGGCCGTTCTGGACCGCTGGGCCAACCGGCGTCAGGTCATCCCGGCGGAGCTCACGGGGAAAATTGCGCCGACGCGGCTGCAAGGTATCAATTTGAGGGGCGTATTCCGCTTTCCAGTGGAGCGTTATGCCAGTGAAATCCTGCCGTCACAGACCACGCCGAAAACCGGGACCGGCGGTTGAAACCGAGCACGCTTTTGCGCCCTCAAACGGCGATCAAAAAAATCAACAGGAAACCCAATGAAATCAATGGCTTGGCAGGCCACCCCTACGCCAGTGCTCGATCTCCTACCGTCACTTTTGACAACGAAAACAAATCGACCCCGTGGATCTGCACTTCAATCAGGCCGCCTTCGCGCTGCGGCACGGTCGCCAGGTTCGGCTCGATTCGCACCGGCAGCAACTGCGCCGGCGCCGCCGGCACACCGTAAGCGTTCCGCGAACGACACCCTTGCGCCGTCGATGACGGCGTGTTGAAGGATGGTTCTACGCGGCGGCGGCGAGCGCCGCGTTTGGCACGGCGATGTCGGTGGCAGGCCGCCAGTTGTGCGGCAGCAGCTGCGCGAGGTCGCGCTGCTTGAGCGTGGGCAGACGCTCGAAGACGTCCTTGAGGTAGGCCCAGGGATCGTGCCCGTTTAGTTTGGCCGACTCGATCAGGCTCATGACCACGCCAGCGCGCTCGCCGGCCTGCTGCGAGCCTACAAAAAGCCAATTCTTGCGGCCAACGCACAGCGGGCGCACCGCGTTCTCCGCCGCGTTGTTGTCGATTGGGACGTCGCCGTCGTCCAGGTAGCGCGTGAGCGCGCGCCAATTGCTCAGCGAATAATCGATCGCCTTGGCCGTCACGTCGGCATTGGCCAGCTTCTGGCGCTGCCCGGTCAGCCAGAGGTGCAGGGCCTGGACGATGGGCCTGGAGCGTTGCTGGCGCAGCAGCCACCGTGCCTGGGGTTCGAGTTCGCGCGCCTCGCGCTCGACCTCGTACAGCTTTGCGATCAGCGCCACCGCCTGGCCGGCGATCTGGCTGGCGTTGAACTCGTGCGCCTCGAACAGCTTGCGCCGCGCGTGGGCCCAGCATAGTGCGGCGCTGACGCCTTGCGCCTGAAGCCCAAAATAGCCGCTGTAATCGTCGCTGACCAGCGTGCCGCCGAAGCCTCGCAGCACGCGCCGCGGATGTTCGCCGGCGCGGCTGGCGGTGAAGTCGAACAGCACCGCGCGCTGGGCCACGAAGTTGGTCGTGCGGTAGACCCAGACGTAGGCCCGTTTGGTCTTGCCGCGCCCCGGCGCCAGCAGCGACACCGGCGTCTCGTCGGCGTGGATCACACCGTGGCTGAGGATGAAGCCCTTCAGTGCATCGGCCAGCGGTGCCAGACGCACCCCGCAGATGCCGATCCACTGGGCCATGCTCGAGCGCGGGATGTGCACGCCAGAGCGCGCGTAGATCTCTTCCTGCCGGTACAGCGGCAAGTGATCGTCGTGCTTGGCCACCACCACCTGCGCGAGCAGGCCCGGCGCGGGGATGCCTTTGTCGATGATCTGCGCGGGCATCGGCGCGGCCTGGATCGTCTGGCAGCACGTGCAGGCGTACTTGCCGCGGATATGGCGCAGCACGAAGAATTGGGCCGGCACGCAATCGAGCTGCTCGCTGACTTCTTGGCCGATGCGCTTGAAGGGCTGGCCGCACTCGCAGTGGGTCTGCTCGATCTCGTGATGGTGATCGATGCGCGGCAGGCTCGCCGGCAGCGCCTGGCGCACCGCCTGGCCTTTGGCCCGGGGTGGCGCTACCGGTGGCTTCTGGTCTTGCTGGGCGGCGCGGTCTTCCAGCGCCGTGTCGGCCAGGATCTGATCGAACAGCACCGCCTGCGTGCTCGTCTCCAGGCTCTCGCTGGAGGAGCCGAAGCGCCAGCGCTTCAGCCGCGCGATCTCGAAGTTCAGCGCCTCGATCCTGGTTTGCTTGAACTTCAGCTCGCCTTGCATGCGCCCGATCACATCGCGCAGCTCCTGCATCGAATCCAGTGCGCCCGGCGCATCGATCGTGTGGGTGTCCGGGCCTTCGAGCATGGCCGCCATCATGCCTCGCGCGCGCGTGCGCGCGAGGCATGACTTTCTCCAATAGACAAACGCGCAAATCCCGACCTCGAATCGAGCGCATTCAGACCACCGTGATCGACTGCGGCTGCGCGCTGCCCAGGCGCTGCCACGGCAGGCCCGCGACGAGCCAGTCGAACTGCTCGCGCGTGAGTTGAAGTGACCCCGTGTCCTGGCGCGGCCAGGCGAAGCTGCCCGCTTGCAGCCGCCGGGTGCACAGCCACATGCCCGCGCCGTCGTAGACCAGCACCTTGAGCCGGTCGGCGCGGCGGTTGGCAAACACGTAGGCGTGGTGGGCTTGCGCGCCCAGCGCGAAGCCGCGCACCACTTGGGCCAACAGCGTGTCGATGCCCCCGCGCAGGTCGGCCGCGCCAAGCGCCAGCCAGATGACGTCGATGCGAATCATCGGCCGAACTCCCGCAGCAGCGAAGCGAGTTCACGCGTGTGCGCCAGCGGCCAATGCAGATCGAGCCGGGTGCCTCCCACGTTCAATTCGACGCGCACCGATGTCGATGCGGCACCAGGCGCCACGCGGGCGGCCACGAAGCCGCTCGGCCTGGCGGCTGGCGAGGGCTCAGGGCTGACGCCGTCGAGCCGCGCCTGCCAGCGCCGCGCATGTGCGCACCAGCTTTGCAGCGTTCCCGCTGGCACCCCGTTGGCCTCGGCCCATACCTGCGCCTTCTGGCCAGAGGCACGATACGCCGCCACTTGCTCCAGGCACCGTTCCATCTGCTGTCGATCCATGTCCACCTCGTCTCGTTCGTTGATTGCGAAGACCCGAGGTTCGCAGCTTCAACGGTGAGATGAAAGATGGGTTCGCGGAACGCTTACAGCGCATCGACCGTGTCGCTGATGAAGTAGGCCAGGTGCCCCGCAGGCAGCCAGTCCTGCAGCGATGCGGACAGCAGCATCTCTTGTTGCGGTTCGTAGGGGCGGTAACTTATGGCCATGCAGCTTGAACGCTCACTCATGTGCGCAGGTCATCAGGGGATTCCCTGCTTCTGCCGCCCACGCTCCTAGCCTGCCGCGTGGCTCCTAGCGTTGCCGTAGGGCTCGAAGTGGCGGGGGGTGGTTGAAAAAACCATTGCATCACTCGCATTTTTGCGAATAGGTTTCGCATGTTTTCCTTTCAGGTTCTCAGGAAATCAACATAATATTAATCTGCGACAAAGATCAATTGGCAAATTTAATGCGTGCTGAACTGATCTGGTGGCAGATGGTTGGGTAATTCGTTAATTCTAAACAACCGGCATCTATGCCGGAAAACCCGAAGACAAAAATGAGCCAGAAATTCATTGATCGGCACGGCTTGTGGTCCGACGCCCAGAAGGCGGCGGCCGTTGAAGTGCTGAAGAAAATCGAGCAGGACGGCATTCAGATGATTCGCCTCTCATGGCCGGATCAATATGGTCTGCTGCGCGGGAAAATGCTGTCGGTGGCAGCCTTGCGCTCCGCATTCGGCAGCGGCTCGGAAATCACCATGGCGCCCTTTTTCTTCGACACGGCCAGCGCCTTCGTGTTCAATCCCTTTTCCTCGGATGGCGGGCTTGGCAACCCGGAGTTGGCGGGCAGCCCTAACGTGGTGATGGTGCCCGACCCCACCACCTTCCGCGTGCTGCCCTGGGCTGATCGCACGGGCTGGATGCTGGCCGATCTGTACATGCGTAGCGGTCGGCCCTTCCCGCTGAGCCCGCGTGCCCTGTTGAAGAAAGCGCTGGGGCAGTTGGCGGATCTGGGCTATGACTTCCATGGTGGCCTGGAGGTGGAGTGGTACTTGACGCGCATCGTCGACCCCTGCCTGGAGCCCGAGACGCTGGGTGGCCCCGGCACACCGGCGGCACCGCCCAAGGTGATGCCGGTCGCCAAGGGCTACTCCTATCTGCTCGAAAATCACTTGGACGAGGTCGAACCCATCATGGCCGAGGTGCGCCAGCACCTGCTGACGCTGGGCATGCCGTTGCGCAGCATCGAGGATGAATGGGGGCCCAGCCAGATGGAGACCACCTTCGACGTCATGTCCGGCCTGGACATGGCCGACACCATGGTGTTGTTCCGCAACGCAGTCAAGCAAATCTGTCGGCGGCGCGGTTACCTTGCCAGTTTCATGTGCAAACCCAAGATTGAGGGTTTCTGTGCCTCGGGCTGGCATCTGCACCAGTCGCTGGCGGCGCGCGACTCCGGCGTCAATGCCTTCGTTCCGCAGACGGGCGAGCCGCTGTCGGCGCTGGGCCGGGCCTATGTCGGTGGCCTGCTCAAACATGCCTGTGCGGCCTCCAGCTTCACCACCCCCACGGTTAACGGCTACCGACGCCGACGCCCGTTCTCTCTGGCCCCGGATCGGGTGACCTGGGCCGAGGACAACCGCGCCGCCATGGCGCGCGTGATCGCCGCCCCAGAAGACTCAGCCAGCCGTGTGGAAAACCGGGTCGGCGAGCCGGCGGCCAACCCCTACCTGTATCTGGCCTCGCAGCTCTTCTCGGGGATCGATGGCATTCGTCGCCAACTCGATCCCGGCCCTCTGCAGGAAACGCCCTATGCCGCCGACGTTCCGATCCTGCCGCGCAACCTGGCCGAGGCGCTGGACGTGCTGGAGGGCTCCAGCTTCTTCCGCGAAGCCTTCGGCGAAGAGTTCATCCACTACTGGCTGCACCTGCGGCGCAGCGAATGGGCGCGCTTCGTGGCCGCCGAAGGCGCCGACGTGGACATGGCGGGCGACCCCGTCACCGACTGGGAGCATCGCGAGTACTTCGAACTGTTCTGAACTGAACCAGGTAACGCTCATGGACACCGTGAAGAAGAAATATGCCGTGCTCTGGTGCACTGAAGTACCCGGAGACGAGATCTTGCAGGAAAAAATGATCGCCACTTTCGGTCGCGCGGGCGGGCAGTGGGACGTGCTGGAACCCGCGCGCGACGGCTTCCTGGAGCGGGCGATGGGCTACGACGGCTACGTCATCAGCGGCAGCCCAATGTCGGTAGTGGACGATGCCGATTCGCTCCTGGTGAGCAACCTGCTGGCGCTGATTCGCCGCGTTAGCGACGAGGCAGGCTCACCCCTGATCGGGCTGTGCTTTGGCTCGCAGGCCATCGCGGCGGCCCTAGGTGGACGGGTTGCCAGGAACCCGTCAGGGCGCTTCAAGCTGGGGGTCGATGCCCTGCGCTGGGACCCCGTCGCCGTTGAGCTGCTGGGCGCGGCGCTGGCGCAAGCGCCCAGCGTGCTGGTGAAAAGCCACGGCGAATGCGTGGCGGCACTGCCGCCGGGCAGCGTCCTGCTGGCGTCGTCGCAGACCATCCCCCACGAGGTGTTCTTGGTGCAGGGCCGCATCTTGGGCATCCAGGGGCACCCCGAGGTGGACCGTCAGTTCCTGAAAGACAAGTTCATGGCCTACCACCGCGCGCTGTTCGACGACGAGCAGTGGGCGCACGTAGAACAGGAAGCCAGCCAGCCTCTGTCTCCCGACGCCGTCATCGCGCTGGGCCGCCGCTTACTGGACGAAGGCGCCCTGGCTCCCGCGGCTGTGCCCACGCTTACCGAAACAACATGAACTGAAGCCGCGATTTTCAGATTCAACCGAATTGCGAGAAAACGATGAAAGTAATTCATATTGCCGCCGTTCCGGCCGGGGAATCCGCCGCCGATGAATGGGACGACCTGGTGCAGCCAGACCGTGTACACCGCCGCGTCTATACCGACCCCGCCATCTTTGCCCGCGAAATGGACCATGTGTACGCCGCCAGCTGGGTGTACTTGGCCCATGAAAGCGAGATCCCCGAGCCCAACGATTTCCGGCAGGCCTGGCTGGGCACCCGCGAGGTCATCGTGACTCGCGACGAAGAGGGGCAAATTCGCGTGTTCTCCAACCGTTGCTCGCACCGCGGCGCAACCGTCTGCCGCGAGCACCAAGGAAACGCCGCCAACTTCACCTGCCCCTACCACGGCTGGCGTTTCGACAACCGAGGTCAGTTGTTCGGCATTCCCGGCAAGAACGCCTATGGCCCGGCCTTCAAGGCGCGCGACATGCACCTTGCGCGGCCTGCGCAGGTGGCGTCGTACAAGGGCTTCATCTTCGCTACCCTGAACTCCGAGGCGCCGCCCCTGGCCGAGCACCTCGGCAATGCCACACGCTATCTGGACGCCTGGATCGAGCACAATGGGGGCGCTCAGAACATCGTCTTGGCCGGCGCTCAGCGCTTTCGCGTCGGCTGCAACTGGAAACTGGTCTGGGACAACGCGGGCGACGGCTACCACGTGCCGTTCTCGCACCAGTCGCTGCTGGTGATGACCAAGGAACGCTACGGTGGCGGCGACATGGCCTACTTCGCCGACGCCGACCGCTCCCGCATGAGCAACAACGCGCTCGACAACGGGCATACGGTGGTCGACCAGCGTCCCGAGATGCACAGCAACTCCGCCTGGCGCGAGCAGCGCCCGCAGCCGGGGCGTGAGCCCTACGAGGCCCACGTGGCCGCCACCCACAGCCGCGATCAGGCCCAACGCGTGCTCGACACCACTGTCGGGGCGGGCATGAACCTCAACATCTTTCCCAATCTGGCGCTGATCGGCAACCAGGTGCAGGTGATCCAGCCTCTGGCGGTGGGCGAAACCTCGGTAAGCTGGCATGCCACCCGGCGCAGAGACGTGGACGCAGAGGTCAACACCATGCGCCTGCGCACGCAGGAGGATTTCCCCGTCATGGGCGAGATGGACGACGCCGCCAACTTCGAAGAGTGCCAACGCGGCCTTATGAACAGCCCCGAGGACGAATGGGTGGACATGGGTCGCCACTGGGAGACCGGCAAGGATGTGCCCGGTCCCGATGGCGTGGTCAGCGGCCCGGTGACCACAGAAATTCACATGCGCAACTACTACGCTCAGTGGAAGCGGCTGATGCAAGCCCGCCCGACGCTGCAAATGAACAAGGGGAAGCTGCCATGAACGCCGCCCAGGATCTGGCCCAAGCTGCCGCCGTTCCGGCCTACCGCCACCAGCCTCCCTCGCTCTACGTGGTGCCGGCGTTCTACGACTGGCTTCTCGCCGCTTCGGACGACCTGGCCCAGGCCGCCGTGCGCACCCAGGGCGCTGACGCCGCGCAAACGCAGCAGGTGGCACAACTACTGACACTGGAAGCTCGCCTGCTCGATCAGGGCTCGATGGACAAGACCGCCTACGAGCGCTGGCTGGCGTTGTATGGCGAGGAATGCGCCTATTGGGTGCCGGCGGGCGCGCCCGCGCCCGACCCGCGCCAATACGTCACCTTGGAATTCCACGACCGGCGCCGTCTGCTCGACCGTGTGAGCCGCCTGGGCACCGGGCTGGCCTTCTCGCAGTTCCCGACTTCGCGCACGGCGCGGCACTGGGGCGGACTGGAAGTGTGGCCCAGCCCGGACCGTGGCAATGAATGGCGCGCGCGCTACAGCTTCACTCTGGCCGAGTCACGCGAGGGCCACAACCGTGTGCTCGCGGGCTGGAACGGGTTCGTGCTGCGCCAGAGCGCCCAGGGGCTAGTCATCGTGCTCAAGCAGGTCAACCTGATCGACAGCGACTGCCTGCAGGGCAACAACTCGTTCTTTTTGTGAGGGGAGGTGGCAGCGCATGAAACTGGCACATTCTCTTACCGTCACCGCTGTTTCACCGCAAGGCAGCGACGCCATCCTGCTGAGCCTGGGCGTGGACGGCGGGCAGCGGCAGCGTTTTTCCTTCCAGTCTGGCCAGTACCTGACGCTTGCCGTCCCCGTGCAAGGCGATGAACATTGGCGCTGCTATTCGATCACCAGTGCGCCCGAGGATGGGCAGGCGATCAGCGTGCTGGGCGCGGCGCTGGCGCAAGCGCCCAGCGTGCTGGTGCAAAGCCACGGCGAATGCGTGGCGGCACTGCCGCCGGGCAGCGTCCTGCTGGCGTCGTCGCAGACCATCCCCCACGAGGTGTTCTTGGTGCAGGGCCGCATCTTGGGCATCCAGGGGCACCCCGAGGTGGACCGTCAGTTCCTGAAAGACAAGTTCATGGCCTACCACCGCGCGCTGTTCGACGACGAGCAGTGGGCGCACGTAGAACAGGAAGCCAGCCAGCCTCTGTCTCCCGACGCCGTCATCGCGCTGGGCCGCCGCTTACTGGACGAAGGCGCCCTGGCTCCCGCGGCTGTGCCCACGCTTACCGAAACAACATGAACTGAAGCCGCGATTTTCAGATTCAACCGAATTGCGAGAAAACGATGAAAGTAATTCATATTGCCGCCGTTCCGGCCGGGGAATCCGCCGCCGATGAATGGGACGACCTGGTGCAGCCAGACCGTGTACACCGCCGCGTCTATACCGACCCCGCCATCTTTGCCCGCGAAATGGACCATGTGTACGCCGCCAGCTGGGTGTACTTGGCCCATGAAAGCGAGATCCCCGAGCCCAACGATTTCCGGCAGGCCTGGCTGGGCACCCGCGAGGTCATCGTGACTCGCGACGAAGAGGGGCAAATTCGCGTGTTCTCCAACCGTTGCTCGCACCGCGGCGCAACCGTCTGCCGCGAGCACCAAGGAAACGCCGCCAACTTCACCTGCCCCTACCACGGCTGGCGTTTCGACAACCGAGGTCAGTTGTTCGGCATTCCCGGCAAGAACGCCTATGGCCCGGCCTTCAAGGCGCGCGACATGCACCTTGCGCGGCCTGCGCAGGTGGCGTCGTACAAGGGCTTCATCTTCGCTACCCTGAACTCCGAGGCGCCGCCCCTGGCCGAGCACCTCGGCAATGCCACACGCTATCTGGACGCCTGGATCGAGCACAATGGGGGCGCTCAGAACATCGTCTTGGCCGGCGCTCAGCGCTTTCGCGTCGGCTGCAACTGGAAACTGGTCTGGGACAACGCGGGCGACGGCTACCACGTGCCGTTCTCGCACCAGTCGCTGCTGGTGATGACCAAGGAACGCTACGGTGGCGGCGACATGGCCTACTTCGCCGACGCCGACCGCTCCCGCATGAGCAACAACGCGCTCGACAACGGGCATACGGTGGTCGACCAGCGTCCCGAGATGCACGCCAACTCCGCCTGGCGCGAGCAGCGCCCGCAGCCGGGGCGTGAGCCCTACGAGGCCCACGTGGCCGCCACCCACAGCCGCGATCAGGCCCAACGCGTGCTCGACACCACTGTCGGGGCGGGCATGAACCTCAACATCTTTCCCAATCTGGCGCTGATCGGCAACCAGGTGCAGGTGATCCAGCCTCTGGCGGTGGGCGAAACCTCGGTAAGCTGGCATGCCACCCGGCGCAGAGACGTGGACGCAGAGGTCAACACCATGCGCCTGCGCACGCAGGAGGATTTCCCCGTCATGGGCGAGATGGACGACGCCGCCAACTTCGAAGAGTGCCAACGCGGCCTTATGAACAGCCCCGAGGACGAATGGGTGGACATGGGTCGCCACTGGGAGACCGGCAAGGATGTGCCCGGTCCCGATGGCGTGGTCAGCGGCCCGGTGACCACAGAGATTCACATGCGCAACTACTACGCTCAGTGGAAGCGGCTGATGCAAGCCCGCCCGACGCTGCAAATGAACAAGGGGAAGCTGCCATGAACGCCGCCCAGGATCTGGCCCAAGCTGCCGCCGTTCCGGCCTACCGCCACCAGCCTCCCTCGCTCTACGTGGTGCCGGCGTTCTACGACTGGCTTCTCGCCGCTTCGGACGACCTGGCCCAGGCCGCCGTGCGCACCCAGGGCGCTGACGCCGCGCAAACGCAGCAGGTGGCACAACTACTGACACTGGAAGCTCGCCTGCTCGATCAGGGCTCGATGGACAAGACCGCCTACGAGCGCTGGCTGGCGTTGTATGGCGAGGAATGCGCCTATTGGGTGCCGGCGGGCGCGCCCGCGCCCGACCCGCGCCAATACGTCACCTTGGAATTCCACGACCGGCGCCGTCTGCTCGACCGTGTGAGCCGCCTGGGCACCGGGCTGGCCTTCTCGCAGTTCCCGACTTCGCGCACGGCGCGGCACTGGGGCGGACTGGAAGTGTGGCCCAGCCCGGACCGTGGCAATGAATGGCGCGCGCGCTACAGCTTCACTCTGGCCGAGTCACGCGAGGGCCACAACCGTGTGCTCGCGGGCTGGAACGGGTTCGTGCTGCGCCAGAGCGCCCAGGGGCTAGTCATCGTGCTCAAGCAGGTCAACCTGATCGACAGCGACTGCCTGCAGGGCAACAACTCGTTCTTTTTGTGAGGGGAGGTGGCAGCGCATGAAACTGGCACATTCTCTTACCGTCACCGCTGTTTCACCGCAAGGCAGCGACGCCATCCTGCTGAGCCTGGGCGTGGACGGCGGGCAGCGGCAGCGTTTTTCCTTCCAGTCTGGCCAGTACCTGACGCTTGCCGTCCCCGTGCAAGGCGATGAACATTGGCGCTGCTATTCGATCACCAGTGCGCCCGAGGATGGGCAGGCGATCAGCGTGCTGGTGCGCCGCGTGGCGGGTGGGCGCGTCTCCAATTGGCTGTGCGACCACGCGCGAGCGGGCCAACGATTGCAGGTGCTTCCGCCCGCCGGGCGCTTCACACTGGCGCGGCATGGCCAACCAGTGCTGTTGTATGCCGGCGGCAGTGGCATTGCGCCCATCTTCGCGCTGGCGCGCCAAGCGTTGCTGCAAGGCGCGCCCCAGGTACGGCTGTTCTACGCCTGCCGCGACCGAGCCACGGCCATGCTACTGGCTGAGTTGCAGGCGCTACAGGCGGGTAGCGGGCAGCGGCTGGAGATACGCCACTGGTATGACGCCGAACAGGGCCTGCCCACGCAGGCGCTGCTGGAGGCGCAGACCCAGGGCCTTGAGGCTGCTGACGCCTACCTTTGCGGCCCCGAGGCCTTCATGCACTCCGTTCTGGCTGCGCTGGCAGCGGCTGGGATCGAGCCCAGTCGCGTCTACCGCGAGGACTTCGGCGCTGCGCTGGAGGGCGCGGTGGAAACGGGCGCCGAGGGTCCCGACGCCGAGCTGACGGTTCAGCTCAAGGGGCAGACGCATACCGTGTCGGTGCGCGGCGGGCAATTCCTGCTGGGCGCCATGCTCGACGCCGGGCTGGCCGTCCCGCACGCTTGCCGGGTTGGCGAATGCGCCTCCTGCATGTGCCGCCTGGTGGACGGCGAGGTGCTGCGGCTCGACAGCTCGGTGCTGGACGAAGACGATGCTGCAGAAGGCTGGCTGCTGGCCTGCCGCACGCGCGCCGCCAGCGCCCAGGTGCGGCTGCGCTTTTCCTGAACCTGCAAGCCCCAGAAAGCCTGAAGCCATCGATGAAAGCATGCACCATGACCCGAGACGGCACCACCACACCTCCATGGGACCTGATCCGCGCCTTCCTCGCGCTGGAGCGCCACGGGAGCTACGAAGTTGCAGCCGACATGGAAGGCATCGACGACTCCACCCTGCGCCGGCGCATCCGGGTGCTGGAGCAGCGCTTCGGTCGCACTCTGTTCGTGCGCAGCGAGGCCGGCTGGAAAGCCTCGGCCGACCTGCACGCGCTGGTCAGCGCTGCCCAGCACATGGAAGAGGCGGCGCGCAGCTTCTCTCAGAATCACCAGGAAGGCGCGGGCGTGGTGCGCATCAGCCTGATGGACGTGTTCGCCAAGCGCTTTGCGCCAGTATTCGTCGCGCTGGGGGAGAAATTTCCTCGGCTGCTGCTCAACATCACCACCGAGACGCACTTCGTCAATCTGGAGCAAGACCAGGTGGACATCGCCGTGCGGCTAGCACGGCCTGTGCGCAACAGCAATTCCCTGCGCGTACGCAAGATCGGTGCGGTGGCCGTGGGCGCTTACGCCAGCCGCGCGTACCTGGCGCGCCACGACACGAGTGCGTCAAATCCCGCGTTTGTCGACGACCACGACCTTCTGGCCATGAACTTGCAGTTCTTCCACCAGGATCACAACTTCACCTACGCCAACCTGGACTGGGCCAAGTTCGGCCTGACGGGCAAGGTGCGCGTGCAGTCGGACAGCTTCGTGCCCATGGCGCACCTGTGCGCGCTGGGCCACGGCGTGGCGCTGCTGCCCAAGTTCGTTGCCGCTGACTATCCCGAACTGGTGCCGTACCCCGAAAAGCTCTTCTTCGAAACGGAGCTGTGGCTGGTCAGCCGCTTTGACTTGCTGGCAGCTTGGCAGCGCGAATTGGCCGACAGGCTGCAGGAAGAAATGGCGACATGGCCTCAATGACCTCGCTCCCTGTCCTGACCACCAGCCCGCGCTTGGCGGCGCTGCCGGTCACTATCGCCAACGTTGGCCTCAGCTTAACCCGGTAATTTCCGTCTAAAACTGATCCACGTAACAACCCTAACCTGCTGATTTTTTCGGCAGGAGCATAGGAGTGATTGACGTGGCAACATTAAGTGTCATCAGACGCTGGGCCCTGCGCGAGCAGTTGTCCATCCGAGAGATCGCCCGGCGCACCGGCCTGTCTCGCAACACCATCAAGAAGTACCTGCGCGCGGGTGTGGCGGAGCCGCACTACCCTCGGCGCATCAGTCCGAGCCAGCTCGATCCCTACGCCGAGAAGCTCTCAGGCTGGCTCAAGAGCGAAGCGGGCAAGTCGCGCAAGCAGCGGCGCACCGTGAAGCAACTCCACGCCGACCTGTCCGCCCTGGGCTACCCAGGCTCATACGGCCGGGTAGCCGCCTTCGCCCGAGTCTGGCAGCAGCAACGTCAGGAAGCGCAGCAGACCACCGGCCGAGGCACCTTCGTGCCGCTGGCCTTCGGTCCTGGCGAAGCGTTCCAATTCGACTGGAGCGAAGACTGGGCCGTCATCGGCGGCGAGCGCACCAAGCTGCAGGTAGCCCACTTCAAGCTCAGCCACAGTCGCGCCTTCACCGTGCGGGCTTATCCGCTGCAAACCCACGAGATGCTGTTCGATGCGCACAACCATGCCTTCGCGGTGTTGGGTGGCATTCCCCGGCGCGGTATCTACGACAACATGCGCACCGCCGTGGACAAGGTGCGCCGGGGCAAGGAGCGCGACGTCAACGCCCGTTTCAGCGCCATGGTCAGCCACTACCTGTTCGAGGCCGAGTTCTGCAATCCGGCCTCGGGCTGGGAGAAAGGGCAGGTGGAGAAGAACGTGCGTGATGCGCGTCACCGGCTGTGGCAACCCGTGCCGGCGTTTCCAACCCTGGCCGAACTCAACGAGTGGCTGGAGAACCGCTGCAAGACCTTGTGGCGCGAGATCGTCCACGGCAAGCTGCCAGGCACGGTGGCCGATGTCTGGGAGCAGGAGCGGCCCACCCTGATGCCGATGCCGCGCCCCTTCGACGGCTTCGTCGAACACACCAAGCGGGTCTCGCCCACCTGCCTGGTGCACTTCGAGCGCAACCGCTACAGCGTGCCGGCCTCCTACGCCAACCGGCCGGTGAGTCTGCGGGTCTACGCCGAGCGGCTGGTGGTCGCCGCCGAAGGTCAGATCTTGTGCGAGCACACGCGCCTCATCGACCGGCGCCACGACGTCGGTGGTCGGACCGTCTACGACTGGCGTCACTACCTGGCGGTGCTGCAGCGCAAGCCCGGTGCCTTGCGCAACGGTGCTCCGTTCGCCGAACTGCCGCCAGCCTTCAAACGGCTGCAGGCCATGTTGCTGCGCCAATCGGGTGGCGACCGGGAGATGGTGGAGATCCTGGCCCTGGTTCTGCACCACGATGAACAGGCCGTGCTGGCCGCCGTGGAGCTGGCCTTGGAAGCTGGCGTGCCGACCAAGACCCATGTGCTGAACGTGCTGCATCGTTTGCTGGAAGGGGAGCCGGCGCCTGCGGCGCCGGTGACGGCACCACAGGCCCTGCGCTTGGTCAACGAACCTCAAGCCAACGTGCTGCGCTACGACCAGTTGCGCCGCCCCGCGGCTGCCCGCACAGCCCAGGAGGTGCGTCATGCGTCATGACCCTGCCAGCGGCGCCATCGTGATCATGCTGCGAGAGCTCAAGATGTATGGCATGGCCCAGGCCGTGGCCGAGCTGACCGCACAAGGGGCACCGGCGTTCGAGGCGGCACAACCCATCCTGGCCCAACTGCTCAAGGCGGAAACCGCCGAGCGCGAGGTGCGCTCCGTGGCCTACCAATTGAAGGTGGCCCGTTTCCCTGTGTACCGGGACTTGGCCGGTTTCGACTTCGCCCACAGCGAAGTCAATGAGGCGCTGGCGCGGCAGTTGCACCGTTGCGAGTTTCTGGAGGAGGCCAACAATGTGGTGTTGGTCGGGGGCCCGGGCACTGGTAAGACCCACCTGGCCACGGCGCTCGGTGTGCAGGCCATCGAGCATCATCACCGGCGAGTCCGGTTCTTCTCCACGGTCGAACTGGTCAATGCGCTGGAGGTCGAGAAGGCGCAGGGCAAGTCGGGACAGATCGCCACCCGGCTCATGTACGCCGATCTGGTGATCCTCGACGAACTGGGTTATCTGCCATTCAGCGCGTCCGGTGGGGCCTTGCTGTTCCACCTGCTGTCCAAGCTTTACGAACGCACCAGCGTCGTGATCACGACCAACCTGAGCTTCAGCGAATGGGCGTCGGTGTTCGGTGATGCGAAGATGACGACGGCGCTGTTGGACCGGCTTACGCACCACTGCCATATCCTGGAAACTGGCAACGACAGCTTCCGATTCAAGAACAGCTCGGCGCTGCCGGCACAATCCAAGAAGGAGAAAACCAAGAACTTATCCACACCGTGAGCCTTCCAGGCTTGCAAAAAGGGTGGATCAAGATTCGATGGAAATGCCGGCTCAGGGTTGCATGGAAATTAACACGTGCGGTTTGAATGTTCGCGTGGGGGATGTTGTGGAGCGTGTGCACGGTGTGACGGCGTCGCGAGGACTCGCGATGCACGAGGGGGTGCGTGCGCCGCTGTACGCAAGCTCCTCCGGCAAACTCGTATTAGCGTTTCTCGATGCGAAGGAGCTGGAGGAATACTTGGCGCGCGTCGAGTTGCGACCGATTGCAAGGCGGTCGGTGAGATCGGTGGGAGAGCTGCATCGGCAGGTGCTGAGTGTGAGGGCGGAGGGGGTGGCGTACTCGCAGGACGAGTTTACGAATGGTGTTGTCGGTTTCTCTGCACCGGTATTCAATGTCCATCTCAAAATGATCGCCTGTCTCGGCCTAGCTGTTCCGACAAGCATCTTCGAGCCCAAGAAGCTAGCGCTGACAAAATTGTTGAAAGCGACGGCGCAAGCGGTGACGGGGCGCATCTCTTCGAGCACCCGCGTTCCTTAGCCTACGTCACCGCGTGTCTCACGCTTGCATGTCGCAACGCAACTTCAGTGACCTTGCCCCCGAAAAACGTATCCCTTGCTGAGTGTTTGAATACAAGCAAGTGACGTCTCCCCCTTATCCGGTCACTTCTAAACTGGAATCGGGCGGCTTCCGGCTTGTTGATCTGACCTCTTTTTGACGAACTCACTCGGGGTCAGGTGGCCGAGAGAGCCATGCGGCCGGTGATGGTTGTAGTCATGCTGCCAAGCCTTCAACTTCTCACGCGCATCCTGCATCGTAATGAACTCGTTGACGTTCAGGAACTCGTCGCGCAAGCGACCGTTGAATGACTCGATCAGCCCATTGTCCGTGGGCTTTCCGGGTCTCGTGTAGTCGAGTTTCACGCCTCTGCGCCATGCCCATTCATCGAGCGCCTTGGAGGTGAACTCCGTGCCGTTGTCCACCGTGATCGCCTTGGGCCATCCACGCTGCAGCGCAGCCTCGTCCAGGACCTTCCCGACGCATCGACCTGTGAGCCGGAAGTCGGCCTCTAGAGACACGCTCTCGCGACTCCACTGATCGATCACCGTGAGCACACGGAATGCCCGGCCATCGAGCATCTGGTCGTGTACAAAGTCCATGCTCCAGTGCTGGTTCGGTCCTGTGGCTGGCGTCGCTCGACCGCGCTGCAGGCTGATGCGCTTGCGGCGTTTGACCTTCATGCGAAGCTGCAAGCCTTCCAGCCGGTACAGGCGATAGACGCGCTTCTTGCCGACCGACCAACCCTCGCGCTTGAGCATCACCAGCACGCGCAAATACCCGAAACGTGGACGATCCATCGCAATCTCCCGAATGCGCAGGCGCAGCGCGCTTTGATCGCGTGCCTCGCTCTTCTGATACCAAACCGACGGGCGCAGCAACGCCAGACGGCACGACCGCCGCACACTCACCTCGTAGCGCTCCTGCATCCAGGCTGCCAGCTCGCGCCGCTTGGCAGCCTTCAGAGCTTTTTTCTAACGACCTCCTGCAGGATCTGCTTGTCCAGCGTCAGGTCAGCCACGATGCGCTTCAAGCGGGCGTTCTCGTCCTCGAGCATCTTGAGCCGCTTGAGCTCGGTGACGCCCAGGTCGCCGAACTTCTTCTTCCACGTGTAGTACGTCGCTTCGGACACGCCGATCTGGCGACACACATCGATGACGGGTGTGCCCGACTCGGCCAGTCGCAGCGCGTAGGCGATCTGCTCTTCCGAAAATCTCGACCTCTTCATTGCTTCTCCTTGCACCCCTTCGGGGCTGCCGGAAAGCAACCGTACCTCTAGTTTTAAAAAGTCCGGAAATCGGGGGGAACGTCACTGGGCCTCCGTTCCGCCCGACTGGGGTCACTCGGGTCTCGCTCCGGAGAGCCTCACAGCCTCCGCCCACTTAACGCGTTCGGCGCGCATAAACGCTCCGAAATCCGATCCTTCCAACAAGCGCACCTCGTGTCCCGAATCCACCAGCGCGCTTAGCACACGCGGGGTTTGCAGTGCGCTCTTGACTGCAGAGCGGAGCTTCGTCTGGGCTTCTGCTGGCGTCGCGCGTGGGGCGACCAGCCCGTACCAAGCCGTCCCACTGATGTCGATTCCCTTCATTTCGAGCAACGTTGGAACGTCTGGTGCGACGGCAAGCCGGCTCGCGGAGGTAACCGCCAATGCCTTCAGTCGCCCCGACCGAAGGTGTGGAAGGACTGAAGCAGTGGTGAAAATTGTCATCGGGGCGTGGCCGCCGAGAACCAGCGTAATCGGGTCCTTGTCGGGCACATGTATCAGCCTGATTCCGGCGCGGGCAGCTAGTAGCTCACCAAGCAGGTGTCCCGTGCTACCGACTGTGGCTGAGGTGTATGCAAGCCCACCAGGGGCCCTGCGGGCCGCAACGACCAGATCCCCCATGGACGTGATGCCTGTAGAGGGGTTTACCGCAATCACGTTGGGCGCTTCGGCCATCAGAGAGATCGGGCTGAAGTCAGCGTCGACGTCGAAGGGGAGTTGGCGATAGAGTGCCGTGTTGATGGCGAAGTTGGGAGTCGAAGCAACAACAAGGGTGTAGCCGTCAGGCTCCGCCTTAGCAGCTACTCCCGTACCCAGATTGCCCGTAGCGCCGGGGCGGTTTTCTACGATCACGGCTTGCCCGAGTGAGGTCGCCATAGCCTCTGCGACGCGGCGCGTTATGAGGTCAGCTGATGCGCCGGCTCCAAACGGGACGATGATTTTGATGGATCGGCTCGGATAGGAGGCCTGCGCCCATGAGGCGCCGTTGGCCATGCAGGCGAAAGAAAGACCTGCGAGCACGGAACGGCGGCGCATTGAGCTGGGTGGATTCAAGACGTTCTCCAAACAACGATCCACCCGACTTTAGGCTCTCCGCAATGCGCAGGCCAATACCTTTTCAGGCACGGCGCCATACCGGAGGCCGGCACCCACGGGGACAGTCGTTCCGCCGGAACTACTGAGGTACGCAGGTCTACGTGGCGGACTGAAATCGCTCGACGGCGGCAGCTGGAACGGCAGCGGTCGAATGCATCTCGAGACGTGCAGAGCCCCACAGGTTCGAAGATCGGATGACGCCACTGGCTTCGATCCAAGCGCATCCGACCGGGGCGCGCAGCTGGACTTCACTGCGTCCGGCTGCCTTGAGATTCGGCGCTCAGAGTGGGCTCTCGTGGCGAGAGGGTCGCTCGCCCTCTAAACAGCGACGCGACCCATGCCCTGCCACGCGTGCAGCCCTTCGGGTCCGACGCTCTAGCAGTCGGCCGGCATTGAAAATCTACATTCAATACCGGCGAATGGGGCGTTGAACATACGCCGCAGAGGTCAAATGTTGGCCTTACGACGGCCTCGACTGTCGTGACCGAGCTCGACCAATCGACTTTGCTCCTCGAACGCGTTGTTATTCAGTGCGTTCAGATTCAAGGCGCGCACCACAGCTAGAAAACCGGAGAGAAGTGGCCTCTGGTCGTTCCTTCGGTAGACGCAGCACAGGCTACTTGTGGGCTCAGGATCAGTGACTTTGAGAAAAGCAACCCGCGGTAGACGGATATTGACTGTGGATATTGGGACTAGTGCGATGCCTACTCCGCCGGATACTAGAGCGAGGCAAGCCCATGGGATCTTCCGTTTCCTGAACGATGCGAGGTGTGAACCCCGCCTGATCGCAAAAGAGCATGACCTCATCGGCAAAGCTTGGACGAGACGCCGCAGGGTAGACGATCATGCACTCATCTCGCAGGGCCGACATGGGCACGACGGTGCGGTTGGCCAATGGGTGCGTCGACGGCACCGCAAGTACCACCGGCTCGCTCACCACCACCTCTGATGCGATGTCCGGTTCGTCTCGATAATAGCGGGCAAACCCGATGTCAAGCCACCCATCGCGCAGAGCTCGGATTTGCCGATCCTTCGTCATATGGGATAGACGAACTGTGACGCGGGGCTGCGCGTCACGATAAGCACCGATCAGATGAGGGATGGTACCGAAGATCACGGAGCCGTAATAGGCGACTTCGAGGTGGCCAAAGTCGCCCTTTGCAGCACGACGCGATCTTTCGACAGCGTCACTTGTTATCCGCAGAGCCTTGTTTGCACCCTCCAAAAAGACCTCCCCCGCTGCGGTCAGCTCGACGCCGGTCGTGGTTCGATCAAATAGCTGAGCACCGACCTGTTCCTCGAGCTGCTTGATGAGGCGCGACAGCGGCGGCTGAGAGATATGAAGTCTGAGCGAGGCGCGACGGAAGCTGCGCTCCTCCGCGACGGTCACAAAATAACGAAGGTGGCGTAGCTCCATACCTAATTATGACTTAGTGCTGCCCTCGCGATACCTTTCTGGTCATCGCGATGACAAAGATGGTATTGGATTGAATCGCCCCTGCCCGGTAGATTCTGCATTCGTTCACCCACTACGACAGGAGACAAGAATATGGCAAACCGGGCAGAGACAGTGATCGGCGAGATCGTCAAGGCGGTCCGCGAAGTTCTGAAGCGCCACGATGTAACCTTTGAAGAATACCGCGCTGGCGTGGGCTTCCTCATGCAGTACGCAAAGCTCCGGAATACGAAATCCCTTGGTGTGCGATCTCTGGTTCAACGCAACCATTACGGACAACGAGATGAACCACCGGAGGGGCTCCGTGACAAACGTGGAGGGCCCCTATTTTCTAGAGTCCATTCCAACGATCACAGATCGGATCAAGTCACGTGGGGATGGCGGCGAGGAGTTGATCATTGAGGGGAAGGTCGTTGACTTGGCGGGCAAGCCAATCGAAGGTGCCGAGCTGTTTATCTGGCACTCCGACCACGAAGGGTACTACAGCGGATATAGCGAAGAGTTTCCGCCGGATTTCTATCGCGGCAAGAAGATCATCGACTCGACCGGGGCTTTCAACATTCGTACCGTGCTGCCAGTGCCTTACATGATTCCCCACGAGGGCCCCAGCGGCAAGATGCTGGAGCTGATGGGTCGCCATCCATGGCGACCCGCGCACGTGCACTTCAAGATCCGCGCGCAGGGCTTTTTGGAGCATACAACGCAGGCCTACTTCGCGGATGAGAAGTGGGTCGACAGTGACTGCGTCGAGGCTGTGCGCCCCGCCTTGATTCACAAGCTGCAAGAACGGGGGGGCGTCAAGGTCCTCAAGAAGGATTTCGTTCTCGATCCGGTCTGAACTTTTGCGCATCACTGAATCCCGACGCGCAAGACTGGCAGCAGGCTTGCCGCGTTTGCAAAAAGCTCTGGTGACGCGATCTGGCCCTTGGCCTGATCGCCTAATTGAGGAACGTAGAGATGGATATCAAGCCCGTGACCTTCCCAACACATGATGGGACCCGTGTGCCTTTGGACGTATACCGTTCCCAAGAGGTTTACGAACTCGAACTACAACGCATCTATCGCGGGCCAACCTGGAGTTTCGTGGCCTTGGAGGCCGAGATCCCGCAGCCCGGAGATTTCAAGTCCACGTTCGTGGGCGACACGCCGGTAGTTGTAACGCGCACAAAAGAGGGAAAGCTCAGCGTCTGGGTCAACCGCTGCGCGCACCGCGGCGCGGCGGTCTGTCGCAAGGCGCGTGGAACCAAGGGATTGCGGCGGCCAGCGCGGCCTTGGGCTTTCCCGTTTGCTATGACCCGTTGCCATGGTTTTGGTCCGATCAGTTCACGGTCAACATCCAGATTTATGGTGTGCCCAAGTCGCATCACCGTGTCGCCATTCGCCGACTTCTCGCGACGCAGACGTCGCTGTATTTCTACCTTGAACAAGACCGGCTGAAGGCCGTTGTTGGGGTGAACGCACCGAGAGAGCTTGCAATGGCGCGCCGCCTCATTGAGAAGCAGACGGCGGTCATGGCCGAAGTGCTGGAGGATCCAGATCAATCGATTCCACGCGCGTGATTCCGGTCTACAAGTTATCAGCGATGCAGCCGTTTTTTAAGGAGATATCTCAATGTATGTAGCGATTTTTTTTCAAGACTTGCCGGGCACAGTTGCGAAACGCCAAGCGGTCGTGTCCGAGCACCGCAAATACATGGAAGGCCATGCAGCCAAAGTGCTGGCGGCGGGCGCGACCTTTACTGACGACGGAAAATCCGTTAGAGGTGGGAGCTACATCGTCGAGGTGAGCGACCTAGAGGAGGCTCGTCAGTTCGTAGAGAACGATCCGTTCACGCGAGCCGGGCTGCGTTCCTTCGTAACCATACAACCCTGGATCAAAGCCGTGTTCGCCGGGAAGTTCAACATACCAACCGACGACAGCCCGCTTTATGCGAATTCTGTCGCCTGAGCGAGTTGATGATGAAAGACTTTCTCTACCAGGGCATGCCAAGTCGCGTCAGATTTGGCCGAGGTACTGTCTCCGAGGTCGGCGACGAAGTCGAACGGCTGGGGTGCAAACGGATCTTGATTGTGGCAAGCGCTCCGGAACAGGCCGAACAGATCCGATCCCTCGTCGGCCCTGTTTGCGTCGGCGTCTTCGCTGGGGCCGTAATGCACACGCCCGTCGAAGTGACGGAGACCGCTCTTGCACAGGTGCGGAGCTTGCGTGTGGATGGAGTAGTGGCATTGGGCGGGGGATCGGCGATCGGGCTTTCCAAAGCTATCGCGCTTCGTACTGATCTGCCACAGCTAGTGATTCCAACCACCTATGCCGGATCCGAGATGACTCCCATTCTTGGTCAAAGCGAGCGCGGCATCAAGACTACACAGAGGACGCCCAAAGTACTGCCGGAAACAGTTATCTACGACGTAGAACTGACGTTCACACTCCCTCGAATGCTGTCTGTGTCGAGCGGCATCAACGCCATGGCTCACGCAGTAGAGGCGCTTTACGCGAGTGACGCTAACCCGATAACCGACACGTTCGCTGAACTAGGGATTGCTGCCCTATACAGAAGCCTCCCGAAACTCTGCGAGGACCTGGCTGCTCCCGAGGTGCGGACCGAGGCACTGTATGGCTCATGGTTGAGCGCCATTTGCTTGGCCTCGACGTCGATGGGTCTTCACCACAAGCTTTGCCACACGCTTGGAGGCGCTCTAAACCTACCCCACGCCGAGACTCACGCTGTAGTGCTATCGCACGCCATCGCATACAACGCTCCCAAGATTCCTGAGGCAATGGTCGTAGTGGGGCGAGCGATGGGTGGAGGAGATCCCGCTGGGCTGATCTATGACATTGCAAAGGACAGCGGCGTGCCGGTGACTTTGCGAGACCTGGGGATGAAAGAGAAGGACATCGACGTCGTAACCGCCGCAGTGATGGCTAAGCCCTACCCGAATCCCAAGCCCCTCGAGTCCCAACTCGTTAGGCGCTTGATTGCGAATGCATGGGCTGGGATCAGGCCAGATCATTCGACGTACCTGTAGTGGTTTTCGTCGACAGGAGGACAAGATGAACGCGCAAACTATCGAAACCATCGAGAGCATCGACACTCGCATAGTCGATCTGCCTCTCAAGAAGGTACACAACCATTCCAACTCGTCGCATTCGCATCAGTCGCTCCTCTTTTTGACGTTGCGCACCTCCAGCGGAGTAGTCGCGTACGGGGAAGGGGGCACGCCCGCGGGAACGCCGTTTTGGGGGGGCGAGTCTATCGAAACCATGAAGCAGGTCGTCGATCGATACTTGGCCCCCGCGCTTATAGGTGAAAATCTCTTTGGACACGAGACACTGCTCCTGCTGATGGATCGGGTGGCGTCCGCCAACTTCTTCGCCAAAGCAGCCGTCGACGTCGTACTGCACGATGCGGTGGGTCGGATCTTGGGGCTGCCAGTAAGTGCCTTTTACGGAGGACGCGTTCGGGAATCGATGCCAGTCCTCTGGGTGCTCGTTTCAGGTAACGCAGGCGTCGACATCGAGGATGCTGAGAATCAGCTTGAAAACCGCCGCCACCGAACGTTCAAGATAAAGATGGGTCTTAGCGATCCCCGATCTGAGACGGAACGGGTCGTCCAAACTGTCAAGGCGATTCACGCGATGGAAACTCGGGCAATCGTCACCGTGGATCTGAACCAGGCATGGGACTTTCCGACATGCATGCAGTATTTGCCTCGGCTGCAGGACGCGGGCGTCGCCATGGTTGAGCAGCCTTTGCCCAAGTGGCAGCTAGAAGGTCTTTCGAACCTATCGGCGAGGTTGAACATACCCATTGCAGCGGATGAGAGTCTCTGGGACTTCCGTGATGCCTTTACATGCTTCAAGGCCGGCGTCACGGGGCTATACGGCGTCAAAGTGGGTAAGGGCGGCGGGATTCGGCGCGCGTACAAAGCCGCGGCCATAGCAGAGGCCGCGGGGATTCCAATATACGGGGGAATGGCGCTGGAAAGTTCGATTGGCACGGCCGCAGCGCTTCAGTTGTTCAGTGCGCTTCCCACTCTGGCCTGGGATTGCGAGCTGGTTGGGCCGCTGCTTCTAGCTGACGACCTGGCAACGACGGCCACACAGTACAGGGAATACGAGATTGTGGTTCCTCAGGGCGTAGGGCTTGGTGTCGAGCCCGATTTGGACAAGATCATCTTTTACTCGCGAGAAAAATGAAAAACTTCAACTTCGAATTGCAAACGACTCATGGTGCCATGGGTGGCTACATTTCGTCCGACTCACGGGAGCGGAAACAGGGCATTGTTCTGCTGCCGGAGATTTTTGGGATTAACAATGCGATGAGATTGGCGGCCGACCAGTTCGCTCGTGAAGGGTTCGTCGTGCTGGCACCGGATCTTTATAGCCAGATCGAACCTGGCGTCGAATTGACGTATTCTGACTCGGACCGGGAGATTGCCATATCATTTTGGCAACGAATGGACAATCAAGTCGCGCTCGATGACGCGAGGGCAGCGGTCAATTCGCTCGCGAGCGACCCACGCTGCGATGGAAGCGTCAGCGTCGTCGGATTCTGCTTGGGAGGCAAGTACGCCCTTCAGCTTGCGGCGATCGGAGGCATCGACAGCAGCGTGTCGTTTTATCCTGTCAAAGCGCAGGACTATCAAGCGGAGCTTTCGGCCCTGAAGCGCCCGACGCAAGTCCACATCGGAGATTCGGATGCGCACATTCCTGTGGAGGTGCAGGAAATTTTGAAGCGGGCCCTAGGCACCCCTAACGCTTTGCATGAGTTCTTTATCTATGAAGGTGCCGGGCACGGCTTCTTCAACTCTGTTCGCTCATTTGGTTTCGCACCCAAAGCCGCCGAGCTGGCACTCTCGCGATCGGTCGAGTTCCTCACGCGACACCATTCCAATGGGCTCCAGAAGTCGCCGTAGCCTGCGCCTTTTTTGGAGTGGATTGTTGGCCTGGATACTAGTCGAGCTTCACGCCAAGCGATTTCACAAGTGGCAACCAACGCGCACGCTCGGCCGCCATGAAGTTGCCAAGGTCTTCGGGTGTCCCTGCCATCGGTTGTTCTCCAATCGAGTGAAATTTCTGCGCTACTTCTGGTTTGAGCAACGCATCATTCACAGCCTTGTTAATTTCCAATACAGCAGAACGCGGCGTCTGCGCCGGCGCCACGATCGCAATCCACGCGCTGGTCTCGCCATTGGCGTATCCCGATTCTTTTAGTGTGGGCACGTCCGGCAAAAGCGGAAACCGTCGGTCATCAAGAATGGCCAAGGGGCGGATTTTTCCAGCTTTGGCTTGATGCATTGAAGACGGCAGCGCGTCGAACATGACGTCAACGTTATCGCCGATCAGGCCCAAGATAGCTGGTGCGCTTCCGCTAAACGGTACGTGCGTGACCTTGTACCCCATCAGAGCCGCCACATACTCGCCGGCAAGATGGGTCACATTGCCGATTCCGGCTGAGGCCATAGACAGTTGCCGGGTCTTCATCACCGACACCAACTCCGCGACGCTGTCGACGCCAAGGCCATTACGGGTGACCAAGAGAAGCGGTGATTTTCCCAACCCAGCTACTGGCGCAAAGGACTTCGCGGGATCATATGGCATCTTGTCATAGATAGCCGCGTTCAGAACTAGTGGGCCATTGCCACCGACGAAGAATGTCTTCCCATCAGGCTTCGCGCGCGCCACTAGATCGCCAGCAATCATGCCACCGGCACCGGGCTTATTTTCAACCACGACAGGAGTGCCGAGGCTTCTTGCGACCTCATTCGCCACAATTCGTGCCATCTGGTCGCCAGCGCCCCCAGGCGGGTACGCGACGACAAAACGAATGGGGGTCGGTTGCTGCGCATGAACTTGGAGAGCGCAGATCGTCAGAATAATTGCCGAGCATGCGGCGCGGAAATACATGAACATGGGAAGATCCTTTAGACAAGCAGGAGAAAAAGTCAATTTGATTTCACATGGATCCGGCACCTTAAACAGGCACTGACTAACGTGAGTTGATCTCGGAAAAGAAAGGAATCAGAGCTTGCGCATGATGTCGATCATTGAGCGGTTTACAAGACAGGCATGCCGAGCGCTTTACGAGTCCGGAAGCGAATTCCATGGTCATACTGGTCTCCTTAGTGATTCAACATGACGGCCTTGGCCAAGGCCGCCCGGATGCCGTCGATCTCCGCTGTCGATAGCTTCATCAACGGCGGCCTCACCACGGCATGGGGAAAGCGTCCCATGAGGACTTGAGCCTCTTTCATCCGGTTGTGCTGGTCGGCCATCGGGGCGTGGTAGAAGGCCTTGTTCGGAATGTCCAGCCGCTCATTAATTTCCCGAGCACGTGGCAGGTCGCTGTCTTTCATCGCCTCGAACAGCTCGGCCTGAAGCGCGGCGACAGTGCTGCCTGCACCCGACAAGATGCCTTCGCACCCGAGCGCAAGTGATTGCAGAAGCCACGAGCTGTGGGCGGTCAGCACGTTCACCTTCCTGTGGCTATTCTGGAGCTGTCTGACCGTCTCTTCGTGCGCAACGGGGTCACCGCAGTAGTCTTTGATCGCCTTGATGCTGGGGATGGTGTCAGCCAGATTGGTGAGCGTCTGGATCGCCATCATTTGCGCGCCCGCATATTGAAAGATGATCAGTGGCAGGTCGCATGCATCGGCGATCCGCTGGTAATGCTCCATGACCATCTCAGGCCGAAGCTGGGCACCCTTGCCGAAAGCAGCCGGTGGCACCACCAAGAGCGCGTTGGCGCCGAGCTGCTGCCATTGCTTGGCATGCTGGGCTGCGACGATGCTGCTTTCCGAATAGACGCCGCCGATCACCGGCAGCGCGTTGCCTACTTCTTCCAGAGCCACCGTTAAGATCCGGGCCTGTTCCTGCTCCGTGCAAGACATGACTTCCGACGCGTGTCCGTTGACGCAGATTCCCGTGACTCCCTTGACGGAGGCGAGATCACGCAAGTGAGACCTGAACGTGGTCAGGTCCAACTCCATGTCTTGAGTGAAAGGCATCAGCGCCGCTGGAATGACGCCGCTGGCACGAAATTTCATGGGGTATCTCCTTGTTTTCCGGTTGGGTTCGAATGGGGCGGGCGGCCGGCCAGCAACCGTACCGCTGTGTACGTCATGACCGTTACCCCGCGCTGGTTCAGGACGGTGATCGCCGATGCGACTACGGCGCGGCCGGTCTTCTTGGGCTGGATCGACATGATTTCGATCTCGGCCCGGATCGTGTCGCCCACCAGCACGGGCGCGAGGATCTTCTGCGTCAACTCGAGCATGGCGAGCCCGGTCCCCTGGATCATGGTCTGCAGAATGAACCCCTCGATCAGGGTGTAGGTCAGCGCGGCCGGTACCGGCCGGCCGGCAATGGCCCCGTCCGGGTAGTTGGCTTCGATGAAGATGGCCTCCAGCATGCCCGTGACCGACACGAAATTAACGAGGTCCGCCTCGGTCACGGTACGACTGAAGGTGTCGAATCGATCGCCCACTTGGATGTCCTGCCAATGGCGGCCTTGCCCGAGGCGCACGGGCGGAGTTCGATCGGGCGTCGGCATCACGTGGTCGCGATCGGTGTGGTGGGCGAGCCGACGGCGCCGGGCAGCCGCAGGGGGGGCGCGGTCAGCAGGAACGCGGTGCGGCCCTCCTGCCCGAGGTAGTCGGCCAGATCCTTCACCCACCACAGTTCGGCCAGCGGCACGCCCAGCTTGAACAGGCAATGCTGGTGAAGGGGAAGCGAGGGCCGCCGGCCAAGCGCCTCGCGCGCGGGCAGGCCCTCGACCGCGTAGTTGTCGGCGCACAGTGCCGCGATGCCGCTGTCGGTTATCCAATTCAGCAGCCGTGTGTCCCGCCCATCGAGGACACTGCCCGTGGCGTCGAGAATTTCCTTGTCGGGCTGCCTGTTCATCGCCATAACCGCTTCCGTGAAGCCCGTGCGGAACACCACTATGTCGCCAGGCCGCACGTCGATCGCATCCTCCGCGATGACGGCCTGGAGGTCTTCATGGCTCACGTGCCGACGGTCCATGCCGAAATGCTTTTTGAGGTCAAAGTGTTGATTTCCATCCAGAACTGATCCACTTAACCCGGTAATTTCCGTCTAAAACTGATCCACGTAACAACCCTAACCTGCTGATTTTTTCGGCAGGAGCATAGGAGTGATTGACGTGGCAACATTAAGTGTCATCAGACGCTGGGCCCTGCGCGAGCAGTTGTCCATCCGAGAGATCGCCCGGCGCACCGGCCTGTCTCGCAACACCATCAAGAAGTACCTGCGCGCGGGTGTGGCGGAGCCGCACTACCCTCGGCGCATCAGTCCGAGCCAGCTCGATCCCTACGCCGAGAAGCTCTCAGGCTGGCTCAAGAGCGAAGCGGGCAAGTCGCGCAAGCAGCGGCGCACCGTGAAGCAACTCCACGCCGACCTGTCCGCCCTGGGCTACCCAGGCTCATACGGCCGGGTAGCCGCCTTCGCCCGAGTCTGGCAGCAGCAACGTCAGGAAGCGCAGCAGACCACCGGCCGAGGCACCTTCGTGCCGCTGGCCTTCGGTCCTGGCGAAGCGTTCCAATTCGACTGGAGCGAAGACTGGGCCGTCATCGGCGGCGAGCGCACCAAGCTGCAGGTAGCCCACTTCAAGCTCAGCCACAGTCGCGCCTTCACCGTGCGGGCTTATCCGCTGCAAACCCACGAGATGCTGTTCGATGCGCACAACCATGCCTTCGCGGTGTTGGGTGGCATTCCCCGGCGCGGTATCTACGACAACATGCGCACCGCCGTGGACAAGGTGCGCCGGGGCAAGGAGCGCGACGTCAACGCCCGTTTCAGCGCCATGGTCAGCCACTACCTGTTCGAGGCCGAGTTCTGCAATCCGGCCTCGGGCTGGGAGAAAGGGCAGGTGGAGAAGAACGTGCGTGATGCGCGTCACCGGCTGTGGCAACCCGTGCCGGCGTTTCCAACCCTGGCCGAACTCAACGAGTGGCTGGAGAACCGCTGCAAGACCTTGTGGCGCGAGATCGTCCACGGCAAGCTGCCAGGCACGGTGGCCGATGTCTGGGAGCAGGAGCGGCCCACCCTGATGCCGATGCCGCGCCCCTTCGACGGCTTCGTCGAACACACCAAGCGGGTCTCGCCCACCTGCCTGGTGCACTTCGAGCGCAACCGCTACAGCGTGCCGGCCTCCTACGCCAACCGGCCGGTGAGTCTGCGGGTCTACGCCGAGCGGCTGGTGGTCGCCGCCGAAGGTCAGATCTTGTGCGAGCACACGCGCCTCATCGACCGGCGCCACGACGTCGGTGGTCGGACCGTCTACGACTGGCGTCACTACCTGGCGGTGCTGCAGCGCAAGCCCGGTGCCTTGCGCAACGGTGCTCCGTTCGCCGAACTGCCGCCAGCCTTCAAACGGCTGCAGGCCATGTTGCTGCGCCAATCGGGTGGCGACCGGGAGATGGTGGAGATCCTGGCCCTGGTTCTGCACCACGATGAACAGGCCGTGCTGGCCGCCGTGGAGCTGGCCTTGGAAGCTGGCGTGCCGACCAAGACCCATGTGCTGAACGTGCTGCATCGTTTGCTGGAAGGGGAGCCGGCGCCTGCGGCGCCGGTGACGGCACCACAGGCCCTGCGCTTGGTCAACGAACCTCAAGCCAACGTGCTGCGCTACGACCAGTTGCGCCGCCCCGCGGCTGCCCGCACAGCCCAGGAGGTGCGTCATGCGTCATGACCCTGCCAGCGGCGCCATCGTGATCATGCTGCGAGAGCTCAAGATGTATGGCATGGCCCAGGCCGTGGCCGAGCTGACCGCACAAGGGGCACCGGCGTTCGAGGCGGCACAACCCATCCTGGCCCAACTGCTCAAGGCGGAAACCGCCGAGCGCGAGGTGCGCTCCGTGGCCTACCAATTGAAGGTGGCCCGTTTCCCTGTGTACCGGGACTTGGCCGGTTTCGACTTCGCCCACAGCGAAGTCAATGAGGCGCTGGCGCGGCAGTTGCACCGTTGCGAGTTTCTGGAGGAGGCCAACAATGTGGTGTTGGTCGGGGGCCCGGGCACTGGTAAGACCCACCTGGCCACGGCGCTCGGTGTGCAGGCCATCGAGCATCATCACCGGCGAGTCCGGTTCTTCTCCACGGTCGAACTGGTCAATGCGCTGGAGGTCGAGAAGGCGCAGGGCAAGTCGGGACAGATCGCCACCCGGCTCATGTACGCCGATCTGGTGATCCTCGACGAACTGGGTTATCTGCCATTCAGCGCGTCCGGTGGGGCCTTGCTGTTCCACCTGCTGTCCAAGCTTTACGAACGCACCAGCGTCGTGATCACGACCAACCTGAGCTTCAGCGAATGGGCGTCGGTGTTCGGTGATGCGAAGATGACGACGGCGCTGTTGGACCGGCTTACGCACCACTGCCATATCCTGGAAACTGGCAACGACAGCTTCCGATTCAAGAACAGCTCGGCGCTGCCGGCACAATCCAAGAAGGAGAAAACCAAGAACTTATCCACACCGTGAGCCTTCCAGGCTTGCAAAAAGGGTGGATCAAGATTCGATGGAAATGCCGGCTCAGGGTTGCATGGAAATTAACATATGGCAGCAGCCCAGGCAGGACGTTCTACACCCACATCTCTGACCAGTACGCGCCGTTCCACAACAAGGTGGTCAATGTCGGCGTGCGCGATTCCACCTACGTGCTTGACGGCCTGCTGTACCACGAGTCCGACCTGCGCATCGAGGAACATTACACGGACACGGCGGGCTTCACCGATCACGTCTTTGCCTTGATGCACCTGCTGGGCTTCCGCTTCGCACCGCGCATCCGAGACCTGGGCGACACCAAGCTCTACACCCCGAAAGGCGAAGCCGCCTATGACGCGCTGAAACCGATGATCGGCGGCACTCTCAACATCAAGCACGTCCGCGCCCATTGGGACGAAATTCTGCGCCTGGCCACCTCGATCAAGCAAGGCACGGTGACGGCCTCGCTGATGCTTAGGAAACTCGGCAGCTATCCGCGCCAAAACGGCCTGGCTGTCGCCCTGCGTGAGCTGGGGCGCATCGAGCGGACGTTGTTCATCCTGGGCTGGTTGCAAAGCGTTGAGCTGCGCCGCCGCGTCCATGCCGGGCTGAATAAAGGCGAAGCACGCAATGCACTGGCCCGCGCCGTGTTCTTCAACCGGCTGGGCGAAATCCGCGACAGCAGCTTTGAGCAGCAGCGCTACCGGGCCAGCGGCCTCAATCTGGTGACGGCGGCTGTCGTGCTGTGGAACACGGTCTACCTGGAGCGCGCAGCGCATGCGTTGCGTAGCAACGGCCATGCCGTCGATGAAACGCTATTGCAGTACCTGTCGCCGTTGGGCTGGGAACACATCAATCTGACCGGCGATTACCTCTGGCGCAGCAGCGCCAAGATCGGCGCGGGCAAGTTCAGGCCGTTGCGACCTCTGCAATCGGCTTAACGTGCTTTATTCTCCGTTTTCTGAGACGACCCCTGGTGGGCGCAATCTTCCCGATCAGTTCCGGTGGAATGACCTGGCGGCGGTTCGACCAGCGATCCAGGACCGCCTGCATCTGTGAGGTATTCCACGCCATCACGATGTTGGCCATCAGGCTCAACGCATCGGCCACAGCCTGCATTTCATCGACACGTTTGGCCTGCGCCGGGCTGATCCGGCCGGTATAAATGGCGCGCTTGAGGGCGTTAACAGCCTCGCCCCGATTGAGCACCCGGCGCAACTCGTTCCTGAAAGCGTCCTTGACAAAGTAGTCAGCCAAAAACGCCGTACGCAGCAACCGCCCCAATTGCACGCCAGCCTCATAGATTGGATCGCCCTGGGCGGCAGAACCGAACCGCGCAAGAGCTGCCACCGCACTGGCATGTCCGCTCATGACCGAGGCTGCCAGGTGCACCAGACTATCCCAATGCTTTTCGATCAAAGCGACGTCGACATTGGCTTCGCACACCGCAGCGATTTCTGCGGGCACTTTGGTGCCGCGTGGCACAAAGAGGTGGCGCTGTTTGAGTTCCTTCAACCGCGGGCAAAGATCAAAACCAAGCAAACGGGCATGTGACATGGCAAAGTCGGTGTAGCCATGGGTATCCACAGCAAGCTGGCTGGTCTCCAGCTTTTCTTGGCGGATGACACCTTCAATGGCCACGCCCGCCTGGCGCTCATTGAGCACAAAGGGCTGCGCATGGAAGATGCCCCACCGGTCTTTTACATGGGAGTAGATTCCAATGGAAGGTGTGTTGCGCCGAGGATCAAGCCGGGCTTGCCACACCCGTTTGGTGGTCTCCATGCTCATCATGTCAGAAGATGCCAAATCGGACCGCCCCCAGGTGGCGGCAATCGGGTGTCGCTGCATGAATTCCAGCACAGCCTGGCAGGCCTGGCTCAGACGCCGTTCGTCCCGCGCCCAGCGCATGGCCTGGCGAATGCTGGTGGCAGACAATTGCGGAATCATGCGCGCGCATTCGACCGCAGTCAGACTGGTGCCGTGGGCCATGATGCCGGCATAGACCATCAGCAGCTCGTCGGTAGAGCGCGGCTCACGTCCGAGCATGATCCAGCTAAAGCGCACCTGGGCGTCAACGGCCAGAATCACTTCCGGCAATTGAACCTCACCGATGCGGTGATCCAAAGCCGCGCGCAGCTTGGTCACTTCTGGGTCTTCGTCCTCTGCGGGCAATGGCGACAAATGGAGTTCATCATCCACGCGCAGTACGCCACTGCGGGCTGCAGCGGCCACCGCATCGACACCGGCAGTTACTCTGGCCAGCAAAGGCTTCAAGAAAGTGGCAGCCTTGCTGGGTAACGATAGACGGGCATAGTGTTTCTTGGACTCTGCCTGCCAACGCTCGTCCGTGAAGAACAAGCGCGCACGACCCCGAAAGCTCAGGCTGTGCTCAATCCAGACCGAGCCATTGCGCACCGCGCGGCGCAGGGCAAACAGGGTGGCCACCTCCAACGCCTGAAACGCCCGTTCCCGGTCTGGGCTGGAGATCGAAACCTGCCAGATCATTCCCAGACTTGGTGCCACCACTTCAACTGGCAGCTTTCTGGATCCTTTGAGATATAAAGCTTGCAGCTTGGCAAGGTACTCGATGGCAGGATGCTCGCCGGTGGCCTGCCAGGGCAGCTTTGCAATGGCGACGAGCAACGACCGCACGGGGCGAATTCCATCAATCAATCCCTCGCGGACCAGGGAGGCCCTGCTCGGTGGTTTGCGTTTCTGGGTTTCGGTGATCAAGGCTTCAAGACGGGCACGCAACTCAGCATCTGGCACCGCACCTTGCGCGCTCAAGGCAACAAGTTCGCCGAGCAGCGTTTTGTACATTGCGGCCCAATTGACGGTAGCGGGGACATCGGCGGCAGCCTGACGCCACAGATCGGCGATCCGGCGCTGCACCATAAGGATCAACTGGTCTGTGGTGGTGAACAGGCAATACCGAAGAAAGCATGCGACCTCCACGGTGCGCGCTGGCTCTTTGATCTTGGCTCCGGCTGAGGGCGGCCTGGAGACAAGTCGGCGCGCGTAGCGGCGCAAGATGAGATCGGGGATGTCTGCCAGGTGCTTATGAACGTCCAGCGTGTAAAGCAGGTCGATGCGCTCCAGTACCTCGCTGATTTGGCGGGTTGAGTGTTTCGCCGGTGCAGCCCATAGCCAACTCTGCTGGGTTTGTCCATCTGGGCGCAGCTCTGAAACTGAGGCTCGCCAGCGATCAAGTGTTGCTGGATCAACGCTGGCGGCGATGGCGGTGCCTGTTTCAACTTCAAGCTGGGCAAGTGCCGCCGCAATCAGTGTCCGAATTGCCCGCTCGTGCACGATCACCAGCTTGTTCTTGTACAGCCATTGACGCGCCCGCACGAGTAGCTGATCGCGGTCGGCGCAGCGCGCCACTTCGTCGCGCAGTTCACGTACCAGTGAGCGGCGCTGGTGCTCGCTCATCCACTGGAATCCAAGGACCGTGCAGGCTACTTGTTGGTGATCGAATAGCGTGCGCCCGCGTTCATACATGGCTCTCAGCGAGGCGACTTCTGGTGCTGCAATGCCAAGCTCGTTGCCAAGGTGGCGCCACAAGGCTACTGGAATTACCCGAAAGGCACCGAGCAAACGCCCACTCATGCGCAGGAAACCAATATGGAGCGCCAGACCAAGCTTGTGGGAATCACCTCGGCGTGCATTGATTGCGTCGCGCTCGGCACCATCGAAGGTGAAAAATGCCTTCATCTCGAAGTCGCTGATATCGCGGGGGAGCCCACGCATCCCCAAAAACGTTGTGTGCCAACCCTGCATCGTGAACCTCAAAAGTGGGAGGCCACCATACCCGTTTACAAAGCGAACAGGAAAGTCAATGAAATCAACGGTCTACCCAGACCACCCCCGCGCCAGTGCTAGCTTTGCGTACCGTCACTTATTGCACTGAAAACGAGGAGACCCCGACTACAGGCCTGGCCCGAGTTGACCGGCTCCCGGCTGCTGCGTGAGATCCGGGTGTTGACGCCGACCGAAAACTGACCATCTAGAGGTCGAAGTGCCTACTGAAAATTGACCAGGGTGTTCCACTGACCTGCTGAAACTTTCAGCAGGGAAATTAGGTGATCACCATGGACATGATTGGCAAGGTCAGGCGCATGAAGCTGCGCGACCAACTCTCCCTGAGCGAGATTTCCAAGCGAACCGGCTTGGCCCGAAACACGGTCAAGAAATGGCTCAAGGCCCCCGGCCATGAGCCTCCGAAGTACGAGCGACGCGTCGTTGAGCGCAAGCTCACGGCGTTCGAGGGCACGCTGCACCAGGCGCTGGCGGCCGATGCGCACCGGCCCAAGCAAAGCCGGCGTTCTGCAAGGGCACTGTTCTCCCAGATCCAGGCGCAGGGTTACCGCGGTGGCTACAGCGCGGTCACGGACTTCATCCGGGCGTGGCGCACGCGCTCTGACAGCAGTCCGGCCAAGGCGTTCGTGCCCTTGAGCTTTGAGTTGGGCGAGGCGTTCCAGTTTGACTGGAGCGATGAGGCGATGGTGGTGGGCGGCGTGTTCTACAACGTGCAGGTCGCGCATTTGAAGCTGTGTGCCAGCCGAGCGTTCTGGCTGGTGGCGTATCCCAGCCAGGGGCACGAGATGCTGTTTGACGCGCACACGCGCTCGTTCCAGGCGCTTGGCGGGGTGGCGCGGCGGGGCATCTACGACAACATGAAGACCGCGGTGGACAAGGTCAAGCGGGGCAAGGGGCGCATCGTCAACGCGCGCTTTGCGGCCATGTGCAGCCACTACCTGTTCGACCCGGACTTCTGCAACGTGGCCTCGGGTTGGGAGAAAGGGGTGGTGGAGAAGAACGTGCAGGACAGCCGCCGGCGTATCTGGATCGAGGCGAGCACCCGGCGCTTCGGCTCATTCATCGAACTCAATGCCTGGCTGGCAGAGCGTTGCCGCTCGGTGTGGGCCGACACGTCGCACCCGATCCATCGACAGTTCACCGTGGGTGAGATGCTGGAGTTGGAGAGGGGCCACCTCATGTCCATGCCGACGCTCTTTGATGGTTATGTGGAGCGCCTGGCCCGGGTAAGCAGCACCTGCCTGGTGGTGGCCGCCCGCAACCGTTACTCGGTGCCGTGTGAATGGGCGGGTCACATCGTGAGCACCCGGGTGTATCCGGAGCGGGTGGAGGTGGCTGCCATGGATGCGGTGGTGGCCAGCCACGCCCGGCTCTCGGGCAGTGGACAGACCGTCTTTGACTGGCAGCACTACATCGACCTGGTGCAGCGCAAGCCGGGTGCGCTTCGCAATGGAACACCCTTCCTGGATCTGCCGCCTGCGCTGCTGCGGCTGCGGCAGTCTTTGTTGCGCCACGCCGGAGGTGACCGGGTCATGGCGCAGGTGCTGGCGGTGGTTCCGCAGGCGGGTTTGGAGGCGGTGCTGGTGGCTGTAGAGCTGGTGCTCGAAGGCATGGCCCCCAGCGGCAGCATCAGCGTGGAGCACGTTCGCAATGTGCTGGCGCGGTTGAACAACCCGGTGACCCCAATGCAGGCCGAGACCGCGCTGCAATTGACCTTGGCGCCCAAGGCCGACACAGCGCGGTACGACCGGCTGCGTCCCACCCACCTGGATGATCAGGAGGTGCGTCATGCGTGATACGACACGGGATGTTCACGCGCAGCTCAAGGCATTGAGGTTGAACGGCATGGCCGTGGCCTGGGCGGATCTGGTCGAGCAAGGTGGGGACTCGACGCTGGATGCCTCACGCTGGCTGGTGGAGCATCTGCTGCAAGCCGAAGATGCGGACCGGGCGATGCGCTCGATTGCGCACCAGATGAAGTCGGCCCGCTTCCCCATGCACCGCGACTTGGCCGGGTTCAACTTCGAGGTGTCGCAGGTGGACAAGGCGCTGATCCAGAAACTCTCAGACCTGTCCTTCACCGACGATGCGCAGAACGCTGTGCTGATCGGTGGGCCTGGCACGGGCAAGACGCACCTGGCCACCGCACTGGGCATTGCCGGGTTGAGCCGGCACGCCAAGCGGGTGCGGTTCTACTCCACGGTGGATCTGGTCAACGCGCTGGAGCAGGAGAAAGCCCAAGGTCGCGCAGGCCGCATTGCCATGAGTTTGGTGCGCATGGACCTGGTGGTTCTGGACGAACTGGGCTACTTGCCGTTCAGCCAGTCCGGTGGTGCCTTGCTGTTCCACCTGCTGTCCAAGCTCTACGAGCACACCAGCGTGATGATCACGACCAACCTGACCTTCGCGGAATGGTCCAGCGTGTTCGGGGACGCCAAGATGACCACCGCGCTGCTCGATCGGTTGACGCACCACTGCCACATCATCGAGACCGGAAACGAGTCCTACCGCTTCCGCCACAGCTCCAAGGAGGCCAAGGGCCGCATCAAGTCCAGGGAGCAGGAGCGCAAGACTTCAGCCAGTCAACCCTTGAATGAAGGGAGCGAGAAACCAGGAACGTCTCTATAGTTATCCACAGCTGACCTCCTGCGGAGGCAGCCTTAGCCCCTGGTCAAAATTCAACCGGCACAGCTGGTCAATATTCCATCGGCGCCAACAGCTAGGCGGCAATGCGCATGATGTGGTGCTGACCGACGGCAGTGGCCTGCTGACCGCAATTCGCCATTCCGTTCTTAGAGACCCAGTGGCGGCTGCGCAGCAGTCGCCCCGTGCCAATCCGGCAAACCTGAAGGCCATCCAGGATGAGCTGGTCCGCTGGGCAGACGCCAACGAGCCCGCCCCGGACGAGGTGAACGCACTCCAACTGCTTTTGCGTCGGCTAGGCGACCTGCGCTCCCGCTCGACCTCGTGCTTCGACAGCACGAACGTGCTCGCGGCGATGCTGACCGGCGTCGCACCTTCCCTTTCGACGGCACCACTTCATTACGCGATGTGGTTTCTTGTCGAAGCGTCGCTCCAGCATGGCCGCACCAACGCCTTCGACAGGACGGATGAGCTTGTACGCCAAGCGCGGTCCGGCGATTTTTTGCTGTCAGAGCAGGACCTGCCGGGCGGGTCCGGCGCCCCTGCGATTCCCGGCTGGGCACGCAAGTCGACGTTGCGGCTTGGCCGCAAGTACAGCGCTGGCTTCTCGCAGGCCCCCTGGGAGGGCGTAATGCGGTGCCTGCAGATGGACGATGCTGAAACCGAGCGCATGCGCGAGATGTACCTCACCTGCCTTCAGCACCCCAGCCCGACTGCTTGCGGTTAGGCAGAGCGCGGCGTTCGGTCGGTGGCGCGAGCACAAGCAACAGCACGGTCCGCACCGGCCGCGCCGCCAGCGGCCCAGGCGTTAAATGCGCTACTCGCCGGGAGCTCGGTCGCCCTCGGTTTCGAAGTTCTGACGCGCCGCTGCCCGGAGCACCTCGTCGGATTCGTGGTCGTATGTCTGGAAACCCCAGGCCTCCAGGTAGCCGACCAGCTCAGGTCGGGAAGCGCGTTCGATAGCCTCAAGGCTGCGGAGGAGCGGCAGAATCGTCATTCCCGACATTGTCTCCCAGGTCGCCACCTGTCCTCTGAGCGAGGTGCTTTGCCTGGAGAAGTGCCCTGCCTGCGTAGATTCCCGGCCGCAACCGAATTGCCTTCGCGCGTCGTGCCAGGAGCTGAGGTGCTTCTGGCACAGGCAAAGCGGGGCCCGTCGCGAGCACACCCAAGGGAGCTAGTCGTCCAGGTGCCGCGGACGGACCACCGGCTTCGAGTCCTTCAAGTCCTCGGGGGCCGACAGGTCCCAGACGAGATTGCAAGGGAAGACGACCTGGCACGCGGCCTTGATGAGGTTCGGCTGGCTTTTGTCGACCTTTCCGAAGAACGAGAAGACGTCCCTGCCGGAAATTTGCTTAAAAAGTGCGAGCAGGACCATCACCACAAAGAGCCAGAACCACCAGTGGCGGTGAAGTGGCTTGTCGTCTGGCCGTTCGTCTTCCGACATCAGCGCTTCAGGCGTTGGCCGCAATTGGCATGGCCATGCCGAGCGCCGACGCGGCGAGGGCGTTCTCGCCTTCGCTACCTGCGAGCGAATAGCCGCGCTCGAGCAGCCGCCGGGTGTAGTACTTGTTGTACATAAACGCCCAGATGATGCCGATGGCGAGCGCGCCGATGCCGAAGGTCATCAAGCCGATGATGACGGCGATGACGAAGCCGCCGATGAAGGTGAGGAAGTCGCCCCGGAAGAGCGCTGGGAAGAATCCGAAGAAGAGCGTCGTCCATGAGAAGCCGTAAAAGCCATTCTTCATGAGCCCGGTGTCCTTGTGCCGGAGAGCGATTCGAGTTGCCATGGCTGAGTTCCTCTTAGTGTTGTTAGTGTGCTGCCGGCCGTTCGACCCAATTTCTCACGTCGTGCACCAGGGGCAGTCTACGAGCGAGTTCCCGTACCGCCGGCTCGAGGGAGTGGTTTGTGTGCAGCATTGCGCACTTCGCTTCCTTGGATGGCGAGCGGTGGTATGGAAACTACGGGCCCCGCGCAGACCGGTTGCCCGCTGGCGGTTGCTCCGTGCAGCTATTCTTGGCCAATGGCCCTAAAACGTGAAAGAATAGATGCAGTTCGTTTAAAATGTGAGTGCCTATACAAGGCGTCACACTCAATCAAGCACATCGTGTCCAAGCACTGGTCCTTCTCGATTATTCGCACCTCCGCTGCCGCAGAGCACCGGGGGCGAATTACGTTGGGCGATTAGCCCCACCTTCGACCTCGACCTCCCAAGGCAGCGACTCACCCTCGCTGCCTTTTTGCTTTTCTGGACCCGAATCATGTACCACCTCAATCTCTTCAAGTCCTCGTTCGAACTCCCGCAACTGCATGCGGACAAAGCACCCTACCTCGCCCTCTGGGGCGCGCCGGCGACCGTGGACGCCTTGCATCGCAATCCTGTTGGCAAACCGCTCTTCCTGCTGCACGACGGACCTCCGTACGCCAACGGCGGCTTGCACCTCGGCCACTTTGTGAACAAGACCCTCAAGGACGCGCTCGTCAAGTTCAAGCGCCTGGACGGCTACTTCGCGCCCTTCGTTCCTGGCTTCGACTGCCACGGCCTGCCCGTGGAGCTCGAGGTCGAGAAGCTTGGCGTCTCAAAGGACGACCCCCGAGCCTTCGTCGAGGCCTGCCGAGCCTACGCGGAAGGCCAGGTCGCCAACCAGACCGCGGAGTTCCGCACCTTCGGGGTCGCTGCCGACTGGGAGCAGCCGTATCGCACGCTCGACCCGGAGTTCGAGGCCGGCGCAGCGCGCCTCTTCAGCGAGCTCCCCAACGTCGCCAAGCGGCTGCGGCCGGTGCACTGGTGCCCCGACTGCGCGTCGCCCCTGGCTGAAGCAGAGGTGGAGTACAAGGAGCGGGCTTCCGACAGCCTGGTCGTGCTGTTCCCCGTCGAGGGGCTGGAGAACACGTTCTTGCAGGTCTGGACCACGACGCCCTACACCCTGCCTGCCAACAAAGGCGTTGCCTACAGCCCGGCGCTCGACTACGTGGCGGTGGCGGACGGCGCGCGCACCCTGGTGCGAGCCCGGGCTCCGGAAGACGCCGCTGATACGCCTACGTTCGACCTGGCTGGCCGCCGCGCCTACAGCCCCTACACCGGAGAACTGGTTCCCTTGCTGCCTGCGGACTACGTGACGAGCAGCGGCACCGGCCTGGTGCACCTGGCGCCGGCGTTCGGAATGGACGACTTCCGGGTGGGAGAGGCACACGGCCTGGCGGTCGAGCACTACGTCGACGAGCGCGGCCGCTTCCTCCACGGCGAGATGGCCGGGATGAGCCTGCGGGAAGGCACGGCCCACGTGCTTGAGCGCGTCGCACCGCTCGTTTTCTCGCACGAGAACGTTCAGCACGAGTACCCGCATTGCTGGCGTCACAAGCGCCCCGTCTTCTTCCGCGCGTCGTCCGAGTTCTTCATGGAGTTAGCGGACGTCGGTCCCCGCGCGCTCGATGCGCTGCAGCACGTTCATTTCGTGCCGGAGGGGTCGCGGGAGCGGCTCAGCAGCATGCTGCGCTCGCGCACGTCCTGGTGCCTCTCCCGCTCCAGGCTTTGGGGGACACCCCTGGTCGACGCCTCCGACCCCGAGGACCGCGCCCTGGCGGCCCGAGTTGCAGGGGAGGGCGTCGAGGCATGGCATTCTGCAGGTCCACGTCGTACCCTCGATGTGTGGTTCGACAGCGGCGCCACGCATGAGCTCGTCATGAAGAAGCGCTTCGGGCGGACAGCGGACGTCTACCTGGAAGGTACTGACCAGCACCGAGGCTGGTTTCAATCTTCGTTGTTGACAGCGGTGGCCGCCGGCGGCCCGGCGCCGTACAAGGCCTTGCTCACCCACGGCATGGTGGTCGACGAGCATGGCCGCAAGTACTCGAAATCCAGCAAGAACTACCTGCCGCTGGACGAGCTCTTCAAGCGTTACAGCCCCGACGTGCTACGCCTCTGGGCCCTACAGCAGGATTTCACCAAGGAGCTCAAGCTGTCGCCAAAATCGCTGGACCAGACGGTGGAGCGCTACCGCAAGGTGCGCAACACACTCCGGTTCTGCTTGCAAAACCTGGTCGACTTCGATTTCGACTTCGCGCTGGCGGAACTCACCCACTCGCAGAACCGCCTGCAGGTCCTCGAGCTCCGGGAGCTGGTGACCGGCGTGCAGGAGGCCGCCGGCTTGTACGACTTCGCAGCGGCGACCGCGCTGCTCTTGAAGTATGCGGATGCGGTCTCCAGCGACTACTTCACTGCTGTCAAGGATGCGCTTTACTGCGAAGCTGCAGGCTCGGAGCGCCGGCGCGAGGTCCAGTACGTCCTGGCCTGCGTGCTCAACACCCTTCTGCGCCTGCTGGCCCCCGTTTTGCCGTTCACCGCAGAAGAGGTCTTCCAGTCGGTTCGTGATGCGCTGCGTCGTGAGGAGGCATCTGTGCTCCTGCTGACGCTGGGAGACCTGGCGCTTCCCTCTGTCGACACCCCGGACGAGCTTCTGGCCACCTACGACCAGCTGAAAGCGCTCAAGCGCGAGGTCAACCAGTACGTCGACGCGCACCGGCAGGATGGCCTGAAGTCGGCAAGCTCGCTTGAGCTGGCGGTGGTCGTGCCCGACACCCCTGCGGCACTCCTGGTCAGCGAGGCGGAGATGGTCGACTTCTTCGGCTGTGCCGAGGTGCGGCTCGGCCGCGGAAATGGGTACGGCGTACGCGTAGTCAGCTCCGAACGCGGGCTGTGTCCCCGGTGTCGCAGGCACAGTCGCACGGGGCTGTTTCTGGACCTGTGTGCACGCTGTGATGACGTGGAGGGCACGGCAGCGGCGCTGGGGGCCGCTGCGGCCTGAACGGAGCACCCGGCCTCAGGCCAGGCCGTGCCATTCGCCAAGCAGTTCGACCAGGCGGCGGTCCGAGAGCTGCCTGCTTGCGCAGGCCGCGACCAGCGCCTGTACCGCGGCTTGTTGCAACGGAGACAGCGAGGACAATGGGGTGCCAGCAGCAGACGCTTCAGGAGCCTGTCTGCGGTGCCCCACCTTGCTCGGCGCTCCTTCGGGCTGCCTGAGGTCCTCAATGGTCACGCCCAGAATACTGGCGAGCTTCTCGAGCGTGGAAAGCCTGTCGAGCCCTTCCCCCGCTCGCTCCATCTGAGACACCCGGGCCTTGCCGACGCCTAACTCCTTGCCGAGCGCAGTCTGCGTCAGGCCTGCGGCGATACGCAGTTCCCTTAATCTTGAAGGTGCAATGATTGTCATCAGGGAAAGAATACCTGTACTTTGGTACACCTATTCTAAACTACTCGGGCCAGGGCCGGAGGGCCCTTCTGGACATTTTCTTGAGCGGCGGAGAGATTTCCAGGTCGTACGCCGAAATCTGAAGGAACTCTTGCCATGGCGCAGGCCGCAAGCGTCGGCTCCGCACGAAAAAAGCCGCCCGGGAGGGGCGGCTGAAGAAGGGGGATGCGCTTAATTGCCCGAGTAGGCCTGGGCGGCGCGGCGGCAGAACATGTGACCAACGTCCGGTTCAAGCCGAGGGCGGAAGCACGTAGCCCAGGTTCAGCAGCAAGCCATCGCACCAAGCCTGGGATTCTGCGTCCCAGCCGTCGTCGCCTTTGGAGCCCGGATGCCAGTTGCGGTAGTCGGTGTGCAGGTCGGTGAAGGGCGCATTGCGCACACGCGGCGTCTTTTCGATGAATGCCACGCGGTTCGCGACCTCGTTGATGTCGGTTCCTTCGATGCAGCGCATCGAACAGTGATGAGCGCCGGGTACGGCAAGCCAGGCAGTGAGGCGCTGACCGGCCGCGGGAGGCGATTGGAGTTTCCGCATACAGGGTCCTTGAGAGTTGTCCTTTTACCTGTAGCCACCGCGTCCGCTGCCGCCAGGGGCGTTGGCCTAAAAGCGCCGCGTCGCCTGACTGCGTTCGGCGAGCAGATGTCCAGCTTTCTGGACAATTCCGCCCCTTTTGCCCAGCCCGTTGAACAAATGGCCGGAGGTCTTAAGCCTGCGAGACCGCAGGAGTCGCTATAGGCGGTACGGGTTCCATTGCCCATCCGCCTGCGCCCTTCGGGGTATGGAAAAGCAATGTTTTCAAGGCACTGTGCCCATCCATCCGATTCACCGGAAGGTTGCGCTCAGCAAGGCAGGCACTGGCGACAAGACAAGCGACCTTCCAGGTCAAAAGGACAACCATGCAGTTTTTTATCGGACGCCTCCGCGTCACTGACGCCAATGACAGCCACGCAGTCAACTGCTGCGCCAGCGCAATGGACCGGCACGAAGCCGCGGAGCTCTTCTCTCGTCGCGCTTGTACCTACGGGTGGGGGCCGTTCACCGTAAGCGCCGACGGCTCTTTCTCCTTCAAGGAGGACCGCGGCCGCAACGTTCGCGTGGAAGAGGTGCTCGAGGTCAGCGCCGTCACGTTCCAAGAGCTCGCGCAATCGAAGTGGTTCGACGTCTGCGACTCCGGTCCGGCGGCCGTGCTCGAGTGTGAGGAGCCCAGCGAGCGCGTGAGAACGCTGTCGCGGCGCATCGGCCGGCAGCTGACCAAAATGGACGCCAAGGTTGCTCACAGCAAGCTTTTGCATGCAGTGGCTGCCAGCATCGGCGAGACGGACTGGCAAGTACTCGTGCACCAAAGGACCCCCACTGTCTGCAGCGCGCCCGACCAGGCGCCGCATTCGCAGACGGAGATTCCGGGAACTGGCTTCTTGTACCGGGTTCCGGTGTCAGTCGACACGAGCATGACCGCTATCGTGCTGGCGCGAGGCGATACCCCGGAGGACGCCATCGAGGCCGCCCGGCAGTTTGCAGCTGACGGCAAGGCACACTTCGAGGTTGACGACGGCAACTACCGCGGATTGGCCGACCACTACTGTCCCGACAAGAGCGAAGACGTGGTCTACCGGGTGGACGAGCCACAGGGCACCTCGGAGGACCCGAAGCTCGGCGGCGCCGTCTACGGCCCCTATGCCGTGGAGCTCACCAGCCTTGGCGGCTGCGACGACGAGCTGTTGTGGGCAGACCTGAGGGTCCTCACGGCAGACCGGTCGGTGGCAGACACCGAATCGTGCTTGTCCGCATGCCTAGTCAGCGCCACCCAGGCTGAGCGGGTGAAGTTCTGTGACAGAGTGGCTGCGCTCATGTACCGGTGTGCACCAGACCTCAGCAAGGTCAACCCCGACGACGTTCGCGGCCTGTTCGTGCGCGCTGTGCAAGGTGACCAGAGCGACGCTGCGTTTATCCAGATTGAACAAGAGGGCCTCCCTCCCAAGAAACCATAACCGGCTGGTCGTGCGATAGCGCACATCATTCCTGCGGCTCACCTTGGTGGGCCGCTTTTTTCTTGGTTCGCCGTGGCGGTCCGCTGCTAGCATCGGCTGCCATGCCGCATGCCCACCCTCCGGACCCCACATCGACGAGCGTCGCGCGCGCCGCAGTCCATACGCGGCTGAGCGACTTGGCGGACGTAGGCCTTAATGTGGCGCTCGCGCCCTGGCGCCTCGTGCGCATCCTTCTGTCGACCGCAGCGCCGCGGCTGCGAATCCTGGCACTTCTGGCACTGGTTCTTGCTTGTGCTTTGGCAGTCTGGCTCATGTCCCCCAGTGGCATCCTTGCCGCAGCCTTGGCCATCGCGTTCAAGTGGGACCTGCTGCGTGGTCTCGTCTACGCGGCAGGCATGTTCCTCAGCCCCGCGCTCCGTGCCGCCGTGGGCGCCGCTGCCTTCATGACCCTGTCCGCCATTTTTCTTCACGCCATCAGGCGGGCTAGCGTCGACCAGACGAAAGAACGCGTTTCGCCTAGATGACTTCGGAGGTCCGCCTAGCGCTCAAGAAACTCGCCATCGAGTTCGGCGAGCTGCTGGACGACCAGGGGTTCCCGTTCGGGCGACTGCAGGAACTCGACTGCATCGCCATCCTGGCCGGCGCGAGTGACTGGGCGGCTTTCAAGGTCGACCCTTTGCGATACCGAGGCGGCCCGGACTGCAAGCAGTTGCGGGCAGCGGCGGTGTTCGAGCACCTCAACCGACGCCCGAACGTCCGGGCTGTGCCGCCGGCAACGTTCCTGGACGTGCTCGGGAAGCTCAACCTCCCAGTAAGGTGGCAGCGGGGGATAAGTGCTGAGACCTAGACGGTGCATTCCCCTTTCTCAGCCCCTGACCCGCCAGCACCATGAAACCCGAATTCGACCAAGCCCTTTGTGAGAAGTACCCCCTTGTCTTCAAGGACCGACGCGGTGACCCGAGCCGCACGCTGATGTGCTTCGGCTTCGAGGTGGGAGATGGCTGGTACTCGCTCCTTGACGCTCTCGGCAGCCTCCTGGAGGCGGACCATCGGGCTGCCGTGCGCGAGTATGAGCACAAGCGGAGTATCGAGGGAACGGTGCCCTACAAGGGAGCAGAGCGAGTGAGCGCGGTCGACGTCGAACGTGCACGCCTGGCCATGTCCGCCGCGGCCGACCGCGTCCCTGTCGCGGTCCAGGTGAAGGAAAAGTTCGGCACCCTGCGCTTCTACGTCTCCGGCGCCAGCGACGAGCAGTACGCCTACATCGCATTTGCCGAGGCGATGAGCGCACGCACCTGCGAGGTTTGCGGCGCGCCGGGCGAACTTCGCAATTCCGGATGGATTAGGACGCTCTGCGACGTGCACGACACTGAGTAGCCTGGCTTCCGGCGCAAGCAATGCATCGCGGCATCGAGCCGTAAGCTCGTAGTGCTCGGCCAAATCAGGTCAGGCCTCTGATGGCCGGGCTTAGCGCCGGCTGTCCGTCTCGCAACGCCGGCACGCGCTTGCTGTCGGCACAGACCCGCTTCATGGCTATACGCGCTATCAATCGTTCAACCGTGCCAGCTCACCTCAGTGTGCGGGCCGAACAGGAGGAAATATGGAAGATTTGGTCACGAAGGTCACTAGGGTCATGCCCAGGCGCGATGGGTCGGAAGTCAAACTAGTGGCACAGGCGTACTTTGGCGCTGGCCTACACCGCTCGACGGGAGTTGACGTGTATCGCCGAGCGAGCCCCCATCAAAACTGGCAGTTGTGCAGCGACCAGCCCCACCCCGATTGGCGAACCCTGTCCGTCGATGCGTACTGCAAGCAGGGCCGGTCAGAGAAATTGCAAGCGGCCTCTCTGGGGGAAATCCTTGCCGTCGCCGCCCTGATTGGAAAACCGCTCCACAGCCTGCCTTCCGGTATCGAGCTTCAGTAACCGTCATTCCCGCCCACCGTGCGCTACTGCGCGCCGTGGGCGTCTTTTTTCTGCGCACTCCAGCCAGGTGCCGATTTCCCCTGAATGACGGAAAAAGCCCCGACCGAGAGTGGTCAGGGCACTGAAGGAGGTTAGGGGCGGTTGTCCTTACCGCAACGCTGGCACGCGCTACCGTAGTAGTTTCCGACGGTCATGAAGACGCCGCAGCCGTGGCATCGATAGCGCTCAGGCGCCTGCCGCTCGGGCTTGACCAACAGCGCTCGAAGCCACGGGTCGCTGAGTGCCGTCTTGTGGTCAACCGCACCTGCATCCACCGCTGGGCGACGCTGGGCTTCGACCAGAGTTCGGGGCCACGCAATGCCGGGGATGCCGTCCAGCTCGTCTGCACGGAACAGGCCTGCCAGGCCCAAGTTGGTCGCCGAGCTACCGTCACGCGTGCGAAAACAAATATCGTTTCCGATGTAGCGACGGTTGGCGTCCTGCACGTAGAAGAGGCCGCTTGCTTTCATCGCCTCGAAGGGGATTTCCTCGTGACGCGGCAGGTATTGCATGTCCACAACCGGGCGGGCGTGGTCGCGCAGGTAACCGGTCGGCCATGGGATGTCGGACTCGCGTGACGCGTGCTGCTTGAATGCGTCGAACTCGGAGAAGGGTTCAGCCTTAGACAAATCCGAGGTGTAGCCGCCACCGATGGCCCACCACATCAGGTTGTCGCCAACGTTGCCGCGGCTGTCCTGCAGGTGGAACGAAGGTGCTTCTGGGGAATTTCTCATTGTTGCTCCGTAGGTTTTCCTGGCTCCTATAGCGAGTGCCGCGGCGTTTGGGAGTGGGTCCCCCTAAAATAAATCCCTCGCCGCAGTTCTAAAAAGAAGACGCTCCAATGGCAAAGTCGAAATCGCGCAAGTCTCGTAACCCCCGCGCGCAGCCGCCCGCGTCTGCGCCAACGGCCGCGGCCGCAGCCGCTGCCGAGCATCCATCCCCAGGACGGCGGCCCTTTTCGGAGCTCCAGGCGCGCGCGGAACAGGCTCGCGCTGCACAGGACTTCGACACGTTGCTTGCGCTGGGTACGTTGCCCCCGGCGGAAATCGACGCAGAGCCGGACAGCAATCTTCAGGCGTGGCTGGCCTTGCAGGAGGTTCGCGGGCTTGCCGGTGACGAATCTCTGGACGCCTACGACCGTGTCAGGCAATCGGACAAGCCCCGGCTGACGGCGGCGCTGGCTCGCCTGAGCGAGCACGACCCGGACTTTGCAGTTCGACCCGAATTCGACGTGTACCTGCGGACGCTTGGCTACGACCTCAAGGACGCCTTGGAGGGTATGCGATGGCTGACCACCGCATGCCGCGCACAGCCAAGCCGCCTCGACCTTCTCGAGAACCTCCGCGGGCGGGTGCTCCGCATCATGCTTCGGGATGACTACCAGGAGCACGACGAAACCTGGACGCAGGAGGTGGAGGTCCGCGCGAACGCGGCCGGAGAGGTCGACCTCATCCTGCGCGAAGCACTCGAGCGCGCCTGGACCTCCGAGCTGGACGACTACGGTCGGTTGCTTGTCACCGCTCTGCGAGCCGACCTGGACATGCGCGTCGCTCAACCGTGGGAGGCTGAAACCGCTCTCGCGTGGGCAGGGAAGCTGGAGACCCCCGCGACTGCTCCGTATGAGGAAGGTGCGTCCAGGTCGGCTCGGGACGCGCTCACCCCTCAAATCTGGGCCCTTCTGTGGGAGTTCCAAAACACTCCGGTCAAGCATTTGGATTCCGTTTTCAGCCGGTACCCCGAAGGCCTGGGGCCGCGGTGTGATGGGCTGCGCAAGGTCGTGACGAGCTTGACTGCTAATGGCAGCGACCAGGAAAACCTCTTCTTTGAAGGCATGGCGCTCCTTGCGAGCGTGGCGGACCAGGAGGATGGCATGTTCGGCCAGGCCCTCACCGTGCAGCACAAGGGCAGCGTAGAGGTGTTGCCCGTGGGCTGGAACTCGTTCCTCGCGCCCAGCCTTAGTGAAAGCCTTGCCCGGCTCATGGACGAGGCCGAGCGCATTCGCTTTCAATGGCGTGACGAACTGGCTTTGGCAGCTGTGATTTGGACGGCCCTCGCGCAATACGCGGTAATAGACAGGGAACTGCCTGGGGATGATTCCAGCTTCGCATGGCTGGGGGACAAGGTGCCGCTCTTCGCATTCCAGGCGGCGCATGTCCATCCCCTGCCAGCGCAACGCCTGTTGTTGATGCTCCGAGCACTGCACGGCTGGCTGAAGCGGGGGCAGTTGCCGCCGACCACCCACGTCTGGGCTGACTTGGAGGGTATCCAGTTGAGCGCGGAGGAGCGAGCCGAGGTGCGGGCGCTACTTGGGAAGCTCGCGGTCGCGGACATGGCCGAACCCATATGGGAGGTCTGGCTGCAGGTCGGGGGCCCCGCCTTTGCGGCTCTGTGCAATGGCTTCGAGACCCAAGAGCATGCTGGCGTGCTCGCTCTCGCGCGGCAGTTCCGAGATGACCTTGAGAAAGGGGAGGGTGGCTTCCGACTTGGATATCTCGAGCAGCTGGCAGGCTCGTCCAGCCTGTCCTTGGAGAGCTACCTCTCGGTACTGGCGGATGAGCGGAAGGCACCTTTCGAAAAGTCCACGCTCGGCAACCTGCGGATATTGCTTGACAAGGAAAAGAGCGAAGCTGCGGCCGCGGCTGCCGTGACGCGCCTTACCGAGGCCGCATTGCCTGAACGCCTCGCTGAGGCGCGTGGCGAGCTTCTGAAGCTGGCAAAGGCCCGGCTCGCCGCACTGAAGAAGGAGGCCCAGTACGAGAAGACCGCGGTCAATCGTTGGCCCTCCATCGGAGCTCCCGCCCGAAAGCTCCTGGGCGTCCTCGCCCAAATTCAAACCTACAGCAGCATGGACGAGCTCGCCGACTACGCCCACATGGAGGTGAAGTGGGTTCGGTTCCACTACGAAAAGCTCGTCGATACCGGCATGATTTTCGAGAGTGCCGGCAAGTATCGAATCAACCCGCACATCGCTCCGCTCGTCGAGCAGGAGGACCAGCACAAGCTTGTTGGCCGAATCATCCGCGCGCAGGGGACGAGCACCGTCAAGCAGGTCTTCAACAGCGGGCTCGAGTTCCGCATCTATCAAATCATGACACAGCTGTGCCCGAACCACCTGGTGTTCCCGAACTGCGCGTTGCAGAGCTTCATGAAGTACGAGTTGGTGAAGGAACTCGTGACACCCGAGGACTTCAACTACTACCTGTTGGCAAGCGTGGACCTGCTTGTGGTCAATTCGACAACCTATATGCCGATGCTCGCCATTGAGGTCGACAGCATCTATCACGACACGGAGCGCCAGCAGAAGAACGACGGGAAGAAGGACCGGTTGTTCGCAACAGCCGGGGTCCCGTTCCTGCGCCTGCGCCCGGTCGGTAGCCCCTCCGAGCAGGTCGTGCGCGGCCAGGTGGCGGAGCACCTCGACGAACTGGTCCGCACCCTGCGGCCGGAGATTCCAGGCTACGCGCAGGCCCGCATGCTCCTCGAAGACCTGTCCGGCGGAAAACTCGTTCCTTGAACGAGTCGCGCCGCGAGTCAACTGGTCAAGGCTTGGTGAGCGCTACGCCCGACTAGGCCGGTTCGACGCCAGGCGGGCGGCCAGCCCCGCGACGGGCTCACGTTCTTGGCCTCATGGCCGGCCGGATTTAAACGGTCGTTGGCTATACGCGAAAAGCCCGTCTCAATGCGCTTCCATGCGCTCTCCTTTTCGCTTCTCGATGAACGCCTTTACCATGCGGCGCTCTGGCGCCGCCCTCGTCCTTGCAACAGTGCTGGGCTTCGCCGGCGCCGCAACCGCCGCACCAACCCTTGTCTTCAAGGTGCCTGCCACGGGGCTTACTGTTTTGGGAGCGCCTCCGGTCGGCGGTCCGCGGTCCGAGACGCCGAGCGACTCCGCGTTCAAGGCGGCAAGCGCGAGATTGGTGAATCTCCAAGCATCCGGCGCCCTTACGGTCGGAAGCACTGTCGAGCTGGTGGCCGACGTCGTCGATGCCGAGGGAGCGAAGGCCCCCGACGGTGTGGAGGTCCGATGGGCCGCAGACGTGGGCTTCCTGTCCGCGCCGACCACCTATACGGCCGGAGGAAAGGCCCGCGTCACCCTTGAAGCCCCCACGTTGGCCCAAACGATTCGCGTGACTGGAACGACGCCAAGCAGCGCAGCGTCAACGTCTCTCGAGGTGGCGGCCCGGCCCGACTACGGGCGCGCCACCGTGCTCTACGTCTTCGCAGCGCCCTCCACGATATCCGCGGGCGGCCAGACCACTCTGCGCGCGCTGGTTGCCGACCCGCACGGGAATGGCGTGAGCGACGGAGCAACCGTGCAATGGGAGAGCACGAGTGGAACGCTCAGCGCCGCAACGAGCCGGACCGCCGGCTACGGCGAAGCGACCTCCATCTTGACGGCAGGGGGCAGCCCGGGCATTGCCGTGGTGACCGCAAAGGGGTCGGCCTCCGACCCCGGCAAGTCCATCAATGTCACCGTCAACCGACGGCCCGGGGTCTATTTCGCTCCGCCATTGCCGACCACGGCCGAGGGAGACAACGCCGCCGGCTCAACTTTCAACGTGAACGTGTTTGCGAGCAACACCGCGAGCGTTCCAATGCCGCGCGCCGACTTTGGCTGGGACGGCCAAGGTCCGATGCCTGACATCAGCAGTGGCTGCGCCGCGATGATTCCGGCCTACAGCAACTGCATGGCGACGTACAAGTTCAGCACTGCCCAGCGAGGCACCTACTCCGGCACGCTTCAACTGAAGTTCGATGGCCAGGTCCTCGACGCGGCTCCCCTGACATACACGGTCTACACCAACATCTCACTCACCTCTCCGCAGACCGACGGGCTCATGACCCTGCTCTTCCAGGCACCGTCGCGCACGTCCGGCGACCCGGACGTCTTCACCTTCAACTCGACGTTGACGAATCCCGCTTCCTCGCATGAAGCGGTGTCGGTCGCCGGCGTGCGCGTCTCGGGCATCACCAACGGGACGAGCGTGGGCCTCGGCACCTGTGGGGCTGCCCTCGAGCCTGGGCAAAGCTGCGCGATTCAGGTGGCCTTCGTTCGCCCCTCGAGCTTCGTGACTGCGACGAACTTCTCCGTTTTCGTGGCGAAGCGCAGCCCGGCAGGGCGAGTGGCGGAGCAGCTCTTCATGTTGAGGGTCAGTCCAACCAACTGATAAGGGCTCAAGGCCTGGTCATGGGCGGACGGTAGCCCAAAGACAAGCGACGCCGAAGCGCCGCTTGCTGCCTGCAGTCGATATGCATGGTGCTAGATGCTCTCGTCCTGGTCATTGGCACACCCGAAGGTGACGCAAACGCCCGGCTATACCGAGCGCGCGAGAACATCATAGGCCCAGTCGCGCCGCGGCGCGATGCCGTCAGTCGGCAATTTCAGCGACGGTGCGTGGTCATGGGCCGGCGGCGATGCGCTCCATATGCTCCTCGAGCAGCTTGAACCGGTCGTTCAACTTGTCCATGCGCTGCACATTGCAGTGAAAGCAGAGGAGCGGGCCCCACGCCGTGCCGGCGGGCCGGCCGCAGCGCCACAGGCAGAGCTTGCCCGTGTGGTGTTCTGCGGAATTTCCGGGGTGGTCAGGGTCTTGGTAGGGGAGCATGCGAAGGTATAGGACCGCGATGTCTCTATCGGCAGCGCGCCGCACACGACCAAGAAAAAGCCGCCCGGGTGGGCGGCTGGAAGGAGGTGTAGGGGGCGCCCTGGAGAACCAATGTTCCTGAGGAGGCGCGCGAACGTTGCGCCAGGCTGTCCTACTTGGTGGCAGGCGGAAAAATGCTGGCTCGCAACGCTTTCGACGCTCTTGGGCTGAGTGCCAGGCCGGCCTCGCGCGCATCGCTCAGGATGCATTGCAGGGGCTCTGCTGCGGCGTTGACCGCATCCGCCAGGGCAAGCTCCAGGAACGCACGCTCTGCGGGCGAGCCCTCCTTGCATTCAAGCGCTTGGCCTGAGACGTTGCAAACCCCCATACCGCTACCAGTCTCGTAGCGCGTGTAGAACGTCAGGCCGTCCCGGCGCTCGATTCGATACTTGCGGTCATCGTCCATTTCGCCGAACAAGAGGTTCGTCTCGAAGACGGGCTTCTTGGTGAACCCCTGGAAATCAGGGTTCGGGTCGTCGCTGTAGAACATCACCGCCTTGGGATGGAAGCGGTGCTCGAAGTCGGCTTCGACCACGGCCAGGTCCGGATGGCGCCCCGTGACATATTTTTCCACGAGGGATTTGACCTTGGAGAGGGTAGATTGGGTTTGCTTTGGCATGGATGGCCTTTGATGTAGTGGTCCTCTCGTGTGTAGCGCTTGGCTCCCCCGCGCCCTAAAACACCAAAGACACCCGGGTCGACGTTGACGCAGGGCTCGGAAGTGACTGGGGCCGAAGGAGCCTTAGCTGGCTGGGGCTAAGTTCAGGCGTCCAAAGAAAAACCACACCGGTGAGGGTGTGGTTTCGAAGCAGAACAGAAGTTCGACTTGGGCGTCTTGCAGTTGCCTGCAATGGCCAGGTTACCAGCCGGCCGGAATTCGGAGGGTTTCGACGGACGGGCGGCGTTGGGAGACGCGCTTGCGAACGACGGTGACCTCCTTGAACCGGGTCGGAGCAGGGACGTTTTCCAGCAGGAACTGCGGAATTTTCAGCTCGAGGAACGTGCGCGCCTTGGGGGCAGGCATCTTCAGGAGCTGGAAGTCCTCACGGATGTCGTCCAAGCTACGACTTGCGAGTTCGGCGTTCAAAGCGTGGCGGGACTTCCGACGCTCGTTGCGCTTCAGCATTCCCGTGAGGGCAGCACCATCGAACATCGAGCGGCGACCGCTCAGTTCGTAGCTTGCCCAGCTGTTGGGGACGATGGCAGCGTTGACAGTTTTCATGGAGAGAGTTACCTCGTAAAAAAGTTGACCTACTCCGTGTAGCGACGTCGGCGACGCCGCCCCTTGGCACGGCCAGGCGGCGGCGGGACGCTCCGGACCTAATCGCGCCGCGTGGGTCAGGCCTCCGCGACCTCTTCCAGCGAGATGAGCGCTTCCAGCTGAAGTCGGTTTGCCTTTATGATGCCGCCGACTGCGCCTTGCTCCGCCCCAAACTCCAAGCCGTTGCACGGCAGGCATCGCACGAAGCTGTCGCGCAGCGCCAGCTCGAACTCCTCCTGGCTGAGAGCCCCGCCAATGACTTCGTGCACCGACTTGCCGCTTCCCTTGCCAACAAGCTGGAGCTGTGAAGTTCCTCCGCACTTGGAACAGGTGCAGCCTGCCAGGTAGGCGTCCCGCTGGGCGACAAAGCTGGCGCGGACGACCTTCTTGCGAACAGCGGAGCGGTCGACGTAGTCCTGCTTGTTGCCGGCGTAGCGGCTCTTCGAGTAGCTGCGCGTGCATTCCTTGCACTTGGACTGCAGCAGCCCGGTTTGGCGGTTCTTCACCGAGAAATCAGTTTTTGGCTTGCACACTTTGCAGCAGCCGCATGTTTTCATCTCCATCACATGATGTCCTAAAGAGAAAGCCGGCTAGGCGCCGGCGAGTGAGTTCTTCAGGGTGTAACAAGCTGCGGCGGGAAATGTCCCCACCTAAAACGGATGGCCCGCCGGGTTGCATTTAGTAGATGACGTCCGAGCCGACGATGGCAATGCACCCACGAACGGAAATTGGTCGCATGCGGCGCTCCCTCCTCAAATTGGTGTAGCCAAAAGTTAACGTTTCTGGTCCACTTGGGCGCCATTGTTGGCAAGGCTGGAGGAGCGTTCGATGCAGAAGTTTGTGAATGTCCAAACCGTGAACCTTCGCAGTGCGCCCAGCACCGAGGGGAACGAGCCCATCGGCCAGCTCTCGCTCGGCCAGTCGGTCGAGCTGCTGGACGGCGGTCAGCCAGGCTGGCATCGGGTCAAGACTCAGGTTGACGGCAAGGACGTCGAGGGCTTCTGCGTCGAAGGCCTGGCGGACGCCCGAATCTCCTGGACCACGGCCAAACAGCCTACCTTGAGGGACCCCGCGTCGCCGGCGCGCGAAGCCCTGGCCGCGACGGCCGCGGAGCAGTGGCTGCTCTTCAGGAAAGGCGAAGGCAAGGAGAACGTCGAGCCGTTCAGCACCATGGTGGGCAAGATGTGGAAGGCGTTCAACAAGAATTTGACGGGCAAGGACCAGGGCATGCCCTGGTCCGCCGTGGCCATCTCCCTGATGGTGCGAAACGCCGCGAAGTCCGTTCCGGGGTACAAGGCCTTCCCTGAATCTATCGGGCACTCGAAGTACATGTGGGATTCCATCCGGAAGGCTGCCAGCGGCGACACCGCGGCCCCCTTCTGGGGCGTTGCCCTCGACAAGGCCAAGCCCCAGGTGGGCGACATCATCGGCAGCTGGCGCAACACGCCGTTCAGCTTCCAGCAGTTCCAGGCTGCGACCAAGAACCCTGAGACCCCTTGCCACTCGGACATCGTGGTCGCGGTCGGCCCGGACCTGGTGCTCGCCATTGGCGGCAACATCAAGCATTCGGTCTACGCCACCGGCTACCAGGTGACCTCGGACGGATTTTTGACTCCAAACCGTCGCATCGACGTCGGCGGCAAAGTCGTCGGAGAGGCCGTCGTTTTGATGGCCAACCGGGTCTAGCCCAATCTTCGAGGCGTGCAGCCTATCCGGCTGCGGCCCCCCTTTTTCCTAAACTGACCTGAAAACGAATCCCATGGTGAAACTAGTCGACCGGCAAACGTTTGAGCGCACCTGCGGAAGGGTAATGCCCGTGCGACGAAATATGGCAACATTCAACGGAGACAGCTTTAAGTGCGGCTGCGGCGGCGAGCACACCTTTGACACCGCGTATGTCCCCGTGCTGCTCGAAGGATTCAATGGCCGCTTCGTGGTCGCCTGCCCAAGGAACAATGAACTCATCAGCCTTATCAAGACGAAGATGAAGTTCGGCATTCTGTACAAAGAGTTGGAGCTTCTCGCCGCCCATGACACGGGAGCTGAGCCGGGGCAGCGCCGCGTCGCCTAGAGGGCCAGGCTGACACGCCGAAAGCGTACGGAGCTGGGCCAACAGTTCCGACAGCAAGAGCTCGGCAGCTCCATGGAGAACAATCGTTGCGACCTCGTCGAGCTCGATGGGCTCCAGGTTCACCGCGATGATGCTCGCACCGCGCTCGCCGCCAAGGTATGGCCGGAAGGCGCTGGATGCGCACCTGCTGTCAGCGGCGCGCGATGCCGCCGTGGCTTGCGACGCCTTCCTGGCTGTCGGCAGCACGGCTGCGGTCTTCCTGGCCAACGCATTGCCGCTCGGACATCCGGTCGCGCCGGTTCGCCGCATGGCTCGGGCCTTCGACAACGCCGCTGCTGGCCTCCATCGAGCTAGAACCTTGACAAGCCTATTCGGCTTATCGACACTGCGCCCTGGACGCTGAAATCGACAACTCCAACAAACGGGTCCCGCGGAAGCGCATGTCGAAAATGGCCGGGACTGGTCAAAGCTTGCGCGCCTTCGCCCGTCGACCTGACTGGAGGCTCGAATGAACGGCTTGGCAAAAACGAACGAAGTCACCTTGCGTTTCCCGGAACAGGGAAAACCGGTTAAAAGGGAGCACCTCTACGAGTTGTACAGTGATGTCATGGGGGTTCTGCAAAAGGACCATGACTGGTACATCCCGAGGAAGCGCGCTTACTACTTGCTCTCGCGGGTCACGCTAATTGGGTCGACCGCATTGCTGGGCTTTGCAGCCTTTCTTGCTTTCACCGACCAAAACTGGGCCCCGAGCTTCCTCGGCCTGAAGTTCGCCAATCCGGCTCAATTCGCCTTGGCACTTGCGGCTTTAGCGGCCTTCCTTCTGGCTGCGAACCAAGTCCTGATGTTTACGGGTACGTGGGTGCGGTATACGGAGGCCGCCATGAAGCTGAACTCACAGATGCTCGCTGCCCAATTCGACTGGCAACTATGCAGGATTGGCTGGGAGGACAAGGAAGGCGAGGCCTCCCCCGACCAGCAGGTTAAGGCGCTCACTCTGCTCAAGACTATGGTGGCAAACTCGCGCGCGGTCATGGAGTCCGAAACGTCGAAATGGAGTAGTGAGCTGGTGAAGGCCGTCGACCAGCTGAAAGCGCTCACTACTAGTCAGACGACCGCTACCCAAAGCCTCATCACCGCAGCAGGGAAGGCAGCAGTAGCCGCCTCCCCCGCAACCCTAAAGGTTAATTTCTCGGGCGCGCCGGACCGTCTAAAGGGACGCGAGGTTGTCGTCACCGTAGGGGACCACACCGAAAAGCGCACTGGTGTCGACTCAAGCGTGGTGTTCCCGAGCGTCGCACCTGGTACTTACAAGGTCGGGCTTGTAGGCACTGATGAAAAAAATGTCGAGGTCCGGGTGGACGGCATTGTGCAGGTTGAGGGCGGCTCGACGAAGGACATCACGCTTAATGTGCCGAAGGGTTAGCGCAGCCCGTTCCCCCGCCAGCTCTCTAGTTGCAGTAAGTTTGGTCGCCAATTTGTTGGCACGTCCGACCGTTGGGGCCATAGGTGGTGTCACCAATCTGCTGCCAGGTCTGCCCGTTCGGCCCGTAGGTAGTGTCTCCAATCTGCTGGTACGTCTGGCCATTGGGCCCGTACGTCGTATCGCCTATCTGCTGATAGGTCTGCCCCCGCGGCCCATAAGTTGTGTCGCCGATTCGCTGCCACGTCTGGCCGTTGGGGCCATAGGTCGTGTCGCCGATTTGTTGGTAAGAGCGGGTCTGGGCCACTGCCGGCAAGGCGAGCAGGCTAAGGACGAGTACGAGTGCAAGTTTCATAGAAATAGTTGTTTAGGGTGGTCGACGGCTTCTGGGCTTTTCGAGGTTGAGTCTACGGAGAACCGCGACTCAGGAGGAGGAACTCTGTCACGCATCCCTCAAGGCTATATCTTCCCTTTAGGGTAATCCCTAGCGCGTCCGCTACACTACCTGCACTCTCGGGGCCGGACCCTCAGGCCCCTTTTTCTATGAACGCCACTTACCTCATCAACGCCACCGGCTTGGTCGCACTTGTGCTGACTGTTCTCAGCCTGGTCGGCACCAGCGACAAGTTTCTTCGCAAGTCAACGGGCATCGCGTCTGCCATCTGGGCGGTGAACAACCTCCTGCTGGGGGCTCACACGGCGGCCGCACTGAGCGCGGTCTCGGTCGGCCGCCAAGCTTCCGCAGAAGCCGTGCAGACCCGCAGCGCGAGGACGCGGCTATTTGCATGCCTCAGCTTTGTCGCCGTTACCGTTGTCGCCAGCGCGCTGACCTGGAAGGGCTGGACCTCGCTGGCAACCGCAGCCGGCTCGCTGCTGGGCACATGGGCAATGTTCTATCTGCGCGGCGTCGGCCTTCGCCTTGTGATGGTGCTGGTCGCAGCGCTGTGGATGTACAACGCCTGGGCCTATAACTCGTGGTGGCAGATGGTGGGCACGTCCGCCTCAGGCGCTGCAGCGCTGTACGGCGCTTGGCGCACCCGCGCGGTGGACGGCGGCGGCGCGGCCTGAGCCCGTACCTGCCGACGAAAAGCACAAGCGAATAGGCCAGGCGAGCACTACGGCACGCAGCAGGGTTCGGCCCTCAAGCGGAACCGCTCTGGCTGCCGCCAGCCGAGTTAGAGTGCAGGCATGGCAACAATTCCTTGGCACGAAAGTTTGAGCAAGCAAGCTCAGGCTGACCTTTATCGGCTTTATGAAGTGCTATTCGAGGTACGTGACCTCCCGGCGTCAAACAAGCAGCGCGCGTTTGAGGCAGCGGCGGTCGGCAAGCACACTTGGCCAATAGTAGGCATCACCATGGACGCGCTGAAGCACCTCTGCACGAAGGGGACGTGCGACGGATTGCGTAGGGCCCATCGCGTCAAGCGCATCGACCGCGCGGCCGCCATGTTCGTCCGCGCGGAACGAATGACGCCCGACGAGCTGTTCAAGCACTTCTTCGAACTCGACGAGGTCGTCCTGGCGACCGTTAAAGAGAACGGCCGCCATGGGATAACGCATTGGGCCGAGGTCATCGACGTGCCCGTCGAGTACTTCACGCGCACCGGCATGAAAGCCGTCGCAACTGATGAGGACCTCGCTTGGGCCAACGGCGCGCTTCGGTCACGCGGCATCGCCGTCGTGCCGGAGTTCACCCCGAAGAAGCGCCGGCGCAAGGGGCCGGCGAAGAAATCCCACTAGGCGCCCGAAATCCTGGGTAACCGGCCTGGCGCGCACGTCGTGACCTGAGTGCCGTGCGGTTCCCGCCCGCGTCCCGCCCTGCAAATGCCCCAGGCGAGAAGCAGACCGCCCAAAGTGGGCGGGTTCGCGGGCGGGACGAATTTACTGACGAGGTCCGGAAGTCGTGCTCGTTCGTACCCGTGCCACGCCCCCCGCTCGCTAGGCGGGCCCGCCGGTCGGGAAACTCTTCTGCAATCCGAGCTACGCGCTTCAAGGCCCGAACCTGGCGCAGCACCTCGATTCGGGCGGGGTCGACGCCGTCCAACAAGTCTCGAACGGAGCACTGCAGTGCGGCCGCCAAGAGCATCAGTTCTGACGGGTCCGGCAAGGCCTCGCCCTTAAATGCACGCAGGAACCGATACTCGCCACGTGCATCATGGACCGTGCCTCCGCTCGCTCACAGACAGCTTCTACTCACGCTCACGCGGGTGAGCCCCAGTGCAGCTGTGCGCTCGCGCAGTTGCTGCGATACGCCCCATGCAACGCGCTCACCTTCCTTGACGACAGCCAGCTCGTCGGCTTCACGTAGTCTCTTGCTCGATGTGCGGGCGTAGCCGGACACGGACGACCGAGCTGATGATGGCTTGGAAGCAGGACCGCTTGACCGGTCGCGGGCGGCAAGGTCGCTCATGGGCTACTGATGGAGGAGGGCCGCCGGCGCAAGGTCGATGCGCGATGCGGACTGAAGGCCGCGGGGACTGCGCGGTCGATTTTACGGGCTAACCCTAACCCGAACCTTTAGGCCGGAATTTGGCCCTGGCCTCAGGTGGGCTCAGCACCCCCGGACGGCCCGCAGGACGCCCTCCCAGTAACTCTTTAGGTTCCCTTTGGAGAGGTGCGCGGACCGCTGACTCGCGGTGCGCGCGAGCTTGGCGCCGGCGAGCTCCGGTACCAGTTCGAACCAAGCCGCCACGCTGCGAACAAGTACGAAATGGCTGCCCGCGGCGAGCTGGTGCAAGGCGAGCTCTCGCGTGTAGGCCCTCGACGGGAGCTTCAGTTTCGGGTCGAAGTTCTCCGAGGCCCACGGGCACAGCTGCAGCGCCAGCACGTTGTTGCTCACAAGCTCGGGCCCCAGAGCCTCCCGGAGCTCGCGCAGGCGCTGCCAGGTCCATTGGCCATACCCGTTGCGGTACGCTGGTGCCAAGCTCTGCAGAGGCCAGCCGTCCACCACGGGGGGAGGGTGGTTGAACCCGTAGCCAGGGGTGGTCACATAGCTTGGGTTCGAAAGCAGCCAAGTGACCGGAGCGCCCAGGCGCCCCTCGTACAGCAGCGGAGCCACCTCCGAGCGCAGCCGGTACTCAGACCCCGGCGCAAGGCGCGCGTTGTAGGCGTCTAGGAAGGGAAGGTCAGCACTGAAGTCGAAGGTTGCACTCGTCATCGTCGGCACACTTTCCGGGCGAGGGAGCTCAACGCTCGGCCGCCTTGGCGGAGGTTACTTGGCGCAGTCAGCGGCCCGCACTTCGATGTCTGTCATTTTCCGGTCCGGACCGAAGTAAAGGCTCCGAAGCGTGATGCCCCGCTTCATGAAAGCAGAAAGGTTAGGCGATGCGCACTGCTGTTTCACAAGCGCAGCGCGCTGGGCCTTCTCGTCCATCGGAAACGTGGTCTCGTAGCGATACATGTACACCTTGTTGAAGGAGGTGTACGAGACGCTTTGCAAGATGGTTGTCGCGTTTACTCGACTCGGAAGGTCCTTGTTGAAAGCGTCGACGCCGGCTTTGGTCTCGGCGGCCAGCTCGCTCTCGGACATTTGAAGGATGCTGGCGGAGTTGTCGGCTGCGCCCGCAACGCCAGCAAGTAGAAGAACGAAAGGTGCGATGAGGGCGCGCATAGATATTTCATTTTGTAAGCAACGAGGTTCAATTGTGCCCGACGACGCTGAGGCTGGGCCAGGCTGTATCGGCAGCGTCGGGGCCGGGGCCTATACGAAGGAGGTCAACTCAAAACACTAAACCATGAAATCTGCACAAACCATCTCCCGCTTCGCCCTCCGCGACAAGACCACCGGCCAGCTGGTGCGCTACTACGTTGAGGACAAGAAGGGGGCATACGCATCGGAGCCCGTCGCCCATTTCCTGGCCTGCGGCCAAATGGATTCGGAGCTCCCGGTCTACGAGCAGCCAACCGCGCGAAAGCTTCACCGAGTGCTCCAGTCCGACACGCCGTCGTACAACGCGACGTACGACAGCCCGGGCCACGGCGAACTCGAGGCAGCCACCCTGGAAATCGTGCGCCGCACCGTCACGGAAGAGGTGGAGGCCTATGCTTACACGCCCCCGCCTCCTCTGAGGTCGCGCCTTCAACAGGACAAGCCGCTGCTGGTGCTGAGGCGCTACGCGGGCAATCCGAACCTGGACGCGACCGCTCGGACCTTCGAGGTCTTCAACATGCCCGAGGGCGAAACCCTCGCGAGCATGCAAGCCCGCGCGCGGAACGCGGAGGCCTTCCTGGTCAACGACTTCCGCTTCGTGGAGATGCTTGCTGTGTTCGAAGTCCCTGAGGACTACGTTCCGGACTTGCGCGGGAAGGACGGCTTCGCTGCCATCACCCGCGCGGTGGTCGAGCCGACCGAGCAGAAGGTGCCGGAGCCGGTTGAGCTGTGCGCATACGACGAGAACTCGCCGATGCCCGTGTCCGCGGCCTGGCCGCTGCGCGAGGAGCTGTGGCGCCCCTTTGTGGACAAGGACGTGCTCGTGACCTTCATCGCGGTCGTGCCCTTGCAAACATTGGTTTTCCCGTCCCCGCTCGAGGACTACCTGGTCGAGGCCTTTGACCGCCAGGTCGATGTCTCGGACGCCGAGTTCCGTGCGGTCGGTGCGCAGTACGACGGCTGGGATGACAAATTCGCCGGCGACGTCGAGCTCCAGGTCACCTGTCGGCTCATCAGCGTCGACGCATAGCGTGAACGTTTGATTTTTCAAGGCCTCTGAGTTCAACCTCAGGGGCCTTCCTCTCGCAGGCCTAAGCCGAGCGCCGGGCAAGTTTCCCAGGGCCGAGTAAAAGAAAAACGCCAGACCCGAAGGTCTGGCGAAATCAGCAGGGCGGGCACGGGAGGGAACCGCCCCTGCGATTTCAGCGGGGCGGTGCCGGCTGGGCGGGCGGTCTCGGCGTGGGGCATTCAATGAGCATGACGCCCGAGCAACGACCCCAGTCGCGCCAGAGGCCGAGCCCGCTCGCAAGAATCGTAGCGAGAGCGAACACGCCCCAAGCGATGAAGGTGACGCGAGTGCGCCTGCCTTTGCCTAGTCGCTCGAAATAGGACTCCCATCGTCCATGCTGAAGCTCCTCGGCTGACGGCTTGGCTGTTGGCTTGGCTGGCGCCTCGGCAATCTTCGCGCTATCCATGGGATAGGCCTCCAGTTCGAGGAGACGAAGATAGCCGCCAAGCAGCTTGAGATGGGAGTAGATGGCGTGCGACTTCCAGATGCCGTAGGCTACGACAAGGAAGGGCGTTATCCAAACCAGCGCTCCAAAGCCGAACCGGTACTCTGCGCTTGCAAGCCACGCAAAGATGGCTACGACGCCCAGGACGCAGGCCCTCTCCGTAAGCGCGAGTTCGGCCATGCACCCTTCGACTTCCTTGCGCAGGGCGATGTACTCTTCCTTCGGTAGCCAAGGTTCCGCCATAGTCCCTCCGTCGCAATGGACCGAACTGTGGCAGTGAACGAGCCAGAGGGCAAGCGTCGCACCGAAGCACCTTAGTGGCAGCCGTCCGCCAGCGCTCGCCGCTGTCGTACGTCCCGGGCATCGGCCGATTGTTTGCGACAATCAGGCTGGGATAGCAGCAGACGGTCGGGGAGCCTGGGGCCTGGCTACACGAATTGCACCCAACAACGAAAGGCCATTTGTGACCACTTCAACCATCCTTTCCGCCTCCATCAGCGCCATGCCTCGTGCGATGCCCGAGGGCATGTTCGACCCCATGCCGAAGGTTTCGGCGAAGCTGTCGACTGGCGAGGAAGTTTCCCTTTTCCAGTTCTACCCCGACGAGCTCACCTTCACCGAAGCGGAGTTTGTGGGCCTGACTGTGGAAGAGGCACGCAAGCTCCATCAGCGCAAGGACGTCGCGTACCTGCGGAGCTGATTGCACAACCACTATTCAAAAGGGCCGGAGACTTTTCCGGCCCTTCTTTCGTCCATCGCTTTCGTTATCAGCTCCTATGCACACAAGTCAGCTCCTTACGCGCCTCGGGGTCTTAGCCAGCCTGTCGACCCTCGGCCTTGCGGTAGTGCTCGCCGGATGTGACCGGAAAGCGGAAGCGCCGCCCATCGCGCCCGTGGCGTCGCGTCCGCTTTCGGACCCGCTGGGCCTGTTTCAAGAAATTCTGCGACCGTGCCAGGCAGTGCTGGGAGGTTCAGCAGAACGTGTTTGGCAAGCGCCAACGGGGAAGTGGGTTCGCAACAAGTTCATCCCGAAATCGCTAAGCTTCGACGTGAAAAGGACCGACTCCTTAGTATCCCCGTACGTGGCATACATGGATGTCAGATACTTTGAGGCGACGGACATTGACAACTCCGAGCAGGCCGTCAAAGCCCTGACAGTTCCAAACAAGCTGAGCAGCAACGTCGACCAACATTGGGTGCTGAAGTACGCCTTCAGGGACGGCAAATGGCAGCAGGGCGAAGTTGACTACTCCTTCGCGTTTCCCGATTTGAACATCGCCGAATCAGCGCCCAAGTCGCTACGCTTCGAGGACCTGGTCGAAGTCAGGCCAGACGCCACCGCTTGCGCAGTTCCGGCAACCTGAACACCTGCGGCGCTCTCCCGACCTGCGGGGTCAGCGGCGACACTCACTGGGTAGCAAGCTCGGCCTCATGTCCACAGGCTTGCAGACCCAGGTCACCCGGCCAGCGGCGTCCGCCGACGGGATGAGCTGGAAGGTGCGCCCATTCGCGGGGCCTGACGCAAGGACGAACTGCAGGACACCGTTGGACGTGTTCAGCTGCACGTCCTTAAGCCCATATGGCGGGCGCGTGTCGGAGAGCACCTCGGCCAGGCTGCCTGGCAGCCGCCCCTGTGCTTCGTAGAAGGACCCGACCTCTGCCGCTACCGTTTTGCCGTACATCAAGGCACTCGTCGCCTTGGCGCGCGTCGTGTAGTCCTGGTATGCCGGCAAGGCAATCGCGGCCAGGATGCCAATACCGGCCACCACGCCCATCACCACGGCGAGGATGAGCGCGATGTTGCTCGTGCCACCCTTGCTTGCGACCAGCACGACCTGGGCCTGCGGATTGCTGCTCGTGGCCCGTGCCTTCGCGACGAGGCGCTGGCAGTGTCGGTAGTAGCCACCATTTGAGATGAGCGGCGGCACGATGAAGATTCCAAGGAGGTACACGACGTAGCCCAGGCCTCCCGCAGTCGGCGAAACCGCGGCAAGCCCGCCGAGCGCAATGGCCAAGAGGTACGGCAGGAAGAAGTAGAGTGCCGCCTTGCCCCACATCTTGCGGTACAGCAGCCACCAGAACGTACAGAAGAAGGCCGGCCAGTGCCAACCGACCGAGGTTGTGCCCGCACGGTCGAAGGCCTCGAAACGGCGCAGGTAGTAGTCCCGATTCTTGTGGCCAATGGCCAGGCCGTACAACTCCGCGTCGTTGTCGCGGGCCTGCGCGCTCGGCGCCGCAGGCGCCTCGGCGGCTTTGCCAAAATCCAGGGAACGCTCTTGCGGGCCACGTGTGGTTGCCGGAACGGGTTTTCCGCAGCCAGCGCAAAAGTTCGCGTAGCCCGGGTTGAGGGTTCCGCAGTCAGTGCAATTCATGTGCAGGTCGGTCTTTCACAAGGGGTTTGCCTGCGCAGGGCTGCACCCGGCGGCAGGGGCTCGAACTAAGGGAAGGGGCGGGCTCAGGAGGTGACCTGGTACACACGCACCAGCTGCGCCTCGTCGGGGCTGAATACGCACGACCACTGCTTCTTGCCGGTGTATCCGCCGTAGCTGTTCTTGGCGTTGATTTCGAGCCCATACGAAACGCCTGGATGGGTCTTGCCGGCGTGATAGTCGTAGGCGGGGCCAAACCGCTGCGTCTCCGTCATGCGGGCGCTGTCTGGGTCCTTGAGCATGTCGCGCGCGGCCGCGCTGCACTTCGCCTTGTTGGCAGCCAGCAGCTCCGGCGTGGGCGGATTGGTGTCAGGAATCTTGGTGGCAAGCTTGCGCTTGGTCTCATCCAGGTTGGCCAGGATGTCTGCGTAGCCGCTGTTCGAGTTCACGCCATTGGCCTTCGAGTAGACCGACGTTTGTCCCTCGCCGCAGGGCACCTGGCTAAAGGTGTTGCCGCATCGATAGACGGTTTGGCCATGCACGGCTCCGCACAGGAGCAGCGCCAGCGCTGCGATAGTTTTCATTCGTTCTTCTCCTCGCCCGCGGTTGTACCGGCAAAACGGAGGCAAAGCGAGGGAGCTGTTCCCGAAACGTCGGTTCCTCACCACCCTTCGCGGACAAACTTCACGCTTCGTGCGACGCGAGGCAAGCTAGAGCTTGGGGCCCGCCCGCAACAGTCTCTGGAGAAGCGCTCTTCCGCCGGCGCTGTTCATGGTCAACGAAGCAGAGGTCCCCTGGGCCTTGTCGTACACCACGAGGTTCTCTCCGCTATCGGCCGAGCCCTGGTAACCCCAGGCGTCGATGTGCCGGGTCACGATGACCAGCTTCTCGTTTTCGAGCACCAGATTGCGGGCGAGCTCCAGCGCCTCCTGCACGCTTGGCAACCTCTTCAGGCTTGGCGTCGCGGTGAAATCCTTCGACCGGTAGGGGCACCACTCGAGCACGGCGACCTTGTGAGCAAGTACTCGGTGCACCTCCTCCAGTGGTACCTTCCAGTTTTGCCCGAGCTCAGTGGCCACACCACGAAGCTTGGCCATCTGCCGCTGCTTTACTGCCAGCTCTGCGCCACCCTTCCAATAGGCGACCCCAGGGTGCGTGCGAAAGGCCGGATTGAAGTCGTAAAACGGATAGCCGCCTGGCGTGTGCTGCTGCTGGATATTGGCGCTCTGTGCTGCAGTCATCGCCTCGTGTTCTTTCGGCCAAGCCTTGCGCCAAGCTTCATCGTTGTCGCCATAGCCTGCGTTAAGCGTCAGGATGACGGCCTCCGCCGTCCGCAGGTTCCCCAGCACGGGAATCGGCAGGACCTGGAGCTGGAACTGCGGATGCTTTGTAGGCTCGAGATGGGGCTCGTCCTTGGGGTGGACATACAAGGACTTTGGTGACATGTCCAGCTCTCGCCAAAATCGTTCGAAACGCTCAATGCCTTTGCTCATCCTCGACTCCGTCTTGCTGCGCCCGCTCGCTGGCGCGATTCGGGGAATGGTACGGAAGGAGCGATATAAAGCGAAGCTCAATTCCGGGTGCGTTGCGCAAGTCTCACGACCGCGGACAGGGGCTTGACTTATATTCGCGAGTTTCGCAGCCGCGCTGCCGCTCCGAGGTCAGGAGAACCGCTCCGCAGGGCCTGCTCGTCGCCTTCGTCCGCTGCAAGCCACGCTCGGACCGATTCGATATGCCGGTTCAGTTCGGCCTGGTCGCCAGCCCGGTATCGGTCCCGCAGCGACGTGAGAGGCTCGATGATGATTTCTGGCCAGCCGAACTGGTCAGCTGTGATGTCCGCCACGGTCGGCTCGCCGGCGATTTCCAGCTCGACCCAGTAGTGTCCTCGCCAGTTGCCGGAGACGTCTCGAACGCCATCGTTGTCGCCACCACCGCCGCGGATGACACTGCGGTGCGGTGTGAACTTGTGAAAGGCGTCCAGCAGCAAAATGCTCCCGAGCGCGCAGACGCCATCGGTGCGCTGATGCTTCAGCGTCATATCGAGCGTCTGGACGAGAAGTCGACGCATCGTGGCGGCAATCTCGAGCGGAGGGGGCAGGGCGGACTCCTGTTGGTGCGAACGTTGCAAGTGTGTCATCGCCGGGGAGCCTGCTGCACCGGGTTTCGGCGCTAGACGGCCCGCCCAGTGTTGGTGATGGCCGCGCGCTGCCAGCCTTGGCCGGGCACCAGGAACGAGTACGGGCCGTCGGTATCGATGGTGTCGGCAGCGAAGGCATCACCGCAGAGCCGGACCGCTGTGCGCCCCAGAAGCTTGTTGGCAACGAGTACATACTGCTCGGGCTCGTCGATATCCTGCTCAGAGATGCCAGCAACCAGTCCACGCGAAGGGTGGTGGATGGCAGCTCGAGTAGAGGTCTTGCCAGAAGCCCGGTCGGTTAGCACCGCGACGTAGGCGCTCAGCTCGGACTCGTCGGTGTACGTCGCGTCCGCCACGCGCTTCATCGCGACCGAGAGGGTGTGCGCCTGCTTGATGTGATAGACGCTGCGCAACACGGGCCAGGGGCTGCCAACCATCAGGCACGAGTGGGTAACAGACAACGGCGGCCGGCTGGCCACACCGTCAGAGTACTCCGCAGCGAAGCTGAGGGGACTTGCCTGCAGCTTCTCCAGGTCTTCAGGCGTGCCGTCCTTGACTCGCACCAGCAGCATCGTCTCGTCGTAAAAAGGCGTCTCGTCGATTTCGCGCCAGCAATTGGGCTCCGCTTCCTGCACGTGGCCGTCCTTCAGCTGCGCGCAAATCTGGAAGGCGAGGGTGGGCGACAAGCCAAACGCTTTGGCGGCATTCAGGTGCCCCGGCAAGACGTCAAGCCGCTCAGGCGAGATGCCCGACGCCTTCGACAGGTCCGCTGCGACGGCTCGCGGGTCGCTCAAGCGATTGAGCGTGACGCCCCGCGGGCGCGCAAAGACCGTGGCCAGGGCGGCCAGCGCGTAGCCGCTGGAGTAGTTGTTCCCGCCTCCACGAAGCGGCTGGAACATCGACGAGCTCAGCATCCCGTCGAGCTCTTCGAGCGCACCGTCGTTGCCCGGCCGGGCCGCCTCTGCGCCCAGCGTCATCATCCGGGTGCTCTCGTTGCGAGCCAAGAGCCGGAAAATCTCTCGCCCGACAGGCCCTCGAAGGGCCGACGCACCTTGGGCGATTGCGTTGAGGCTCCTGATAAGCTCTTTGTCGTTCATTGGGCGGTCGGCGCGGAATTGGCGCTTATTTTAAGTAATTTGGGGCGCGGATTTTAGCAAAGATTGTTTTAGGCCACCAGCATTATATTAGACTGGTTTAGGCCCGCGAGAAGCGAAACGCCCTTCGAAGACCAAGAGGTCCGCGAAGGGCGTGCGAAAAAGGAGTTCTCTATGACTCGGCGGCGTCCATGAACTTGGTAGTTGCCCACAAGCCGCGCTTGAACTGCTTGATTTCGCCTTTGGCTACCAATTCCCGGCGAACTGCGTCAAACACTCGACTGGCGATGATGGCATGGTTGGCGGGGAGGGGGTTCGTCCGTTGGAGCCATAGGCCGCCGTGCTTCAGCAGGTGCTGTCGCACTTCATCTGGTGTAGATGTCGCGTTCCCGAGGAGGCGCTCTCGAGCGAGGTCGAAGAGCTGCTCGGGGATTGGAGTAGTGCCGAATTTCATTGGTCGAAGGTATTGGTCCGGAGTTTAAGGGAGGCCTGTACCCGGTATAGGAAACGGTCGCAGGCCCGGGAGCTCGACCGTGCCGTCAAAGCTTGAATAGGCCGGCCTTGGCCGCGGGGGCCGCGCGCTCACCCTGCATCGGGCGAAGCGCCTCGCGCCAGGCCTAAAAGTCCAATCCGTTCGTCCCGAACACGTTCCCGTGAACGGCGAGCCCAGAGCCATGGTCCATTGGCAAACCGTTTGACGGAGTGACGGAGCCGAACGGGTCGGCGACGTACCAATCATCCCGGAGTCGACCGCGGCACGGGAGTTCGCAGAACGACAGCTGCGGCTGACACGAAAAAGCCTGCTCGCATCGCTGCAGCAGGCCTTCGGTAGTAGGGTGACAGAAATCGCAGCGCCTAAATTTCGAAGTGTGAGTTAGAAGGAAGGCGGCCACATGGCTGTCGAAGATACGACTGGAATTCCGGGGCCTAAGTTTCAACCAAAAGAATTTAGAAGGAAGGCCATCAGATAGCAGTCACACAAACATTATAGCATGAAGTTTTTATACTTTTGAGCCTGTTGCTTGAAATAGTTTAAGGCTCACCTTGGATAGTCGTGCACAAGGCGACCGATTTCGCCAACCGTCATGGTGCTGAGCCGCTGCATGCTCACGTATTCGCCATGGAGGACCTCCTGCTTGGCCGCTTCGATGGCACGGTTGCGCGCATCGCCAATCACTTGGCGACGCTCGTCGTTCGACTGCGATGCGGCCGCGCGTAAGGACCGGTGGGAGTCGATGAGCTGCTGCAGGGTCAAGGCGCCTGTCAGGTCCATCTCCTCGCCGTAGCGCCGCAGCTGCTCCCAAACTTCTTCGATTAGCACGGTAGTTCTCTCTTGCTCGAGGGCGGCATGCTTCCACGCCGCCCTCATTTGTTTACAGCCAGTCCGCCACGACCTCGTCGAGCTCATTGAGCTTGCGCTCGTCCAGGACCAGGTCGGCCTCTTCGCGCGTCGAGACAAGCTCCCCGCGCGCCTGACCATGGAGTTCGAAGAGCTCCTTGAGGCTCACCCGCTGGTCCTGCATGGCGATGACCGCCTTCAGCTGCTTCACCGCCCGGCCGCCGGCCGACTCCACGGTGTTGTACATGTTGCGTCCCTTGAGGGACAAGTCCGCCCACACCACCTGGCAGGTCGCCAGGTCAACGACCATCGGCACCATGATGACCATCGCTCCGTTCACGGAAAACTTGTGCTTCACAGTCTTCGGCTCGAAGTTGGCACCCTTGGTGGCATCCTCACGCTCCATGAACCCGGCGAAGCACGGGAAGGTGTCGAAGCTCTGCCCCGTGTACGAGAACACCGTAACCGCGGCGTAGCGCACGCCTTGCACCTTGAGCGCCGCCAGGTCCAGGTCAATGAACTCGCAAGCCCCTTCCGGCCCGGAACCGGAGCGCAGGTCACCGGAGTGGGCGCTACGGCCGTACGACCGCACGTTGGTCCAGGACAGGTGGTCCTTCTTGTTCCAGTGCTCATCGTAGAGCGCGCAGGACAGGTCGACGTCGATGTGCGGGCCCGCCCAGTGCATGAACAGGCGCACGATTCCCTTGGACGACTCCAGTGCGACACGCGAGCCGCGGGTCATCGGGGACATGCCGGACGACGCGCTGCGCTGGGAAAACGGCACCAGCACTGCTTCCAGAGCCTCGTCCACGAAAACCTTCCCGAGCGCCTTGCGCTCAGCAAAGCGACGACGCAGCTCCTTGTCGACAAGGTCCAGCACGGCGAAGCGCGCCTCCGCGGCCAACGGCTTGCGTCCATCCCCATCGACGATGTACATCTTGGCCACGGAGCCCTTCGGCATGAAGGCCCGGAACTCCGACTTGGCCGCACGCTGGCGGAAGTGCGCCAGGAGCGTCAACAGGATGGTCGTGCTGACGGACTCCACGCGGAGTGCGCCAAGCACCTCCTCGAACGGCAGGCCGCGGCTGAGCAGCGCGTCAAGCTTGCGAGCAAGCTCACCCGGGCGCTGCGCCAGCGTTTCGAGCAGGGCGAAGCGCGCCTCCTGCTTGTACAGGTTCGAGTGCACGAGCAGCTTCTCCACCCGCGACGCGTGAGTCGTGATGTCGTCCTCGCGATTGCGCAGGGCGTCAAAGCACGCCCATGCCTTCGGGAACCGCGCCTTGAACTGGCCGACGTGCAGCACTTCACCCAGGCGCAGCCAGCGGCCGCGGTAGCCGAGCATCTCCTCGAGCACGTACGCATCGGCTTGCTTGAGCGCATTGAACGCTGCCATCAAGAACTGGCGCTGACCGTTGTTCAGCTTGAAGCGCGTCACTTCCTTGAGCGACACGTCGCCCCCGCACAGCGCGACCGCCAGGCGGAGCACGTCCGTCGGGGTCTTCAGAAAGCGCAGCAGGTGGGCACGCTCCACACCCTGCTTCAGCAGGCCCGCGGTCACGAAGGTCGCGGTCTCCTTGAATGCCATTTCATCCGGCAACCGGCGTACGACGGCGTCAGCCTGCAGCCCGATGACCGCCGACACGAAGCCTTTGTACGACTCGGAAAGGGACGTGCGCGACCGTACGACGTTGTCGAACGCCTGGAAAACGTGTTCTTCGGTAGCCAGGCCGAGGAGCTTCAGCGGGGTGAGCTCGTCCAGCGGCACGACGTTCGTCTGCTCGACGTTGATTTCCGGCACCTGATGCTGGCAAATCGGGCACGCACCGAACTTCTCCAGGTCGAACAGCCGGTGGTTCACCAGGTGACCGCAAGAGAGCGCCGTGTACTGGCCACCCAGAATCGGGCCCAGGGCCGACTCGGCGTAGCCCATGAACCGACGGACGAAGTAGTCGAACGTGTCCGGCACGTCATGCGGGAAGTTCTTGAAGAGCGGGCGGTACTTCACCTGCGCGCCGACTGCCTCGCGGAGGATAGCCACCAGGCGACCATGGAACGCCTTCAGGCCTGCGACATCAAGCTTGCGCAGCAGTGCGCACAGCTCACCGTCCAGGGTGAAGCCCAGCTGGCCCACATCTGCCAGCACTGCCGGGATGAGCGTAACCGCGCTGCCGTTCAGAGCGGCAGCATCGACAGACAGGAACACCTTGCGCTTCTCGCGCAGCAGGAAGGATTGGACGACAGTGTTGTTGGCAAAGGAATTCATAGCTTGCTCGGTGTGTTGTGAAGGCTGCACTGAGGGCTGCCCTATATCCGATTCATTGCAATGCCCGTGCCAGCACGCCCAGCGAACGGCCTAAACAACACTAAGCCTTTGATTTCATTGCGCTTTCCCTATAAAACCTTAAATCTAAAATCCTTGTTGAAAATTATCCACTAGGATATAATCTATTCATCGCAGACTGAACACCTATCCAAAAAACATGGCCTGGAAGCTAGCTCGGACCCGCCAATGCGCAAAGTGCCCATGGCGCACTGACGTTGACCCGCGCGACATCGCCAACGGCTACTCGGAGGAACGGCACCGCGCCCTGGCGAGAACCATCGCCAAGCCGGCCGATTTCACGAGCCTGGATGCGCCGCTGCACATGATGGCATGCCATGAGACGGAGAAGGCGCACTGCATCGGGTGGCTCGCAAACCAGGTCGGCCCTGGCAACAACATCCCGCTGCGCATGCGGCTGCGAGATTGCGAGAACGCCCACCGCATACAGACCGTAGGTGAGCAGCACCTCACCTTCGACGACACCCTCCCGAAAGACACGCCCAAGTGAAAACGCTCCGGTTCTACGGCCAGTTCGACGACCAGTTCAACCTGGATATCAACGGACGCTATGTCGCGCAGGTCAACGCAAGCCAGCGGCTCGCGCACTACCGGATTGAGTCGCCCGAGGGCGAGTTCATTGTGCACGCCACCTTTGCCCCCGAGCAGCTGCCCAGCGATACATGGGCCATTGGCGTCGCAGCCGGCTCGGCTGGCAAGCGCCTGCCTGCTTGGCCGATGCGATTTGAGCAGGATGCTTCCCTCGTCATCGAGGCCCCCGATGAAGCTGTTGTCATCCACGGCGACCACGCGCTCTTCGGGCGCTACGTCTAAACGATTTCTCCGCCCCCATGACCAAGAAGTTCATCGTCACCTACCGCCCGCCGGAGCACGCCGGCAAGCTCATCGCCGTCGAGCATGAGTCGGCCGAAACGCTACTTGAAACGCTCCTGCCGGCAGCCGTCTCCGCCCTCCAAACGGACAACGGTCCGTTCGAACTGTTTGGAAAGCGGTTCGACGTGGAGGCCTTGATGGTCTGGGTGCCTGACGACCCAGTCCGCCACGCCTACGACGAGCGCAGGGCGAAGCTGGAAGGGCGGCCGGCACCGGTGCGGTACGAGGACAGCCGCGGCCTGATGCGCCGCTACGTGGCTCCGAAAGTGGAGGCACTCGACGACTGGTTCGACCGAATCGCCAAGGCGGGCGGCGCCCGTAGCTACGAGCTCGAGCGGGAAAACTCGGAACTCATGCGGGCGGAGGCCTGAGCCATGAGCAGAACCGTTGTCCTTGGCTTTCTCGGCAGTCAGCTCGACTCCGGCCTCACGGCCAAGCGGTGGGAGCGCTGGCGCCCAACCGTGAGCCTGGCCGCGCAAGGTGAGATTCCCGTCGACCGCATTGAGCTGTTCACGTTCAAGGCCGCTGAATCCGCCTTGGCCGAAGTCGTCAAATCCGACATGGAGACCCTCAGCCCGGACCTCCAGGTGACCGTGCACGACCTCGCCATCAACGACCCGTGGAACTTCCCGTCCGTCTACGCCGCGCTGCACGAGTTTGCCCGGGGCTATGAGTTCCAGGAGGACACCAACTACTACGTCCACCTGAGCACAGGCACGCACGTGGCGCAAATCTGCCTCTTCTTGCTGACAGAGGCGCGCTACTTCCCGGGCAAGCTCCTCGGCACCCGAAAGGGCACCTCTGACGGCAAGCCGTGGGAAGGCCGGGCGGAGGTCATCGACCTCGACCTGTCGACCTACGACCAGCTCTCCTCGCGCTTCCGACGAGAGCAGGACGACGACCTGTCCCTTCTCAAAGGCGGCATCGTCACGCGCAACGCTGCTTTCAACCAACTGATTGCTCGCATCGAGAAGGTGAGCCTGCGGTCGACCGCGCCCATTCTGCTGACAGGGCCGACCGGTGCCGGCAAGAGCCAGCTGGCAGCTCGCATCCACGCGCTGCGTGCCCGCAAGCGCATGGCCCAGGGTGCCTTCGTGGAGGTGAACTGCGCGACCCTGCGTGGCGAGAACGCGATGAGCACGCTCTTTGGCCACAAGAAGGGGGCTTACACCGGAGCGACGTCCGACCGCGCTGGCCTTTTGCGCTCGGCCGACGGGGGCATCCTCTTCCTCGACGAGATTGGGGAGCTGGCGCTCGATGAGCAAGCCATGCTGCTGCGCGCGCTCGAGCACAAGCGATTCATGCCCCTGGGCGCCGACACGGAGGTCGAGAGCCGGTTTCAGCTGCTCGCAGGTACCAACAAGGACCTGGCCGTCGAGGTGTCGAAGGGCACGTTCCGCGCCGACCTGCTTGCTCGCATCAACATGTGGACGTTTGAGCTTCCGGGCCTTGCTGCACGGCCGGAGGATATCGAGCCGAACCTGGACTTCGAGCTTGAGTGCGCAACCGAAGAGCTTGGCACCAAGGTCTCCATGAACAGCGAGGCGCGCGAGGCCTATCTCGACTTTGCCGGCAAGGCACCCTGGCCTGGTAACTTCCGGGACTTCAAGGCTTCAATCGCCCGGATGGCCACCCTTTGCACCGGCGGCCGGATTCGTCTGAGCGACGTCACGGACGAATGCGCCGTCCTCGCTCGGCAGAACCGGTTTTCCGAACCTGCGCGAACCCGGCCGCACCCGGCGGGCGACTTGGGCGATAGCCTCACCGGCGCGGTGGACCGGGTGCTGGGGTCGCGCGCGAGCCAATACGACCCCTTCGACCTGGCACAGCTCGAGACAGTGCTGCGGGCGGTTGCCACCGCCCGCAGTCTTGCCGAAGCGGGCCGTCATCTGTTCTCGGTCTCTCGACAAGGCAAGGCGAAGAGCAACGACTCGGACCGGCTTAAAAAGTACCTGGCCCGGTTTGCCCTTGAGTTTCTTGAAATCAAGCAGCAGCTGGGCGGTAGTCCGGGGGCGCTGACGGCGTAACCAAATCCCGCGCCGCTCGCAACGCGGCTCCCTCAGTTCGACGGTGCCCTGGGGGGCGCAAGGCGACGGCGAACGCACATGCACGGCGCAACCGTGCCATTGTTCGCAAAGTCCCAACAAATGTGTCGACATGCAACAGCATTTAAAATAGACTGGCGTTCTCCCTTCGTCCTAAAACGAAGGGAGAACATAAACACAAATGATTCGAAGGACAGTCATCTAATGCGTTTCCGTATCGCGCTCTGCGCAGGATTTCTGATGGCCTTGGCTGGGTGCCAAGCGAAGCTGGACGCATCCAGCCCCGAGGCGCTCGATGCCTCCATCCCGAAAGTCGTGGACTCTGTGCCGGAATCCCAGCGGGCTGAACTCTCCGGGTACATCAAGAATTTGGTTCGTCCCGTCGGTGCCGCCCTGATAGTGGGCACTGCCGACAAGAACGTCGGAAATGCGATGTTCAATGAGGCCGCAAAGCATCTGGACGGACTCACGGCTGAGCAGATTTTCACAATGGCGCGCGAGTCCGAGGTTGCTGCCAAGAAGGCGCAGCAGGAGCGCGCGAGGTCCGATGCAGCAAGGCTGGTGAAGGAGGCTCAGGACAAGGTCGACCTTTTGCTTGCGGGCCAGGCTGCCTTCACCAAGGTGACCGTCACGCACGCAAAGCAGCCCGTTCAACAAGCCGGTGCCGGAATGGGCTCCTTCGTGGTTTTTGACGTGCTCAACGGGAGCGACTCGGCGGTGGAACGCGCCACCTGGGAAGTGACGTACGTCCGGACCACCGCCCAGCGTGTAGCCGGGGGCAAGTTCGTGCGGCAGTCCGCCCTCAACGAAGCGGGCTTTGCTGGAGTACCTGCAGGCCAAACGGTTCAGGTCCGACTGCCGGAATCCGCCGGGGCCTTCGGTGGCGAGGCCAAGGACTACCTGGAGACCGAAATCACATCGGTGAAGCTGATGAACTTCCAATCGGCAAATGGCGCCTTCGCGTCGGCCGACAATGAGCAACTCATCGGGCCAGCTCAGGCACGGCTGAAGGAAGCGCAGGAGACACAGGCCCGCGTCCTGCGCGACATCGACGAAGAGAACTCCATCAAGGGCTGAAAGAGCGACCGGGCGCTCACCGCGCGACGTCTCGTGCGTCGCACCGGCCGCGCGAGAGCCCCTGCGCCTGCAGTCGCGACCACGCACACTCCAAGAGCTATGAACCTCGTATCCCTCTCCGAAGCCAAGCCAGAAATCAAATGCGCAGAGCTGGAGCTTGCCCCCGACACCAAAGTGATGTTCTCGTACGGGCGTCCGGCGGCGGCACTGCTCCCAGACCGTGGCTACGTCCGTGTCGACCAGGTCATCTCCAAGACGACCGAGCGGCATATCGCCGAATGGGTCGGCGCCGAGGCATCCGAGCAGGTCTCACAGGACTTCTTGGATGGTCTCCTTGCCGGTACGGCGAGGTGCTGACCAAGTGTTGAGGGTGAAGACTATTGCAGCAGCATCTGCGCTCGCGCTGTGCTGCGCGAGTGCTTTCGCAGACAAGCCAACGGTTATCGTCCCAGGGGACTGTGGGCTCTGGGTCAAAACCAAGTCGCCTGCCTACCGTGACACGATGTCCGGATGGCTGCTGGGGTACCTGTCCGGGCTGAGCATGAGGCACGAGCCTCCGAACGACCCACTCGCGGACCTATCGCCCGAGCAGGCGAACCTTTGGATGGACAAGTTCTGCCGAGAAAACCCGCTGAGTAATCTGCAGATTGGCGGAAGTCGACTTTTCAGCGAACTCGACCGGCTAGGGCCCCGCACAAAATAGGGGACTGTCCCTTCCTGCTCAGCTTCAGTACCGCGAGGGGAGGACGATGCTGTTGGCAACTTGCTGGCAGAGGGGCTTCACGCCGGTGTAACCGCTCGCCGCCTTTCTTGCGTCGCCCTTCGTCGCACCGGCCATGCACTGCAGGCTGATGAAGTAGTCCCCGTAGAAGATGCCGTACATCTCAGCCCGCATGGCCAAGTCGATGCCCGCTCGGTCCTGAGCCGAGTCGTACTCGACAACGAATGCCGGCTGGCCTTCGACGGTGACAGCCTTCGCGGCGATGAACGTCCCGCCCTCGGGAATCATGGCCTTGACCTCACCGTTGCGCAGCGACTCCGCGACGTCTGCCTTGGTCACGCGTTCGCCGCCAATCGTTTTCACCAGCAGGAGGATGGTCTCCATGCCGGTGCCGTTGGCACTCGTCCATTTCCGAACGATGTTCGGCCGATAGCCCTCCTCGCCCTTCCATGACTTCGGCATCTGCATGTCCAGGCGCAACCCTTTAGCCTTTGGGTGGCCGGTTGCGCTGTAGGACTGCCTGAAGCCGTTTACGAACTCACGAGCTGGCGTTTCCTCGTACTGCGCTGCCAAAATGAACTCGAGCTCCGGGCTTGGAATCTTACCTGCGGCGCGGTCATTGACGAGCTCCAGAAAATCGGTTGCCTGCTGCCGCGTGATGCCTTCAATCTGCTTCGCGAGCATCGGGTCGAGCTTGCTACGCCAGGCGGCGGGCTTTCCAATCGAGGCCATGGCCTTCTCCAGGCGCTCTTCGAGGCGGGGGAACTTCGCCGAAAAGTTCAAGCCTGCCAGCTGTACCTGCTGGTGCAGCTCGGGAAACACTCGGTCAATGTATTCGAGGCTCAGCCGTTGGCCATACACGAAGCCATACGACCGGCCGAAGCCCTTGGAGGCCTCGTCGTTCATGTTGAGCGCAGAGGCAGTCGGGCTCAAGAGCAGGGCGCACAGCAGCTGTGCTGCAACAGCGAGGGAAGGTCTGACGCGGGGCACTGGTTCTCCTCGTTGGCGGCCGTCCGCGGTGGCTCTGCGGCGCGGCCATTCTTGTTAAAGGGCGAGTGCACTCTACAGCGCGCGGCCCGCCATGCAGCCCTTGCGGCGAAAAATTCCCCCTATTCGTGCCGTGCCTCACGGTTCGCGCGCTGCCCGGTTCGCCCGGCTGCGCCAGCCTTGCTGGCCTCCCATCTCTCGACCACCTCTTCTCCAAACTGGTGTGACGCAAGGAAACTCATGCGGCAGAAGTGGCTCGGCGCTGGTACAACAAGGCCAGGCCATCCCCGTCGCTCAAAATACTCCCGCGCCTTGCTTCCATGGGGAATGATGACCTCAGGCTGGATGAACTCCAACAGAAACTCGAACAACGACGTGTCGCGGTCCGAACGCGCGCGTCCGCGCGCGTCGGGGGAGGGGACGTTGTAGAGGTTGGTGACAAGGCATCTCTCCCCGCCCACCACTTCCAGAAAAGGCTCCATCCGGCTGCGCGTCGTGCTCATCGCCGTTCGCTTGCCGGTGGACCGACGGTAAGCGCGGTAGTCCTCGAGCCACTTGCTTTCAAGGAACCCATGGCCGGATTTCCAGTGCTCCCAGAACGGCGTGGCCATCGACGTCGCTGGATTGAAGCCAACGACGAAACAGTTGCATTCGACCGGGTTTCCGTCGCAAGTTAAGGGACGCGCGGTGGAGTTGCGTGGGAGCTTGCGCAGTAGCCGCCGCTCGAAATCGTTCAAGCGTGCGATGTCAACGGCAGAATGTGCGCGGAGCCGGGAGCGTGTGGACATGCCCGGCAGTATCTCGCAGCGCCGAACTGACGACAAGGAGTGCCCGCCCGAGCCGCTGGCAGTAGAAGAAGCCATACGGGCGAATGAAGCCCTTCGTCGCGGCATCGCTCGTGTTGAGGGGCGGGAGGGCTTCCCAAACTCTGACGCCAAAGAAAAGCGCCCGACTGTGTCGGGCGCGGAAGGATGTGCGCCGGTCCAGCGCTGGTCAAAGGCCGGCGGAGACGACGGAGCTCGAGGTGTCGAACGACCAGCCGCATCCCGCGCAAGCGTAGCCTGCGACGTTCGTACGACCAGAGCGGCCGCTGTAGGGGTTCATTTCGAGGTCGCACTCGTCACAAATCGGATTGCCGCTGAGGCTCTCGAGGCCATATGGCCCCTGACGAGTCGCTGCGGGAGCGGGGGATGCGGGGGTGGTCGCTTGAGTCATGAGAGGTGTCATGTTGAGTGGTCCTGCCTCCTATAGCGAACGCAGCGTCACCGAGCACTATAGGGGACCTGGTGTTCCGCCTGGCTCCGCGAGTGGCGACCCGCGGAGCTTCAAGTAGCCGCCCGCGCTTCAAGCGGGCTGCTGGCTGCGCTGAAATCCCCTTCCGATTTCTCCGACGAGGTCGTACAGCGTAGCCAACTCCTCGCCGGTGAATGGGATACCGCAGGCTGCAGAGCCCCAGTCACCGCAGACCACCGCGACGCAGCGGTTCTTGATGAACACCGGGACAAGAACCAGAGATTTAGTGTCAGGGAAGGCCTCGCGGTACCAGCGCGGGACCCGGTGCGCAATCTCAGGGCGCTGCGAGTCCTCCAGGTGCGTCGGTCGCTGGGCGGTCGTCGCAAAGTGGAAAACGTCCGGCACAAAGCCTTCCTCGAAGGACAAGCAAGCGAGCCGCTCCCGCATGCCCGGCCCGAAACCGATGCGCGCGCTGAAGCGCTTCGCCTGGGGGTTCAGGAGCATCAGAAAGCAGTGCGTGAAGTTCATTGCCCCCATGGTCGATTCAATGACGAGCGGCACCAGTTCGGAGACCGGATGGTCCGTGGCCGCAGCCTGGACTTCCTTGAGGTTCCGCAGTAGCCGGCAGTGCGCGTCGAGCGGCTTGCCCGGCGCGTGGCGTCGCTCGACTTCCGCTGCAGCCTCGTCCTCGTGACGCGCCTCCCTCAAGTTTTCTACCTTGAGCCTTGCTGCCTCGACGGCCTGCTCCTGGAGGCCGAGGGCTTCCGCGTGCCGCCCGAGCAGCTCCGCCACCTCGTCCGCGTCCCCGCCACGGGTCACCAGCGCGGCGGCCTGCGCCGACACCTCAGCCATCGCGCCGAGCCAATTCGTGTGGGACCGAGACACCGTCTCAGCGTCCGTGGCGTTTTGCGTCATGGTGGCCGTGATGAGCGGTGGCATGCGCCACTTCTGCGCCGCGGCGCGCGCAATCTCCTCGAGCGTCACGCCCAGCACGTGATGGCATGCCATGCTCTCGCTCTCGGAGACCCCACCGGACATGGCCTGAATGCGCGCCCATTCCTCCGGGTAATAGAAGACGAGCAACAGCCGGCTGAGGTGATGCATGAGCGTGCACACGACGAGCTCTTCGCCTTGGTTGATGCCTTGTGAGGCGCTGAGGGTGCGCGCGAACTCGCCCGCGAGAATCGCCCGCTCGAGCTCCTGCGCGGTGTCTGGACGCCGAGCCGCAGCGCCGGCGAAGTTGTCGAGCAGCTGAAGGCCCAGGGCCAGGTGCCCGACGGCATCGACTCCCAACACCATGATGGCGCGGGACACCGTCGTCACCCCGCCACCGAATGGCGCATACATGGCGGAATTTGCCAGCCGAATGACCTTCTGCGCCAGCGAGAAATCGGTCAGCACGCTCTCTGCCAACGTGCCGACGTTGGCGTCGGCGCCCAGCGCTGGAAGCAGGTTGTCGAGCGAAACCTGAAGGGTCGGAAAGTCGCCCTGCTGCTGCATGCGGGCCCAAAGCGTCTCGAAGAAACGCGCCTTGGTGAGTTTTGTCATGCTTGGTGGTCCTTCGAATCCTGACGGCAAGCGTGGAGCTTTAATGCGCCCGATGTGATGGCTTGTTCGAGTTGCGCGGCCGGCAGGGCCTTGGAGTGGTGCCAGCCTTGGCTGAAGTCGCATCCGTGTTCCGAGAGCAGCGCGCACTGTTGGGCCGTCTCAACGCCTTCTGCGACCGACATGAGCCCGAGCTCCCGGGCGAGCGACAGAATGGCGAAGACGATGGTCCTGCTGGGGCCCGACTGGAGCATCTCGGCGACGAAGCTTCGGTCAATCTTGAGGGCCTGCAGCGGAAACTGCTGCAGGTAGGCCAGGCTCGAGTAGCCCGTGCCGAAGTCGTCGACCGCAAACCGCACCCCGGCCTGCCGAAGTTCGCTTAGCAGCCGCCCGGCATGCTCCGGGTCGGCCATGAGCGCGCCCTCCGTGATTTCAATGACCAGCCGCCGGGCATCGACGCCCGACAGCGCGATGGCACGTTTGACGCTTTCGACGAACGCGGGATGCTGAAACTGCACTGGGGACACGTTGACCGAGATGTACTTGAAGTGCAGGCCCATCGAGTCCCAGTGGACAAGCTGGGCGCAGGCGCACCGAAGCGCCCAGTCACCCAGGAAATTGATGAGGCCGTTGTGTTCCGCCAGTGGAATGAACGTCGACGGCGGAATCAAGCCATCAGGTCGCTCCCAGCGCATCAGGGCTTCGAGGCCCCAGACCTCGCCGGTGGACGGCGCACAGATAGGCTGGTACTGCAGCGAAAATTCGCCGTTCTGTACGGCGTCGAACATGTTTTGCTCGAGCGCGAACTGCACCTGCTGCTTCCGGTCCATCTCAGGGGTGAACACTGCGACCCGGTTCTTCCCCTGGGCCTTCGCCTGGTACATCGCGATGTCCGCGCGTTTCATGAGCGAGGACTCTGTCAGGTCCGGGTCGTCGCCGGAGAGGGTCAACCCCAGGCTCGTGGTCACCCGCAGCTGGCAGCCGGCCAAGTGAAATGGCTTGCGCAGCGTAGCGACGACGCGCTCCGCGAGCTCGATAGCGACCTTGGCCTCGCCGGCGCCAGGCAACAACAGGACGAACTCATCTCCGCCCAGGCGTGCCACGATGTCCGAGGTGCGGACTGCCGCCTTCAGTCGCGTCGCGACTTCCCTCAGCAGGCCGTCGCCCACGTCGTGCCCCAGCGAGTCGTTGATTTTCTTGAACCCATCCAGGTCGAGAATGGCAACGGCGAACTGGCTCCTGTTTCGAACCGCCGTCAGGATGTGCTCAGAGATGGCCTTGCGCATCAGCGCCCGATTACCGAGGCCGGTGAGCGGGTCCGCCATGGACTCCTCCTTGAGGCTCTCCTCGGCCAAAACCCATCCCGAAACGTTGTAGCCGAACAGAATGAAGCGCTTGAGGCCGTCCGGCGTGGGGTCCGGGCGTATGGTGACCTCGAGCCAGACGCTCTCGGGCAATCCGCCGGTGAACCGAAGCCGTGCGTGCTCATCCGTCGAGCGCGCCCAGGCGTTTCGCAGCAAGCCCGACAAGATGTCTCGGTGGTCAGGCGCCACGATGTCCGAAAGCGACGCGCGCAGCAGGTGCTCTTTCGGATAGGCGAGCAGTTCGGCCGAGGCGTCGCTCGCATGGAGGATGCGCCCACCCGAATCGATGTAGATGGCTAGCGCCCCTGAGGCGTTCAGAATTGCTTTCAGGTCTCGCGCGTCGCACTCTGCCTGAGGTTCGGGCTCAGGCGCGACAACGCGGCCGAAGTTCGCCGATAAGGCGGCTTCGATATCCAAAAACATCGGGCTCTTTTTGCTTCTGTGCATTGAGGTCTTGTGTCCTGTACTCAAGTCGCCCCAAGGCGCGGGAGGCACTCTGGTGGCGGTCAAGACCTGTAGTGAAGAGCCACGTTTTATTAGCGTATAGGTAGAAAGTGTCGGGTTTAGGCGTGTGCGCACCTGCCGCGAAGGGGCTGCAGAACACGGGCCGATGCCAAGAATCTCGGTGTTGGCGACAGCGGAAGGCGCGCCCTCCTCCCCACACGGCACGCGGGGCGTGGGACGTCGTTCCAAGAGCGCTGCGTCCTTGCTGGCAGCTGCGTCGCCGGCCTGGGGTCTCAATGAAAACGCCCCGAGGTAACCGGGGCGTTGTGAAATCAGGCTAGGCGATGTGATACCGAAGGTGGTGAGGCAACGCCTCTACGGCTTCCCAGTACCTGTTGCTTCCGCCGAGGAGTTCCTTGATGGCGTTTTGCTCGCTCTCTTCGTCCGGAAGCACAAGATAGTCGTCTCCGTGGTGGTCTCCGAAGATGAGCTTGACGCCGGCGGCGGCCGCTAGGTCGCGGACGAAGCTACCAGGTGCTATGGCGCCCTTGCAGAGCGAGGCGGGGAGGCTGAAGCGAATGAAGCCAGGCACGGTTCTCCTGTTCGCTGTGCGCAGTTGGACTATTCGGTATAGCCCTCTGACGGCGCGAAGGTCTTAAGCGCAGACCAGGTGCGTTGTGTAAAGTGCACGCGACCCGCTTCTTTTAGGGCGCCTGGCCATGCGAATGAGTACGTTCGGGTTACCATTCGCTTATAAGTCGGAGGTGCACCATGAATATCTACCCCACCCGCAGGCAGGCGACAGGCGTGGCTCGCAATTTCAGCAAGACAGCGCGCTGCGTAGTCGTCGTCTACAAAACGCCTGAAAACAAGTACGCCGCGGCGAGGTCAACCGAGCCCGTTGCCGGGCAAATCGACATCGTCTTTCGAGACGGGTACGAGGTGCGGTCGCTTCTCACGCTCTCCGGACAAGCGGCAGCCGCGCTTCGACGGTAGGCGCGAGCTCGCCGCCAGCAGAAAAAGGCCCCTTCGGGGGCTTCTTTTTTGGAGGGCCGGCAACGCCTGGCCAAAAGAGGAGCCCGCGTTCCGAAGAATGCGGGCTCGAAAGAAGATTGTCAGGGTCTCAGAGCTTTAGGCCTGAGGCCGAAAGGTCGGCTTCAGCCAAGGTTCCCTCGAAGCTCCTCGAGGTCGTCGTCAAGTACCTGCCAAGCCGTCACGTCGTTGGCCTTCACCTGGCGCACCTCAAGCCATTCGGAGTCAAGAAGCTCGCTTTCGATGCGAACTCGGACTGTGGCGCTTCCTACGTCGGCTGGCACCTCGCCGATGGCCTTTACCAAGCCGGTGGAGAGGTTCACGGCCGCTTCGACCGAGTCGCCGTCTTCGTCTGGATAGACCCAGCTGAGGGTGACCCAGGCCGAAGTGGCCTTGCCTTCCGCGGCGGTTGTTTCCGACTCGACGCCCTGCTGGATGAACCGCATGCACCAGTCAGCCTGATGAGCACGCGACATCGCCTGCATCTTCGCTCCGTAGTGTTGCCCCACCCATTCGGCGATGGTGTCCCAGAGCCCTGGGTTATCGTCGATAACCGCCAGCACCAAGCGGTGCCATTCCACATCTGGCATCCGCACGCCGAGCTCACAGGTGTCGCCAGAGTCGTCGCGCGTATCGACCGTCTCAGCGGAGTAGGCCTTGGCTTGGCTCAGGAGGAAGCGGTTGCGGTAGAACACTTCGGGCTCCTGGAGGTACACGGGGATGCCGTACTTCTGGATGCGAGGAATGCGGGCCTTCTGGGAGACGAGTTCAGCGCTCGGCGCGAAGTCGAAGCTGTTGGGCAGCTGATATTCGCCGGCCTCGTCCAGTGCAAGTCGTTCGAGGCATCCGATGTCGTCCTCGACCAGGTACAGCGTCCGCGTCGCCCACTTCGTGGTGACCGGTGCCGCCGGAGCCTGTTGCGATGCCTCGCTCTTCTGCGACTTGGCGAAAGCGTGCGGGTGCTTGCCCTGCGCCTTCAGGTAGCTGGCGCGCAGCGCTGCATGGGGCACCTTGATGCCATGGTCCACGTCGAGCGCGCGCTTGATTGCCTGGACCACTTGGGTCACTTGTTGGTTGTCTGTCGTCATTGCGATTTCCTTTGGATTTGCGCCTGGGGCGCCGAAAGTCTCCGAAGAGACCTGATTTCCGCTTTGTCCTTCGACGTCCTTTGGCGCAAGCCTTAGGAAACGTGGTTCGAAAGTTCGTTGCCGAAGCAACGCCTTGTCTTCTCCCGCCGGTGAGGCGACCCGTTGTGGGCGCGGAGAGATGGGCGCAAGGTGGCCTAGAACCCGTATAGGTAGCCTGCGGTGGGCTGCAGCCCTATTTAATGTTGCCGACATCGCGTTGCGGGTTGTGGCGGTGACGCCGCCGCCCGCCCGATAGCACCATGGGCTGGGCCGCGCCTTACATCGAGAAGCTTCGAGCAGGCGAGGTCGTATCTTTCCGGCCGCGCGGCCACTCGATGCGGCCCCACATGCGAAGTGGCCAGCTCGTCACCCTCGAGCCCATCCTAGCGGGCAGCGCGCCTGGCGTTGGGGACATCGTGCTCGCGCGTGTACGCGGGGCCGACTACCTGCATTTCATCGGCGCCGTGCGGGACGGGCAGGTGCTCATTGCCAATGCCCATGGGCACGAGAACGGCTGGACGGCCCGAGAACGCGTTCTCGGCAAGGTCTGCGCCGTCGTCGAGTAGCGCACAGCGAACGGCAAACGAACCGGAAGGTTTGGCGGCACGGGCGAGGCTCCAGTCGGCATCAAGCCGTTGATTTCATTGCGCTTTCTTGCCCAGTGGGACCGACCAACGAACCGGCAACCCGAACGCGCGAAAGTAGGCCGCGTCCTGGCCGTCCACGGGATTCGCTAGACGGCTTAGGACCTCACCACGCAACAGGAGCGACATGCCAACACCTACCAAATCTCAGCGCCTCTTCAGCGAGCTCGCAACTGACAACAACTGGTCCGCCGAGCTGCAGGGCCAGGTCGCACTGGCTTTTCTCCACCAGGACCCCGAAGCCATGGACCGGTTCTCCGCCTACGTTCTGGAGCAAGTCAACATCGCCCTGGTTCCAGACGACTTCAGCCACGAGGCGCTCAGTGTTCAAGGCTACCGAGTGCAGCTCGGCGCCAACGGCTACACCTGGATGCGCCTCGGCGACGCCCAGTGGCAGTCGAACTACAGCTACCCGAGCGAAGACATCGCCTGGCGCAGTGCCCACGTCGACGCTGTCGCCGAAGGCCTGGTTTCCGCCTAGGCTCACCGCGCATCTCTGATTTCACCAGCCCCGTCCATTTGGACGGGGCTTTCTCTTCGCCGGTCGGGTCAACGGCACAAGGAAAAAAAAGACCGCCGGCGAGGGCGGTCTTCAGAAGTAGTTTTTAACGTGCCAGCCCAGGGATACGTCCCGTGCGGGGGCACGCCTCGAACTGGTTCGGGGTGGTGCGGATGCCCTTGTGCTTCTTGGGTCCGTAGGCCTCGATGCCGAGAGCGGCACAAGCCTTTGGCGTCCTCAGGGCCACGAACCCCACCATGCCGACAAGGTCGGTTGGTGCGTAGTCCGTTTCTTCGAACTGGCGCTTGCCGTTGAGCAACGCATGTGGCTGTGCCGGGTCGAACACAACCACGGTGCCTGGCTTAAATGGCACCTCGATGTCCATCTCGCCAAAACGCACCGTCCGCTCGGGCGGTCCTTCGATGCACCAGGCGCCGAAGATACCGTTCGAGTAGGGCATGTCGTGGTGGTAGGGCAAGCCGCCGCCGACGATAGCCCCGTAGTCTGTTGACAGGTAACGGATGCTGCGCTCGCCGAGGACTGGTTGGAGCACCGAACGCAAGAGGTTGCGGATGACAAGGCTGTTGGTTTCGCCGAGGTCCTCCAGTTCGAACTCGCTGACCTTGCTCAAGCCGAGCTTCTGGACGAGCCGTGCGGCGCGCCCGTTTGCCCAGTTGCCAACGAGTGACGGCGGAGCCTCTCCGACCAGGACGTTTCTGGCGGCAAGGTACTTGGGCGTGGAGGTATCCGACCTGTTGCTGCTCCAGAGGTAGCGGAAGGACGGGTGTGCTGAAGTCAAGGTTTGCATGAGATGAAATGTCGGTTGGCCTGATGGGTGTAGCCATCTGCCGTCAAGCTCATCTCCGACCGTTGTACATTGCACAGCAGCCGCTGTAGATTCCACAACAGCGCAGCCGTGGCCGCTTCGGCCAGGACATCAGGGCTTCGCCGAGGAGCCACGCTCTTTCTTACCGGGCACCGCCGAGGGGCAAAAAGAACCGCCTGGAGTGTTAGCTCCAGGCGGGAATCAGCGGATATCCGCTCAGGCAGTTATGCCCAGCATTGCTGGACTCGCCACGCTCAGCTCGGGGAAGCGATGCGGGTGGGCCTGCATCAGAGCGAGACGCTCTAGAGCGTCGACTTCATCGATGCACCACTCGAGCACACCGCTGCTGCCTTGCTTGTCCTTTCCCTCGACAGCCCATGTCGCCGAGGCACAATCGCAGCCCAGCCCTCGGTACACGTAGTCTGGGTAGTCGAACAACGCCGTGGCGTTGCGAGACACTGCGAACTCTTGGAGCGTGTCGTTGAGGACCAGCACCAGATGCACCAGGTGGCGCATCTCACGCACTGAGGCAGTGTCAATGTCCAGCTGCACGATGTACACGTTCGCGACCGAACCGAAGTCGTCGTCACGGGCGCAGCCGACTTTCTGAATCACGACGTCCGCGGGGAAAAACGTCGCATTCAGCTCGTCGATTGTTTCGGCGTAGCGCTCGACGGCCGCGAGTTGCTCAGGAGAGTAGCCGTCTTCGAAGCAGAAAGATTGCACAAAGACGATTTGTCCGTTGACGCAGCCGCCGTGCCGTCGGATGAACCGGCGAATCGCGCGACCGTTGTTGCCTTGCTTGTTATCAAGAAGCTTGTAGGCCTCGCGAACGACGCCAGCGACCTCGAAGAGCAGATTGGAACGAGAAGAGAGTGCCATGGATGGCTCCTATAAGAGTTGACCTACCTCGTGTAGAACCAGCCCCCGTGCCGCCACCCCGCGTGGCGAAGTGAGTGTGCTGCGCTCTTAGAACCCGAAGGCCTCTGCTCACAAGCCTGGTCAGCAGGAAGCGGCTTCGCCTTCCCCATCCGACGGATTTCCGCCAACGGACCCCTTGTGGCTGCGCCCGCGTCCAGGGTTCTGGCGCAGGGAAGAAAGACCCGCACAAGGCGGGTCTCGAGGGAGGGGAGGGACTAGCTCTGGGGGTCCGCGCCGTCGACTTGGTCACCGGACGGGCGTCCGTCTGGCGCGACTTCTTCAGGCGCAGCTTGCGGCGACTCTGCGCGAGAAGTCAGGCCGCCAGGTTTCGCGGAGCAGTCTGCAGGCGGAGTGGAACAGGTCTTGGCGCACGAACCTGCGACGGCGCAGGCAGCAACGGCCGACGCGATTGCGATGGTCCGGGTAGGCAGAGCAGATGGTTGGCACATAGTTGGGAGCGGGTTGGTTGTCCTCCTGCGTATAGCCAGCCAATCTCGCTCCCGTGCGCGCTTGTGTACCAGAGGGCCCCCGGGCTCGCAAAGCCGTTGGCCCTATCTCCCGCGTTCCGTTTTCGGCTATGCCGCCTTCAGCTCGCGTGCGAGGTCACGCTGTTGGTCACGTTGACGAACCGTATCGCGCTTGTCGTGCAGCTTCTTGCCCTTGGCCAAGCCGATGTTCAGCTTCAGCTTGCGTGTGTACGTCAGGGCGAGCGGCACAACGGTGTAGCCGCGCTCGTCCACGCGGCGCTCGAGCTTGCGCAGCTCAGCCTTGTTGAGCAACAGCTGCCGAGGGCGGGTGGGTTCCAGCTCTTCCAGCAGACCCTTGCGTGCTTGTGCCAGGGGGGTGATGGTGAGCGACTCGACGAAGGCCTCTCCGTCCTTGAGGCGGATGAAGGCGGAGCCGCCATTGAACGTGGCCTGGCCGGCCAGGATGGCCTTGACCTCCCAGCCGCGCAGCATGAGGCCGGCTTCGAAGGTGTCTTCGATGAAGTAGAGGTGTCGCGCCTGGCGGTTGTCCACGACCGTCCGAGTTTCGCGCTGTCGAGGTCCGCTTTGTGCGGGGTTTGGTGCAGTCACGATGGAATCCTTGAGAGGAGGGCGGCGCGTGAGCGCGCCAGAGGGTCAAACGCCCCGATGCACGTGAGTACATCGAGGCGCCGGCAAGCCGCATTGCTGCGGCTCACAAAGGCTTAGGTTACAGGGTGCCTTTAGACCCCGGCCTGCTTAAGCAGCGAGGCGGAAATTGCTTTCATTGGCAATTGTCATGTCGTTCTGTTCTACAAGACCTAAGCCTTGCCGGGTAGTCCCAACCCGCGTTGCCGCCTGCACTTCCGCCCGTCTTCGAATCCAGGTCACCCCCATCAACAAACGCCTCATCTAAAGCGTTTCTTGGTGGAAGTGTGGGGAATCGAACCCCATTTAGACACGTTTCCGATTCAGAGGATATACAACGATGTCGTCAGTATAGCACATCGCCACAAGCGCAGCAAGCAGCTGAGGCTTTTAAACTCGACGTTTCGTTGGTTCAGCATATAGGCGACGCGACCAAGTCAGAGCGCTAGGGCGCGGAACGCTATTGGCAGCCAAGAGCTCGCGCACGCGGCGTGGGTCGTCGCGGTCTCAAGCCCATATTTTGGCGAGTCGTCGCCTGCTGCCAGCGTCGCAACAGGATGAACCTGCCGCCCGTCGAGCGCGGCTTTCATTTTAGCGGGGCGCGTGCCTCGCCCCTTGGTGCCAGGTCCGTTCCTACACGAGGGAGGACCACTTCACACAGGACACTCACATGAAGAAGACCAAGACGCTCGGGCTCACCGTGCTCCGCAAAGGCGACCGCGAGCTGATGGCAAAAGGCGTTGAAAAACTCGTTCGCGACTGCGGCGCAACCTCCACCCGGCGCGAAGGCGGCGAGTACCCCGGCCCGCGTGGAATTCACGTTGAAATCGACACGCCTCGCGGCCTGCAGGTGACCGTCTACTTCAACGGCTACTCCAGCCAACCGGACGTCTACGTGCTCTCCTGGCACATGGACCTCGAATCGGATGACACGCTGAGCCCGGCTATCTTTGGCGGCAACGTGAACCCCCACCATTTCCGCAAGGCCACCTACGTGGCGCACGGCTACGACGACCTCTGCGAGAAGCTCAGGAAGGGCCTCGACATGGCCATTTCCGGCGTTGCGTTCCGCGAACGCGAGCTCGAACCGGCGTAACGCTCGGCTCCGCTGACCTCCTTCAGGCCTCTTCCAATTTGGAGGAGGCCTTTCCTTTTCTTGAGCTCCCGGCCGGCACTAGCGAAGGCTGAGGTCGCCCGACCACGCGGACAACGCGTTGCAGCAGTCAACCAGCGTTGTCGTCGAGGCAAAGCCCAGGTATGTCAGCAGGGCGCCTGAAGCGGGGTCCGCGTCTGAAACGGTGAGCCGCGGCGCGTAGGCCTCCAGCCACGCGACGTTCAGCTCCCACAGTTGGCGCGAGAGGCGGTTGCATGCCTCAGCGGGAATCTTGGCCCTAAAGACCAGGTTGACGAAAGGAAGCATGTAGGGCGCGCGGGCTGTCTCCCCTGTTGGCAATTCGATGACGAGCCCGCCGTCCCTCGCTCCCAGCAGAAAGTCCCTCGCATCCACGATGTCGAGCACTTCGCGCTCCGCCAGCTCGGTTCCCCGCAGGTAGGCCTCATTCAGGTAGGTGAAGCCGGCCACCTGGACGCCTTCTGCCGTCAGGAGGGCGTGCACGGAATGCTCCGTGTCCCCCGTGGCCTTGTCATCATCCAGCACACGCCACTTCCGGGACCGGTCGAGGCTGGCCAGTTGCAGCGCGAGGGCCGCGGCCCCGGGTCTCGGTACGCGCTGTGACGAGAACACTTGGCCACCTCCGACGTCAAAGAGCCGGCTCACACGCAGCTGCGCATCGCCCAGAACGCACGCGTCCAGGCTCAGCATCGACGTCTCGGGTTCGCGCGCTGCAGTTGCCAACTCGATTTGCGCCGCCAGCGGGATGCCGTGAACCACGCCGGCGGCGCCGAGGCTCGAAGCGAGAACGTCCATGAGCGACTCCTCGAACTCGGCCTGGGCCGCAGCGTCGACCCCCCAGTTGGACGTCGCATGGGCCAGGTCGCGACGAACGAGGTATGCCGGTGTCATCGTCGGGGCCTGGCTCGGCGGCTGCACGAGCGCCCGGTACCGCGCACGCGCTGCCTCAGGGATAAGGGAGAGGTTGCCGCTACGCACCTTGGTAGACGATGCGGTCTCGGCCCGCGTCGCGCGCGTAGCGGGCATCATGTGAAGGCGATGCTCACGGCCGCCAAGGAGCGCATGGGTTTCGCGCAGCGCTTCAGTGGTCATTTCGCCTCGAACACCGCAAAACGCCAGGCCGCGTTCTGCGAAAGCCGCCAGGAACCCCAGGTTGTCGCTGCCAAAGACGTATCCCAACTCAATTGCGTCAACGTGCCTGGCCAGGTAGGCCGCTAGGCGGTCGAGCACATCCGTGAAGTTGAGGGCTTCCGGCGCATGCCGTGCCTCCCACGGGCAGATGGAGAGCCAGTCGCTGTGGCGGACGGCCTCCTCGGCGAGCGCGACTCGTTGCTCTGCATGCAGCGCCGCCGTACCGCCGTTCTTCACGCTGACGTAGGCGTCATGGGAAGGGGACATATAGCCGCCTACGACCGTGTATCCGAGCTCCTGCGCGTGCGTCCGGGCTCGCTCCATGAGGGCGATGTGCCCTTCGTGCATCGGGGAGTAGCTGCCCGTCGACAGGAGAACGAGTTTTCGGGCGTCTTCCGGCGACTGGGCGAGTGCTCGTCGCACCTTCATCAAGGGCGTCGTGAGCATCGCCGGCGACCAGCAAGGGTGCGCCCGAACGCTGCCGTCCAGGAGGTCGTCAATGAAACCGGCGGCTCGGAGCGTCTCGTGGCTCGCGCCGGCGGCGGCGAGCGGCGCATAGTAGGGGTCCAATAGCGCCTTGGCGACAAAGCGGTCAGGGCGGGGGTGGCGTTCCGTCAAGTGGGCGCCCCCGTTCGCTCGAAGACCAGGTCTGTTCTCAAAATCAGCTTCTCCTGCCCGAGGACCGGAGCTCCGTCATGAAGCATTCGGTGCTCGAACAACAGGGCATCGCCCTTTAGGGGCGTCACTGCCAGCAGCACCTCGTCGGCATTGGCATTTCGGGACCAGTCACTGAAATCTCGGGCTGCGAAGGGGAGCGGGTCCTGCGCGTCACGCAGAAACCTCGTCTCACCGCTTTCGTTGTCGCTCAGGTACACGACCAGGCTGAAAAGCGTCCTGCGAGCTTCGCTCTCGATGTACGGAGCGTCGTAGTGACCCACCAGATGGCCACTGCCGGGCTCGTAACGAATGAATCGATGCAAGGCGTTGACGCCAACCGGGTTCCAGAGCGAATGGCCGTCGTGGTCTGCTCGGTCGTGCTCACTGAACGCGCGTGGCTCGAGCAGGGAGGAGGGAAGGCAGGACCAGAGATGGCTCGCCAACTCCGCGCTGAAGCTGCTGCTACGCCAGGAGGCTGGGTGGGTTCCAGGCTTGAAGTTGCTGAGGATGCCGTCAGGCCCGACTGGCACGCTCGGCGCCGACAGGACCTCTCGGCGCATGGCCTCGACAAGCTCGGGTTGAATCAGGCCCCGGATATGCCAAGCTTCGCCCGGCACGGGGAGCCTTCGTGCGCGAGCGCCGGGCCCGCGCGCGGACGGCAGGGCGCTCATCGTGAACAAGGAGGCAATGGGGGCGCTTGCCTCGGTCTTCATTGCCTGGCTTCCCTGGCCACGTGGTAGTCCCACCCACCCTCGATTCGGCAATCCCAAAGGTCGAAGTGCACCGCCGGCGACTTACCCAGATACTTATGGTGGTTGTAGCGGTGAAGGTCCTCCAACGCCGCGCGCTGGCCCGCAAATCGGTCGCTCCGGCCATCTGCCATACCAACTGCCGCAATTCGCCGGGCGACATCGGTACAGGCCTTCTCGCGAAGGAAGAGCTCCACAGCGTCATAGCTGGCGCCAAAGACTTCTTCGTCCGTGCGGCCGTCGTACATGTCTCCGGTCGGCGTCGCCTCGAGGATGGAGGACGGCACCCCCAGGTGCCGGGCAACCTCATAGACCTGGGACTTGTACAGGTCCGAGATGAGCTGTGCGTCCACGAGGCCGTCCGAGGCTTTGCCGAAGTAGCCCAGGTACGCACCCTCGTCGCGATTCGTCGTGCCAATCAACATGCCGGGCGTGCCGGCCTGGGTCAGAAGGCTGGTGACGTAGTAAAGCGCCGGAGTTCGCTGATAAGCCACCAGCTGGCCCGAGGCCCAGCCTTCGCCTAACGTCGACAACGCGTTGTCGACGAGCGTCTTCGTCGCCAGGTGCGCCTTCGACAGGTCGATAACGACAGGCAGCAGTTCAAGCGCGCCGCAGAGCTCCACGCCGCGTGACGTTGCAAGGTCCTGGTTGGTGGCAGCGCCATCGGTGAAGACCGGCAGGAGCACGGGAACGATGCGCTGAATCGGCGAGCCGGGCTGTTGGCTGGCCGCCTTGACCAGCGCCAGCACCAAGGCGGAGTCCACGCCCCCGCTCACGGCCACCACGGCGGCCCGGAGCCCCGATGCGCGAAGGTAGGCGTTCAGCGCATTGCCCTTACGCCAAACGTAGTCAGGTGCGGAAAACGCATCCTCCAGACGAAGCTGGGCAAGCAGCTCGGTGAGGCCGCTCGGAAGGGCGTGCTTGGCAGGAGGGGGATAGTGATTCATGTTGAGGCTTGGAAGGAGGCCCGAAATAGCGCCTGCGCACGGTCAGCCGTGGCGCGCACCAGGCAATTCATGGTGTCGAGCACCCGTTCATCGGGTTCGAGCTGCGCGCACGACAGTTCTGTGCAGGCAATGCGCACCTCGGCGACGCCGCGGCGCAGCTGCTCGGAGATGAGCGCCTGCAGTAGGCAAGCTGAGGGAGCCTGACCCGCCATCCCCTGCTCGATGAGCAGTTGAACTGCGGCTTGGGCGGCGTCGCTCGGGAAAATCAATTCTGGGTAGCGCGCGGAGAGATACGCCCTCATGCTCTTGGAACACAGCACCGCCGTGGACGCGGGCTGTCGCATGGCGGGTGCCGAGTTCCATGGGGTGAACACCTCAAGACCGAGGGTGCCCGTGCAGTTGGTCAGGACCTCGCCCAGGCTGTTGCAAGGCGCAGCGACGAAGGCGGCACCCGCTTCTTTCAACAGCGACACACCGCGCGCAAGCGAAGCGGCGGCCCTACGGCGGCATTCCACGCCGTCGGCGCCGAGTCCTTGCAAGGCCTCACTGAGGTGGATGATTGCGGGGTAGTGCTCGTCTTGGAGGCACGCGCCGGACATCTGACGCGCCCAGGCCTGGACCAGCCGAACCTGGAACACCGCACTCGCGAAGGGCCCCGCGCCGCCCAAGATGCCGATGCGGGCCGGTGCTGTCTCAGCTCGCATGCTCTGAAAGCAGGTAGAGCTGCTCGTCGTGCGTCCCGGTCGCGCGGGGGTCCTGCCCCAGGAAGATGATGTCGCTGCCCGCGGTCCACGGGTGCAGGTCCTGCGGCCGGACGCGGTCGATGTGCGCTCGCAGCGACTCGACGGCGTCCACGGCGTCCATCACCAGCTGCGGCGGCAGCTTCTCGGAGACCGGATAGTCGTACTGGAGCGGGAAGGGCGCCATGGCAATTTTGCTGACACGACGGCGCAAACCACCCAGAGCCAGCGGGAGCAACTCCTTCAGCAGCTCGGCCCCGAGCCCCTGACCGCGCAGGTCGTGCCGGACCTCGAATGCTTCCAGGAACAGGAGGCCCTTGCCGTCATAAAAGCTATCAGGGAGCCGCTGATGCTGCTCGAGCACATGGAGGCTGGTCCCAAGCTTGAGGCCAGCTTCGTCATAGGCGTCGAGCGTCCACAGCGCCTTGGCGGCAGATTGGCCGCGTCGAAGGTAGACGATTCGAGCGTCGAAGGTGGCCACGGGCCGGCCCTTGGCATCAGAGACCAAGGCAGCGATGTCGTAGAGCTTCTCGCCGTCCTCGGCATAGCGGTGCAGGCCGGCACGCCACATCGACAGCACGAGGCCTTCCCCCGCCGCCAGAGGCAGGTTGTCGGCGAGGCGGGCGACCCCGTTCTTGTCGACCCTTCCCCCGAAGTAGTTCTGAAGGGTCACGTCGAGCTCGTCGGACACCATGCTCGCGTACCCGCCGATGAATCCGGTCGCGCCCGGCCGGTACTGCAGAAGCTCCGTGACGCTCGTGCCCAGGACGGGTGCCAGCAGCGGCGTCGCAAGCGCGATGCACGCGTCCAGCTGCCGGCCGGGGGGCTCCCAGTTGTCATCGACCAGGCCTTCGTGCCAAAGCAGGGGTGCGATGGCGTCCATGCAGGCCCGGCCGGCTACCGTTTCGGGCGTAACGATTTCTCCGCCGAGCGCTTCGACTCGGACCATGAAGTCGCAGAGCAGCTGCCCAACTGTCAGGCGTTCGAGCACGGGCCAGCGGGTCGGTGCGCCACTGCGGTCATGCGGCGCGCCGCTCAGGATGGCGACCACGAGGGCCGTCGCTCCGATGCTGGTGCGGTCAAGGTAGGGGCGCAGTTGCGCAGTCGAGAAGTAGGTAGATGCCATCGCGGTCGTCCTTGGCAGCAGCGCTGCGGTCAAGACAGAAAAGCGACACGGTTTATGGCACCTATAGAAGAACGTGGGAGCAAGGTTGATTTACGGACCGCGGAAACCGTATAAACTAAATGCACATGCAATCTAAACTACAAGTCGCCAGAGGCCTGTGCGCCCCCGCTTCCTCTGGAAAACCAATTCCTACGCAACGGTGGCGGGACGGCAAGTCGTCCTTCCGTGTCGACAGGGACGAAGGATTTAGGAAGGGGGACTTCGCTGTGGACCTCATCACGGAGGGCGTCGCAAGAAAGTTCGTGGAGGCCCACCACTACAGCCGGTCGTTCGTAGCGTCCGTCGTACGCGTGGGCCTGTTTGGTCCCAAAGCGGAGCTGATGGGCGTCGCGGTGTTCTCCGTGCCCATGAACCAACGGGTGATTCCGAAGTACTGCTCTGTGCCCCCGAGCGAAGGCTTGGAGCTAGGCCGCCTGGTGCTGCTTGACGCCGCTCCCTACTGCAGCGAGACCTATTTCCTGGGTCGCGCGTTCGACCTGCTCAAGAAGGTGAAGCCGGCGATGAAGGCCGTCGTCTCGTACTCCGACCCAGTGCCCAGGCGAGACGAGGACGGGGGACTGACGATGCCTGGGCATGTCGGCATTTGCTACCAGGCATTCAACGGGCGGTACCTGGGGCGAGGGACCCCTCGAACGCATCACGTCACGGCGTCTGGGCGCGTGGTCAGTCCCCGCTCGCTCTCAAAGATTCGTCTTCTGGAGTCGGGACACGAGGCGGCCGAGCGCGCGCTGGTTCACCTTGGTGCACCGGCACGGCCGTTCGGCCAGGAGCCAGCCCAGTGGCTCGACGGAGTTCTTCGAAGCGGCCTCCTGCGGCCTGTGAAGCATCCGGGCAATCATGTCTACGCCTGGCCGCTGGGACGCACCGGCGAGAAGGCGATTGTGATGTCGGGCTTTCAGCCTCCGCAGCCGTACCCTAAGCAGTCCGATTCGCACCGGCGGGTTGCGCTGATACCGAGCACCTGAGCGAAAGGCTCTCCGCTCATGCCTTTCCGACGTTGCTTGCAACCCAGGTCTTGTCGTGGGCCTTCTGTACTACATACGCCAGATTTGCGTCCACGTAGTCCACGTTTTGGGAGATGCGCTCAATCCTGCCACGGCTGTGAGGGGGAATTTTGCCGCCATAGGTCGCCTGGACCCACAGGAGCCGCTTCGGTAGCCCGCGGATTTGCTGGAACTCCGCGCTTGCGGCAATTTCCGAGCTAAGCCGCTCAATTCGCTCTGCCTCCAGCGTGTGCAACTGCTCCTGCAATACGGCCTCGTCATCGAAACGTTGTTCGATGAAATCGGAAATCTTCTCCGCGATTTCATTGGCCCAGGTCAGTAATACGCTGGAGGTACGGAACGCGCCATCCTTTGTGTACATCGCCAAGATGAAATAGGGCTGGCCGCTGAAGCGCTCGACCAAGGCCAGGTCTGCGGCGACGTGCGCACTAGTCTCGGCCGGCGTTGGCCAGCGACCTCTGCGGCTCATCTCAAATACGGGCTTCCAACCCTCTTCCTCCATGCATTCCTGGACGTAGTCCTCTGGCACAAAGCATTGTTTTTGCCAAAAGACGGCGCTTGGTTTTTCAGCGGCGACTGCCTTCAGGAAATCCTCCCACGCGAACCGCAACCTCGGAGTCGCATCGAGGTCGCTGGCGGTGGCCGGTATTAGCGCACTCCCATGCTTCGCACAGTCATTGCCGAGCGCCTCCAGGAGGTCTTCGATAGTTAAAGTTGGGGTCATGTTTGGCGAATGAAGAGCCTCCTCCGTAGGAGACGGCCCAAATCATCGCATGCGCACTAGCCGAACGGTGACCGAAGTGCTTCGCCATGAAGAAGCCCCTCGCTGCGCAGGGCAGGAGGGGCGAAGAGTTTCAGTCGCGAGCGACGGTGACCGCTTTGACCTGATGCAGCCGTGCCGCGTAGGTCTGTGAGATGACTTGGTCCGCATTTACGGCAAATTTCCGTGCGAGCAGCCGTACCGCGTCTTCATCGGCGCCTTCAGGGATGAGCGTGCCGTGAGGCTCTAGGGCATTGCGGCCCTCGCTTTGGTAGTCGCCTGAGAGCGTAACGTTGTACCCGTCGCCACGGCTCACGTACGCGTGAGCGACCTTGGGCCCGACGGCGGTTTGGAATACCTTGCTTGCAACGCCGGTGCCGCTCTCTTTCTTCCAGCCTGCTGCAGCCAGTTGGCCTTTGATGGTCTGGATGAGCTGGGCGTGTTGGGCTGAGTCCATGTGGTTCCTTGTTTTCAGTGTCCTGCCACGTGTAGCCTCGCGGCGATTTCGCAGTACAGCCTGGCAAGGATAGCGTTCCTCAGTGGTCCCAGGCCTTTCGGCCCTTGTGTTGGGACTTCCAGGACCGCTCGACGCCGCGCGGGCGGCCGTCCCAGGAGTGGAACAGGTAGGCGTCGCGTCTGGTCGCGCGGCATTCCACCTCGCCTTCCTCAGGGTGCCAGGCTGCGTTTTGGCGGCGCTGCGCCATGGTCGCGCAGTTGCGGTAGGTCGGTCCGCCACGCCATTTGCGGATGCCGTACACGGAGCCGCGCCGGTTGCTGTAGCCGCGGGAAGGGTACCGGCCGGAGTCGTACCAGGCGGGGCGTGCATTGGCGTACAGCGTAGGCACGTCCAGGGCCTTGCCGCGCGGGCTGTAGGCACGCAGGTGCGTCTCCGGCCATGCGACGGTGTGCCCGGTGTGGGCTCGAGTCGGCGGAGCCAGTCGTCGTGGTTGTGCCAGGCGCCTTTCAGAGCCTGGGACAGCGCGGTGAGCGTGTCGAAGTACTGGGTTTGCGTGCTGCCGTTGGCAGCGACGATGTCCAGTTGGTAAGGGGTGCCCTTACGCGGGCGTGCGGGGGTGGGGAAAGTCAATCGAGGTCTCCAGTCTTGCTAAGGTGCAAGAGTGGAAAGACGCTCGGTGCTTAAAGTGATGGCGGGGCATTGGCCCAGTACAGGGATTGCGTTTAAACGCCGTTCCGCGCAAGCGCAACCAGGCGCGCCGGTACGGGTCAGGCTCCTTGTCTAACGGCCTGGCGCGGCGCGAAACCGCCGATACAGGTCGTTAGCGGTGCCCGTTTCATCGTCACTGGCGACAAGCCCATCTTGCTCGAGCCCGGCGAGCACCCGGCCGGCCTCCATTGGTGTCAACCTTCCGCCCAAGGCCTTGGCGACCTGGTAGGCCTCGAGCGGCTCCGGTGATGCTTGCAGGTGCAGAAGGACCTCGCCAGGGAGGGCCCGCAGTTCAGCGGCACGCTGCGCAACAAAGGCCCGAACGACGTCGATGCCGACCAGCTTCGCGTCCTCCCATTCGGTATCAGAAAAGCGCACCCCTCGAGCCTTCCTGCGAAGCCCGTCAGGTGCCCCCGGCTTGCGACCCTGATTGCGGCCAGCACCGCCGCGGTTCGACGCGGGCTTGCTCTCAGCGGCAAGCTTGCGCGCCCAGGCCTGACCAGCTTGGAAGCAGGCGGAGCTGAAGGTGCCTGGCACGACGTTGGCCGACCGAGTTGCGCCGTTAAGCGTGTACTTTCCGGAGAAGCCATCCCAGAACGCCGCCCGGTGCCCCGCGCCGCGACGAGGCTGGCCCTCGTGATAGAGCTCACTGTTCTTGTCGGCAGCCGCGGCGAGCATTCCGTCGTACAGCTTCTGCAGGTGCGCATCTTTGAACTTCGCCATGGACTCCCTTTCGTTTTAGGTGTGCTTGATGTTTGATATTGTATAGACACATTCAATCGTCGGCAAGTCCGAGGCACTACGCTCCGGCGCAGCATCGCATCGCGCCGTGCGAGAAAAGTCGCTCCGTGACATCCTGCCTCGCTTGGTCGCCGTCTCGCTGCCCATAATGCTGGCCAACAAATAGAAAGAGGAAGACCAATGCAAGTAGAGTTACTGACGGACAGCAAACAAACGACGAATACGCTCGTCGACCTGATGGCAAAATGCGACCTCGCCGCTTGGGCGGTGGCTTGGGCCACGGACAACCAGGTTCTCGAGGCGGCGTTTGAGCACCGCGCCAAATTCCGCCACCTCGTCGTCGGCACGCACGGATACGTGACCGCGCCGTCGGTCATTGAACGCTTCCAGGAGATGCCGAATTTCAAGGTCATGCTTCCGGAGGGTCCGCTCTTCCACCCCAAGGTCTACCTGTTCCGAAGCAAGGAGGACTGGACCGCCGTGGTGGGCAGTCACAACCTGACGAATCGAGCTTTCACGACGAACATTGAAGCCAGCACCCTGATGCGCGGCAACGCGACCGACGCCGGACTCCAGAAGCTCTTTGCCTTCGTTGCCCAGTCGTGGGGCGCTGGGGTCGATGTCACCCCCGAGTGGCTTTACAGCTACCAGGCCAATCACCGCCGCGCCAAGGCCGCGCATGACGAGCTTGCGCGGTGGGTGCCTGTAAAAAAGTCCAAGGCGGAAGACGACATTCCCGGACCACAGGACCTGGCGTGGCAGGAATTCGTTGCCCGGGTCAAAATTGAAAACCCGAACTCGGACCATACGCTTGAGGGAAGGCTGCAGGTGCTGGAACAACTGGGCGCAATGTTCCGTTCCAAGCCCACATACGCCGAGCTCGATGTAGACGTCCGCAAGCGCATTGCTGGCACGATGGGCGGGACACAAGCCAAGAAGGACGGCCATGAGTGGGCCTGGTTTGGCGCGATGGGTGCCAGTGGCTCGTTCAGCACCACTGTCATCAATAAGCCGGAGGGGCTGTCGCGCGCGCTGGACTTCATCCCGCAAACCGGCCCCGTAAACCTGGAACACTACGAGCTGTTCCGAGAAGAGTTCATGGGCGCGCTGAGCGAAGACCTACGCGCCTCGGGCGGCATCGCAACCGGAACGCGCCTGCTCGCAATGAAGCGGCCGGACCAGTTCGTTTGCATCAGCAGGCCAAACAAGAAGGGCATCGCAGAGCACTTTGCCGTTGCGAACAACACCTCTCTCGACAACTACTGGGAGCGAATCGTACTTCGGATTCGCAGCTCGCCCTGGTGGCTCGCGCCCGAGCCCACGGACCCGCTGGAGAAGCGGATTTGGGCCGGGCGTGCCGCGTTGCTGGATGCCATCTACTACGACCCCGCCACGCGCTGACTATTCCCTCGTGATGGCCAGACGCAGGTCTGTTCAATCGCGGGCATGCAGCAGAATGCGGGCATGAAACTCCTCCTTACCCTCGCGTGCGCATTGGCTGCATTTCATGTTGCTAGTGCTTCCGCGGCCGACGAAGCGTCTGAATTGAAGGCGCTGGTCGAGCGGCAGAACAGTCAGTGTCGTGGGGGCTCCGGCGGCGACCCAAAGACGATGGCGGCCTGCGACGACCGCACGGCAACCATGGCGAAGCTGAAGCGACTTGGGTGGTGCTGGGTAGCCCGGGGCAGGCGGCATACCAGATGAGCTGGGAGCGTTGCTCCGCGACAGCTCAGCCAAGCCCGCAAGGGACAAGAGGTCAACAGGCGGCACGGCCGCAAAGTGCAGATGACGCGGTGCTGGAATCTTGCGGCAAGCAAGCTGTGTTGCTGGCCGATGTTGCCAAGAGGCGAGACCAGGGGTGCCAAGCAGCAACGGCCAGGCGTTTCAGCGTGTCCAAGCCAGGGCAGCATACCTCGAACTTCCGAAACCTTTCGTCGATGCGCTGCCCGGGCTCTACGGCGACATCTACTTTGGCCGGATGCTGGGGCTGACCCCGAACGAAATCCGCGCGCGGACTACTCGATGAAGTGCCGAAACCGCCAGCAAACTAGCACCAGGAGGTAGCCGTATCCGAAGAAGGCTGCAAACGTCGTCAGACCAAGCTGCGCAGGGCCAACTTGCGCGTTCGTCAGCTTCACCAGAAGCCAACGCGAGAGAAGCCCATCCTTTAGGGCGGGGAGTGAATCGCGGGTTGTTTGCAGCCGAAGGCATTGCTCTATCTAAAATGCAGCGATACACTGGATGAAACAACAGTTGAAACAACAACGCCTCGGTGTCCCTTCCCAGTTGCCCCCCGCTCTCGACGCGTGTCCTTCGGCTTCGGCTGAAGGACAAGCACGCGGCCGTGCTGCGCGCGATGGCGCGCGACGTGAACCAGGTCTGGAACTACTGCAACGACCTCGGCCAGCAGGTGCTGCGCCGCGAGGGCCGCTTCATGAGCGGGTTCGACTTTCAGAAGTACCTCAACGGCGCAAGCAAAGCGGGCCTGCTCGTGGGCTCTGCGGTGTTCCAGCAGGTTGCCGAGGAGTTCGCCACGCGCCGGCGGCAGTTCAAGAAGGCGCGCCTGCGCTGGCGCGTCTCCGACCCTAAGCGCGCGAACCGGAGCCTGGGGTGGATTCCATTCAAGGCTCGCTCGCTGCGCTACAAGGGCGGGCAGGTGGCTTTCCAGGGCCATCTTCTGAGCCTTTGGGACAGCTACGGTCTCGCCGACCGCGAGCTCGGCGCGGGCAGCATCAGCGAGGACGTGCGCGGACGCTGGTTCCTGAACGTCACGGTCAAGGTGCAGCCGAAGGCCAAGCCGTCGCCCAAGGGCCTCAAAGGGGCCATTGGTGCCGACCTGGGGCTCAAGAGCCATATGACCGACTCTGCGGGGACCTCGGTGGACGCCCAGCGCTTCTATCGCGACCTCGAGTCGAAGATTGCCACCGCGCAGCGCGCTGGCAAGGCGCACCGGGTGCGTGCGCTGCACGCCAAGGTCGCCAATCGCAGGAAGGATTTCCTGCACAAGCTGTCCACCGTTCAGGCATACAGCCATGCGGCGGTCTTCGTCGGCAACGTCAATGCCGCTTCCCTCGCGAAGACCCGAATGGCGAAATCGGTGCTCGACGCGGGCTGGAGCAGCTACCGAACCATGCTCAAGTACAAGTGCGATGACGCAAGTGCTTGGTTCGCGGAGGTCGACGAATCCTTCTCCACTCAGGAGTGCAACGTCTGCGGCACGCGAGCCGGCCCCAAGGGTCGAGCTGGGCTCGCCGTACGGCAATGGACCTGTCCGTGTTGCGGCACGTCCCACGACCGCGATGTGAACGCGGCGCGCAACATCCTTGCGCGTGGGCTGGTGTGGTTGGAGAACACGTTTTCCGCTGCGGATTCGCGCTCGACGAAGAGTGCGGCCGCAGTGAATAAGGTACCAGGCCCTTCAGGGCTGGGTGCCGCGGCCGGGCATGGCCGTCCAGCAGTGGGAATCCCCGTCCTTTAGGGCGGGGAGGATGTCAATGAGCGGTGCCGGTGGCCTCGACAGTCGGGCTTGACAGGAAGTCCGGCAAGCACCTCTGCGCCACCCGCGGTTGGCGCTCGAACGCCCTTGCTCACATGGCGTGCGAGCAATTCTTCGATTTGCAGCAGTCGCATGAGCGGGCATTGGAGCTCCGACGACTGCCGGCTTGCGTACTCTCTCAATTCCCGCATTGCTGAGTAGAACGCGTCGTTCACCACGCACTCCAACTCGACCTGCCTAGCTTCGAAAATCTGCCTCTTTACTTCGGTCAAGTGTCCTAACTGGTTGTATCGGGGGTCCCCTTGGCTGTCCTTGACAATTGGGCTCCAGAGCATGAAGTGGTGCTCGTACTCCCCCAGGTACTTCCGAGCGTAAGCGATGTCGCGGGAGAACTTCTCAACGAGCTTGTTGACATTGTTTGGTCGCTTGTCCTTGACATACTGGAGGCCAGTCGTGAGGTGAACAGCAACCTCGCACACGTACACCTTTCGCTCCTTGAGATTGATGCCCACGACGTCAATCTCACCCTGCACGTCGACCGTGTACAAGTTCGTCTGGATGAAATCGCACTTTCTGATGTACCGAAGGTACGAGGAAACCAGCTGCTCGCCAACGTTCATGATGCCCCTCTTGTTTTGGTGATTATCCACACGGCGCCCGCAAAACCCATTCGGGGCGGGCCTCCGAGGGCCGTGCCGGGCGCATCGCCTTGCGCGCCGAAAGGTGCCGAATGACCAGGTCGTCAGCTGCGCTCTCCCGCGCGACCGGTCTCCGCTGCTGCACTACCAGGTAGCGGCGCAACAGCAGTGCGATGGCGGGGCTGAGGCCACGACGCCATCGGCGCCTGGCATGAAATCGCCAGCAAGCGGCCCATTCGGTCCCGATTCCATCGCGCTTGCCCGCCAGGAGGCGCAGGGTATACCTTGGGAATTCCCGAGGGACGTTGGAAATGTTTTTCAGGAAACGTGGTGGGGTGTTGTCGCTACACGTGGAAAGAACCACTTTCCCGAAGGACGCCAATGCACCGACCAAGGTTCGGCAGACATTTCACGGCCGACTGGCCGTATGACCCGCATGATGGAGTAGGGCTGGAGTTCGTCGGCGCTCCGACTGCCCGCAAGGCCTTCCTCGACGTGCTCCGCGCCGCCGGTTGCAGCTCACCCGCGGCATGCCGCATTCTCCAACTGCTCGAGGAGGGCGGCACAAAGCGCACAACTGTACGTTCGACGCTCAGATTCGACCGCATCGGCGACCGGCTCGCCGCCCTCGGCGTAGCGATGACAGTCATCCCGCCAGCCAAGCCGACAGACCCGCCTGTTGCAACGTGCCCCTGATTCCCACGCCCCGCCCTCGTCGAGCGGGGCTTTCTTTTGCCTATGGCATCCCCGCCCGCCGTGCCGGGAGGGCAGTGCTCGTTGCCCTCTACTACGACTCAAGACGAAGGCGCAAGTCCTCAGCTTGCCGCGCGCCGGCGCTCAAGCTCGCCTCGTAAGAAACACTCCGGTGGCCGCGGCCGCTCTGCGCGTAGACTTTTCCTGTCGCCAAAATTGGGAAGCAGCAGATGTCGTTCGCAGTTCGCAAGCCGAAGATTGCCGAGGTCCTGGACATGGTGTCGGGCCGCGTTCTCTCAGCCAATCAGGCGATTGGCGCTGACTACGACGCAGCCGTCGTTCTTCGCAGCACGCTCAAGGAGCGTCAGTTCGAAGGTCGCCCGCTGTACACCTGCCCCCTCTGTGGGGTAGGGGTCCAGCTCAATTGCATGGACAAGCAGAAGCAGTTCTACTTTCGGCATGTGCACGAGCTTGGGGGCTGCCCCATCGACACCGGCGCTCACCTTACGCGTGACGAAATAGACGCCATCCGCTACAACGGTGCCAAGGAAAGTGAGCTGCATCACCAGATGAAGCAGTGGATAGCGCAGTGCACCGAAGTCGACCCGGCATTCACGAACACTGAGGTTGAGTCGTCCTGGAAGGGAAAGCTCACGGGGGAGATGCGTCGCCCTGACGTTCGAGCGGAGCACAAAGGCATGCGCGTTGCGTTTGAGGTCCAGTTGTCATCAACCTACCTGGACGTCATCGTCGGGCGCCGGTTGTTCTACCGTAAGGAAGGCGCGCTGCTTGTCTGGGTGTTCGCAAACTTCGACGAAGGCATCCGCAAGATGACCCAAGACGACATCTACTTCAACAACAATCAGAACGCCCTAGTCGTTACTGCCGAAACAGTCGAAGCGTCTAAAAAGCATGGCAAGTTCATGCTCGATTGCGTCTGGCGGTATCCGCTTTCCGCGACCGACAGCTCCGCCGTCTCCGACCTCCAGCGCAAGCTCGTGAGCTTCGACGAGTTGACGCTCGACCTCGCCTCGCAGACGGCCTTCTACTTCGACTTCGAGGGCGCGCGGGAGAAGCTGCGCGCGGCCGAGCATGCAGCAGGGCCCAACCCCTATATCGCACCGGTCGAACAACCGTGGTGGTACGACACCGATGAGGCTGAGGCCCTTCGTGAGCGCTTCCGAGACACGTGGCTGCGCGCTATAGGGGACGGAAAAGTGCCAGGCGAGGAGTGGGAAGAACTCGGGTTTCGCTTCGAGGAGGCGGACCTGAAACTGCCGGCGTACCCGCATCTGCTGCCAGAGACCGTCCTCAAGGTTCTCTACTCCTTCCAGGCGGGGCGTCCGGTCGGCTACAAGTTCAGCAGCCTCATCCAGGTCCTGCACGAGACGCTCCCTCGCAGTGACCGCACGCGTGTCATGCCGTACCTCGAGTACGTGGGGGAGGCGCTACGCGTCTACGGCCTGGTGCCTCAACTGCGCAAAGCTCGGAACTACGCCGCCTGGGAAACCAAGGCCGCTGAACACCGCGCCCGCGAGGCAGAGCGCATCGTGGACCCCAAGCCAGAGCTGGCCACGGTCCGGCTCATCGAGTTCCTGTTCCCAAGGCTCGCCGGCGCAACCGCCAAGCTTGCCGCGTCGCTCTAGGCCACGGGCCTGAAGGAGGCCGAGGGGTCGCTCAGACCATCGAGCTCGTCTTCCTTGACCGCAAGTCCGTCCGCAGCCAGCTTTTCCAAGGCCCTGCCGGCCTGGAGCGGGCTCACCCTTGCGGCCTTGGCGATGCCGTAGCCGTCTATTGGCCCAGTCGCCCTACGCAGAGCCTCCAAAACGGCTTCCCGCGTGCTCTCACCATCACGAACCCCTGGTTTTGCTGCCAAATGCGCCCCTCCGGCTTAGCTGTCGGTCGCGTCAGCTTAGCGGCGTCCGGCGCGCGTGAACACCGCCAAAGGGCGCGTTGTGGGCCTCGACCAACGCACCTGGGCTCTTTTTCGGAGGCGGCCGCCCACTCCGACTACTTTCGTACTCAGGCGCAAACGGATGAACCAACGAACCTAGGCCGCAGCGAGCGCAGCAGTCTCGGACTCTGCCTCCAGGAACTCGTCGAAGCTGACGGTCGGCGGCTCTTTGAGGCCGCGGTACTCGGCCAACGCGCGCAGCTCCTCTTCGATGAGAGGAGGGAAGGGAATCCGGAAAGCCCGCTGCGGGTTGAGCAATGCCTTGAAGCATTCGCGAATCAGCTTTTCGCTGTTCCAGCGCAGGGACAACGTGTTCGCGATGCGCGGGAACCGCACTTGGATGTGGCGCGGTCGTACGCCGAATGGCAAGCTTTGAAGCCAAGCCTGGGCGGCCAGGTTGAGCGCGTTGTCCTCGGGGGCCGGGACGCCGCCAGCAGGGTTCCGGTCAATTTTTGAAACTATGGGCTGACGGTCTAGGCGGCCTGTTTCAGGGCCTTTGGCGTTCATCGCAAATCCTTATAGGCGCGCGGTAGGGGAGGGCACGATTTTAGCCGGGGCATACGCGCCGGCGCCTGCTGCCGAAGCCAAACAAAGCCGTTCAGGCGTCGACTTCTGCACGCTCCGCGCCGGCAACGCGCAGGCCCAGCACATCCAGCGCAAGGGCCGCCTCTTGCGGCGAGTAGGCCGCTCCGGGTGTTGCCTTGGCCTTGTGCCAGGCCCACATCCGGTTGGCCTGGGCGAAGGTCGGCTCGAACACGAAGTGCAGCACGTAGTGGGCCGGGTAGCTGTTGGCCCTCGAGAAGCATTGCACCCGGGGCTCGCCACCGCCTTGCGGGTGGAAGTGGACGCGCGGGTTGCGCTTCAGCACTTCCAGGCCGAGCTCCAGGTCAAAGAACTCGGTTGTCATCATGGAGGCGGGGTCACCGAACCTGACGCCCGTCTGGATGACCTCGCCGGCGAGCGTGAAGAGCATTTTGGCGTCCGGGTCGACCACGCACAGGTGGTCCGCGTCGCACTCACCCTGCGTGACGCTCGTGAATGGCGTGAGTGCACGATGCGGCTCGCTGTCACCCAGGGCTTCGAACCCTTCGCGACCTGCCGCAGCCTGCTTGTCGGCATCCAGGAAGAACACGTTCTCCATGGCTACAAGGGCTGCGCCATGTTCCAGGTGAGCGCGGATGTCCTCTAGCCGTGCGACGCCTTCGGCAGCGCTCTTGGCAGGGATGTGCGGGGCCAGCCCCGCAGACAACTGGGGCACGCCGGCGCAGTTGAACTCGTCGCGGAACGCGAAGAAGCCCGGGGCCACCCGGCAGTATTGCAGCGTGCGATGGGAGTCGAGCGTTTGGACTTGCGTCAGGGTTTGGATTTCCATGGTGGCCTCAAGGGGAGTCGGCCACCGTCTATCGACCCTCTTTAGCCACGCCTCGCCCTAAAGCACTTCGCTTCCCAACCATGCGCCAAAAGAGGGGAGGTCACCGGTGGGGAGGGCGCCGCCGGGAATTACTCAAGATTATCTGAAATCTGATAATTGGCCGAAGCCCCCTGGTGCGCCGTCCAGGATGCGAAGCACCTCGTCGAGGGAGCGGCCCACGTTCAGGTCGCGGAACGCCCAGCATGTCCTCGGCGGACACTCCCATATTTTCTGACCGGCCTGAGAAATGAAAGACCGCACCGAGCGTGAGCTGGTGCGGTCTTGGAATGACGCTGCGACGGCTAGCGTCGCGCTTGTCGAGCGAACTTCGCTTCGTTCTTCAACGCTTTTGCAAGGCGACGGTTGGTGGTCTTGTCGAGCACTCCGCCTTCATCTCGCCTAGCGGTCACTACTTCCGCGATGAAGCGACGGCGCCCTGCACCTCGAATTGCCTTGTCCCGTGCGGTCAAGCTCATCGCTGCAGTTCCTCAGTCGTATACGCCGGCGTACGTGTCGAATCGCGCCGCTCCTGCCTTGCGCAGTCCGAGCAGGTCAAGGACAAAGATTGCCTCGTGCTCTTCGCCGGCCGCGCGCTTCGTGTCGCGCGCGAGGTGCCAGTCCCGAATCCGCACCGCCTCTTCGACCGTCGGCTCGAAGATGAACTCCAAGCATTGCGTCCGGCCGTCTTCAGCGTTGTACGACGGAATGTTCTGAAGCTTGCGACCGGACCGGTCGGTCTCGAAGTGCACCCGAGGATTGGCCTCAAGCAGGTGCAGCGCGAGCTCGAGGTCGTAGGACCGGTTGTCCATCATGCCAACGATGTAGTCGAAGTGAATCCCCATCGGTCGCGGGAGACCGTCCATTGTGAACACCTGGTGGCTCCCCATTTCGATGCGCACGAGGTGCCTGGAGTTGGCGTCGCCCGACACAAAGCACGAGTAGGGCTTCGTGAGCCGCGCCGTCTTCTGCAGTGCTTCCAGCATGCCGGAGAAGCCCTTCACCGCGCCTGCTCGCAGGACTTCATCGTCCACAAAGCAGACTGACGACAAATCCTTGAGCGGTGCACCGGTGTTGAGATGGTCAAGCAGGTTCGCCTCGCGCGCGAAGCCTTCCGTAGTGGTGTTGAACTCAAAGCCTGCCTTGAACGACGGGTCCGCCGGCGGCTGGGCCGCGCAGATGCGATGGTCCTTGTAGACCACGATGCCGTGGGCAACATCGCGGTAGTTCACCTCGCGACGGGCCTGAAGCACCTGGGTCTTGAAAACCGTTTGGGTTTGAGTAGCCATTTGTTCCTCTGAGGGTTGTTGTCCTGCGTTGTCTAGGGAAACGACAATGGCCAGGCCGCTGCCAAATGCCGGCCGCGGGTTAACAGGCATTTCTATGCCCCTTATCCCGCCTTTTAACCGCTAGCAGCCACTCTTGTGCCGGTTAAGGCTGGCCCGCACCGGCTGGCGCCGGGCGCCAGGCCGAGCCCGTCGGCATCGAGAGGGGCGCTGCGGCCCGACCAAGAAAAAAGCGCCAGATGAGCTGGCGCTTTTCGGGAATGGTCAAAACTTATAAGGTTCGTCCGTTCGCAGGACATCGGAGAAGTCGTCCTTTGCTCGGGCGGCATCGTTCGTGTGGGTCCAGTAGCGCTGGTAGGCCTCATCCAACAACTCGCGGCGTTCCTCGTCGAGAACGTTAAACGGGAATACGTCCGAAGGGCTGTACCTGCCTGCGAGCACTAAGCGGTGACCGTACTCGGTCGGCTTGGCAGTCTCGAGGCCCGAGTAGATGTCGTTGATGCTCTCCAAAGATTTCGGGTTGTAGTAGAAGAACGGCTTCGGCGAAAACAGCTCCGAACAGCCGATGGCGTCCTCTGCGGGAGAGAGCGTGAAGCCGGCGTCGATGAGTTGCTGAACAGTCCGCATGGCGGTTTCCTTTGGTGGTTGTCCTTTGGGTAAATCTTGTAGTCACCGCGTCCAGACCAGGTGACCGACGCTAGTGCCTAGCTGTTCGACTCCACGCGAGAAAGTCACGACTTGGGACTTCTGTCGTGCGCGGCACGCACAGGCATCGGGAATCACTGGTTTTTGCGTGATACAAGAGCATCTGGACATTTTTCCAAGCGCCGCCCTGCTTACAAGGACTTTGGACGTATGAAAAGAATGATGGCCTATCGGGCCGTGGCCGTCGCCGTGCTCGGTGCAGCGCTTTCGATATCCGCAACCGCAGAGGTCTTGGCTAGCGAGTACCAGGCGGCGATGCAATCGGCTCGCGACAAGCCAGCGATGCTGCTCTACATATCTGGTGTTGGAACCGGCTTTGGCTGGGCAAACGAGACAAACACCTACAACAAGGTGCGACCGCTGTACTGCCAGCCAGAGACGCTATCGATGAACGCACAGAATTTCACGCAAATTCTCGACGCGCGCTTGGCAAAGGTTACAGCGGAGAATCGCGCAATCGGCAAATCCACGGATATGACGAAATTGCACGCCGAGTTTGAGCTACTCCGCGGTCTTGAACAAACGTTTCCATGCCAATAGCGCAGTCCCGGCAGCCAGCGCAAAGAGAAGCCCCCAAAGAACAGGTTCTTTAGGGGCGAGAATCAGCTCGGGCTAAGGGCTAGAGCATGTCGTGCAGGCGGCGCGCGTCGCGCAGCTGACGGATGAGCTCGAGCACGACCTGCGGCTGTGCAGCGGCGATGTAAGCGACGTCGGCATCCCGGGTCGAGTACTGCGTCTCGTCCTCACCGAGCACCTCGATGTCGTAGCCGTGACGCGGGTTCTCGCGCGGTGCCGAGACAAAGCTCGGAAGTCCCGGGGAGCTGCGGACCTTCCAGGGCCCTTTGGTGGCAGCGTTGGCTAGGTTCTCGAGAGCTTCGAGGTCGAGTGGGGCGCCGGCGCCGCGGCAGGGGGTGGTATCAGGCATGGTGTTTCCTTCGTTAAGCGAGTGCTGCGCGGAGCAGCGGCCTGCCTTCTGTAGCAACCGGACCGGCCACGCCGCTTAACGCGCCTTCTGGAGAGGGATGGGCCGCCCGGCCTGGTCGAACCGCTTCGGGAACAGCACCTGCAGCTTGTAGCCAGGCTTCACGACCTGGAACCGGTCATCGAGCTCCAGGAAGAATTCCTTGACGTCACGGCGCGAGACGTGGCCATCCGTCGGACCGGCGAAGCACAGCTGCGCTGCCGACAAATCCGAGCCCGGGCGCCACATGATGCGAAAGGCGTCCAGAAGCATCTGCTTGGGAACAAGGAAGCAGTCGAAGCGCAGCACGCAACCGACGCGGGCCTGATGCGCGGCCTCGAGCCAGGCCGCTGCGGCGTCTCGATGAGCCGCCTCATCTCCGGCATCGTGCAGTCGTCGGGCCTCACGAAGTAGTTTTTCGAGCCCTTCAGGGCTGGTACCGGGCGCCCGCTCGTTCAAGGCTTCCACCTGGCTGCGCAGCTCCGCTTTAAGGGCAGCTGGCGCGATGCCGGCCGCATGGTAGCGGCGCACGAGCGCCTCGAGTTCCCGGGAGATTCGGCTTTGAGCTTCTTCGGATAGGGCGGGGGACACGGTTGTCTTTCGGAGGCTGAAACCCCGTGTAGCAACGGCCGTATAAAAGGTTGCGTCCAGCGTAACCAGGGGTCCGCTTGGTCGCAGCCTCGGCGGAGCTGTGTGGTTTTCTCGCCAGAACTACACGTGGCATTGCTCCGACTTTCCGAGGGGACCATGCCATACCTTGTCGACATTCATTGCTCCTATCAGCGCCGAGACCCCTGGGAGGGGTTCCGGACGGCACACGATTTCGCCCTGCTCGACGCCTTCCGAAAAGGCGCAACGCTGCATTTGGCGCTGCATGAATCCCCATGGCGCTGGTTTCTCCGGCCTGAGCAGGGGGATGAGGTCCTGGTGTGGAGCGGAGCACCTCAGGGCCCAAAGGGGCAGCCTGAACTCCGTCCCACCATGCCTCTACTGTTGAAGGAGCTCGCCCAGCCGGTGGCGGCATCGGAGGGAGAGCCGGTTGGTATCGAGCCCGGAGGCTGGCGCTTTGATGCTGAGGGATTTGCCCGGCGCGAGCGGGAGTGGTCGGAGGTGGTCGCCTGGCGCGAGGCGCGCAGGCAGAACCCCACGCTGTACAACCCTGAGCTCGGGCGCCTGAGTGCGGCCGCGTTGGCGACGCTGCGGCTGCTGAAGACTGGTCAGGTCGTGTACCCGTACCCCGAACTGGAAGCGCCGCTCCTGGAGCTGGATGCGCAGGGGCTGCTGAACATGCCCAGCGGCGCAGCGTTCAGCCTGGTTCCGCCGGCGCGCCGTCTGCAGGTGCCCCGCGGACCGACGCTCAAGCTCAACTTCGCGGGCTGACGCGACCGCGCCAAGAGATGGCGGGAGCCGCCGGCTTCGCGACCCCCAGGCCCTGGCTAGCAGCAGCCGTCTCCTCGGTGCCTATACGAGGAGAAAAACTTCCCTTCGAGCGCGCTGTTCAGTTGGCGCTGCGCCCAGGGCGAAAAGACCGTCCCGAGGCGGTCTTTTCTTATCCGTTCGGCCAGCACATGTGCGGTGATTGGTGGGGCGGGCCCGAGCCCGCGAGTAGGGAGCGGCCGCTAGCCGCTGGTCGAAAGTAACGCGCGCGCCTTGGCCAAGCGCGCCGGCAATTCGCGGTACCAGGGACTCTGCCGGACGTCAGCTTGCTCCAAAGAAGAAGTTTCTTGGTAGTACTGCTCAATCGCGCCTGCGTACCGCTCGCACATCTCGACCTCTTCTTTGTAGCGCTTGGCTTTGCGCAAGAGAATCGCCACCCGCTCGAAGTAGAACGGGGCGGCGACCACGCCATGGTCTGCCATGTTGCGCAGTTCAGCTTCGCAACATTGCAGCATCAGCGGGAGGTCCTGCGCACTGTCGCGTGCCAGGGTCCAGGTGGGTTTGCCGCCAACCGTGGCGGTGCTGGGTGCCCATGTCGTAGAAGGCTTGTCGGACGCCCGGCTCATCACACGGGCCTATCGCCGCCGCGGCAGCATGTTGGAAGCGCCAGAAGTTTCATGTCCGCATTTTCGCGCATGACGGTCACCGGAGCTGCCGCCAAGCTGGACCGTAGAGCACGGACGCGCCCCGAACGACTGTGGCGCCGGTCACCGGCGGTCAGCGACCCGCTACTTTTTGGGGGCCATCACGCCCATGGCCAGCTGTGTATTCAGGGAGGCTATTTGCTGCACAAGCCCCCATTGCCGCGTCATCAGCTCCAAAAACTCAGGGTTGGGCGGCATCGCCTTGGCCGAAAGCGCGAGCTGCGACATCGCTTGGGCGATGTCCTGCTGCTCCGCATAGATTTTCTTCGCGGCTTCCGAGTATTCGTCCAGCGTCATGCCATATCTCCTGGTCGTGGTGCGAAATCTTAGCGTTCCTGGGAGGCGAGGTCGAGCGCCACCGGAGCCGAGCGGGGGCACTCGCTACAGGAAGAAGACCTCTTGTTCAACCTCAGGCGCCAGCACCCGCAGGCGCATCCAAGGACTCCCATGACCCACACCCTCCAGTGCAGGTTCGCGCACACAGCGCTTGCCAAAGGTGCGACCACGCTTTCCGACACGCTTCTCGTCTTCCTGCCGGGCGCGTTCCTCCAGCCGGAGGAGTTCGAACGCCAAGGCATCATCGCTGCTGTCAAGGAGCGGAACCTCGCGGTCGATGCCCTCCTGGTGGACGCCAACGTCGCGTTCTACTACGACCAGAGCTTCGTCGAGAGGCTGCATCTGGACGTCATCCGGCCGCAGCGCGAGGCAGGCTACAAGTCCATCTGGCTCGTCGGTGTCTCCATCGGAGGCTTTGGCGCGCTGATTCATGAACTGGCCTACCCGGGCGCGGTCGACGGCATCGTCACGATTGCCCCGTACCTCGGCCGGCGCCCTATCGCCGCGGCAATCCAAGCCGCCGGTGGCCTGCGGAGCTGGCAAGTGCCCGAAGGGCCTCCGCCGGACCAGGAAGTCGACCGCAAGCTGTGGCCATTGCTCAAGCGCTACACCCAAGCAGACGCTTCCAGCGGCCTGCCTCCGGTGTATCTCGGCTACGGCTTGGACGACCGCTTTGCAAGCAACCATCGGGTGCTCGCGGACGCGCTGCCGGAAGGCCGTGTGTTCACGACACCAGGGGGCCATGCCTGGCCGCAATGGTCGCAGCTCTGGCGCGAGGTGCTCGAGGTGCTGCCCCTGCCCATGGCTGAAAAGGCTGCGGCCGCTACGGTTTAGGCCTTACTCTCAAGCTTGTCCTCATTTGATTGGCCCCCCGGAAACGGTGGGCCAATTTTTTGTATGCGGACAATCGGCGGAGTACGTGTCGCGGCGCTTAACGGGGAGCTACTGCCTTGCAACCGCCGAGTTCTCGGCTCAAAATTACTCGTTACACGCGTCGCAATCGACGGAGGTGTGCCATGGATTCATGCCGAAGCAGAGGGCCACTGGCGTGCACGCTCGTTTTGGCACTTCTGCCCCTCCCGTCTCTCGCAGACGTTGGTGGCCGTTCCGAGGCTGATGACACCGTGAAGCTCTACCGTGTTATCGAGCGCACGGCTATGCCGCAGGGGCCCATTCGCAGCTTCCCGTTTCATTCACAGTCCGTGTGCGAGTACGCGGGTCAACCTTTGCCCGGACCCAACCAAGCGCTTAGAGCGACCACGATAGCGGCGGTCGGGGATGACGAAGAGTACTTGTCCGTCGAAAGCTATGCGAAGTGCGCGCTGAAGGACCAACAGCCCTACTGCTTCTCCGTAATCCATCCGGGCGTTTGGACCTGGACCGAAGTTAGCATCTTGGACATCGCAGAGCGGCGCGAAGTGGTCCGCAGTGCCAGGTTTCCTGAGAATGTCTTCGAGCCTGTGCTAACCGCCCTGGAGGCATTAGTGCTCGAGAACATCGAGCGCCGCCTGCAGCAGCAACCAACGTTGCATACCGATGCGGGCCTGACAATACTGTATACGAGTGACGACCGCCGATTTGCGCGGAGGCAATGGCTGGCGCTCGAGAGGACTTTTGCTTTGCGCTGGGCGGGGTATCTAACTTCGCTTCCTCCCGGAGAGCAACGCGAGCTTCCTATCTATGCATTTCATTACGGCTGCCTAGCTGCGGGAGGTTCAGATTACCAGGTTACCTCGGACCCGCCGGGCGCAAGCATTCGCCTCATCAGTGACTTTGATTGGCAGGTCTGCAGGGCGCGGAACGCCGACCCTTGGAACCCTGACAAATGTGCAGGCTGGAGTATCCTCGTCCAGCCTTCCGCGCTATTGATAGGCACATACCGCTATCACGCCACTTGGCCCAGTGGAAAGGAGTCTCGGAACGTCTTCAAGGTGGAGTACATGAAGCACGAGGCCGGCATCACCCTTCGTTAGCTAATGCAGGGTGCTGGGTTGGCCTCTAAAAAAATCAGATGCAGAAGGGGCCGACCGGCGCGAGTGCGCGGGTCGGCCCCTGGCTGCTGCGGTGCGAGCTATGCCGCTGCCGATTACTTCGACGCGATGTTCGTATGGTTGAAGGTCGAGACGACCTTACTGTTCACACGCGAGCTGGGCTTCACGTTCTGGTCCGGAGCGTGAGCGGCGGCCACGGCCTGGGCGCGCACGGCTTCCTTGCTGGCAACCGATGCGACGGTCAGCACGCCGCGGCCGGGCTCGGCAGCCAGGTCGATGGACTTGGCTTCAACGACGGCTTCGATGTTCACTTCAGCGCGGTTCTTGCTCGAGGCGGACACATGCACGCCGTCGTAGGTTTCGGCGTGGGCGCCCAGCGAAAGACCGAAGGCGGCGATAGCGGCGAGGGCGAGGAGAGACTTCTTCATGAGGGATTCCGGTAGGTGGATAGGCTTTAGGAAAGGTCCGTTTGTATAGGTCTGCAAATCTTATAGGTACTTACCCGGAGATTTAGTAGCCCTATAATCGAAACAGTGCGTCTCCGTGGCAGCTACAATGCACCTGACGGCGCCGTTGCCTACGGGTTTTTCCATTATAACACAACCGCTCTCTGTGGGTCTATAGAGCAACCGGAGAGGTTGCGTTATAGGTTGATTGCCACCAAGGAAAAGCGAGACCCGAGGGGTCTCGCTGAATGATGGCAGACGCCGGCTATGCGCGCTTTCTGACGTGTCCGGGTGCTGGTGCGAACTGGCGCTCCGCCCAGACGTTGAGCCTGAACAGGTCTTCCAGGGGCATGTCGCCGAAGTCGAGCGTTGAAAGGCCTCCGTTGGCGCAGTCGACAATCACGCCGCCCTGCACGAAGCCCATGAACTCCTTGACGACAAAGCCGCCGCGGAGGACGAATGTCTGGAAGCTGGGCAAGCCAGGCGAGCCTTTGCCGCGCGGAACCCAGGCCTTCACCGGCTTGCTGCGGCCGATGGGGCCTTCCCGGAACCCGGTCTCGATGAGGTGGGCGCGCAGCAGGCGGTTGAGGGAGGCCGAAAGCCGGCGACGTTCGTTGCGATATTCCGTTGGGGTCATGAAGAGCTCCTTTTGTATTTCCTGCTTTCGTATAGCTGGCGCACGTCGGGGCCCTAGGCATTGGCTACACGGAAGCAGGACCACACTGGAGAGACTTCAAATGAATATCCTGCGCGCGGAAGCCTACCTGGCCCGCTTTGCCAATTCGGAACGCCTGTCCGACATCTACGACGACGACGGCATGCTGCAGGCAGCGCTCGCCGTGCTGTTCCCAGGCTTCGAATACCCCGACTTCTCCCATCTCACGATGGCTGAGATTCGCAAACGCTATGCAGCCAACCCGCAGAATCTGCTGCCGACATAGCCTGCTTGCCTCATTCCAAGACCTCTCCGGAGGTCTTTTTCACGTCCGTGGGGACGAAAAAAGGCGCCAGCCGGTGAGGGCTGGCGCAGGGAATGACTTCAGTCGAAGATACAGGTGGGCGCAGGGCCCGAGCGAGTGTCCTTGAGGTTCACGGCGTGCTTTGAGGCCAGGAACATCCAACAATAGTGGTGACCGTCACGGCGCATCTCCTTGACGCCAATCTCCCGTGCGGCGGTGACCGCCTCTTCAGGGCCCTCGGCGAGATTCCAGGGTTCACCGAACCCCACGCCTCCGTGGATGAAGCGCCAAGCCCATGAGCTCTTGCGCTCGTACACCTGAGGGTCCGGACGGTATTCGGTGTGTTCCGGCAGCTCGAACTCCATGGAGAGCAAACCCCCGCCGGTTTTGGCCAGCGTCACCGTCTCGAAGGCCCCGCGTCCATCCGGGCGGCGAGGACCGCATCCCCAGACGACGAACTCATCGAAGCGGACCTGGAGCTCCCAGCCTCCGCAACCATCCTTCGGCGCTGGGCCGCGATAGACTTCTGCCAGCAGCTTGGGCATGACCATCGAATAGCGCTCGCCCGGGTACTTTGCCTGCAGCTCGAGGATTTGCGCAGATGAGAAGCGGCCGGCCTCGTCGACGTCCACCGTCGCGGTCTCGCCATCCGCCTTGAGCCATGCGCTCTGAGGGATGTGCCAGACAACGGCCATGTGCGCATCCTCGTCGACCCGCTCGACCTTGCCGGAGCCCATAACGCTGGACCAGCCCATTGCGGCACCTTTCGGCCCCGCCGGGTTGCACCAGTGAGGGTTCTGCTCCCGCATGGCCACCCAGAGTGCCTCCTCGAAGGCGGCCAAGTTGTCATCATCGTAGGGGATGTCCGTTTGCAGCAGCACGTCGGAGGACTGCTTCAGTGGGGGCCGAAAGCCCCAGTTTGTTCGTTCGAAGGTGGCGCGATACAGCGGCATGTTCTCTTTCGTTCAGGTTAGTGTCCTGAGGCGTCTAGAGACGTCACGCCGCCACGCTTGCGGATTTTTCCCCCACGCAGACCGGCGCAAGATGGTGGGTAAGGGCCTTTAGCGAAGTTGGCTGAGGCCGTGCCGCCGCCGCAGGGGCCCACGCGGCGGTACAGAGCTCGCCGTAGGCCCGGCCCAAGGCCATTTGGTTACTTGGCTACCTGTTCGGACTGGCGAGGAGCTTGTCTTTGGCGGCGTTGTACTGGTCGAGGGTGACGTGGCCATCGTCCTTTAGCTTGCTCCACTTGATGAGCTCGTCGGCGACAGAGTAGGACGGCGACAGCCCTCCCCCATGAACGATATTCACGTCGGCCTGCTTGGCAGCTGGCACGGCGGCCTTCGACTTCGAAGTGAAGATGCCGTTGGCCTCAATCCACCTCTCATGGCCTCGCATCGGATTCAGGAAGAGCACCTTTACGAGGGTGAAGTAGCCGAACGCTATAGACGCGGCGACCCCCCAGGCAAAGGCCGATTCAACGGCGTAGCTGCGGTCCCATTTGTCCAGATTGCCTTCCCATACCCTGAGCACATTTCCCGCCGCGAACAGCGCGCAGCCGGCGAACACGATAAACCAGTAGCCCCGGAAATTTCGAACCGCAGTCTCCATGTGAGAGAAGTCCGCGTTCTTTTTTAGCATCCAGACTCCGAAGGCGAGGAAGAGAACCGGGATGATGCCGACAAAAAACAAGCTAGGCACCAGCAGCAGACCGAAGATGAAAATCTTGCTCTGGTCCGAGCTCGTTAAAGGTTGGCTGTATGTTGAAGAGGACATTGGGCTCATTGATTGTGCCGAGGCATTGTAAGCATTTATTGCTAATGAGGTTGGCCTGGCTGGTACAAGTGCCGACCCTGCCTATAGATTTGTGCATTTCTCCCTCGGTACCGTCCGCCCTTTTACCCTTTCGGCTGGCGGTACCCAGGCAAGAAAAAGCCCGTCGCAAGGACGGGCTCGTGAAGTGACGGGAGGAGGCCTATTGACGGAGAAGCGGCTCCGCCCGGTCGATGTCGTCAGCTGAGATGTGCGGTATCGCAAGCACCAGCTCCTGAAGTTGGGCAAATCCTTCGTCCTCTGGGTCTTCGGGCCAACGCGTCGGGACGCTCAGAACTTCCTTGGATACGCCGGCCGCGGTGTCCACGGCGACGCTCCCACCGAGCTGAGCGACAACCGCCAGCGCCAGCGCAAGCCAACGTGCGTCGAACGGAAGCAGCATGCCGCGTTCCCCCTTCTTGCCGAACTCGAAGTGGTACGACGCCGCGAGGATGTCGCCGGTGCCAGTACGCAGCTCCACGTGTGCCATCCCGACGCAGTCCGGACGGACGCTGACGCGAAGGCTCGGCACGCGGGGGTAGCGCGCGCCCGCAGCTTCGCTGAGGTGAAAAGGCGAGCCTGCCGATATCGCGAATGCCGCCCCGATGGCATCGATACGCGCTTCGGGCGGGAATGTGACGGTGATGTTTGCAGCCATGGTTTCCTTTTGGTGTTTCCTGCCCCGTATAGCTTCGCCCCCGCACGACCCTTCAAGGGCCAAGCTGCGCTTCCGCCCGTGTGGCGAGGTCCTCAGCCATCGCAAACAGCACCATCTCGGCCCGCGCGAGAGCAAGCGGCCCCTTAAGCCCCGCAGCCGCATGTTGCAGCAGGGCAAGATAGGTCGGGAACACTTGGCTTTCCGCAAGCGGGCTCCACCCGCCTGCCAACCCGTGCTCCTTGAGCTGAGGGCCGGTCCGCTTGATGACGCCGTTTTGGCTGGCAAGAACCGGGAACGCCAAACCTCTTGCCGGGCCGGCGAGCACCTGGAGAGCGTTCAGCGAGACCGCCACCCGCGCGTCGAATATGGCGGCCGCTTCGGGGTCGGCGGCGGCTGCAACCTTGGACCACGATGCGATGCCCTTGAAGTCCGGCACCTTCCCTTTTGCGATGGTCTGGACGTACGCGGGAACGGTGCCTGGAAGGTTTCGCTTGATGCCGCCCCACACCCGCACGTAGTAGTCGCCGATGGCGTCATGCTGTCCCGGGTTGGCCTTCCATTCACGGGTCAGCTGGCTTTTCAGGTCAAGATTCCGCGTATACGCGTTGCTTCCGGCGACCCGAAGACCCAGGTGCTTCAACAGCGTGTCGTCTCGAAACTGCCACGTGTAAGTGACAGGTAGCCTCGGCTCCTCCTGTGCTACGTACTGGGACACGACGGATACGAGAGCGTGTGGAAGAGCTATCGAAGAGCGCATTGTGTAGAGGCTAGGGTTGTGAGCGGGACCGAAAGGGATACGCGGCTTGAATCTGGCGGCATGCGGGGCGATGCTACGCGGCGAGTGACGCGAGCCGCTTCGTTGCCCTCCGGAGGAGGCTCACCCGCTCGGTCGGCACTTCGGCCTTGGTGTCTCCAAGAGCGACGATTTCGAACGAGGATTTGCTGGCAAGCTTGCGCGTGAGCGCGTCCCGCGGTCCCAGGCCGCGGAATTCGCCGTGCGACAGTACGTGAACCTGCAACTGGCGCGAGATGGCCTTCACGACTTTCTGCAAGGCCGCGGCCAGCGCGGCCTGGTCGGGTGCGACTTTGCCGTGAACAATCAAGAGCTCGAGGGTGCCGGCCGCGCCGGCCTCACCCAGGATGAAAGCACGAAGAACCGACTCTTTGAACTTCGAGCGCAGCATCGCACGAAGGGGCTCGGCTGCAGCGAATGACTTCAGCGCGATGGTGCGCAGCTCTTGGTAAAACACGAACGAGACGTTGGCCGTGACTTGCTCGGCCTGGTCCTCCGCTGGCTTGCACTTCGTCAGCACGCCGCTGCTAAGCAAGTGGCCGAGCGTGCCCTCCAGCTCGTCGGTGTCGAGCTTGCAGGTCTTGGCGAGTTCAAGAGGGGAGAACTGTTGGCCCGGATGGGCGTAAAGGACGGTCAGGAGCTTCTGAACTCCAGGGGACAGCAGGAAATCGGCGGCGCTCATCAGAGGGGGCGGGGCTCAGAACAAAGGTCCGCATTATGAAGAACGCCCGGGCGCCCGTCGCTACACATTGGTTTGGACACCTTAGGAAATCGCATGACCAATCGGGACGCCCCCATCATCGTTGAGCTGGACAATGCCAGCGCGGCCGCCTCCGTCGCCTCCCGGTGCTTCCTGCCCCTGAAGGACCAGGCAGCACGGCTGGACACCCAAATCGTCGAACACGCTACGCAGGCCCTCGCGTCGCAGGAGCGCGGTGAAATCCGTGTTTTGGTCGTCGGCGACCTTCACGACTCAACGCACGTCGAGCGGATTCGACGGGCACTCGAGGCCAACTCCGTAGACGGGGCGCACATCTCCGTCCTTGCCGGCGCCCCGCGCACGCGCTGCCGCACCCTTGTGGTCGACGACGCCTTTCTGGTTCAACGCCAATTGGCAGAGGCCATCAAAGCCATCGAAGTGCCGCGCCTGGAACTCTACGCCCCCGAAGCCGAGAACAAGCCCTGGTACCGGCAGCACGCACAGCGCGGTCGCCGCCGCGCCTACTGAAACCATCTTCCCCGGTCCCTGAGCTTCGCAGTTCAGGGACTTTTCCTTTTAGCGCGCTGGGGGCAAGGAACCTTGCTGTACCTACAGGATGCAGGAAATTTAACAAGGATAGCCCGTGAAAATCAAGATTGAGTTCAACGAAGCGCAGGTACACCTGACGATTCCTCCCGTGGCGAAGTTCTCGCCATTGCACAACGCCTTGAACGGCGGCTACCCGGTCATGGTGCTGGAAGACCCCTGGCTCCTGATTTCGGAGACCGAGGCGACGACGTTCGAGATTCCGTTCACCAGCTGGCGCCACTTCCTGCGTGGCGTTCAGCATACTTTCGACTACTTCGCAAAGGTCGAGGCAAAGGAAGGCGAGCCGGACAAGCTGGTGTTCGAGGTCGCAGGCGTCGAGTACGACCGCCCCCGCTCCATTCCCCTCCGAGACGAATTCGTGCGCGATGTTGGGGGCTTCATGCTCTCCGACACACGGATGCATGTGAGCGACCCCTGCTACAAGAAAGCGTCTGACGGCACCTCCCTTGGTGCCGTGGATGGAGCCTGGAAGGCGCGCGTCGTGTTTCGAGACGGCTTCAACGGCTTCTGCTGTGCTGAAATCACCGTGATGCACGAAGACTTCGAGGCGCAGGCTGCCGACAAAGCGCTCTTTCATCAGTGCGCAGCCATCGGCGTCGACAGCGGACAGGTCGGATTCTTTGACGGAGCCCACTACCCTACGGCACCCGAAGAGTTCGCGTACGAGGACGGCACCTTTTACAGCCGCTGTACCGACGCGACGGAGTGCCTGGCGGATTCTTGGGAGCACAAGAACCCTTACCCCATGGGCCAGGTTCCTGGCGCCATCGGATTTGTCACGCGCACGTTCGACGGCGACGGCACTTACCCCCTGTCGGTCGTCACTGAGCCGCAACTCGGCAAGGTCGTCGCTGCGCGTGTGGTCTTTGCAGACCGCATGTCGAAGATGTTCGGCTGATAGCTGTCACAGCTGACCGCGCGACCTGATTGAACGCACCCCACTAGCTTCGGCTGGCGGGGTGCTTTTTCGTCCGGTCGCGGTGCTCGCGCTTGGCATTTGCGCCGCTCGCAGAAGTCCGGGAAGGGTTGCGCCTGCGGGCGTTTCCTTTCTTGGGCGTACGGTCGGCCTGGCAGCCGCCTCGCGCTAGAAAGGAAGTGCCTGGGCAGGCCGCCCGTACGCCCCTCAAGGGATGGACGAGGTCCGGAAGCATTCTGAGTGTGTACCCCGTCCCACGGCGGCTCAGGATGGACCTCTCGACGACCTCAGCTTCACGTGCATCAGTGCGCCGGCAGCGCCCTCTGGCTCACGGCGATTTCCGCGGCCACCCGGGTTGCCACGGCAGCGAATGTCTTGGCGAGGACGGGGAGAGGAGGGCGGTTCTCCCACTCAATCCACTCGCGCGCTTCAGGCTGCTCGGGGTCCACGGAGATGACGCCGCCTGTCTTGTGCTCAAGCGCTTTCCGTACCGCGGTCTCCGTACGGGTCCAGTCGTAGCAGAGCGCCGCCTCGACGAGCTGCACGCGCCGCGCACCTTGCCTGCCGGACAGCTGCTCGACGAGGCCCACCAGGTCCTTGGTCATCCCGACCTTGGCGACGTTGGGAGCCTCAGGGCGCACGACGAGGTAGATGAAGCGCGCCTTGTCCGCCGCCTCGGACCCCATTGTTTCCACCATGCGCTCCTTCTGAGCCTCCAGGAAAGGGAAGGTCTCCAGCAGTACGGAGAGGGCACTGATAGCGGGTGCCACCAGAGCGTCGTAGGCCGGCCGGTCGTCGCGGTGCACGTTCCTGGCCATCTCGAAGACTGAGCGCGCCTCTTCGCTGGTCCCAAAGGTTGCGGTGACCAAAGCGAGCTCCGGAGGTTTGGACAGCCCACGGGCGAGCTCGAGCTCACGCTTCGCCCGCAAGGAGAGCGCCCGAGCACCAATTTTCTGGTCCCTTGCCTTCGCACGGCAGGCCATCTCGCAGCACAGCTGAAAAAAGAGAGCCAGCTCCTCTCGCAGGAGCGGGTTCAAGAGGGTCTCCTTCAGGGTGACCAAGCGCCGCTGCTGGAGAACGCCCTCAGCGGTCGGGGTCCATTTCTCGAGCGCGGCCATCACACTGCCGGGCAGAGCGCCGGTGCGACCGGGCAGCCCCAGGAACCCCGCAAGCAGCCCTCGCGGCGCGCCGGTGACTGGAAGGCCGGGAAGACCGTAAGGGGCTACGCTGGCCGAGGCCAGAGCCGATTTGGGGATGCCCATCAGGCCCTTGAAGCCGCCCCGCCGCGCCCGGCCCTGCTGCGCCTCGAAGTCGGCCTCCGAATTGGCAACAGATTTGGCCAATGCGCGAAGCCCCGCGCGGAGCCAGTTGCGGGTTCGCTCAATGCCGTGGCTCGGGCCTGGGAGCAAGGACGAATCCACCCTGTTCGCCGCACTCCACCGGGGCAGCTCTGCTTTTGCGCGTGCCGCTCCCCCCGTGTACCAGACACACGCTTCCTCCTGACTGGTTCCGCGATGTTTGTCGTCATGGCCGTTGTGCATGAAGTACGGCGCGCCGTTCGCCCGCTTTGCAAGGACGACGCGACTCGAACAGCGGCCGCATTGCGGGTTGCGCTGTTCACTCTGAAGCGCATACAGCCCCAGCGCGCGCTGGTAGTCAGCGTGCTCCGATGCCGGCGCTTCCGGCGCAGGCTTGGTGAGCTCCTTCGCGGAGACTTCGAGCTCACCAAAAAAGACGTACTCGATGGTCATCGCTCATTTTCCTGTGTGTCCTTCAAGGCGCTAGCAAGTGGTTGCTAGACGGTTTGTCGGACTAGCTATCTGGCACTGACCCGCAGTGCCAGATTCACATCTGGCATGAGGGCTTTCTTAAACGTTTAGGAGAGTTTCTTTGAATATAGACCACGCACAAAGCGCGCTCGCGCGCCTCAACATCTACCTGCCGACGCTCAACAGTCGTGCGCTGGAGGACGTTGTGTACGGCCGGGGGACACCTTCCCAGTCCCTTGTCACCATGCACACCGCTGCCATGGCGCTTCTGAGGAGCAAGCTGCGAAGCAAGGCTCGACAGCTGGCGGTGGAAGCTTGCGGCGCTCTGCGTCTCAAGTCTCTCCAAGGGGATGTCATTGCGCGGTCGTACCTCGCAGAGCTCTCCTCCCGGAACCCAAAATCAGTTCACTGATTCCAAGGCCCACCCTAAGCGGTGGGCCTTTTTTCGTGTTCCGCTCCGATAGCCTATTGGGCCGACTCATCCGAAGCCTTCTCCGTACGCGGGCTGGGCCAATCGGCGCGCCCTGTGTCCATCGCGACGTCGCCCCCGCAACGCCGGCACAGGCCGCCTTCCTTGGCGCAGGGGATGCAGAGCACCGAAGTGGCGCGGCTGCCGTACACCTGGTCCATCTGGCAACACATGCACGCTTGGACCGTCATGGCGGCCCCCGCAAGCCGAGTTCGGTAGAAGCACGCCCGGCACTCCTGCCGCGCAAGTCGCTCGGCTTCCCGCGCATCGAGCTCGATGTCCCGCGCCGCTCGAAGCAAGTCGTCCACGCGTTGCCTGGCGTGCCGGGTGGCGCGTGCCATTTCGGCCGGCGTCATGTCAGCAGGCGGCTGGTTCATCAACTGTTCTAGGGTTGGGAGGCGACGCGGCGGGCGCTGAACAACTCGACAACGTTGCTCGGAACGGCCTCTATTTTGTTGGCAATCTTCGCCAGGCCCGTCGCGAACGACTCGAAGTCTCCCTCGATGTAGTGGCTCCAAACGGCCTTCTCCTCGGGGGAGAGGTCGCCGCTCGCGATAAGCGCCAGCAAGCGGTCTGCGCGCAGGAGCCCGCTTTCGCGATTGATGAACATGACGGTCTTCACGAAGCCCTCGGCGTCGCTGTCGTCAAGGCGAAGCCCGAAGCGCTTGAACCAGCGCCCGTAGTAGGCACGTCCCTCCGGGGTGAGCTCCATCGTGCCCTCGGCGTCGTCGAACGCCACGTAGGCATCGACGAACTCGATTTGTGTGTCATCTGCGAGAGCTTCGCGACGGGGAAGGGGGATGGCGGTCATGCTGTTGTTCTCGATGGACGAGATAGAGTATAGCATAGTGCGCCTAAAATTGCTTATTCGTTTTAGGTCGGGGTCCGACAGGAATGCGCGCAGCGATGGCGAGCGAGCCGAGCCTGCCTGCTAAAATGGCGTAAGGAAACCGTTTAAGGAGTATCGAGGAATGCGGACAATATATCGGGCAACTGCTCTCTGGTTCGCTGCCCTGGCGGGCAGCGCGTCGGCCCAGTCGAGTGGCGGCGGCCAGTTCCGACCACTCATGCAGCTTGAGGGACGAATAGTCTTCGCGCGTGTGCTTGAGGGTGGTCTCCAAGGGGGGCGCTACGTCGGTGTTCAATCGATATCACAAGACACCGGCAGGGGTGCAAGCGGCCTGAATACGCAGAGCTACACAACCTTTTTTGACTGCAACCAGCCTCGGCGCATGAGCCTGGTTGCTGTAGGCATGAACAAGGAACCGGACGTCAACGCACCTCCCAAGTGGGACTGGATGCAGGTCGAGGGGTCGGAGACGGAATTCAAGCCGCAGCAGCTGACATACGAATCGATTGCCGACCACGAGCGCGCAGCGCAGGCAGACCTCGCTGCGAAAGGTCTCGGTGGCAGAAAGGTCCCGAGCTCATATCAGGCTCAAGCCTCCTTCGGCTGCGAGGTAGCCCGCGAGCCCGCGAAGGAAGAGCAGGTTGCGAAGCGCTTGATGCGGACCGCGGACGTCCCAGCACTAACCGAGCTTGACTGCGAGGGCAAGCGGCGCAGCGGGGAAGACTACCCTGTTGGCGTGCGATTCTCACAGCGTGAGGGGGTTGTGCAGATGAATGACCGTTGGATAGGAAACTCGCAGGTGACTGAGGAGGACGTTCGTGCCCAGACCTCTACCTACCGGGTGGTGGTGAACCGGAAGACGGGCAAGTTCGAGCTGCGGGCGATGCACGGCACGGAGCCGGGGAACGTTCTGGCCACCGGCAGCTGCGAGGTCGCGACGGCACAGAAGACCAAGTTCTGACGCCGGCGGCCGCGGTGACGCCCGCCCAAGTTTGCCGGGCCAGCCGTCCTGGGATTCCACTTCAGCCGCCGTCGTCGTAGCATGCGCTCCTCTAACAGGGCTGGAGGCGGAGATGACGGCAGAGAACGACGTTTTCATGAACTCGGCCGGCGCGGTGGCGCTAGCGCTCACCTTGGGGCTATCGCCCGCTTTCGGCGCCGATTGCGAGGGGTCGCAGCGAACAGACCTGGGCAACGTCCCGCGCTCCTGGGTGCTGACGGATGGCGGCATCGCAGCCTTTGCCAAAATGAACATCAACATCGACGGGTACGCGAGGGCCTACCATCCAAAGAACGCCGCTGCGGGTGCGCTTATTCACCTCTGCAATGCCGGGCGGCCCTACCTCCCAGACGGCACGTCGTACAACGCCTCTGAGGACAATCAAACCTGCACCGGGCGGTTCATGCAGGACTTCGAGCGCATCGGCGCTGCCGGCTGGAAGTCCCCGTCTGTCGGTGCCATCAACTGGTTCGGCATCCTCGGAACCGGCTCAGTCAAGGTCGGCAAGAACGCCGTGTCCGCGGTCGTGCCGGTCAAGCAGAAAGACGGCTCAGGCTTCTACGTGTCGCCGACGGCGCTTGCGGACGAAACCATCGCGGACAAGACCGAACAGTCTCGATATGTGAACCCGCTGCGCGTTCCTGCAGGTGTCGTGCCAAAGACCGTTATCGCCGAGGGCGTGAAGATGGGCAGCTTCGGTGTGGCCTACAACGTGAACCGGCGCATTGCCGTGCCCTTTGTCGTCGGGGACGCCGGCCCACGAATCGGCGAGGCCAGCGTCGCGCTGGCGCGGCTCGCAGCAGGACTCCCCCTGAAGGACGACATCAAGCGCAGCGAACGTTACGCCGGCCAGGTCGACACCCGGGACGTGCTGTGGGTGTACTTCAAGGACGCGTCTGTGGCCTATGACCACAAGAACGAGGCCGCCACGGTCGAGAAGGCCAAGGCTGCCTACCAAGCATGGGGCGGGGACGAGCGCTTGGCACTCTGCGTCCAGCGCGTGCCGCGGAACTAGCGCGAGTTCCCGCCGGGCGCCAGCCCAGGCGGGCGCGCCAAGGGCGCGGTGCTAGACTGAATTAGAGGCCCCGACCCTCTTGCCGCTCTCACCCTCACGGGCACGGCTCAAGCTCGGCTAGCAGGACATCAGTCCAGACCCACTTTTGCTTTTCGCGAAGGCGCCGGTCGGTAACGAGAGCAACCCCACCACATCCTGCGCGCCTTTGCGCAGACAAAAGGACAACTCATGGTTAGAAAACCGCAACCGAAGGACGCGGCGCGCAAGCTCGCCTCGTTTCTGACGAACGAAGGCGTCACGCTCGACAACCGCAAGCTGCTCGACATGGTCGCTATCGTCGAGGGCCACAAGGACTGGCAGACGATGTCAGCCAGTCTCAAGGGCACAGAAAATGCGCCGACCAGCAAGGCGGCCGGCCGCCAGACTCCCCGCGTTCGCGACTACACGAGGGCCTGGGCGCAAGTCGAGGCCCAGTGCCGCAGCACCTTGATGGAGCTCCGAGATATGCTCGAGCGCGCACTAGGTGACAGTTCATACAGCATTTCGGTGCCGCAACCCGATACCAACTCTGATGACTTCAGCGTTGGAATCACCGTGCTCGAAAATCCCATGCGACCTGGTCCGGTCGAGGACCGCATCCAGGTCACCTTGGAGCTCCGCCAGGCCGAGGACGACGAACAGCCGACCGAGGACCTCGCTAACATAGCACCGAGTCGGTGTCTGAAGTTCGGGCATGGAATGCTGTTGAATGTTGTCGACGCGCGGCTTGGAGACACCGTGGCCACTCAGGTTCCGCTCAACTACAGCTCCGAGGTCTGGACCCGGGATATTGAAGAGCTGCGCGGCCGCGCTTCGTCCGACGTTATGGACCTTGCCGGCGTCGTCTCCTCCATCGTCGCTCGATTGGACGTCTGATTTCGAGAGCCCGCATCTGCGGGCTCTTTTCTTTGCCCCTGGCAGCAATCGTGGCTGTCTCGCACCCCTAACCAGGCATGAAGAAGCCTTCTCGCTCAACACAGGCCCCAGCTGCGGGAAAGTTGCTGTGCCAATTCCCCGTGCGCAGCGCGCAATCGCCGACAGCGGCCCTCAGCGCGCCAACAGCCGGTCCTAGCACTGAACGTGGGCAGGTGGCGCGGCATCTGAAGGTGTAACCCCCACCCCGTCAGGCAAGGCCGAATCGTGGATAAACAAAGGTTTGACCCCATCTGTGCAGTGACGGCAATCTGTTCCGGCGACTGGGGAGGCCCAATGCAGCACACAGTTACAGTTCAGACTCGCGGCCGCGTGACCATTCCGACCGCGATTCGCGACGCTCTCCATCTGCGCCAGGGGGATGAGCTGCTGTTCGTCGAGGAGGCCCCCGGCAAGTTCGAGCTCAAGGTCGAGCCGCAACGAGCTGCTTTGCTCGGTAGGAGACGCTCGAGTCGGATTTCAATGACACCTCCTACGCGGTCGCCGCAACTCGAGCTCAACCTCGGAGCCGTCGAAGGGTCCCGCCCAATCCGGCCACGCAGCGCCTAGTCAATCCTCCGGGTACCTCAGAACAGCGACCCCGTATCGGCCGGCGGCGTGTCTTGCTTCTGTCTAGAAGTTGTTTTCCGAGGCGGCGCCGGGAGCGCCCTCGCTGCCAGGGCTTCGGCCGGCTGCACCTGCAGCACAGCCAAGGCCTCCTCGTTGGTGCCAAACAGCCAGGTCTTCCACGCGCTCTTCGGCAGGGCGACCACCGCGCGCTTGTCCTGCTTGTCCAGGGGACGCCTAGGGTCAGGTCGGTGGAAGCGTGCCAGCAGGGGGTGCCCGTCGACGTTGACGGTTGGCATCGTGAAGTTGGGAACAAGTTCTCCCGACTCGGGGTCCGTCCACTCTGACCACAGGCCGGCAAGCGCCAGGGGCTCGGTCTCCTTGGGGTTGCTGACCTGCCACCACTGGTTCTGCCCCGACTCCCAGTTTGGCTCGTCGTACCCCCAAACAGGGATGAGGCAGCGCTGCCCGTTTTTCCATGCATCTCGGAAGGTTGGGAGCCGCGCCATGGTCTCGCTGCGGGCGTTGTTGGTCATTTTGGGGCGACCGTCCTCTGCCAGTTCGAAGCGGGTAGCGGAGCCGGGGCGAATCATTCCCCACTGCCCCTCCACTTCGACGACAGCATCCGAACCTGGGCCTGGGCGCAGGAATCGACCTTGCCCTCGCGGTCCGATGGTCACGCGGACCGGCTCGAGCAGGTCGGAGGAGACGGCAAGCATGGTCGCAAAAGCAGGGTGGCGGCCTGTGGCCGGCGTGTAGCGGTTGCACATGTCGGTAAGTTACCGCATTGCGGCACGGGCAAGGTCGCCGAGGGCTTTCCCCGGAAGTCGGGACGCATAGCCGCGATGGCATGATGAGGCATGACCCTCGCCAATGCCCGACCCTCCGTAGAGGAGCACCCTGAAATCCCTCATGCGAAGCGGTACGAGTGCCGCTGGCGCGACGACCCTGCGAGGCCAGGCCGCCAGGTCCATTATTGGGTGGATAACGCCCCTACTCAACCGCACTGGCCGGAGAGTGCGGTCATGCGCTGGGACTTGCGGCAAAGCGATTGGCACCTGATATGGCCCGAGCTCATCGACCATCCCTGCGCCAAGCTGTTCGCTCCAACCCATCCTGACCGGAAGGGCCCTAGGCGGTTCCGCGACTGGGTCGAGTCCTGGCCCGAGGGATTTGCTTGGCGCTCGGAACTTCCTGGCCACCTTCATCCGGCCATCGAGAAGGCCCTGAAAGAGCTTTCCGAGGGATTGGCGCTGGAGGGCGACCCGGTCGGTGCCACGCCTGCCCTACAGGGCCCTCAATCTTCGGGCGATGCCGCCGCCGCATTGCGACCTGCTGGCCTTGACGTGCCCGGCTTGGTGGAGAGCCTGGCCGTCGCGCTGCACGAGGTGAACGATGGGGACCGCCCGGCAATCGCGCAAGCGCTTTCAACCCTGGCAATGGCTCCCGACAGCGGGCGCACGCTCGAGGCGTTGAAGAATCTCTTGAAGCCGTGAGTGCACGAATTGCGAGCAACCGAGAAATTGGCCACAGACAAAAGCGAGGCCCCGCCCCTAAGCTCAAAGACCCTAATCCCCCTGGCGGCGTCCCATGCACCTGAGAACACGTTTCCTGCTTCCGCTCGCCCTGGTGGCATTCCTTGCCGCCTGTTCACAGCCGAAGGACGCCATCATCCCAGCGGATTCCGCGACCTGGGAGAAGGACCTGCTGCCAAAGATTCAGAAGCTTTCAGACGATGACCGCGCGGCCCTAGCGGCCTATCTGGTGCGCGCCAAGATGGGCGAGGCATTCGGCGGCAAGACGATGCCCCTCGGCACCACGGTCGGCCAGGCCATCGACCAGCAAAAGGCTTTTGCGGCTCAGCAGGCGGTAAAGGCGGCTGAGGAGCAGGCGCTCAAGGAGAAGCTGCGCAAGGAACAGGAAGAGGCTGCGGCTGCGCTCAACAGGATTGTCACGGTGACGCTTCTCGAAAAGAAAGAGCTCGCACCAAACTACGAGCAGCGCCGATACAGCCAGGAGCAAGTCTTCAAGATTGGCATTCGCAATGGCGGCGACAAGCCAATCAGAGGCGTGAAGGGCGTGCTCGAGTTTGTTGACATCTTCGGCAAGCGTGTTGGCTCCGTCGCCTTCGCTGTGGCCGAGAACATTGCGCCCAGCCAGGCGCTCGTATGGGAGGGCAGCCGCGACTACAACCAGTTCCTCGATGAACACAAGGCGGTCTGGAACCTGGAGGAGGGGAAATTCACGACCCGCTTCGTACCGGAGCAGGTAGTTTTTGCCGATGGCACCAAGCTGGGTGCTAGCCAATAGCGCAGCGATGGCTCACGGCTTTGTAAAACAAATCGCCGCTCCGAAAGGTACGGAGCGGCGATTCGGGCGAAATTGATTCTGCCCTTTCGGCCGATGGCCGCCATCAGGCGGCGTGACGGTCATACCGGGTGGAGTAGCTTCGCCGGCACATCCCAGAAACCCTGGCGCGTCGCGGCGCGTACCACGTTGGCGCGCTTGCGGAACTGCGGGTCGATGGCAATCAGCTCGGCGCGCGGCACACTCAGCACATTGGCCATGCGTTCGAGGCAATGCGCATCCACGTTGGGCATCGCTGCACGCTCCACGCGGCTGATTTTACAATGTGAAATTTTGTAATCGAATGCGGCCTGTGCGACCTGCAGTTGGGTCACTCGCGCGCGGATGCGGGCGTTGCGGAACAGCCGCGCGAACTTCTTCAGTTGCGGCTTGGTGAACTTGAGCTTCTTGACGATTGCCATGGCATTTCCTGTGAGGTTGACGGGTGGTTTTTGCCGGGCGGACCCCAGACATGCCTCTGTGAAGCAACCACGTTTATCCGCCCGCATCACCTAAAAGGAACCCGCCGACAGCGTGCGCTGCAGGCGGGTTTCAGGAAATCAGGTCGGAGACCTCAGCCACGGGCGCAGGCCCAGGGGCTCGAAATACTCGAAGGCGGCATTGCGCACGCCCGCGAGCTCGCTGTATTGCCAGGCTGTGCCCAGCTGCATGATGGTCGCGTAGCGGGCGTCGAAGGGGTCCGGGTAGACGTGCAGCTGGCGCTTGTCACCAGTAAGAAGCACGCCGCGCGTCGGGCCGTTGACCACCTTGGCTGGCTTGGTGAGGCTCGCGCCGAGGCACGGGATGAGCCTGCCCGAGCGCAAGCCGTCGAGGAAAGTCAAAGCGCGGCCCTCGAATTCGGTGGTCGCCTGCTGGTACCCAGGGTGGCCGCCTTGAGCGTGAACCTGAACCTGTTCTGCGAGCAAGTCCTTGCCGACAACGCCGAAGGCAGCCATCGCGACCAGGACGTCAAGAAGTTGTGCATACGGCATCTTCTCGAAGTAGAGGTAGTCGCCGACGGTGGCTTGCACCATCAGGTTTGCGCAGGGGAGCGCCTTGACTGCATTCAGCAGGTCGTCATCACGGCAAGTGAACGAGCCACTCAGCACTCCAGAGATTTTTTGGGCCGTGGTTGCGTACAGATGCGCATCCTTACCATTGACGGTGGTGCCTCCGACCTTGACGAGGGCGAAACTGTGACCGAAAACGGCCGCGGGATTGAAGATTCGAGAGCTCATTGTCCTTGCAAGGTGGGTTTGTCCTATTTCGTATAGGCGATGCGTCCCGGCTATAGAAAACCCCTTCGGTGCGCGCACAGAAGGGGCTGGAGGAATGAAGGCCCGAGGCTATGACGGCAGACCGTCAGTCCATCCGGATGGCTTCCCAGTCGATGGCGCCCGGCTCGGCGGTTGTGGGCGCGACGCCCGGTACGGCACCGACCCACTCGGGGGCAGAACCCTCGGGCAGCTCGAAGTGCTGCGTCCAGAACGCCACGGCCTGCGCCTTGTCCGGGGCGACGACCAGCAGGTCCAGGTTCTCGCCGTCGGGGTTGTTGTCGCGGATGTAAAAAAGGTGATTTCCTTGGGGCATCGTTGATTCCTTTAGCCTTGACGGCCGCAATTGATAAAGTCCGTCCGGTCGAGTCCTTGCGACTCGAGGTAGGCGGTTTTGCTGGCAACGGCGCGTTCGAACTCCTCGGGGTCACCCGCGGTGCATTCGATGACGAAGTCGAGCTGGCGAAGCCGCTCGGTCTGTTGCGACGTCAGTACTCGGTGAGACAAGGCGCTCGTCCTCAGTTGGGCGTCATGCGATGGCCTTGCATGAAGGCAATCCACTTGTCGGCCTTGGCGTCGGACTTGAAGCTGGCTTGCAGCTCACCGTCGACGCTGACCGATGCGGCGTAGCCAGGCTCCTTCGAGGCGTGGCGCACCAAGTTCGGAACCCGATAGGCTGGGTGCCGGTACAGCTCCTGCTTGCTTGCAACGTCGATGATGCGGACGATGCATGCCGTCAGGATGGCGCCTCCGCCGTGGGAATTCCGCCGGCTAATCAGCAGTGGCGCCCGGATGGGGCCCATGGACCGGCCGACCGTTCCGATAACGTCGTGCTCCTCGAGCCAGTCTCGTCCTGTCAACGCGTCGCCCATGAACAGCCGCAGGCGGCCGCCATGCTGCCGGTACGCCTCCAGCACCGCCTGGACCTTCACCGGGGTGTCCGGGTCGAACAGGGTTGTGGTTGGCTTGGTGGCAATGTAGGCGCTTTGAGCGGCCTCGTACAGCTGGTACTGTGCGAGGGTGCCGATGTCGGCCTCGTTCGGGGAGGCCAGGCCAAGCAGGCTGGCGAACTGGCGCAAGCGCTTGAACGTGACGTCGAACCCGAGGCAACTGAAGCCGCGGCCGCTTGGCAACACGAAGAGTCGCTGGGAAGCGTTGATGGTGATGGTGCTCATGGCAGATGTCCTCTGTGGAAAGAAATGGTTCTTTCCGGTATAGGACCCGGGCGCACAGGGCCGCCTCCGGCCCCCGGCCTCTAAACACCGCCAAGCCGGTCATGCCCAGGTACCTCAGAACCTCACACGAAAAACCCGCCGAGCGAAAGCTGCGGCGGGTGCGGATTCGAATCAGAGGAGTTCGTAGACGGAAGAGCGAGTTTCCACTCGAGAACCATCGATAGTGAGGATGTTGGTGGTGGCCACCTCGGTACCTGGCGGGTGAATCGGGTGTTCAAAGACTTCGCGAGTTTGCCTTGCCGCCAAAGCCCCGAAGGTCACATCGTCCGAACGCGATTCGTTCGCTGCCTCGTCCGTGTGGCGCGTGACATCCGTGTAGTCGATGTCCAGGTCGACATGGCCGGTGCGCTTCTTCAGGTGCGCGGGTCGTAAAGCCCGCCTTCACCATCCCGGGGTAGCTGCTGCTTCTCGCGAGGTAGATGTGTCCTTCGGCCACGTGTGCTCCAAACACGCGTCTAGCCGAACTATTTAGCCCGCGCTGCCTGCGGCTCTAAACAGCAATTACATCGAAATCTAAATTGCAGTGGGCGCGCTTCGTGCTAAAATGCTTCTTACAAGAGGACCCTCCAAGACATGCACGTCATCATCACCGGCACCATCGGCTCAGGGAAGTCGACGGTTGCCGCGCAGCTTTGCAAGGCGCTGCCCCAATACAAGCTGCTGGATTTCGACAAGGAAGTTGACGGGCTCTACCGGGACGACCACTTTCTTGCGTTCCTGGACAAGGAATTCGGCACGACCGACCGCAAGCAAGTCTCCGACATCGTTTTCGCCCAGCCCGAGCTTCGCCGGCAGCTCGAGGCCCGGTCCATCCCCGCCCTACAGGAACGGCTCACCGATGCCCTGCAGGCGCACCCGAACCTTCTTATCGAGTTCCCCCTCTACTTCGAGGCAGCGTGGCCACTGGGGCACGTCGACCTCTGCGTCACGGTGCACTGTGACCAGGAGACCCAGGTTAAGCGCGTAGCTGCCCGGGATAAGGCCTCAGCCGGCAAGATTGCTGCCATCCGGGCCGCCCAGCTGAGCACTGCCGCCAAGGTTGCCCTGGCCGACCAGGCCGTCGATACGGGGCGCGACGACGTACCCGAACAACTGGCGCGCCTCGTCGAGGCCATCCGCATCGGTGACCTCCGGGACCGCGCGCTTTGCGACCTGGGCGTAGCCGATGCCTGGCCGGAGCTGGTCGCAGCCTACTCTCAGCCCCATCGCCGCTATCACACCCTGGCGCATCTGCATGCCATGTTCGAACGCCTGGACCAGGTTGGCTCCAATGTGTCCCATCCCAAGGCGCTCGCGCTCGCCATCTGGTTCCACGACTACGTGTACGAGGTCGACGACCGGTATGGCGACAACGAGGCCCGTAGCGTGAAGGCCATGAGCGACGTGCTTCGGCGCAGCGGCAGCCCGCTCCTCTACGAGCACGAGCAGCGGTCGAGCGTGGTCGCCCTCGCCGCCGAGTTCATCCTCGCCACCAAAGGCCATCAGCCCGCTTCGGGCTACCTCCAGTCGCGTCCAGCCGCATTGGCCGACGCGCAGCTCTTCCTGGACATCGACCTAACCATCCTGGGCAAAGGCCCGGCCGCAGCCGAGCAGTTCGACCAGGCCATCCGACATGAGTTCTCGCGATACGGCGACCAGGAGTTCGCCCGTGGCCGCGTTCAAGCGCTGACGACCTTCCTGGAGCGGGACCAGGTCTACTTCACCCCCACGTTCGCGCATCTTGAAGAAGCTGCGCGCGCAAACCTCAACTCTCTCATCTGCCGCTGGAAATCAGTGGCTCCCGCCCAATGACTCGCATCGCTGTTTACGCCGGTACCTTCGACCCCCTGACCAAGGGGCACCTGTGGGTGATTCGGGAGGCCCTTCGGCTGACCGACAAGCTCTATGTCGCCATCGGCGTGAATCCGGACAAGAAAACTTATTTCTCGCTCACCGAGCGCCTCGAGCTCATCCGGGCTGTGCTGTCGTCAAAGCTCACGCCGGCCGACTACGCCCGCATCGAGGTGGTTTCGTATGAAAGCGAGCTGCTGGTGAACTTTGCCGGCAGGGTAGGGGCGACCCACATCATCCGCGGCATCCGGAACAGCAACGACTTTCACTACGAATTCGGTATCAACCAATTTAATCGAACGATTGACCCGAGAATCGAGACCATATTCCTCATCACGCCTGACCGCCTGGCGCAGACGAGCTCGTCGTTCGTCAAGGGTCTGGTGGGCGTCGGAGACTGGGAAACCTTGCTGACAAGGATGGCCCACCCGGCGGTCATCGCTGCCTTCAAGGCCAAGAGGGCCGCGACCGCCTGAGCCGGCGGGCCCGCAGCGCCGTCTAGCCCTTGAGCCAGCCCGCCAAGGCAACAAGGGCTGCGCCGAGACTCGCCCCCAGGCCAACGACCGCCCAGGGGAACCAAGGCCGCTGGTCGATTGCATTGCGGGAACGTTGGTGTTCGCAGAAGACCCGCCAGCTTTCCGCGCGGTAGGCTTCCATCTGCTCCTCGAAGGACGGCATCGGTGGAATCGGGTCTTTACGTCGCATGCGCATATCGTAGCGAAGCTTCGGCGAATTGGAAGGAGCCATCTCGAGGCCCGACCCGCGGGCCGGTGCGGGTCCAGCCAAGGTGTTGGCCAGCTTAGCGGATGCGCGTGGGCTGCTAGTCATAGCTTACAACTGGGCTGACGGCGGCGAAATTGCAAGCCAAAGCTGACATTTTTGAGAGGGCGTCCAGCCCTCGTGCTCTCGCTAGACGGTTGCAGGACAACCTCACAGGAGAAGTTTTTTGAACGCAAACGACACCGCCGCGGAAGCCCCCTATCGGCTCGACGAAATCGAGGGCATCCTGCGGGAGGCAGGCCTTCCGTACAGCCGAATCGGCAACCACCTGCGCGCCGAGCTCTATGCCTTGGACGCCTTCTACGGCATCGCGTACATTGTGGCTGCCGAGGAGGTGTTTTCCTTTGCTGGCAGCCAGGGGGAGGTCGAATACGCACGCAGCCAGCTCTGGGAGCACGTGTGCGGCAAGGACCATTTCGAGTACAGCCCGAAGAAGAACCTGTACCTGTTCGTCGTCGGGCCGTCGGAACTCATCGACCAACCGGAGTACCTGGTGGCGCGGGCCCACATCGTCAACGACGACCGGAACTACGCCATGAAGCGGGTGGTCACGCCTGCGCAGGCACAGCTTTTGCTGCAAAACCCCTTTCAGCCCTTGGTCGGCGCCGCCCGTGCGGCAGAACGGCCGGAATTGCACCTGGTGCGGGAGCCGTACGAACAGCTGGGGACGACGCCCGAACAGCTCGAGGCGTCGGCCGGCCTCACGGTTGGGCCCATCCTAGATTACCGCGAGGCGGAGCGTCGGTACGACAGCCCGGCCCTCGTGTCCCGAGGCGACGAGTTCACGGACGAGGTCTGGGACCACGTGGAGGTCATCTTCCGGCGCCTTATGGGCCTGGATTACGGGCTGAGGCGCACGGTGCTGGGACTCTGCGTCACCCATCGTGGCAACCCGCACGGCGCGTTCATGTGGCAAGCGAGCAGGGGAGAGCGCATGGCGTTCGCCTTCGCCCAATTCCTGGCTGAAGCCGCAAAGGACGTGAAGCCTGGTCTTTGCCTGGGCGTGCACGACGTTCTCGCGGCGTTCGATACATTGCGGCAGCTCGTCGCGCTCGACTTGCTGCGTGACTTTGCCGTCGCTACTGGCGCCAGCATCCAGCTCAGGTCCGCCAAACAGGACTTCAAGCGCCTCGCCGAGGCAAAGTTCAACTTGCTCAAGGCCCTGCCGGCCTGACCGAATGATTTACCGCCCGCTTCCTCTCGAGGAGGCGGGCTTTTTCGATTCGGGAAGGACGGCCCGCAAGCTGGTCAGGGCGGTGGCTTTTTCGCGAACGCGTCGTACGCAAGCACGGCACGGCGCATGTACGGCCATCGCTCGACCATTCGTTCCTTGCCGTCCTTGGGGCAAATTTCGTCGTCAGCGTAGGCCTCGAGTTCCTTTTGGATGCGAGCGGCGGTACCCGTCGCCCCTTTTGCGTGGCCGAAGGCGCACCTGGCGCCCCTTGGGCTGGAATTCCAGATGCGTGCGAGGATGAACGCCTCCCGCACGTCGTGTTTGCCGTCGGTCACCACCAGCCGATAGGCCGAGGCCCATTCGTTGTTTGCAAAATCCCGCATGATGCGGAACTGCACGTCCTCGCGACGCAGTGCCTCGCGCATGCCGTGCCGAAACACCTGCCAGTCCTTTGGACTCAACGTGCTCCGGAAATAGTCCCTGCAGTACTTCTTGCCGGCAAATCTTGGGTGTTCATCGTGCTGGAACGCTGCACCCGCGAGGTCCGTCTTGACTTCGGTGAGGGGCGACGTGCAGTGGCCGCCGCTGGCATAGAGCCTGTCGAAGTTGACGCCCTTGAGCTTGAAGAATTCATTCTTGTTCGCAGCCGGCACGACGTCCGGATGGTTTTTCTCAAGGTACCCCATGAGCTTTTCCAAGCCGCCCGAGTCCTGGTGCATGACGCCAATGCCGCCCTTGGAATAGCTCATGAGGTGCTTGCCGTCCCCGGTGCTCTCGACCGCCTCCCAGTTTCTCCGCGCTGGGTCTTTCGGGAGGCCTGTCGTCGGCGAAACGCCCCATTCGGCGACCGCCAGGGCGAGGGGAATGAGCGACAGATTGGCGATTGCGGTCGCGTCTGTCGGATTCGTCTCGTAGGCCTCGACCAGCGTCTTGATGAAGTCGGCCTGCAGCAACTCCCCGCTGATGTTGTCATCAGCCGTGGTGCTCCATTTGCCCTGGGCAAGGAAGGCGCGCATAGCCTCCTCCGAGGGACCGCGGGGCGCCGTCGGTGCCGGCTGGGCCGTCGCAAGAGCTGCGGACGCCACAAGCGCTAGGCATCCGGCGGCCCGATGAAATGGCATCACGGTTCCGAACAAATGCATCGAGCTTCTCCTCGCTGTGGCGGGCACCCTCCTGCCCCGAGGTTCCAGCGTAAGGGATTCAGCCCGCGATTGGAAGGCCGCTTGTGTGGTCCTTAAGCGGGCTCAGCGACTTGGGCCGGCGGGACGGAAGTGGAGTCCAGCCAAACACCGCGGCTGCGAAGTACCGGCCCCCATTCGTCCCAGGGAAAATACGCGCTGGGGTGGCGGACGAAAAAGAGCTCCAGCTCCCGTCCCCCGTGCACGAGCCGCATGTGCAGCGGGCGGGTGTCGACAATCGCAGGTAGGCGCTCCTGCACGAGTATCTGCACGTCAGGCATTGCGCGAAGCGCGGCAATCTTCTTTGGCTCTGTGCCATAGACGATGCAACGCTCAGCCTCTAGCGCGGCCGCCACTGGAAAAAACTGGTTCCAGCCGGCCACGAAGTCCTCGTCCTTCGGCCGATGCGTGCGGGAATTCAGCAGCCGTGGCACCAAGTTGAGGTAGGCGACCTCGGACCACAGCCTCTGCCGCTCCGCGGCGGAGGGCCGTGTCTTCAGGAACACGGCTCGCTCGAAATTCGCGAGGAATGCGCGCTTGCGGCTGCCCTTTGGAAAGCTGTCCGACAGGCCCATCCTCAGGTGCCGCCAGCGCATGCTGTCAACGACCGAAATTTTCTCGCGGTTCCTCTCGTACTCCTCAGCCGAGCCCCAGACATAGAGGCTTTCGCCCAGCACGATGGTCCTTTTGGCGGACGTTCGGAAGGCCGAGCCTACCCAAGGCAGCAAAGGAAGGCGCAACGCCTCGAAGGCCGTGTCGAACGACCTGTCCAAAAATCCCCTGTACTTGTCTTCGCCTTCTTCCATGGTGCCTCTGTTCAACGTTCTGTCGAAGTTATCACGCTGCTTGCGCGAACCCGGCCGCCTGCTGCGCCAGGCGCCGCTTCAGCCATGCCTTCTGCGACAAAATGCCGAGCCCGGCGAGCGGGACGTGCACGTCGCCAAACCTCGTGGACAGGAATCTCATCAAGTCATCTCGGTAGGCCCGCCCCGCGAGGACGACGCAGGCCTCTCCTCGGAGGCTGGCCGATTGCATCTGGCGTTCCACTTCCCGGGCCCACGCCTTGCGACCAGCCGCACTGAGGTCGTTCAAAGACTGGTCGTAGGGCGATAGAAGCTCGTCCGGGTGCACGAGCCCATGCTTTGCGGACAGGATGTACCAGCTCCCGGTCTGCCGCTCAGTCCAGGCGCGCGCCTTCCTGAACAGGTCCGAGCAGTACAAGTCCCTCGCCGGTGCAGCCGATTTCAACTTTTGCGAGCAGCAGGCAACGAAGACGGTGGGCGAGTGCAGCCCCGTGGTCCTTGCTGTCAAGCCAAGGCCGACTGGATGCCCACACGCGCCGCGCGCCGGCGTGGACGCCCGGTCTCCTTAAGGCTGCGCACCAGGTGGTTGGCCAAGATGGATACGTCGCGACCCGCGTTCTGGACTTGGTTCCAAGGGCGAACGTCGTCCACCGAAAACCGCCAGGAGCCGTGCGTCCAGGCGCATTCGTTGGCGATGCGCTCCAGCCCGGCCCTGAACTGTTGCCTGGTTCGGGCGCCCTCGACGCCGTGCAAGTAGTCCATGGCGAAGCCGAGCGCCATGATGCCGGCGCTGTGGACCAGCCGGGAGGTCCGAGGGGTCTGCTCGTCCCAGGCGCAGGGCCAGGTGTCCCGGACGGCCCAGAAGAAGTCGCTGACCAGGTCAGCCGAGCGCGCGACCGCGGTCTCCGCCGGCGCTTCCCGAAGCGCGCCGTCAGAGCGGGAGCACATGACGAGCTTCTGAAGCGCCGTGTCCCGCACAACGCCTTTGGGATTGGTGTGCTGGCTCACCGCGCGGCGCAACGACGAGTCGGCGCGATAGTTGAGCTGCTCGACAACCTGGGAGCCGAACGACCGGGAGCTCATGCGCTTGGGCAACGACGACACTGTTGGCAAAAGCTCGTAGACCAGCTGCTTGGGTAGAGGCCGAGTGTTGTTGATGAGCACGAACTGCCGCCGCAGCTCGGCGTAGTCCTCGCAGATGAGGACCGAGCAGAAGACCTCGAAGTCTGTTCGACCGCTCGCCACGAGCGCCTCGAGACGCTGCTGGCCGTCGACCACGAAGCCGGGCCCGTCGCCGTCACGGAGCGTGACCACCAGCTCATGGAGCTTGCCGGCAACTTGCTCAACCCGCGCGCCCTTGACGAAGGCAATCACGACCGGGTTTGGCAGGATGGCATGCCCTTCCTGAAGGTACTCACTGATTTCTCGGATGTGCTTGGCAACAAGGTGACGCTGGAAACCCCGCAGCTTCCCGTCCTCTTCACGACCCACGCGTTCGACCCGGGCTATGGCACGCAGTTGGCCGGGCAGCGCCGTCACGCTCAGCACCTTGTGCCGCCGGGACTGTTGGGCGAGCAAACCTTGCAGACGAATCTCTTGCACTAGCGTCCTTCGATTTATACGGGACACATACTTTACTCTATAAAGCTATAACCTTCAATTGCGTTTAAGGGCCGGACTTTGTAGAACGTAGTGTATGCCGAGCGAGGTTTAGCAACCATCTCGCGTAAACCCACCGTCTTCAGGCCGGGGATATTAGGCGGACGCCATGGTCGCACGATAGGAGCCCGCAGCTCTTGCCAGGCGCCCGAGCACCCAACTTGCGCGGCTGATACGACCACCACGCTGGACAGGTGCACGCTCAGCGCCTGGCCTAAAACGTAGGAATCCCCCCGCCTTGGCGGGGGGAGGAATGTCACCCTGAGCTGGCCTCGCAACGAACAATGCGCCGCCAGGTCGAGCAGGACTGAAGGGGCATCGAGAAATTAACGCCAGACAGACTACGCGCCGCGCCATTGCTGCGGCGAACGGTCTCGCTGCGTCACTTGAAATCCCGCGAGCTTGTCCTCAACAGCCCTAGCAGTGGCGTCAAGTCCTTCAGCCGTTCTGCGACCAGGCTCCGCGGCTCCCCGTCGGCTCTGCCCGCGCAAGGGTTACTTCGGTGCGGAAAGCAGCATCAAGCCACAGCCGGCGAACTTCGCCTTACCGTATCCCGTGGCTAGCTTCGTGAGGAAACGAGCGGGGTCTTGCACCTCGAGGGTACCGGTGATGTCCAGGTAGGAAAGCTTGGTCATGTGCTGGCCCCGCTTCGTCACGTCGAAGCGTCGGTAGTTTCCCGCAGAGCAGTCCACGACCCGAAAACCCGAGCTTTCCTCGCGGCGTTCGAGCCAATCGGCCGCTACCCCCTGCGCGATAGTCTGAACGTCGACCTCGCCGCCAGCGGCCTGATATCGGTCCATCACCATGTCGACCCGCTTGCTGCGAGCATTGAGCCCCTGGGCTTTATCCTCCGTCGGACTGACCCGAAGTGAGAAGCCCACCAGTTGGCCAGCCCGTACCTTGGGCGCGTATTCGCGCGTTCGGGCGCGCCATGGACCCTCGGGCGAGAGCGCTTTCGGCGACAAAACGTAGACCTCGAGACCGTCATCCGTGATTTCAGTGCGGTAGAGGAACTCCCGGGAGGCATCCGGTCGAGCCTGGAGCATGGACCAGAGCGCCTGGTGCTCCACGTATTTGTTCGCAACCAGGCGGGAATAGGCGGCGACCGATTCGCGGGTACGGGGGAGGGTGAGGTGGGTGAGCTGCATGAAAATCAAAGGGTCAAATGACCCTCCCGCTCAACGCGGGAGGAAAAACTGTTTCTCGAGAGCGCAGTACGTCGGTCGTTTCGCCGATGGACGACAAGCGGCTCGACCGCCGTTGGCAGGTCGGCTTCCCAGAAGAACTCGCGCTCACACGGATGGCCGGTGCCTCCGACACGACGGCTCCACTCGCGCATTGCGTCCTCCGCCGTCTCGGCGGCAAACACGAGTGGTGCGGTAAAGGCTGACAGCGCACAACTCTTGCGGCCGAGGTAAAGCGGGAACGCGGGCGCGCACAGTGCATCGGCAATGGTGCGCAGAACGGATTCCTCCCCTCCAAGGACCACTAACCAGTGGCCGCTTTGCAGGTACTCACGACGGGTCACCATCGAATTCGGCTCGCCGGTGGCCAGCTGCTCTCTGCGGGTGCGACCGATTTGCTTTGCAGGTGCCTGCACGGTATGGAAGTCGACCAGCACAGTTGGCGTGCGAAGTACCACATACCCTAGCGACAGCGCGTTGGACAGGGCGAGAAAGCGGCTGTCTTCCGAACGTTGAATGCCTAGCGCAGCCGCGAGCAAGCCCACCACCGCGGCGCGGCGAGGCCGACCATCAGTGCCTCGTTGCTCGCCCGACGTGCTCCCGAAGGAGGCTAACGGCGCCTTCAGTTGCAGAACAAGGTAGTGCACGGTCTGCCCTTAAGCCGCCACTGCCTCTGCCACCAGGGCCTGCACTTCAGGAAGGGAGCCTTGACGGGCAGCGACGAACATTTCGCGATACTCGGTACGCTGCGAGGGGAAGCATTGAAAGGCTGCTTCACGGTTCGCACGCAGCGCTGCAACGGCGCCGCCCGTAATGTCGTCGCCCTTCACCGGAGCGGCGAAGGCATCCGCATAGGAGCGAGGCTGTGCATTCCCGACCTCGACCGCCAGGTAGAAAGCGTACGAGCGCGCCGCGAACGTATTCTGTTTGCCACCGGGCGCCACGGTCGCGACGGCCTCAATGAAGGCTTCGATTGCTCGTGCCGCCAGCGCCTTGTCACCGTTAAGATTCTTCAGCAGTACGTCGACGTCCACGTTGAAGTAGGAGTAGTACACCCCTGCGCCAAAACCGTTCGAACCCATGTGGCCCGAGCCCTCGTCTGGCGAAATGTCGTCGACAGCGGTGAAGAAGTCATCGTCAGCAGTCGCTTTGTGAACAGTGAACGCGTGAGCGGCCTGCACCCCGCCTTCGACGGAGAGGGGCTTGTTGCCGGCAACCATGCGACCGAACATCGCCACGTCGACGCTCATGAGCAGGTCCAGAATCTGGCCCTCGACCACCTTCTGCTCGATAGGAGCGCCCTTGGTGGAGCCGCTGGGGTTGAGCGAGTCGGCCAGTACGGTCTTGATGAACTCGACCTCCGATTTGCTGGCGTAAAACAGGTTCCCCTTGAGCTCCGCCAAGGTAGCGGGGAGGGGCGCAGCGCCCTTCTTCTTCTTGCCGCCCTTGCCCTTCTTCGCCTCGGACGGCGGCGTTTCAGAATCCGCGTCGTCCGTCCCGGATTCTTCGTCCTTAGGAGCGGCGCTCTTGCTACCCTCGAACGCGTCGCGAACAGGCACGATGTGCGCGATTACGGCCGCTTCAGGGTGACCAAGGGCGACTTGCTCCGAGGCAAGCGTGAACCACAGGTCGCGGCTGCGCGTGCCGGTCATGATGTCGGCCATAACTTCGCTCGTGCGGTAAGCCCGTTTCAAGCACTGCGAGGACAGGCGAAGACGAGGAACTCCGCAGAACACTTCGCTCTTCGGACGCGACAACTCGTCGCGGTTGAGGTTGTTGGCGCCGTACGCGGTCAGTGCGTGGATTTGAATGAACTTCTTGGTCATAAGAGATGCCGATTGGATTGGATGAAAACGGAGACGGAGTGGGTGCGACGCGGCTCAGGCGGCTGTGAGCTTCACGGAGTGATAGTCCGCAACGAGCCGCTTGCGCAGGACGTCCGCGTAACCCTCAGTCCAGTTCAGCGCGAGGTCGGCGATGCTGAAGGGCGACACTTGGCCCTCAACGAAGCGGATGGCACGATGAACATGCGTAAACAGCTCTTCCGGGCCCTCGGCGGTAACGAGCTGCTGGAAACGGAGCGCGGAGTAGGGGTGCTTCTTGTCCCCAAGAGCCTGCCCCAGGCTCGCCTTGCCTTGCCCGACGTGCGGAAGCAGAAGCAGCGCGCATGCAAGGTTCTCGTCACGCACGCGGTGACCCGCAGCGGAGAGTGCCTGCCGTGTCTGGGGGAAAGTGGGTTCGAACATTGCGTGGAGCGCTTCGCTGCCTCGGCGCAACCTGAAGTACTCCGGATTCCGGGAAGCCTTCAGGGCGAAGATGGCGCTGACCACAATGTTGGCGGCGGACAGGGAAGGGTTTGGCGGAGTCATGCGGCGATAGCGTCCTGGTTGGAGGCCGGCTTGGCCTTGGGGTAAATCAGTGAGTACGTTTTGGCGCTCAGCAGAACGAGCTTGTGGCTCAAGGTCTCATTCGCGAAGTCGATGACTAGCGCTCTGTTGAACAGCGATACTGCCGCCTTGCGCAACTGACTGCAAAATTGCTCGTAGTCATCCTGCGTGAGGCTGCCGCCGGCTCCGTCGACTTTCGCCAGTGCACGGCTGATGAGTGAGCGTGCGCGGCCGGCAAGTTCGGATTCGAGTTGCCCGGGACTGCTGGAAAGCGGCACCGCAAGGGGTCGCTTCTTGCTACCGAGGTTCTTCCGGGCGGCCGTCCGGACGATGACGAGGACCCGCTGCGCTTCGGCAACCAGCTTCTCGGCCTCTGCTCGCAATTGACGAAGGTGCTCCGCGTCAGCTGCGGCCAATAGTGGCCCCGCCTCGTCGAACCAGGTCAGGAACGTGGCGGTGGCGTAGCGCGGACCGAAGACGCGAAGGGTAGCGCGCGCGGCCTCTGCGCGGGACAGGTGTGCCATCGCGGGCAGGCCGGCCAAGATTCGGCGGGTCGGGGTTTGTGCGCCCAGCGTCAGCGCGAGCCAGTCCCCGAGCATGTAGCCTTCCGACGGAACCATGACCGCGGCCTCAACGTCCACCTTGGTCTTGACGCCGTCTATCTCCTTCTCGTTCTTGAGCATGCACCACGCCGTGTGAGGGTGGCGGAGCCCCTCAGGCGGACGGGCGGCCGTCTTGTCACGGCTCGCGGTTCGAATATGCGTGGGGTGAACTTCTCCGCAGGTGGAGCATGAGGTGCCGTCCGCGTTCGCGCTTTCATGGAGTCGCAGGGCACGGGGCATCCACCAGAGCGCCGCGTGCGCACCCAGCTCCCTTGGCCCGATTGCCTCCTTGCTGAAGACCTTCAGGCCCGTCGTCCAGGGGAAATCCTCTTCCGCTCCACCCTCGAGGCAGTAGCGGTCGGTGTACGTGTCGCGGTCCAGTAGATTGAGGCAGATGGTCTCCCACAAGGTGGGTGCCTCGATGAGCGCGGCCAGGGCGCTTCCCCCGCGCAGGGCAACCTTGTAGCCGGAACCTCCTTGGCCCGCATGCGCCTGGTTGCCAAAGAGGGCCGCCGGGGCGCAATGTGGGCACATTGAGTCGAGTGCCGAGCGGTGAACGAAAAGGTCGGTGTTTTTGGCAACAGCGTTCGCACCGGGCCCCTCTGGTACCAGGCCACGCACAGGGATTTCTCCGCCAATAGCTTCTGGCGACTGCAGGAATCGTGCACCGTCACCAAAGATTTCAAACGCAGGCGCGGCAGTTCGAAACGCCTTGTCCAGCAATGCAAGGTCGGGGGCCCGCACCAGAGCTCGTCGCGCAATCCTGTCGTGCGGCGCCGCAAGGGTCTGGTAAACGCACACCGCCAGCTCAGTGATGAGCGCTGAGTAGTCGGCTCGGGCATGCTCCACACGAAGCGCACCGGAGGTAGGGATGTCCACCATGCGCTGCTTGGCCACAGTACCGTCTGGCAGCAGGAGGGGGACCCAAGGGTCTAAGAGTACGTTCATGCGCACAGCGGAATAGTGAAATTATGCCGCCTTGCTTGATGACGTAGGCGACGAATGCTAAAGCGTCACTCATTGTATCACAAAGGACACTGATAGCGCAATGCGCTCGAGTATAGGTTACAGCCTTAAAAGCTGAGGCCAGGCTCCACGCCGCAGCACAAGAGCCTGGCACGGGCTGTCCGTTGGCGGTCGACCGAGACTTCCAATCCCCGCGCAAGCGGGGGTGACGTGCTCATTGGCGTGAACTTGGCCATCAAGGGCGAGCTATCCCCGCTTGGGCGGGGGAGACCTCAGCAAATGCTCATCGCCCGCAGCCCGTACCGAGCTATCCCCGCTTGCGCGGGGGAGACACGCGTGAGCAAATCGAGGACGACCAATTTCACGAGCTATCCCCGCTTGCGCGGGGGAGACGTGTCCACCGGCATCGACCACTTCGAAGAGGGCGAGCTATCCCCGCTTGCGCGGGGGAGACTCAATGCAGCGCGCTTGCCAGGTGATAGCGCACGAGCTATCCCCGCTTGCGCGGGGGAGACCCCTCGGCGTCCTCGAGGCCAATCACCAGCCGCGAGCTATCCCCGCTTGCGCGGGGGAGACGTCTACGGATGTCTGGGTGGCTTCCTCGTCGGCGAGCTATCCCCGCTTGCGCGGGGGAGACGGCTCCTGGATGGCGATGCTCTCGATGGTCGACGAGCTATCCCCGCTTGCGCGGGGGAGACGAAGCCCCCTTCTTTGCATGCAACAAGCCTCGCGAGCTATCCCCGCTTGCGCGGGGGAGACAGGGGCACGATGTCGAACGCGGTGGACGCCGGCGAGCTATCCCCGCTTGCGCGGGGGAGACTACTCGACGTCTCGAGATGGAAGCAAAGACTGCGAGCTATCCCCGCTTGCGCGGGGGAGACAGCAGCTGCGCGGTACGCGCGCCCCAGCACGGCGAGCTATCCCCGCTTGCGCGGGGGAGACGCGTGCGGCTCACCTTGGTGCGAACGGATTTACGAGCTATCCCCGCTTGCGCGGGGGAGACGACGTTGCAGCGGCCGTCAGCGCCCCACAAGACGAGCTATCCCCGCTTGCGCGGGGGAGACGCGCACGCAGCACGCCAAAGCCTGACGCTGCGCGAGCTATCCCCGCTTGCGCGGGGGAGACTCTTCCCCTAACCCGTTGATTTAGCGAAACATTTTAGTTGTCACACTGTCCACCGGGGAAAACCACCTCCGCTAGACCTGCTAAATCCATAATGGACTCAGGGACCTCGTCTGTGCTCAACCGAGGGAAATCCACCAGCTGCAGCCCATCGACTTCGACCGCCCGGCGCCGATTCACGCCTACCGTCCGGAACGAGACGCCGCAAACCTCAGTTTGGTCTGGCCACACAATCAGGGCGTCGCCATCCTCGATGTTGCCGCAAGTCAACGCCCATAGTTCTTCACGCAGTTTCTGTGTCGCGTGCCCGGTATAGACGCCAGCCCGCACCTCAAGCAGTATCGTTGATAGCCGGCCTCTTAAGCGAGGTGGCGCACCAGTCAGGACGAGGACGAGCATCATGCGGTCGACTCTTCGAACAGGCCTTTGAGGTCATCCACGACCCGCGCAACAAATCGCGTTTGCTTAAAGTGGTCACGCAGGTGCCGCCTTACTTGAGTCTCCACCGCGAATGCCGAGCTCCCCGCGGCAGCCCTGAACGCAAGAGGTGCGCAAATCTCCAACTTATAGAGGTCTGCAATGTCGTATACAAAACTTTTGGCCCCTCCGTCGTGGACAAACCCTATCGTGGGCTGTATCCGCAGGCGAGAATAACAGCCACCGCATTCGCTGCGGACAGGGCCCGGTTGACGCTATCGGCAGCGTCCCACTCTCCTTGCTCGTAGGTTCGGCCTTTCCAGTCCACTCCGAACTGTCGAGCCAGCAATTTGTAGGACTCGCGGACCCGCACCCCCTCGATGCCTCGAAGTTGCTCAATACTGCGTCGGGCCGGAATCGCCTCGCCGAACCTAATCTCGAACATCTTGCGGGCCACCTGAAGCCTCCGGGCTTCGTCGGCATATGCCAAGACCTGCACTTTAAGGTTGGTAGGGTTTCCGTCGGAAGGGCGCCCGACAGAGTATGTACGGCACGCTTGCTCGCCAACGAAGCAAATGAGAGTGTGACACTGGGCCGCGAGCTGGAAGGCAGCGTGGGTCACGCTCGTCCCGGGCTCAAGAAACAAGACATTGAAAGCAGCCACTGGCATCTGCACGCGAGTTCCATTCGCATCCTCCAGTACAAATGCGCCGTCCTTGACGTCAAGGCGGCCGTAGCTCAGGAAAATGAAGGGTATCCGTTCCTTCTGAAGGCGATAGATAGGCTTTAGCGGGGCGTTCATACCCAGGTGTAGCGCTGCGTTACCACCAGGTCTTCTGCTGACGCGGAGAGCAAATATCCCGCCGAATGAGGGCGCCTTGACGTGACCCGGCGATTCCCGCTTGCGAGCACGACGGCAATCGTTTCGAGTGTCCCCGCTTGCGCCGGGGGGACATGCCCCATCCAGAACATTTCCTGTGGGCGAGCGAGCTGTCCCCGCTTGCGGGGGAGACCCATGGTTCTCGCCACTGCACGAGCAATCGCACGAACTACCCCCGCTCGCGCGGGAGAGACTCTGATGCGCGGCCGGACGTTCTGGTGGGGGGGCGAGCTATCCCCGCTCGCGCGGGGCCGACGACGCAAATGAGAGCGACTACTTGCTGCTTCCCGAGATATCCCCGCTTGCGCGGGGGAGACGAGGGCGGCGGCGTGCACGACGTCCTACAGAACGAGCTATGCCCGCTTGCGCGGAGGGGACGCAGGAGACAAGCAAATGGCAGCCCTCAAGTCCGAGATATCCCCGCTTGCGCAGGGAGACGCCTGATACTGCTCGCGCTCGCGGTTCCAGCCTGAGCTATCCCCGCGTGCGCGGGGAAGTCTCAACGCCACCGCAAGTGATGATGCGACAACCCGAGCTATCCCCGCGTAGGCGGGGGAGACCGGTCACCCCGAAAGAGGACGGCATCGCAGACCGAGCTATCCCCGCTAGCGCGGGGGGGGGGGAGCCGTTCGGTGCGATATCAGTGAACGAGACCGGCCGAGCTATCCCCGCTTGCGCTGGTGGGGGGGGAGCCGGCTTGCGGCCTCCGTATCCGGTGCGCATCATCCCGCTTGTGCGGGATAAACGATGGCGACGGTTGGCATCGGTCCGATGCTCCTGAGCTATCCCCGCTTGCGCGGGGAGAGACGCACGCGTCGTTCGACACCCGAAACTACGGCGAGCTATCCCCGCTTGCGCGGTCAACGTCTTTCGCACCTGCATTTTTTAGCCACCGGCTTTATCCGTTCATTGGCGCACGTACGTGCGCCGCGGCTCTCATCTCCGCCGCTGTGGTGGGCCCACCGAAAACCCACGGGTCCGACTGTAGCGGACCAATCGCTCCTTGCTCGCATGGTCGACCGCCAACATCTCCCACTCACCCGAGCCGGCTGCGCCCATCCTCAACTTTGCGTGCCCGGTGTCGTCGACCTCGAGAGCAAGTAGGCTTGCTCGTAGGCTTAGGCGGGACAACTCCATGCTGCCAAACAAGGGGGCGCCGCCTTGGTCGCAAAGCACTACCCGGACCGACTTCTCCCCCAGCCGGGTCACTGCTTGCTCAGGCGCCACGTCTGCAATCAACTGGGAGTAGCCCACGGTCAGATTCAGTCGAACGTTTTTAGCCGCTCGCTTGGCTGCTTCAATCTTCCCTTCTGACCGCTCTTCCGCAAACGCCAGAAATGCTGGCGCCTCGGCCTCTTCGTCGTACGCGAACTCGACGGCTTCCCGAACGCCTGCGGGAATCTGCAAGCCACCGCGCTCCTCAACCAACTGTGCCGTGCGAAAGAGCACCACAGGAAGGGGATAGACGAACATCGTGTTCGCAGGGAGCTCCGCAAGGAAGTCGACATTGCCGTGAGTCTCGGGCGCGACTACGTACACCAGGCCTTCCCCGCGCGCATCGTCGCCTGCCATCGCCATCTTCCCGTCGGCGTCCCGAACGTGCCGGCGCCAGCGGCCGATACGCTGCAGCAAGGCGTCGATTGGGGCCAAGTCGGTGATGAGCTCGTCGAAGTCCACGTCGAGTGACTGCTCCGCCACCTGGGTAGCGATGACCAGCTGTCCTTTGCGAGTAGCGGATGTCGAGCGCTTGCCGAACTGCTCCAGCAGGTTGCGGTCATTTTCCGAGCGATGCTTGCCGACAAACTTCGCGTGCGCCAGCTGCACCTGGCCTGGCAACAGGGCGAAGAACGTGTCGAAGTCCGCCTGGGCACGGCCGACTGTGTTGCGCAGCAAGAGAACACACTTGCCTGCTGCAAGTAGCCTCAGGACGAGGGCTTCGGTTGCGCTATCCCCGATTCGCTGAATGCGGGTGAACCTGCTCACACGTCGTGCGGCAATCGGCGTCTCAACCATGCCGCCCGAAGAGGCGACAGTGGCAAGAGGGTAGTCGGTGGAGACAGGGACGGCCTGCGCGCCAGTCCAACGGGCGCCCTTCCGAAAGGCAGCGACAAGGGCGGCCTTGTGCTTCCGCGGTAGCGTTGCCGACAGCAGGATGGCGCTACCGCCGCGCATGGCATGTGCCTCGAGCGCTGTTTCAAGAAGCTTGAGCATGTAGGCGTCGCATGCGTGAGCCTCGTCAACAACCAGGACCTTTTGCCCGATGCCCAGTTGCCGTAAGCAAAAGTGCTTCACCGGCAGGATAGACAGCGCGACCTGGTCGATGGTGCACACCCCGACGTCCGAAAGCAGGGCAGTCTTGCTGCTGTCCTGGGCCCAGCTGTCGAGGTCGGCACAAATCGACCCAGCTTCGAGATGCTCCGAGCGCAGCCGCGCCAGCGACAGAGACGCACTTCCGTGTGCCAGCGAGAACGACGGAACTCCGCCTTCTGCCTCAAAAAACATGTTGGCCAAAGGCAGCAGCCGCCCGCAAAGAGCATCGGCGGTGGCCTGTGTCGGTAGGCTGACGAGCACCCCGGTGCCTCTTCCGGCCTGAAGCAGCCGCGAAGCAAGGGTCAGCGCGGCCTCGGTCTTGCCGGCACCGGTCTCATCCTCCAGGATGAACAGGGAAGGGCCGGCGCGGTCCAACTCGACGCTATCAGCAAATCGCTGTAGCGGTGTGGCACTCGCCGTGAACGCAGGGAATAGGTGCGAGAGCCCGGCTTTGGCGCTTGGGCGCTTTTCCGCCAGGCTGAGCTCAACCAGCGCGGTACGCGCTTGGTCTTGTGCCTCGACGAAATAGCACTTCAAGGACATCGTCGGTGCTCGATAGGGAAAGAACCTCTGCATGGAGCCGACCCAGTCGCAGAGGGTCAGCACGCCGGCGAGCAAGGATGACGCCTGGCGGTAGCCGCCTCCGTCCCAAAGGTCGACGAAACTGTCGAGCCCCAATACGTCGGCAACGGCATCAAGGTAGGCGTGGGCTGCCGCAGTCGTGCGCTTCCCCACCCCTGTCGAGTTTGAGAGGTCAACTGGCCTGCCGTGGTGCCCGCAAGAAGCGTTCAGAAGGGGCTCTAGCGCTAATTCCGCGTCTTCGAGGGAATCGGGGTACCACCGGGCCGACACCCAGTCGAGTAAGGTGGAAATGCCGGCCTGGGAGTGGTGCTGTGCAGCTTGAGAGGGAACCGGTTGGTCCGGCTGCAGCTGAGCAAACAGCTCCTCGACCTTCGCTTGAAACGGGCCGAACTTGCCAACATCATGGCTGCCTGCCAGGAACATGGCCACCTTGATTGCAGCGTCCTCGGCCATCCCCAGGAGTCGAGCCAGCGTCGAGCTGAGCGAAGGATTGACCCGCAGGTACTCGCCAACGACCGCAGCGACGTCCAAGCTGTGATACGCAAGGGGGTGCCAAGCGACAGTTGTGCCGGGCAATGGGTGCGCCTTGCCCCAATAGGTTAGAAAATCTGCAGTCAAACGAAGCTCCTGGTGGAGCTCCGTCTAGAGTGAGTATTTAGCGGTCTAAACTGATTGCGCGCCCAGGTGCGGCTTGGGCCGTCCTAAAACGCCGGAACGGCGACAAACGTCGTTCGCTGGCGCGGCCGAGCCAACACTTCGAATACAGTTTGGAGATGGACAACCTCCCGAAAAGAATCATCACTAGTCGCGAGAGGCTCGGAATGACGCAGAAGGAGCTAGCTGCCCTCGTGGGCGTCACGCTGCAGGCCGTGCGCAAGATGGAGTCAGACGCCGGCGGGGTATCAGCAGTCAATGCATTTGCAGTGGCAGACGCCCTTCAGGTGAGTGCGCGCTGGCTCGTTACTGGCGTTGACGCAGCAGGAGAGCCTCCTAAAGTCCCCCCAAGCTCGAGCGCATCGCGATGCACCTGGCCGCACTGCCAGAGAATCGCTTGGACGCCTTGGCGACGGTGATAGGCATCAAGCTATAAGCCCGAACGTCCCGGAACCCGACACCCAGGGGCGTTGAGTTGGGCGGGCTATGCCCAAGCACATCCCCGCTCTCGCGGGGCAGACAAGCTCATCGTAGAGCTGCAGGACGAGCACTACGAGCTATCCCTGCTTACGCTGGAGGAACGTTGCGGCTATGAACTCCGTTGGGTGATGGCACGAGGTATCCCCGCCGACGCGGGAGGTGCCCTCAATACGCCGAGCTGCGGTGCCTCTCGAACGAGCTATCCCCGCTTACGCGGGGCTTCTCCGAATGCGTTCCCCAACATCGCGGATTGCGCTCGAGCTATTCCCGCGGGTGCGGATGTCCCTATCGATATAGCTCAGCGGTTTAGCCGTGGCATTGAGAAATCAATGGAAGTCCCTGGAAGTGGTTCGCAGTCGACCAAGTAATGGTGTCAGGTCCTTCAACCGCTCTGCGACTAGGCTCCGGAGCTCACCTTCGCGCTGCCAAGTGCCCTTGACGGCAAGTAGTCGGGCGTTCAGCAGCTCCTGCCTCTGCGCCTCCTTGATGCTGCGCCAGGCAATCACCTGCACCACGCCGGTCTCATCCTCGAGCGATACGAAGATGACGCCGTTCGCCGTCTCAGGCTGCTGCCGCAGAGTGACCAGTCCGCAATAGCGCACCTCCGCCCCGTTCTCAACGTCCTGCAGGTCGGCGGCCGTGGCCAGCCCCCGTTTTGCGAGCAACGGTCGAAGCAGCGCGAGTGGATGGCTGCGCAACGTCAAGCCCGTCGCAGCGTAGTCGAACATCACCTCTTCACCCTCGGGCGCCGGCGCCAGCTCCAGGACGTCTTCGTCGACGCGCGCCTCCTGCAGGAGCTCGGGCACAGAGCGGAGAGCCGCGGCGTCCCAGACCGCGACCCGCCGGTGGCCGCTCAGCGACATCAAGGCATCTGCGCTTGCGAGCAACTTCATCTCAGCCAGCTCGAGCCGCGCCCTCCTGGCAAGGTCCTCAGCATTGTCGAACGGCCCTCGCGCGCGTTCATCGACGATGCGCTGCGCGGATTCCCACCGCAGCCCTGCGAGAAGCCGAAGTCCAAGTCGCACCGCCGGCGCATGCGGGAGGTCTTCAAGCGTGCAGTCCAGGTTGCTGTGCATGACGTCGGGCGGCCGGACGACGACTCCATGCCGCTTGGCATCCTGTACCAGTTGGCTTGGGCTGTAAAACCCCAATGGCTGGGAGTTCAGCATTGCGGTCAGGAACTCTGCCGGGTGGTGCCGTTTAATCCACGAGCTCGCATAGACGAGGAGGGCGAACGACGCCGCGTGGCTTTCGGGAAATCCGTACTCGCTAAAGCCCTTGATTTGCTCGAAAATCTGCTCGGCGAACGCCTTTTCATAGCCCCGCGTCGTCATGCCCTCGACGATTTTGGAATGGTACTTTTCCAGACCGCCTTTGCGCTTCCAGGCAGCCATTGCTCGGCGGAGCCCGTCCGCCTCCCCGGCGGTGAACCCCGCGGCAAGCATCGCAATCTGCATTACTTGCTCCTGAAATACGGGCACGCCCAACGTGCGGCCAAGCGCCTCCTTGAGCGCTTCACTTGGATACGTCACGGGCTCGAGCCCCTGCCGACGCCGCAGATACGGGTGCACCATTCCGCCGACGATGGGCCCGGGGCGCACGAGCGCGACTTCGACCACCAAGTCGTAGAAACACCGAGGCTTCAACCGCGGCAGCATGCTCATCTGCGCGCGGCTCTCAATTTGGAAGACTCCGACGGTGTCCGCGCGCGAAATCATCTCGTACGTCTCGGGGTCCTCCGCCGGGATGTCCTGCATCGCGAATACGAACCCCTTACGCTGACCGATGAAATCCAGGCATTTGCGGATGGCGGTCAGCATGCCCAGAGCCAGGCAGTCGACCTTGAGAAACCCCAAAGCGTCAAGGTCATCCTTGTCCCACTCCAGGACCGTTCGGTCCTTCATCGAGGCGTTCTCGATTGGAATCAGCCGAGACAACGCCGTCCTTGTGAGCACGAACCCGCCGGTGTGCTGGCTGAGGTGCCTTGGGAACCCTAGCAGTTGCCCTGTAAGCAACATCAGCTGGCGCACCTTCAGGTCATCAAGCGACAGGCCTAGTTCCACTAAACGCTCCGGCATGACCGCCTTGCCGTCAAACCACTGATGATTCTTGGCAAGCTGGTCTACCACCTCAAGGTCAAATCCCAGCGCCTTGCCCACGTCCCTCACCGCACTCTTGGGCCGATAGCTGGTCACCACACCGGTGATGGCGGCACGGTCGCGTCCGTAACGCCGGTACAGGTACTGGAGAACTTCTTCTCTACGCTCGTGCTCAAAATCGATGTCGATATCCGGCGGCTCATTCCTTTCCTTGGAAATGAAACGCTCAAAAAGGACGCTCATGCGCGCTGGGTCGACCTCAGTGACGCCCACGCAATAGCAGACGACGGAATTGGCGGCACTCCCGCGCCCTTGGCACAGGATGTTGCGAGACCTCGCGAACTGGACGATGTCAGCGACGGTCAAGAAGTAATGCTCGTACCGGAGCTCCTGAATCAATGTCAGCTCGTGCTCAATCTGTAGCTGGACCTTCGCCGGCACCCCTTCTGGCCACCGTCGGCCGGCGCCCTCGTAGGTCAGGCGCCGCAAATAGGAGGAGGGCGTCTCCCCGTCCGGCACCACTTCGTCGGGGTACTGGTATCGAAGCTCCTCGAGGCTGAATTGGCAGCGCGCGGCCACGTTGAGCGTCTCTGCAAGCAAATCCTCCGGGTAGGTTTGCGCCAGCCGAAGACGCGTTCTTAGGTGCCGCTCTGCGTTTGGCTGAAGGTCGAGGCCGCACTCCGTCAGCGGGCGGCCAACTCGCGTAGCGGTCAGTACGTCCTGGAGTGGTTTCCTGGAGCGAACATGAAAATGAACGTCGCCGGCGGCTACCAAGGGAATTGCCGTCAGCTCGCTCACCTGGCGGAGTCGGTACAACCACATCTCGTCGTCGATGAGGCGCAGAAGGTCGACGCCGAACCAGCAACGCCCCCGGAACTCTGACAGGAGCCAGCGTCCTGTTGTCTCCAGCTGTTCCGGGGTCGACATCCGCTTCGGGCAGGCGACGACGACGCAGTCCTCAAGGGCCGCGGCGGTCAGGTCTGCGAACTGCAGTTCGTATTTTCCCTTCTCTGAGCCACGCCGAAGCTTGGTGATGAATTCACAAAGGTTCCCGTACCCGTTCAGGTTGCACGCAAGGACGAGCAACGTGAAGGGGTGGCCGCAAGCAACCTGGACCTGGGTTCCGACCAGAAGCTTGAGGCCGTGCTCCTTGGCAGCAACGTGCGCGCGCACGATGCCCGCCAGGCTGCACTCGTCAGCGATTGCGAGAGCGGAATAGCCAAGCTGCGAAGCGCGCTCCACCAGCTCCTCCGGTTGGCTGGCGCCGCGCAGGTAGGTGTGATTGGAGACGCAGCGCAGCTCGGCGTAAGCGGGAAGGGCGGACATTGCCGGCGGCCAGGATACTGGATGGCCGTACAGTATCGCACAGCTTGCAGGCCTGCGGCATCGGACCGGGACCGCGCCTGCGCGGCCTGCACGGGCGGTTCGACGGGCGCGATGGCGGCAATCAGATTGGGCCATATCGGGCCTGAGAAAAACCAGGTGGCGCCGGCGCCACTACGGTGCGGCTAAATCTAAAATGCTTGCATCTGATACTGATGGTGCTCGTTCAAGCACTGTCGTACAATAACCCCAAGCGCCGCAACCGCAGCGCATTAAATTCAATGTAGTTTCGAGGACCCAATGCCCGCCACCGCCAACCAGGTCGATGCAACCTCCCGCAAGCGTAAGCTTGACCTCGCCGACCGCCTAGAGCTGGGCGCGCGTCTGCGAAAGCTGCGCGAAGCGACTGGCAAAACCACGCTCGAAATTGCCGAGGAGGTCTTGGGCTATCAGGGCAGCCATGCCGCTGTTTCCCGCCTCGAGCGAGGCGTCTTCTCCGTTGTCAACCTCGACCACCTCGACAAGCTCGCGTCCCGCTACGCCACGGACTCGGCCACTCTGCTCAAGGGCACTGGCGATGTCGAAACCGCGGCACTGCCTGAGGTCACAGGGGAATGGTCCTTCGACGACATCGCGCCTGGTATCCATTTCCGCCTGCGAGACCTTCGGCAAGCGCTCGGCCTTTCCAGGGCGCAGATGGCGACGCGCCTCGGCCACAGCACCGCGACAGTCCTGAAGGGGTGGGAAGAGCGCCTCGCCACCCCTCGTCCCGACACGATTCTCCGTATTGCCACCGAGTTCGGCGTTTCGGGTAGTTGGCTCATTCTTGGCGCCAAGGGAAAGGCCCCGCGGCCGACTCAATCGATGCGCCTGCGCGCACTTCGTCATGCTTCCGACGTCTCCCGCAACCAGCTTGCGATGAAGGTCGAGCCGCTCGATTTTCAGGGACTGCGCACTGCTATCAGCCACGCAGAATCCGGCGTGCGCGGCTTGCCGAGCGACCGCCTGCAGAGCATTGCAAAGGCCTTTGACGTGCCGGCTGACTGGCTTGACCCCGAAGGCCTGCGCTACGCGCCAGCTACCCCCATTGACGCCCCGGCGCAATCCGAAGCGGACTACCTCGCGGGCCTGCCTGCCACGGTCAGAAGTCTTGTCAACAATCTCGTTGCCATGTTCACAACCGGCTTGCTCGACAGTGGCGACGTCGCCTCTGTCAACAAGGAGCTGTCGCGTCGTGCCTGGAAGCGCGCAACGCCCTCAACGGCGCCAGTCAGCGGCGCGCAAGTCGGGGACGTGCGGCGCTCCCGCATCGTGACCGCCTAAGGCCCCTACCGACTTCAGGCACAGGCGGCCACCGACCTCCGGAAGGCCCAAGGTCGCCGCAACGGCCCCTAACACCCTGTGGGGCGAGGTCTTGGCACCGCGCGCTTCAGTACCGCCGCCAACTCCTCGCCAAGAGCTCGTCGCGCGTGCGCAGGCCGCCCCGAACGAGGGACGCGGCTGTGCCCTCTCTGCGCGCCGCGGATGGGCCTGAAAAGAAGGGGCCTAAAACCCCGCACTAGACGGTCCCTGGCTATAGGCCCAAAGCCCCCGGAATCCGTCAGGGGGCCGCTGTCCGAACTGTCTAGAAAAATGCGTCCGTCCTTCAAGCGCTTCGTCTGCGCGCTCCTCAGTGCAACCATTGTCCTCCAGCCCGCGCTCAGCGCAGCCGCGTCCGATTTCCGGTATCGCATTCCAATCGACATCAAGCTGACGGGCCAGGCTGACCTGGAGATTCAGCCCGAGCTCACCGATTTTGGGGACGTGGCTCGCACCCAAATGCGGACCTTGCCCGTCAAGGTCGTCAACCACGGGGGCGGCGCCGCCACGGACGTGACCGCGGTCGCCACGGCTCCTTTCGCCGTGGAGAAGACCTGCTCAACCGTGCCGGCACATGGCGAGTGCACCATGCTGGTCAGCTTCATGCCACAAGAGGCCGGCCCACAATTCGGAAGCCTGGTGCTCCAGGGCTCGAACAGCCGCGCCGAGGGCTCTCTCATCGGCAACGCCGTACGTCTCCTCACGGACCTAGAAATCTCGGAAAACGGCTGGAACTTCGGCACCTGGAAGCTCGGCACGACGAGCACGGTCAAGCAGCTTGCAGTCAAGAACGTCGGGAATGTCCCTGCCATCATCAGCCAGATGTACTTCCTGGACGGGGGTTCCGACTTCAAGGTGAGCCACAACTGCAGCACCAGCCTCAGCCCAGGCGCCGCATGTATTGTTGCCGTGAACTTCATACCGACCGCCATGGGGCAGCGCGTGGGCGCGCTCCGCGTGAAGAGTGGGGACGGCAGCATCCGTGACGTTGGGATGCTCGGCTTCGGCGGCGACCACACGGACCCCAGCGAAGGTGCCGTGGACGGCCGCTTGTCAGCCCCCGACTCCGTCTCGCTTGGCGACGTCGTTGTCGGTGAAGCGCCGGCGACGAAGACCATCACCTTGGCCAACGCCGGAACCAAGGAGCTCACGCTGGGTTCGCCCACCTTGGGTGGCCCAGACGCGGCTTTGTTTTCGTCCAGCTCGACCTGCGGGGCAACTCTTCCCGCGTACGCTACCTGCCAGCTCGCCCTCGCGTTCTCGCCTGCCGTGGTCGGAACATTCAGCGCTCAACTGGCCATCCCGACGGGCGCCGGACAGACCACGCTCACCAAAACTGTCGCTTTGTCTGGCAAGGGCGTCTCGTCTGCCGCCAAGGGCCAACTCAGCACGAACATGTCCGAGGTCGACTTCGGCACGACAACGCTCGGCACAGCGGTGAGCCGCGTCGTGCGCGTGACGAATGCTGGTCCGGACGTCGCGGAGGTCACGCACACGTACGCGACGAACTCGGCGAACTTTGTGGTCACGACCGGCTGCACCGCGCCGCTGGCAGCCGGGGAATACTGCGACCTGACCGTGCAATACACGGCCAGCTCCGTGGAACGGTCCATCGGCGACCTGGTCATCGCCTCCCAGGCCGGGCAGAACCTGCTCGTTCACCTCAAAGGGCATGTGCCTGCACCCGTGCTGGAAGTTGCCCCCGGCTCACTCCAGTTCGAGGCGATGTCGCAGGGGGACACCTCCAACTATCAAGAGGTGACGGTGACGAACGTCGGCTCCGCGCCGCTCGAGGTCACGAACGTCGGCCTCGCCAGCACGGTGGAGTTCAACCAGGAAAACAGTTGCGGGTCGCCGTTAGCCCCTGGCGCATCCTGCGCGGTGCGCGTGCAGTTCACGCCAAACGGGAGTGGCACTCGAGAAACCGAGCTGCTCGTTGTTTCGAATGACCCGGTGAATCCGGCCGCCTCCGTGTCCCTCAGAGGCGTTGGCCTTAGCAGCGAGTTGCAATTCACTCCGTCGCGGCTCGCGTTCGGCTCGGTTTCGATGGGTTCGTCCTCCGCGCCCGAGGACATCACCATCTCCAGCGTGGGAGCCGGCAATGCGCTCATTTCTGGCGTGAACATCCAGGGCTCAGGGTTCTCTCAGGTGAACACGTGTGGCGTAAAACTGCCGAAGGGCGAGAGTTGCACCGTAACCGTGACATACACCCCCACCGCAGCGGCCAGCGAAACTGGTTACCTTCGCGTCTACTCGCCTCAGGGAGTCCAGATGGCTTCCCTGAGCGGGGAGGGGTTGACGGCCGACCAGGCGTTGGTCGTCGACAAGCGGTACCTCAACTTCGGGTCCTTCGAAGTCGGCCAAGGCTCCAGCGCTGATATCCAGGTGTCGAATTCCGGCAGCGAAGCGCTCTCACTCAACGCGCCAAGCTTGAGTGGCGCCGATGCAGCCGCTTTCACGACGTCGACGACCTGTGGCGCGACGCTCGCCTCCTCTGAGAGCTGTGTTGTCAGCGTCGCCTTTTCCGCACAGGCCCTGAAGCCGCATGCTGCGGCATTGACCGTAGCGACGGCCGGCGGCGTCCAGCGCGAGGTCCTGCTCTACGGGAAGGGGGTCGACCATGTGCCCGCGGCCGTGCTGACTGCCTCGCCCAACCCGCTCTCCTTCGGAGCAGCAACGCCGGCCAGCCCTGCTACTGCGGCACTGCGCATCTCCAACGCCGGGCCTGAAGCAGTATCGCTGGTCTCCGTGGACTCCACGGACCCGACAAACTTCACGTCAAGCGAGACCGATTGTCGGGAGCCAATCGCCGCGGGCACCCACTGCGACCTTCCCGTACGATTCCTTGCGGGCAAAGACGGCCTGGTAACGGCACAGCTCAACCTGCGCGCCGAGAATCAGCAGCCCCTTGCCGTTGCCCTGACGGGCCAGGGGCCGACGCCGCGCATCTCGGTCGCCCCCACGGCGCTGGACTTTGGGAGCGTGGACTTCCTCGCCACGGCCCCGCAGCAGACCGTGACCGTCCAAAACACCGGCAACGCTCGCCTGGCCCTGAGTGGTGTCGGCATCAGCGGTGCCTTCACCCAGTCGAACACGTGCGGCCCGGAGCTGGCCCCGTCCGCGACCTGCGAAATCCAAGTGGGATTCAACCCCGTCAGCGGAGGAGCACAAGCGGGCACGTTGGTGATTTCGTCGAACGACCCGACGATGCCCACCTATTCGGTGGCGCTCGCGGGTCTCAGCTTGCTCGGCAGCGTCGCCGCGACGCCCACCGAGCTGGCCTTTGGCCAAGTTGCGATGGGCGAGCACGCCGCGCAGGTCGTGTCGATTTACAACCCGGGCCCGGGTGGCGTGGGAATCTCCAGCATCGCCCTGGACGGACTGAACAAAACCGCTTTTTCGTTCACCAGCGACTGCGGCCCTCAACTTGGCAAAGACAAGGCCTGCTCGGTCACGGTGCGTTTCTCGCCGCAGGCAAGCGGTGCTCACGAGGCAGCCCTCGCGGTGGTGCCACAGACCGGCAATCGGCTGACGATTCCTCTGACAGGCAACGGTCCGACCGCCCGTGCATCGGTTGACTCGAACAGCCTCGCGTTCGGCTCGGTCGTGGTTGGCGAAAGCTCCGCTGCCCAGACCGTCATGCTGACAAACGAGAGCACCGGCCCTCTGAACGTCTACGACATCTCGATGGCTACTGGCGCAGAGAGCTTCGGCGTCTCGTCCGACTGCGTCTCTCCCCTGGCAACAGGTCAATCCTGTCCACTGTACGTGTCCTTCACGCCGGCGTCTGGCGGTGCATTGACGGGCGCGCTCCGCCTGAAGACGGCGAATTCCGGCGGCCCGCTGGATGTCGCGCTGACCGGTACAGGCCTGCTGCCGCAGGCCGCACTGAGCCAACCGAGCGTCGACTTCGGCACGGTCTACGTCGGCGGAACCGCTGAGAGCGTGGTGCAGGTGAAGAACACCGGAGCCTACCCGGTCAAGGTCAACTCCATCGGTATCCCCGACAACACCTGGTTTCAGCAAAACAACGCATGCAGCCAGCCCCTGCGAGCGGGAGAGGCCTGCGACATCGCGCTCAATGTCTTTCCGACCACCGCTGGCCCTCAATCGAGCACGCTGACTGTCCTGACCACCGCAGGGACGCTGACGGCGACGCTCGGCGCCACGGGCCAAGGGGTCAAGCTCACGCGCGTGACGCCCTCGATTGCCGACAGCAACGGCGGCACTCTCGTTTCCGTCCTGGGTGCAGGCTTCACCGCCGCGACAAGGATATTCTTTGGCGACGTTGCTGCATCCACCATCCAGGTACGTGGCAGCACGCAGCTGGACGTCGTGGCCCCTGCCCACGCGACTGGCGTGGTCGACGTCACGATGACGAACGACGCGGGCCTCACCGCAACGCTGCCGCAGGCCCTGCGATACGCCGGTGCCCCTGTCATCGCGAGCACAACTCCTGCAACCGGCTCCGTCGCCGGCGGCTGGCCCACCCTCCTGCAGGGCCGAGATTTCGCCGAGGGCATGAAGGTCCTGGTCGACGGGCAAGCCGCTCAAGTGACGTCCGTCTCGGCAGACGGCTCGAGCGCAACAGTCGTCGTGCCGGCGCGGCTCTCCCCGGAGGCAGGCACTGTCGACGTGGTCGCCACCACCGCCGTCGGCAACGGGACGCTCTCCAAGGGGCTGGCCTATGTCCTGCCACAAGGCAAGCTTAAGCTCCTGGGCCAGGGCGCATTTGGCAACATCGCAGTTGGCGCAACCTATGGCCGCATCTTCACATTGACCAATACAGGAGACCTGCCGACGCAGCTGGTGGGCCTCTCCCCCGAACCGAGCGGAACGTTCTCCATTGGCACCAACGGGACCTGCCCAACGGCACTTCCCGCCCCACTCGCGGTCGGTGCAAGTTGCACGGTCGAGGTGCTTGCCTCCAATGCCGCGCAAGGCACGGTCGCCGGCACCCTCACCGCCTCCACGGGTGGGCCTACGGGCACCCAGGTCTCCGTCAGCCTGTCTGCCTCCTTCGTGCAGGCTGACTACGCGCTCTCTGGCACGGCAGGGTCCATGGCCCTCGTCAGCGGCAACTATCCGACCATCATCGCAATGAGCGAAGAGGGTGGCGCGAATGGAACGCAGCAGAAAATCATCTACCTCAACAACGTCCTGAAGGCCGCAGGCACGCGCATTGACGCGGCTACCGTGACCATCACCGGCGCGGATGCGGGGCAGTTCGCTATCACCGAGGTCCGCAAGTCGAGCAACAGCGGCTCGTACAGCTCGAGCGGGGCAAGCATCTCGGGCGACCGCCTCACGGCCACCGGTGCCACGGTTGACGCGGGTTCGGGCACGTACCCGCACCTCGGCGTTGTGGTGACCTTTGCCCCCAAGGCGAAGGGCACGTTCAATGCTCAGTTGAACATTGACTACAACGGGGGGAGCCGAGCACAGCTGCCACTATTCGGCGTGGCCGAATACTTCAGCTACGCCGCGCTCTCTGGCACGGCGTCCGCAAATCCTGTGGTCGCACCCAATGGTGACTTCGGCACGCTGACGTTCAACGACGGCGCAGGGCTCACGTCCGATGCGCTCAAGCGCAAGTTCTTCCTGGTCAGCACTTCCAATGCTGGGAAGCGTCTGCAAGCAACACATCTTTCAATCATCGGCGCCGACGCCGCGAGTTTTGCCATCACCGGGTACTCCTATCGGGCTACCGCCGACGGCACGCTCCCGGCCCAGGACGTTCGCCCCGCGAACATGCGCCAAGGGTCCGTCGCGGAGGCTCTCCTAGTCGAAATTGCCTTCTCGCCCATGCGCGCAGGAGCCCAGGAGGCGCAGCTTGTTGTGGAGCACAACGGCGACAACGCGCAGCCAGCCGTCGTGAACTTGACAGGCACCGGCGCGTATGACGTCTCCGTTCAGGCCTCGGGCGGTCCATTCATCGCGGACATTCCGCCATTCCCTGTCACGGGCGTGGGCGCGAGTTCGACCCTGGACACCTACGTCCGCAACACCGGCACCTTCGGTCAGGTCACCTGGAAGTCGATTCAAATCGTCGGCTCGCAGGCCTTCTCGGTCAAAGGGGTGAGTCTCACGAACACGGGTAGCACGAGCTCAAGCGCGTTGCAGGCGCAACCGGCCTCGACGCGCTACGTGAACATGAATCTCGTGGGCGCTGACGCCCGCACGATGGGTCTGTCCGACCTGCGTGCCCTGCTCGCGTTCTCTCCCACGACCACCGGGGTGCAAACGGCAACGGTAACGGTGTTTCATGATGGCCCCGGCGGAAAGACCACTTACACCCTGACGGGTGAAGGTCGCCGTGCAGCGGCAGCCCTCTCCTCGACGGCCGCCGCGCCCTATGTGCCCGCCAGCGGCGACCTTGGCGTTGCTGGGTTCAACGCCCCCGGTGATGCGAGCAACGGTTCCGTCTCGAAGACCCTGAATGTGGTAAATTGGAACACGCTGGGGCTGCTCAGGGTGACGCGTCTGCGCATTACGGGCGCCGATGCGTCCGCATTCGCCATCGAGTCGTACCCGAATCAGCCGGGGGGCTACGTCCCATCGCCCGATGTCTCCCCGGCCGCAATGGTCCAGGGCACCGCTTCGGCTTCTCTGCCGTTCAAGGTCAAGTTCTTCCCCGTCAAGCTCGGGGCGCACGAGGCAAAGCTCGAGGTCTACCACGACGGAATGAATATCTCGCCCGTTGTGCTGCCCTTGTCTGGCACGGCCTCGCGTGATGTGATGCTCGCCGTGTCCGAGGGCACGAGCGCGACCATCGTTGAGCCAACGCCGTTTGCCGACACCCTTGTTGGCAACACCTCGAACGAAAGGTCGTTCTACCTCCGGGCAACGGGTTCCGCGGGTGCCGTGACCTACACAGGTGCCTCAATCGAGGGGACAACGGACATTGCACTCACCGGTTCCGGCCTGGTCCGCCAAGGCGGAACGGCTGCCGTTGCATCGGCGTTCTACAGCCGGGTCGCCAGTGCCGAATTCAACTACGTGGGCGCGAACGTCGCTCCTACTGGCGGCTACACGGACCTAGTCTTGAAGTTCACCTTCCAGCCGTCCAGCCTTAGCCAGCAAGTGGCAAAGGTAACGGTGACCCACAACGGGCCTGGCGGCAAGACGACGTTCTTGTTGACCGGCAATGGCGTGCAGCCCATTGCGGCCCTCTCAGCGGCCAGCGCCCTGGCGGCCAATCCCGCGCCACCAATTTCTGACTTTGGCGTGGTGTCGTACAACGCGAGCAATCCGTCACCCACCCCCACCACTCTGACGAACTACGTGGTGAACACCGCCGGCGTCGGTAGCCTGCGGGTGAACCGCATGGTCATCACCGGCCCCGATGCGAGCAGCTTCCAGTTCACGAGTTGGACAGGCCAGGGGACGGCTCCGGCTGCGAACGACGTAACCCCGATAGGCATGGTCCAGACCACCAGCACAGGGCCTCACTTCAAGGTGACGTTCCTCCCTGCACACATGGGCGTGCACACCGCGCAGGTCGCCATTTACCACAACGGGGGCAACACGAATCCCCTGGTCCTGCCAATTTCCGGCACGGCGGCGAGCGATGTTAACGTCACGGTGAGCGACCTCGCCACTTCCGTCCAAGCCCCGGCGCCGTACCCTGTGACAGTTGCTGGAACCACGGCGAGCAAGCTCATCTATCTCCGCGTCACTGGAACGAAGGGCCAAGTGACCTACACGGGCTTCAAGGTTGAGGGCTCTCCAAGCTTTGGGGTGACTAGCTCGTTGAACAAGTACCCCAAGGGCACGACCAGCTATGGCGGCATCGTCAAGAACTACAACCCTGATGTCGTTCGTGAAGATGCGTTCTCGTGGGCGGGCGAGGATATCAGCAAGTCCGGAGCCGTCACGGACCTGGGCATCACGGTGCGTTACGCGCCCACCGAAGTTGGCACTGAGACAGCCAAAGTCACGGTTTTCCATACGGGCCCAGGGGGTAAGACCGAGTTCCTTCTCTCTGGCAGCAGCATTAAGCCCATCGTGCAGTTCTCTGGTACCAATGTTTCGAAGCCTACGGCTGCATCGGGCGACATGGGGGTCGCGACTTACAACGGCCCGACCGGTGCGGCAGCAGGCACGGTGCTGAAGGACCTCTACCTCGTGAACACCAACAAGGTCGGCTACGCGAGCGTGCCACGCATGCGCATCGTCGGCGCAGATGCATCTGCATTCACGTTCGCGACCTGGACAAACTACTCGAGTGCAGAAAACACAGGCCAGGATGTTTCGCCCACCTCGCTGAAGCAGAACAACGTCAGCACCAATCTGAACGTGCGGCTGCAGTTCAAGCCAACCAAAGCAGGGGCACACGCCGCGCAATTGCTCATCGACCACAATGGGGCTAACACGTCGCCCTTGACTTTGGACCTCTCCGGGGCGGGCGAGCGTGACGTGACGGGAGTCTTCGCGACGGTGGACTTTGCTGACAACGGACTCATTCCGGATTTCGCACCACAGGCCAGCATTGCCAACAGTGCGTTCGGTTCCAGCACGAAGCTTGTCAACCTTCGGGTCGCCGGGTCCCGCGGACGCGTCACCTACAGCGGCTTCAAGGTCGAAGGCTCGCCGGCCTTTGCGGTCACGACGGTCTATGCTGTCCATCACACCGGTGCGTCGAAGACGCAGCTCTTCACCTACGCCGCGCCAGGCGTGACGGAAGGCGCCGCGCCGTACGTCGGCGCTGACGTTGCCGGCGGAGCCGTTCTTAGTGACTACGGCCTCAACGTGACCTTCGCCCCGACCACCCTCGGCGCGCATACGGCGACATTGACCGTCTTCCACGACGGGCCTGGGGGCCAGACGTCGTTCCGCGTGAACGGTGCGGCTCAAACAGAGATGCAGCTGTCATCGCGTCCCGACATTGCCGACTATGAGTTTGGTGCCTCGCTGTCGAGCATGGCACAAGTGTCCGCGCCCTTGCCTGTGTACATCCGGCGCACCACCGGCACGACACCTCTCCAAGTGGGTACGGTCGAGCTCAGTGGGCCGGATGCAGACCAGTTCTCCATCTTGTCGGTGGTGAACGTGACGGACAACGCTGGTACGCAGGGTACCAGCCTGTGGAGTGATTCGCAGGGTGCCCAATCAGCAGCCGTGAACGCTTCGCTGGCCGGCGCCACTGGGGCAGTCAACGTGGTGTACCGGCCATCGCGCACGCCAGGCGCAAGCGGGCACACTGCGACGCTGACGGTCAGCAGGGCCGGCTTCGCCTCGCAGAGCGTGCAGCTCACGGGCTCCGTGGCTTCGGACGGCCAAGGCTTTGCCCGCTTCCGTCCCAAGGCCTCGTGGAACCTCTCGCAAGACAATCTGATTGCCACAGCTGTTTCTCCCAACTACGTGGGCATCGGGCCAGCCGGCGGGATTCGCGCCGGCAAATGGTACTTCGAGGTGACGGATGCATCGCCACCGCCTGTGGTCAACCCGACGACGAATGGCGACGGCTCGCGCAACTACTACACCTACGCGACGAATCTGATGCAAGTGGGAGTTGGCATTGGGAGCAGCACGCCTGGCGCTACCAACACCTTGGCACTCGCCCCAGGAGTGTTCTATGACTACCAAAGCGGAACCTCGCGATACTGGACCCAGTTCAGCGCGGGCTACAACACCCCGGCGGGGTACTCGGTCGCCACCGACGCTCGACTGAAACTGGAGACCTACAAGGCATACGGCATTGCCATCGACTACGACAACCGGAGGTTGGACATCTATGTTCAGACCTCTTCAGGTTGTGCGAAGGCGTTGTCGTATTCCCCGAAGCCCGAGGCTTTGGCCTGACACTTCGGCGTGGTACCCCGTCATAAACAGTAATGCGACCAAGTCGATGGTGCTGACCAAAGGTGAGGGCGGCACGTTCCGCTGCAAGCCAGCAGGCTACGAGGCGCTTCGGAATTGAAAGCGCGGCCTGCACGGTATGTCGCGGCTGAGGAGGTTCGCTTCTTCGGCCGATGAACAGCGCATGGCTATAGGCCGGCAGGCAACGTCCATCTTTCAGGAACCCCATGAGTCATCTCTTCAGTGTCAAGAACTTCTCTTTGTTCAGTGCTTTGCAGTCAACCGGAACCCTGGCCCGACTGTGCCGAGGGGGCGGGGCGCAGACCCCTAACGACGGCCTGCATCGATTCGTCCTCCGCTCTCCCGAGGTGCAAGCCGCGGTTCGGCGCTCGACTGGCCTGCCCGACTTCCGCATCCGAATTGCCTACCCCGAGGACCCGATAGCAGCGGGCTTCATGGCTGCCGCCAACACGCTGCGGCTCGAGGTTTACACCGTCGAAGGCAAGCCGGTCGGTGAACCACAGCTGCTGCCGAACCTCGACGATGATTTGGCGGTGGCCATCGAGGCGGAACTTTTCCACGAGCTCCTGAAGAGCAAAGGCATCGACATCCCGCTGCTGTAACCATTTCGGCCGCCCTCTCTAGGGCGGCTTTTCCTTGGACCTTCGGGACGCTGCCGGGGCCACCGCTCGGGCCTGCGGCCCGACGCGTCGCGACGCGACTTTCTATACAGGACATGTGCCCCCTCTAGGAAATATCCATGCCTCTTACTTCCGCCCCGACGGTTTCATGGCCGGCATTGACTTTCGGACCCGTAAACCTATGGAGTGCTCCGCCTGCTTGGCGCAGGGTCGGAACACAGCGGGTACCTCAACCCCGCACCTCCACGCCGAGTTGCCGCAGCGCCCCAGGACTCGTACACCCCGGGGTCCGCGCATTGCTGCGCACCCGATGAACTCCTTCCAAGCCCCTCGAGTAGGGGCTTTCTTTTGAGCTCGGATGCATCTCGCAACGGGTGGGTCGTGCGCCCGATTAAGCGAATACGCCATGGAGGAACCATGCGCTTTCTTCGCTCGCAAGGCGGGTTTGGTACACCCATAGCAAGCCAGCATGCTCACTCAGCGCGACGAAATAGTCACGCGCAACGTGACGTGTTTCGACCTGGTCGGAGGTGGCGGCCTTTCCTGGCGACGCCTGGTCAGTCAAGCTCTCACCGACCCGGTCGAACCAACCATGCTCGATGCGATGCGGGCCTATCAAGAACTTAAGGGGGCCTTGGTACAGGGGTTGTGACTCACGGGAGGCCAGGCGCAGTGGTTTGGGCAGGATGAAGGTGGGCTGAGGGCAGTCGAGTAGGCGCGCCACCTGCCTTGGGCGCTTGTCCGGAGCAGGCTGCCAATGGCACATCCATTCCGGCCGGTGGTCCTCCAGGATGACAGGTCGCAAGACCCGCTCTGGCCCCAGCCGCGCGGCGATGCGCTCCAGCACCAATGCCAGGCCTTCGCCGTCCGGTAGCGTCTCAGGCAGCAGCGAAAAACTGTTTTCTTCGAGCGGGCGAACGTCGTCTGCCACCAGTGCGAGGTCCCCCACGGGCGCCAGCAGCTCGACCTTGGCCAGGTTCTCGGCCAGCAATCGGCTCAAGTGCTCGATGTTGCGCGTTGGCTCCGCTGTACGAACCGACAGTTCGCCGCCATCTCCGGCTGCCTTGGCGCGCATCGCGTCGTGACACCACTTCAGCGTGAAAGCTGTCGTCCCGGACCGCCTTGCGGCCAACCAGGCGCACAGCTGGAGCAGGAGCCGACGGGCGCCAAAGAGAAGCGCCGGCGCCATCTCGATGCGAGACATCAGCTCGAGCTTGGCAGCAAAGGTGTCGGGAAGTTGCACCCAGGCATGCGCCTCCGGCTTGAGGCCATAGGCCTGGTCCAAAGCCCCCAACAGTTCCTTGTCAAAGCGCCGGCTCAGCCCGCCACGGGGGAGGGCGCGCACTTGGCCGAGGGTCTGGCATCCGATGCGTTCAAGGATGGCGGCATGCGCCGCGGCGGAAGCCAGAACTTCGACGGGGAGGGCGTCCAGCAGGGCCTGGAGGGGTTTGGAAAACCCGTTCGATTGACCCGTGCGCGCGACCGCCACCGCGGCGAGACTGGTCGGGGCCCAGGCAAGCTGACCCACCCCCATCTCTTCCGCCTCGGTTTTCACCCGCTCGACGAGCTTCCGCTTGCCGCCAAACAGGCGCACGCTCGCCTCCAGCTCCATCACCACCGCAGCAGAAGCGGAAGCCGCATCGATGATGCTGACGCGCGGGGTGAACTGGAGGCACCAGACCGCCAGGCCACGGATTGCTTCAGTGCGCTGGGTGTCGGAGAGCTGGCTGTCGGGAAGTAACGCTGCCCAGAGCATCTGATGGTTCTCCAGCGGTCACGCGAGGCTTGCGCGCGGCGAGGAGCACGCTCGGCTTCGACAGCCGGGGCGTGATGAGCGGCGCCAGGCCGCGGGGAATTGACGGCAGGTGCAGCACGCCGTCATGGGTGCTGCCTTTGCGCTTCAGCAGGTGCACCTGAAGCTCCCAGTCGACGCCATAGCTCACCTGCAGGCGCAGCGGCGCCGCGGAGGGCTCGTGCTGGGCCGCGGCGGGCCGGCACAGGACCACTGGGCTGTCGCATCCCTGGGCGCACACCTGAAGCCGTCGAATCTGCTCCTGACGCGCTTGCGGGAGCCAGGCCACTAGCATTCCGGCTGCGTTCGCCTTCACCAATTGCTCGGTGACCCATAGGCGCTCCGCCGGCGTCGCCGCCTGAATCCAGACCATTCGGCGCTCATCGATGCCCTCATCGCGCAGGCCTGGCAGGTGGGGAGCCTTCGGCGGTCCCACGATGACGATATCCTTGCCATCAGCCACAACCTGGCGCATTGCCGGGGCAAGCAGGCGCCACTCGAGCACGGTCGGCTGGGCCTGGAGCAGTTCGGTCAGGGAGCGGGCCGGCCAACCCCCGCCCGGCAACTCTGCATCGAGTGCGGCGAAGCCGGTGGGAACCACCTTGGTGACAGGCGAGCCAAGCTGGTCGCCGCGCCATAGGGCAGCCTCGACGGAGGCGGGCAACTCGCCCGGCTTCAGGACGGGCTTGACGCGGCGGGACGGCAGGGCCGGCGCGTCGTCATCGTCGGCCCATTCCAGAAGGGCGGCCATGACGGGCTCCGGTACTGTATGGACGTCCAGTTTACGCGCCTTTTCAGGCGCGTACAGCAGCCCCTCCAGGCGAGTCGGGTTTGGCCGGAGCCTTCCAGCCGAGGAGCAAGGGTCTCACTTTCGTGTGTCTGAGCTACGGGAAAGTTGGACATGTGCCCTGTTTCTGTGTGCGGCGCCCCCAGAGGGCGCGGCCCGCCTTGGTGCTACACGAAGGAGGCCAACTCACCCCCTCAATCATGCTGCACCCCCGAATCGACCTCGCGGCTCGCAAAGCCCAGCAACCCGTTCCGCCGAACTTGAAGACCGCCGAGCATCACTGGCTGGAGGTCAAAGACATGGACGGCCATTCCTTCGGCTTGGTCGTTGCGCAATGGAATCCGGGGGCGCGCAAATGGAGCCATTCCGGCAACGTCGGAACAGGCTTGTACCTGAACTCCGACTACTGGCGCTATGTAGCGCCCTGCCCAATGCCGGATTTCCCCGCCTGATTATTTCGCCCCGCCGGCTTTCAAGCCGTCGGGGCGATGCTTCTGGCGTTCTCCGCGCGGAATGCAACTGCGATTACTCACTAAGCGCCACAAGGGGTACTGAACTACCCAGCGAGCTTTATCTATTGGGCCTGAAGCAGCCCAACCTGCTGGAAGTGGCTGGCAATTCGGTCTAGAGCTGCGCGCGCAGACGGCGCAATCTCGGCGGAACGCGACAGCATGAGGTTGAGGCGCTGCCCGAGGCCTTCGACGTGAACCTTCGTGGCGGTTTCGCACTGGCCACCGCGGCCGTCCGATTCGCAGGGAAGAGTGGCGGCTACTCGGGATGCGTAAGTGCCGGCAGGGACGCCGTAGGCAACGACCGGCTTCTTGAGCGCCACAGCGAAGCCCACCTCATAGACGGTTCCGGAATCCGGTTCGGTCCCCCGAAAGTTCACCAGGTTGGCTGCAATGCCGTCCGCGCGCTGGATGAGCTCGATGTTCGCGTCGTAGATTCGCTGGGCGATTTCATCCTCGGTGCCCCCGAACCCGTCCGGCAGGCCGCCATCGGACGGCACTAGGGCAACCATCCCGAGCTGCTCGCAATGGGCCTTCAGCGCCTTGAAAATCTCGGCGCGCTCGGGGAAGAAGACGTCAGGCCCGGCCAGGTAGACGTGCGGGCGTGCTGGTTGCTCTCTCATGGAAACTCAAGAAATTGAAAATGAGGCGCGCCGTAAGGGCGCTCATCTGTTATTGGCGGTGGAATCCGTTCAGTCGTCCAGGCGTATCCGAGGGGCGAAGCGGTCCGGGTACAAGTTGCGCATCCGTGCGCTGGGGCTCACGACCTCAATCGGAGTCAACACGGAGACGCCCTGCTCGCCCGATTCCTTTCTAGGCATGAAAGCGGGAGTCGCCGAACACGGCCCCTGAAACCACATATAGCCCGTCTGCAGGCCGTCGTACTTCATCCACAGGATGCGAAAGCGGTCCACCAGTACCTGGCGCGGCTCCTCCCAGGTGTCCCGGTTAATCTCAACGACATCGCCAATGCGGGCGCCGAATTTTGCGAGCAGCCACGCCTCGCACGTCTCGAGGTGAAGCTTCTTCTTGCCCGCCATCAGGTAGTCGTAGGCGTCCTGCAAGAGTCGATTCAACGGACCCTCGCGCGCTGCTTCCTCGGCGGCGCCCGCCTCGATGTTCATTCGAAAGACGCGGTAGCACAGCGAGGCATGTGCCTCGCCGGCGGAAATCCCAGCTGCCGTGCAACGCTGAATCAGGAGTTCGACTTCCTTCGTGATGTGGTCGTCCACTGCAGCTTTTCTTGCCAGTTCTTGGGTAGCGGGCATAGTCACATCCTGAATTTGTTGTTTGAATGGAGCTCGTTGGGTGCCCGTGGGTACCCGTTCCAGGCTCGCGGGTTCGCGTGCCTAAGAGCCCTAAAAGCCATCATTATAGCAGCTATAAAGCTTTCGAGCTAGAACCGTTTTAGGGTGACTCGCGCAAGAAAACGGACGGCGGTTAGGCGCGTCCGTTTTAGGGAAATCAGAGCAGGTCGCTCAGCAAATGAATCTGGCCCTTCAGCAAGGCCTTGTCCCGCATGCTCAGCCCGCGCACCAGTCGATGTGCCAGGGCCGCTGCGTCTCTCCGGTCTTGCTCCTCACGCATTGCGCTGGGGAAGATTTCACCAGCCAGGTACTGCGCCATCAGGTGGTCGATGCCGCGAATACCTTCTCGGCGTAGGCGGATGATTCGGTCAAGGTCATCGCCCAAGGTCTTCGGCGGCACCTCAGTCGCTCCCTTGGAGAGCGACATCTTGCCCGTGTGCACCAGATTGCCTTCTGAAAGGCGGAAGGCCAGGTCAAAGCCTCGCCGATGGTCCTCAGGCTCCGCCGTCAGGACGATTTTTCCACTTTCGCGCTGGTGCTGGGCGGCCCGGTCTCGCAACGGCCCACGCAGCAGCACGCGCTGACTGCCGAGGTCCATGCCAGCGGGAAGCGCGAGAAGCGCCCGAATCCACGGAGTTGCGGGTTCGCCCGTGGCCTGCCGAAGCTCACCGCGGGCCATCTCCAGCTTGGCGTAGATGCGAGTCAGGTCGCCCTTCCATCGGTAGCGCTGGTCGGCGGTCAGGCTGTCGACTAGAAGCGCCTGCGAAGTCCCGCGCCAGTATTGCCAGTAGTCGAAGCACGCGTGGTGCAATGCACGCGCGCCCGGGGAGGCCTCGGCATCCTGAGGCTCGAGCCTGAGGCCAATTCCGCGGCGGCCGTGGCGTCCGGGTTTGTATTCGAAAGGCTCTATCGTGTGACCGCGGAGGCAGTCGAAGATTTGGAATGCGAGAGTAGTCATTGGGTGCCCTTGAAGTTTGTTTACCTCCTTCGTCTAGCGAACACGCCGCGGTCAAGCGGGAAAAAGCTCCCAGGGCATTGCCGAGGGAGCTAGAAGGAGGGGAGGTTGAAATCAGTCTTGGCTGGAGGGCTTCTTGGCAGCCGGCTTGAACTCCGGATTGCTGCCGGTCTCGACGCGGACTGTGGTGTCCAGCGAGGGGACTTCGAAGTACATGCGAACACCGCCTGTCGTATGCATGCAGGAACCCGCGTGCAGCTTGATGCCCAGCTTCTTGGTTCCAGCGCTCGCCAAGGCGTCCGCCCAGCGGTTGCGGTCTTTGTAGTCGACCGGGCAGGGGTTGCGCTTGTACGCCTTCACGGCTTCTTTGGTCATCACGTCGATTACATCGACGGCCGACACAGGGGCTTGTTGCTTGGCCAGGTAGCGCACGCCCTGCACAACAAGGGGTCGATGCTTCTCGGTCGCATCGCGTATCGTTGACTTCACCGCATCCAGGTGCCGGCTTGCATTTTCGCCTGCCCATTTCGAGAGGGCGCCATACGAGGATGCCGCGGTCAGGTGCAGGTCGAACTCGCTCTTGCCATCAACCGGCTTGTGCGCGTACTGCACCGGAAAGTGCAACGGTCGCTCGAAGCGCGTGCGGTCGGTCAGGATGACTTCGACGGGAACGTCACCGTCGGGGTCCTCTTCGTACTTGACTTCGATGAGGCCCCGCACGATGGCGTACAGGTCCTCCATCTCCTTCGGGTCCACGGGAGCAAAGCCGCCATCGGACTTCTTCTTGGTCTTGAGGAATGCGTCAATGCGCCGCAACAGGGTGGCTTTCGTGGTCATGTGTGTCTTTGTCTTGAGGGGGTCTTCCTCGTCTAGGCAACGGCTGACGCCCGAGCTGGGACGGTCCGCAAAGGCGAGAAGAAATCCCCCGCTGCGGCTCGCGCAGGCAGGGGACCGGAAATCAAGCGCTAGCCGATTTCAATGAACTCGGGCTCGTCCGAGGGTGAGGCTTTGGGGGCAGTCGAGAGCGCCGCGCGAATACGGGTGCCTGCGTTGTGCGCGCCGTTCGCCATGGCTTGGTGGATTTGCTTGCCGAACTCCGTGGCGAACTTGCTCCTCGCGACGCCTCCGTACTCCAGCGCAACCTGGTCACAGAGCGCCCCGGCTTCTTCAAGCACAGCGTCACGGGCAAGGACAGGCGACGGCGGCAGCTCCTCGCGCGGCACAAGGAGTGTGTCCTTATCCTTCTCGTCGCCAGTTACGTCAAACAAGGTGCGGTAGCTCACCGCGGCCGGCGGCGCTTCGCAGGGGTCGGGCAGGTTGGTCCAGGAGTTGATGGTCATGCTTCAGGTCCTTTGTGGTCAATGGTCTGATTCGTCTAGCGATGCCTGATGCGCGCCGCCCGTGCCTAGCAGTCCCGTATAGGCCTGATAGGGCCAAAGCTAGGGGCTCCCGGCAAGAAGAAACCCCCGCCGGATAGCGGGGGCTTGGAATCAGCCTAGGCCGTAGCCTTCAGTTCGCATGAAGCACTCCTTGGTTGGTTGCAGGGCAGGTGGCGCGGATTCATGCGAATCCGTCACCGTCGTGCAGCTTGCGCATCGAGACCTCCTTAATATGCAGTTGAGCCCGTGAAGGGGCGATGGAGTTGGGTTTGGCCTAGCAGCCGCTGCCGCCGCCGTTTTGCTTGCGCATGGTCACCTCCTTGGGTTGCTTGATGCGACGTATAGCGATGGCGACGTGCGATTTACCTGCTCCCGGGCCACTGGTGCGTACCCGGTAGCCCAAAAGAATAGCCGCCCGGGGAAGGGCGGCTTCAGAATGGAAGTGGCGTCGTCGGAGGTCGGAGATTTCAGTCCCGAAGGCGCTCCATGTCCTGGTGATGCCGGTATTCCGCGATGAGCCAGAGCAGGCCGCACACCAGCAGGGTCGATAGGGCTGGGAGCAAGCCCAGTTCCAGCGTCGGGGCCGCGCCTACCCCATCGATATGGCTGCCCACGACGAAGACCAGCATCACAGGCGCGATGAGGCGCATCGTCGGCTGATACAGCAAGCCCCGCGACAACGAGGGAAGGGCAATGATGCAGCCCACGAACGTTCCGATGGCCATTGAGACAACAGTCAGCCGGAAGTTGACTGAACCTGCGTAGAGCAAGAAGCCAGCGCAAGCCAGCAGAGCTGGGTACAGCGCGCGGCGTGCTGTACGCACGAGCGGGACGGAGCTGAAGGCGCAACGCCGCATTTGAGCCAGCGCCACGTACTCGCCAAGAAAGGCGATGCCCGCAAAGGCCAGTGCAAGAAGGAGCAGAGAGGGAGCGGTGAGTGTCATTTCGTCATTTCGAGTGGTCCTGCACCGTATAACCGTCTGCTCGACTTTGCCGCGTTGCAGGTGCGCCGAAATGGGCTCCGAAGGGCTATTGCCGCTCAGCCGCAGGGGAATGGCCGAAGGCTTGCCTTACGTCGGGCGGTCCTGCGCGACCAGCACGCGAAAAGGAAAGACCGCCGGGCGTGCCGACGGTCTGAAGTACTGAATCGATAGACTTGGCTCAGTGCACGGCTCGCCGGATGTGCTGATGCTGTTTCCAGCCTTCTTCACACTCCGGCTCCCACGGAAAGTGGCCCTTACGGTCAGGCAGCGCCACCTGGCTGAAGCTGGCCTGACCGCGACTGCGATGAATCGCCCGTCCGACCATGTCGCTCACCTGCTCGGGCGCCACCGGCACCAAGTGAAAGGGCATGGGCCATCTGCCGAGCGTGTGCTTGCCGATTTGTCGTGTCGCGTCGACCGGTTCCTCTTGCTGCCAACGTGCGATGTCGTTCAGCAGCTGGTGGCCGTACTCGAGGGGAAGCCCCATCACGATGAGTTCAGAAAGCCCTCGCTGGTGAAGACCGATGGTGTACGAGAAGAACGGGCCGGGATGCTCCTCTGTCGGGAAGACGCCCTGGACCATCCAGCCTGCACGTGCAATCAGCTCTTCAGCGTGCGGGTCGAGGAAGTCGGGGATATTTTTGATTTCTTCAGGCATTGTTGATTCCATTCGTTGTCCTAGCCTCCCTGTAGCACCCAAGATGCTCGGGATGGTACTGCCGTGGCGACCATGCAGCTATAGGTGGGCGCCGGAGATAACCAGCATGCGCTACAAGTTGGATGTCGGACCTCTTCTCCACCGCCCCAACTCCTCCCCTTGCGGAGCTGCTTCGCCCGACTTGTTTGGATGACGTCGTGGGTCAGCAGCACCTCGTGGGGCAGGGCAAGCCCTTGCGCCTGGCCTTCGAGGCCCGAACCCTGCACTCCTTCATCCTTTGGGGTCCCCCAGGTGTCGGCAAGACGACTTTAGCGCGCCTGACTGCCCGGGTCATGGACTGCGAGTTCATTGCGCTGTCAGCGGTCATGGCCGGCGTGAAGGAGATTCGCGCGGCGGTCGAGCGTGCTGAGCAGGCCTTGAATCACCGTGGCCGCAAGACCATCCTTTTCATCGACGAGATTCATCGCTTCAACAAGGCCCAGCAAGACGCACTCCTCCCATTCGTCGAGGCAGGAACCTTCGTTTTCTTGGGAGCCACGACTGAGAACCCATCTTTTGAGGTCAATTCCGCTCTGCTCTCCCGTGCGCACGTCTACGTTTTGCAGTCCCTGAGCGACGACGAGCTGGCGGCGCTGTTCAAGCGCGCGCAGCCCTCCCTCGGAGGCCTCGAGTTCGACGATGGCGCGCTCGCTGCTGCCATCGGCTTCGCTGACGGGGATGCCCGCCGCTTCCTCAATTTGCTAGAGCAGCTCAGCACCGCGGCAAAGGCCGCCAGGGTGACCAAAGTCACAGAACCATTCGTGCGCGAGGCCTCCCCGGCAGCGCTGCGCCGGTTCGACAAGTTCGGCGATGACCTGTACGACACCGTGTCGGCGCTTCACAAGTCCATCCGGGGCTCAAGCCCCAATGCCGCGCTCTATTGGCTGGCACGCATGCTGGACGGCGGCGCTGACGCGCGCTATGTGGCACGACGCCTTGTTCGCATGGCAAGCGAGGAGGTTGGCAACGCAGACCCTCGGGCTCTGCAACTAGCCCTGAACGCTGCTGAATCCTACGAGCGCCTCGGCTCGCCCGAGGGCGACTTGGCCCTCGCACAGGCGGCCGTGTACATCGCGATGGCGCCGAAGTCGAACGCTGTGTACAAGGCTTGGAACCGTGCCAGGGCGTTCGTGCGAACGGATTCGAATAGGCCTGTCCCCATGCACCTGCGCAATGCGCCCACAGAGCTGATGGCGCAGCTTGGTCACAACAAGGGCTATCGGTACGCGCACGACGAGCCGGACGCCTACGCGGCAGGGGAGAACTACTTTCCGGAAGGCCTACCGGAGATGGACTGGTACCAGCCGGTCTCCCGTGGGCTCGAGGGCAAGATTGGGGAGAAGCTCCAGCACCTCCGCGGGCTCGATGCCGCTGTCCGAACCACACCTCGCGACCCGAAATAGAAACATGATGCTGATATTTCTATCACTATCCTGATAGCCTCACTGCATGAGCAATCCGGTTCCAACCGACCTGAATCGCGAGATTTCCCATCGGCTCCTGGCAGCGATGACGGCGCATCCTTGTCTGAAGACCCAGTTAGCGCTGTTGGAGCACTCAGGCGTCCCCCAGGCGACCATCAGCAAGATTTCGCGAGGCAAGCTCAAGGTCCCCGTCGGCACCTTGCTGACCCTTGCCGAATCGCTCGGCGTTCCTATGCCAGCCCTACAGCCCTTGGACGCTGGGTCGGTAAGCGCGGGGGCGACATCCTCGGTGGAGCAGTCAAGCCTCAGGACCTCGAACGACTTTCGCCCGTGCACAGGGCCTTCATCGACACGGCGCTCCACGTCGCCCTTCGTGGCGGCGTTTCCGAGGTGGAATGCCTGGACCACATGCGCGAATGGGCCGGGCGGCTCGAGCAGGCAGCAACGCACTACGAGGGGTAGGCCGCCTACAGCTTGAACGCTCGAAGTTCCCGTACGATGCCCCGTTCCAAAGGAGTTTCCGAGATGGAGAACGAAGACGACGACCCGGTGGGCGCAGGCATCGATGACCCCGCGTGCCTTGAGGGGCTCACCGAAATGGCGGTGGATTCAGGCTTGGCCCGCGCTGGTGACAAGCTCGACAAGAACTTCCTCGAGTTTGCGATGGACGTGGCAGGCCTTTGCGCAGCCATTGGGGACGCCTACGCGGACGACAAGTCAGGCCTGAGTGCGGGCGACCGCATCCGCGAGCAGTTGTGCTGCGGCGTGCCACGCAGTGCGTACCCGTCCTTCCGCACAGACGGTTCACAGGCGCGCGGACCTGTCTCGCGCTTTACCGAGTTCGCAACACAGCGCGGGCTCATCCGGCCTGGCGACAAGCTCGACCAGAACGTGGTCGACTTCGCGACCCGCGTGGTGGACGCTGCCGCCTCCCTAGGCGACCCGTTTGGCGACAGCGAGGCTGGCGGCAATGCTGGCGAGCACATCCGGGCGGAGTTGTACGAGGGCTAGGTACCCCCCCCTCGGAGCTCGCGCCGTCTTAGCCCGCTTCGAAGAAGAAGGGGCCACGGCAAGCCCGCTGCCCAACTCCAGCCGACGGGGGCAGCCCCTCATTGATGATTTCGGAGGACGCGTGGCCAGGGCTCCGAGGCAGCCTGGTCCAAGGCTCAGTGGTGCTCCGGCGAATAGCTCGGACTTCTTACGTTCGGAGGCACCGACCAACTTCCATGGGGCCTGTCGGCAGCTCCGTGTTTCCAGCCGCCTGCTCTGCGAAGAGCCTTGTGCAAGGCAGCGGTCTCGCCTTCTGCGAACAGCACGAGCACCGTAAACGGTGCGCTGCGACCGTAGCACTGCAGGGGCATGGCTGGTTGCGCAGCTTTATAGATGCCGTCATCGCCTCGAGCCTGGAGGTTGAGCGCCCGGCAGAGGTCGATTGGTGCACCGGTCCGAACCCAGGCCGCCGGGAACCCGGGCCTGACCGTGCGCCACTCCGCCTGGCGACCGAACGCTCTCGGGGGGCTTGGCACCGCGGTGAGAAAGCTCGGCGAGAGGTGGGTGAGAGCGTATGGCCAGCGGCCTTCCTTCAGCGCATAGAGCACCGACGCGCGGGTGAGATGGTTCGCTTGGCTCATCAGCCCGGCGGCCTCAGCGTTGACGCCGTTCGCAGGCTCGGCGGCCTGGGCGATGAGTGCGGCGCCCAGCAAGACCGTGGCTGCGAGCGAGCGGAGGCGGGGGTGCGGCGACATTGGGGCAGCCAAGCGGGTTTGGATGCTCCGTGTAGCGAGAGCGCAGCTCCCCCTGGGCAGAACTGCAGGAGGTGCCGCGGTATGGCAGGAGCCAGGCGGGCGCCCCGGGGCTTCCGAGCGGCTTTCAGACTAGAGCGCGCGTTTGCCAGTCCAGAGTCGTCTCGTGGTCGAGGAGGCCTCGCCGCTGTACGAAGGAACGGTGCAAACGCGCTGGCTTTGGACAGGGGAGTGCTTCCGCCGTCGAAAAGCTGACGGAGCTCCCGCAGCGCGCCGACACAGGCGAGCTACGGTTCGTCGCAATGCGCCTGCTGCGGCCGTTGAACGACGTTGCGGCCGGCGGGACAACTGCGCAGCGGCACGAGGCTCTCAGGACCCTGCGTGAGAACTCAGCCGGCGTGCGGGGTCACTGAAATTTGCCTTCTGGCATGCCGCAGGACGCCGCGGCGAACGCCGCCTATCTCTTTTTCCGCGCGATGGCGAACGTCTCTTCGTCGAAAAGGTCGGGGAAGAAGGTCGTCACGGTGGGCTCCACCTTCGGAAGCGATTCCTGAATGGGCAGCGTTCGAAAGTCGGTCGCAGCGAAGTCCGGCGGCACGTGGACACCCTCGGCGTCCTTGGTGACAAGGCCCCGCCCCTCCAGGTCCCGGATGGTCTTGTTCACCTGCTCGCGGGACAGTCCGGAGTACGAAGCAATCACCGACTGCGTAATGCGTTTGTCGTAGCCGCCTGATGCCGTTGGCGCGAGCTGCGTCAGCTCGTGAAGGATGCGACTTACCAACTTCTCCGACGACTGAGATGCGATGCGGCGCAGTTGCGCACGCAGAACGACCAACCGCTTGCGGGCAAGCTCGAACAGACCCAGCGATATCTCCGGGTACTTCAGACACAGCTCCTTCATGGCCACTATCGGGACCACGTATGCCGTTGTCGGCAAGGCAGCTACCAACGAGGCGTCTGCATGGTACGAGGGCTCCATGAGCGTTGGGCCCATGAAAAAGTCGTCCTGACGAACGAACTCCGTGGTCACCCCCTCCTCGCCGCCCGACGGCACCACCACCCTGGCCAGCCCCGAGGCAATGCAATAGATGTAGCTGGTCTTCTCATCGAAGGCAACGATGACTTCGTTGCGCTTGAACGTACGAAGCTCAGACTTCTTCACGAGAGCGGCCCGTTCGCTCTGCGGAATGCCTGCGATGAGCGGGTGGAGATACATCAACGCCTTTCGGTGGGGAAAATCGAACGCAACGGACCTTAAATCGTTCACTAGCCGTGAATGCTCGAGGGGACTTCTCCTTGTCTGAATCGGCAAAAGCAATGCCCTGGTTCCGCACTGAGGCGAAAACACATGGCGGGCCAGGGGCGGGCCACAGTCTACCAACGATGATTTTCCGCTGCATGACAGGGATTTCCCGTCAGCGAACCTCCACAAGACTTGGCGCAGGCCCTGCGCCTTCTCTCAGCCTATGGTCGGCTTGATGAGCCAACCACCGCCGGACGCGCGCTCATCGGTGAGCCTCGCGTGACGGGGAGGCCCTTCGCACCGCTTTCATTCGGCGCGCGCCAGGCAGTCCCGCATTTTCTCATCAGAAGCAAGGCGGAGGCAGGCTGCCACCGACTGCTTCGTGACGGAACCACGGTTCTGCGGCAGATTTTTGGGCCGCGAAGCGACCGTTCGCGGCGGCTGAACACGCTGAGATGGAGCTACTGGCGGGAGGCCGACCGGCTGCGACGAAGCAGCGGGGGTCGCGGCCGCCGTCGGCGCAACGGGGGCGCTTCGGTCCAGAAGACCCAAACTGAGGACGAGGTAGCCGATGTAGCCGAGCACACCCAGCGCGCCTAGGACAAGCCCGGGGAGCCCCTTGCCACGGCCGCCGCTGGCGGCGGAAGGGGCTGGCGGAGGCGGTGCCGCTGGAGGAAGTGCCGAGGCACGCGCTGCTTTCACCTCGCGCTTCGTTTTGAGAAGCGTCCGCATCGACAGCCAGTACAGCACGGCGACCGCGAGGACATCCAGCACCATGTACGCAGGGTGCCCCATCACAACGCCGACACCCGCCGCCAAGACCGCCGCGACGGTAGTCCACCAGACGCTTCGGGTCGTGCTCGCTACCACGAAGACTGCGACGGCTGGGACGAGCGCGATGAGAAGGACTAGAGCAGACATAGGCAGTTGGTCCGAAAAAGTCCAAAGTCGGCCATTCTGCCCACATCCTGGCCTTCGTGCGCTCCGCTTCAAAGCGCCTGCGGCGCAAATTCGGAAGTGCGTCACACCGCAGATAGCCGCCTTCACGCTTCTCGGCCACACGACACGCCCCTCGTGCCATGAGACGTGGTCATGCGCGACCAAGGCAGAGGGGCGCTCCCTCATCCCGCGTCCGTCCTCTCGCGTAGTCACGCGCCGAACGCGATTTCGGATTACGCCTCGCTCGCTATACCGCTCAGGACAACTACTTTTTAGGAGGGCAGCCGTGCCTATCGTTCGTGAGTTCATCTATAAGGAATGGGATGAGGTTGGAATCATGGGTCTCGAGCCGACCTGGTTTGAGAACGCCAATCCGGCCAGCGGCCTGGCGTGCGCGCACGACATGCTGGAGCACTTCGCGACCCAGACCTCCCCGGTCGAAGGGGAGTGCGAGGCACTCGGCTCCGTTCTGCTGCTGCGCCTGGAGAACGGCTGGGCCATGCGGCACTCTTACGGCCGAGACAACGCTGCGGACCTGGCGCTGAACATCGAGGGGATGCTGCGCGATTGCGTCAACGACGACCTCGAGCTTCCGAAGCTCATCCCCAGCAGAAAGCTGGACTTCTACACCGAGGACTCCATCGTCCGCGGCGTGGCGACCGCCTTTGGCAACTTGGATGAAATCCTTGCCGACACTTCGCTCAGCGAGGAGGAGGTTGCCGAGTACAAGTCACCGACGGTGCAGGCCGCATTCGTCGCCTGGATTCGTCGCGGCTATCGCCGCGCCATGAAACGCTTCTCTGAGTGCGACGGCTACACCGTCGGCATGGTCCTCTTCGAGAAAATCGCGAAGGCTGCTGACAGCCTCATCCGTTCAGAAAGTCTCTGGGAAGGCGCCCGGGTGCGGATTTCCGCTCATCTGCGTCGCTGCGAGGCTGTCATCAAGGTCTTCGACCCCGACACGCGCCGCTGGGTCGACGCAGAACTCTACTGCTAAAAACTGCTTCTTTCGAGCCGCTGGCCTCACAGGTCGGCGGCTTTCCCATTTTAAAGCCCGCCATCGTGCGGCCTGGCTATACACACGTAGAACCCAACCAAAGGACAACATGACAGTTACGAACGTGCAGGAAGTACAAGCCAAGTTCCTGGCCGATGTGGCCAAGAACGGTATCGTCCACACGCTGCAATGGATTGGCACCTGGTACGACCAGGTTGCGGAAGCCGCGGCAGCCGACGAGTTGAAGAACGCGCTTGGCGAATTTGCCGACGATGCAGAAGCTCGCGAGTTGGCGCTGCTCGACCGCCTCCTGCCAGAAGCAGAAGGCATCTCGAACTACAACTCATCCGCCGGACACAACCTGCTCCGCGAAGCGAACATCGCGGCCCGTGCCCGGCTGGTGAACCGACACATGTTCGGCAACACCGGGCCCTCGGGCCGCCGGATGCGATGGGACCAGGTGCGTGAGCGCCTGCAAGCGGAGAAATTCGCCGCTCAAGCGCAGGCAGGCAAGTGATGCCAGAGCAGTCGCAAACTTCGACCCAGCCGCTTTTCGAATATTCGAAGACCTACCCGCCGCGCAACCGAAACCTGCCGGCCCCGGGGCCAGCGGACTACCCGCGCCTTCCTCCGAACAGCGCCTTGAGGACCCCCCAAAGGCTGAAAGTCGTTCGCGAGTAGATTCGGTTGTAGGCGGCCTTCTTTGGGTTGATGAGCCAGCCCCATCCTCGGGGAGCCTTCAGGCCCAGGCTGTGCCGCACGAAGCGTTTGGGCGACGTACGCGCGCCAATCATCTTGCGTACCGAGGGCTTTCGCATCCCAAACTTCACTGGCGGCTCCTTAAGTCATATCTGGGCGAGGTGGCCGTCCGCTCGGTCAGCCGTGCTCATTGCGTATCGACCGAGGCCTTGCGTAGGACTACGAAGCAGGAAAGAAGTCCCGGAGGTCTGCAATCGTCTCGCCGCCGCTTGCTTGCGCGTACACCAACTGAAACTCGCGCGTGTCCACCAAGGGAACTGGAACGGTCACTCCTGGAATCAGGACGCAGAGCCTATCGGATTCATCCAACGAGAGGTGCATCCGGCAGGCAAAAGGGCGGTTGGCGTAGATGCTGCAGCGGTTGTTCCTGAGGAACGTACACGGACGGTGATAGCCATACTCTGTCGACATCTCCTTGCTGGCAGATACGCGCTTCGGCTTGCGACCAATCGCCTCCCCAATGAGGGAGGCCTCTGTTTCGGACACCGACACCGGGATGTGGCAACAATGCGCGCAGCTACCGGCGGCGCAAGCGGTGATTGGCATCAAGGCCTGCCCGAACTTTGTTGCCAAGTCGCGCAGCTTCGTCATGCGAGCTTTTCGCGAAAGGGACGGCCGCAGCACCTCATTCAGCACGCGCTGAATCTCGGCCTCGAAAGCCTTCAGGCGGGCGCGCATCTCAGCCACCTTGCCCTCGGCAACGGCCTGTGCATGCGGCAGGATTCGAATGATGTGTTCGGGAACATCGGCTGCGACGTGCTCGACCATCTCGCGACTGTCGGACGTGAGCATCGCGCGGACTTCGGCAAAGTCGTCGTCGGAGAACTGGGGCACGTGAGGCATTCCGTATTATCCCTCGTTGGACGACGGCCGCATCGCGATGGCTACACGGCGTAGGTCATCAACACGAAGGAATGCCAATGGCACATGGAATTGCAGTATCCCTGGGCACCCCGCCGCTTAACCGCTTTCGCGAAGGTTCACAGCTGTTCCGGCTGCACCCGTCGCTGGGAGAATACGAAGACATCAAGAATATCGTAACCGTCGCGGTGACGGGAGCAGCTGTCGACCACGGCCATCCCGAAACGACCGTCTTCTTCACCGACGAGCAAGGCGATGCTGGCCACTACCTCGGCCTCGGCTTTGCAGAAGCGCTACCGCGCGAACACCGCATTGTGGGCAAGCACGACGTCTACGCCGCCCTGCGCAACCTGCGCTACCTCCCCGTCGGCGCTGACCGCCTCCCAGAGCTGCGCACAAAGGGGCACGAGCTTGCGCTCGCCTTTGCGACCAGCAGCAGCTACCTCGACCCCGAGGACTACGCTGCCAACAACTGGGGCATGTTTGCCGCCAAGTACCTCGTCGAGAACGAGGGCTTGGAGGACCTTCCGCCGGTTGCGAACAAGGTCGACTGGGCTGCAATCGACACCCGTGAGGCGCAAGAGCGCCAAGCGCGTGACGTCCTTTACATCTGAGTAAAAAACTCATTTCTTGACCCCGGCAGCAAGCTGGGGTCATCTCATTTCTGGACGAGTCGTCTTGAGGGAGAACAGGCGCCCCGAGTTCTCGGTGCAGCGTCGCGCCACCTCCTCGAGGGGCAGGCCCTTGAGCAACGCGACCTCGTGCGCCACCCACCGGAGGTTGGCGGGCTCGTTGTACGTGCGTCGGCGTTTGAGGTTCTTCGGGCTGAGGTAGGGCGCATCCGTTTCCAGGTGAAGGCGCTCCAGCGGGATGCCCTTCACCGCCTCGCGCAGGGCGCCACCACGGTTAAGGTCAGTCACCCAGCCTGTGATGCCGATGTCGAGCCCCATGGCGAGAAAGGCCAGCGCTTCGTCATATGTCCCCGTGAAGCAGTGCACGACCCCGCGCACGGCACCCACGCCTGGCTCGGTGACCAGGGCGTGGAACTCCTCGAACGCGTCCCTGCAGTGCAAGAAGAGCGGCTTCTTGAACGCAGCCGCGGCGCGCAGCTGCGCTGAGAAGGCCTTGCGCTGGTTCTCCCGGGAGGAGAAGTTCCGGTTGTAGTCAAGGCCACACTCTCCTATGGCGACGACCTCTGGGCTTTCCCACAAGAGTGCAAAACGCTCGAGGTCCGAAGGGCTCCAGTTGTCTGCAGAATGAGGGTGCACGCCGGCGGTTGCAAACACGAAGCCGCGCTCCGCACGTGCGAGGTGCAGCGCTTGCACGCTGGACTTATGGGAAGTGCCTGTAGCCATCACTGAGACCAAGCCCGCCTCCCTGGCCCGAGCGAGGATGTCCGAGGTGTGGCCGGCGAGCTGGCTGGTGTGGAAGTTGACTCCGATGTCGATGAGGTCCATGGTGTCGATTTCTGAGCGGATGTGAGCTGTGTAGCGTCGTGGATTTGCTTCCGGATAGCCGGCTGATGCTTATGGGGTGTTAACTAAAACGGATGTAGCCCATAGTACCTAAAGCTGACCTTGATAAGATTCATTCTCTCGTCCCCCTCGCTGAGGGGAACCCAAAGCCCGCGCAGCTCGTGCCGCGACGCGCACCGCGCGACCCAACACATGTCCGCAACACCTGCAACCCTCGTCATCGACAAGGCCTTTTCGGCCTATCTCGCATACAGCACCGCTCCGACGGAGGCGGCGCTGTTGGAACTGCTGGCCGAGCTGAAGATGCTCGACGAGACCCTGGCTCTCACCGCGAATCGCAATACCTTTCTGGCGTTCCCAGAGTATCAAGCCCTAAACGCGCTTCTGGACCACGCCAGGTATGTCGGGGATGCGCGCAACGTCATCAGACTGCGCTCGCTGCTCGGCACGCCGCTTGAGTCAGAGATTGGCCAAGCTTGCCTGGTATCGAGGACCGATTGCCACGCGGCGCTGCTGAATGTCGGGGCGGCGCACCGGATATGCGCGAAGCGGGCGGTGTTTAAGGCATTTCGTCAGTGGGGGCCCGTCCTGGACATCCATCCCGCGGTCCTGAACTGCATGGTGAAGGCCTTTGAGCTCCTACGTGCCACGGGGCTGAAGGGGGAGGGCACTGCCTTTCAGGTCTTCGAGGAAACCTACGACTACCAGGCCGAACACGATTTGCCGCACCTTGTACCTGGTGTCGTCGCCTGCAAGGAGTCGGAAGAGCAGAAGCTGCTCGGGCTGATGACGAACCTTTATCTGGCGGAGACGTCGCTCGCAGGCGCCTGACGCGGCCTAAAGCGTTTCTCATTTCATGCAATGTTTCTCGTTCTGGACAAACCGAACGAGAGCCGAAAGACGGGCTTAAGCGCCTTCGAAATCAACCAGTAGACGGGCGGCAAGGGCGCGCAGAACTCCGATATCTTGCGCCGCTTCCATTGCGGCTGTCGAACCATCCGCCGGAATGTCCATCCATTGCGCAGCGCGAATCAATGCGGCACGCTCCGATGTGGCCAGGGTCACCCGGCTGAGCTGGACGCGGTCCACCGCGTCCTCGACGATGGCACGCGCGTAGTCGCGCATCCAGCCCTTGGAGACAGCCAAAGCGTCGACCAGGCCATCAACAGCGGCAGATACGCTCCCCTGCACCGGCCTGTTTGGCGGCGTCTGGCGGCCGGCAGCGAGGTCGCCCAGGTCGAGAATCGCGCGGCCAACCGACACCAGGTAGTCGGCCTTGTTTTCACCCACTGCGCGAGCGAAGCACACGAGGATGTCCAGGTCACTGACGGCCGGCGTCACAGCCGGTGCAGAACGCAGTTCGACCCCGGAGGCCCTGCCTCCGGCGCCGGTGTTCTCTCCTTGCGCCGTCATCGCTGGTTGGCCAGGCCAAGGGCTGGCGCGTCCGTGGTTTGGGGGTTTCCGGACCGCGCCGCGACGCGCTCGGCCTTGCGTTCAGCGAAGGGTCTGCGCGTGCGACTTGGCAGCGGTGGCCAGGCAAGGACCCGCATTTCGACTCCGGCGAACTTGTTGCCAGGGGAGGACTCGAAAATGTCGGGCTGCGATTGGTGGTTCATGAGGGCGGTTCCTGAGGTGATTGGGGCTTGGGCTAGCCCCCGCTATGCAGTTCCGCACAGGCTCGCCGCTGCAGGGAGGCCGCTTCCACGACTTCCTCGTGCCGGGAGGCCTCCTTCATGAGCAGGTAGTCCCGTACGTATAGCTGCCGATGCGACGCAATCACCGAATCGCGTATCTGGCGCGCCCAGCTGCTCCGCTGCACGAGGTCGAGGGCGTCAGTGCAGTACTTCGATTCCGCCAAGGGCGAACAGGCCGAAAGCGCTTCCCCGAAAACGGCTCCTACCCCGACGGACAAGAGCACTCCCACCGGGAGGAAAACCAGGGCCGACGGCGGCGCTTCGTAGCCGTTCCAAGGAATTGCCAGCAGCCCAGCCGCAAACACGAGCCCCAGTGCGTGGCTCGCGAACATAAGTAGCGAGAATAGCTTCTCCCGACTAGCTGCCACCTTGTCCGAGGGCAGTTGGTGTACTGCCATAAGCAGTCGTGTCAGTTCGCACGGCATTCGCGGTCCTCTCGTTTGGTTTTGTTCGCTGCAACCGCGGCCGCTGCAATGGTTCCCGCAACGTCCGCCCACACTTCACGGGTGCGGTCGCTGATGTCGTTCCAGGTCAACGGTTTCCCGAAGGGCGGGGAGACTTCCTGCATGCGCTCGAACGCCAGCCTACCGAAGCAGGCCAGCTCGCCTTGCCTGCCCGTTGAAGCTCGAATCGGCGCGAGTGCATGCCTCGGTTGCACAGCCGCATCCGGGCGGCCCTCCGCGGCTTTCTCTCGCAGGCGGCGCTCATGGAACGGGTCGGTGCCCTGCAGCTGCATAGACGCCAACTTCTCGGGCGACCAGGTTGCGACGGTCGCTTGAGCGCGAGCGACCTGCTCGGCAAGCGAGGAGGGCCGGGCTCCCATCAGCTTTCCTCCTGGCGCAGCTGAAGTTGCTCCCAGACTAGGTCGACGAGGGCATCGTTTAGCTTGTACCGGCCGGTGCCCCGCCACTCCAGGCCGCGCTGCCCGGTCGCGAACTCTCCCATGACCTGCTCGCCAAGGTAGAGCTTTGCGGGGTCCCCGTCACCCGTATGCAAGCGCAGCGTCACAACGCCGTAGTCGTTTGGCTCGTTGTAGTAGACGCCATCGCTGTTGCCCTCCACCTCGAACAGGTCGAGCACAGCACGGATGGTGGGCCTGTCGAATTCTCGAGCTGCGACAGCATCTCCACTGGGCTCTCCAACAGCGGTCGATTCCGCTTCCTCGCCCTCGTGTTGGCCACGCGAAGGCGGGGTTCTGTTCCTAAAGGCGTCAACTGCCGCGTCGAGCTCGTCGCTTGCGATGCAAGTACCAGCGCCGGCGGCCGGTTGCAGGCCTTCAAACTTGAACGCAGGGCCAGCGGCCGTCTCTTCGACCCTCACCCGCTTGCGCAGCTGGACGTAGCGCAGCGCATTATCCTGAAGGCCTCGGGACGGGTACGGTGCGGCTCGCGCCAAGTCACCGCAAACGTCGCACTGCATCCGTTGCCAGCCTAGAGCATCGAGGGCATCCCAGTCGACAGGCTCCTCCTGCGGCGCCTTCGTCTTCGCGGCCAGGGCCTTGAAAAGGGCGTCCGCGAAGGCGAGGGTGTCCGACCAGGGTTCGGTGGACCCTGAAGTCGTCTTTCGCCGTAGCGCGATGACTTCTTCGGGCGTGAGGATGGGATAGGCAGGGGATTGGCTCATAGGCGCCTGGGGAGAGGAGAAAGGCGGGAGCTGTCCCGCGGGCTTCGGCGTTCATTATAGAGCCTTTTAGATGCACTATCAACACCGTCACTGCACATCTAAAGCACAAAAAGCGCCCAAGGGCGCCTTTTTGGAATGTCGCTGTTTAGGCGGCGACGGCGGCCTCCGAACGCTTCCGCGGCCTTCCCACATGCGGGCGGTTCACGAAGTGTCGCTGGATGTGCAGCCCGTCGGCGGCGCCGAACACCTTGACCTTCTCGCTGTCGAAATCGGCAACAGCCGCTGCCGGGACGTAGAGCTTCGGGGTGTTGCCAGTGTGGGTTGTCACCATGTGGGGCCCGCACGCATTCAGCCTGGCCAATCGACGGCTGGGCATCAGAGGATGCGGGACCAGCTCGAATCGCGCCCCTGGCACGAAGCCGTAGTCTGCGAGCCATGCGCCCTGAACCTGAATGCGGCTTTCACCTGGCGGGAGGTCGTACAGCGACGTGTTCTTGCCAGAAGGTGCGTGGAGGGGCACCGTCAGACCGCCTATGGAAGCCGTGGGGGCCTTGGAGCCTTGGACGGCGGCGCCCTCGTGCCTGGAAACAAAGCGCTGAATTCTCAGGGAACCGAGCGGGATGCGTTGTGCCTTCTTGCACTGCCGGCCCAACTCGCTGTCAGGGGTGGTGAGCAAGATTCCGTCGCGCGTCACAATCGCCCGGACAACTTCCGTACTCGCCACGTCGAACAGCGTGGTGCCCACGAATTGACGGGGCATGTCGGACCTTGTTTGGTCGTAGGGGCGCAGCGTCTTCGACGACGTCTCATTCCCGCGCCGAATCATCGTGACGTTGGTGTATCGCGTGAAGGCCAGCGGGTCATTGAGCTCGATGCCTGCGAGCTTCCAGATGAGGCCGGCGAGGATGGCTAGGCGGTTGCCTGTGGCATCCGTTACCTTGCAGTCCTTCCACGCAAGAACAACAGCGTCAGCGGTCGGATACGGCGCGCTGACGAGGTCAACGACGTCATCATCTACGCGAGGGTTGCGCTCGAGCCGGGTAGGCTCGAGACCTCGGGCGAGCTTACGCGCGTCTTCTTCGGTCGTGAGGATGACGTAGCCTGGGCCTTGAACCAGCGCGTGCTTCGCCGGCGTGACTTCAGGGCTCAGTCCAACGTGGTTGACCACAAAGCCTCCTTCCGAGGTGACGGAAAACATGCCGCCGCGGTTGCCGGCCCAGATGAGTGCTCTGCCTTCAAAGGTAGCGATATTGAGGCCTTGGCGGGGTTCGAGCCCGGCCGCACGGAGCGTCCGCATTGGCACTCGCAGGGACGTGCACCCCTGCGAATCGGCCCGCAGGACCACTGCCTCGGGCTTGGCAAGCCTTGGCCAGCTGGCGAGGGCCGGGTACATCAGGCGCACACCGCCGACCGCAACGCTGCCCCGCGACCAACCGTGAGGCGGTTCCTCGCTATCCTCAGCTGGCGTAAACGGTCCAGCGTCGGCAGCCGCCTTCGTTGCCACTGGCACGTTGTCTGCGGCCTCGCGCGCCTCTAGCCCGAAGTCGGAGAGCGGCCGTGACATGCCTACCAAGGCAACGGCACCGTCCATTGCAATCATCCGCACGGCGTCGCCCTCGACGGACGCGGCCCCGATGGGTCCAATTCGGAAGTAGGGATAGGCCTTGCCGCCCGCGGAAGGCCGGTAGGTCAACCGACCGTTGGCGCGCTGCTCCTCCACGCGTTCGATGAGGAGGCCGTCGGCATGGCGGGTGATGCGCGTCGGCGACTGGGGTCCGAACCCGGCGACTTCCCACAGCTTGCCGGAGACCGTCAGGTGCTTGCGCTCTCCGTGCGTCTTGAGCAGGATGTGCCAGGCAAGCCCGCGGCGAGAAGGCACAGGTGCCTTGCTCGTCGCCAGTTCCTGCTTGTTCGGTAGGGGGAGGGTCGGAACGGACTTGAAGTCGGCGACGCCCCGCCGGCTTGGCATCAACAGGAGGTACCCCTTACCAATCAGCAGCAGCGACTGCTCTTGCAGTCCGGCAGGCAGGCGAGAACTGGTCAGACGCACACCAAGCCTGGGCGAGACGGCTACGGAATCGCCGCAAAGAGCCTCCGGGCCGCCGGCCGTGACAAGCGCGATGTCCTGGAACGAGGTGACAAACACCTCGCGCACGTGGGCCATGCTGGCGGCTGCCAGCGCCGCGTTGGGAATGAGCAATTGTCTGTAGCCGGCAGGCTGCACGACCTTGGGCACGTGCTGCAGCAAGGGCGCGGTGAGCTCGGGGCAGGTCGGAGAGGCGGGATAGGGGACAGCGCGCACAGGCTTGCTTTCTGGATTGACCGTTGGAAAGCAGGATTGTAGGGTCTTTTAGATGCATTAGCAATACCGCCACTGTTGCCTAAAACGAAAGCGGCGCCTTATAGCACCGCCTTGCTGACCGTCACGTCGCGGTACTAACTCGCGAAGTGCTGCTGGATATGCAGTCCGTCACGGGTACCAATGACCTTGACGGCAGGGCTTCGGAAGTGCGAGACCGTCTCCAGTGGCAAATCGAGCGCCGCGTGCGAGGCGTTGAGAGGAGTCTCCCCGACAAGAAACGCGCCCTCCTTATCCAGGACGGCGAGGACTCGAGAGCGGACAACCGGGTCCTGCTCGAGCGAGTAGCGCTGGCCCGGGTGGAAGCCGTAGTTGGTCAGCCACGCACCCGTGACGATGAGGTTGGGCATCTCCCGGTCAAGGGGCACCACCGTTGTGTTCGCGGGCGAAACCCGCAGCGCCTCTTCCGCGGTCGCCGGAGTGTCATAGTCGCGGCGGTCGTCGGCGATAAGGGCAAAGTCGCGCAGCGACCTGGCCACGCCAACCAATGCGATTGCGCCGTCCATGGCGACAACCCGTACCGTGTCACCTTCGATGGTCGACAAGACCGCCCGGCCGAAGCGTTTGCCGCCGTAGGCACGCTTGCCCCGAGCCATCTTCGAACGCAGCTGGCTATTGGCTTCCTCTGCGGCGACCTGCTCGATGAGGACGCCGTCCATGTAGCGGGTCACCCGCAGCGGCGAGTCAAGCTCGAAGCCTGCGACGCTCCACACATTGCCGGTGACGTCCAGGCACCGCTGTGCGCGACCATAGGCCGCCGTGGTGAGCTCGCGCCACAGCAGGCCCTTGCGCGCGGGCAGGGGCGCGTCGACGTGGGCCACGGTCTCCTCTTTGAGCAAGCCCTCGTTTTTCTCGAACTCCGGCAGGTGCTGGTAGCGGGCGGCTTCCGAGCCAGAAACGACGGCAACGAAGCCTGGGCCTGCTAGCAGGATGGAGTCTCGGTGAAGCACGGAAGGCAGGCGCGACATCGTCAACTGCAGCACGGCGCCGCGCTCCGAGCTTCCGGCAAGCGCACGGCGCTGGCCACCGTGGCGGGAGCTCGCGGTCACAAGGGCGCCGTCCCCGAAGGTGGAGACGAAAACAGCGGCGCGGCCTGAAAGGCCAGCAGCGGCAAGCATGCGGGCAGGGATGACGAGGAAGCGCCGCCCAGCGTTCGGCGCACCGTATTGAAAGGCATCGCATCGGGCGACGGGGTCGGCCAGCTTTGGCCAAGCAGCGAGAGAGGGGTACATGGTTGACAGGAACGAGGGTCAAAATCGAAAAAACGACATCTGCTCGTCCCGGCATTGGGCGCAAAACTAGAGCGCCGCCCGGAACCAAGAAACCACGTATTGAGAGACACGCTTCGGTAGAGGCAGAAAGGAAAAGAGACCGCGCTGCGCCGACTATCGTGAGCCTTAAAAGGTCTCACGTCGCTGGTACAGGCGGTCGTCGGTTTTGCGCAAGGGTCATCGTCGTAAGCTAGACGGCCGCCCTAAGGCAACCGTCGCACTGCGTATAGGCACCCCGGAAAATGATGGGTTAACCCTTAGCATATAGAGGGGCACGTCCATACGCGCGCAGTTCCATTGCCGGGCGGCCGCCCGCCGGCCGCCGCGGAGAACACCAAACGAGAGCCGCCTGGTGCGCAGTGCCGTGACTTGAGTGCCGAGCGGTTCCCGCCCGCGTCCCGCCCTGTAAATGCCCCAGGCGAGAAAGACCGCCCCAAGTGGGCGGGTTCGCGGGCGGGCAAATTGCTTTCCAAAGGTCCGGGAGCTCTGCACGTTCGTACCCGTGCCACGCCCGCCCCAACGACCAGCTACTCGCCAAGGCCGGTGAGCCAACGAGTAATGGGAGCCGCTGGCGAAGCGCAGGGCGCACGCGCTTTCCCTGCCTTGCGCCATTGGCCTGAACGGGTGGGTCCTACATAATCGCCCGTACGCCTCAGCCAGGGGCAGGAGTGGCCCATGACCTCCATTTTCCCGACGGCTTCCGAGTCTAACGGCCACCTGCCGCCGCCATTGCTGCACATTGCCCAGCCCCGTCCAAGGTGCGCGGCGCGGATGCCATGACGACCCGTTTCCAGTCAACTCTCCTTTCCAATTGGGGAGCTCGCGCTTCGGCACTAAAGGTGGAGCACCGGTCTCTGGCCGAGACTCCAGCGACGACATATGTGGCTTGGCATCGTCGCGGTAGCTGCCGCCACCATTGCTGGCAGCTCATTGGTTGCTCAGGTCTCGAAGGACCCAATGGTCTTGCTCGGTCTAGGATGGCTCAGCCTCCTTGGAGCCTTGTGCACTGCCGTGAGCTCCTTCCTGAACTACGGCAAGACAGCTGAAGCGCACCGCTTGGCCGCGGACAGCTAAGAGAGCATCCGGCGCAGCGTCGAAGTTATCGCTGCGGGACCCAAAGTCCAAAAATCCGCGCTTCAGCAGGAGAGCTGATGGAACTGGAAAGGCGCTTCCAGGCTGCCGACAAAATTGCGCCACTCCGGGTTCGAGGGGTGGTCGGCGGCGGCGGGGATGACGACGACGATGACGACGATGACGACGGCGATGATGATGACGACATCGACGAGGTCGATGACAACGACTTCGAACGAGTTCTTGCACGCCGAAATCGTGGACAAAGGGAAGTACGCACGCCGCTACGCTAGCAGCGACCCCAATGCTAGGCAATGGTGGCGCCAGCGGCATTGCACGCCCCCGGTGGCTCACTGAATCTGGTCTTCCCGTTGTTCCCTCCGCGGGGCGGCAAGCAATGGTTTTCAAAGTAACCAAGCGCCTTTGGTCGTTCGCTACAGGTCACAGGAAACAACCTAGGACGACCTGTGCCTTTCGACAAAGAAACCTGCCCCTACTGCGCCGACCCTCACTGCGAAGCTGATTTCACAGACGTAGGGGTGGGATACGTTCAGACAGGTCCGTACCACTGCTACGCCTGCGGCGCAACTGAAGTTGGCGGCTTCGACACCTCGACACCGTCGGCCGACGAGCTGCGAATCGGCTGGTACGCGCCCAATAGCCCGAACCTGCCCGACACAATCTCCAGCCTGAACGGTCAGTTTGTAGACGCGGAGACAGCGCTGGCGATTTACCGCCGCGGCGTCGTGGACCGCGTTCCTTTCAAGCTCTCCGTCGAGCCTGCCGAGTTTGCGCGGCTGATGGGCTTCCGTATTCAGCATTCCCGCGGCCATCCATTACTAAACGACAGCCAGTGAACAACGCTTCGCGGGTCTCAGGCAAGCCATTGCTAACTGGTGGCAACGGGTCGCCTGCCCCTGCAGCAAAACCGTGCTGCTCCATGAAGATAACGCCTGCAGCATGCGCGAATGCACGGCTTGCGGTTCCATCCAGACCTACGGACGGCCGTGAGCCGTCCTCAAAAGGACATCCATGAAAATTGCAATTCCCCGCCTTTACGTAGGCTACGGACCGGTGGGCCACCCAAAGGCTCGAACCTTCGACTTCGGCTTCGACAAGGAAGACTTGGGAAGCGCGCTCTACCGCTACCTGACCCACAACGCCGGCCAAGGCCTCGTGCCTACCGTCTTCTTTGACGAGTGGCTGGGCCTGGAAAAGCAGGGCTACTACATTCTCGAGGTCGTGAACGGAGAAATTCCCGACGCTGTGCTCGAAGGCTTGGAAGCGCCTGCGTGGTTTGCCCCTCGTCCCTTGGGTGAGCCCGGGCGAAAGCTACGGGAGTTCGAAAAGCTGCTTCCAAGCTACGTCCGCCCTGCTGACGTAGAGACATGGGTCGAAGGCGACCCCGCTTGCGACCACGACTTCGGGCTGGAGAGCTACGAGACCGTGGAGCGAGGAGACCAGTTCTTTGACCGAATGAGCTGCACCCGCTGTGGCGCTGTCCACGCGATGCCCCAGGTCGACTGATTCACAACCGACCCGCCAGGTTCTCCTGCGCGGGTCGTTTTCTTGCGATTCTCGGGCCCTTGCAGGCCGGCAGCAGCGCGTCCGACGTTGCGCCGAGCGCCATTGGTGCACTACTGGTCTAGCTGGTACACCTGACTGCCGAGGTGGTACCGGATGGTCGTGTCGCACATGTTGGCCAGGCGGTGGGCCTCCTCTGGCACGTCCAGCTCGTCGTTGTGCCTGGTGTACTGCGCTCGAGCAACCTCCAGTGCCCGCTCCAGCTCTCGACGCAGCCAGGGTCGAAGTTGGCTTTCAGGGGGCAGCCCGTCGATGTACTCCGTCCCGAAAGCTGCAGGCGCTCGCTTGAGACTCGCGCGCAGGGCCAACGCCGCCTGGTCAAGGGCGCGCTGGCCAATCTGCACGTGGAGCAGTTCATGGTCATACACCGCGCGGAATCGGCATCCCTTCACGTCCAGCTCGCGCGCGATGTAGACCACCGCGGTATCAGCCACCAATCGGGCATTGATGTTTGTGGTCGGGCAGCCGTCGCGGTTAGGGCCAGCCTCAAACTTGACGCGGAATCCGAACTGGACATCTGTAAGGCCGTCGGCCGGGCCAGGGCGCTGAGCCTGCGCCACCCGGGTCAGCTCGTCGCGGGCGACCGTGTTGTTGAGCTCAGGCGCGACCTGGGCGGAGGTTACCTCATAGGTCCCGATAACTTCGGGGCAGGCGGCGAGAGCAGCAAGTGGGGAGAGCAGCGCCAGCGCGATAACGCACCGGCCCATGCGTAGTCGGAGAGAATTCACGGCAACGTGGCAGCAGTAGGTCTGCGCACGTGTAGGTCCGGCGTTTAGCCGGCGTCTAGCTGTGAAAGCGAAGAGGCCACCTTTAGGTGGCCTCGGAATTCATGCAGCGCAAAGGTTTACCTTGGGAAGCTCAGGAGCTTCTCCCGGACGGGTGGTCTCGAAGTAGGTGCCGCCCATCAAGCCGGCGATGTCGTCCGACAGGTCCGCGTATGCGGGCTCAATACAAACCAGCTCGAGCTTGGGGTTCAGGAGGCCAATTTCGCGCCAGAGGTCCTGGTACGGGGCAGCCAGGTCGCGCGGTGCCTGGTTGGGCCGCATGCCGTGGGGAATCGCATAGACGCGGCATTGAGCTCGGCCTGGTGCGACGTAGATGGTCTCGGTATGGGTTTGGGGGGAAGCGGTCGTCATTGCGAATCTCGGTGGTTGTCCTGGCTGGTGTAGCAAGCAGGAGTGGGGTATGCACCAAAGATAAAGCCGCTGACACAGGGTCAGCGGCTGGAAATCAGGTTGATGCCCCTGGCGGCTTCCAGGCGGCGACTTCCTTGGGGGCAAGGTTGGCTTGAATGGGAACGAACAGAACCTCGACTTGGTCCTTGCACTGCGCCTCGTACGCGACGCCTTGCACGAGCTCACCTTCGGCTTCACCTTCCGCAATCAGCACCACTTCGGCGCCAACCCGGTAGTCCCCCTCGTCATCGCGCAGGATGGCGGCAAGTTCGGCTCGGTCGTCCGTGAGAGGGTGTATCGCGACGACCCGATGCTTGGGCATCTGCGCGTCTTGCACAATCTGCGCATACAACGACCAGCCCCCCGACACCTGGTAAGGGGCGCCCCGGTCCTTCGTGTTGACCAACAGATGCAGGAAGCCCTGCGCCGTCAGTTCCACATAGACGCTCGACACGAGCGAAATGTCACCGAGAACTTGTACTTTCATGCGCCGAGCACCTCGGCCATCTTGTCAAAGAGGCTGGGGGACTCGACGTGCAGCTGAGTGCCACCGGCGATGTCGTATTCCCGAAGGTTTGCGACCAGGCCATCAATGGCGGCCTTGCGACCGCGCAGGCGTTCACCGTCGTAGGCCCTCAGGCAGCTGACGATTTCATCTTCCGTCGAACCGACCTCCACGAGGCGGTCCCTGACCTTTTCCTTCGTCAAGGACGCCATCTTGTATTCGCCGCAGTTGGTACTGCCGGCAACAAGCTTTTCGCGCATCTCTTCCGTCAGCGTGCAACCCGCGCCCATCAGCAAGACGCCGAGGACCTGGTAGCCGATGGAGCGGTTGTAGCGCTCGCGTTCTTCGTCCCGCTCGCCGAGGCGACCGTCCAGCTTTGCGAACAATTCCGGAATGGCTGCCTCGAGCCGGGCGCGCGTGAGCGGTGTGTTCGCTTCGTCGTTCTCCAGGTCAATCTTGGCGAGTTCCAAGAGGTCGCACTCCCAGTCGAGCGCGTCGTCCGAGCCGATGATGGCGTAGCTCCAGCATCCCATGTCTTTTCCTTTGTGTGATGAATAGGTCCTGAGACCTGTAGCGACCGAGCGGCGCCGCGGCTAAACGGACCGCCTACACGGGCGATGCCTCAGCTTCCTCACCTGGTCTCAATCGCCGCCCTCGAGCGCGCCTTCGACGCCAATGACGCGCCCCGTACCGCAGAACTCGTTCTTTCGGCCCTACGGCAGGGAAAGGGCGATGTGATGCGCTCGTTCACCGCGCACCCGTTCGAGGACGACTGGCGCGACTTCGCGACGAAAGCGGTGCGGGACTACCTCCAAGCGGCGCAAGGGCACGTCTACGTCGTCGGGAATCCCCTTCAGCGGGACTTCCTGAAGGTGGGGAAGACGGGGCGCACGCCCGAGAAGCGCCTGGCCGAACTGAACAACGAAGCCGTGGTCGGCGCATTCATGTTGGTTGCCAGCTGGGAGGTGCTCGACCGCCACTATGTCGAGAAGGCGGCTCACCGCGCCCTGTCCTGCTTCGCCCGGGTCAAAGAGTTCTTCCAGGGCCACTACGAGCCAGTTTGCGCTGCGGTAGCGAAGGCTGTAGAGGAAGACCGAGCCGTTTTGGCCCGGGCAGGCTTCCGCTAATACAGCTCGACCGTCTCGAGCGTGAAATCGCTCGGGTAGCGCTCCCCGAGGAACTGGAAGATGGATTCCGCCTTGGTGTTCGAATCCGGTCTGACCAGCGCAACTCGTCGGGATGCTCGTCCGGGGGCGTGAAACCGAGCCTTGTGAAGCAGCAGCCCTCCGGCGTCCGGGGGAGCGCGGCTAGGAGCGCAGCCGGCACAAAAAAGCAGGTCAGGATTGCTTTGGCGGGCAGACTTGCATTCCATGTGGAAAAGCCCATAATTTGAACGTGCTGCCCATCTACCACCCGGACGCCCGGCTCGAGTTGCTCGACGTCCTCAAGGCGCCCGGCCGGGCGGTGAAACAATGTACTGGGATGATGATTGCTCGCCACCATGCCATGGACCTCGGCCTCGAGCCCCTGGCCCCCAGCGAATACCTGACCTCCGGTGCCGGGGGCTACGCTACGCTGTACGGGGTGGAGTATTCATACAACCTGTTCGGCCGAGTCGAGTGCGTCTATCAGGTCGAGGCTGGCGTAGTGACCCTTCTTGCCATCGACGCCTGGCAGGCTACCGCACGAGTCGGTCTTCCAAAGTCCGCGCCGGATGCGCGTGCACGCGCGTGGGGGCGGTCAACCTGAAGGAGAGAAGACCATGGGACGAATGAACGTAAACGATGCCGCTGCCCAAGCGCGCGAGTCTGAGGAGTTTGAAGCAAGCCTGCTTCAAGACCCAGAAGTCCGGTTCGGGTTCGACAACTACGAAATGCTGAAGCAAATTGGGGCATTCCTCCGGGAGATGCGAAAGGAAGGTGCGCTGTCGCAGGAGGGGCTAGAGGCAGCCAGCGGGATTGGCCAGGCCGAAATCAGCCGCCTAGAGACAGGAGAGATGGAGCGCGGTCCTTCATTGCTGACGCTCGTCCGATTGGCACACGCAGCCGGAAAGCGATTGGTCCTTGGCCTGGAAGACCTGGAAGGCCAAACCAGCGAGCCGCGTCGGGTGATATCTCTTTGAGCGTGCCACGTGTCCCTAGAAACATGGTCTGACGTGTGCGGCCTCGTCAGCGGCATCCTGCTCGTGGTGACGGCTTGGCGCAACGACGGGCTCTATGGATTCGTCGACAACCTTCGAAAGGTTGTCTCAGACGCGAAGGCCAAGTCACGCCCCGAGGACCCGATGGCGCCCGTTGTAATAGCTGTACTCGAAGCCGAACTGTCACGATGGTCCTGGGTAGACCGCTGGAGCTTGCGCGGCGGGGCTGTCTTCCTGGTCGCCGCTTTCCTGTTGAAGCTCTTGGCGCCAGCGAAATAGCAGGTTGAGCTGCTAGCTCGCCACGAACTCGGCGACCGTTTCGAGAACGGCTTTCGCCTTACTGATGTCGAACTCGTTTTCCGTGCGCACACCGGACTCCATGTCCAGCCAGTAAGCTACGCTCAGTTCATCGACTGCTCGCGCCACGGTCGCGACGTTGCCTGGCGAAATGCCCCCCGCGAAACCGAGAAACGCGCTCCCAAGCCCCTTCGGAATGGTCCAGGCATCGGGCTTCACGCCACGGCCCTTTGACTCGTCGAGCAGCACGTGGACGCGCGACCGGTCATCGCCGGCGAGGTGACCGAGGAATAGCTCGATTGCCGCGGTAGTGCCGCCATGGCGCTGGAGGATGAGGTCAGGCCCGAGGTCCAGCGCGCGCCGGTAGAGGTCGAGCGTCTCGCTCACGCTGAATACCACCCCGCGCGCATTGATGTTCAATTGCAGCCGACCAGCCTGCAGGATGTCCGTTGGCAGGGCGCCGGCCTTCAGCTCCGCAAAAGCCTGAAGCCCGCACAGGTGAACGGCCGAACCGCCGGCGGCCCCCGCATCGAAAAAGCGCTCTCGCCAAGCCCTCGTCGGGTTGCGTGCCAGCCGCTCCTTCTCGGGTAGGTAAAGTAGCGCCCATTCGACAAACGGGTAGCGGCGTCCGAGCTCGGCCAACGCATCGACGGAGGTGTTGTCATCCGGGCCTGTCAGCGAGACTCTCTCGAGGCCGCCACGGACAGCCCTTGCGCCGGCGCTCATGCTGCACGCCCCATTTCGAGCCGACCCATGAGGAGAGCTAGCAACTCGTAATCGAAGTCGTGGAAGCTCGCCGAGACCCCCGTTGCCACCAAGATGTGCGTGAGGTAGGGGGCGTACAGGTCGACGTTGTCCGGGGTGATTCCGCTGGCGATAGCGAGCGGGGCCTCACCCAGCGCCGCGCGCATGAGCTTCAGCTTTTCGACGTCTGCCGCCTTGCCGGTCGCCTCCCCGCTCGTGGTTGGAATCATGCCGAACTCAACCGCGCGCTGCGCAGCCAGGCCCGGGTTGGGCTCCGCCGCCTGGTACTTGAACGCCACCCCTCCAAAAAACGCGTGCCCAGGATACTTGCGTAGCTCGGCGGCAATCGGAAGGCCCAGCGCGTCGTCCTCCGTCGTATTCACGCGCGCATTGTCAGCCTAGGTCATGTCCAGCCCGGCTGCGACATTGCGCCTAATGGCCTCTACGGCCGGCAGGGTCAGATAATTGATGCCGACCTGCTTGGTCGGCCAGGCAGCCTTGATTTCAAGCGCAGCGGGCTCGAGCAACGAATCTCGCCCGTCCATCGAGATGAGCCACACCCCGTCGCACCCGGCGTCAAAGGCAACCGCGGCGTTGTGGAAGGCACGGGCCTTTTCAGCAAAGTGGATGACTGGCAGGACAATTGGGCGCATGGTGCTCCTGGGGGCTATGACTCGGAAATCGAAGTTTGAAGGCGGGCTGGCCCGGGGCCTAGTCCTCGTTGGAGGCACGTAGGCGGTCGACGAAGCTCGGTTGCGTGTCCCGCGGCCGCAGCTGCTCATGGTCTTCGCAGTACCAATGGGAAACCTTGTTGGCATCGACGCCGTAGCTGTAATCAGTTGGCGTTGAGCATACGGTGCACGAGGTCGCCGGAAGGAACGCCTTGCCCTTGAACATCCCGCAGTGCTTGCAGAACCCTGCACCGTTCGTGTACCCCCGGCGCTCGAACTCGTGGCCCGGACAAGCTTGATAGCGCTCGAACTTGGCAAATGCGTTTCGCTCCGCGTCCTCTACGTTGGAGCCTTCTCCTCGGATGAACGTCTCGGGGAACGCTTCGAAGTAGGCTGTGATGTATGGCTCGCCGCCGTCTCGGCGCAAGACCAGTCCCTTTGTCCCCCATTGGACGTAGCAATCTGCGGGCCAGGCACAGACCGGCGTATGGCCCGCATGAGCGTGGTGGCCCGGGCGGCAGTGGGCCGCGACGTTGGCCATGGCTCACGCCTCCCACGGTGGCGGAAAGTCGCACAAGGTGCCGTCGACCTGCGTGTACGAGTAGGCCCAATGCCCGGCTCCAGACCGGTCGTCGAACTGATATTGGTAGACAAGGTGATGCTCCGGCGAGCCCACCCCTATGCGGATGCCCCGGTCGACACTGGGCCGCTCGGGCAATGCACCCTTGAAATCGGGCGTCCGCCCCGCAACCGAGCGGGGACGGATGACCTCGTAGCCCTGCCGGCCGGCCGCCGAGGACACGAACCACCGGCTGGCAAGCCGAGCTGCCATCAGCTGGCGCTCCGCCGCGAGTTGGAGGAGGATGGACTTGGCAACAGGGCGCTCGCTCTCGCCGAGGAGAGCGACCTTGCCGCCCCCTTCAGCGGCTACCGCGAAATCCTCAGCTGACTCTAGAAGGCTCTCGTAGGCGGCGCGGTCGAACTCGAACGACACTTCCCGCGGCTCCCCCTCGACGAAGCCCCTGCTGCGCAGGTAGTCGAAGTAAGCCTGCGAGAACGTCCAGGAGACCGCGCCCGTCCTTCTACGGACATGAACCGGCTCGAAGACGCCGGCGCACTCAGGCACACCGCACTCACAGTTCAGGAGGAAGAGTTGCGCCCCGCGCAGTCGACCTGCCAGTAGGATGTTTCCGTCAAGGCGGGGACCGTCGGTGGTCTCATCCTTCGTGGAGGCGAAGGGCTTGCCGTCGACGATGAGCGTGAGGTGCACCAGCTGGTTGGGTTGGACCGGCTCGCAGACGAAGGGGCGGCTCAGCTCGCCGAGTTCGCAATGGATTTCGAGGGTGTTCATAGTTTGAGGCCAACACGCTTCTCAGCGGAAGCTTTGTATATGGACTGCGCTTATCGCGGCGCCGGACTCGAAGCACGAAGCCGCCGCCTAAAGCGCATTGTCGTATGATACATTTTAGCATCTCAAAAGTGCGCCGATGCGTTTTAGTTTTAGCTGATTTGGCGAAAGGAGCGGGGGATGACTGGAGCGGTCAAGAAATACGAGTTCGCAGACCTTGCGGGGTGCGTCTTGCAGCGCGAAAGCCGAAAAACCGGACACCTTGTGGGTCTGTACTCCGCCGCCCAGGCCGACCTGGATGAAAGCGGAGGTCCCTGGGCAACGATTTGCGAAGCACATGGCCACGTCGTCAACCATCCGACACTCGCCCTGGCCAAGGCACATCTTGGCGACCCCACGGGCTGGTGCGAGACCTGCATGGAGGAAGAGGAGGCGCGCGGCAGGTAGGGGGCGCTCGCGGGCATTGCCCTCGTCGCTAGACGTCGTTAGGACCACTTGAGCACACGACATGGCAGACATTTTTGGACTGGGGATGAAGACCATCCCCCAATCGCGCATCCCGCGGCTGCGTCGCGTATTTGACGAGCGCCTCGCGCGCATTCCGCTGATGCGGCACCCAGGGTTTCACTTCGACCTAGAACAAGAGGGCTACAAGGAATACGTGTTTGGTGGGCGCTACGCCTACTCGTCAGAATTCGGAGCGATTTGCCACGACCTGGCCCACGCAGTCGAGTTCGGCCCGGACAGGTTCGATGAACGCTGCAACCCCTGGGGCGGCTTCACCTTCAACCTGGGCAAAATCGAAATTGCGGGACGCGAGTACGAACACCCTGTCACCGGCCAGGCTACGGAGCGCGAGTGCCGCACCTATGGCATCCAAGCGCGCCTAGCCGACGCCTTCGGCATGAAGCTCAACTTCGAGGCCCATGCAGCTTACTGCGCTCACCTCTGCCGGCATATGCCCGACTGGGTCGCGTACAGCGGCAAAGAGGCTCAGCTGTTGCAGCTCATTGGTGAAAGCCGCGACATGTTCTCCCAAGCTGAAATCTTTCAGCGCCTGGAGGGCTGGTTCGACCTCACAGAACGGCGCCTCAAAGCGGAGCATACCGAGGACCTCTAACGGCCACCTTAGCCTAAACAAACCATTCCGCCCCGACCGCCACAGCGCCGTCGGGGCGCCTTTTCTTGGCGGTGGACTGCCTCAGTCCGAGGAGCAAAGAAAAGCGGACCCAGAGAGGGTCCGCTCGAAATCAAGCCAGAGGCTTATTGCTGGGAAGCGCGCAGTCGAATCGGTGCCGATTCCTTGCCGCTCTTGAAGGTTGCTTCGACACCTTCGGTGATGACAACCTTGTAGTCGTCGAGGTTGATTTTCGGGTAGCCGGCAATGCGCATCCACATACCGCGCCAAAAGGAGCCGAGCTCCTGCTGGTAAACGCGCTTCTTGTCGATGAGCGTAGTCTGGTTGACCTTGAATTCGTCGCGACCGGACTCTACAATTTGCTGAAGCTTCAGGTAGAGCTTTTCCGACACTTGCGGGTTGGTTTCGGTTATTGCCTGGAACACCGCCTTGGAGCCATCAGCGCCATAGCGGCCCTCGATGGCTGCCTTCGTCACCCGCACCAGGTCGTCGCGCATCATGTCTGTGACCTGTGCGGCCTCCAGGACCTTCTGCGAGTACGTCGCCAGGATGTTTTGGTTGTTCTGGTGCGTGGCCTTGATGCCTTGCTCCATGGTGTTGCCGGCGTTGTAGGCCGAGATGTAGCTGACACCGAAGACCGCGCCAATCAGCACGAACAGGGCGACGATTGCGATGAGGATGCCGACAGCGGCCGAGCCGTGTTGATTTTTCTTCATGGGGTGATTTCCTTGGTGATTGATGAACTGGGAGGCAGGGGCGTTTAGCGCCGGCTTTTAGCGTTTCGTGCGAACCGGCGCGGCATGTAGCCGCCCGACGATTCGGAGTTGTTAGCAAGCTTGATTGACGTGACGACGCTGGCGACCAGCGAGAGCACGAACAGCAGGGCAAGCAGCCACGTAGGCGGGGCGATTTCCCATTTCAGGTACTCGAAGTCGGACATTTTCTTGCGCTCGAAGCCCTTCATCGTTTGCTCTGTGAGCAAGGCGATGACGGAATCGGGCGTCACGGTCTTCAGGTCCTGGATGGCATCCTGGAGCTGCACTTTGAAGAGCTGGCTGTCGGACCAGGTCACGACGCGGGCCCATTCGACCTCAGGGTAGCTGGGCGCGCCGATGACCACAATAATGTCGTTCTTCTTTCCGCCCAGCCATTTCTGGTGCAGGGCCTGCGCGTAGTTCGGGTCCGTGTCGGCGGTGAACACCAGGACGGCGTTCGCGTGCTTGGCCGGGCCGAGCTTCTTCAAGGCGCCTGCGAGCTTTGCATTCCATTCGGCTGCGTCCGGCACCTTTGCGCCGACGACCAGAACACGATTCGCGTAGTGGTAGTCATGGATTTCGTCCGGATAGGGAGGCAGGTGGCCGTCGAATTTCGCGTACGCGGCCTTCTCGGCGAGCGTGTTGAACAGCGACTCGGGCGCAGCCTTCACGTAGTTCACGAAGTTGTGGCTTTTCGCCACCGGGTCCCCAACGGCGGCCTTGGTGAAGCGCGGAGGGACTGTGAGCCCTTGACGGTCAACGCGGTCGATGTCGATGTCCCCCACGTTGGTGTACAGCGTGTGGTCGACGTCATGAGTGTGCTCGTAGCAAGTGGAGCAGCTCTTCGTTGTGGTGGTCCGGCCCTGGGAATCGGTGCTGGTTGAGGACGTGCAGTTGCACTCGTAACTGTGCTCGCAGGAGACACGATGGGACTCCTTGCGGAGCACTTCACCGTTGAGCAACTCGACATCGTGCGTCTGGGCATAGCGTCCGCCGGCCCATCCGAGGATGACGATGGCGGCGCCGACGGCCAGATTGATGGCAATTTCCCGCACGGTCAGCTCATGCTTCCAAATTGCCTTCGCGATGAAGGGCCAGAGGAGCGGCACGACCAGCAGGAGGGCTAGTGTTTCCAAAATTGGTTCCTTGTGAGTTGTCCTAGGCCGTATAGCGAGCAGGCCTCGGGTCATCTAGAGAGTCGGGCGCGCCACTGCGCAAGCGCCCATAAGGAAGCCCGCGGTGAGCGGGCTTCGAAGGGAATGAGGGGAGCTCAGTCGGCCTGCTGTTTGGCCGCGGCCTCGACAGCGGTCACGAGGGCCTTGGCGGCCGAGACGGAGTTGAGGTTGATGCCTTCACAGGCCAGCGCCAGGAGGAGGGCCTCCATGCCGGCGACGATGCCACTGGCCACCCGGTCTTCAGCATGCGCGGCGAAGGGGTGCTTCGCGCCCTGGCTCAACACCTTGTGTTGCTCCAGGGTGGAGAGCTTCACCCACGCTTCCACAGGCATTGCGCCGTGGTTGCCAACAAGCTCCTTGCTGAGGCCGGAGCGCACGATGCGGCCGGCGCCGTCGAGGGTAGTTTCGATTTCGATGTCGAAGGGGAGGGCGTATTTCATGATGTCCTAGGTGGTTTTGTCCTTCGTCTAGCAAACGCCGGGTGACGCAGGGTTTAGAACGAATGGCCGACGAAGTCGGCAACTTCGAGCAGGCAGCTTTGCTCCCAGTCGTCGAAAAGGCCGTCCAGTTCGAGGACGTCAAGGTCGGTGTTCAGGTGCCAAAGGTCGCCGAGCAGCACCTCGCGGGACCAAAATCGAGCTGGTGGCTGAGGGAAAGCGCCAGACCTGTCAGCTAGGCAGGCAGTCACCTCCCAGTCTGAGGCGAGTTGTGTCCGAAACCTCAGGTCAAGGCGAAACTCCGGGGCGGGAAGGGGAGCGGCCCTGTTGTACACGGGCTTCTTGCCGAGGAGGGCAATGGAGCAGCAGGCGTCACAGCCGTCGGCACGCTGAGCTACGGTATGGCCCGTCTCGAGCGCCTGCCAGCGCACGCCCGCGGCATCAAGGCTGTGGCACAGCAGGTTGCCAAGTCGCTCGAGCGTCTCGCGAACAGCCGCGGTTCGACATAGGCGCGCGAGCTCCTTCAGAGGGTCGAGGTCAGCAGGGGCCGTCGCCATCCCCAGGCGATTTTCGTTCCTTCCGCGCATCACTACTTGGTGAAACTCACCTCGATGTCCGCGTTGAGGCTGTAGTTGTTTGCAGCCGGGTCGGCGCCGCCAACACGTAGCGTCGAGCGGTAGGTTCCAGCCGGCTGCCACTGGCTCACCTCCACGGTGAAGGACAGTTCGCAGGTTTGGCCACCGGCAACGCCGATTTGGCAGGTCGAGCTGAGGTTTTTGATTTGCCCCTGTGAGCCGTCCTGGAAGAAGCCAACGCTGTAGACCTGGTAGTTGTTCGTACCGCTGTTGTGGAGCTTCACCTTCCTCGTTAGAACGGTTCCTGCGGGCAAGTAACCCAGGGCGCCACCTTGGTCGAAAGCCAACATGACCGGGCGCGCCGGCGCAGTCACCTGCCCGGTCAGCATCGCCAACGTCTTGTGGCCTGCTGCAGCGGGGTCACCGCAAGCTCCAGCCGCGCAGGCCTCGAACTGCCATTGAAAGAAGAAGCTTTCTGCGTCCTGGTAGGTCCCTGCCGCACCGGCTCCGGGCGCGAACTGGAGGAGCAGCTTGCAGGTGGCGCCGACGGCGAGCGTCCCGCCGACAGCGGGACACCCGGACTCGACCTGTGACGAGAAGGGATAGGCAAGCACGCCGACCGGCAGGTAATTCAGCTGTAGCGTCTTCCCGGTCGTGTTCTGGAACGTCGCGACCAGCGAATCCGTTCGATGAAGCTCGGCTTGTAGGGCACGCGCCACGGTCAGCGTCGGGGTGTCGCTCCAAGGACCCGCTGCGTCTGGCGCAGGGGCAGCTTCCGTCGGGCTGCCGGGAGCGGGGGAGGGATTGGACGTTTGGGGCTGCGCCGGTCGCGCGCCGGGCGGGAGCATTGAGCCAGGGAAGGCGGCGCTGCCGAGAACGGTCAGGTCCCTCATCGGCATGACACCGCCGGCGGCTGCGCTGTGGGTGGCCATCAACAGGCTGGCGGCGGTGGCCAGGGCCTGGGGGAGTCGTTTGAGCATATGGTTCTCTGGGTCGGCAAAGTCGTGGCTTCTGCCCTGAACGCCAGGTGCCTGCCAGCTCAACGGTGCTGGGCCACGTGACACATGTAGCCCCGTGTTTTGTATGCCGACCGGGCTAAGCCGCGCTTCGGATGGCGCCGCGGGGCGCGGGGCGGCCGCCGACCTGGTCGCTATATGGCACATTCGATATCTGCATGGAGCCCCTACGTGCTTACAGCCGTTCCCACCTACTTTCGCCATACCGATGGCGGCATCTACGCTCTCACGTGCTTCGGCAAGCACACCGAGGATGCAAGCAACGTCGTGGTCTACCGCCACGTCTGGCCTTTCGAGCCCGACACCTGGGTTCGTCCGGCGTCGGAATGGCTGTCGCGCTTCAAGCACATCCCGGAAGCCGAGGTCATCAAGGCGCTAAAAGGCGACCGCGAAGCTGCGCAGGCCGCCATCACCGCAGCCAAGGCCAAGCGCAGGGCCGCTGCCGCATCCCAATAGACAAGAGCCAGTGCGTCATTCACCCCCGCCTAGAGCGGGGGTTTTCGTTTCTCCGGCACCGCTCCGGGCTCGAGCACGGGAGCCAAAGAAAAGCACCCCGGCAAAGCAGGGTGCTAGAAGCAGCGAGCGTGCGCTCGTGAGGGCTTATTTCCGGTAAGCCCGCGACTGAGCCGGGCTCAGGACGTAGGCCTTTCGGTCGCCGAGGTCATCCATGTAGGCGCGGATGTAACGGTGGTTGCCGTCACACAGCAGGTAGTCGGCCGTGTCACCTTCGGTCTTGAGAACGCCTTTTCCTTTGCCGACATAGATGAGGATTGCCGGTTGGTCCAGCACCTCTTGTGGCAACTCAAGCGCGTGTTTCGAGCTCACCGCGATGAAGAGCGAACCAATCTGGTCGACATCGCGTTTGGCCTTGTCGATGCCCAGGAAAGTTCGGGCGTAGGTCGCCACGAACTCCGCATCCATGGTCACTTCCTTCGGGCGTAGCTTCTTGCTGGCAATGTCCGCAAGGATGGCGCTAACGTCGATGCGCTTGTTCATCCACACAAAAACCTCTTTCGGTGGTGCCTTGCCCTCCAGCTCCATCTGGGGGAGCCCGTCGGCAGTGAACGTCGAAAAGGCGCCGCCCGCCTGCTTGTGCGAGCGCAGGGCAGAAGCCCATGCCTTGCCTTTCTTGGACAGGTGCAGCACCTCTCCAGGCTCGATGTCCTGCTCGTTGCTCGTGAACAGGCCTTCGGCCGCCAGGTCCTGCAGGCAGGCCCAGTCGTCGTGGCCGTCGACTTCAGAGCCGTCGCGAAGGCGCGTTCCGTGGTGGGAATCGACTGCGTGCGGCCAGGAGCGAGCGCCAGCACGCTTCGGCCGGGGGCATTCGCTCTGCATCACCCGGAGGTTGCGCCGCGTGCTGCGCATGCGCGCGTCCGCGCCAACCTGAAAGCCGGCACAGTCCGTCGCAACTGCTTCCACGTAGGAGAGGGTGGACCAGTGGTCTTTGCCCCAGGCGGACGAAGGGATGATGTCGTCCTTGCTGTAGGTCTTGTCTGCAGTGGGTCGTTCGAGGAGAGCAGCTTCACTCATGTTCATATCCTTGGTAGTAGTTGGCCTTCACGGTGTAGCAACCGCGATGCGCTTTAGGCCACTGCACACAACCGTATCCCTTGACCTACCTGGCTACATCGGTGTAGCATGAGACTGCACGCTTATAACGGATAACACATGGCCACCAAATACCTGCAGCAGCAATTCCTCAACTTCTGGTTTGTTCTGAACGAGTTGCCCGCGTCAGAGGACAGCGAGGGAGGCAGTACCATCTTCGGTACGGCCTACAAGACCGTCGAGACTGGAATCGGCAAGCTGCCGGTTGCCATCCAGGCCGTCAACGACGGCGGCATCCAGTACGAGGTTCCCGCGTACGACCTGTGCGCCGCTGAGGGCGCTGAGGAGCTTGAGGGAAAGCTCGCGTGGGTCGTTTCACTTCATTCGGAAAACTGTTTCGAAACTCCCACGGCCGCTGCCGTGAAGGCGTTTTTGGTTTGCTGCTTCGCGGAAGCCGCCCGGATGCATGGAGGAACGGCACGGCTCGCTAAGGTCACGTTGCAATCGCACACCATGGTCGTCGAGGAAGAGACTTTGCCGATGGAGGCTCTCTGATGGCAACGAAGGAAGACCTGACCCACGTGGCGCCGCTCGTCAAGAACACGCTCCTGTCACAGCTGGCTAATGCACGTACCGCCATGGGCCTCACCCAGGCCGAACTGGCCAGTCGCGCCGGCGTGAGCCGCATGACCATCCAACGAACTGAGGCGGAGGACGCCGACACCAGCCTGAGCACCTTCGTTCTGCTCGCACTCGCCCTGAATCACACTCCGCGCCTGGTGGCAAAGAGCGACGACGACGATAAAGACCAGTACACGCCCCTGCCGGCCGGCATCGTGCACCGCGGCTACGCATTCAACCGGACGAAGAGCGACCTCGAGTACCGTGACCGCCAGCGCGAGGCGGCGCTTGCCCAGGAATGGGAGGCCGCGAACCAGGACCGGCTCGGGCTGCCCCCTCTCATGCAGACCCTAGTCCCGAACCACACCCAGGAGCAGGCCTCGGCGGCGGCGACGGCCATCCAGTGGCTGGGCTCCGAGCAGGGCTTCGAGTTCTTGGTGAGGGTACTGGGCCGTGCCGGCTACGACGTCCTCGTGTCCAGGAAACAGCCGCCCAAGAGCGCCTTCAAAGCTCGAGGCCGCTAAGGGATAGCTGGCGACTATTCTTGCAGCGAGCTGAAAGGCATGGGCGAGGGTGCACGTCATGAACGTGCAGCGGTGGTTGGACAGGTTGGGCAGCCGGACCTCATCCAGGCATCTTCAGCGCGTAATTCACCAGGCCGCCAGCGTTGCTGACGGTCTTTGTCATCCCATCAAGGCTCGTGGGTGCGGAGGAGGGTCTCCCCGGGCACCGCATGCTCCTGCAATCGCAAGTTGCTCGCCTGACTCACAGCCCGGCAGGCCCCCTCGAAGGAGAACGCAGTGCACCCGTGGATAGCTCTTGCCACGGCATCCATTTGAGGGGTTCGCGGGCGCAAATGCGGCGCCGAGCTACGAGGGCGCGGGGGGCTGAGGCGCGAACGGCCGGGCAGGGAGTTTTGGGTCAAGGTGCACCGTATAGCCGTCAGCCCGAAAACCGAAGCCCAGCCAGGAGCCCTCTGCGTTGCAAGCAACGACGTGCCTATCCTAGGCATGAGCTCCTGCGATACCCCTGCCCACACCGGCTTGACGCCGGCCAATTTCGGCCTCTTCGGCACGTGCGGCCCCAGCAGTTGGAGGCGGGCCTTCCGCACTGCGCTCGAGGCTCGAGGAGTCACCTATTTCGACCCGCAAGTGGAGAGCTGGACGCCCGAGCTCGCGCCCTTGGAAGCATTGCACCTTGCGAACGACCAGTTGGTGGTGTTCGCGGTGACCGAGGAGACGTTTGGGTTCGGCTCCCTGGCAGAAACTGGTTTTCCACTTCACGCGGTGCGCGCGACCAGCGCGCAGCACTTCGTACTTCTGTATATCGCGGAGGACGTCAGCGAGGAGCTGTGGCAGGCATCCCGGCCCAGGCCGAAGCTTCGCGCAGGGCGCGAATACTTGCTCGTGCGCACCTGGACAGGGTCAGCAAGCCGAACGTATTCGTTGCGAAGTCGCTCGAGGACCTTCTGCGCAAGGCCTTGATGCTGGTGGACGCGTTGGAAATCCTAGAGCGGGTGCGCGACTGAAGCGCGGACCCCCGTTTTCCGCCGCCGGAACGTCCCTATACCGAGGCAGGACACCCATCGCTTCGGAAAAGGAATACTCTCTTGATAACCCAACTCACAGCCAGCGGCTTCACCGCTGTCCCGTACTTTGAGACTTCGCTCCTCATGCAGGAGCATCCCAAGGGAATCACGTTTTCGACCAAACGGCCTAATGTCATCGTTGGTCCGAACGGCGCCGGAAAGTCCGCGCTGCTCAAGACTCTGGCGCTCCAGACGCTCTCGTACCAAACAGGTGAGAGCGCTTTCGACGACAACTACACCAGGGGCCTCGACTCGGACGACTACTGGCACCAGGCAGGCTACCGGTGGTCGAGAGACTTCCGTTACCTGAACGGGCTCGAGGTCGCAACCGACGGAGCGCCAGCGCTGTACTACCAGCCAGGCCACATCCCGGGCCACGACAACAGCATCGCCGCATCAATGATGTGCGGGTACTTCGACGAAGCTCGAGCCTACGGCACGCTCATCAAGGACAAATCGTCCGGGCAGCGAAGCCAAGCGTTGCTGGAAAAGCTCAAGGCACTGCTCTCCGGAGACAAACCAACCCTGAGCTACCAGTACGTGAACTGGCATGGCGGCACGCAGCCCCTCGCTGTAGACCGACTCCGCGACGCGTCCGACTGCACGCTCAGAGCCGAGGTGCTCAAGAAGCGATACGGCAACGTCGCCGCCGGCGCGGTGCCCGTCGTCCTGATGGACGAACCGGAGCAGTCGCTCGACGCGAAGGCGGAAGCGCTGCTTTGGCGGCAAATAGCAGATGCCGACATGTCGCGGCTGCAGGTCATCGTTGCGACCCACAGCCTTTACCCAATGATGCACCCAGAGCACTTCCATCTCATCGAGGCGGTGCCTGGCTATGTCGCAGAGGTGCAAAGCCTCCTCTCCTGATTGCAGGCGCCCTGGTCTCATGACCAGGGCGCTTCTCCTTGCAGGTGCTGAGCCAAGAGAAACGCCGAGCACAAGGCCCGGCGTCGAAGAAGGTGTTTTCAGACCTCGTGTTCAGGCGAAGCCGAGGCACGCTCGCTCTCGAGGTGCGGCGTTCCACCGAACGAGCGCAGGTCGTAGATTTGGCGCAGCGTTGCTTCATCCCATGAACGCACGAAGGAGCAGCCAAAGGTCTTGTTGCAGAAAAGCCGGCGCTCGACCTTGCCCAGCTCCTCCCACCGGCAGGGCTGGCCGTTGACGTCAGGGACCGCCAGCTTGTTCAGCAGGTAGTCCTCCAGAGCCGACAGGCGTTGCTGGCCGTCCAGCAGGACATCCGTGAACTTCCTGGCAAACAAAGGCTTCCCGGGTTCCTCGATATAGTCGGCCATGTCGTTGACCAGGTAGGTGCCAACGTCGATGTCCAGCCACAGCGAGGTGATGAACCTGGCCTTCTGCTCCCCGCTCCAGACGAGAGCCCTTTGCCAGTCGGGCAGAGGGTAGCCAAGCACGAACCGGCTGGCCCAGGGGTACAGCTGGCGTTGCTCAGCCTCCTTTGAAGTGAACAGTTCTAGTCGGCCCACGAGCTCGCCGATGGAGCGCGGTGACGTGGATGCGTTGATGGTCGCCCGCGGCATCTTCCGTGCGGGGTCGACGCCTGGCAGGTCGTGTCCGTCGTAGCGATGGAATGGCTTGGCGCTCATGCGGAGGCCCCATTCAAAAGTAGTTTCGTCATGTTTTTCCCTGAGGGCAGTGCCCAGTGGTCCTGCTCCGTGTAGCCAGGTCCAGCGTAGCGCTCAGTGGGCCCGGTGCGGCGCCAGAGCAAACCGCTTAGTTAAAGGCGTACTCGAGCCGGCCAGGTCGATAGCGGCCATTTTCGACGGCGCTGAGGGCGAAGCCGTAGCGGTTCACGAATGCGCGGCTATAGATGTGCAGCATTTCTTCCGCCACAGTGCAATGCGGCCTTTCACATTCGAGCTCGTGAAGCATTCGGTCGATGAGCCTGATACCAACCCCAGACTGGTGGTAGGCGGGCAGCACCCGAACACACCGAAGCTTGGTCTCCTCCTCGCCACGCTTTCCCAATGCCACGCCGACGACGTGGTCCGCTTCCTTTGCGAGCAGGAGGATGTCACTGCCGGCGGCCAGGCCGGGCACGACCTTACCGGCGTACCACCGCTCGAACCCGGGTACAGGGCATCGAGGTCTTTAAGGAAGGGCAGCGCCGCGGCTGCAACGCAGAGGGACTTGGAGCGCTCGAAACGCATGGGCAGGGAGCACGGACAGGTGGACGATGGCCGCTTACGTACGATGCGGCATGTCCCTATCGAAGACATCGTTCGAGGCGTTCGCCTCCGTTCTTTCTCGCCCGGACCGTGTACCGGGTACGCGAGCGCGCGAACGCTCTTGGACTGCTCGAAGCCCACGGGTGGCAATGGCCGCCCTGGGAAAGAGCACCCGCCGCAACCTAAGCTCCGTGCGAAGCCGTGTAGGAAGGCGGCTTAAACGCTCACGGCGCGCGCCACTTTTCCTACCAACCGGCCAGATTGCGATGTGCCGAGGCCGAATTGCCTAGGAAATTGCCGAGCTGTTGAAAGCTCGCTAGGCTGGGCGCAGGGGTACCGCATGTCGGCTACGGCCTGCCCAATTTGGGCATGACCGTGCCCAGTCTGGGCACGGAGGCACTCCCTACGGCCGGAAAGCTTCCTGGTCGACGAACTGGCCCGTGCGGGACATGGCGGGGATGAGTTCGGCGTCTGCGAACAGGCAACCGGTTCGCTGCAGCTCACGCTGGCCCTGCTTGTCGGCAGCCTCCGGGGCGTGGCCGCCCCCTGACTTCAGCGCCTGAAGCATTTGCAGGTAGCCTGGCCGCCACGCCTCAGTCTCTGGAAAGGAGGCACGAAGAGCTGCAAGAATCCGCATCCCCGCAAAATCCAGGTCGCCCCAGAAGTAGCTTGGCAATCTCAAGGTCGAACCCGCCGTCTGGTACAGCCAACCCTCGAACCGCGCACGGCCCTCGGCGGATGCGTCACCTTTGGCCGAGTAGTAGAGGGAGCTGCCCGCGGCGGTCCTCAAGCGCTGTGCGCTGCCCCGGAAGCCTGAGGCGAATGCCAGGATGAGTCCCTCAAGCATTGCCGTGGGCGCGCCGACAGCCTGCTCGAACGTCATTGCGTTCTCGATGAACAGCACCCCGCTGGGCGGACTTGGCGGCAGGAACACCTGAAGCTGCACAGGCGATTCGGGGAAGGGGCATTCCTGGACGCCGAGGACCGCACAAACCAGCGCTTGCCGCTTGTCCAGCACCTTGGACATGCCCCAGAACAGCCGGCTCGAGGCCTCTCGAAGGAGTACGGACTCTGGCACCAGGTTGGGCAGGGCGTTGAGGCGCTTCACTACCTCTGCCATGTCGCGATTCGGGATATCGATGCAGAAGTCGGCCACCGCGGCTTTTTGCTCGGGTGTCCCGATGAGGTGCTCGTTGACCGCTGCACGCCAGCGCTCCAGGCTGGAGCGGGGCCGCTCTAGCCGGCTGACTGCACGTCGCACGTCAGCTTCCGCCTGTACCGTCAGCCGGGGCGCCATCGCATAGCCCGAGCGAGAACGCAGCGCGGCCTCAGGTTTGACAGCGACCCATCCCCAGCGCGCCATGTCGCAGAGGTGGGCCCAGAGCTCTTCCTTGTCCGACTCCCGTCCGGCGCCGTAAAGCGCAGGCCAGGTGCGCTCGCTGAGCGCAAGTGAGGCCGTGCGAGCACTGCCCCGTACCTGCGAAGCGTCCAGCCTGTCCACCAGCAGGTTGAGCAGGGAGGCCACGCCCGGCGAGCCGACCCAAAGGGGGCACACGTTCACGCGGCAACCTCCGGCGCCAACGTGTCAGGGGACTTTTCGCTCGCCGTCGAGCCGGTTTGCGGCCGTGGCTCGGCAGCTTCGAAGTCGAGCGCCGCCTGCTCACGGGCCTGTGCACGCTGCGCTTCCCAGAGCGCGCGCATGCGGTCGGTCTTGAGGATGCGCTCGTCGTGGTCGGTCACGAAGTCGAGTTCACCGTTCGCTTCGACCTTCGCCCGAGAAACGCTGTACTCCCGGTTGAATTCATCCCGCAAGGGCCCGGCATTGCGTGTTGGCATGGAGCTCACGACCTGGAGCCGCAGCCCGTCGCTTAAGAATCGCAGAACCGCTCGGGCGCGTTGCTCGTCCATCTTGGAAAATGATTCGTCGTTGACCAGGAGCTTGAGGCTCGGGCCTTTTTCGAACACCTTGAGTCGGTTGGTCACCACCGCCGCACGCACGATGTACGCCGGCGTTTCAAGTTGGCCACCAGAGCCCGTGCCCCAGGTCGAGAGCCCGATGCGGCTCCCGTCGGACGAATGGCTCCAGATTTCGTACTGACGATAGTTCCGATAATCGGCGATGCGCATGAGCTCCCGGCTCGCCCGGTCCTGGTCCTGGTCAAGCAAGAGCGCACGTAGGCGGTCTCTCACCAGAAGATGTTTTTCGGAGAGTTCGGACTTTCCGAACAGGTCCACCGAATCCTCGCCATCCCCGGATTCAGAAAGCTCGGCGACTGCCTTGAAGAAGCTGTAGTACTCCTCATACTCCGGCACCCATCGCGTCCAGTCGATGCTAAATTTTTCACCGCCGAACTTGAGGTTTTCCAGCTCGATGTTGAGCTGGCGCAGCGTCCGGATGCCATCGTCGACCTTGGTCTTGATTTCAACGCAGAACTGCTTGGTGAACACGTCGTGGAACGACCGCTCAGCCCCTTCGATTTCTTCCCGGTTGTTGTAGAGCCCAACGCTCTTCATCGACTGATGCAGCTCGCCGGCCGCGGCGCCGAGCTTCAGCAGGGCCGAATAGTAGGGTTCGAAGCTTGCCGGCTCGAAAAGCATGGGAATCGCTTCGAATCGCTCCTCCTGCCGTGCCGTTGCGTTGTAGTCCGCCAGCAGACCTCGGACATCCCCCAACAGTTGGTCAGGAAGCACCAGTAGACTCGTGGTGAGCAGTTGCTGGACTTCAGCGACGTCGAGACGCCTGTCCTCGAGCATCACGTCCACCCTCTGTGCCATCAACGGGTAGGTGCGCTGCACGTTGAGCTCACAAAGCCTGGCCAGTCTGCTGGTCTGCAACTGGACGTCTCGCAGCCGTGAGTCGTAGCGGCCGCGGACGGTCTTGATGATTTCCTCTGCCGCCTCGACTTCCTGGTCGGCCAAGACCACGGCTCTTTGGGCGGCCTGAATGGAGGTGTCCAGCTCGGCTAGCTCCCCCTTCAACTGCTTTAGTTCGTCCGCAAGCTCGGACGCCTCGGAGAGGTCCAATTGTGAGAGGGAGCGCTGTACGTGCTCGATATCCGCAGCCAACGCCCCCAGCGGAGCGGCGTTAAAGGCGGGCTCCTTGAGGCCGTTGAGGCTGCGACGGACCTCCTTGAGGCCTTCGTTCAACGCCTCCAGCTCCCGGGCCTGTTGAGCGGCTGCATCGAGCTTCTGCCCGTACTCTGCCAACGCGGCCTCCCGCGCGGCCTTACCGAACACCAGGCTCTTGCTCCCAGAGGTGAACATCGTCCGCGAGCCACTCCCTTTTCCGTCCCGGGTCACCCCGCGCGAAGTGAATCGGAGCTCCTCGGTCGACCGGACCTTGACCACGGCGCCGAACTGGTCAATCAAGTACGCCTTGGCAATGGGGTTGTCGGTGTGCAGCTCGTGGATGATGGAGTCTGCCGGCACACGTGCCGCATTGGCGCTCTTGAGGCAATGTGCGCCCTGGATGACCCGGCAGCGGGACCGCACACCCTGCAGCAGCTCGATGGCTTGCGCCTCGAACTCCTGCCGCACTATGAGGTTGAACCGCGCTCCGTCCATGTAGCCTTCGATGGCTGGCTGCCACTCGAGGGAAAGCGGCTCCACCAGGTCACAAAGGACCTGAACTTCGGCGCCCGGCAGCCGTGTCCGAATCAATTCGAGAGCTGGAACCGTCTCTCGAGGGTAGTCGCCGCCGCCTGTCGAAAGGCGCTGTTTGGTCGCATCGAGTTCCCGAATCGTGGCCTCGACGCTGTCCCTGCGCGACTCGAGGCTACGCTCCTCCGCCGCCAGTGCCATGGCCACGCTCTGTTCAGTGCCAACCAAGCGGTGGTACACCTCGCTCAAGCCATCGTTGGAGTTCCGAAACCCCTCCGCGAGCTGTTCGAGGCGGCTCGGATTCAGCGGTCGCTCGCTCGACGCCTCGACCAGGACATCCCGAAGGCCGGTGAGCCGGTCAAGTGACGTCGCCCCCAAGGAGCGGGCCACGGCTTCCACGGCGGTGCGTAACTGTGGGAATTGGTCAGGAATTGGTTTCCCCAGGAGGTGCCGCGCCACGTTGTCCAACCGCGCCGCAGCCGTGACGGAGGCCCCTAGGGCAGAAAGAGTCGCGCTTGCCGACTCGGTCAGCCGCCCCAGGTCAGCTTCAAGCTTCATCTTGTCGCTGTATGCCCGAATGCCGGAGAGCTGTGCGCTGAGCGCAATGCGGCGTTCGTCGAGCTGCTCACGCTCCTTTTTGCGTTCACGCTCGAGGTCCTCGTAGCGCGTCGCGCGTGCGTTGGCTTCTGCCTTGCGCCCCAGTTCCTTCTCGATTCGCTCATTGTCGTTGCGCTGGTGCAGCCGCGCCTGTAGCAGTTCATGCAGTACTAGTTCTTCGTAGGCGGCGGTCGCCTTCGAAGTCACAGCCGTCAGTACATCAAGCTGTTGAACCGCGTCTTCGAGGCGCTTGCCCTCCCGCTTCAGGTTCGTCACCTGCTGCATCAGCTCGCTGATTCGCGAGATGCTCTCTTGGAGGTTCTTCGCGTTGAACTCCAGGATGTCGTCGCGCACAAGGTCGTTGACCGAGCCGATGGGGCGGTATGCGATGGACTGGCACCAGGCCTTTGCGGCATTCTGGGCTTCATCCCACGGGGCGGACCCGCGTCCCCGAAACCGCCCGTAGAGCGCGCACATGTAGTCCCTTTTGTGGGCCTCGAAGGAGTTGACCCTTGGGTAGCGCGCCTTGAGCCGGCGCACGATGTCCTCCACCGCGACGTACTCACCGCGTTCGGCGTCGACCATAAAGTCGTCGAGCGCGAGGGCGGCGTCGTCCACAATGATGAGTTCCAGCCGCTCCAGCTTTGCGTCACGTCGGTCACCGGTCCCGTCGACACGCGCAGAAACGCCCACGATGGCAGTGAAGGTCTTCGCGGAATCTTCGTTCACGTCGGGCCTGAATACCGCGGCGACATAACCGTGCGCGCCATCGACCCGGGAGAAGCTGTTTCGGTCCGCGCCCACGATGAACGACTCTAGCGTGCGCTTGGTCTTCCCCCCGCGGCGTTGCCCCTGGGTCACCTCGTCCTGGCCCGGGTTGTAGCTGTAGACGCCCGGATAAGCTGCCGTCATCACCGTTTGGATGGCGTCCAGCATCGTGGACTTGCCTGACCCGCTCTCGCCGGTCAGAAGGGTCTTCTCTCCGAATTCGTAGCTTCCAGGGTACATCTGCCCCCAGTTGGCCAGGACCATGCAATCGAGCTTCATTCTTCGACCTCCTCTTGGGCCGAGGCTTCGACCTGAATCACACCGTCGGAATCCATTGCTGCAGCCAGCGCGTCATTGCTGACGATGCCCAAAATCGTCGGCCGAATGGCGATGAGCGCGTCCTCGTCCGCAATAGAAAAGTTCGGGGCCACCCGTACCAGGCGGTGGCGGCGCAGCTCTGCGAGCAATGCCATCTTCTCGCCCATGCCCGCCGGCAACGGTCGCTTGAGCTGGGTCTGCAGGGTCGCCGCGACCTCCTCGAAGCCGACCAACACCTCGCCCTGCGGCTGGATGTCGCCGCTATTGAACTTGTTCTGGTAGATGAACCGCAGCGCCAAGGCTGCAGCCACGAAGTCGGCCGATACCCGAGCTCGCAACGACGGCACGGGAGGGTGCGTGTCGGGCGGTACGCCGTCGACCAGCGCGCCGGGCGCGTAGAGTCGAAAGTACTGGTTAGTCGCGTCGTGGTGAAGCATCAGGCCCGCGACCTCGAAATACTCCGTTACCAGCGATTCGATACGTCGGACGTCGTCGTAGAGCAGCTGCTCTGTTCGGTCTTCGTCGCGCAGGAGGACGCCGTAGGAGAGCAGTCGGGCGATGATTTCGCGGAAGCGCTCAGGACGCAGGTTGGCCTCAGCCAGTTGCTCGCGGATAAGGGAAGATAGGTTCATTCTTTGAAGGAGATTTCGTAGTCGTTGCCGCTGTAGAACTCGTTTTCGAGGCGGTAGGGAAGCTTGCGAGCAACAAGGTCCTTGTCCGCCGCGCTTCGCGCAGCCTCGACCGTTTGCATGATGCTGATGACCTCGCGCGCCGTGGACGCGGGTAGGGCGGAAAGTCGGATGGGATGCCGGAACAGCCGCAGGTCCGCACGCAGCCGTGCGGCAAGGTCGACATTCGACACGGAAAACACCTCTGATTCGGCCCGGCGAACCGCCGCATCGCGCCTGGACTCCCAGGTAGGTCGCGGGCGGAGAGTGACCGTCACCGCCTTCCGGCGCTGTGTGGCCGTGCGGAGCTTGAAGCTGGCAGGGTCAAGCAGTCGAACCTCCGCGCCAGCGATTTGCTGGCCGATGCGTTCGAGTAGCTCATCCTGACCGGCTTCTGTTGATTCCGCAATGCGCTGAATGGCTGCGAGGTAAGCGTGGCGGGTCTGGCCCGAGCGCAGCATCATCGACTGCAGAGCCAGGCCGTTTACCCGCTTGAGGTAGGTTTCCATCGCCTTCAGAAAGCCTGGCTGCTTGGAGTCGCACGCCGCGTCCACGATGTCCTCAATCCGCGTGAGCACCCAGTCGTACGCTGAGGCACCCGAATGGTCCTTAACGAGCCAGTGGGCCATGTCGTTCAGGTGCGCGTTCATCCGCTCGAACCGGGCCTCCGGAACATGCCGGAGCTTCTCGATGTTCTGGCGAATGGCCTGCCGGTTGAGTGTGACGTTGTCCGCCGTGAGCTGCTTTGCGAAATCGCGCTGAAACCGACGCAGGAACTCGACGAACTCCTCCCACTGCTGGCTTGCGGTGGCCGTCTGCATCACGTGCCGCAGCAGTTCCTGGAAGTAGTCGATGCCCTCGTTGAGGTCTTCAATGACCTTTTCCGCATATTCATAGGCGTCGACCAGGTCGTAGGCATCCCCGCGAGCGAGTGCGGACTCAAGAGCATTTCGGCAGCTGCGCATGTTGCGCTGTCGGCTACGGCTGGGCCGGTCTAAGGATGCGAAAGCATGCGCAAACAGCTTCCCGGGGCGGGAGAACCGAAACGCGGTGACCAGGCCTTGCCTGTCCGCAAAACTCTCGAGCCAGCCATCTGCCAACAGTGAGCGGACAACAAGGGCTGTCAGCTGCGAGGGGTCTTCGGCCTCAGGCGCATTGAAGTCGTCAGGAGGCGCGTCGTCGGAAACTTGGCTCTGGTGCTCCCGCACGACAGGCAGTAGCAACTCCCGCAGGGAATCACGGGTCAGGTTGTGGGCGTAGTCCGCCTGCGGGCCGTGAAGGCGTTCATACAGTGTCCGGAGGCAAGCCACGACCAACTCCCGTCGGGAGCTGTTGACGGGCCTGAAGAACCGCTGCCTCTCCGCCTCAAAAAACATTGCTTGACCTCAATTCAGAATTCTGTCGGAAATTTAGGAACCGCCCTGCGCGGCCTAAAACGTAGGGGTGACTCTAAAGCATGTGCACTTGTGCGCCAAGCCGGGGTCGGGCTACCTCAGCAACTGGTCCCTCTCGTAGCAAATCCGCTGGAGCTCGTAGTCTGCGACCTTGCGCTCGCCTGAGCACGCACCAGAACTTGGCCGAACCCATGCCGACGGTTGATTGTGCGAACGTGGCTGAAAGGGTTGCTTGCATAGGGTCGGAGCCGGGCGCGGCCGCGCGCCGCTAGGTCAGATTGTTGTGTGCCGCGGCCTCTGCTTCGCCATCTTCACGGCCCTGAGCCTCGAGGTCGGCAACTCGGGCACGTCGCCATTCGTCAGACGACATCTGCCACAGCATGTGGCCCTGCATGTCGCCGCCGTCTGGGTCGGTCCCGCGTTCGTCGTCGGCCGTATCCTCGAAACCCAGGACAAAGCCGCGCAGCCAGGCTTTTGGCGGCACGAAGGGATTGGCGACAGGTGCGAGGGCGGAGGCGCCCGCCTTGAGGTCGGGGTCCTCGACATCGGCTGCGAAGCGTTGAATCGCCAGCAAGAGCCGGGCCCGGGTGGCGTCGCCGGTAGCGCGTTCGAATCCGAGGTTACGGAGGGCTGCGTCGAGGTCTGCCATGCTGGTCTGCCGTGGGTGCGCCGGCGGGCTGCGCGACGCTTCATGGATTATCGCCGCGCTCTCACGGCAGTCACGTCTCGCAATGGAGGCCGAAGCTCCCATCGATTCGGCCAACGTCGGACCTAGCGTTTCTCTGCTCACGCAGCAGCTCCGCATCTCCCTTGCTGGGGAGGAGGAGTCTCAAAAGCCCGACTCATCGGGGACCTCGTTGGACCGGATAACGGTCCGAATTGGTCGTGGGCGGTCGGGCAGTATCCGACTGGTGCGGGGCCTGTGTTTCCCCGCGACTATGGGCGGTCCTGAAAGCCTAAGCTTCGCCGATTCCATGTCTGCCAGCGCACGTCGTCTGCTCGGGCTGCTATCCCGAGCGGCACCCACGAGGCTGCACCCTTTAGGAAAGGCGCAATCTGCTGGAAGCAGTGACTGGCATTATAGCACAAGCGGTTTAGCTCTTGGCCTAAAACGTATTGAATGCAACTGCCGCACAGAAAAACTCCAGCACGAAGCTGGAGTTGGAATGGTCAGCGACCGCGAAGGCGTTCCGGGCCGTAGAAATGCACCGTGCCATCACGCGGAACCCGCTGTCGAGGCGGTTGCAGGTAGTGAACGTCAGGACGGCGCTCAACGAACACGACTGGAACGGGCTCACGGTAGCCATAGGGAGTGAACACCTGGGGTTCCGCCGGCTCGAAGGCTGGCTCGTAGACCACGGGAGTAATGGTGCACGCGCTCAGAACGAACGGCGCTGCGAGCAGCAGCAACTTTGCGAGTTTCATGAGATTTCCTTGTGTCGATAGTCCTCTTTCGTATAGGGAACGCGCAGGAAGCCCTCTGCTCCTGGCCGTTCCAAATGAAAAGCCCCGCAGCCGAAGGGCGTGCGGGGCTCGAAGAGCGGCAGTCCGCCTACGCTGAGAACGCGGGAGCGAATGCTGCGAGGCGGGCCTTGAGCGACTCAAGGGCGCTCAGGTACGCCTCGACATCCTCTTGGTACGACGCATCGAGGTCGTAGTAGTCGAACGACAGGCCAAGCTTCGCCCGCAGGTCCGCGATGCGAAGACTTCCGTTGGAGCTGAAGACGAGAGAGAAGGCATCCTCCCACGCGCTCTCGGTGCCAGCATTCCGGGCGACAGCGCCGACGGAAAGCAGCCAGTCGATGACTTTCAGCAGTTCGTTGTAACGTGCGCGAGGAACGGCCGGAGCTGGCTCGTCCATCGCAGGGGCGGCCGGGTTGGCCGGATTCATGGTATCTGTCATGTCGATAGGAGGCGACGCCTCGTTGTTGTCCTGGGCTGTGTAGCCAACGAGGCCACGCCGGCGCCTCAGGCCGCCAATGGCACAGACTCGACGTTGAAAAAGTTGAGATTTCCCTTGAGCGCAACGAACGGGAGAGGGACGGCCTCATCGAGGACGAAGCCGAACTCGTTGAAATACCACTTCGAGCTGTACGCCCCGTTCGCTCTGCTACCCGGCTCCACGCAGTCGACCACCGATGCCTGGCCCACGATGCCCCCGAGCTCGAACTCCCCGGGCGCCGGCATCGCTATCTCAGGGAACGTCTCGCGAACCCAGTCGTAGCCTACGCGGTCGAACTTCTTGCCGGCATGTACGAGGAAGGCGCCGCGGTGCTTGGTGCGCCAGGTGCGGTTCTCGACCGGCTTGTGCCCATGCACGATGAGCCAAGCCCAGGGCTGCTGGATGCTCAGGGCCTTCATTTCGCAGATTCCAGGACGCTCACGGGCTGGGCGAGTCGTTGGTTGAGAAAACGGCTTTGCGCCAGGAGGGTGTCCACCTCGGCGGACAGGATGCCCGCCTGCAGCGTCTCGACGTGCGCCTGCAAGGTGCGCAACTGGCCGAGCAGCAGGTCCTCCGCCGTTTGGCCGTCTGCAACACGGGCGGTGCGGGCGTAGAGCGGCGGCAGGCGAAGATAAGCCTCGACCGCCTGTGGCAAGAAGATTTTGACGGTCTGCTTAAGCTCTGCACGGTTGGTCGCCTGCACCAGGCCCGCGCCCTCCATCTCCTTCAGGCGAGGCATGAGGTCGTGTGCACGCTCGATGAGGTCGCTAAGGATGTCTCTCGCGGACGCGGGAAGTTTCGGCATGGCGTTGTCCCGTAGCCACTGGAGGCTGGCTTCGGTCGACAGGTCGATGGGCTTGCTTTCAACCTTTGTCTCTGGACCGATAGGAAGCAGCCAGACGGCGGCGTATGCCGCAGCCGCAATAAGCCACCACCAGGCGTCAATGATGCCGAGCAGGTACAGAACCGTCACTGCGCACGAGGCGCCGACTGCGTAAAGGTTGCGGTCGCAAAGGAGGAACTTGAGCAGTTTGGCGGGCATGGCGCGAAAGGTGTCGAGGATGGAAGCAGGCCCAGCGAGGTCTACTGGTATGCCCGGATGGTCTTCAGGACGCGAGCGAGGCTTGTCGAACGAGCATCGAACACCTTGCCGCCGGTGGCGGCCGAGAGTCCTTGGAGCTCGTCAAAGTTCGCGTCACCGTATGCCACGGCGAAGACGGGGATGCGCGGCTCGCCGGCGTCCTTCACAAAGGCCTTGAATGTGTCAGCGTTGATGCCCGTAGCGTTCTCGCCGTCGGTCAACAGCACGATGCTCACGCTGCGTTCGCCGCTTCGGGCGCGCGCCTGGGCTGCCTGGTAGGTCACCCGGGCTGCGTTGTAGATGGCGGTGCCGCCGTTGGCAACCAGTGATTCGACGTACTGGCCGGCGGAGCGCAATGCGACCTTGTTCGCAACGGGGTCGTCCGTCAGAGCAACGTAGCGGCTTTCGTAGACCTCGTGGTTGAACGGAGAGATGGTCAGCTCCTCCCGTGCGCGGAAGGTCGAGAAGCGGGACCCGGAGCCGACGTCTGCATTCGTCAGCGCCGTCATGCCCTGCTTGAGGGCAGCCAGGCGGGCGCCACTCATCGAACCGGAGATGTCCAGGACGAAGAACGAGGAAGCCGGCCGCGAATAGACGTCGCCGAATCCTTGCAGGATGGCATCCACCACGGCAAGGGAGCCGGGAAAGGGGAGCTCGTTGACGACCTCGTCCGACGCAACGCCGGCCAACGGACGGCGGAACGTAGTCGACGCGATGCGCTGCTGGGTGTCATCATTGCGCAGGTGTTCAACCAACTGGCCGTAGAACTCGGCCGACTTGCTGCCTGACATCAGCATCAGAGGGTAGTCCGCCGTGATGACCCCTTCCTTGGGGATGAGCACGTCGAGCTTGGCGGCCCCCTTGGCGTTGATGCCAAGGATGACCGACTCGTAGTTGATTAGGCCGTCAGCCTTGGAGGGGTCCGCGACGAATTTGTCTGCCAGGTCCCCAGATGAGCCCGAGGTGATGCTCTGCCTGGAGAAGAAGTTCTTGAGCGCGTCGACCGGGATGTCCTTGGCCTCCAGCGCATCTCCCTTGCCCGAGAGCTCGGCGGCCAGGCCTACGAGCGCCACGAAACCCGTGTTCGAGGCTGCCGGATTGGCCATGCCGAAACGGAACTTGCCGTCCTTGGAGGCCTTGACGACATCCGACCAGCTCGTCTTGCCAGAAACCCAGCCGAGTTCCTTGGCCTTCTCGCTGCGAACGCCGAGCACGACGCGCGAATAGAACGTCTTTTCCGATGCCTTGACCTGCCCTTTCAGGCCAGGAATCAGCTGCAGGTACTTGCCATTTGAGAGCCAGAGTGCGTCGTACGTGTGAGCCTCAGAGACGCGGTCAATTGCGTCGAGCGACCCCGTGTACTCGAACGTGACCTGCACTCCATGCTGAGCGCCATAGGCCGTCACAAGAGGAGCGACATCCTTGAGCTCGGAGCCGGCCAGGATTTTGAAAGCAGCACCGGGCGCCGAAGGGGCGCCGACCGCTGAATCGACCTTCCCGCACGCTGCGAGGGTGATAGCAACGGCAACGGCCGACGCCAGCGAGAGAATGCGTTTGAACATGGTGCGCTTGGGGCAGTTCGATGTTGAAAATTGGGCAGGGCCCTACTTGGCGGTGCAAAACGTCCGGACGGCGGGTGCTTGGAGCTTGATGTCGAAGGTGGTCACCAGGACGGACATGGCCAGTTGTCAGTTCGTGGTGGTACTGGCGGCCGGTGCAGAGACCACGTCGCCAGACCAGGACGAGAACGGATTGCCGACGGCGTCAACGGCGAACGGGTTGGGCGACGCCGCAAAGATGAAGATGGCGACTGCGATGGATGCGAGCATTCTTTGTGTTTTCCTTGGGATTCGACAGAAGCGCTTTACAGCGGCATTGCGGCAGCAAGCACGGCCACGGGGAAGGCGGCGCCGGTGGTGAAGGACGTGACGGCGACGACAGCGATGATTGCGAGCAGCATGTGGATTTCCTTGAGTGAAGTGGCTTTTGGGTTCAGAGTGCGATGCCGCCGGCGGCAACCGGGGCGGGAAGATTGCCGGCCGTGGCCGACTGGTCGTTGCGAATGCGCTGCATGTGCTCGTCTAGCATTCCGCGCACCACAGCGTTATTGCTCTCCATGGTCAGGAGGGACTGGCTACGGAAGTTGTCCATGATTTCCATCGCCTCGTACGTCTTGTCGAACATCGCCTGCAGCTTCTGCACGGCGAAAAGCGGGTCGCTGGCGAATTCGGTCGTGGCCTTGGCGTGGTCGCTCAGAGCGGTACCGGTGGCCTCGACCAAGCCTTCGACGCTTGCATTGGCGCCCTTGAGCATGGCCATCGTTTTCATCTGGACGCCCAACGAGCGGGCCATCGTCACACCGAGGGACATTGCTGCCATGCCGAGGGTGGACACGCGGTCGCAGCCGTTCATGGCTTCGCGGCCGGTGCGGCGAATCTGGCCCAGCGCATGGTGTGCGTTCACAGTCAAGGCTTGAGTAGCCAGCAGGTCACCCTGGTTCTGGCGAATGTAATAGAGCACTTCCTGCTCCAGCGCACGAGCACGGTCCGGTTCCGCTGTGCGAATGCTTTCGATGCTCGTGCTCAGGCGCTGGTCCAGGCCGTGGATGAAGTAGACAGCCGCCTCGAGCTTCTCGAGCGCCGCCCAGAGCTTCGTCTGCGAGGTCCCCAGGTCGCTCACACCTCGGCCGACCTCGTCCTTTGCGGCGACGACGTTCTCCTGGATTGCCGACATATGTGAGTCGGCGGACTCATAGCGGCGCAGGTAGCGCGTCAGGCGGTCACCCCATGGGAGCTCCAGCCCGAATACCTTCGAGGGCACTGGGACGCCCAACACCTTGGTAGGGGCGAAGAGATTGCCCTGCTTGGAGGGGTTGAACTGGTCGAAGAGCTCGCGCATCTCCTGAATCGCCAGGTATGCCGGCGACTCCGCATCTTTCGCGAAATTGGCGCTGGTGAAGGAGTTCGTGAGCGTCGTCGCGTCAGCGATTTCCTTGCGGCCAACCTGGAAAGCCTGCTGCAGCTTCGCTTGGAACTCGTCCGAGGCGACGTCGGCGTTTTGCAGCGAGGCCACGAACGCCTCCAGCTGGGCATCCACCGCCTGTCGGGTCGCCTCCGGCAGCTTCACGCGCCCTTTGGCGTCAGCCGGCACCATGGGGGTCAATGCCTCCGGGGGTGTGAGTACCAGGGGAGCCACGGTAACGGCGGTTGCAACGGCTACTTCGGTTTGCTGAGAGAGAGGTTGGGTCATTGCAGGGCTTTGCCTTCGAGCTTGTTGACGAGCACTTGATTCATCGCGTCCAGGACCGGTGTCGAGGGCGCATCTGCGAGATTGAGAAGTTCAGGAGCATCCAGCTCGATTTCCTTGGCCGCAGCCTCGAAAATTGCCGGGTCGGTGGTTCGGAACCCGTATTGCGCGGCGATGACCTGCGCTTCACGGTTGTTGGAAAGGATTTCGCCGAGTTTCTTGCCATTCGCGCTGCGGCCGACCAAGATGTGCTTCAGGACCAGGCCGGGCTGCGGATAGAGCAGGGTGTGCGCATCGTTGAGCTTGCCCTGACGCTTCGCCTCGACGAATTGACTTTCGTAAACGAGCACCAGCGGGGCCTTTCCCATGCCCTGACCGATGTAGTCCTCGAAGGGGCCGGAGAGAGTGCTCTCTTGGAAGCCCTGCCGACTGATGAGCGGCGAAAGCTCGTCCGCAAGGGCCCCGGCTTTGGCGAGGTCAGTCGGGACCTCGTTGCCATTGCGGATGTAGGCGAGCGTAGCGATGAACAGGGCACCCGTGTTGGACTTGCGGACATCGGGCGTGTTCACTAAAAACCCGCGGTTCACGCTGAAGACGTCGTTGCCCGACAGTTGGTTCCAGCGTTTGGCTGACACCATGAGGGGCAGCGCCTTCTCCAGGTTCAGGTCGCCGTGCTTGCCAACAACCTTCACGAGCCCGTTTGCCGACAGAACCGGCACCAGCTTCTTCCAGCTTGCGACGGCCAGCGGAGTCGAGAAGACGGGGTAGGCGCTCGAGCCGGGCAGGACGGCGCTGAAATCGCTGGCCGTATTGGCGCCAGCGGGCCACACGGCATCGAACGTGCCAGCTCGAGCCACATCGGCGCTCGTGCTGCCCGACTTCTCCAGCTCGAGCTTGAGCCCCTCAGCAGCCAGGATTGCGGTCAGCTGCTCGTCCTTGAGAAAGGCAAACTTCGCGCTCCCGGTGAGCACCTTGACGGTCGCGACCTTGGCGGCGGATGCTGGGGCCGGGTCGCCCGCAGCAGCGCCGTCTGCAGCCGGCACGCTGGACATGGATTTCCAAATGCCTCCGCCGATGGCAAGCACGAGCGCGCCAAGGAGAACGTACCGAATTTGCTTGTTCATGAAGTCTAGGGTCCCCGAGTGGGTTTGTGTTTTACGCATCGTACCATGAAAGGCGCCTAAACCGCAATATGGAGGTATTTTAGGTACAGGCAGTGTCAGTTGGCCGCGCCGCGGCGGGGCCGCAAACGTTCGCGCACTGCCGCAGGAGTCCTCCACACTAGCGTTCATGCGTTATAGACGCAGTGCTTTACTTGTCATTTTAGGTACGTTACGCTATAATGCGTGCACTCCAACGAACAAGACATCAAGGTCCTCCCCACATGCTCCGCTCTGGTGACTCAATCCGCCTGACTTCCAATGAACGTGAAGTTTTTGCCTCCATCACCGGCGGCGAGGGCCTTCCGGCTCCCACGACCGTGGCCGAGCACAACAAGGCGCTCCAGGATGCATCGGAGTACCACGCCCAGCGCGATACCGCGGAGGACAAGTTGCTGGCAGCGCTGGCCCTGGACCTGTTGGCATGAGCGGCAAGCCTGTTGGGGCGAAGTGGAGTGGCAGCAAGCTCACCGTCATTACCGAGCGAACTTCCGCGTGGCGCCCCATGGCGAAGGCCCCGAAGGACGGAACCGTCATCCTCGTGTGCGAGACCCCCAATGGGGAGGCGTGGAACGTCATGCCCGCGGCGTTCATGAATCTGTACGGCGGCGGCCGGCTCGCATGGTGGGGCGTTTCGCCCACGTCGCGGTTGCCGACCCATCTGATGACGCCAGAACGGATGGAATCTGCCGACGAGCATTCGCCCTTGGCCGTCGACTGGCGCCCCATCGCGCTCACCCCGATTTGCTGGCAGCCAATGCCTGAGCTGGAAGACGTCTCGACGCTCCGCCGGCGCTTCAGCGCTATCGCTGCTCACAAGTACAAGGACCTGGTGCGGGCGGCGGGAGCGGTGCCGAGCGCGACCTAGTTGCCTTCGAGGACCCAGACCCCGCCCAGCCGAGGCGCTTTCGATTTAGCCCCATGAACTCCAGGTCGCAGTGACAACCATCTACGTCTTTGGCAGCAACAGGGCGGGTCGACACGGAAAGGGCGATGCTCTGACGGCTCGCCTGCGCCATGGCGCCATCTACGGCCAAGGGGAGGGCCTCCAGGGCCGCAGCTACGGCATACCGACCAAGGATGGGTTCCTAAGGCCCCTTTCCTTGCCAGACGTCGCACAAGGCGTTGCGCGCTTCCTCGCTTTCGCACATGCTCACCCGGAGTTGACTTTCGACGTGCAGGGCGTTGGCTGCGGCCTGGCCGGGTTCCTGACTGCTCAGATAGCACCACTGTTCAGTGACGCGCCGCCCAACTGCTACCTTGAGCCGCGGTTTGTGGCGCACCTGCGGGACCTTGGCGTCGAAAAGAAGGCAGGCCCGCCACCCTCCGCCCAGGTTGACGCTGGCCAGGCCACGTTGGACTTCTGAGGCGCGGTAGGCCGTCGAACTCCCCGAGACGAAAAAAGGCTCTCCACAGGGGAGAGCCTTCGGAATTAAAAATTCCAGAACTGCGAATTACGTCGTCAGCAGTGCCGTCACGATGATGAGGCGAGCCTTGGCGTTGAGCGACCGGGAGTCCAGCATCCGATGGATGTGCTCACGCTGGCCAGCAGAGAGCAGCTCGTCGACGATGTAGTCGAAGTCTGCGAGACCGTTCGCCAAGTCGGGTGACTGGGCGAGACGGTTCGCAAGAAGACCGGGATTCTTCTTGGCGACTTCGAGCACGGTGCCTTTGGCTGACTTATGTGCCGCTTGTTCCAGCGCAAGCGCGGTTTTGACATTGGCCTTCACGAAAATTCCTGTAGTTAACCTGAACCGTATAGACACAAGGCTTTAGGTACTTCCAGGGGCGTAAGGATAGGCAGACCGCTTAAACCGTACCCGTATGAAACGCTTCCCTACACAGGGCACAGGACAACCTGTTGCGCGCTTCGGCAGCGCACCCGTCAGTAATCATTTTTTTGAGGCACTATGGATTTCTTTCTGCTACCTCAAGTCGCACCGTTCACAGCTGCCCTTGCGGCAGTGGCAGTCATAGGGATGTTCGAGCTCCTCAGCTTGGTGGTCCTGGGCGTCGCCGCCATCACCCATGTTCTCGACAACCTGCTGGACCTGGATACGCCGGACTTCGCCGGTCTGGACTGGGTCCTCATCAAGGGTGTCCCCCTGATGGTGACCCTCATCACGGCTCTGGGCGGCTTCGGCTGCGCCGGTTTGGCCGTTCAGACGATGCTAGGAACCCCCGGCGAGCCAGTGGCTCTGCTGCCGGCAGCAAGCATCGGCATCGTCGGGGCCCTCGCCAGTGTTCGCGGTATCGGCGCATTCTTCAAACGCTATCAAATCGCCCACCACAGCACCGCTGTGTCCCTGGAATCACTGGTCGGCCGCGAGGCCGTGCTGCAAAGCCAGCTCGCACGCATCGGCTTCCTCGGCGAAGCACTCGTTCGGGACGAGCACGGCAACGTGCACTACGTCTTCGTTCAACCTGAGGAAGGCACCCCCGACCTCGTGCACGGCGCCCGCCTCGAGCTCCTGGCCTTCGATGGCTCGAACTTCCGCGCACGCGCCGTGAAGTAGCCCCTTCTCAAGAACCCGTTTCCCAATCCAACCAAAGGAACCTATCCATGAGCTTTCTCTCATCCCTCGCCGGCATCGGCATCCCCCTCCTCGCCGTCCTCATCGTCATCGTCGTCATCGGCTTTGTACTGTCGAAGCTCTACGTCAAGGTGGACGCCGAACGCACGTTCGTGCGCACTGGCATGGGTGGCCGCAAGGTCGTCCTCAGCGGTGGCGCCCTGGTGCTGCCCATCTTCCACTCCATCACGTGGGTGAACCTGAAGACGCTGCGCCTCGAGGTCACCAAGAAGGACGACCACTCGCTCGTGACCGGAGACCGTCTCCGCGTGGACGTGGGGGTTGACTTTTTCGTGCGCGTTGGCAACAACGCTGAAAGCATCGGCCTGGCTGCGCAAACGCTCGGCGATTTGACGACCAAGCCGGAACTGCTTGCAAGGCAGGTCGAAGCCAAGTTCGTGGACGCTCTGCGTGCCGTGGCCGCAAAGATGGCTCTCAACGAGTTGCATCAGCAGCGCCACGAGTTCTCGCAGGCCGTGCAGAACGCCGTCGCCCCCGACCTGGCAAAGAACGGCCTGGAAATGGAGTCGGTGTCGCTGACCTCGCTGAATCAGACGGACAAGCGCTACTTCAACGTGGACAACGTCCTCGATGCGGAGGGCCTGGCCAAACTGACGGCTGTGACCGAAGCGAACAAGAAGACCATCAACGACGTGGAACAGACGAACCAGGTGGCCATCGAACAGCGAAACCTCGAAGCCGCCCGTCAACGTGCCGAAATCAAGCGCGACACGGCTGAAGTGACCCTGCAGAACGACCTCCAAGTCGCCACGATGACGGCCAACCGCGAAGCGGAAATCGCCGCCACCCAGGCAGACGGTCGTCGTCGTTCGCAGCAGGCGAGCATCGACGCAGAGCGTGAAATCGAACTGGCACGCGTCGCCTCGGCGCAGACGGTGAAGACGGCGGAAACCGCCTCGGAAACTGCCGTTCGCCTCGCCCAGCAAGAGCAGGCCATCACGGTGTCGAACAAGACGACGCAGGAAGCGCAGGCCGAGTCGGAAGCGAACAAGGCGCGTGCGCTGGCTGTCGCTGCCGAGGAACAGGTCCGCACGGCCCAGGCAACGGAAATCGCGAATCGTACGAAGGCCGTGGCCGTCATCGCCGCGCAGCAGCGCGCCGAGGAAGACTCCATCGGCATCGTGGTCGCAGCAGAAGCCGAGCAGACGGCGGCCAACCACCGCGCCATGGCACTGCGCACCGAAGCAGAAGGCCATCGTGACGCCCAAGTGGCACGCGCTGCCGGTATCCTGGCAGAAGGCGAAGCAACGGCCGAAGCGCTGGAAAAGCACAACGCTGCCCAGAACACGCTGTCGCCGGATGTCATCGCTCAGCAGGTCAAGCTGGCGCTCATCGCAGCGCTGCCGGAAATCATCGCCAAGTCGGTTGCTCCCCTGGAGAAAATCGATTCCATCCGCATCGCCAACATCGGCGGTCTGGGCGGCAATTCGAGCAACGACGGAAATGGTGGCAACGGCAACACGGCCGGCAACGGCGGCGGCTTGGTCGACCAGGTGGTGCGCGGCGCGCTGACGTACCAGTCGCAGAAGCCGGTCGTGGACTCGCTGCTGGCACAAGTGGGCTTCGGCACCGGCGCCACCCTCGACAACCTGCTGGCCAGCGGCCTGGCAGTCGGTCAACTGGCAGTTCCGGAGGTGGCCGTTTCCACCGCACCGGATGTCGCCGTCCCTTCGGCAACGCCCGCCGCGAACGATGGGCTGCAAGCAGCCTAATCGCTGAACTTTGTCCCGGTTAGCCCCGGGGCCGCGTTTCAGCTGATTCCTAGCCGCGCACTTTCGAGTGCGCGGCTTTTCTTCGCCTGACCGCCGGCAACCCGCGCGGCAGTAAAGTTGGGCCTGTACCCCCACGCAGACCTCAACCTCGAAAAGGTCACATCATGGAAGACAACGCGGAACTTCGGCACCTTCTCGCAAGGGCCAGGGATGCAGCGCGCGGCGGCCATGCAGCCTGGACCGTTCAGTCCACAGGCGAGAAGGTGGCCGTGGCATTGGTCCTTAATCGAGCCGACTGGCTGGCCGAGTTCGACTACACGCTAGCGGAAGCCATCAAGCGAACCGGGCCGGAATGGCTGCAGCTGATTCCAACTGTCGAGCGCCTCCTGGAAGACGAGGGCGTCTTGCCGGTGTCCCCTCAGTCGCCCAGCTGAGGCGCTCGGCCTCCCGCCTGCCGTTCTAAATGCCTCCGTTGTTCGTTCAGGTCTTCGGTCCGTCACTACACATCTCGTGTGGCCTGACGGCCGTAAATTTCAACGAAAGGACATCATGGGTAGAAGAGAGTGGGAAAAGGGTGAGGTCGTCATCCCGTCGGCCGCCTGGGCTGGCTTCAAGAAAGACCTGCGCGAGGCGTACAACAAGGCCATCGCCGCGGACTTCGAACTCGCCAAGCGAGTGCACGAGCGTGTGAAAGCCGCCCAGAAGGGCAAGCGCAATGTGGACTGGGAAAAGGCGGTCTGGGCTGAAATCCACGCCACCGACGAAAAGCGCTCTGCGGGCTATGGCTACTTCGGGGGCGGGGGCACCTACCAGGCCGAACGCTATGAGTTCAAGGTCGTCTCGGAATGGAACGTCAAGACCGCGCTCCTCGTGAATGATGAAGCTACCGGCAAGGTGAAGCTCGCCACGCCAAAGGCGAAGAGCTTTGCGCCGGTGAAGTCGGACGCACGCCAGTTCTATGCTGGCAACGAGGCATCCATCACGCTGGTGGACGAAAGCCGCACCGCGAAGTGGAACGTGTACGAAAACAAGAACGCGTGCGAGGAAGCGCGCCAGTCGTACATGGGCCGGGCCTTCCTCGGGCTGCTGGCGAAGGTCAAATGGACGCGCGGCTCTGGCGGCTCCTTCCATGGCAACGACGAATACCACGAGGACGCCGGCCGGGAACATGCGGGGGGCGGCGGCAGCTACATCAAGGACACCTTTGGTCCCCTCGGAGATGACGACTACGAGCGGACCAACGGCATCCGCCGCGCCAAGGCGCCTGCCTTTGCGGGCAGCCGGACGGTCGGGAAGTTCTATCGTTAATTCTTCAGCAGCGCCCTCCAGGCGCTGCTTTTTCGTCAACGCGACCGCCATGACTACTTTCGGGTGCGAACGCCCGCCGGCGTGTTTTGAAAAGCCGCCGAAGTGCCGAATTCTTCGCTTCTGCGGGGGGCCTTGTTCAGGGGAAAATCCTCCTACAGTCCTTAGGGGTTGTTCAAGGGGTTATCAAGGTTCGGCTCGCCTCGCGGCGGGCCTCTTTTTCCCCCACGATGGTCACTGCGCCTGCGGGGTAGTGCCACGTGCATTTCTTTCCTTAGCCAGGCCATGGCCTGGCCGCTTCTTCGCTGATGTCTCCCATTGCCACCATCACCGCTGCTGACGACGGCGGCGCGCACCTCCAACGTTCCATTTCCGACCTGCTCAAGATTGTTCGCGACCAGCTCAAGCTCGAGGTCCTCTTTGTCGCCGAGTCCGTGGGCGGCAACCGCGTGCTCCGCCAGGTCTGCGCCGTCGTTCACGGCGTTGGTGTGCACATTAGAGTTCCTGTCCAACTCCCAGACGGGCGGCTGTACGGCACGCTTTGCGGCTTCAACGTCGCCCCGTCGGCCCATCTCGACGAGAGGCACGTGAGACGACTGGAAATGGCGGCGGCAGCCGCCGCGCGGCTCCTGGCCCGGGCCGAGGGAAGCGACCTGTACGCGCTCGACGAACACGACGTCGTGACGATGCCCGGCGTACTCCTCTAAGGGATTGAGGCGCGCTTCAGGGCTCTCCGGATAATGTTTTCCGTAAGTCCGGGCTAAACGGGCTTTCTACACGATGGACACAGGAAACCCCTGTTCATTTCATCCATCAGCAGGAAGCCCCATGCCCAATCCCCAGAACGACAGCCTCCACCTTTTCGCTCACCAGGTGAGCGCTCAACTCTTCGCGCGCTGCCGCGTGAACGTGTCAATCGCCGATGTTCTGGACATGGTGGAGAGCGCCGTCTACGCCAGCGAGGGCAGCGGCCGCCCCGCGCAGCCCCAGCAAGCCCCGAACCCCGCGCAAGCTCCGGCCCACCTGGCGACAACCAGCGCTGCGGAGACGCTGGTGCGCAACGCCCTGCAAGGCGGCCAGACCTACATCCTTGAGCAGTCCGAGGGCACCGCCCGTCTCGCGCTGCTGGACCCAACCATCCGTAGCGGAATACGCCAGCTCAACATCTCTGCCCCCGGTGACGTCGCAAAGGCGCTGCGTGACCTGCTTGGCGTCGAGCTGGAGCAGGACAACCAGGTTTCGCGCGTGGTGGCCCTCTCCGACGGCACCGAGGTCTTCCTCACCGTTCGTCGCTTCGACGCGTCCCAGCAGGACCGTGACGCTGACGGCTACGAAATCTCGGCGCTGCCGGCAAAGAAGCCCGCACTGTCCATCTACGACCTCGGCATTACCCAGGTCGACCGGTGGATGGACGCCGCCGAGCAGTCGGACGGGCTGTGCCTGGTTCACGGTACCGGCATCCGCACGACCCTGCGCGCCACCGCAGACGAACTCGCCGAGCAAGGACGAGAGGTCATCTGGGTCGACAAGGCCGACGACGGTGCAGCGCTCGCCCGCATGGACGCCGACGTCTACGTGTTCTCTCGTCCGTTGCGGGATGCCAAGCATCTGCAGATGGTGGTCGAGCTCGCCGAGCAAGGCTACATCGTGCTCGCGTCGCTTCGCGCAGGCAGCGCCAAAGAAATCGTCAACCAGTTCTACCGCGCCGGCGTGCCGGCGGAGCGCCTTGGCGACATTCTCAATGCGACGCTGCTACAGGTGCTGGTTGACCAAGCCGCGGAAGACGACGGCTCGCCGTTTTCCCGCGAGGACCTCGCCCCCACGGTGCTGTCGGAGTTCATCGGCTACGACGATGCCCGTGACCTCGAGGCTCTGATGAGCGGAGACCTGCATGTGCGCTTTATCGCCATCGACGCAGCCGAGAAGCTGCGCGCGGACGAAATCACCGAGGAAGCCGCGCGCTCTGTTGCCGGCGACCTCCTCGACGTCTACCTTTGAGCCCAGAAAGAGGGCCGACAGCCCTCTTTGACCCTCGTGGCCTATACCTCACAAGTAAACTCTGAGGTATAGGCCATGACTACTTCTGCTTTCAACCATCTACGCTTCGATGCCCCTGTTCCCGAGGAGGCAGTCGTCGCGGCCAGGGCCTTCGCCATCAAGGCACACGGCGACCAGGTGTACGGCGACAAGTCTTACGTGGAAGGCCACCTGGACCGCGTTGAGGCCCTGGTGCGCTTCTACAAGCTGCCCAACTTCTTTCGCGTCGGCGCATACCTGCACGACACACTGGAAGACACCGCGGTGACCCAGGAAGAGCTTGCGCAGTCGTTCGGCGTGGACATTGGCGACATGGTCGACTGCGTCTCTGGCTTTGGGGAAACCCGACGCGAGCGCAACGAAGACATCGTCGGGAAGCTGCAGCACAATCCGCAATACGTGCCGCTGAAGCTGCTGGACCGCTTGGCCAACGTCGAGGCGTGCGTCGAGGAAGGCAAACTCGAGTTCCTCCCGATGTATCGCAAGGAAATGCCGATGTATTACGGCCTGTTCAGCGCCGCGTATCCCGAGGCCTACGCGCGACTGTGCCGGGCACTCAACTGGTGATTCTGCCCAAAAGCCCCGCTCCCGCGGGGCTTTTTCTTGTGCTCAGGGTTCGATGTAGACGGTCACGCCGTCATGGTATTGGCCGCCCGACACGTCCTGGCCAGGCGCAATGCTGGCGAAGACGGGAATGTCGCGCCCCAGGAGCAGCAGCGAAAGGACGACCGGCACCGACTGGCGCGACGCGACCGTGCCCCACACGCGCGAGTAGCTGCTGTCGGAGTAGATGTTGTAGCTCAGCGTGTCGGCCTTGCTGGTGTGCTTCATCTTGCGAGTCGCGATGCTCCCGGATGTCTCTGATGGTCCGAAGCTGACGTTCACCAGTGCTCCCGCCAGGCACCGGACGTTGAGCGACGATGAGGTTTTCAGGGGCTGCGCGCTTGTCGCCTCGTAGCTGCCAAACTGCAGTGGGCGGGTGCTGACTGAGCAGCCCATCTCCAGCCCAAGCAGAGCGTGCGCCGGCCAAGAGACCAGGCAAAGCAGTGCCAGGCTAAGGGCTCGTACAAGGGACATCCCCAATCTCCAGAAAAGCTGTTTTTCGTTCCGGGATGCGCACGGATACTTGGCAGGGCCGGCCGTCCACCACAAGACCGCCTTCATAAAGGCCCGGCGGTCCTTCATCTGTGTAAAAGGTGCCGTCCTTGCTCGTGACCAGCCGGAGCGTGTCCGAAGGGCTGGCAAGCGAAACCCGATGGCTGCCCAAGGCCACGCCGTCGGCGGACACCAGCCTTCCGGAGAGGGCTTGAGCAAGGTGCACCTTGAAATCCAGCAGGACGCCAGCCTTGTCCGGCAAAGAGACGTTCCTCTGCAGGGACTCGACTGCATAGTCCAGGGGAATGTTCTGTTCGTCCAGGGTGAGGCCATGCTGGGCCCAACTCGTAAGGTATGGCACCAGGAGACGACCATCATCTCCGGTGCGACCCATGTACTGGTTGTCCATCATGACCTTGACACCAGGCAACTTCGCGTCGACCACCGCGAACGCACCGTCGATGGGCCGCGTTATGCGCAATCCGTCCCCCCGAGTCCAGGCCACCGTGCTCGCCACCGAAACCCCCGCTTGCCCGGTTCGTTCCGAGGCATCGGCAGAGAAGGAAGTGCTGAACCGCTCGTGGAGGTACTGGCCACTGGCACGCACGTCCTGTTGGTCACCGACCCGCTGGGTGGCAAGGCGGTACCCGAGACCGCGCTGTCGCGAGCCGACGCTTGAGTAGTCGGCGCCAGAGACCACCTGCCCGCGGGAGGCCGAGACGTAGGCACCGGACGATTGGTTCAGACCCAGGTCGTAGCTCAGGGAGACGGCCACGCCTGGTGACACGTCCGGTCCGTGCCCGGTGGTCCCTCGCAGCGTGACATTCAGGGCGCCCCACCGCTTTGAAACGCTGAAAGACAGGCTTTGGCTCCCCTTGCCGTCCATCCGTTCGACCTTGGCCCCGGTGAGCGCGAACACCACGCCAGCGGCAGCCGTGGCCTGGTAGGTGGCGCTGTAGCGCGCGGCGCCCCGCACCCCTGGGTCGGTGACAGCTTCGCCGTAGAAGCCCCGCGAGTAGCGCTCGGCTTGGAATTGCACACTGCCGTGCTTGGATTGACGGACGAAGGCGGCGACCAAGCCCTGGCCGTGCGCGACACCGCTCGCCTGTGTCAGCTGCGCGGATAAGCTGCCGAACTGGCCGAGGACCGCCGTGACCTGGCCGCCGGTGTAATGCGCTCCGCCTGCTGTCCCCTGGGCGAACCCGCCAAGCGTCAGCGCTGGACTGAGCCCGCGGGCATACCGCAGGTTGTAGCCCCACGAAGGCCCCGCACCGACGCCACCCGAGGTTTCGCCGGCCGACACCGCATAATCAGAAACGCCCTCCGCGAGCCCCTCGCTTGGCAGGTAGCGCTGGTCCGTGAAGCGGGACAGCACGTTTCCTGCGCGGTCACGCAGCACGACCTCCGTCGCATGGAGCCCTGCGCCGACGTTGAGGTCGGACATCGACAAAGGTCCGGGTTTGACCGCGACGCTGCGCACCCGGATTCCGTCCACGTAGACATCGGCCATCGCGGGCACGGCCGCCTCGGCCGTAAAGGCAAGGCCTGGCACCCGCTGGAAGTACGGCTTCATCTCGAAGGCGCGCCCGAACCAAACGCCGCGCATGGCTCGTCCGGCATAGCCGTCATTGGGTACATCGCCGATGCTCAAGCGCTGCATCTGGCTTGGGAAGTCCCGACTGAACCGCAGCAGGCTGGAGCGCCAAGTGTTGTCCTCGGAGTACAGGTTGGCCTGCATCAGCCATGCTTGATGGCGAAACGAGTTCTCCGAATAGAACAAGGGGCTTCCCGGCTTGACCGTGTCCGTCGCGACGCGAAAGTTGCCGATGAAGCTCGTCTCAGCCGGGGTGAGCCCGTACGGGCTGACGCTCGCAAGCGAAATCTCCTGGGTGCCTAGACGCGCCGTGTCAGCAGTGAGCCGAACTTCCAGGGCGCTTTCGTCGATGACCGCCTCGACGCCCTCGAGCCCGGTCAGAGGAAGCACGACTTGGCCATCTACGGTGCTTTCGGGGCCGACGGTCTTGATGCCAAGCTTGGCGAGCTCCGAGCGCGCGACGAAGTATTCCCCCTTGTCGAAGACAAAGTTGAAGTTGCCGCGCGGCGAGTCGTTCAGCACGACATCGAGCAGTGCGACCTCGGCGCGCACCCCCGCATGGAGCAGCACGAGTGCCGCCACCGTCAGCCCCCTGCGCACACATCAGTCCGCGCAGAGCGGACCCTGTAGAGCCGTCGGCAGGTTGCCTTCCTCGGTCTCTGCCACCAGCGCCAGGCTTGCGGCACTGCAGGCTGGGCCGGCTGTCTTGAATTCGACCTTGCGGGCGGCACCCGGCAGCAGATACCAAGGATTCAGTTCGCCGAAGGACACCTGGTCCGCTGCCAGGCTCGTCAGGCGGACGTGCGCGTTGCCATTGTTGACAACCCAACCCTGGCCTTGCCCGTCCTTGAATGATTCCGGCTTGAAGCTCAGGGCCAGAGTTTCGGTCGCGGGCCTGTGCCACACTGCGACGCCAAACTTGACCGCCACCGAAAGTCGCGAAGCCCCGACGCGGCCAGCGGCAGAGGGAATTTCCTCCAGGAACAGGCGATACGCTGTCTCCGCGGTGCCTGCGGGCCGCTTGATGCGCGCCCGAACGACACGCTTCGCGCCTGGAGCGACCTCCACCTCCATCGGGAAGAACGCCACGTCGTCGGTGGGCTCGTAGCTGTCCACACCTTCGGCGCTTTGCTTCCATCGCACAGCGCTCACCTTCAGGCGCAGCGGTTCGGCGTCGTCGTTCGTCACCGACACCGAGCCGGCTGGGGCCTTGTCGGTCAGGTCCATGCGTAGCGGCGCAACGGTGAACTGGCCGGCGAATGCACTGGAGGCAGCAATGGCCAACAGGAGGGGAGCAAGTAGTTTCTTCATGGAAAAGCGGTCCTTTGGAAGAGGCCCCAAAAAGCGGCCTTACTTGGATAGGGAGCCGGCTTTATGCGCGCGACGACTGAAAGTGGCCCCGTGCCGCGAAATGACTAAGGGAGGCCGAGGCCTCCTTTTGGGTGGGAATGCAGCAGCGTGCCGCGCGGGGTGTTTACGGGGTGACGGTCAGCTGGACTGTGTCCTGGTACTCGCCGACGGTCGCGTCGATGTAGTCCGAGCCGCGCAGCAGGGCGTTCATCGAGAACGTCAGCGGCGTGCTGCGGCCGGTGCCGATGCCCGAGGCGTTCACGGGGCTCAGCTCGTACTTGATGTAGTCGCCGGTGGCGCTCTTCATGCGACGAGCCGTGGTGGCGGAGTCGAAGTTCGCGCCGTTGCCGACGTTCAGCGTGTAGTTGGCACCCTTCGTGCACCAGAAGCTCACGTCCGTCTTGGCGTTAACGTCGCCGCCGGCGCCCGGGTCTAGCGTGCCGAAGTTGACGTCAGGGGCCGCCAGGAACTTGCAGGTGCCCTGCACGTTCGCCAGGACTTGAACGTTGGCGTTGTCGGCCGCGAAGGCGGACGAACCGAGGAGGGTGGCGGCCAGGACGGCGAGGACTTGTTTGCGCATTGCAGTGGTGTGAAGTAGTTTAGGATGAGTTCCCGGGCGGCGGGCTCACTGAGCGGGGCCACGTCGCCGACGGTATAAAAGGTGTAGGCTAAAACTTTTATACATTTATATCGTTATGTGCTTTTGGATTGCATGGCGTGACCGAAGTCACAAGCCACCTATGCCCACCGCACACCAAGCAGAAAGCCACCTCCAGGGAGGTGGCTTAAGAATTACGTTGCGAGCGAGAACATCACAGCGCCGCGCTGCGCGAGCAGGCGCTCGAACTTGCGACTTCCCCTGCAGGCAAGGATGTGCCATACGACGCCGGCGGCGATGCACAAGCCGGCAGAGCCGAACGCGTCCGGAAGGTCGGACAGGAAACCGACTGCAATGCCGCCGGCAGCGACGAGACACCACGACCAACCGGCCACCTGGGCGGTCGCTGTCCGTACGATGGAAGTTTTGAGTGCACTACGGCCTAGCGCCGGGAAGGTGTAGCCGTGGAACATGCCGATGACGCCGGCGACTGCGACCATTTGGCTCTCGAGCGTCATGACGTCATATGGCGTCGCTTCGACGGGGGTGCCGAGCCAGTGGTAGACGGCAAGTACAACCATTGCGGCGGCAGCATGTGCCGCAAAGGAGACGATTGCAAGGAAGAGACGAACGAGCATGATGAGTTCCTTTTGGAGTTGACCTTCCTCGTGTAGCCAACTCGCCGGCGGGCTATATCGCAGAGCCCGCCGTTGCTCGGTCGACCTGCCCGACTATCGGGTCGCCCTGACCTGGCGGACCAGTTCAAGGACCCGGGTACCGTCAACGGTCTCGTCCCGCAGCAGTTCATCCGTCAGCGCATCCAAGGCGCCCCTGTACACACGAAGCAGCGCTTTTCCGGTCTCGCTGAGCGATTTCAGCAGGATGTCGGCCTGCCGCACCGCGGCGGTCACGTGTTGAGCCGCATGCTGAGCGGGGAGGGCCCCAAGGCTGAAGAGGGAGCCGTCGGCGCCGAACCCGTACCGACCAACCATGTCCAGCGCCAGCTTTGATGCCTCCTGCAGGTCATGGGACGCCCCGCTCGAGGCCTCCGCGAAGACCTCGAGCTCGGCATTCCGGCCGCCAAGCAGCATGACGATGTGGTTCTCCATGTCGCTGCGCAGCATGAGCGTCTTGTCTTCATCCTGCGTCACCAGGGTGACGCCGAGCGCCCCACCCCGCGGGAGGATGGTCACCTTCTCCACGTTCCCGTAACTCAGCACGGCTGCCGTAATGGCGTGTCCAGCCTCGTGGACGGCAATGTATGCCCGCTCCTCGTCACTCAAGGCGCGTTCGGCGCCGTTGAGCTCACCAATGCGCGTGGTCTCCACGGATTCCACAAAGTGGTGCATCTCTACGCCGCTGCTGGCGTGTCGGCCGGCAACAATCGCCGCGTGATTGACGATGTGGGCAATTGTCGCCGGGGACAAGCCTGTCGTCAGGCGGGCGAGCTGGTCCCAATCCATGGGGCCGTGCAGCTTCAGCTTCTTGCCGTACAGCTTGAAGATTTCAGCGCGGTCACGAACGTCCGGGTGCCTGACGGTCACGCGGCGGTCAAAGCGGCCTTCGCGTAGGAGTGCCTCGTCCAGGTTTTCCGCCAGGTTGGTGGCGCCGACCACAATGACGCCTTCGTTGGACGCAAAGCCGTCCATCTCGACCAGCACCTGGTTGATGATGCGGTTCGATTCGGACTCCACCGGGCCGGACCCGCTGCTCGTGCGCTTGGCGATGCCGTCGATTTCGTCGATGAAGAGGATGCAGGGGGCGTTCTTGCGAGCAAGCTCGAAGACACCTTTCACCTTCTGCACGCCTACGCCATAGAACTTCGAAGTGAACTCGCCGCCGTTGATGGCGATGAAGCTCGCCCCGCATTCGCCGGCTAGGGCCTTGGCCAGCAGCGTTTTGCCCACGCCAGGCCCGCCTAGCGCCAGCACGCCGCAGGGTGGGCGCCCGCCAAGGGCCGAGAACCGTTTGGGGTCCTTGAGGTAGGCGACCACGTCCTTGAGCGCGTTCTTGGCCTCCATGGCACCAATCACGTCATCGAATCGAATTCCCGTGGGCTGCTCGACAAGGGTTGCATTCCCGCCAAGCTCCTTGCGCACCAGGAAGACAAGGCCCCCGATGAGGAGCAACGGCAGCAGCAGACCGGCCACGTCGCGCGCGGTCCCGAGCCATGCACCCTCCACGTCGGGCGAGCCTACCTTGGAGTTGGGCAGCACGACCAGCTGGAACGGCTTTTTCTCGGGGTTTTTTGCCTCGCCGACCGCCAGAGCCGCGAACGAGCCCCGACCGTCGACCACGAAGTACTTTTCCCCGGAGGTCGTGGCGACCAGGATACCGCTTCCGGCGATACCCACCGCGGAGACCTTGTCTGCGCGGAGGTCGCTCAGAAGCTCCGAGCCGTCCTTCTCGACCTTGGACCATTCCTCGGGGGCTGCCCGCATCTGCTGCGCTACGCCGGTGAGCTCGGGGGCCTTCGGTTCATCCTTCTTGAGGAAATAGGCCGAGGTGGCGGCTACCGCGGCAAGGGCAAGGCCGAGAGCGACATTGCGAAGGAGAGAGCGGACTGGTTTCGAAAGTGGCTTCATGGAGCAGGGGCCTGGGTGAGGCCAACCTGTAGCCAGCGCGTTTATGCCGCAGGGCAATATGCGCTTTAGACCGGCCCTGCCGGCCTCGGCCGCGCCGAACCAAGGAATTTCGTTGCGCGAACGCACTGGATACTTCAGTATTCGGCTCGGCAGGAGTGCGTGCGCCCGCCAACTGGACGGCAGGAGTGGTTTCGACCAGCCAGCGGCGCGCTGTCCAGCCTTAGCACGCAACGACTACTGCGACAGACAAGGATGGAGGTGGCGTATGGCAACTGGCCCCAGAACAGGCCTTGACGAGTTCATGGACGACGTAAAGCGCGTCCGGAAAATGGCCTTTGTGGCCGCGGGCGGGCTGCTGGCTATTCCCCTGGGGGTTGGTCTCGCGGGCTTCAGCCCGCCCTGGCCGCCTGGACCAGGTCTCACCGTCATGACCTCGCTCGTGGAACTTGTGGTCCTCGTCGTGGTGTTCCAGTTACTCCATAGGGCGGAACGCTCCACGGCGAACAAAGTCGTTGTGGCGTCGGCGGTGCTGGTCTTTCTCTTCAGCATCCTCCACCTCGTGCTCAATGCCGCCTTCGTCTACCCGATACCGAACAACGACAACCGGGTCGTCATGGGCTGTGGCCTCACTGACAATGCCAGGCTGATTCTCAAGGGCGACGGGCAGACCCCAACGGACGAGTGTCCAGGCGAGTTCACTCAACTGCTGTCTGCCTCACAGTACGAACCCGAGAAAATATGGACGCGGTTCTCCCTCACAGGCATAAAGGCCGCGCTGGTACTTACCTGGCTGGGCGCCTTTGCCTCGCTTGCATCAATGGTCGGGGTATTTGTATCGTTTCAGCGGAGGCAGCCGGCACAGCCCGAAGGGCCGCCCGCTCCTACAGAACCGCCCGAGACCGGGGACACCGCTAAGCCCAAGGTACCAAGACCGGCGAAAAGGAAAGCGCCGAGGGCAGCCAAGCCCGAAACGGTTGCGCCGCAGGCTTCCGGGACGTCAAACAAGCCCGAGAGCACGGCGCGACCCGTACCGGACAAGCCCAACCCCGCCACCGCCGCAGCGATGGCGGAAGCTCGGGAGTCAGGCCGCGAGCGCTTCGAGACACCTGAAGGTCTTTTTGATGCGCTCGAAAGCGGGCCCGGCCCCAAAGAAAATGCACGCAAGCCTTCCTAGAAGCTCTTCGTTCACCAAGCAGTTCCACAAGGATTGGACCAGCCTGACCCTCTCTGGATGGCACGACATGAGCCGGCCGAAGGAGGCGACGTTGACCGGCGCCTAAGGCTTGGCTGCCGCGCGCAGGTAGTGAAACAGCACTGTCATCAAGAAGGGCCCCACGAATAGGCCGATGATGCCCATCGTCGACACCCCGCCAAGCAGCCCAAAAAGTACTGCCAGGAAGGGGAGCTCCACCGACGCGCCGATGATGCGTGGGCGAACGAACTTGTCGACAAGGAACAGCTCCACAGTCCCCCAAAGCGCGAGTCCGAGCGCCGCGGCGGTGCTGCCTTTTGCAAGCAAGACGAGGCTCACCGTGATGAAGGAGAGCGGAGCGCCCCCTGGAATCAGGGCAAGATAGCCGGTCAGGACGGCCAAGAGGACCGGCATCGGAGCGCCGGCGATGGCGTAGGCGATGCCCAGCACCACGCCCTCGAGGAGGGCAACGGAGCCTAGGCCCAGCGCGGTTCCGCGCAGGGACAGGGGAAGCAGGCGACGTACGACCGCATATTCGGCAGGCAGCAGCTTGGCTCCAGCGGCGTCGAGATGCTTCACGATGACCGAGGCGTTCAGCTGGAAGACCACGAAGGTCAGCAGGCTCAGCAGGATGTAAAACGCATTGGCTGCAAGGCCGGCGCCTATCCCGCCCAGCTTGCCGGTGGCGTTGAGCACCGAGGTGCCGGACACCTGGCTGACCATCTCGAGCAGAGCGCCAGGCGCAGACAGATGCGCACCCCACCAGGCGGCCGCCTGCCCGCCAAAGAGGGGAAGACGCTGCAGCCAGTCCGGAGAAGGCAGCCCCGTGGCATTCAATTGATGGACGTACCGCGAGGCGGCCGCGACTTCAGGGCTCAGCGCATCGATGACCGCGAGCGCTGGCAACCCGAAACCCAGCAACAGGCCCATGCCGACTGTGGCCACTGCACCACCATTCGAAAAGCCACGCCGTTCGAGCTTTTGGACGAGGGGCCAGGTTGCGATGGCGAGCACGCCGCCCCAGGCGAGCGACGGGAGAAAGTGCTGAAGCTGGTACAGCAAAGCGACCAGAAGGGCGGTGGACAGGCAAAAGCGTTTCATGATGGCTCCGAGAGTGGCCACCCCTGTAGCCAGCGCGCTTTAGCTTTCGGCTCGGGCATCTAAAACGCTTTGCTATAATGCTTATCATGAATCGCAAGTCCCTCATCGCTTTTTCCTGGTGGCACGGCTAACCCCGGCGGCCACATCCTTGCGTTTTCTTCTCTGTGATGCCGCCAGCTTTGGCGGCATTTCTGTCTCGACCTTTGCTGGCGGCGTCCGACCACTTTCGGAGCTTTCCAATGCAAACGTCTTCTTCTGTTCCTTCTCTCCCGTCCCGGACAGTCGTCCTCACAGGTGACCGGCCCACAGGCCCACTCCACCTGGGTCACTACGTCGGTTCCCTGCGTGCACGCGTCGAGCTGCAGCACACGGCAGACCAGTTCATCCTGCTGGCAGATATGCAGGCGCTGACGGACAACTTCGCCGACCCCCAAAAGGTCACGCGCAACGTGCTCGAGGTGGCGCTCGACTACCTGGCTGTCGGCATCGACCCGGCGAGGTCGACCATCTTCATCCAATCCCAAGTGCCCGAGCTGGCGGAGCTCAACATGCTGCTGCTCAACCTCGTTACGGTTTCTCGCCTCGAGCGTAATCCGACCATCCGTCGGGAAATCAACCTGCGAGGCTTTGAGCGCGACATTCCGGCGGGCTTTCTGACGTACCCTGTCAGCCAAGCAGCAGACATTACCGCCTTTAAAGCGACCGTGGTCCCCGTGGGAGACGACCAGCTGCCGATGATTGAGCAGACCAACGAGTTGGTGCACCGCATGAACGCCATTGCCGGCAAGGAGGTGCTGCTCGAGTGCAGGGCCATGCTTTCGAGCGTGAGCCGACTGCCCGGCATCGACGGCAAGGCCAAGATGAGCAAGTCGCTTGGCAACAGCATCGCGATTGGCGCCAGCCCGGCGGAAATCAGCGCCGCCGTCAAGAAGATGTTTACCGACCCAAACCACCTGCGCGTCGAGGACCCAGGTCAGGTCGAGGGAAACGTGGTGTTCTCGTTTCTCGACGCCTTTGAGCCCGACCAAGCCGCCCTGGTCGAGCTCAAGGCGCACTACCGGCGCGGCGGCCTTGGAGACGGTGTTCTCAAGAAGCGCCTGGACGCGCTTCTGCAGGATGCGCTCGCACCCATTCGCGCGCGCCGAGAAGCTCTGGCGACAGACCGCGGCGCTGTACTTGAGGTTCTGCGTCAGGGTACGGAGGCTGCCCGCGCGAGGGCAGCGCTGACGCTGGGGGAGGTGAAGCGCGCGCTGGGCTTGTCGTACTTCTGAACGCCCGCGGCCTTATATACGATTGGAAGGCTGGACAGCGCCGGGCTTAAAAGCTAAAATGCATCTTCACACACCAGCGCCTCTATAACACAACGCTGCCCCAGCGCGGCACGCCCTCCGAAAACAAGAAAGATTTTAAATCCATGGCCCGAGTTGCGCGCAAGCAAGCTGCCCCCAAGACCTGCCCGCCGCTGGCTGAACTCCTGCAAGAGGTGTCCGAGTCGGTCTACTTCAACGGCGAAAGCCCGCTCCGCCTGAACACCGATGCGGTCCGCGCAGACTGCCCGCTGCACCTGGTCATCGGAGACAACGGCGCCGGCAAGAGCTTCCTTGTCCAGGTCCTGAGCGCCTACGCGCGGTCCGACGACTGCACGCCCCTCCAGATTTCGATGGCTTACCGCACGCGAGCAGGTATCGAGCGGGCCTTCATGTACGGCTCGGACGAGGACCATAGCACCGGCCTCAACAGCATCGGCGTCGTCAGGCGCGCTATCAGCTCCATGCAAGGCTGGGGCTCGAAGGCGCACATCGCCCTTTTCGACGAGCCAGACACGGGCCTATCGGACCGCTATGCCCATCCGTTGGGAGCGCTCATCGCCCAGTTTGCGACCGCGCCGGCGGATGGCACAAAGGGCGTTCTCATCATCACGCACAGCCGAGCTTTGGTGCGAGGCGCCCTGGGCGTCCTCGAGCAAGGTGGGCACGAGCCATCAGTCGCATTCGTAGGAAGCCGCTACTCGTCGCTTGACCAGTTCCTGGGAGAGACGGCGCCGGCCACCGTCGAGGAGATGCTCGAGGTCGAAGGTAGTGCACATACGACCTGGCGGTGCATCTCCAAAATGCTCGAGCCCCGGAAATAGCGGGCAGGCTGAGCACAAGCGGGATTGGCATGTTCAGGGTCGAGGGCGTGGACGCCTAAGACGTGGTGGGCCAACAAAGAAACCTTCGCGGGGCATGTGCTCCGCGAAGGCTTTTGCTCAATCAGGTCTTCGAGTCTGCCTCCGGCGGCGTGGGCTCGAACGAGCCGTCTCGCCAATCTCGCACCAGCCCCTGCATCTGGTCACCCATTGCGTTGAATCGTTCGACAAGGTCGATGGTCAGGCACAGCGCCTGCATCAGGTCATGGTACGACATGTCCGAAACCCGAAGCGCGGGTGCGCCTGGCGCGCAAAACTGGTACTCGGTCGGGTCGAGCCTCGTCTCCAGGTAATCGGGGCGCAGCTCCGCCGGAACTGCTTTTGCGGGCAGGGCATCGATGATTTTTGTAGGCATACAGGTCTTTCGCGTTGTGGTCCTGCTGCGGTGTAGCGAGCGAGGCCGCCCGGTTGGGCGGCTTGAGCGACAGGGCAGGGCTCGCGTGCCCGAGCTAGAGCTGGGCCGGAGCAATCCGAACGAGCAAGGTCAGCCCATCCCGGTATGGAAAGTCCTGATGCTCGAAGATGTCCTTGCCTGTCCGCAAGATGAAGCTGCGAGCAAAAGTAGCGGAAACCGCCATTCCCAGCTTACCGAGGACTTGCACGAACTCGTCTACCTCAGCCGCGTAGGCTTGATGCGGCGCATCTTGCCAGTCCCCTCCAATTCTCGTCGTGCCGTTGGCGATGCTCTTGCCCATCTCCCAGACGTTCGCAAAGTTTTCGATGGCGTTCTCGATAGCACGGGCGACGTCAGGTGTGGCGCCAGCAGGCCGGCCGAACTTGATGCTGTCGGCAGCGCAGTAGTAGGCCCGCAACGCTTCACCCGACGCGACCCTGATGAACTCTGACGGCGCCGGCGTAACGAAAAGCCGGCTGGGGTCCTCCAGCTTGAGGAACTTCGCCAATCTTGGCAGCAGCGGGCTCGGGAGCAGGCCCGTCAGCGCCGGAACATCTTCATCGATTGAGGCGGCGAACTGCGGCCACCCGAGGCCTCGCTGCGCAAAGGCTTGCTCGACGAATCGAAGGTCGACGGAAGCAAGCGATGCACTCGGAGTGCGCAGCCCCAGGAGCCGCTTCCCGCCACGGGTAGGCGGGGCCTCCTTGAAAATCCTACGCGCGCGCTGGTAACGGCGAAACAAGCTCGCGGCCTGTTCGACACCTAGGGGACGGCGCGACCCGCCGACTCCAACCATACCCTTGCGGACCTCGTACACGTGCCATGTCAGTGCCTCAGCGCCGCACAGCCACGTCTGGCCATCGAACACCACGTCCCCGTGAAGCGGCTGGCCGTATCGCGCATCCGAGCGACGCGAGTGCTCAATCTCCAGCCAGCAGCCCAACTCGTCCCCCCGGGCGAACTCCGCGCCACCGCGCAGCACAACCAGCTCAGCGTTGCCGATGTCGTCGAAGGAGAGCAGGCTATCGTCCGCTCGCGAAATGCGTAGGTAGGCTGAAAGTGCGGCGAAGCCGTCGAGGATGGCGTCGTTTTCGACAAACCTCCGAAGTCCCTCCAGGGCCGTAGCGGCACCGTCCAGCCAGTGGGCGACTCCCTCGGCCGCCACCACCTCCAGCAGCACCGTCTCGCCTGCACGTTCGTGCCCCCGTGGCTCGAGCGCAGACAGGACCAGAGTGCCATCCACCAGGCCGACCCAGTAGACCTTTGTCGGGTCCGCCTCTGCCCAGCGAGTGATGCAGGCTTGCATCAGCAGCTTGACTGAAGCCCAGTCCTCGTACAGCTCGCCGTCGGCGGCACCAAGCTGGCGGCAGAGAAGCCGGGGTGCCACGGCATTGTGAATAGGCAGCAGGTGCCAGCTCGGCTTGCCGAGGACACGGGCAATCGCCTGCTGTGCGTGGGTCAGCTTGAGCTTGATGTTCCTGGCCGCAAACTTCTGCTGCAACCAACGAGCCAACTCCTTCGCGTCGACATCGGTCGGGGGAGGAAGCCCTTCGAGCAGTTCCGCGGCAAGCGCTGGCGTGAACCAAGGCTTTTCGCGACGAACGAATTCCCAAAGCGCGAGTGCACGGGGGTCGGTGGACGGGAGCGCGGGATTAAACGCGCGCGATTGAACGCTCATGGTCAACTCCATCGAAGAGCTCGTCGAATGAGCGGCGCGCGTTACCCAGGCTCTTCAATAGAAAACCAGGCAATGGTGTGGAAAACGAATTCTGACGCTGCTTTTTGCCGTGCCGGACACGGTCCGGTGCGCGCACTGACGGGGCAACTATCCCGAGGTCCCAACGAACCGTAAGGGAATGATACCGAGCCCCGTGCTGCCTCGTCAAGGAGCCGGCATGCGGTCGCACAAGAAAAAGCCGCCCTGGGTAGGGCGGCTTGTGAATGTCGACTAGCGGCGGGTCTTCAGAACCAGCCGTTCGTAGGCCGTCTTGGCCCGAGCGCGAAGTTCGGAGGCCAGTTGGGCAACGCAATATCCGTCGTACGGGCCGTTGAGCGTGAAGAGTTCCGACACATTCTGCCGCAGGAACGTCTCGGCGTTTTTGTTCTGTTCCCGCAGAGTGGCCTTGGCAAGCGCCTCCATCACCTTCGAAATCACCGAGGGCGTTCCCGCTTCGTCACCTTCGTCGGCAAAGAGGCGGTTGAAGACTTGGCGATAGGCCTGCATTTCCAGGTCGACGTCTTCAGCAGGTTTCACCGCGCCGGTTGTTCCGGCATCGCTCGTATGCTGCAGCGCTTCAATTTCCCACTTGGTGAGCGCGAAGCCAATGACGGCTGCGGCTTTCTCAAGGAGGGCCTTTGTCTTTGGCAGACTCCGGGTCTCCGTCAGCGTGATGCCTTCCTCGGCAAAGTACGTCCGGTAGGCGGCCAAGAGGACGTCGCGCACCGGAAGCTCGTCTTCATCCTCGAGCCATGGAAGGTCGTCATCCTCGGGGTCGCCTTCGTAGTCCTCGGGCAACAGCACAAGGGCTGACTCAGGAACGATTTTGCAATCGCCGTTCAGCCAAAGCGTTTCTCCCTTGGCATTACGCTCCGTGTGTTGCTCATCCCAGGAAAGTTCGGTTTCCCCGTCGCCTTGGAAGTCCAGCCCGTCTTTGCGGCGCGTAGCGGATGCAGCGCTGCAGGTGCCCGGCACCAATTCGCAGGCACCAATGAGCTCCATGAAGGAGCCGTGCACCGGCTTGCCGTCTTCGCCCGGCTTCACGAAGTCGAACTGGCCCGTGTTCTTGAGCGGGTACTTCCGCTCGACGGGCTTCGCTGCGGCAGCGCGCAGAGGACTGTCATCCGGAAGCTTTGCCTCCAGCTCGTTCCAGCTCTTGTGGCCAAGCGCCTTGGCCAGGATGGTCAGGCACTCGCTGTGGCTCAGTTCGGAAGCTGGCTTGGTGAAGCCCTTGAGTTCGCGGCGCAGAGCGCTCACGGTGGTCTTGGCTTGTTTCTTGGTCTCGAAATACATGGTGTGTTTCCTTGGGGGCCTCGCTGGCCCTGAAAAACGCTGCAGCGCAATTGCTGCACGGTGTTTGCATTGCCAAGCGAGGCCCCGGATTCACGGGATAGATTTCGCATTGGTTGTCCTCAAAAGTCTTCGCCATACCTGCGGGAGCAGGCGCAAACGGCAGGCGACTTCACGGCCTTGCGCCGTATAGGCAAGGGAGGATGTCGACCTATAGCCCTGCGGGCTCAGGCCGGCCACGAGGAGGCCGGGCGTGCCGTCAACAATGAAAACGCCCAGGCTGGTAAAGCCTGGGCGGAATGAGCGGGCAGGGCCCGTCAGATGGAGATGACCGGAAGGCCCTCGGGTCGAGTTGTCCGTTCGTACCAGTAGTGGCCGATGAACCCGTCCTCAGCCAAGACCTGCGCGATTCGCGGATTCGCGGCATGCTCTTCGTCGGATACAGGACGGACCAGCTTGAAGACCGAGCTTCCGCGACGGACGTACGCTGGTGCTTCCGCCGAAGTGGTGGAAAGCAGCACCTCCGGTACCGGTCGCCGGTCCTTGAAGAGGTTCACGCTCTGCACGAGCATGAACCCAGGCGTGAGCGGTTCGACCTGGATGCCGAACCTCTCGCTGAAGTCCATCCCGTAGAAGCAAAAAACTTCTTCTGGGTAGAGGTCCGCCTCGGGGTCCGAGATGTGCACCTGCTCGCAGGGCAGGCGGCTGCGAAGGTACGCAACCAGCTGCTCGAAGGCGGCCGCATCGGTCACCCAGCGCCGGTGGTGGTCTCGTAGGCCGCGGCCTGCATCTTGGACGATGCAAACCGGCTTGCCGTCAAACCAGAGCGTGTGCATCTGGGCGGACCGCTCACCGTCGAAGTATTCGAACATGAGTTGTCGCACGTCGAAGCGCTTTTCGAGGTCGAGCGTCTCGAGGAACTCGGTTGTGCAGTTGCTGTCGAGGTCCTGAATCTCCGGCAGCCACTGGCCGCTGAGAACCCAGGTGGTATGAAGCACTGGCTTCGTTGGGAGGAGGTAGACCTCCTTGAGCTTGAGCATTCTCATCAGGGGAACGACCTGCTCAGACCGAGACAGCAGCCAACATTGTCTTCAGACGCTCGACTTCAGCTCGCGCGTCCTTCAGCTCTTGGTGGAGGCGGATGACCTCCTGGCGCGCCTTGCGGTCGCCGCGGTGGGTCATGAAGAAGTGCTCCGCGTACTCCTCGGTGGCCGGAGACCATTGAGCGATGGAAGCGGAGATGGCTGTGCGATTGTCGAGCTCGACCAGCGCGCGGACGTAGGCACGCGATTCCAGTGCCCTGGCCGCATGCTCGTCTGGGGTTTCCTTCACCAGGCCCAAGCGGGCGAGAAGGCCGGTCGCCAGCATGCGCTGTGCATTGGCGGCAATGGCCAAGACCGAACGCGTAGCGGTGGGATTGACGGTATTCATGGATTGGTTACTCCTTGGGTTGAACAGATTTCCTGCCCCGTATAGGGATACCGACGCTCCGACGACGCACCGGGAGCAGCGCAGCGCCCCGTCCTTTAGGGCGGGGAGTGAATGGCGGTTGTTTGCAGCCGAAGGCGTTGCCCTATCTAAAAAGCGGCGATACACTGGATGAAACAACAGTGCCTCCTCGGTGTCCCTTCCCAGCTCTCCCCCGCTTTCGACCCGTGTCCTTCGGCTTCGGCTGAAGGACAAGCATGCGGCCGTGCTGCGCGCTATGGCGCGCGACGTGAACCAGGTCTGGAACTACTGCAACGACCTCGGCCAGCAGGTGCTGCGCCGCGAAGGTCGCTTCATGAGCGGGTTCGACTTTCAGAAGTACCTCAACGGCGCAAGCAAAGCGGGCCTGCTCGTGGGCTCTGCGGTGTTCCAGCAGGTCGCTGAGGAGTTCGCCACGCGCCGGCGGCAGTTCAAGAAGGCGCGCCTGCGCTGGCGTATCTCCGACCCTAAGCGCGCGAACCGGAGCCTAGGGTGGATTCCTTTCAAGGCTCGCTCGCTGCGCTACAAGGGCGGGCAGGTGGCCTTCCAGGGCCACCTTCTGAGCCTGTGGGACAGCTACGGTCTCGCCGGCCACGAACTCGGGGCCGGCAGCATCAGCGAGGACGCGCGCGGACGCTGGTACCTGAACGTCACGGTCCAGGTGCAGCCGAAGGCCAAGCCGTCGCCCGAGGGCCTCAAAGGGGCCCTTGGAGCCGACCTGGGGCTCAAGAGTCATATGACCGACTCGGCGGGGACCTCGGTGGACGCCCAGCGCTTCTATCGCGACCTCGAGTCGAAGATTGCCAGCGCGCAGCGCGCTGGCAAGGCGCACCGGGTGCGTGCGCTGCACGCCAAGGTCGCCAATCGCAGGAAGGATTTCCTGCACAAGCTCTCCACCGCCCAGGCCCGCGGCCATGCGGCGGTCTTCGTCGGCGACGTCAATGCCGCTACCCTCGCGAAGACCCGAATGGCGAAATCCGTGCACGACGCGGGCTGGAGCAGCTACCGAACCATGCTCAAGTACAAGTGCGATGACGCAGGTGCTTGGTTCGCGGAGGTCGACGAATCCTTCTCCACCCAGGACTGCAACATCTGCGGCACCCGGGCCGGCCCCAAGGGCCGAGCAGGGCTCGCGGTGCGGCAATGGACCTGCCCCTGTTGCGGCGCGTCCCACGACCGCGATGTGAACGCGGCGCGCAACATCCTTGCGCGTGGGCTTGTTTGGTTGGAGAAGACGTTTTCCGCTGCGGATTCGCGCTCGACGAAGAGTGCGGCCGCAGTGAATAAGGTGCCTGGCCCTTCAGGGCTAGGTGCCGCGGCCGGGCATGGCCGTCCAGCAGGGGGAATCCCCGTCCTTTAGGGCGGGGAGGATGTCAATCACAGGTGTTCCTTTCAGTTGTCCTGCAAGGTGTAGCGCAGCGCCGGCAGCGCGAGGAAATCGGCGCACGCCGCCCCTCGCGGCGGGTCAACCGAATGCGGCGTAGGGGATGGGCAGCCGGCCAGAGCGCTGCAGCGCGAAGATGATGACGCCGCCCAGGGCCAACCACTGGCCGAACGCCAGGCGGACCTGTCCATCCAGCTTCTGGCGGTTGGCGGCTAAAGCTGCGAACAGCGCAAGCGGGCACGCCGTGGCCAATGTCTGAACGACCCCGAAGGGCCCGACGAACGTGCCGATTGCCAGCAAGAGCCAGGCATCGCCCCCGCCGATGCCGTCGACGCCACGCCAAGCCTTGAAGGCGGCCCCGGTGACTCCTAGAAGGCCGTAGCCCGCCAGGGCGCCGTAGATGGCCAGCGTCGGCGAAATGAACCAGGACTGCGTGGCCGCAACCAGGCCAAGGGCAGCCAAAGGGTGGACCAGCGCGTCGGGCAGCAGCTGGTGCTCGATGTCGATGACGGCAGCCCAGAGAAGCAAAAGGGCCGCCACGCCGACGAGGGCAGCCTGAGCCGTGAATCCGAGCCAGGCAACGCTGCCCGCACCAGTTGCGGCGCCGGCGAGCTCGAGTGCAAGGTAACGCGGAGAGATGAGACGGTGGCAAGCCCGGCACTTGCCCCGCAGGAGTAGCCAGCTGACCACCGGGAGGTTGTCATACCAGGCAATCCGCACGCCGCAGGCTGGGCAATGGGACCGCTTTGCTCGCAGCATGGGTGCGTCATCGTCCACAGGCAGGCCCAGCTCCTCCTGTGCCCCCTGTCGCCACTCCAGCAAGAGCTTTCGCGGCAGGCGGTAGACGACGCTGTTGCCAAAGCTTCCCAGCACCAGGCCGAAAAGCATTCCCAGGGAGATGAACAGGTGGATGGAGCTGAGCATGCGTCCGTCTAGTAGCTCCCTTTAGCCTGCCGGCCCTGGGAAAGGCTCGCAAGCCCAGACAACCCGCGAGCCACCCATACCCGGAATAAGACGGTCCCTATACGAAAGCATCCGTCTAGCCCCACCTAAGGTTGCCCCAATGTCAAACCGCACGTCCCGTAGACTCGTCACCGCCCTGCTTGCGGTGTCCCTGGCCGTCCAATCGGTCGCAGCTGCCGCCGCGGGCGCACAGTTCTCATACCGTGTCCCGCTCAAGACGATGAACGTCATTCCGGATTACGTTCCCGCGACCGGCGCCATCACCAGTCTGACCGCGGACCCGCCAACTGTGGTCGCGGGCTCCTCGGGCGTGGTAACTCTCACGGCCAGCGTCGCGGATTCCAACGGAAGGCCGGCAATTGATGGCGAAACCGTCGCATGGGCCACGTCCGGCGGCGACTTGGGGGCCGGCTCCGCCACTGTCGGCGGGGCCGCCGTGATTACGCTTGCGCCGCCCACGGTAGCAGGTCCCGTCACGGTCAGCGCACTTCTCAACTCGAGCGGGGCTTCGCTTTCGACGGTGGTCGACGTTATCGCTGATGAGGTCAGCGCCAAGGTCGCCCAGGTTTCCGCGCCGGGAGGCACTCTTCCGGCCAACGGCTCGGCCCAGGCGCTCATCACTGCTTCCGTCACAGACGATTACGGCAATCCTCTCGGTGCTGGCATCCCAGTGACCTGGTCGACCGACATCGGCACCCTGACCGGGACCAGCAGCTCGACCGACGCGAACGGGATGGCCGCAACGCACCTGACCGCCCCGACCACGGTCGGCATCGCCACGGTGCGCGCCCTGGCAGCCAATAGCGGAGATGCAGGCAAGACTGCGGGCGTCTCCTTCATCGCGGACGCCGCGACCTCGAAGGTGGTGTCTGTCACGGCCGACAGGACCTTCATGACCGCAAACGGCAGCGCAACCGCGACCCTTTCGGCGCTCTTGCGTGACGCAAATGGCAACCTCGCGCCGGCTGGCACCTCGGTGAGCTGGGGAGCCACACTAGGGAACCTCGCCCCGGCGACTTCCTCAACTGACGCAGCAGGTCGCGCCACTGCCGTTCTTACGGCGGGCACCGTCAGCGGGACCTCGACGGTCACCGCCAGGGGCGCTTCAGGCGACGCAGGAAAGACGCAGTCGATTTCATTGGACGCAGACGCGACGACGGCTCGGGTGGTTTCGCTGAGCACCAACGCGACAACCGCAGTGGCAAACGGGGCGCCCGCGGCGACTTTGTCCGCTGCCGTGCTGGACGCCCACGGCAACCGGGTGACTGGGGCAACCGTCGATTGGACGACCACCCTGGGCAGCATTGCCGCGAGCTCCACTACCGGTGGAGACGGTATCGCCCACGCAGTGCTGAACGGCAGCACCGTTGCTGGCGCAGCGACCGTTCGGGCAAAAACCCGCGCAGGGGGCGATGCTGGCCAAACCCAGACCGTCACCTTCTCGGGCGACGCTGCGACTGCTCGCGTTACCGCGATGAGCAGCAATGCCTACACGGCCGTTGCCAACGGAGCGCCGGCCGTGACGCTCTCGGCTACGCTGAAGGATGCCAACGGCAACCTCCTGCCAGGCGCCATCGCCAATTGGACGACGAGCCTCGGCACCATTGCCGCGACCACCGCTGCAGGCGCAGACGGCGTGACCTACGCTGTGCTGTATGCAGGCGTTGCAGCCGGCACGGCAACGGTTCGCGTCAAGGGCGCAGCGGCAGATGCTGGCCAAGCAACATACATCAGCCTTATCGGTGACGTGACCACGGCGCGCCCGGTTCAGGTTGTCGCGAGCCCGTCTTGGGTCTGCGGCTCGGTCTATCCGGACAACATCACCACCACGCTCTACGCAGTAATGCGCGATGCGAACGGCAACGTGGTGGTCGGGGCGCCTGTGACCTGGGCAGTGGACCGTGGCTCTCTTGGCGTTGGCCAATGGGGCGTCTCATACTCGGATGCGAATGGCACCGCCGTCTCGACGCTCACGTCATCCCCGGAGTGGCAGGTGTACGCAACCGCCACTGCCTATGGCGCCGCAGGCCAGATGCCCGTCAACGTGTACTACGAATACTGCAAGCCCGCAGGGGGTGGCGGCAAGTAACGTCTACTGCCAATGCCCCTCTCGCAGAAATGCGAGGGGGGCATTTTTCTTTTTCTGGCGGAATGGGGCAGACTTTCTCCGTGGTCTGCGTTCGTGGCAGCCGAGCCGCAAGGAAAAACCCCCGGTGCAAGGCCGGGGGCTTCAGGGCAGCAGGGTTAGCTGCAGCGTTGGTTTGTCAGAACGACGCCTTGATGCCAGCGCTGAGGTTGTACAGGTCCGCTCGCGAGTCGCCGAAGTTCGGCACGTACTGGAGCTCGGTGCGCAGCGCAAAGGTCGCATTCAGCTTGTACTCCGCGCCGACTCCGAAGAGCGGAGCGTTGCGGTGAAAGCGACGGCCCTCGACTTCGCTGGCCGTGTCGGCAATACCGAGGCGACCGAATGCGGTCACACCGCGGTACGACGGGGCAAAGCCGAGCACGCTGGCGGAGAGCATCGAGTTCTGCGCGAAGCCGACGCCATCGCGCTGCTCGATGTCGCCCAGCCGCGCATAGCCGATTTCCGCTGCGACGTGGGGGTTGAACTGGTAGCCGCCGTAGATGGTCGCGCCCACGTCACCGGCCTTGATGCCGAAGGCAGTCTTGTCGCTCAGGCGGTAGTGCGAATAGTCGAGGCCCGCGCCGGCGTAGAAGTTGTCGAGAGCCGGAGCCGCATGAGCTGCGCCACCGAGGGTTGCAGCTGCGAGGAGAGCGAGTGCGAGGAGGGATTTCTTCATTTCATTGCCCCTGACGGGGTGTAGTTGAGGGATATGCGGTCCCGCGGACGGGTTAGCGCTGTTACGTGTAGGGAGGCGTCTGCTACGGCACCCAGCAGCTGCATCTCAGCGACTTTTGGCGGACAAGAAAAAGGACCGGCATGACGCCGGTCCTGAAGAAGTGAGCAGGGGCCGCTGCGGGCTGCCCGCGGTTCGCCTAGAGGTCCAAGGGGTCAGGCGTGCTGAGATAGGTCTCATGACACTTTACTGTGAGTAGGTCCAGGTTGATGGTCACAAACTGGCCCTCCTGAAAAGCCTCCATTGCGTCATCCACCACAAGCACGCGGCAAGAGGTCTCGCGCGCGACTGTCGCCAAGTGGGCGAGCTTGCCTCCAACGGCGCTCACCACCGCGCCGCGACCGCCCTTGCAGGCAGACAGCATCGCGAGTTCGTAGTCGACGCCAGCATAGGGCACCACTGCAATCGAGCCTTCCGGCACCGCCTCGTTTGGCTTGGGGAACACGACCTGGCCAAAGACGGTGCCGTCTCCTGCGAGTCGAACACAGTCATGTCCTTCAGCACGGCCAAGGCCTGTCGCAAACCGCCAGGCGGCTCTGTTGACAGGATGGTCCATGTCGTACGCAGCCCTCAAGGGCAAGCCCGCGCCCAGCCACCAGTCCGTGTGCATGGGGTTATCTCCCCCCATTTTCATGCCGGTAGGGCTCACTGGGCGCCATTTGGGGAGCGCCTCGTGGGTGTCCATGGTCGCATGCCTTGATGCCCAGTTGAGAAAGGGGGCTGCAGGCACCTTGACCAATCGGTCGCCAGCTTCGTCGCGCACAAGCAAGTCGAGGTATCCGCCGAACTTCGGGGCCTGTTGACCAATTCGAAGGCGTAGAACCTCCAGCTCGTAGTCCTCCTCCGCCGCCTTAGCTGGCGGGCGGGTCTGAAAAAACATTCCGCGCTTCTTGCCCGGTGACCCTCCGCTTTCGACTTCCGCCTCTTCCTGGACCTTGGCTTGGCCAATGCTGTCCGCCAGTTCGGTGAGCCGGTCGAGAATCGCTTGCGTTGGCTGGTCGAGGAGCTCGTCTGAGCCTCGGCTACCGTAGACCACGCCATCTCGAATGGCATCTTCGTAAAACTCCCAGCACTTCGGCTCGAAGTACGCGTTTTCCGCTTCTTCGCTGTCGCCGATGCGGCTGAGGTCGCGGTGCTCGCGGTAGGCGGCCAAAGCTTCCTTCGGCTCATTGAAGGTGGGAACCCAGAATGCGGGGCCCTGGACCCGCTTGAAGAGCGCTGCTGTCTCCTGGAGGTTGAAGAACACCAGGTCCGACTCGCGGCTGTACATGTGGTACTTGGCCCGCAGCACCCGGTATTCGTCGAGCGTCACGCACTCGTTGCCCATGCGCTCGAGGTGCTCTCTCGCGTAGGCCTTGTCGGCGCGTCCGAAGCCCGCGATGTACGCGTAGGGCTGGTAGAACTCGCCGCGTGAGCGGTAGATGCCTGCGGTCTGCCAGGCGGCGGTGCCGAGATAGCGCTTCAGGCGGGTATCGTTCGGGTCCTGGGGGCCATCGCACATTCCATCCTCGTCGGTGGAAATAGAGCGCTCGCCCTTCAAGATGGCGACAGCCATATCGAGGGTCATTCCCTCCAGGCCTTCCATGAGGAAGGAGAGGGCGCCGCGCCAGTCGTCGGAAAGTACCAGGTCCCGGGCGTGTTCGACCACGAAGCCCGGCTCGACTGAGAAAAACAGTTCTTTGGTCATGCTTGATGTTTGGAGTTGTCCTGACGTTGTCTAGCGAAATGCAGCAGGACCGTGGGCCTGCTGGGGACCGGGGCGGTGCGCGCGCCTCCCTATAGGTCGTTGATTCCAAATCCTTGGAGGTAAAAGGACAACAACATGAGTACACAACAACTGAACGACAGGCGCACGGCAGAAGCAAACGCCGCATTTCAGGCCTACGACTTCGGAACCGCCGTCGTCGAGTCCGCCGACGGCTGGAACCGCAGCCTTCCCGGGACGGAGATGGTTAGAACGATTTACCTGGCGCCAGAGAAGGACGGCGAGCCGACCGAGCGCGCTTACTTCACCGTCCGGTTCTCGGGGCTGGACACTTCGCTCATCAGCGAGGCCTATGCCATTACGGTGAAGGGCGGCATCTTCGGTACCGAGGGCGCACGGGCTGACGCACTGGCCACGGCCTGAGCGATGGGATGATTCTTTGAGAGCGGGCCCCCTTTGGCGGCCCGCTTCTTTTTTTGCCGAACGCTAGCTTGCCTATCCGAACGTGTCTGCGTCATGGCAGTGGGACAACAGCGTTGGCACCGGCATCCAGGTTCCCTGAACGCACCTAAGCGAAAGCCCCTCGGCAACGGCCAGAGGGGCTTTTCTGTGCTCCAGGACGACGGCTCAAGGCCCCAGCAGTCGCGTCACCAGTTCATCCAGGCCTTGAATCGCCGGTAGGGCCGGGTGCCGGCCGAAGCGGTCAACGAGAACGAAGTCCATGCCGGCCGCGGCAGCACCTCCTCCATCGCTTGATACGCTGTCTCCAACCACGATACAGTCCTTCGGCAGGATGCCAAAGGCCGCCGCGGGTCCGAAGAACATTTGCGCGTCAGGCTTGAGCAGGCCCGTGTCGAAGCTGAAGTTCCAGTAGTCAACCATGTCCGCCAGCAGCAACTTTGCCTGGCCATACGGCTTGGCCAGGTTGGAGCTGACGAGGATGAGATATCCCGCCGCCTTGAGCTGCACGAGTGCGTCGCGAACCTCATGGAAGAGCTTGATGCGATGAACCTCAGCCTCGAGCTCTGCCGTCACCTCGCGAAGTGCTTCAGGTGAGAGCACGCTGCCAATCTTCTTCGCCATCCGGCCCGGCGAGGCGTTCGACGTCATTACAAGCTCGCGCGCGTCCGAGGCAGTCGCGCCTGCCAGCAGCTGGCGATAGGGATGGGCAGGGTGGTCGATGTAAACGAGCGTACCGAACAAATCAAAAATGATTGCTTTCAAGGGGAACTCCAGCTGTAACGTTGAGCCAGCCCACCTCGAGTGAATTGCCACCGGCAGGCTTACTCTCCGTCTAGCTAGCGCCCTCCACCCTGGCGGCGTGAATGCGAAAACTCGCTGGACGCGAACCACCCTGCGGGGATTAAAAGGCTGACGGCCAAACGGAGAAAGGCCACCCGGAGGCGGCCTTTTGCGGCGTGCGCTCTGCCGAGGCGCTTACGGGGCCTTCTTTGCGGCCAGCTTCGCTTGAGCAGCCTTCAAAGCTTCGGGGCTCAGGCCAGGCGCCGACGGACCACCTGGCGGTTTCGGAGGGGCGGGCGCAACCACCTTCGGAATGATGGGCTGGCCCTTCTCGTCGAACTTCAGCTCCGGGGCGGGCGGCGGCGAACCGGGCGGCATCACGGGCTTGGCGACCTGGGACTTGGCAGCCGGGGCCTTTGCGGTTGCAGGCGCGGTATCGGTCTTCGAGCAGCCGGCGATTGCGGCAGCGACCAGGAGGACGGTGAGAGCGGTCTTTTTCATGGATACTCGTTGGGAATGATGTTGATGACGGGTGGCGGAAGACACCGCCTTGCCTTGTTTAGCGTTCTCGTTTAGCCAGGAGCATTTTAAGGGAGTCTTGCTTCCTATAAGGCAGAAGCCAATTCAATCTGCTCCCAAGCCGAGAGCCGCGGCGTGGCCCCTGCGAGTTGCGGTTTAGATGTGCAATTGACCGCGCGCTGTAAATCGTCTAAAATACAGCACGATTTAAGACGCGGAAACAAGCAGTTCCTCCGGGCACGCACGGTTCGCCAGCCGCGAAGTATTTGACAAGAGCCCGCCATGGAACAAGCCACCAAGTCCGCCATCATCAGCCTCGACATTCATAAGTACATGCGAACTCCCCACCTGGAAAGCTCCAGGCTGCAGGTGGGCGACGAGGGACATGGCCAGGTGCCCTATGCACAGCACAAGGGCAAGTACATCGTGCTCGAAGAAAAGCTCGACGGCGGCAACTGTGGCGTCAGCTTCAGCGCGGCCGGAGAGCTACTTTTGCAGTCCCGTGGACACTACCTCACTGGTGGCGGCCGCGAGCGCCAGTTCAACCTGTTCAAGCAGTGGGCAGTCGCACATGAGGGTTGGATGTTGGAGCGCCTTGAGGACCGCTACGTGATGTATGGTGAGTGGATGCACAAGAAGCACGCTATGTGGTACGACGCGCTTCCTCACTACTTCTGCGAATTTGACGTCCTCGACAAGGTGACGGGCAAGTTCCTCTCAACCGCCGCTCGCCGGCGCCTTCTCGCTGATGGCCCGGTGCTTTCTGTGCCCGTGCTTTACGACGGCATTGCACCTCCAAAGCTCTCCGATTTGTGGGTGCTGGTGAAGCCGTCGCTGGGGCGTACCTCGCAATGGCGAAGGGCGTTCGAGGCAATCGTCAAACGCGAGGGACTGGACGTCGAGAAGGCGTGGAAGCAATGCGACGGTTCAGACCGAGCCGAAGGACTCTACGGCAAGGTGGAAGAGGGTGACGAAACGGTCGACCGCTTCAAGCTGGTACGGCCTGACTTCGTGCAAGCCATCCTCGACTCGGAGAAGCACCATGCGGAGCAGCCTTTCATACCGAACCTGCTGCGGCCTGGTGTCGATATCTTCGCGCCGCGCCTGACGCACGGATGGAACGCTGAGCCATGGTAGCAAGAAGCCGTTGGCTACCGCCAGAGGACCAGCTGCTGCCTCGTGATGAGTTTAAGCGGCTCGTCTTCCTTCGCGCGGGTGGGAAGTGCGTTTTCTGCGACCAACCGGCCGTGGACGCGCACCACATCCTCGAGCGCAAGCTCTACCCCATCACGGGGGGCTATTTCCTGGGCAATGGCGCCGCGGTATGCGACGAACACCACTGGAAATGCGAGACCACGGAGTTGACGGTCGAAGAGGTGAGGGAAGCTGCTGGAATCAAGGCGCCAGTACTTCCGGACGGTTTCGACCCCGCCGCGCGCTTTGACAAGTGGGGCAACATCGTCCTCGAGGACGGGATGCGCGAAGCGGGGCCGCTGGCCAAGGACGACGGCATGCGCCGGGCCCTGACGCAAGGGCGCTTCATTGGCCTGCTGCTACCCCTAACATCAAAGAACAAGTGCTTCGCGCCATGATTGGTCGAGGCGAGGAGAACCAAATGAACAAGTATGACGCCGCCATCCTCGCGGTCGGCCCTGCAGCTGGCCGAAGGGACATCGACTGGAAGGCAGTAGAGGACGCGTACCCCGAGTGGCGCAGCCTAGCCGAAACCCCTCAAGACAGGCACTATCACGCCGAAGGCGATTGCTGGACGCACACCAAAATGGTCTGCGAGGAGCTCGTGAACCTGGCGGATTTCCAGGCCTTGGACGCCCGGGGCCAGCAACGCATGTTTCTGGGTGCGCTGATGCACGACATTGCGAAGCCCGGCGTCACGAAGGTCGACGAGAACGGCCGCATCTCGAGCAAAGGCCACAGCAAGCGAGGCGAGGTGGACGCCCGAATTCGCCTCTGGCGAGCCGGCTACGACTTCTCGGACCGCGAGGCCGTTTGCCGCATGATTCGGTACCACCAGGAACCCTTCATCAGCTTGCGCAAGGCAAACGCCGCGTTCCTTGCTCACAAGTGGTCGCACGAAGTGAACCTGCGGGAGCTGGCCCTCTTGGCGGAGGCTGACGCGCGCGGCCGGCGCACCGACCCCGCAAGCGATTGGCAGAACACCATCGACAACGTCGAGCTGTTCCGCCTGCTCGCGCAAGAGCAGGAGTGCTACGGCCAACCACGGCACATGGCCGATGAGCACACTGCCGTCTCGTACTTCCGCAGGGAGGGCGAAATCAGCCCGGATTACCCTTTCTTCGCGCAGCCAGGCTCGGAAGTTATCGTGCTGTCTGGGCTTCCAGCGACCGGCAAGAACCACTGGCTCGACACGAACCACCCCGAGCTTCCTGTCGTCTCCTTCGACGACGCGCGCGAGGAGCTGGACTTGGCTCATGGCGAGAACGACGGCAAGGCCGCGCATTTCGCAGTCGACAAGGCGAAGGAGCTCTTGCGCCGGCGTGTTCCTTTCGCCTGGAACAGCACGCACTTAAGCGCCCAGATGCGGCAGAAGACCTTGGACCTGCTGTACGCGTACGACGCTCGTGTCCGCATTGTCTACCTCGAGCAGCCTGAGGACGTCCTGCTGAGCCGGAACAACAAGCGTGACTCGACACTGAGCAACAAGGCCCTGCTGGGCATGCTGTTTCGGTGGGAGGTGCCGCTGCCCACCGAGTCCCACCGGGTCGATTATCAACCAGGCACAGCAGCCCGCACCTAGGGGAACAGATGGGCCGTACAGTCATGAAGCTGAACGCCGCCTTTCACGTCACCGTGACGAACTGAGCACGATTCACAGCCGCTGGTCACTGACCGACGGCTTTCTCGTCGCGACAGGCACCACGGCAGTGCCCCGAGTACCGCTTCATCGGCTGCGAGCTGCGCGACGCGAACCGACTGGCAGCTGCTGGGGCCCTTCGCCCCGGGAGCAAGAAGGGACGCTTCCGTGTGACGCTTACCGGCTACTGTCGCTATGACTGGGACACCGTCAGCCCACCGTGATTTCGAAAGCCACCTTCGGGGCGGCTTTTTTTATTATGCGCTGCAGAGCAGCTGGCGACCGAGTCGATTGCGCAAAGAAAAGCACCGACCAAGGGGTCGGTGCTTTGAATGACGATTACTGTTTAGGGTAATCGGTCCGATGCGCAACGGAAGCCGAGGGCGACCGCAGGAGCGCAACTACCTTGGCAACGTGCGGAGGCAGCGAAGGACCGGCCGTGGGAGTGGACGGGGACTCGCTGACAACTACGCCCTTCTCGACGGAATCGTTGGAACGACCCGAGGTGGAGGTTGCAGCCTGCGTTTGGCCGTTGTCTTGCGAAACGGCAGGGGTGGAGCTGGTCAAGGACGTGGCGCCCTTGACGAAACCTTCCTTGAAATCACCGGCAACCGACTTGATGCCATCAAGCGCGGTTGGGGCGACCGACTTGATGAGCGCGAACGGCGAAGTGATGGCCAGGCCCACGAACTTCCCGGCTTTTTCCGAAACCGATGCAGCGGGAACTGCTTCGGACGCGGGGACGAGAGCTTTGGAGCTGGTGGTGTTGACAGCGTCAGCGTGGGCGGACACAGCAATCATCGACAGCGCAGCGAAAGCGGCAAACAGAAACTTCTTCATAGGAGACTCCTTGTGGTGCTTGAGCACAGTTGAACTACCTTCTATAGCAAGCGCGGCCCGAGCGCGCTGCCCCAAAAAGAAAGAGCGCTCCGCAAAGGAGCGCCCGAATGAGGGGACAAGGGGAGAAGGAGAAGGCTGTCTAGGCGGCAGCGGGGACCTGGTTGACCAGGAAATCCGCCGGGCAAAGCTTGACCGAGTACGAATTGCAATGCTCCCCGTTCCAGTCGGTGTACGGCAAGCTGAAGCCTGCATCCTTCAACAGCTGGTTGAGGGCCAGCAGGTCCTGCGGCAAAAACAACAGGGTGATGTTGTCGTACTCTGCAAGCTGGAACACGATGAGGTTCGGGGTGTTCATGTAGCCACAGCTGATGCTGAGCTGGCCGAACTTGAACAGGCCGCCGACCGACGACTCACGGAACTCAGTCAGGTGCCCGACGATGTCGTCGCGGAAAGCTGCAAGCGTCTCCAGCAGCGTTCGCACGGGCTGGTAGGTTGTCTCGACTTCGGTCAGCTGCCGTTTCCAGCCAGCGAGCAACTGTTCGGCACGGTGAATCCGGTTGATGATTCGACCGCGCACCTCGCGCCGCGCCTCGTCGAGCGACCTCAGCCGATGCCCGACCAATGGGGTTGCCTCGCAGGCCGATGCCGTGATTAGGAACTGGGGGCCAGCGTAGTGCGGGTAGCCGTTGCGCTCCTGAATGGTGAAGTTGGTGTATCCGTCCATTGTGTCTGGTGTCTGATGCCCTGCGGCTGGTTGTGGAAGTCCTGACATCGAATAGCGACGCCTCGGCCCCGCGGCTAAAACCTCTCGATAGACAGTTCGTCGCCTTTCCAGACGATGTTGATGGAGCCTCGCGGCTCGCACCTTGGGCAGCCGAATATTCATCGGCACTCGCCCCGCCCCGGAACCCCGTGCGTCCGGGGCCTTTTTTTGCCCATCCCCTGCTCAGCGCCGCGTATAAAAACGTCCCCTATACAGCTGTGTCATGGTTTCCTCCCTGACCCATCGGATGGTTCTGGACACCTCCGCTCTTGCAGCCGGCCCGGCAACAGGCATGGCGCCTCGCCCTGAGACTTCGTGAGCTCAGGGCGATTTTTTCGTCCTGGGCTTGGCCGAGGTGGCTAGACTCTGCAGCAACCACGCTGAACAGGACATTGAAATGGGAATGAACGCCACCGTCGTCGTGATGCACGACGCCTTGGGACAAATCGAATCCGACCCGCGCTTCGGCGCCAAGCTCGCCGAAGCCATCCGAACGGCTTCGGTCGTTCCGGACACGAGGCAGGACGTCGCCGCGGGCAACTACGCGAATGCCGCCCACGTCGTCGAGTGCCATCACGCGGACTTCTCCGTGGCCATCACTGTCGGTGAGAACCTCGGCAAGGTGCAAAGTCGAGCGTTTTGCAAGCACACGACGGATGAAGGCCAAGTGCGACTTCTCGAGACTTGGGCGGACCGCCTCGGCTATCGCCTAGTCGCAAAGCGAGCCTTTTAGCCAGCCAGCGCCGTAAACCCACGGTCTTCAGGCCGTGGATGTAAGGCGCGAGTATTGCAGGCTATCTGCGCTTTGCCGATATAGGTGAGCCGACTCGGACTAGGCTGAGTCAAAGCGGACCTCTATAGGCTATACTTTCCTAAAATCTAGCCTGACTTTGCTACCGACGTCTAAAGTTCGCGCCAAGCGGACCTCCTATCCCAAGCACGACGTGACCTACGAGGTCCGCGAAGGCGTGCTCGAGGTGTCGCCCGCGCTGGGTGCACGCCTGCACGGAACGCTCGACGTGCTGTGCGAGCTGCGCGAGCATCTGCGCCGGGAACGCGAGCACGACCGTGCCCTGGGCCGCGCCGCCCGGGCCACCGGGGGCAGCCACCGCTATCTCGCCAAGGCCGACCAGTACCAGACCGTGCGCGCTCTGGCGGCGCGCGACCATCGCTTCGCCGGCGTGCACTCCCAGGTCCTGCAGAACGTTGCCGACCGCCTCGACCACGCCACCAAGGCGTGGCTCAAGGGCGAGCGCGGGGCACCCACGGCCGTGCCGCGCAAGAACTACCGCAGCCTCACCTTCACGCAGTACGGCTTTGCGGTGAAGATTCAAGGCGGGCGCCTGCACATGAGCCGGCTCGGCGAGGCGCGGCTCATCGGCCTGCGCAAGCTGCCGGGCCGCGTCAAGAGTGTGACCCTCGTGTTCAAGCAGGGCCGCTGGTTCGCGCAATTCACCTGCGAGGTGCAGGTGCAGCACTGCGAGCGACGGCGTCGCCACGCCTCTCCCGAGGTGGCGCTGCTGCCGGATTCGGGGCTCGATACGGGCCTCGCGCGAATCGCTACGCTCGCCGACGGCACCACCCATACGCCGGCGAAGCCCCTGAAGCAAATGCTGCCGCGGCTCAAGGCCGAGCAGCGCAAGATGAGCCGACAGTTCGAGGCCCGCAAACGCGAGCTCGCGGCATACAGGAAGGCGTTTCGGGCCCTGGGGCTCCATGGGCCGCTGCCGGAGCGTGACCACCGCCCGCTCAGCAATCGGCTCAAGCGCCAGATTCGGCGGGTCGCCATCCTGCACTCGCGCATCGAGTGCGTGCGCCGAGACCAGCTGCGCAAGGTCGCGCGCCAGCTCGAGCAGAAGTACCGCCTCATCGCGGTCGAGGAGCACGGGGTCGAGTTCATGAAGCGGAACCGGCGCACCAGCCGCAGCGTCTCGGACGTCGCCCCTGCGATGTTCAAGGGACTGCTCAAGCACGCACTCGGAGAGCGCTACGTTCCGGTCGCCAGCCGGCGTCCCGGCATCGGAGGCAACAGCCAGACGTGCCTGTGCGGCGCATCGGTGCCCAAGACCCTCTCGGAGCGCTGGCACGTCTGTGCGGCCTGCGGCCTGTCGGCGGACCGCGACGCGGTCAGCGCCAACATCGCGATGGACATCGCGTTCGGATATTCAAACCTCGGGGCGGTGAAGCCCCCGGAGCCCGGGCAGGGCCTCGTCAGACGTGGAGAAGGCAAGTGCCAAGCCGGGCGACCGGTGAAGGCCTCGCGCAAAGCGACAGAGCCTCCTGTGAAGCGTCCATCCTCCACCGGCCGACGGCTGGCGTGTACCGCGGGTGCGCAAGCTACCGCGGGAGTCAAGAACCCGCAGCTCTTGCCAGGCGCTCTGGCGCCCAACTTGAGCGGCTGAGACGAGCACCACGCCGGACAGGTCCGGGCTCAGCGCCTGACCTAAAACGTAGGAAGCCCCCGCCTTCAGGGGCGGGAGGAATGTCACCCGCTGATTCCATGAAGCCCCCCTCCCGCGCGACTGCGAGGAGGGCTTTTCTTCGAAGCTTGCTCTGCCATGGTGGGGCATCTCTCCGAGCAGCCACAGCCATGGCTAAGCCGTGCCGCTACACGCGACATGGCGAAAAACATTCAGTACCTGAAGAGGGTGGCACGTGCAGCGCATGCGGCAGACGCTACCGAAGAACTCTCGCCCGAGGCGCTCGAGGCCTTGTTGCTTCGCAGCGACCGGATGAGCGCTCCGGTCTTCAATGAGCTCACGACCAGGGGTTATTTGGTGGCAGAGCGCCGCGGGTGGTCCTTCTCGATGAAGGCAGAAGCATACCGTGCGGCAGCTCGTCGGCCAGCCGCGACCTAAAACGCATCGAGGGGGAGAGTGGCTACACAGCAAACCGGCACTGCTGGATGTTGAATCATTTTAGCCAATGGTGCGCAGTTTGATTTTAGACTATAATGCGTCCATTCCCAAAGTGAGATATAAGGCTTTTACCCCATGAAAGTGGACCAAAAAGCGCGCATGGACGAGGAGTTGCGAAAGCGCTTCCGCGGCATTGGCGAGGTACTTCGCTCGGCGCGCATGGACAGGAACATGACCCAAGAGGACGCGGCAGTTGCAAGCGCTTTGAGCAGGCAGACCGTGTCGCGCATCGAGCGAGGTCATCCTTCCGTTGCGTGGGGACAGGTTGGACGTCTCGCGCAGGTACTCGGGATGCCGCACCTCCTCGGAGGGGAAGACCCGTCGGCCCCTCACGTACACGGCCGCCGTGCTCGAGCACTGGCCACCAAAGATTCAAACAGCTCAACCTAAAACGCTTCGCTTCCATGAAACACCGCCTCAGCACCATCATCCTCGCCGCCGCAGCCTCCGTTTTCGCCCTGAGCGCCTGCGACACTTCCGTGGCGACGGCTGCCACCCCGGCCCCGGCGCCTTTCTCGACCACCGTCCAGGCCGCCTATGACTCCATCGCGGGCCAGACAACCGGCTTCACGCTGGGCGCGCCGCTGGCGGCCAAGGTGGCCTACGTGTTCTTCGACCCTCAGTGCCCGCATTGCGCCCACCTGTGGAACGCGGCCCAGCCGCTTGGCGCGAGCGCCCGTATCGTCTGGATTCCGATTGGCATGCTCTCGCGCGCCAGTGCACCGCAAGGCGCAACCATCCTCGGCGCGGCAGACCCGGCCAAGGCGATGACCGAGAACGAGACCAGCATCCTCAATCGCCAGGGCGGACTCACGGCAGACAGCGACGCCGTCGCGCGCTTCAAGGACAAGGTCGCGGCCAACACCGCACTGTTCAACAGCATGCGAGCGAAGGACGACGGCGTGCCGTTCATCGTCACCAAGGTCAATGGGGAGGTTCGCTCGCAGTCCGGCTCCCTGTCGACGCCTCAGCTCAAGCAGTTCCTCGGTCTTCCGAACTGAGCACGCAACTGGCTCGGCGCTCGGCCGAGTCTTTGCAGATTTCGCCCTTCGGGGCCTTTTCTGTTTCTGCCTCGCCAAAGTAGCCCGTGAAGTAGTTCACGCAGGTAGCCCTTAAGTGCTACCCGCCACCGGAAAACGAATCCTTTAGACGGACACGAAGTCACCGCCCTTTACAGTCGCGCCCAAGGGCCGGCATCCGTTCGGCCCAATCAACCAAGAGGGCGGACTGGATGATGCGTGCGATTCGATGTTTCGTAGCAGTGGCAATGGTCACGGCAATAGCAGCGTGCGGCGGAGGCGGGGGAGGGTCAAGCGGGGTTGGTGGCCTCATCGCGACGGGCCCCTCAGCGCCTGCGGCGAAGCTTACGACGGTCGTTGCAATCAACGGCGCGGAGGCTTCTGCGGCAAGTGACGGCCGATACCTTGTGCGCCCAGGCGACACCGTCGTCATCACGCCCAGCCAGGGTGCGACATGGTCGACCAAGGCTGCCGACCCCGGGTTTGTCCAACTGCGAAACCCTACAGCTGTCGACAACCAATGGTCGGCGCAGGTAGTGAATACGAAGGCGCAGCAGACGACCTATACGGTTACTGCGAACGCTGCTGGCAGCGACCTGAGTTCAGAGGTCGTCCTGGCGGTCATGGCAGGTGACGCACGCAACGGCGAGTTCCTCGTTTTTGCGACCAACGGTACGCAGCAAAAGCTATCCCTCAATCTCGACCTGAGCACCTACGAGCTGACAAACTCGGCCGGCTCGACCGTCACGGGCACGTTCAGCGCCCGCGCCGAGGAGCCCGGCACGTTTTCGTTCAAGAGCGCCCGGGTAGAAATCGCCGTGGACAACGCCCGCTTCCGGCTGACGGACGACGTGGTCGTCGGGTCCTTTCCCTTGGAGCTCGCGCAGGCGGGTCCATTCATCGCCTACTCCGTACAGCCGTTCGTTGCTGTTCGTAACCTCGTGACTGAGCAGGCCGGCCTGGAAGGGACGTACAACCGGTTCGGCATCGACCTGACGCCAACTGGACGGGATTCGACCATCCGTCAGGTCCAGGTCCTCCCCGGTGGCGCGGCCGTCCTGATGTGCGACGACATTGGCGTCAGGCGCATCGAGGCCTGCCCGCCCGCATCGGTTCTCACCTACGACGTGACGCCAGGCAACTCCGCTACGAGCTGGCGCATCACGAACAGGGCGAATCCCAACGACGTCGGCGCATTCGCTGTCGCTCGGGTGGGCAAGGAGAACGTGTACCTGGCAGCGGGCCTCAACAGCCAGGTCGCCAACATGTCGGTGTTCCGCATCGGGCTGCAAGACTCCGCGGCATGGCCGTACACGACGGCTCGAGGCGCCGACACCGCGGCCGGCTGGGTCAAATTCGTACTTGACGCGACGACATACAGCGCAGCCGTGACTCGCTACGACGGGTCCCAAGAAGCGCTCGCCTACGGGCTTATCGGCACCGGAACTGCCGGTCCGCAGGGCATGCGCATCGCCAACCAGGGGCCCGGTGGCCTCTGGGCTGTGCAAAGCGGCCAGCTGGCTGTTGTCGTCGGCGGGCGCGGCACCGCTCAGAAAGGCTTCATTCAGATTGGCCTGACCGACTGAAGCGCTTGTCTCGGAGAACGCCGCCGGACCTTCCTGGCGGCTTCATGCCGGTCGGAAGGGAAGGACGAGCCCGGCGTTCGCTACATGGGATAGGTCAACAACACAGAAAGCCTTATCCCATGCGTCAAGACATGCAGAAAGTTCTCTCCGAACACGGCCGAAGCGCCTCTCGCTACCGCTACGCCCCGTCCCGGGTCCGCGTGATTGACGGAGAAGTTGTTTCCCTCTCGCGCGAACCGATGCAGCTGCGCTATCGCACCGGCTACGGTCGGGCCGCGAAGGAGAGCTACCTCTCCTTCAAGCCGCTTCATCGCTTCCTGGCGAGCCGCATCGGTCAGCCCTGGGACGAGGTGCACTCGGAACTGCGCGGCCTCAAGGGCGCTCGTTCCGAGGAAGCCATTGCCCATGCCGTCGGCGACGTGGCCGTGAATACGTTCATCGACATCGATGGCGTCGTGAAGGTCACCACGCCCTACTACGGGGTGCAAATCGCGGCCGACTGGTACGACTTCTACGTTCACCCGACGTCGCGCTGCTTGCATGGCGGCACTCCGCGCCAATCCGGTCGCAAGAGCTGGGCGGAGCGCGCGGCCGAGGAGGTCGCGGCTCGCCGCCGCGACATCGACGCGTCAACTCAGGCACACCTCGTCGACGGCATCTGGTATGCCGTCAAGCTGGCACCGTTGGCGCCGCTGGTGCGCTACAGCCACCTGACCCCGCTTCCTTTCGCAAGGCGCGGACGGGTGTACGCAACGACGAGCATCGCCGACCCGAAGGTGTTTTGCGACGCTGTCCTTGGCCAGGCTGATGACTACCATCGCGGCAACCTCGAGAGGCTGTACGGCCGCAAGGACGTTTACGGTATCTCCAGGCGCCAGCTTGGCCACAAGGAGCTCGTGAAACTCGGCCTCGCCGCCGCGTAACGCAGCGCAACAGCTACTTCCACATGGACGGCTTCTTGCCGTCCATTTTTTCTGCGATGCAGTGGTAGTAGCAATCGGTACCTTCGACCGAGTCATAGCAGGCAATCACCTCGCAGCGGTCCCGGAATGCCGCCGGTGAATCTTCGGACAGGCCTAGCCGGTTCAGGAGTGCGGCCGCGACAAGCTTCTTTTCGTCCGCATCCAGGACCAAGGGGTCGGCCACGAGGGGAAGCTTGGATTCGTCTTCGACCATCATGAATCTGAGGGGTTTCTTCACGGAGGTCAACCTTCAAAAAGAGCCCGCAAAGGTAGCGCATCGCCCCGACGATTGCAATGCGCTTACGCCGCGTCTGCGACGCCGCGCGCGTGCGGCTCATGCCATTCAACGCGTTCCCACTGGCCAGCCTGCACAACCAGCGTGCCATCCTCGAGGCGCAGCGGCTGGTAGCTGGTGGTCACCCCGATAAACATCTTTTCCGGGCGGTCAAGCACAGCTTCGTCGGTGGCCCGCAACGCGACACCGCCGGCTTCGGGAAGCTTGCGCGAGTGCCGGCTGTTCGCCAATGCAAGGAAGGGGCAAACAGACATCGCGTAGCTTGCGCAGTCCGTGTGCATCGCCGCGTCCGTGAACACCCGATACTCATGGGACCGCGGTCCTCCGATGAATGCGAGGTGGCGGCCGAGAGGCTCACCGCACATCGCGCAAATGCGGCCAGTAACGACCCGGAGCCATCGCTTGACGTCGGTGACCCGGAAATCCGGAGCTCCATCAGGCTTGATGAGCACCGTCATCGGAATTGGGAAGCCTCTGGCATCCCGAGGACGCTTGGCCAGGCGCGCCGGGATGGGCGCCTCGAGAAGGGTGGCTACAGAAACGCGCATGCGAACTTTTTGGCTATAGGGCGCCGCATTTTAGCAACCCAGCGCCGTAAACCCGCGGCCTGCTTTTGACTGCGGAGCGGCCCGGGATGGGCGAGCACTTCCTGCCAGCACCAAACCCGTGCGTCGCGAGCGAGTTTGCGGTTTGTGACGTTGCGCACACCGGCCCGCAAAAGAGACACCGCGCCCATTTGGCGCGGTGAGGAATCAAAACAAGGAATCTTGCACGGGCGGCGCACCTTGACCGGCTTCGTCCCTAGGTGCGAGCTCGCGACCGAGAATGCGCCCCATTTGGGCCCGAATCAGCTCAGCGTGACAGCGGCGCGGGGCACACCAGCACTGGAGAGCAACGGCCTGGCCGCTTTGAACAAGCAGGGCCAAGCGTCGAATTTCTCGGGTCATGGGTCCTTCGCGCTCTTCGTCCAGGGCTCTCTCTCGCTCGAAACTCGCGATGGCCGCATCCCGGCCAGCGGCATCCAGGTGGTCCTTCAAAACCGCTTTGTTGCCAAGTACTGCGTTCGTGCGGTCCACAGCAACAACCAGTTCCCCATCTCGTGGGGGCGTGCCGCCTTTCCGCTTGCTGACAATGCGTACGTACATCAAACCTCCAATATTAAGCCTGACTCGTATAGAGATTGCCCTTTCGTGACGAAAGAGCGCAGCTGCCGGCCCGGACGTTCAGCGGGTGGTGGATAGGTCAGGTTTGCTGCGTTAGACTCTCCTCGCCCACCCTGAAAGGGATAGCTTTTTACAGGTTCCCGGGCGCCCCTCTGCGGTCACAGACGCTCGTTACGCTAGGGGAGCTTTTGCTCGGATGTCCGCGAACCAGGCTCCGTGCGCAACGATGCAGCGGCATGGGCCGCACGGAACGGAGGCACGGATTGTCCAAAGCGCTCTTGGGGCTACCCCAGGCCTTCTCGAATTTACCGGACCATGCACGCCAGAAGCTGGCAGAGAGCGCAACGGTCCGCACGTTCGCCAGGAACGAGGTCGTCATTCCGCCCGGACAGCTGTCTCCACCGGTGGTCGCCCTGCGCTCCGGACTTTTAGTCCTTTCCTTTACTGGCGATGTCGAGGGAGGCATCGCAAGCGACTTCGTCAGGCCGCTTGACGTATTCAGCGGGTCGACGCGATTGAGAATTTTTTCGTCCGGCACGTTGTCGGCTGTCAGCGCTTCAGCCGCAGTGCTGTGGCCCGTCGAAGCTTTCCGTGAGGCTCTTCTGTCCAGCGCCGACTTTGCGGTCTGGTATCTCGACGGCTTGGAGCGCCGCTTGGCCCATCACTATCTTCACCGCGCCCGCGTGGTCCATCTTTCAGGGGAAGCTCAGTACGCTTACTTCCTCTGGGCCATGTCAGAGCCGACGACGGACGGCCGCCGGCTCATGAAGGTGAAAATTCCCCAGCAACTCGTGGCGTCGTACCTGGGAGTCGGGCGAGAAGAAGTCAGTCGAAGAAAGACACTGCTCGAAAAGACCGGGCATATCAGTCAAACGAGTGCCGGCCTCGAGTTAATGGACTCCATCGTTCACTTGTTCTCGCTGGAGGACGCGGGGTCCCGGATGCCTGGGGAACTGCCATTCGTCACTGGCCTTGACGCATAAAGAGGCGAGTTACGTTTTAGATGCCATGCCCTGTAAGTAAATTGTGGGTGGGGCACACTACAGTTTTCCTTACCTCCTGCCGATATCCCCCGTGAGACACCGAGTTACCCGCCTTGACTGACCAGATGCCTGCCACAAGCCAGCCTATTCCCCTTCAAACCTCGGATTCCCGGATTCCTCCTCTGTCGGACGCCCTCTCTCGGCTGATGGGGCTCACGTCAACTGAGCGGACGAACCCTCGCACCTTCGAGCTGCTGACCCTGAAGGACCCGGCTGCAGTCGCGCGGCTCATTTCGCTGTCAAACGCCGCGGGGTACCACCGCAGCGGCAACTCAGTGAAGTCCGTTCGGGATGCGGTGAGAGTGATTGGCACGCGCGCCTCGTACGACGCGCTGCTGGCCATCTTCACACTCGACCTGGTCACATTCCCAACGCACCTGCAGCCGTTGCGAAACTTCCTGACCCGGCACATTTTCTCAGTCCTCGCGACCGCCCGACGCATCGCGCCCTACGCGTCGCCGGAGCACGTCGTGGCGGACCAGACGCACCTTGCGTTCGTGGCCATCGTGGACAAGCTGGGCATCGCCCTCGCCATGGGCCGCATGCACGGCGCGACGATGCCGGCGATGATGGCAGTTGCATCGGACTCCCGCCACTGGCTCCACGGCATGCCCGAGTTCGACGAGGCCTTCGAACTCAGCGCGCAGGTTGCCCGCAGTTGGGATATGTCAGAAGAAGTGCCTCAGGACCTGGAGCACCTTGCTCGGTGGGCGGAACACATGCCGGTCATGTCCAGCGCGTGCCATCACGTGCTCGCAGCGGAAGCGCTACTTGACGCCAAGAAGGGCATGGGCAATGACGCACTACTGGAAGCACCTTTCCGGGACTGGCCTGTCATTCAGAACCTGTTTACGCGCGGCGTCGACCCGATGTCCCTCGTAGCGGACTGGTAGCTTCGCGCCGGCGGCTGCCCACGCGCCCGGCTGGACGTGATGGCCAGCGGCAAGCACTAAGGCAACCTCCGGCTGCCTGCTGTTCAGACGACAGTCGTGCGGGGTGCCCCAGGCTGAGCCTGGGCCCTGGACTTGACTTGGCACTCGAGCTGAAGCTGGCCAATCCACTCGTCTGGCGACAGGCTCTCCCCGAGCAGGACACACTGGCGTTTGACGGTCGCAAAGTCGCCGGCACAGAGGTTTGGCATGAAGATGAGCTCCTCGCTCCACCGAGCCTTGTCCGCTTCGCTGATACCTTCCTGGGTCTCTCGCAGGCTGGCTTCGTTGAGGAACATCTCCCAGCGTTGCTCCGCCGTCAGGGCGAGGAACTGCAGTTTGAAAGTGAAGCGGCGCAGCGCGGCGGTGTCCAAGCCCTCGAAAAGGTTGGTTCCGAGTACAAAAATCCCAGTGAAGCGCTCCATGGCGGCGAGAAGTTCGTTCACCTTGGACACGTCGTGCGAGGCGTGAGCCTTGTTGCGGTCGCCCAAGAGCGAGTCGCCTTCGTCGAGGAAGAGAATTGCGTCTTCGCTTTCCGCCTCTTCGAACATCGCTGCAATGTTCTTTTCGGTCTCTCCAACCCACTTGCTCATGATATCGGACCCGCGCTTGGCCAGCAGCCGCTTGCCCAGCGTCTGGGCCAAGTACTCGACGTACTGGGTCTTCCCGGTGCCCGGTATCCCGTACAGGCAGATGGACCCCTTCGGAGTACGGGTCAGCGCGGTGAGAATCTGCTTCGGACCGAAGCGCCCCGCGCAGTTCAGGAAATCAAGGGAGTACTGCGTCACGCACTCCTTCGCCTTGGGCGAGGTGCCGCGCTCCAGGGCCTTCAGGCTGCGCTTGACGGCCTGCAGAAGCGCCGCTTCATACTCCGACGGTGTCTGCACTCCGAAAAGGCGTGCGGCGCGCATGCCGGCCTCCAGCTGGACGCCTGACACGTCCTCCAGCCGCAGCAGGGCTTCCTCGGTCTCGCGCGAAAGGTCCAGGCCTTTCACCGTGCGCTCCAGCTGGGCGCGCCGGTCTTCACGCCGCGCCTTCTGCAGGCCCGCGTGAAACACGAAACGGGACACCGTGTCTGGTGACAAGCTACTGACATTCGCCGACAGCCAGACCGTGGGCAAAGGATTTGACGTCAGTATCAGCTCATCGAAGGGCGCGACCTGCCCGGGGTCGACCTCGAGCCCGAACATCTTGGCCATGTAACCTGAAGGCTGCGCCTCCAGGATGGCATCCGGCCGGTCGAGCACGAGGAGGGCGGCCTTGTCGACCGTCGGCAGGCAGCGCTGGGCGATGTACGCAATGGTTGGCTCCTCGCCGTACGAGCTCTCCAGCTTGGCGAGACGATGGGCGTTCCTGTTGGTTCGCTCCACCAGCTCCCGCAGGACCCCCTGCTTGTCCAGGCCGCCGGCCCCGTACAACATCAGGTTGACGCCAGGCTCGGATGCATTCGCGACCAGCGCCGCGGCCAGGTCGAGGTCGTCGGAGGGCAAGCGGGCAGGGACGCCGGAGGTCGGGCGAAAGACGATGGGCTCGGTCAGCGTGCGGGCCAGCCCCTCGGGGGACTCGGCGAGGACGCGAATCCAGAACTCCGAGACGACTGGGTAGCGGTTCAAGGTGCCACGGGTGCGAAGCAGCCCCGAAAGGCGCAGCGGCGACGTTTCCGCCAGGGCACCTGCCAGTTCTGCGACGGACACACCAAAAATCCCTGCGAACACCTCAGGGGCGAGACGGTTGGACTGGTCCAGTCTCGACAGGATGGTGCGCAATTCGTCGCTAACGGCGGACGCAACGCCGAAGACGAGCAAATCGCGCTCGAGGTCAGTTAGCTCAAGGCAGTCCACCAGCTCCTGCACCCGATGGGAAAAGTTGTTCTTTGCCTTGTCGAGGATGAAATCGTAGTGCTTGCTGAACTTCCGCAGCGCCGCGTTCACGAGTTCCAGGAAGGCCTGTGGCTCGGCTGCGACCCAGTCGTGCACGGCAAGACCTTCCAGGATGCTGCGCATGTACTCGACGTCCCGGGATGAGGAATCCGTCGCGTAGTTCACCTGCTTGAGGAGGCTGCTCATGCGTTCCAGGTTCATCTTCTTGCCCCGTTGGGCCGTCTGGATGGCCACGACGTCAGCCGGCCACTCGAGCGCGGCAGCAATCGGTGCGTACCAGGCTGCGAAGACGACCGGATTGTGGACAAAGCGAGGCAGAAGGTCCGGTTGAGCTGCCATTCGCAGCAGCCAGAAGGGGAGCTGGGGAAGGTCGATGTGAGCTTGTGACACGAGGTGGCCTGTGAAAACGTGGTCAGGGAGATGCCGGCTGTGTAAGGCCAGCGTTTATCCGGCCGCCTCCCTAAAGGCCTCGTCGTTTAAGCGTCGTAGCTACAGGTGCCAGGAACAACTTTTCTCGTACCAAGGAAGAACAACATGACCACAATGACTTCGTCGAAGCGCGCTCACGCCTGGGTCGACGCTGCCTACGCGGCACTCTCCCGCGACCGCACCTTCCTGCTGCGCGACCAGCAAGTGGACCTCTCGAAGGCCGTCGCTGACGCATTTCTCACCGCGGTGCCCCTGGCTGCGGAGGCCCCCACCGGCACCGGCAAGACCATCGCTTACCTCATCGGCGCACTCGCGGCGTCCGATGTGCTGGGCGAAAACCCGGTCCAGCCCCTCGTGGTCTCCACCGCAACCAAGGCGCTGCAGTCGCAGCTGTTTGAAAAGGACCTGCCCGCACTCGTGCGCGCAGGGCTCGTCATGGCGAACGACGTCGCCCTCGCAAAGGGCAAGGGGAACTACCTTTGCCTTACGCAGGCGGAGGAAATCCGGGACCTGCTGAACGCGGATGGCCAGGAGACCTTCATCGACGACGCTGCCGCGGCGGTCGACCCCGACCAGCTCGACTTCATGGTCGACCAAGCCAACGCTCGTCGCTGGGATGGTGACTTTGACACCTGGACGCACGGCCGCCCGAAAAACGTACGGTCGATTGCAGTGTCCTCGGACACTTGCACCGGCAAGAAATGCAGCCGCTACAAGGATTGCACCTACTTCCGCGCTCGCGGCCGCCTTGGAGGCGCACGCATCATCGTTGCCAACCACGACCTCGTCCTTCGCGACCTGCTGCTCGCGGTGGACGGCGAAACGTCGGCGCTGCCGGTGGCCAACTACTACATCATCTTCGACGAGGGGCACCACCTCCCGGAAAAGGCGATTGCAGTGGGCGCGCGCGAAGCGGACCTGGCCTCGTTCCTGCGGGTTCTGCCCAAGCTGAGCGGGATTCAAGCCATCCTCAAAGGTAGCCCGGAGCTCACGAAACAGCTGGGCGCGTACAACGTGCACATCGACGACTTCGACCGCAAGCCCATTGGGGGCCCGCTGGACGAGCTCACGACGCTGCTCAACGACATCGAAGTGGACCCCGACACGGCGCAGCGTCGCTTCATGAAGGGCGAATTGCCTCCGAACGTGGAGCTGCAGATGAAGGTGCTGCTTGCAGCCATGATGCCAGCCATGCTGGTGACGGCGGGTACGCTGGCCGCGCTGCGCGAGCTCACCGGCCTGCCCAAGCCAGTGGAAGACAAGGCCACCGACCTCGGTCGGCGCGCCCTGGACGTTCACCGAGCGTTCAAGGAGCTTTCCGAGTGCATCAGCATGATGGTCGCCCCTGGGCGGCGTGTGAAGTGGCTGTTCCGCAAGGACAAGGCACTCTCGCTGCACTGCTCGCCGCTGGAAGGCGCTGACGTGCTCGGCCCGCTGCTCTGGCAGAGCGCCCGCACAAAGGGGGTCGCTATCGTTTCCGCAACGCTGCGCGACATCGGCGGGTTCTCTCGCTTCAAGTCGCGCGCCGGCATGCCGGACAAGTCCAAGACGATGGTGCTGCCGTACACGTTCCCCTACAGGAACAGCACGCTCACCGTCGCCGGAATGAACGCAACGCCGAAGATGGCGGAGCGCAAGATGTTCATGGGCGAGCTGGCCCTGAAGCTGCCGACGGCCATCGACCGCAAGGAAGCGACTCTCATCTTGTTTCCAAGCTGGGCGATGCTCAAGGAGTTCGTGCCGAAGCTGCGCTATCAGTTCGGCGAGGACGCAGTGCTGGTGCAGGGCGACAATGTGGTCCCTGTGCTGCGCAAGATGCACACCGACCGCGTTGAGGCGGGCAAGGGAAGCATCTTGGTTGGCACGGCAACGTTGGCGGAAGGTCTCGACCTCCCTGGCAAGCTGTGCGAGCACGTCATCATTGTGTCACTGCCGTTCGCGGTGCCGACCAATCCGGTGGAACAGGAACTGTCCGACCTGCTCGGAAAGGAATACTTCTCGAAGCGCAGCTTGCCGGACGCCATGGTGAAGCTCGTACAGATGGTGGGTCGCCTCCTGCGTCGTGAAACCGACCGCGGCCGCGTGACCGTCTTCGACCGCCGGCTGGCATCCACCAGCTACGGCCGCCAGATGCTGGAACAGCTTCCACCGTTCCAGAAAATCATTGAAAAACTGGCCGCCTAAAGGCTTTCTTCAACCGCCCGAGACATCTCGGGCGGTTTTTCTTTGCGCAAGTGTCTTACACGCAGCGGATGAATTCCCGCCATAAACAGCGGCGAATGAACATCTATGTCATCGATGACCATCCGATGATGCGCGAGGAATCACGATGGTCCTGCGGCGCCTGCGCCCTGGCGAGAGCATCGTCGAGTTGGACCGTTTGGACCAGCTAGCCCCTGCAGTCAGCGCCAAAGGCCAGCCGGACAGCCTGAAATCGCTCTGAGGCCATCAGGCCTTCTGCGCGAAATCGTCCAGGGACTTGCCTGCTTCCAAAGCTTCGCGCAACCAACGGGGGCGCGGGCCCATACCCGACCAATTGTTGCCTGCATTGTCGCTGTAGCTGACCTTCGCCTGGCGCTTCTTGCCTGCTTTTGACAACTTCAAAGAAGCTGCCTTCTTTGGCGCACCGGCAGTAGCAAAGTCCGCAAGCGACTTCCCCGAGAGAAGGGCCTTTTTCAGCCAATCAGGGCGCTTACCCATTCCTCCCCAGGTGTTGCCGTTCTCGTCCGCAAACTTCGCCACTCGAGCGCCAGTGCGCCCCTTGACTGCCTTCGTCGACTTAACGCCTTTGCCGCCAAACAACTGTTCCGCAGTAAGTCCATAGTGTTCAATTGCTTCCCGGATGCGGGCAACAACGCCCCCGACTTCCTTCTCGCGAACGCTGTCGGCTTGTCGTTGAAGCGCAGCAATTTGCTTTTGGAGTTGGCTGTACGTTTGAGTCATTGGTGTGAAGAATCGATATTTCAGAGTCTTAGACTCTATCGCGATTTTTGGTTCGATGTTCAGGGGAGCGTAGTAAAGCTGTCGTGGAGTCGTTCTAGCACCAGCAAGTAATGAATTTGCGACGGCGCTAGGAGAGTTGGGGAGCTGCAAGACGCGCAAATCGCAATGACCGGAACGTAAGTTGCGCTTTAGCCTCTGGTAACGTATAATTGACCCCACACACTTAAACGACAGCCGAGGTGTTCGGCACCAAGAAGAACAACATGCCCCGCATTCGCAATCTCGCCCAACTTGATGACGAGAGCCTGAACCTGGAAGTTGTCCTCGAAGAGGCGCCCACCTTGTGGGAAGACCTGCTTCGCAAGGGCTACGAAGTCACGATGCCCGATATGCTCGGCTTCAGTGCGCCGCATGACATCAGCTGGTTCATCGAAGTGGGCGAGTCGAGAACCACCGCCTACATGTGGAGCCAGCGCGCCCGCGCTCGTGTCGGCAATCGCTTCATCGTGGACGGTGCCCCGGCAGCTGCTGTCGCCGAAGCGCAGCGGCTTCTCGAAGGGGTGGCGATGGAGGAATCCCTGTCGGGCGCGCCGCTGTATGCCGGCGTACCGGTCGATGAACATGTCACCGTCGCCTGAGCACACTGCCCGGCTCGCATCGTTGGGTAGCCACCTGCGCGACCTGCGCCAGCAGAGCTCGCTTCGGCGCCTGGCCGAAAGCACGGGCGTCTCCAAGCCTACGCTTATCGCCGCGGAACGGGGAGGGGACCTGCAGCTATCCACCCTCCTCCGGCTCCTTCAGGCGCATGGCCGGCTCGCCGAATTCGACCGGTTCGTCGCTACCCTGGCAGTTGGTGAGCACCAAATCGGCGAGCCTGCCTGATACAGCATCCTGAGCGCGCGCTTTCGCTATAGGGGAGGTAGCAACTCTCAAGGAAAGCTCGAGCATGCGAAAAGGAAACAAGCCTCGTTTGGTCGTGAACAGCTCCGGGGCCTTGGTGGCAGTCGCCACAGGTTCTGACGCAACGACCGAGCATCAAGGCGGCATGGATGCCCTGAGTGCGGCCCTGACGGAAGGGCCCGGCGTATCCCGTCTGGCGCTTGCTCAAAGGCTTCGCAAGGATGGGCGGCTCCACTGCCCAGACCTGATGGCAACCAAGCGCATTGTCCGGGACCTGGCCAATGTCGTCTACGAAGAGCGCCTGGTACAGGGCGAGCCGGCGGCTGCCCTGGTGTACATCGCTGGCAAGCGCGCGGCAGCCTTCGGCAATTCGTTCATCGATGCGGAGCTTAGGCTCAATGTCGTGGGCGATTCGACCGGCCTGGGCGGGGCGTGGGATGAACGCAGCTTTGGCATCAAGGTGAAGGGGCAGGAGCGCGTGAAGCAGCTGCGTGCTTTCGCGCAGGCCGTGAAGGCTGGCAGAGCCATCTTCGCGGGGACGTTCCTCGAAGGGGAGGGTCTCCTCGGCCTGAGCGGCGTCATCATCGCGATTGAGGACCTCTTGGAGCCGCGGCACAGGGAAGCCATGGCGAAGGCCCAGGCCGCGTTTGAATCCGATGTGCGGCTGCATGCCAACGGCCGAGCAGATGAGCTGCTTGCAAAAGCTCGCACCCTGCAGCACCGCAGCATCTTGCATATCTGGCCCATCTGGAAGGACGGCGTGGTTGACGGGGAGGTCATTTACGCCATGAACCCTGGGTTCAATGTGGACGCGGACTACTGGGGGCCCTACAGCTTCGACCAGCTGAACCAATGGCTGGAGGCCGGCGCTGTAGCACCATTGCGCGCGAACAAAGTCCAGCTGGCTGCTGCGTAATTCGAAACGACCCAAGAGCACCTTGCTCTTGGGTCGTCTTCTTTCGTCTCAAAACAGCCGGCTCATATTGGGGACCAATAAGAGCCGGCTCTGCCTAACCTCGCCGGCAAGAAGACCTCGCCGAGGCTAGGCATCTCAGTGTTGCCATTGCTGAATGGGCCAGTGTAGTAGGCAGCGCTGCCGACCACAAGCCCGAGCAGAGAACAAAAAAGCAGCCCCTGAGAGGGGCTGCGGGAATGATGCTTTCAAGCCGAGACGAGCGGTCACCTCGGTCTCCAGAAGCCTCCGGCCCTGACGTGGGCCCTATAGGGCGAATGGACGGTCCCTAGACCTAGAAGGCACCCAATCCCTTTGAAGGAACCTAGATGACTGAAAACAATGTGCTCGCCATCGACTGTGATGGCGTCAAGCTGGACTACAACGCCACCTACCCGCGTGTCTGGCGCGCAGCGTTCGGAAGCGACTTGCCCCGTGTGCGAGACAACTGCTACCACGCTTCCAATGAATACGGCGTGGCCTTCCGTGACCAAGCTCAAAAGGAGCAGTTTTTCGATGCGTTCGACGACCGATTCTGGTCGACGATGGAGCCTCTCGAGGGCGCCGTTGAAGGCGCCAAGCTGCTCTCGGCCGCGAGCTGGCGCATTGTCTGCGTAAGCTCGATGCCCAAGAAGTACGCCGGCGCGCGACACCAAAACCTCCAGAAGTTGGGGTTTCCTGTGGAGCGCGTCATTGCCACCGGCCGCGGTGATGACCACCGGAATCCCAAGCTCGACGCCATCGCCGACTTGCAGCCCGCTGCATTCGTCGACGACCTGCTCGAGAACTTCGACGGCATCTCAGAACGCGTGCATCGCGCCTGGGTCGACTACCAGAACGTCGATTCTCCCAACAGGGGCCTTGAGGGCAAGTACCCTCACGATAGCGTCCATCGCTCGCTCTTCGAGTTCGCCGCATGGTGGACGCAGCATCGCAGATTGCCAGCCTTCTGATTCACGGCCGCCTCGTCTTCGAGGCGGCCGTTCCTTTCTTCCGCAATAGCCGAGGGACCCGATGTCCCTATAGGCGACAGGACAACATCAACCTCATCATGAGCTACATCGATACCATCCCTCACAAACGCGTCGGCACGCTCGCGGGCTATCCGGTCTACCACTCCAACGCCACCGTCAAGGCGGCGCGCGGAGCATCCGATTTCGGTTGCACCCCCTCCAACCTGGTGCTGGGCGGCGGCTCAGGCGAGCACCCAGGTCTCGTCGTCCACAACTTCGACTACCTGGTTTCGCAGTACCTGCTCCTTCGAATGGAGCAGCTCGGAAATCCGCCGCATCCGAATGGCTTCAGCCCCGCGGAGGACTACTTCGGCAGCAAGCTCGACACGAATCTCGCGAATTGCTTCGAGTTCTGCGGCTGGGGTGTCGAGCAAGTTGCGGAGTTTCTCCGACGTTGCTCAGGCCACTTGGTAGCACGGCCATACGCGGCAGAGCTCGACACAAGCTTCGAGCATTGGCTTGCTTACAGCTTCGGTGAATACGCCTGGTCTCGCCAGCCGAATTTAATGTCAGGCATGTTCGAGCGCCAAGCCACCCAGCTGCTGTTTACGTACAAGAAGCTCTTCGCCGGGGAACAGTTCTCCAACTTGGTTCCAGCGTAGGGCTCGCCCTTCATTAAGCACCCCTCCGCGGGTGCTTTTTCTTGGCCGGCGCATCCGGCGGGATGGCCACGACGCCCGCCAAATGCAAAAACCCCTGTCGGTGAGGACAGGGGTTTTGCGCCCAGGACAGTTCGAAAGTGGGCTGCGTATTCCACAGCGTGAAAGCATTATAGCACGGCAAGGCTGAAACGCCAAAAGATGCGTTTTAGACGTTCAATCTAGGGTCAGGCAGACAACGAGGGACCTGGGGAAAAGGGTTAAAGCCGGTCGCTTTACGTGGAATTGGATTCCACGTAATGACCGACAAATACCGCATCTTCCCTGGCGCCCCATTTGCCGCCATCGGCACAAATAGCCGAGCGGGTGGCAGGGACTTCATCGTCTCAGACATCCACGGCCGTTACGCGGAGCTGGTTGCAGAGCTGGTCGCCGTGCGATTCAATCCGTCGCGCGACCGGCTGTTCTCGGTAGGGGACCTGGTCGACCGCGGGCCGCAGAACCTGGACTGCCTCGGGCTGCTGCGCCAGCCTTGGTTCAAGGCCGTTCTCGGAAATCACGAGGGCTTGCTTCTGACTCGCCGGGCAGGGCGACCATCCCGCTACCACAGCATCCTCGATGCCTACAACCCGCGGAACGGAACGGGCTGGCTCGACGGGCTGTCCCTCGCCGACGAAGTCGAGCTGAACTCGCTCATTCCGTTGCTCGAAGCCTGCCCCTTGGTCATGCGCGTCGCCCACGAAGCAGGGGAATTCAATGTGACACACGCGCAGCTGACTCGCGACCGCACCTCCGGCTTCATCAGAGAGGAGCACCTGCTGGATGAGCAGTTGCTCGAGTACGCCGAACCCTTCCTCACATGGGGTCGCGCCCTTTGCGGAGAGGGCCGGCGCGCACACAAAGCGCTGACGGTGGACCTTGGCGACGGCGAGGTCCTCGAGGTCACAGGTAACCCCTTTGAGCCCGGCGTTGCGCTCACTTACTGCGGACACAACCGGCTCAAGCGCAGCCTGCTCCACCGCTCCCACTTCCACTTTGACCGTGGTGCGGCCTACATGGGCCCGGGCGAACGGGTGCTGGTGCTGGAACACGCGGATGTGATGCGGCGTCTTGAGCTGGCGGGCGTCAAGGCCTGGCCAAAACACACGCCCTGAACGCCAAAGTCGCCCCCGGAGCTGGGGCCAGGTTGCTGCTGCCGATGTTGGCCGGCGGCAATAGAAAAGCCCCTCGCTCGCCGGGCCGTAGCTGGGGAGGAGGGGCTCAAAATCAGCTTGCCGGCGTAGGGTTCAGTACGCCTGCAACCAGGTCGGTGATGCGGGTAGCCGGAAGGCGCAGCGCCGCAGCCTCCTTGTGACCACCGCCGCCGAAAGCCTCCGCCAGCGCCCGAACGTCGAAGCCGCGGACGCCCCGCAGCGAGAGCTTCAGCTGGCCGGTGTTCTCGAGTGTCCAGACGGCTGCGAAAGTGCCCGCTTGCTTGGCAAGCAGCGCGCCAACATCGCTGGCGAGTTCCCGCGGCCCGCACACCATCAGTCCCTGGTGCCCCATGACGCTGACCGGCACGGCCTCCTTGGCGATGGTCGCGACAATGGCGTCAAATTTCTGGCACATTGCCTGGCCGGCCGCCATGAACGTTGCGCGCTCGCCCTCGTTCATCTGCAGCACCCGATTCCACGTCGGAAAATCCATGGGAAGCGAGTCGAGCTTGGCGAGGAAGTGCCGCGTGTGGTCCCCGAAGTGCCAGAGCCACAGGTCACGGTCTTCGACGAACTGAACAAGTTCAGGCACATCGAACTGACCGTGAAAGTACTCCCACGCGAGGCGGGCGCCCGACTTCGAGATGTCAAGCGCCGTGTGACTGCTGTGCCGGTGCACGGTCGCAGGCTCGGATGCACCAGCCTTGGCGTCGCGCACGAGGCGGACCTTCCCGCAGGTGCACTTGTAGCCCGCAAGCTTGTCGATGGCGGTCTGGTGGTGGTCGAGAAGCACGACGCGTGTTGCGACAGCCTCCAGGGCCTCGACCTGTTCGCGCGGGAACGAGAAGTCGACGATGTACACGGCCTTGCCGGTGACATCCGGGGGCGCCATGCCGTATTGGTACGGCAGGTAGTCGGCGGTATCCCGTAGCTTCAGCCAGGCAGCAAGCGCTGCGGCGAAACCATCTGGACAGTCCGCGTGGTAGATGACGATGTTTTGTTTGCTCATGAGTTCCTTTGAGGGTTGCCTTCTTCGTATAGGGCAGGCCCCCGCGGACCGCCTAAATCGCGGCTGCCTCCAGCCGGTCGTAAGGCACCGGGTGCTCTAGCGGGTCCGCGTACTGCGTCATAAGCTCTTCGAAGTCGTATATGCCCGAAGCAAGGAGGTGCTCGCTCTGGTAGTGCACTCTGAGGTTGATGCCAGGCACCTTGGCAGCCTCGTCCTTCCAGACGAGCTGCGAGTGAAAGCGCTGCTGAATGCCCTGCTTGTTCAAGCCCCGCAGCAGGCGGATGGACCACTCGCGGGCAGCGGGCTGCTCCTCGTACACCGTCAGCTCCGGATGGGCCCGCACCGGGCCGGTGCCAGCAATCCATGCGTCAAGGTCAGCGACCGTGTACCAGCCGTAGCGCGCTTTGTGGGAGTAGTGAGGGGACATGAAGAAGACCACCCCCTGCTTGCGTTCGTCGGCCCAATCCGCACGAATGCTGTCAACCCGCATGCCCGCGGCCTTGAGCCGAACTTCGATGCCGGTCGCCTCGGCCGCCAGGGACAAGGCCTTCGCGTCTGCGTAGCGCGTGGCCGCAGCGGCTTTGTCGTCAGCGGTGAGCGCCCCGAGAATGGCAAAGCTCAGGCCACCGCGCAGGAACGAGTGAGACCAGGGCATCGCCAGGACAACGTCCTTTCGCTGAATTGCTTCGTGAAGCTCGCGCAACCGTGCGATGTTCTCGGCGCCGCGTACATGGATGGCAAACCCATTCCGATTCCAGGCGGTCATGAGGTCATCGCGAGCCTTGGCGCCGAGCTTCTGCGGGTGGTCGGGCCAGAATTCGGTGTGCGTCTCGCGAACGAGCTCCATTGCCTGGGTGCGGGGCCGACCCGGCGGCAGAGCGGCCAAGTCGCAGCTGTACATCAGCAGCGCGGCAGGATAGGGCTTGAACCGCTTGTCCTTGGACCGACCCTCATACTCGATGTACGCCAGTAGGTCGGGAACGACCTGGATTCGGTGGTCTTCGACTCCCTGCGGAAACTGCGGCAGGGCGATGCCCAGCGCGGCCATCAACGGCTTGACGCCACAGCCGTGCTCAGCGCAGTGGTCGAAACCGAGGCTCAAGCCCTGAAGGGTTCCGCCCTCCGAGAGCAGCCAATTCTTTGAGGTATACGCAACACGCATGATTCAATGCCTTCATTCAGGTCAGCGCGTCAATAAACTGACGCATATCCGGCTTTATCGCCAATTTATTGCCAATTCGGGCGGGGCTCGCCCAAAGAAAAGCCCCCGCCGGATAACCGATAGGGGCTTGAAATCACTTAGTACAGACGCGGGCGGACCGCCTCCGGAATCGCGTAGAGCTCGGTGCGGCCGTCCGCGTCCTCGAGGTCCACCCAGCTGACGCTGAGCTTGTGGCCAGGTTCCCAGACGGCGCCGTTGACCCAGTGGCCGGCCTCGGCATCGTACTCACAGCCGTGGGCCTGCAGCACATCCGACTCCAACAGCGCAGAGCACTGCCAGGCTGGAATCACCACCCGCAATCCGCGCCGGCTGGAGCTGACCACGTGGGCGTTGAGCAGGTCGCTCTTCGCGACGTCGCGTGCGAGCAGCCGCTTCTTGATGCGGTCCCAGACATAGCGTTCGGCCATTCGCGAACCGTGCGCGCGTCGCGAGCACTGCTCACCTAGCGAAACCACGGACTCGCCGAGGTCCTCGCCCAGCAGGAGCCGGTGCACCAGCAGGTCAACCAGCCGACGAATCGGACTCGTGAAGTGCGTGTACGCCGCATAGCCCAGGGAGAAGTGGCTGGCGGTGCCCGGTTGGTACACAGCGGACTGCATGACGCCCCGAACTGCCAACTCAGCCTTGAGGCCGCTGCCGCCTTCATGCGCGCTCTTGATGAGCTGAGCGAGAGCGGGCAGAGCGGGCGTTTCACCCTCGAGCGTCAGGCCGTGCGCGGTAGCCCAGTCCTTGAGCTCCGTCCAATCTTCCATTTCGGGGGTTGCCTGGTGCCGGAAGAGGCCGGCGGGCAGCTTGTCCTTCAGGTGTTGGCCGACGGCATTGTTTGCCAGCAGCATCAGCTCTTCGACGAGCTTGTGGGCGTCCGTGCGTTGTTCGAATTCCAGGCTGTACTCGCCATCCTCGCGGATGACCAGCTTTGCCTCCTTGTCATCAAAGGACAGCTGGCCGCGGACCTCGCGTGCTGCGAGCAATTTGCGGAAGACCGCCGTCAACGCCGTCAGCGACGTTTCGATGCTGTGCGGAAGGTGCGTCGCGTTGTCAAACCAGGCCTGAACCTGGTTGTACGTGAGGCGCGCTGCCGAGCGCATTACAGCGCGATAGAACTTCTTGCTCAGCACGCGAGCGTCGGCGTCCAGCTCCAGCTCGGCGACCACCACGAGGCGGTCTTCGCCCGGAACCAAGGAGCAGACCCCGTTGGAGAGCTTCTCGGGAAGCATCGGAACCGTCTTGCCCGGCAAGTAGACCGAGGTGCCACGCTCGCGCGCCGCACGGTCCAGAGCACTGCCCGGCTTGACGTAGTGAGAGACGTCGGCGATGGCCACGTAGACCTTCGCGCCCCCAGAAGTCAAAGGCAGGCCGTAAACGGCGTCATCGAAATCCCGGGTGGACTCACCATCGATGGTAACAAAGGGAATCTGGCGTAGGTCCGCGCGACCCTTGAGGTCGTCAGCCGACAAGCTCAGCGGGATGCGAACCGCTTCCTCGTGGGCGCGCCGGTCGAAGTGCGGGGGAAAATCGTGCAGCGCAAGTGCGTAGTCCTGGTCGAAGCCGCGGCGGTCGCGCGCCCCCAGGATGCGCTCGAGGCGAGTCCGGAGAACCGGTGCCTTCAAGTCGATGGCCTCGGTTCGAACCGAAACCACGCCAGCGGCGGCGAACGTCAGCCCTCGCACCTCGATGGGCATGAAGCACGGCGCATCGGGAACCAGCATCAGCCGGCCGTCAACGACGTTGATGGTGCCCTGCCAGGTAGAAGGCTTGCGCTCCAGAACGCGGATGTCGCCCGCCTGGAATTGGCCGGGCTTCTTGGGCGACTCGACGATGCTGCAGAGAACGGTGTCTCCGGGGACCACCTTGCGCATGAGTGGCGGCGGAACGAAGAATTCTTCGCCGGCAGCCGTGGTCAGGAAGCCGAAGCCTTTTGGATGGGCGGTGACGACACCTTCCTGGGTGTTGTGTTTGTTGTTGTTGGTCATTGGATTGGTCTTTATGTTGAGTGTCCTTGTCTGGCGTATAGCGCAGAGAGGGCCACGCCGCCCTTGCGCCGCTTGGTGCGGGTTTAGGCAGGCTGTAAGAGATAGAGGCAGTGCTTAGGCGTTGCATCTATTTTAGCAGCTTAAGGTCTGAAGCTAAACCAGTTTAGCTTCTTCGCCGGCAGTTTAGACGCATCATTTGGCGTTACTTCGGAGCTCTCGGGAGCGGCAGAGCTGTCGAACACCATTCAAGGACTGGACAGCCTGGCGGACCCCGCCTACAACAAGCAGATGGACACCGTCCGTGACCGGTTCGACCAGGAGTCTCGCGGCAAGCCCGACGTCGAGGTAGCCAAGGCCGTGGACTTCGAGCAAGCCGCCCGGGTTTCGGGGGCAGGAGACCAAGCCACACGACCTGGCGGAAACCTTCAGGAAGTTCGGCGAGGAGACTGCCACCAGTTCGCCTGATGAGCCAGACTTCAGGGAAACAGCAGGCGAACAGGAACGCGCCTCGGAAGCGCCTGAAGCAGCCGAGGCGGAAGAGATGTCCATGGCCGAGTAATCCCAGGCTCCGCAAAGCAAAGGCCCCGCATCGCGGGGCTTTTCTCGTAGCGCATCGTTTACGAGCCGCCGCCCAGCTTGAAGACCTTGACCCTCTCTAGCTCCCTCGCAGCCGGTTCCTCCCGCTTGAGCTCCTCGCGGGAAATCGCAGGCGCCTCATGATGGCTCTCGCTGACCTGCCTTGTGCGGTCACGCATCTCCTGGATGCGCCTCTTGAGGGTGTCATCGCCCAATTCAGCCGCCGCAGGCGCCGCTGCAGGCTGTGCGCTTGCGGCGGCCCGCGGTTGCGCCGCATCCCGGGGTTGCACGCTACGGTCCGCTCGCTCAAGGAAGTCCCGACCGGCGCGGTCGGCCACTTCAAGATTGGTCGTCCCCACAGGGAGGTTGGGCGCAGCGGCACGCAGGTTCCTGACCGTTTCAAGGTTCAGGCCTTTCTCTGCGATGTGCTCCAGCGTCTTTGCAAACACGACGGTGTCGCCCTGCCTCGCCACCTGGGCAGCGCTGCGCTCGGTGGTCGCCGTGGCAAGGGCCTCGCCGGACTTGTGCAGCACGACAACGCTCTGCCCTTCGGGCCGCACATTGGCATTCGCGCGCACAGCAGCCGCAATCTCTCCAACTTTGGACACCGCCTCGCGGTCGAAGCCCTGGCTGCGCATGTGCTCTGCGAGCGTTTGTTCCAGGGTCGCGCGAGGCACGGCCGCTGGCGCAGGGGAGGGCGCTGCGAGAGCCTTCTCCAGGTCCCGCGATGGCTCAAGCTTGCCAACAGCAGGACTGTTTTTGTCAGCGACGACAGTAGCCGGCAGGCCGGGTTCGCGCGCGACCACCGGCTTGGCTTCGGACATCTCCTTCGTTGGTGCACCGGACTGCGGGTGGGCGAGGCCACCTGAAGCACGAACCTCCGACGGCTGAACAACTTCGATACGCTTGGTGTCGACGGGCCTTTCGGCAGGTGCGGCCTCCCCGCGGCTTGGACCTTGGGATGAGTTTCGCAATCCAGATGGTTCGGGTTCGGCACCGGGGCGCTCACCGGCTGGATTGGACCGCAGGGGCGCCGCAGATTCCGGAGCTTCTGCGCTTCCGCGCCCACGCTCGGCAGCCACCCTGGCCTGCTCGCCCTGCCCGTCAACCTGCCTGGGCCCTGGAGCGGAGCCCTGCTGCGGTGTTGGTGCTTCAGCGGCGCGAGTCACATCCTTGGCCTGTTGCCCCGCCCCTTGGACGGTCGTGGGTCGGGCAGGATGCGAGGCGCTCTTTGCCGGCTGCGGCGGCCCTTGCTTCACTGCCGCAGGTTCTTCTCGCTGAGCCTTCGCGACGGACGCTGTGCTGGCCCCTTCTATCGTGGCAGTAGCCTGAGCTGTGACCACCTCCCGCGCCGCGGCGGCGTCAGGCTGTTCCGCGCGTTGGGACGAAGCATCAATCTGGCGGTCTGAAGCTTCGAGCACAAGCTCGCGATTTGCCTCCAAGGCCGTCAGTGGCTTGACTTGTGCGGTCGAGGTGCTGGGCGCGGCACTCGCACCTGCAGCCCCTTCGGGTGCTCGCTGCTCGGCGACCGCGGCGTCCAACGCCTTCAGCAAGCCTGGGTGCTGGGCCACCCCCTTGTTGTGCGCAAATGAAATGGCGTCGCCAGGGGCGTCGCCTCGGTCAGCGGCACGCTGCAGCGCGCCAGCGACCTTGTTGAGTGCGCCGACCTTTTCCTTGATGAGCTCCAGGGACTCCGAATCTGCAAGCAAGTCGGAGACATGAGCCAGAGGCGGCCCGGTAAGTCGGCTTTGGGCAGCGACCAGCATCTCCTCGCGAGCCTTACCTTGCTGAAGCGCCGAGTTCAGGAAGTTCGCAGCTCGGTTGAGTTCCTTCGATTCGGCCTTGAACTGGTCGCGCCAGGCAGCAGAAGCCGCGACTTTAGAATTCGCCTGCTCCACGCCTGCGAGACCCACAGCGGCGGTGACCGCCCCCTTGACCGCGCCGCCAAGGCTCAGCGGCGCCGCGTCAGGCGCGCGCTTGGCTTCTTTCCTCTCAGTTTCCCTGCTCTGCTCGCCCTGTGCACTAGCCGCTGCGCCGGTCTGAGCCGTCGACGCAGCTGTGCGTGGCTTTCCCTTCACTCCGACAGGCTGTGAAGGCGTAGCAGCTGACGGCCCCCTTGAAACGGAAGCCGCAGGGGCTTTCTGCGCGCCGGGCCCGCCGGCAGGGCGGGAACCGCCAGTTCCCAGGAAGGAGAACACGTTTTCCGCGGCGTGAGCGCCACTGCGCGGCCGCTTTCCCTTTGGACGGGGCCCTCCCCCGGAATTCGACTGCGATGGGGACGAGTGAGGTGTCGACATGGTCAGCGGCTGGAATCAGATTGCGGAGCTCGGCGCAGCAGGTCGAGGCCGGGAAGCTTGACGGCAGGGCCAGCTCGGGAAACAAGGAGCTTCGAATCCGCCGGAAGTAGTCCGACCTCGGCCTTGGCAGGCGCCGTCGCTTGTGGATGGACTGGCAGAAGTGGCGCGCCGCCTAGCGGTAGGACGGGCGCCTTCGGCTTCGCCGCGGCCCCCACCTCAGGGCGTGGGGGCGTCGAGGCGTCGGCGGCCGGGACGTCAGCCACGAGCTTCAGCATCGGGCGCTTCGTGAAGTCCCGGCCCACAAAAGCGGCGGCAGTAGTGGGGCGGCGCTTGGCAGGCAGCTCGAGCTTCACCTGGCAGATGGGGTAGTTTCCGGTCAGCTTCAGAAACCCTTGCAGGTTGGGAAGTCCCTGAATCTGCGACGGCAGCAAGGCCCGTTGGGTGGCCTGCTGCTCGTTCTGGCTCGTCGAGTCGCCGGTGTCGGATGTGCTGCTGCTGCGGTTCTTCCGCAAAAGCTCAACGTCGCCGATATAGCGCGACATGTATTCCGAGGTGTCTGCGTCAGCGCACCGCAACACCAGCCAGCTGGACAAGCACGATAGGATGGTCTGCGCCCCGAACTCGCCGTATCGGTCCCGAAGCTGCGAGACGGACTGAACGCCCAGCAGCAAGCAACCTCCCGCCTTGCGAGCCTTCGTGGCCACAGCCTCGATGGACTGCACGCGGCCGATAGAGGCGAACTCGTCCAGCACCAGCCAAATTCGACGGTTCTCGTCGGGGGGCATCGAAAGAATGGTTCGCGCGGCCACGTCCAGCACGCAGGCGATTAGCGCTCGAAGGCTGTCGAGCTGGTCGTCCCTGTAGGTGACATAGAGAAAGCCTGAGTGTTCCTGTCGAATCATCTCCGACACGGAAAACGGCTCACCGGCATTCGGCAGGTATGCGTAGGGGGTCAGGTAGTTCGCGGCGATGGTCCGGATGGAGCCGAACGTCTTCTCCGACGAGAGCTGCGCCATCGCAGCTGTGCCTTGAAGCAGCTCCTTGAGCTCAGGGACCGTGGCCGCCTGGACGTAGTAGAGGAAGTCCCGCAACGTCATCTTGTTCTTTGACCACAGCTGCCGCAGCACGCACGACACCAGTGTCTGAGCGTATCCATTCCATTCCTTACTGTCACCGACACCATCGGGAACGATGGAGCGCGCCATGGCTTCGGCATCCCATTCACCCTGCATCTCGAGAACGGGCGACCAGTTGACGCACCGGGCGTCGAATGGGTTGAAGACAAAATCGGTGTCGGCACGGTAGTGCTTCTCCATGAAGCCGCCGCCGCTGTCGACAAGAATCACCGTGTCATTGGCTGCACGGAGCTGGTCCAGGACCTGGTTGATGGCGACCGACTTGCCTGTGCCGGTTGAACCGGCGAAAAGCAGGTGGTACGGCTCGGAGTCGAAGGGAATCGGCACGCCCCCGATTTCGAGCCGGGTGGGCTTGCGATTCGCTTTGACCTGACGCTTGACGACAGCAGCGGTTGCGACGTTCGTCCCGCGTTTGACTTCATCCTTACCGCCTTGACGCGACTTCAGGAGGTTGTAGATGGCTGGAACGGCGAAGCCGGTCAAGCCTGCAACGAGCGCGAGCTTGAAGTCCGGCGCATGCCCGACGGCGTAGAGGAACCAACCCGCGGATGCTATGGCCCAGGCCCACAGCGAGAGCTCCAACGCCTTCTTGACCAACGGGAAGGCGTTGTTCCACCGGGATGCGCACTTTCGCCACATCCACAGGAGCGCAGCGCCGCTGAGTCCGGCGCAGAAGGCTGGCGCCAATTGAGAAACGAAGTCCATGACCACGGAAGTCCAAAAATGGGGTACTAGCCGTGTAGGGAGGGGACTTATCCCGCGCGCACGCGCGGCACTTCAACGGAACGACGAGGCGAGAGCCTGAACCTGTTCGCGAAACTGATTGATACCTGCCATCGCCGGGTGGCGAACGTAGGGCGCTTCGACGCCCTGGACCTGCAGTTGCCGTTGGGCCACTCGGCCGACCGCAACAACACGGGCCGTACCTAGCAAGGTCAGCATGTCACGAAGCACGTCCGCGCAGGCAGCCACCTCTTTCGGCGTTGGGGCACGGTTCGACAGCGGTTCACCGGGCTTGTGCGGGTGACACGGAAAGGCGTTCCAGAGAACGAATTCTTCCGGGGCCAGTCCGAGGGAGAGCAGCAAGCCCCATACGGTGCTGGCAGTCTGCTCGTTGGCCCCCTTTTTGTGCAGCTCCGGGAGGCTGGTCTGCTGCTTCGGTCCCTCGAAGACCGCGTGGTGTGGAATCACCGGGTGGTGCCCGAGCATGATGCGCTCCGACGTCATTGCAATGCCACTGACGCGGCAACCTCTGTGGCCGGGTGCCTCTGCTACCAACAGCAGGCGGGCCTTGCCCACCCGCGCGGCCAGGTAACGCTCCAGATTGGCTGCCCGGATGCTGGGGCCCAGTTCGTTCTGGTCGTTCACCGGGTCGTGGTCTCGCCATGGATTGAAGACATCCGGGAAGGCTGGGAGCGCCCTCAGGGATTCCACGAATTGGAGAGGGGTGGTCATATGCTGCGTCGATTTCCGGGCCTGAACGGACTGCGGTTAGCGACCGGGCGCCTGCCCGGCCGAGCCGGCGCGCGAGCCCAGCGGCAGACCTCGCAGCGGTGCGCCGGGGTCTTTGCCACCTTGCGCTGCCTGGATGAGAAGGCGCTTGGCCTTGAGCTCCTCGAAGTCCGCCTTCAGCTTCTGCTTGACGGCCGCCATCGAGTCGATGTCGCCTTGCGTTTTCGCCTTACCCAGTCGCTCGAAGGTGGCGTTGATGCGAGCTTCGATGGCGTCTGTTTCCGCATTGGCAGGAATTGCGTGAGCGCCACCGGGGACGCTGGCGGGGTCCAGCCAGATTTGGCGGGCGCCCGAGCTCGGCGCGCCGGCCAGCGACGGGGACTGCGCCAGGCACACGGATGCTGCAACGCACAGGGCGGTAGCAACAGAGATGCGGTTGAATGTCATTCGGAATCCTTCGTGTTGGGGAAGCTGACCCGTCTAGCCAATGGGTCAGACGGAGCGCTATAGCAATTGCGTGCAGCTACCTGGTTTAGCCGCGGCCCATGAAAAAGCCCCGCGCTGCACGAAGCAGGGCGGGGCTTGGGGCCTGTCGGTTCAGCGCGCAGGTTGCGGAGCTGGCCGGGCGGGCGGCGGGCCGAAGCCGTCGCGCGGGGGAGGCGGATGGCGTCCTTCGGCATCAGGGCCTGGTGGTCGGCCGCCTCGGAACTCGGAATGCCGGAATTCGGCGTCCGCGCGCTGCTTCAGCTCGGCACGTGCTGCACGCAGCGCGGCGTGGTCCCGCTTGAGCCTGTGCTTCATGGCCAGGGTAGCGGCTTGGTCGCCCGTACGCTCGGCCTCTGCCAGGTTGGCGTGGCTCTCGGCAATCGCGGCGTGGAGCCGGTGCATCTCCGGGGTCGGCTTGAACTTCGCGCGCCTGGCATGCGCGTGCTCACCGCGTTGGACCTTCTCGGCGTGTGCACGCAACTCCGGGCGGGGGCCGAGCTCCGAATGGAGCGGCGGAGGGAGAGCCTTGAAGTCGTCTCGAGCCTGCGCAGGCGTGGACACTTGTCCCGGAGCGTGGTTCGTCGGGGGCTGCACGCGATTCACAAGCGGCGCGCCTTGCGCAAAGGCGCTCGCTCCGGCGAGTGTCATCGCGCTGGCGAGCAGCAGGCGGTTAATTTTCGTTCTCATCTAAATCCTTTCACTAACAAACGGCGAGGGACGCCGCCCTTAGTAAAGGCACCTCCCCTAGCGTGGGGCACGCGGAAACCTGGCCAGGGGGCCGGGCCTCGTTCATCTGCAATGCAAAGGGAAAGGCACCTGCGGGAGGTGCCTTTTTCTTAGAGCGAGTATTCGCCGCTTGCGTCGGTTATGCCGTCACTCTGCGACCGGACAAGCTGTAGGCGGCAGGCACCACGACCAGCCTCAGAAGAGTCGAGCTGACCATGCCGCCGATAATGGCGACTGCCAGAGGCTCGTTGTTCTCAGAGCCAGCTCCGAAACCCATCGCCGCCGGCAGCATGGAGAGAATGACCGTCAGCGAGGTCATAAGGACCGGGCGCAACCGTCCGCGCACGTAGGTCCGGGTAGAACTTGAGTAAGGCCGAGGCGCGGCAAAAGAAAAGAAGCTCGCCCGATACTGGCGAGCTTCACGAAAATGAGACGGCGCTATGCCTTCGCGGGCTGCTGGAGCAGGCCTTGCGCAAACAAGGACCCGGCCTGGCGCCGAATGCCGTCGGCGGCCACTTCCCTCTTGTGCTGGGAAGCACCCGACATCAGGACCTGCACAACGACCATGCACGCGACCAACGAGCAAAGGAAAACCACCGGCAGCCACCACAGGTACTTCGTACCATCCGTCGCGGCGAACTCGAGCGCCCCTGCGACTGTCCAATTGCGCTGGCGGGCCGCATTGAATTCGGATTCAACCTCCTTCAAGCGCCTTTGCGTCGCGCGGTATGCCGAATAGACCCGCTCGGTTTCTGCGTAACGACCAGGTGTCAGACGGAGGCGGTCGGCGCGTACAGTGACTTCCCTGGCCTTGGCCATCTCCGCGTATGCCACGTTGTACGGCGGATACTCGGCGAGCCAGCGAGGCGGCCGGTCGTTGGCATAGCTCGCGAGCAGGTAGAACATGGCGAACGCGGTGACGAGAAACGTGAGCACGTAAATCGTCTTCATCCAAATCACGTCGGCCACCAAGCCGCCGCGCCGCACGAACGACCGGAACCCCTTCGGGTCTTCTCGCGACTCGCCGGTATCCAGGTTGCTCGCAAAGAGGTACGTGCCACTGCTACTTCCTTCTGGGCCACCCCACATAACCGAAACCCTGTTCCCCGGCCGTACGGGCAGGGACCAACTGTTCCAGCTGAAGGAATGCTCGACGCCGGCGTCATCTCGCACGAACAAGTCCTGATGCTCAACGGACTCCGAAGTGATGCGCGGGGGCGCCACGTAGCCCCCGGAGGGACCTACCGAGCCGCCGCCGCCACGCGACGACACGAGCGTCTCAAAGGCACGTTCGGAGTGCAATACTTCGCCGGTGACTTGGCACGTCCAGGCCGCCTTGCCGCTTGGCCCAATCAGTTTTTGGTTCACGACTGCCATTACATACTCTCCTCTGACACACGCGAGAGTCACCCTTGGGCGCCCGCGTGCTGCTAAAACTCATCTCTCGATGTCCTAATCGGTCTAGCGACCATCGCCGCTGCGCCAAAGGACACCCCGGGCCAGCAGCGCCGGAGGAAATGAGGTCAAGCAACCATCTGGAAAGTCGGCAGGTCTTCGAACTGCTCGTTCTGCGCCGTCAGGAGGCCGAACAGCGTCTTGGCGGCCCAACTCTTGGCGGTCAGGGCCTCAGCAACCTTCTTCTCGACGGAGAACATGTAGCTCATCACGAGCGAAGTGCACTGGCGATACACCGACTTGTCCATCTCCAGGTCGCCACCGTCAACGCAATCCATGTACTCGCATGCAGCGAGGGCGTCACCAGCCTGCACCGCATCCGCGGCAAGGGCGCGTTCAGCGTTGCGTTGAAGCTGGAAAAAATAGGCTTGCTCCGACTCTTCAATCTTCGTACTGGAAACAACCTTAAAATCGTAAACCATCTAAAAGCTCCGTAAACACCATTTAATCGATAGGCTGAAATGTACGCAGGTAGGACATTTCCTGCATCCGGTTTCAGAGCTCAAATGTGGGCATCCTCACATTCGCGCTCACTTAAGCATTCAGCGAATACTTTAGACCTATCGAGGTGCCGCGCGGGGCAAATCAGCTGGCAGACGGGCATTCAAGACGCCCGTTGTCCCAATAGAACGGGACTCCAGGACGGCCGTCCCAACGCTGCCGGCCTCGCGGGCGGGGCGTTTCTCGGAGGGCGTGGTGGAGGCTGTTGCAGTGCTTTTCATCTGTCGGTCGATTCCTACATGTCTGCGTTGTTGGAGCCTACATTTTAGCTTGAGACCTATACCGTTGCAAGGCTAAATCGGCTGCTATTTACGGTATAGACTAGAAAGTATCAGCTATTGCCTTGACACTATCACTTTATGCTTACAGCTAACGCAATTCCCCTATGCGTTCCACGTTGGGATGAACGCGCCGCCCTGAAGGAAGGGGCGGAATACAGCCGAGAGTTGGGCTTCCACGTGCCCGCGGAGGCCTACCTTGACAACGTCTGGAACTGGCTTCCGCTGCGGTGGAAGTACCCTGACAAGCCTGCGCTGCTCCCCGAGATGCTCCCTTCCTCCAGTTGGGAACAGAATCTGCGAACGGCCCTCACTCCAGCCAAGTGGGATGCCTTGCGTCGCCACTGCTACGCGGCGGCAGGAAACCGCTGCGAAATCTGCGGGGAAGCAGGGCGGGTCGAATGCCACGAAAAGTGGGCCTTTGACGACCTGATGTGCGTCCAGTCTCTCGGGGGGCTCATCAGCCTTTGCGGTATTTGTCACAAGGCGCACCATCTAGGGTTTGCGAGACGCCTTGGCGTCTATGGGCAGGTGCTCGAGAAGATGATGGACGTGAACAGCTGGTCCCACGCACAGCTTGGGCAGGCCATGGAGCAGGCCGAAAAGCTTGCCCAGGAGCGAGACCGCTACTACTGGCACGTGGACCTGTCCTGGCTCGAAACGGGCCGATATAACCTTATCTACCAGCTCGACGGCAAGCGCTAAGGGCGTGACGCGCGACGGCTAAACAGCGCTCGCTAAATGGGTGACATCCCCCGCGGCCGCTTCCCGGCCCTTGTCACCTATGCAACAATACGTTTTAGGGTTTGCGTTTGAGCAGGCCAGCGCCCAGGTCGCTCTCATCATCAAAGCTCGCCCCGCTTGGCAGGCGGGGCGGCTCAACGGCATTGGGGGGAAGGTAGAGCCGGGCGAGACGGCGCTCCAGGCGATGGTTCGCGAGTTCAGAGAAGAGGCCGACGTGAGCACGGAAGTGGGCGAATGGGACTTGTATGCGGTGCTCCGCGGTGACGGCTTCGAGGTTTTCACGTTCCGAGCCACTCTGGACAGCGCCCGGTTCGCACAGCTGCGTTCTTGCACGGATGAGGCCGTTGTCGCGATTCCGGTCTTCTCCGAGCAGTTGGCCAAGCATGCCCTATCGAATGTGCCCTGGCTCATCGCCGCGGCGCAGGACCCTGACTGCGGGCGCATTGTCCTGACCGTCGACTACGCCGGCGGAGCCAAGGAGCGCGCGCGGCAGGCGCTCGAGGCGACGGGGGCGCCATGAAGGAATCGTGGGAGCACACCAAGTTCGGTGGCCGGGCTCGGCCGCACCTCCCGGTGACGGTCGATTCGGTCAAGGGCCAGCCGTATACAGGGCCGCGCGAAGAGCTCCGCCCCGACGGCTTCTACATCGCCAAGCCAAAGGGCTCCTACGGACCGTTTTGGCTACGCGCGTACCACGCTTGGCTGATTCTGACCAACCGCGCGATGGCCTTCCAATTCACGGTCGACCACCTCCGGCTCGCGGGGCTGCCAACAAACCCGGCGGAATACGAACGAGTGGCCAAGACCACCCAGGGGAACTCATGAAGCTGCATGTCCTGTCGGACCTCCATTTGGAGTTCTACGCCTCCGGCCCACTGCCTGTCCTCGCGGATGCGCTCGTTCTCGCGGGCGACATCGTCCTGACGCGCGACCTAGGCCCGCTGCGCGAACTGGTGTCGAACTACGCCGCCGCCGGCCGGCCAGTTTTGTTCGTCCCTGGCAATCATGAATTTTATTCTGCGGTCATGAGCGACGCCTTGCGCCAACTGAGCCGTGAGCTGCCGAAGGCCGGCGTCACGCTGCTGCACAACCGCTTGGTGCAGTTTGGGGGTGTACGCTTCTTCGGCGCCACGTTGTGGACCAACTACCTGCTGGGCACAAACGGTGGTTCTGCCGCCTACAGCATGCACGCCGCGCGTTCGATGCTGGTGGACCACCGCGCGATTGCGCTGCGCCGCAAGGGGGAGCTCAGGCACTTCGACCCTTCCGACGCTGCAGCGGCGCACCGGAAGTCGTTGCGGCTGCTCAGAACCAAGCTGAGCACGCCGTTTGCCGGCCGTACGGTCGTCATCACGCACCATGGCGTTCACCCTGGAAGCATCGCGCCGCGCTATGCGGGGGACTCCATCACCCCTGCCTTCATCAGCGACCTGCGGCCCCTCATAGAATTGCTCCAGCCCGCCCTGTGGGTTCACGGCCACGTTCACGACTCCTTTTCCTACGAGCATGGGCAGACGCGCTTCGTCGTGAATCCACGCGGATACCCGCGCTCCAAGTACCCTCCCAAGGGCGAACCGATGCGCTTCGAAAACTCGTCCTTCAATCCAGCGCTGGTCGTCGAGGTTTGACGACACCTGACAATTTCCGAGCTAAACGATGACTTCAGATGCTGGTAAAGTGATGCGGGCCGCGCTCTTCTCGGCGGAGAAGCATCGCAGGCAGCGCCGCAAGGACGCGCAGGCGGACCCGTACATCAACCACCCGCTCGCCCTGGCCGCGGTGCTGGCGGATGAGGCGGGCATCGATGACGGGGTTATCCTGGCCGCTGCGCTTCTCCATGACACGCTGGAGGACACGGACGCCACGGAAGCTGAGCTGCTGGAGCTGTTCGGCGCTGAGGTCCTTCAGGTCGTTCTCGAGATGACCGACGACAAGAGCCTACCGAAGGCACTGCGAAAACAGTTCCAAATCGACCATGCGCCTCATGCCTCCCGAAGGGCGAAGGCCGCCAAGCTTGCTGACAAGATTTGCAACCTGAGGGACATGGCCAAAAGCCCGCCTGTGGGATGGCCGGACGAGCGGGTGGCGGCGTATTTCGCTTGGGCGAAAGCCGTGGTTGACGGCCTGCGGGGCGAGTGGCCCCTGCTCGAGCGCCTGTTCGACGAGGCCCACGCCCTCCGCAGCTGAGACCGAGCGGAGGCGCCCTGACTATGCGCCAGCCCCTTGCAGGCATGGCTGCCCTATGGCCGTGGTCAGCATCGAAAGCGTTAGCTCAGGCGCCAGCGCTTCAGTCACGACCCGCTGAGCATCCTGGACACTTTGCCACGCCAGCGTTCCTTCAAGTGCTTTAGCCTGGCGAAAAGCACTGAGCGCGGTGTAGGCAGAGCCTCCATCCAGCGGATGCGCCTCAAAATAGGCCGTCAGTGCCATCTCGTCGACCGCCACTCGAACTCGCTGTTCGTAGGATGGGAGGGCTTTGAACACCTCCGCGGCCGTCAACCAGGCGGGCTCAGGCACCTCCACGGTGAAGCTCGGCCCAGACCGGCCATCCAGGCACTCATCCCAGGCGAGCCGGCGCTTGCTCCACTGCAGCACCGACACATCGTCCGGCTTGTCCGTGTTGTTCCAATAGCCGTATGCCCGTGCGACGCCCAAGCCAAGAACCCGGTTCAGGGCCCCGGGAAGTTCCGATTGGAGCAGGCCGAGGTAGCTGTCCTGGCGACGGCAGTGCCACAACACGAACTTGGCTTCAAAGTCGACCGCAGGGTCGCGTCGATTTGTGCGGCGAATCGCTGCCTGCCGAGCCTCAAGTTCGGCCTGCGCCGCCTCCAGCGGGCTCTGCCCCGCTCCCGCCCCTGCCGAAGCCTTGCCAAGTGCTACAGCGTCGACGAATGAAGCCGCTCGCAGCGCCAGGAACTGGTTCTGCTGGCGCTCGGCCAAGTCAGCCAGCTGAGCAGAGGCCCTCCCGAGGCTCGAAAGCACCTCAGGAAAGTGCTTGGCCGTCATTCGAAAGCCGGTATAGACCTTGGTACTCATTGATGCGCCAGATGTAGAAAGGCCGCGCCGGGCGAGGGCGCGGCCTTTAGGTAACGGGGGCCCGGATGCCTCAGCGGATTGCCTTGCCGTCTTTGTCGTACTTCGGCGTGAACGTAAAACCGTACTCCTGAACGCTTGCCGGGTAGAGCGTTCCCGTCTCGCCGAAGCCGGGGAACTTCCCGATGCGCGGGAGCTTCTTCAAGCAGTCGTCGTATCCAGGGTCACCCTTGCTGCACAGGACGCCTACGACGATGTTGCCTTCACCCTTGGCCACAAAGTCCTTGTTCACGTCGTACATGCCAGTCTGCCGCACCTCCACGCGGTCGCCCGCCTTCAGGGCCCGAAGGTGGTCAGGAACCATGGCCGACGTCGGCCATACCTTCTGCCCCGTGCTCACCCACGCGCCGTACTCGGGTTGCCGGATGTTCAGTCGAACTACGCGCATGTCGTACTCCGGAGAGCCAGACTCGATTCCGAAGGTGTAGAGAATATTGCGATTGGCAAAGGGGTAGTTGCCGGGCCAAGCCTCGTCGAGCACGACTTCAGCCGCGATATTCCGATGCTGCATGTTCGCAGGAAGCCCCGTCCCAGCGTTGAGCGTCTTGTTGATTCCATGGATGATGGGAGTTTGACATGCCGACAGCATCACTGCCGTGATGGCCACGGCGAATCGGGAAACAATCTTCACTTCTTTGCCTTGATATAGGTGGAATCTTTGCGCCGACCGTTGTCGGAATTCTTTCGTACTTAGTGCGCCTATTTTAGCACACAAAGGCGGCCTATACCATATGCCATCCCTATAAGCCAACGGTCCCCGACGATTTTAGATGTCGGCGCCGTTGTGTGGCATGAGAAGGATGGGCCCCTTTACTGGCCGAACCCGCCACCCGCGTCGTTGCGAACAATCTTTCCGCCGTTATCCCGCAAGAATTGAACCTGATTTTGCTCGATATATTGGTCCGCGTGCTGGATGACGCCAGTCGCACCGGCGCAGTTGGCCAAGGCCGCTCCAGGAGGGCAGGTCCCCTGAAAGGTGGTTGCGAAGCCAGTCAGCGCGTTCCCGTACGCGTTTCCGGTGATTTCGTTGTGCGTCAGGGGGACGACCTTCATGTTCAGCAGCTGGTTGTTCTTGTCGTAGTTAGGGGGGTCGTTGTATCCCTTGACGTTCTCCACCTGGCCATAAATGGCGTTGTAGCCGAACTTCAAGGGGCCACTGAGGTCGGCCCCCCCTAGCATCATCGCGCCCCCGATAAGCGCAGCCTCCACCGCCACGGACATGGCGAGGCTACCCATGGTGACGCCAGCAGCCGCAAGGTAGCCGCCCATGACGCCTGTCGCAACGCCGGACGTCACCGCGCCGGTCGCGGCCGCGGCATTCAGACCGACGGCTGCACCAATGCCTGCAACGGTAAAGCTGAGCACCACCGCGACGACCAGCACAGCGAGCCAGCCAAGGCCGGACTTCGTCCATTGGTCGATAAGCCAGGCGTCCTCATACGCGGAGAGCGAGCCGCCTTCGTACTGCTCAAACATGACGCCGGCACTTGCCGTCTGGTACAGGGCACAGGTTGTGGCGCGAGGGTCATTGGCGCAGTATGCGGCCATGGGGATGGTGCTCGAGCGCGCTTGGAACTGGGCGGGATAGCCAATCAGCCATGCGGGTTTTGCCATCCCGTAGACCTTGGTGGTCACCTTTTTCTTAAAGGCGTTGCCACTCTTGGTCTGCGTCTGGTCGAACCGAGTTTGAGCAACCGCAAGGACGCTCAGCGGAGCTCCGACATATCGCATTGCATGTCCCACAACCACTTGCGCTCCCGACACGCTCAGGTTGCAGAACGTCGTGCTAGCCGGGCAGGTGAAGGCCTCGAAGGGGTTCAGTCCCGGAGTGTCCCCTGCGATACGGCGCTGAGGGTCGAGATAGGCGCCGGACGCCTTCCAGAAGTTGCCGTGGCTCGGCGCGAACTTCGCATGGTAGAGGCCCGATGTCACACTGTTGCCGCTACCACCCTTTTCGAGCTTGAAGATGTCGACCGACATCGTGTTGTCCAGCGGGTTGTAGCGCGCGAACACGAAAGGCACGTTGGACGGAAACATCTGGACGGCGCTCGTGACCTCGCTGGAGGGAACGCCGAGCGCGATTGCAGCACGATTGGCCATGGCCAACGATTCGGTCGAGGGCGGCAAGACGCCTCCGCCGGTTGTCACCGTGGGGGCTGGGACCTCGGCAATGCGCTCCCACTGGAGCTTGGGATAGGCGACGACCTGGCTGCCGAAGCGCTTCGCACTGCAGGCGGGGTCCATGCCCTGGTCGGCTGCGAGGACGTTGGCGCAGTTGCTGATAGGCGCGGCTTGCGCGAAGGCCTTGGGCATGGGCGCAGGCATGCCCGTGAACAGCAAGCTTGCCATCACGAGATAGGAGACGGAGCGCAGAAATGGCTTAAGCATTTTCAGCTTTCATTGAGACGTTACGCCGTCTAGCTACCGGCGGTTTAGACAGGCCGAACCGGCGTGGCTAAACCCTCGTTCCCTATACCGCGTACACCACAACCCGGCCTCACCTCAATGAAACGCCTGTTCATCATCCTTGCCGCGCTGCTTGTCGGCACAAGCAGCCTCGCGCAGACGCCGCGGGCGCGTCCTCTGACGTCCTCTCCCTTCAAGACCGTCCTGTACAGCAGCCAGGAGGTCAATATCAAGGGCGAGAGCGTGGCGCATGCTCGGGTTGCCCCGTTGGCGGTAGCGTCGGGGGGGCTCGCTGCCGACAGGCTTGTGACGGAGGTTTCAGGCTATGACGTCGGGACGCTCCCGAACATCCCGATTGGAAATCCGAGCACCCAGCAAGCAGCCCTGATGGCCGCAGAGATGTGGATGCAGATGAACCAGAACGCGTTCACAACGAAGGTGGGGCGGTACATCAAGAAGGAAGGCATCTCGAATGCTTTCTTCTCCTTTACCCAGGAATTCAACCTGGCCACGGCGACCGGTGTGCGCAAGAAGGCCATGGCCTGGAATGCAAACATCGACACCAGCGGCCGCGCTGTGTACGGCAGCCCCAAAATCATCGACAGCGACCCTGTCTTCATCCTTGCCCAATACACGCCCAAGACCATGGTGGATGGCCTCCCTCAGAGCTGGGCAAATAGCCCCCTCGCCGGGATGCTCTCATACGAAGTGCGCAACAAGAAGTGGGAGCCCATCACCAGCCGTGTCACGGTGGACACAGGCGGCGCCTATGACCAGGACCAGTCCGGCTCGGACAAGTTGGCTTGCCTGATGGACCACGGCTACTACCCGGGCATCTGCTACGGGCCGACGACTATCCGGCAGCTGCTCAACGATTATGGGGCAACGGCGGCCTTCGTCGACTACGTGCGCCAGCTCGAGCCGGTGTACGTAGAAGACGCGAACGGCGACATGGTCGCACAGGGCGCGATTTCCTATGACGCACGCATTGTCAGCTGCGGCTCGCTCAAGAACTCCGGCTTTTTCGGCTACGCGTTGAGCTTAACCGCCGAGCGGTACCTGGCTACGCCGTCCACCGGTCTGGTTCAGTACCAAGCGATTCAGCAGTTCCAAGGGAAGATGGCCTCTCCGACTGAGCCGTTCTCGAAGGAAATCCCTATCGGCGAGCTTCAAGGGCTTAGCCCCGATACGTACGTGATTTCACCGCATCCGGGCGACAACAGCCTGATGCGCCACGACAGCACGCCTAACATCCTGTACGTAGCGCCCCTGCGCTCGGACGCTGCAGGAAGCGGCAACTTCGACAACATTGCAGCCTCACCTGACATGGCGGTGAATCAAGTGTCGCAAGTCGGACCGGTGCGCGAGTTCTACATCGGCACGATTGGCGACAACTACTGGCCCTCGGGCGTCTACGACCGAGCTGTCGGGTTCACGACAGGCAACCCAAAAGCGACGGATGAATTCGCCATGATTGCCGAGGGCTTCGACGACTGGATGATGGTCAAGGTGAACGAGCACATCGTTTTCCTTGGGCCCGCCCCAGGCATGGAGACACTGGAGCTCAGCACGACGCCAGGGACCGGTCTCCCCGCTAGTGCCGGCTGCACCCTTGGTGCGACCGGGAAGTACGAGTGTGCAGGAGGGGCCATCGTCGACTCAACCCCCGCCAGCTGCTTCGGGGGCCGGTTGAATTGCCAGTGCCCCGAGGGGTACACCCTGGAAGAGCAAACCTGCGTGATTCGCGCGCCCCAGTCCTTCGACTATTGCGACGCTCAGATGTCCGGCGTAGGTGGCGATGCATCGAATCCGACCGTGGAAGGGTACACCTGTGGGCAGGGCTGCAGGCCCTTCATGGTCAAGTACCTGCACAACATCAACAACCTCAACCCCAACCCGTTAACAGGCACTGGCTGCGGGTACCCCGAACTCAACCAAAGCTGGTTCTTCAACGCTTATGTTGACCTTCGCCCCTTCCTGGTCGCGGGGTACAACACCCTCTCCTTCCGCGTCATCGTTGCCGGCAACGGGGAAGGCTGGATTCGCGTGCGTACCCAATCGTGCGCGATGGCAGACATCGCCCCGGGCGGTGAGCCTCCGCCGGTGCCGGCAAATGGGGGGAACGGCGGCGTTGGAAATACCGTAGGTGGCATCGTCAACGAGCCCGTGCTTCCAGGCCAGTGATGAGCTGCTAGCTCCTCTACATAGAGCCCGCTTCGGCGGGCTTTTTCTTTTAGCAGGGCGTGTCCCGGTTGCTAGACATGTCGTTACCCCTCCGATACGGGGCTCACCAGAAGGACAGGACACCATCACCATGACCAAGAAGACCACGGCCAAGGCCAAAAAGAGGACCGCATCCAGCAAGGCCGCTGCGGCGACTGGCACGGCAAAAAAGCCGGCCACGAAGAAGGCTCCTGCGGCCAAAAAGCCTGCTGTCAAGAAGGCTCCCGCCAAGCGGGCAACGCCGAAGAAGGCTGCTGCGAGTAAGTCTGCACCATCGGCCTCGGGGCTGTACCTTGGCAAGGAACTCTACAAGCAGACCATCGATGGCCTGCGCGCCCAAGGGCTGGACCAGCAGGACGCGGTGGACACCCTGCGCGTTGGCCTCCGCGAAGCGAATGGCCGGCCCGTCCCGGTCCAGCTGCGCGGCACCCACGCCTCGAACGAACCGAACATGCAGCTCGCTGCCTGATTCAAGAGCCTACCAACCTGGTAGGCTCTTTTTTGGGGGCTGCGGGCCGTTCGTGTCTAGACGGGCAATAGAACCCCAAGGAAATTGCATGACGATTCACTTTGACATCCCCGCCGAGCTCGCCTGGCTAACTGCCCCAGCCCCTCATGAGGAGTTGGCTCGTCTTCGCGCGAGCGGTGAGCTCAGACGATTCCTGCCAGAGGTCGACGCGCTTTACGGCATCCCGCAAAGCCCGGAGCACCACCCCGAAATCGACACAGGAAGGCACATCGAGCTGACCCTGGAGGCCGCAGCGATGCTGTCCTCAGACCCCAAGGTGCGCTACGCCGCTCTCGTCCATGACCTGGGCAAGGCGCTGACGCCACAGGGCGAGCTGCCCCAGCACATCAACCACGAGCACGCCGGCCTCGCTCCGGTCGCTGAGGTGAGCGACAGGCTCGGCGTCCCGAACGACTGGAAGACCCTGGCGTTGCTCGTCTGCGAGCATCATCTCAACGTGCACCGCGCGTTTGAGATGAACCCACGGGGCGTGATTCGGCTGTTCGAGCGGCTTCCGCTCGTTGCCCAGCCCGAGTTGCTCGAGCCTTTCCTGATAGCCGTCGAGGCTGACAAGCGAGGCCGGGCCGGGCAGCTGCATCGCGACTATCGGCAGGGAATCTTCCTGCGCGAGGCGTTCCGCTTCCTGCTTGAGAACCCCATCCCTCCCTACGAGACCATTGACACGCCCGCCGGCGTCGCCGTTCACAGAACGCGCCTCACTGCCCTGGCGGAAGCCCGTAGGGCTGTCCTGGCCGCATAGCCTGCGGTAATTCTCCCAAGCGCCCCTCACATCCAGGGGCGTTTTTTTTTATGCTCGATACCTAGACGCGAGAACTACTTCTGCGCTGCATGTCCGACATCGAGCTTGTCATCACCTGGTCCCGCCGGCTGGAAAAACTGCTGGCCACACGCTATGGTGCCCGAGGAAAGGGGCTTCACGCGCTCACGACTGCCGCGCGCCACCGATTGCCTCCAAACACCGAACCGGGCCTGCGCTGGATTGCCACCATGAGGAACAAGGTCCTGCACGACGACGGTTTTCGGCTCGGAAGCCGCCGCGATTTCGCCAAGGAGTCGCGGCGACTGCAGCGCGCGTTGGGCTCGGCGGGCACCGGCCTCCTGGCGAAGGCTCGTGCAGTTGTGGTGCTTGGGCTGTTTTTGGCCGGAATCTGGGGATTTTCCCGCGGTTTTTATTAAGCGCGAGCCAATTTTATGCACGAGGTTGCTAGACGTTTTATATACCAATCATTAGCACCCCATGCAAACACAACGAAAGGCGCTCCTTGCTGCCATCGCGCTCACCGCGATGCAGCTATCCACAAGTGCCCTAGCTGCCAAAGAGCAGTGCCTGGTCTTCAACCGGGAACTTCAGAAAATTGAGCACAAGCTCTGTGACGTCCCGGACAAGCTGGTCGACGCCGCCGTTCAGGAAGCCAGCCAAAGCGGGCAGGCATGCGCTTTACCGGACCCCGCGCTAGCCAGTTCACCTGAGCCGGGCGCGCCGCTTCCAGCCGCCGCTTCCCCAGCGCCGCCCGACGTGCTCTCGACGGTTGAATGGCGGCAAGCGCAGCCCGAAGGTGGAAGCCCGCCGACATACCAAGGCTTCAGCGCGGGGGTTTCCGCTTCAGGCATGGGCAGCCCCGCGACGCCTACCACGAGCGCGGTAAAGGCAACGCGCGAATCGTATGCCGCTAGCCGCCCTGGCGAGTGGAGTCCGAGCGTGAAACGCGAGACTTCGAGCAGTTGGACGCCACCGGACGTGCTCAAGCCGAACCCGAGAGGCAAAGCAGCGTGGAACGCCTTCGAGTGCCTGCTCGTGCTCGCGGTCATCGCGACCTTGATGGCCTTCGCGGTCAACTGGAGCGATGCGGACGACCGGCGTCGCGCAGAGGCCCGGCCCCGGACATCGCCGCCGGGACCGCCGGCGGGCGGCCCAAAGGCCTCACGCAACACAGCCTTCCAACAGCCTGTCCGTACGCTCTCCATCCCGGACCGCAAGAAGTATGGTCTGAGTTGGCTCCCGGCTCCAGGCTCGCCGGGAGGTCCCTTGGCACGGTTGGTCAGCGGTTCCTCTGTGACACCAAGGGCCTGAACACCGTCGCCTTCACAAATACCGAAAGCGGAGCACATGCTCCGCTTTTCCATGCGCTGCCAACCCTCCCGGCCGGGGAGGGCGTTAGGCAATCGACAGTTTCTGTCGGGATGCACTCTTTTGACCAACGCCGAGCGGTCGCGACGTAATGCGCAGGAAGTGGTCAAGGATGTGAAAGTGGTCTTCGAAGAACTGGTCTTCCATGCGTGCCAGGTCAGAGATTCGCACCCATCGCGCCTTCTTGGCACCTCCATCAGGGTCGAACTGCGCGTTGACCTCCGGGAGTCGCAGGTTTCCGAGATTGAACTTGAAGGCCTGAGAAATGATGCGGCCGCGCGGGCTGCGACCTGGGTGGTCGAAGACGGCCGAGTCCTCGAGCGCGTCCAGCAGCGTGGTATCCAGGAAGGCGAGCCCGGTCTCCTCCGCAAGCTCCCGCACCGCTGTCTCATAGAAGCGGTCGCCATCCTCCATGAAGCCACCGGGCACGGCGTAGAGCCCCTTGCCCGCGCCTTCACCTCGCTGGATGAGCAGGACATGCCCACCGCAGATGACCACCGCGTCGCCGGCGTTGGAAGACTTGATATGCCCCCACTTTGCCTTGTAACCACGCAGCCACTCAGCCTCCCATGCGAGGGTCGACCGACAGGGCAGCGACCACCAGGCCGTCAGGTAGTCGTAGACGCCCGCGGGGACCATTGGCTTGAGCAACATGAAAATTGCTTCGCGCGGCTGGCCAGGGGTGTCGAACAGGACACTGCGAATCGCTGTTGCGTCCAGGTCCGAGAATCGGGGACGCTCTTGAAGCGCCCACCCAGGGAATCGGTTCAGGTAATAGCTCGTGTGGTCTTTGAAGTGTCCGACCAGCGCGACCTTGCGGGCAGCGGGCACCACCTCGGCGACACCGGCACGCACTGCAGCAACCCAGTCAGCGTCCTCGTAGTAGTCCCGGACCGGCACGAAGAACACGCGCTCGCGGTCCGATTCGGGCAGCGCCAGCCGAATCATGTCGGCGCGCTCCTGCCAGGTGAAGGGATTCTTGGGGCTGCGCGCCTGGAAGGCGGAGCCCAGGACGATGGCAACCTGCGGTGCGAGCGCCAGTGCGTCGAGGATGAGGGCCTGGTGGCCGAGGTGCATGCCCTGGAAGCGGCCGATATAGACAGCGAGGTCGAAGGAAGACGGTGGGAGCGGGGAAGTCATGCTTTATGGTGTGAAAAAGCGCAAGGCCTGCGCAGGCCTTTAGTATAGCATCGTTCGTTGCACTGCGCAACTAACGAAAGCAATGTCGTTTGAGAGCCGTTTCCTCTTTTCTTCTTCACCAAACGGCGCCCAGTTGCTGCAACCAAGCGCCATAAAAAAACGCCCCGTGATTGGGGCGTCCTAAAATGAAAGTGGAGGTCAGATGCCGTCGGTCAGCCCAAGCTTTATCCGCGCATTGGCCACCGCGGTTGCGGCATCTCGTGCCTCGGCAATGACGGCCCACGTCGAGTCGGTTGGCTGCACCACTGTCCAGCGACCGTCGCGTTCGCCAACAAAACAACCTGGGGGCAGTTGGTCAAGCGACGACGCCGCGGGGCCTTCGGGAACAAGGGCCACCTTAGGCTCCGCCGTGTGCTTCAGCAGATAGGGGTCCGTGAAATGCACGCCGTGTCCGCCCTCGGGTGTGTGCACCCAGGAAAGGCGATGGCGAATGGCCTTGTAAAGCTCGAACGCAATCTTCGCATCCGTAGGGGTGGATTCGCTGCCGATGGACTTGGAGCCTCCGAGGGTGTAGCCCGTCAGTACGGCCTTAAGCTGTTCGACCAGCTTGTCGCCCTCGAGCAGCGCGCCGTTGGCCAAGGGCTCGCCCTTCTGGCTCGTTATGCCGCCGTAGCGGACGAACTCCATCAGGTATTCGAGCTGGCCCATGCCCAGTCGCCCCACGAGCTCGAGTGCATCAGCCAGTACGTGGCTTTGCTTCTGGCTCAACCCGATGAGGCTGTATCGGAGGTTGGCGTCAAGCTGTGTCATGAATGTCCTTTTGTTTGGTGGAGCGCGCGAAACGGCGGGCCCGGATTTGAGGTCTGTGCGGCGTGTAGCAATTTTGGCGCAACTACCGGCCCCGGCCGTTACAGCACCGTTGCGCCAACGGCGGTCAACGGGGAAGGGTCTCAAGCACCGTTTGAGGCAGCTCGCCGGCGTCAATCAGCTTCTGAAGTCTGCGCATCCGGTACTCGGCGCCGCCTTCCGTCACGATGAGCTCGTGCTCGAACCAGGGCCACGCCGTCTTGCTCATGTCGACGCCTCTGGCCACCTCCTGACCGTAGACAGCCCGAAACTTCTTGAGCAATTCCGTTAGGCTGTAGCGGATGCCGGCAGCCACCTGGTTGAACTCCGAAAGAGCGGGCTGCTCCGTGGCAAGTTGAACCTTCAAGTCACGGTTCTGATTCCAAGCCGTATTGCTTCTCGCGGCGGCCGCCAGCCCCGCGTTCAAGGCGCGCAGTCCATTTTCCCGGTGCTCTCCCTCCGGAAGCTGCAGGACGGCGTCAAGGCCTTTCCTGTAGATGTCCAGGGCGGAGCCTGCCAAGCCGTCTGCGCTGTTCGACTCGAGCAGGCCCCTGAGGTAGTGGTGGCTGAGGGGGTCGTTGTAGTTCTTCTGTGAAGTCATCGTGGTCCTTAAGGCAGCGGAGCAGGGCAGGCAAAACCGCGGGGTCAGGACGCGGGCGCGTCAGAAGGCGAGTCAGGAGCGGCGGGGCTGGCCAAGCTCGACTCGAACCGCCCAAAGATGTGGTTCACGTAATTCGCGGATACGGCCAACTCGTGCTCGAACCAGCACCAGCTTGTCTTCCAGATATCCACGCCTTTCGCCTCCTCCAGCTTCGCGGCCTCCCTGAACTTGCGCTCCACAGTCGCCATCTGGCCCCGGGCTTGCCTGGCGAGTTCATTGAGCTCGCTGAGCTCCGGACGCTCGAGCTTAAGCTGCTCCTTCAGGCGCACGTTCTCGCCGTAGAGCTCAGCTCGGCGTATGGCGGCGCTCACGCCGCTGTTGAAGGCAAACAGAGCCGCCTTGCGGCCCTCGCCGACCGGCAGCTCGAGCAGCCCGTCAAGGCCGGCGCTGAATGACTTCACCACATGGTCCGCCAGGCCCAGCTTCCCCGGGCTTTCGAGCAGGTCGGCCAAGTAGCCGTGGCTTTGAGGGTCGTTGTAGTCTTTTTTGGGTGCGTCGGGCATCAGACCACCTTGGCGGCAATGGGCATCTGACGGCCGCTACCGAACGCGCGCGCCCGGACACGGATGATGGGAGGTGCCTGACGACGCTTGTATTCGTTCCGTGCAATCATCGTTCGCACCCGCAGAACCAGCGCGCGGCCTTCCTCGGTTTCCATCAAATCGCTGACGCGGCGGATTGCGTTGGCCTTTTCGTCAGAAGCCAGGCGGCCGCCCTCGATGAGCATGCGAAGCACGTCGTCCAGCACTTCGTAGGGGGGCAGGCTGTCGGTGTCCTTCTGGTCGGGCGCCAGTTCCGCCGACGGGGGCTTTTCGATGATGGCCACAGGGATGATTTCGCGCTCGGCCGTCGCGTTGATGTGGCGGCACAGCTCGAACACCTCGGTCTTGTAGAGGTCCCCGATGAGGCCGAGGCCGCCATTCGTGTCGCCATAAAGCGTGCAGTAGCCGACCGAGATTTCGCTCTTGTTGCCGGTGGTCAGCAGCAAGTGACCGAACGCGTTCGAGTACTCCATCAGGATGGTCCCGCGGGCGCGGGCCTGGAGGTTCTCCAGGGGAAGCCCCTTCAGCGGCTGCCCGAAGGCTGCCTCGAAGCCCGCGCCGAAGGCGCTGACGACGTCCTTGATAGCGTGTGTGAGCAGTGGGATTCCCAAGTTTCGGCAAAGCGTCTCAGAGTCGCTGACAGAGCCCGTACTGGAGAACTTTGACGGCATCGTGATGGCCGACACGTTCTCTGGCCCGAGTGCTTCAACGGCCAGGGCGAGCGTTAGCGCGCTGTCAATGCCGCCCGACGAGCCGACCACGACTTGTTTGAACCCGCAACGGCGAGCGTAGTCACGCAAGCCCAGGACGATTTGCTGGCGGTAAAACTCCATCGTGGGCAGGCCTTCGACGGACACGACCGGTAGTTCCTTGTCATCGGTTGCGAAGAAGCGCCCGTTGTCGAACCCCAGCGTGCGCACCTCTTCCATGAAACGCGCCGCCTCGTATTGCACTGTGTATCCCTCGCGGGTCGGGACGACAGCAAACGAGCCGCCGTCGTAGACCAGTTGGTCGTGCCCGCCGATGTGATTGACGTAGAAGATTGGGAGCTGGTTCACCGCGCTCGCCTGGCCGAACACGCGGTGGCGCACCTCACGTTTCCCGATGTCGCAGGGGCTCGCGTTCAGCGAAACAATAAGGTTCGGTGCTGCATCACGGAGGCGGTTGAAAGGGTTGACGATGTAGTCGGAGCCATCGTTGTTCCAGCCGTCCTCGCAGATGAGCAGGCCAACTCTCGTGCCTTGCACGTTGACCACGCAGGAACGGTCCGGGCCCGGCTCAAAATGGCGACGTTCGTCGAAGACACCGTAAGTCGGCAAGAGTTGTTTAGCGTACATCCCGCATTCCTTGCCGTCACGGATGACAGAAAGCGCGTTGTGCAGCTGTTTCCCCGGGCCGCTGCGCCGGCGCGGAAGGCCGAATACCCAGGTGAGCTCCGGATGCGCCTTCGACGCGGTCAACAACTGGGCGAAGCCGAGTTCGACCCGGTCCAGGAACTCGGGCTCGTCCAGCAGGTCTCCGGGGTAGTAGCCGGTAAGCGCGAGCTCCGGAAAGACGACCAGGTCGGAACTGGCGGCCGCGGCCTGAGCCGCCGCCTCGGCCATCTTGGCAACGTTGCCGAAGATGTCGCCGACGGTGAGGTTGAGCTGAGCGGAGGTGATGCGAATCATTGTGGTTTTATGCAGCTGTGTTGTCTGGGAAACATGCACAGTATAGCATCGTTCGTTGCACGGTGCAACTAACGGCGGCTATAGAAAACCCACCGCAAATGCGGTGGGTGATTCGAAGTTTCGGACGGGTGGTGCCTAGAAGAGCGTCGGTGCCGGCGCTGCGCGCTGAGCCGAACGGATGGCGGAGCGAACACGCATCAGGAGGTATCCCAGGCGATTCGCGCCGCGCCAGGTCTCGGTGTCAAGAATGCGGGGGTCATAGGCCGCAAGACCCACGCCGTACAGCCGGTCGGTCGGGCTCGCTTCGATGATGAGCTTCTCCTCGCTCGCCATGAGCACGCCATGCGCAGACGCGACCTGCGTGAACTTGTCGAAGAGCCCCTCGAAAAGCACCGCTTCGCTTGCGGCGTCCCAAATCGGCTTGACAAAGCCTGACACGGCCCGGCCCAAGGCCTTTTGTTCGCGCGGGTCCGGCTCTACCAGGATGGCTGCCATGCTGGTGGCATCCCCGAACAGTTCGGCCTTCCGGTACATCATCAGCTGCTCGGAGCAGTTGAAGTCGATGCCGCGGCTGGTGAACTTTCCTATGTTCCAGTTCGAAAGGGGGCTTTGCGCGCCCCAAAAGGTGACGATTTCGGTGCGAAGAAGCTTCATTGTGATGTCCTGTTGGTTTCCTATCCGGTCTAGCGACAGGACAGCGACCTATAGGACCTCAGCGGTCTTCGCCACTACCGTGCATCGTTCCGCGCGCCTTGCGGCCGAGAATCTTGTGCTGGTTCTCTCCCAGCACTTCGGACGGCGTGAAGCCATGCGCCCGGCAGAGCCGCGCCCAGTAATAGGCCACGTCACCCAGCTCCTTGCGCAAGTGAGCGCGGTCGAGCTTGCCGTCGCGAAGCCACTTTTTAAGCAGCTCCATGACCTCACCGGTCTCACCCGACAGGCCGAGCGACATGACGGTGTGCTGGCGCAGGTCCAGCTTGTCGCCATCACCGCTCATCCAGAGGTCGACGGTGAACTGTGCGTACTCGTCGATGTCGGTGCACGGCTTCGCTTCAGCAGGCAGGGGCGGCGCCGGGGCCGGTTCTGCAGCGCGCGAGCTTTTGACCACCCAAAGGCCGAAGAGCAAGCCCACGATGACTGCAAGATGCTCCATCCACAGCTCGAGCTCAGCGCCCAGATAGGCCGCGCTACGCACCAGGAGCACGCAGATGGCGATGGAGCCCAGTACCGTACGAGCAGCGGCGAACTGCCGGGCCGCGCTCATGCGTCGACTGCCTCGATGCCGAGGTTGCTGAAGATTAGGTCCAGCTGCGTCTTGAGCTTCTTGGCGCTCGCGGCCGCCAGCACGTTGCGCACGCCGGCCTTCGGGTCGCCGCCGTCTGCCGCCAGCGCCTTCGAGTCGGCCAGGAGCTGCTTCGGGTCCATTGCGGCCAGTTCCTCGATGGTCTTGCCCAGCGACGCGGCCAGCTGAAACGTGTCGCTCTCCGGAATTTCGCCGTATGCCATCACGCCGAGGTTGGCTGCCTCCTCGACCAGCTTGCCGAACACCACTTCTGAGCCGCGACGCGGCGGCACCTTGTTCAGCACCAGCATGATTTTCCCCTCGTCGAAGCCAAGTTTCTCGATAAGGAAGTGCAGGGTGCTGATGGTGTCCGTCTGGACCTTCTCCGAAGGCTCGGTGGGCACCAGCACCTTGCCGATGAACTCGTGCATGCCGTCGTAGCTCGACAGAGCAGCAAAGAAGTTCGACACGTTCGAAGCGCCCACGTCGACGATGACGGGTGCGGACATGGCCGCTTCGATGGCTTGCTCGAGGATTGCGCTCGTCTGCTCGGCGGAGAGCTGCACGGCCTCCCCCTGGTTGTATCCAGCGTTGACGTCTTCCACAGCAAAGACCCGCACGTCCTTGAGCCGTGGCACAAGCAAGTTGCGCGTCAAAGTTGTTTTTCCGACGTTGCCGCTGAAATTTGCGACCATCACGATTGGGTACATGCGCTCTCCGGAGGAAGTTGACGCCACGGCCTCTGATGGGCCACAGCACTTCCTCGTTTAGGGGAACGTTTTAGCCGGGGGGTGGGGCCTAAGCCGAGACGCTACTACCCGTTACCCCTTCGTTACGCTCGTCGACTGGGCCTCGGTTAAAATCCGCACTTCTCGAAACCGTCACTCCCCTGCGCTGGGACATCGACGGAACCTACAGAGCTCCATGTCCAAAGCAGCACCCCAGACCTCCATCGACTCCGGCGGGCTTCGCTACCGCAACAAAACCCCCGGCTCGCCCTTTGCAGTGGGCGGCAACTTCGGAAGTTCGACCATGTCGTGCTTCAAGTGCGGCACTCACCGCAACCGCTCACTGCTGCAATCCAAGCAGCTGCTGGGCCGGACACACTTCGTCTGCGCCCCGTCTTGCAAGGCGCTGGCAGAAGCCGCGAACTGACGCCAGCCCCGAGCGCGCGCTCGGGAGGCCCCGCTGCTAGCGGTTTCGAATCCGCAATTTCCAGCGAAATTCGGTCGAGCAGGGCTGCGCTCGGCGCCTCTGCGGGGTGAGCCTCGTTAGGGTGACGCCGTAGCCGTCGAATCCGAGGTCATACCGGATGTGCCGCTCAATCTCCCGCAGTGCTTCCTCTGTCCAAGTCACCCAAGACGGTGACTTCGTCGACACGCCCAGATAAACGATGCGGCTGGCACGCGGCCAATGTGCCATTAACCCGTCAGAGAGGTCGAAGCGGCGGTTTGTGCTCGTATGCAGCGGTCTGCCACGGCCATCTGTGAAGTTCAGCGTTGACCGGGATGGCCATAGGTTGGGCGCGCTCGGCCGCTGGTCGCGGGTCAGCAAATTGAGGTTCCGTGCTGTAGTCATTTGTTCTCCAGAAACCCGTCCGTGTCCTGATGGACGGCGGCAGCATCAACCGGACGGCAGACGGCGACAGCCTCCCGGGGCTCACGAGCTGTGAAGTGCCCAGCAGTCAGGCTTGTCACCGTGTCCCGTGGCCACGCCGCGGAGTGAACAGCCTGTCGAGGGTCGCACCAGCAGGGGACGATGAGCGTGGCCGAACTCTGCAGGCAAGGCGTCGCCCCTCCTGGCCAAACCAAGCCGACGTCTGCATTCCATGCACCCGAAACAACGCTGCTGGGCGCGTTCGCGGGCCCAAAGAACTCACCCATTGCCGCCCCATCGAGCTCCTGCAGCGCCGACGCGGCCATCGTTGTCGAGGCTACCTTAAAGACGGCGCTAGCGGCATCAGCGACCTTGCCTGCCGGCCCGCACGCGAACGCCTTCACCGTCTTCAGGCTTGCCCATTCCCACGGCACACTCGCAACGCCTAGCACCAGCTCGAGTTGATGACGGCCGCTGGCACGAATTGCCATCACTGCGGCGTCAACCGCTTCGGCCTCCTTTATCCTCCGCGCCGGAAGCTGCGCTACCACAATCAGGCCTGATGGCCGGAACTGGGACAGCAGCTCGCTTAAGGTTCGCAACAGGTCCTTGGCAGACGCTCGCACCCAGTGCTCGGTCACACCCTGCAATTGCCCAGCCAACGCAGCGGCACTTGGCTGCATTCCGGCATCGAGGTTGAGCAGCACAACAAGCCGCGGGACTTCGGTGCGCTCGCCGTCAGGGAGGTCGAACGCATAGCCTCCGCTCGCAACGAAGATTTCGGCCCCGTCCTGCAAACAGGCCAAGGGTACCAAGGGGGCGGCGGCGCGCGACACCGGCGTCAGGCCGGCAGCTGGGCGCTGTACTTCTCGCAGAACGACTGAATCTTGACCAGGTCTGCCCGGGTGACCGTCTCCGGGAACTGAATCCTCGCCTTACGGCGCGTGTCCAGCTGGATGGCCCATTCATGTACCACGGTCGACGTGGCATTGCCCACGGACTTCATGATGAGGGCGGCCACCGGGTCGACATCCTTCGGCTCGTTCGGCTGAGCTGCCGGGAGGATGGTCGCGAACTTGCGGAATCCCTCGTCCCAGACGAAGCGCGTGCTCATCCCGCGACGGCCAAGAACGAGTTTGCCCATCTGCAGGCCTTCCAGAGCGTTGAGTACCGTTCGGATTCGTCGGGGTCCAAGTTTAGTCAGCTTGACGAGCCGCTCAACCGTGACCGTTTCCATCTTGTTTTCATAGGACCGTAGGGCGTCGAATACGCGGCGGGCATCGCCGCTTTGGATGCGCATGGACTTCAGCTTCTTCTGCAGGTGCATCGTCACGGTGGTCATTCTGGAAGCTCCTTCTATTGCAACCGAATGTACCAGGTAAACAGCGTAAGCGTGCAGTCGCTTAGCCTTTTTAGGCTCTTAGCGTGAGACCGGTGAGCAGCCGAGCGACCGGAGCAGGGCGGCTGCCTGCTGGCAAAGCCCTTTCCGGCTATCGAAAGGTTCTGCGAAACGTAAGGTTCACCCGACTCGAATCGCCAGGCTCCTTGAAGATGCCGTGGCGCCATTCGTTCTGACAATCGCCCTTCATCACCAAGAGCGAGCCCCCTGGGAGCGAGTTCTTGTGCCGCATGCCGGTCTTCTGTGCTCGAAGACGAAGGTTCGCGAATCCCCGAGAGAGATTGAGGCGATGACGGGCTGCGGGCCCAACTGGGTCTCGTCGTCCGAGTGCATGCCGATGGAGTCATTCCCGCTTCGATAGCGGTTCAGCAGGACGCTATTCAGGTCCGTCGGCACCCCATGGTCGCAAAGGTAGGCCTCTATGCGCTGACGGACGGCTTTCAAGGGGGCGGGCATCGCCACCGGTTGGTGAAGGATGCCGGAGTAAGCGTAGGGCACGTCCCCGAACCAAGCCAGTTGGCGGGGGAACTCCACCAGGCGACCGCCCCAGCTGGCCATCTTGGTCTGCCACTGAATCCCGTCCAGGCAGAACTCAAGCAGCTCCGCATGGTGTGCGGGAGTGAGGAAGGCGGGTTCCCACAGCACGTCAGGGAACGGGCCGATGAAATCTGAGAAGAACGAGTTGTCCATAGGTCCTTGCAGCGGTCTCTTTCCCCAGGAGGCGGGCTTCGGTCCGATTACGCGACGGCGGTGGCAGCGAAGCCGATGACCGTCATGCCCGCGCCGAACGCAAGCAGAACGGCCAGCTCGAAGTTGTCGAGGAATCGCGATTTGAGAGAGTAGGTTGCAGGCCTGTTCCTGGGCCTTTGAGGGTTGAACCTCGTGTAGGCAGGTGGTTTACTCGAGGCCGTCTCCGCGCCTGCTACGCATCCGCTGTGGCCAGGTCCAGCTCCGCGAGCTTCCATGCCTCTGTACCGGAACAGAACACGTCCTGAGGCCGGTTCGCGCGGTCCAGGCCAAAGTAGAGGCCAAGGTCCTCGCCATCGACGGACATCACCATTGCGTCCTTGCCCGCCCGACGACCGTCGGGGTGGTCCGCTCGAACCCGGACGAAACCGCCCCTGTTGAGAATGTGCGCCATGCAGTGCCCCTTCAGACGGCGGGCGCCGTGTGGTTGAAAACCTGCCGGAGGTACGCCAGGAAGGTCTCGTCCTTGCACAGCGTCTTCCCCGCGGAATCGGACAGCTTGGCAGTAGGCTGACCATTGCAGCTCATGAGCTTCATGACGATGTTCAGCGCAGGGACGCCCATGTCGTTGGTCAAGTTCGTACCGACACCGAAGCCCACCTGCACGCGGTCGGCAAAGTGGCGATAGAGGTCGAGCGAACGCGGGATGTCGAGGCCATCCGAGAACACCAGACGCTTGGTCCCTGCGTCAACGCGCAGCTTGGCGTAGTGGGCCAGGGCCTTTTCGCCCCACACCTTCGGGTCACCTGAGTCGTGGCGCAGACCGTCGAACAGTTTTGCGAAGTACAGGTCGAAGTCCGCCAGGAACGCGTCCATGCCAACAACGTCCGTGAGCGCAATCCCGAGGTCACCGCGGTACTCCTGCACCCAATCCTCCAGGGCGGCCTTCTGGAAGTCGCGCAGGCGCACGCCAAACGATTGGTAGGACTGAAGGTATTCGTGCGCCATCGTGCCGATTGGCACCAGGCCGTGCTTGCGCGCCAGGTAGACGTTGGACGTGCCCTTGAAGTATTCCGGGACCTCCCGCGCGAGGGTGGCGACCACCTCGTCCTGCCATGCACCAGAGAAGCGTCGGCGCACGCCGAAATCGGAAAGGTCGAACGGAAAGCGCCGTGGCGCCTCCTTGCCGAAGGCCTTGAGCATTGCAATCTTCTCGGCGAGGCGCGCGCGGCCTTCTTCTAGCGCGAGAGCTTGGTCGACATTGCGGAAGTAAAGCTCGTTGACGATGGCGAGCACGAAAATCTCAAACATCATGACGTGAACCTGAGGTCCCGTCGCGACAATGTTCAGGGCATCCCCGCTCACGGAAACCTTGATGAACTTGCGCTGAAAGTGGAACAGCGCAAGGAAGTCGACAAAGTCCGATTTGATGTACCGCAGGCCGCGCAGATAGGTCAGTTCGTCTTCACTGAAGCGCAGGGTGCACAGGTCGTCCAACTGCTCGTTCACCTCCGCCTCGAGCTCTGCCAGCGGAAACTGCGGTTTGTTTCGACAGACAAACGCATACTCCGCGTGTGCACCAGGGTGCCGATGGAGCATCGCCTGCAACATCGAGAACTTGTAGAGGTCGGTTTCCAGCAGGGAGCGGATGACAGGAACGAAGGGCTCTCTTGCGGAGGCCTGGGTTGCGGTGAAAGCGGTCATTTTTTGAGGTGGCGGCATTGCCGCGCGGGAAGGTGTACGTGCAGTATAGCACCGTTCGTTGCGCCGCGCAACTAACGAAAGAGGCGAGGCCGCGCCTGTCGTTCTCTTCCTCACCATGCTGTGCGTGCATCGAGGTGACGCCTACATGCATCCTGCCGAACTAGCTCAAGCTGAGCTTCATCACCTCGCCGTCCTCGAAAGCTCCTATACCGGCGCCGAGCGAGAAGAGCCGCAGCTCGCCGGCCAACCCACTCCTGTCAATCTGCTTGCGGGCCGCCCCTTTGGCAACAACGAGAGCGTCCTCCTCGCGCAGCACCCCGACACCCGAGGAGCTGGCCGCCGCGTCAACCCCCAGCGTCGCAACAACCACCACCTCTTCAACCGCCCACCGCCCGGCCTTGAACGCAAGGGACAGTCGGACGGTCTCACCGTCGACGCGGCGGACAGCCGTAAGCCAGACATTCGACCGGTCAAGGCCAAACCCTTCGGCGACCTTGTAGCCCTTCAGGCCCTCGGCCGGCCCCTGCAGCACGCCGTCCCCTTCAAGCACCCCCACGAAAGGCATGCCCAGGCAGTCTTGCACGAAGCCTCCTCGGAAAAACGATGTCGAGAGGATGGCTGCCGGCCATTGCTGGCGCACAGCCAGCACCAGGCGCCCGCCCAGCTCAGCGGCGTCAACCTCGACCAGACCGTTCGACACGCCAGGCGCAAGCGCGAACACGCGATTCCCGGACTGCCAGACTCGTAGAGCGGTCGAGGGGAGGTTGCTGCCCGACGGCCCGCCGAGCGCGCGACAGGAAAGCGACACCCCTGGCCGGAGCCGTAACACGACCCGGTAACCAGCCGTCCTGACGATGGCGGCCTCGTGCCGAAGGACTTCTTGCAGCTCGCCTTCAGTGACATCAGCTACGGGCGACTTGGCGAGCGCATCCCAAAGCACCAGGCCCGAGGGGCCACGCGCGACGACAAAGCCGTTGAAGGCGGCCAGAATCTTGTCGCCAGCGTGGCCAAGGCGCTCCAGCTTCAAGGAGCCTGCGAGCGTCTGCCGGACGCGCAGCCGCGGCGCGGTCTGTGTCGCAAGCGTGCTCGCAAAGGTTGACGGCGGTTCCGAGCGCTCTCCGGTAGCGAAGGTGAGTTCGTACCAAGCGCGCAAGGCGGGCGGGATGCCCGCCACGAGCCTCGCTGCGGGCGGTAGGCGAACCTTGCTGTCAAAGAGGGACGCGCGCGACCGCATACGCTCCTCGAGCGCCCCGCGACTGAAGTCCGGGTGGGTACCCTTGTAGGGATGAATGCCGGTCCACAGCTGAAACGTGACCACGGCCCAGGCAAACCAGTCACTGCCTTCGGAAAACTCGTTCTGGGAATAGTCGCGGATGGAGGGCATGATTGCCGTGGCAGGGAAGCCAGGCAGCTGCCAGGAGTCCACATCGATTGCCGTTGGCAGCAACCCGTGGACGAGCCAGTTCATCTCGTTGGCGTCGACCATCAAGGCCTGGTGGTCATGAGCGGCGATGGTGATGCCTCGCATGGCCTCTACAACCTTCGCCGTCTCGGTAAGGCCAAACTGATGGGTGTCCCTCCAGCTGTTCGTGAATGCCTTGTAAAGGGCTTCTCCGGGCGCCTTCGGCAGCGACAGCCCAATGAAAAGTCCATTCTTGTCTCGAAGGATGGCTTGCGGAGCGGCGATGCCGGGGTGCTTGATGGCCGCCAGGGCGGCGACCTTGCGCTCCATGCCCGCCCGGATTGCTTTGGCCGGCTCCAGGTAGACCTTGTACGCCGTGTCCCCCTTGACGTAGACCGAACCTTCGCCACCGGTGGCAAGGTGGTCGTTTCCCGTCAACACAAGGCTTCGGCCTCCTTCCGGGTAGACGGTGACGCGCTCACTCATCGCCCGGCTCCCGGTCAAGCCAGATGCCGGCGACCGCGAGGTCATCTGTCGGCATGCCCCCCGCCTTCAGCCAGTCTCGAGCAAGCTTGGCCACCCGCCTACGCACGAACTCCCCTGTGGAGTTCTTCACTGCGGCCACCGCGGCAGCCGTTGCCTCAAGGCCTTCCTTGGTCGTGCCGAGCCCGTCACTGCACACAAAGACGGCATCCAGGTCCTGGCGCTTCACGTCCAGGGTGAGCTCCCAAGCCGGCGCCTGCGAGCTCTGAGCACAAACGTCGCTGCCCAGGACGCCGCCGTTGGCATCGAGCCTGGTACGTACGCAGTTCCGCAGCTGGTCCCTGTATTGCTCGTCGTAGGCAGTCTCCAGGGCAGGGTCTCGGAGGTACTGAAGGTAGAACGGGGCATTCGCAGAGTATTCGACCGACCAGACGGATAGGCCTCCGTCCCTGTGTCGGGCGATGACGACTCCGTCCCCGAACAGGCAGCAGCGCACAAGTGCACCATCGCTTTGGAGTACGCCGAGCGTCGAAAAGCCGTCCTCTGTGCTGAGGTTGGCCAATAGGGGCTCCGCCCTCTCAAGCACGCGGCGCTGCAGCTCGTAGGCGGGCAGCAGCTCCCCCGCAGCGCGAATGAGGACGCGTCGTGCGGCAAGCGCCCAGACACGGGCGCCGAGGTCCGAGGCCCCTCCACTAGAGCACCCATCCGCGACCACTGCCCATGCGACTCCTTCGGCCGAGCCCGCAAGGCAATAGTCCTGGCACGCCGTCGCCGCTGCGGTATGGCTGCTCCCTGTCAACACGGCATGGTCTGTGTGCATGCTCAACCCCTTTTGCTTGCGATGCTCAGTGTAGCTTCGTTCGTTGCTTGGTGCAACTATCGAACCGCAGGAAAAGGCCACCAAGGATTGATTCATCCCTGGCGGCCCGAATTAACGCTGTGCTACGCGATTGCAGGTTCCTGCTCTTCTTCGAAAGCGCGCACGATGTTGGCTCCGTGGAAGAGCCTGCCACCCCCGATGACCCCCGACGGCACCCATCCCGGTCCCTCGATGAACTTCATCCACGAGGTGAAATTGCCTTCATCACGGCGATGCCGATACTCCGTGACCATCCAGGCAGCGAGTTCCTTGGCAGTCGCGAACACCGGGGAAATGGGGCTGCCTTCGGTGGTGTGCTCCCAAATCTGGTAGCCCAACCCTGCCGGAGGCTCCACCTTAGTCCACTTCTCGGCCTTTTTCCTCAGCCGGTTGGTGCGCCAGATTTGACACTCGCCTTCACACGCGCTGCACGACATCGGGTGGCCCAACCGCTTGCATTCGGCTCTGATAACAGCCCAGGAGTTGATACTGTCGTGCCCCATGCCTCCGATGCTCCACGCGTTGACTTGCGCCGCAGTGGGCACGACCGCCGGCTCTTTCTTCACCCAACCGTCGCCGGGGCTGAACGTGGAAGTGAAGTCCCAGAGGCGGTCAGCCTCCAGCAGAGCTGCGACGTCGTCGTCGTTGAGGTGGTGGCTCCACTGCTGATTGAACAGGTCGCACAGCCGTTGCGCCTCACGATTCAGTGCGACGGGCCCTTGACCGTAGAACCCGGGTGCGCTCTCCAGGTTCCTCGACGCGAACGCGATGATGGGCGCGTCTTCGGTCGTCCAGGGCCTGCTGCCTCTGTCCTCCGGTCGAAAGGCCGAGTAGCCGTACCACTGGTTATGCAGCTCGGTGAGCTGCGGCGATTCGCCTCGCCCGCCGCATTGCCGGCACGGTCGGGCATGCTTGCTGAACGGATTCAGGAAGCCCTTCCAGACCTTTTCCAGCGGCCACTTGAAGTCCAGTGCGACTCGCTTGAGTTCACGTCCCATGGAAGTTCCTTTGACGCAGTGCGTCGTACTTGGGCTCGGGGCCCGTTGATAGAAATGCTCTGGGACGTGTAGAAACCGCGCGAGGGCCGCGCAAGCCCGCCTTAGGGCCAAGCGCGTGGACCCTGGCTATGGTCAGGTGAGCGATTCCAGGTCTGCTATGACCTTGGTGCAGACCTCGAGCGGAGGCTTCCCGGGGAACTCGTTGTTGGCCCGGTCCACGGCAGCGTGGACCGCTTTACCCAGCGCCAGGCGGTCGGCACCGCTCTGGTCCGCCTCCGCGGCGACCACATCGGCCAGTGCGTCCGAGAGACGCTCGAGCGCGTCGGAGGGCATGCCGCACTTTTCGGCAACCCGAAGGCCGTAACCGATTTTTCCTGCCGTAGCCAAGAGGTCGTCATCGGCTGCGGTCGCTGCCAGCGGCAGCAGCAGGAGGGCGGCCGCGAGGCCGAAGGGGGCAAGTTTGCGAGTCATGTGCGTGAAGGAAGTGCGGTTGCGCAGTGCAGTCACCGCCTTTAGCCAGCCCTGCTGGGCCTAGGCGGCACGGCGGCGTGGCGACTTTTGGCAGAAAAAAAGAGCCCTCCGTCTAAGCGGAGGGCTGAGCGCGGCGAGCGCGCGAATCTAGGCGGTTGCGGTGCCCTTGCGAGCTTTGCTGGCCTTGGTAGCAGAGGGCTTCGCGCTGCCATTCGACTTGGCTGCGCGAGTGACACGATAGAGGTCGAAAATCATCGTGGCCTCGAGCTGCGCAGGCGCCATGCGGGCATGGTGAGCCACGAATTCATGAGGACGGGTGAACACCGCCTCGTGGTCCGCAGGAAGCTTCAGCGCACCGGGCGCCGGCAGCTTGCAGCGGTTCGCCAGAAAGATGGCGTGACCTGCGCACTGTGCTGAGGTCTTCGCCTGCTCCTCCCAGTTCGGGCTTTCGTAGTCGATGCCTGCCGTGTGGCAGGGCATCCGGATACCCGAGTCAGCTTGTGCCAGAAACTCGCCAGGCTCCGAGGCTCCGAGCCAGCCAGGAGCGCTGTTGCGCCGCCATGGACACTCGAAACATGGTTTTTCGTGTTGGGCGCAGGGCGATGCGTCGGCAGGCTTGAACTCGGGATACTCCTCGTAGAGCGCTTGCTCGGGCGTTTGCCCGTCCTCGTAGGGGCCCATCCAGGCGTCCTCGTCGGCGACGGATACGCCATGCTTGCCCGCGAGCTTCTCGAGCTCGAGGTACCAGTGTTCCCAGATGACGCCCCGGGCCTTGTTGAATTCAGGCATTTCGTTCCTTCGTAGTTGACCTACAGGCGTGTAGCGAAGGGCGAGGCGCCGAGCTTGCCGGACCGCCGGCGCGGTTTAGGCAAGAAAATGGCGCCCGGTGAGGGGCGCCAGTTGTAAGCAGGGAGGGGTGCGCTTAGCTGGCGTCACAGGTGACGCGCCAGGCGAGAAGGCGGCTAGCTGTGGCAACGACCTGGTCCGCCCAGGCCTTGTCCGCCTCGAAGTCCTCGGTCGAAACGCCGAATCGCGCCGCGATGTCCGCCATCTCGGCGGCCGACGCGACCGTGGCGCCCAGGGGGAGCGAGAACAGATTGCCTTGGTGGTCGTAGCCGACGCCATCGACCTCCACCCAAGCGTGGGTGAAGCCGTCCGCACGGTAGCGGAGTACCGGAGCTGCGCCTAGTAGGGTGAAGCGCTCGTAGAGCGCTACCGCCATGGCCCAGCAGCCGCCCTCTTCGAAGTGGAAACCAGCTTCGGCATGTTCGACGGCTAGCGCCATCCCGGAGGAGATGTTCCCCGGATGAAATTCAGCATGCATGGTGTCCTCTGTGTCCTTTCGCTGTGTAGCAAGCGGAAGGCGAGGGAGGCCGTGGCGCGGCGCTTCGAGCTACCTCTTGAATTCCCAGTAGGTGCCTGTGGCCGTCGGCACCTTCGTCAGGCCGAACCGGCTGCTCGCTCCGAACCCTCGAAAAAGTGCTGCCAGGTCGCCAAGGAGAATGCGCGAGTCACCGTACGCTGAGTGGCCGAGGAAATCCGTGTTGACGTTTGAAGCGTCCATCGTCTCCAGGCCCGGCAGGACGATGAGGTCGGCGCCGGCGGAGCCCGCCCGTACTCCTCCCCAGAGACCCATAGATGCCGTCAGCGCTTTGTCCGCCTGGGAGGCGTACAAGCTGACGGGGGCACCGACTGCGACCAGCCGGGGAATGGTTTGCGAGGCGGCCGTGAAGTCCCAGGTGTACGCGGGCAGGGAACCATTGGAGGGCCAACTGTAAAAAACGGGGACCGAGGATAGGCCCAGGTCGGCGGAGATTTGTGCGGTCCGGTATGCCGCGTCTACGAAGGGAACGTTGAACCCGTGAATGAAAAGGAAGGCAGATTTCACACCTGGCGCCCGGCTAAGCGCAGTGTTCATCTCTTGGTAGAACTGTGCGGAAGTCAGCACCCGCTGGTCGAGAATTACGAAGTGCTTTTCGGTGCTCTCCTTCTGCCAGGAGGACGGCCTTTCGATACGGCCCATCTGATGAATAGGGCTAGGTGGGACGCTCACCTTCATGGCCCCCAGGACGATTGGGCCCCCCCTCTTTTCCAAATCTCTCCGGGCCCTCAACAGCTTTGCGGTCCGTTCCGAAGAAAACGTCCAAGACCATTGGCTTGGGGGGCCCCGCCAGGCCCGCGCAGCCTGAGAGCGCCGCCGCCAGGACTGCAACGGCCATGGAGGCCGACCAAAGTTGACGCGATTTCGCGGCCATCAAGGATGCCAGTGCCATGAACCCCTCCATTGTGGAAAAGCGGACAGACGATGGCGGCCTAGTGGTTTTAGGAGTTTGGCCGGCTACGCATTACAGCCGAATTCTGGAGTGACGAGAAGCCCCGCTCCGAGGGGCCAGCGCCCTGAAGCCACGTGCTCTGAACGACCGCGGGGCGAGCTCGAAGCGGGGAGGGCACCGGCTAGTGGTGGCTAGACCGAGAAGAACTACTTCTTCTCAGTCGATAAGGAACCCATGCCAACACACGCATCCCTCTCGAAGTACCAACAAGGCCAGAACCTCTGGTTTCACCCCGAAACGGGCGTCGAGGTGCGCGCTGCCCTCGAAGCAGCGTTCAAGACGCGATATGCCGTCCGACTCTGGTTCGGCGACACCAAGACAGGCCGCGCCTGGCCGGAGCAAGACCACGTCATCGGGCAAATCGGACGGTCGGCGGGCAAGCGCAAGCTGCCGCTCCTCGCGTCAGCCGATGGCGAGGCCGAGCTGCAAATCGAAGACCAGTGCATCGTTCGAATCGACCTGGCCGCACCTGGAACGCTGCCGGGTAGCTCCGTTTACCGGCATCAGGCGTTCCACACTGGCGACTGGGCCGTATCGGCCTCAGATAAGCGTGGTTACGCCGAGGACGTGCTGAACGATGGAAAGGTGCTGGCGCGCTTCAAGCAGAATGGCGCCGGCGCCCGCTACATCGACTTTCTGACCGGAGCATCGAATGCCTTCTGAGCAACCACGGCCCGTCCGCCCGGAGCTCGCTCCCGCATTCCAGCCTGGCCAGGTCATCGAGTTCTGCGACGACTTCTTTGTCGTCAGGGACAACCTCGGCGCCAGCGGGACGGTTACCCACCTTGACGGGCAGCACTGCTCCAGCAACTGGCGCTGGTCCTTTGAAGACGAGGTCTGCCGTCTCGCGACGGAGGCAGAGCTCAAGGCTCTCGACACCGGCCTGCCTCTCGTTTCCGCCGCGCTGGCGAGACTCAAGGCAGCCTCCTAACCAACGTCATTCCAAGCCGGGCCCTATTTGGGCCCGGCTTTGCCTTGTGCTCGGTGAGCGTTCCCGCAGCGCCGCAGGCACCGGTAGTGAGCATCGGGCGCTTGGCCCCGCCACCAACCCCGAAAGAAGGGCCGCTGTCCGGGAGGGAGCAGCGGCCGCTGAATTTTCGCGCCCTGGGTCAGCAGGCTTGGGTCCAAGCCAGCTCGCCACCCTGGTAGATGCGAAGAATGAGCTTGTCGTGGGTGCTTAACCATCGGCGCTTCACCTCAGGCACGAGGAGGAGCAGAAAAGATGAGAACTCATTAGGGTCGAGCCCTTGGGCAAGGTCTGGATGAAGGAGCTGAAGTTCAACTCGTGCAACATCGACCTCCTGGTCGCCTTTGACGGCAACAAAGACAATTGAAGTAGTCATGTGGTATCTGCTGAAGTTTTCCTGTCTTCTATAGCCAACCGCCGCCGCGTCGAGCCCTGCTCCGGGCAAGCTTCGGGAGGACAGGGGCCGGCGCGCCCAGCAACCCCCGGCACGCTAGCTTACCGGCGGGGCTCTCCTGGTTAGCTGCATATACTGAGCACGCGCAGCCCCAGCGCGCCGTCCTCGCCTGCTAACGCAGGTACGGTGAAACGGGGCATTCAGGACACACACACGAACTTTTTGCTTTGCGCAAAGGCGAGTATGTAAAGAGGACAGCATGCATTCACGCCAACGCGCGTATTGCAAGGAGTATTTCACGTGAACGTTACCCAACCTACGCCCAGCCAAGCCGCTGTGGTGCTGAAGAACTTTTTCCGTCGCAAGAGCATCCCGGTCGACCTGGGCACAGCCCAAGAGGCCGTGGCGCTTACCAGGGGCTACGCCTCCTGGAACGTCCTTGCAGCCAATGAAGCCCCGCGCGGTGGCAAGCAGCGCCCAGGTGCTGCGGCCTCCAAGCCGCTCGCTAGCGCCACAGGCGATGAGCTCTGGGTGGTCTGCGGCCGGCTCGGAGGCGATACATTCGACGAGCAACGTAGCATCTGGGCACCAAGCGGCCAAATCGCGGCTCAACGCTTTCAGCGTGCTCTTCTCGAAGACGACGGCCGCATCGATGAGGGTGAGACCTACGACCAATACGACGAGTACTACTCGGTGCTCGTCAACTCCAAGACGCTCGTCGGCAAGCTGGCAGGCGGGCGGTTCGAACTGGACGCGGATACGCTGCCGGAGGAGCATGTCGCCAAGGAACCCGCTAACCCGCAGGCTCCAGAGCGCAGCGAGAAGGCCAGCGAGTCACCCTCTCTGGCGGATATTGAACAGTGGTCGGCCGAAGTTTCGGCGCTCAAGGCTGACAAAGAGGACGCCCTGGTCGTGCTCAAGGACCGGCTCGAGAAAGCCGTTGACGCTACCGGCCTGCTCAAGGCTGCCAAGCGGATGGACGGCCGCGATGAACGGGCCATCGAGGAAGACAAAGGTAGCCCCTACGTGCAGCTAAGCTACAACTTCAAGCTCAGCAATCGTTTTGCCACAGAGCTCGTGGTCACCCTTCGGGATGACACGCTTGCCGTCTACGTACGGACTTGGGAGATGCTCGATGAACTCGACATGAGCAGCAACTACCAAATCTTCGACGAGCGGTCTGGCGACTTCGACACCGATGCCGAGTTGCCTGACAAGGATGAGCCGCTCGCGGTGCTCTTGGCCAACGCGCTCAAGGAAGCGAGGGGCCACAAGGAAATGCTGCAAGCACGCTACAACGTAGCTTGAGGGCGACCTAGCCTAAACCATTCGCCGCCGGACTCAGTCCGGCGGCTTTTTCTTGGCGAGAAGGCATTGCCGACGCGGCTTCATGCCTCTTATACTTTGAGCACGACATCCCTGATGAGCCGTCCTCACCTGTGAAAGCAGGTAGGCAATTCGGGGCATAAGCACCTCCGAACTTCTTGCAAAAGCAAAGGCTTCGCGTGTACCAGAGGACGACACCGAATCCAAGAACCCCTTTGTTTTAGCAAGGAGCATTTGCATGCCCGCTCGTTTTGTATCGCCAGGCCAAGCGGCATTGGCGCTGAAGTCGTATTTCTCTCGTCAGGGGATTGAACTCGCGCTGTGCATGGCAAAAGAAGCCGTCGCAGTGACGAGAGGCCACATCTCCTGGAACAGCCTCATGGCCGCGAGTGCGCCCGGTACCGACGAATCTGACGAGCCAACCTGGTGCCACCACTGTGAGGAGCCGCTCGAGGGCAAAACCGGTTACTGCACCGACCCGCGCTGCCCCTACCACCAATGGAAGCAGGAAGTGCCGTACGGCCGAATGGTCCTTCAAACGACCGAGCAGCTCGAGGCACGCTATGGGCCGAGACGTGGCCAAAGCGTCTGCCTGAACGAGGCCGAGAGCGTCGCCCGCACGGAAAGCGCCGGGCGGCTGGCCGCTGAGCGCACCGATGGGCCCGACGCCAAGCTGTGGCTGGTGCCGCCGCCACAGGACTAGCTCAGCCCGCGAGTGGAGTCCGGGGCGTCTCGGCCGGCCGGTTCAGGGCAATTCCTCTGGGTTCGGGCCCAGCCCGTCGATAGCCAGGTCCTGGTCGGCGGCGTTCTCCTCGGCTACGTCCCCAGAAATCTCGAAAACTTCCTTCCAAACCTCCGGCAGGGGCACCCCGGTTTTTGCGGCCAGGTCAGCCGCGAGCCGGCCGGCATCTGTCGAACTCGGCTGCGCCTCCTCGTCATGAATCTGCGCGCTAGTCAGGTTATTGCAGATTTCTTTGATGCCGCTGTAGAAAACCGGGGAGTCTTTCGGGTCGGGGGTAGGGTTGTCGTGTTGCATGTGTACTTTCAAAGGCCCCCGGAGTGGGGCGGCGATTCTAGTGAGCGACCCCGAGCTTGCCAAGTGCTTCGTTGAAGCGCTCCGACAGGCGGGGTTCTCGGAAGAAATCGCGGTCACGGGGTCGAGCTAGCTACACGCAAGCAGGACAACCACAAGCAACCTCATGACCCCCAACAACCAAATGGACCTCTTCTCGAGCGTCCTGCACGCCTACTCCAAGGAGCAGGAAGGTACGCTGGACAACGACAGCCTGTACAAGGCCGTCGCCGTCGGCATGGAACTGCCTGACGACACCGTGAGCCTGCGCAAGGCCACGGGCGAAGAAGGCGCTTCATTTAATGTGTTCAAGCGCAAGTGCCGCTGGTACCAGCAAACGCTGAAGCAGGCAGGCATCCTCGAGCACGTCGAGGGCGAGCGCGGCGTTTGGCGCCTTACGCGACCTGCGTCGAAGGACCTGAACCGCATCGAGCCCACAGTTTCGGTGGTCGGCTTCTCCACGAAGCTGGGCATTGCCATCCTAGGCTCATGCGAAACGGTCTTCGCCAGCATCGACTCGCCCATCACGCTTGTCATCACGAGCCCGCCGTATCCTCTGGCCAGCGCCCGAAAATACGGCAATCCCACGGAGCCCGAGTACGTCGACTGGATTTGCAAGACGCTGGAGCCAGTTGTTCGCAACCTGGTGCCTGGCGGCAGCATCTGCCTGAACATCTCCAACGACATCTTCCTGCCCGGCTCACCGGCGCGCTCTCTCTACCGCGAGCGGCTGGTGCTGGCGCTGCATGACCGGCTCGGTCTCCACAAGATGGACGAGCTCATCTGGTCGAACCCTTCGAAGGCCCCAGGCCCGTTCCAATATGCCAGCAAGGCGCGCACGCAGCTCAACGTGGCGTACGAGCCAATTTACTGGCTGACAAACGACCCTCACCGGGTCAAGTCGGACAACCGTAGGGTGCTGCAAGCCCACACTGAAGAGCACCTGAGGCTCATCCAGCGTGGCGGCGAGACCCGCGATACCAGCAACTCCGATGGTGCATATTCGATTCGGCCTGGCAGCTACGGCAACGAGACCGCCGGCCGCATTCCGCGGAACATCCTCACGTACGGCCACCGGTGTGCCGCTCAGACTGCTTACAAGCGGGATGCTCGAGCACTCGGCTTGCCTGCGCACGGAGCGCCCATGCCCCTGAAGCTTGCGTCGTTCCTGGTCGAGTTCCTCTCGGAGCCCGGCGACCTGGTGGCAGACCCATTTGGCGGTTCGTTCACAACCGCGGACGCTGCTGAACGGCTTGGCCGCAGGTGGTTGTCGACAGAGTGCATGGTCGAGTACGTGCTCGGCGGGGCCACGCGGTTCCGCCAGGCCGAAGGCTTCGTGCAGTCGCTGCTGCTACCAAGGAAGGCTCAGGCCGACCTGGAGCTGATGGCAGCGTAGCCGGAGCACAGCTTCACTTCATTCAAGCCGCCGGACCTAGGTTCGGCGGCTCCTTTTTTTCCGGACAGGCCTGCGCCGGCGCTCTACTCCTGGCTCGCGCCAGGATGAACCGTATCTACTCATCGGGGATGCAACAGTAGCCAGTCCTCTAGCGCGGCCGGAAGTTCCGAGTCGACAGATGCCTCCGCTACCCAGATGGTCCACTTTGCACCAAGCAGCCCCCATTTCCCGTCCTCGCCGGCGAACTTAAAGATGCCTTCGACCTGCACCGGCACGGCAGAGGGCGCAGGGAATCGTAGCGCCTCGTTCGCAGCTACGACGCGCGCGAACTCAGCGCGGGCTACCGCTCCAGCCGAGGAAATCAACAGCGAGAAGGTCGCGTCGATAACGTCGCGGGCCGCTCCTGGCCCGACTTCGTACCGGCATTCAGCGTGGAGTACATGGTGCACGCGAAACTCGAAGGCGTCACACTGTTGCCAGTGGAGGGGGTGAGTGGAATACAAGTCTGTTTTCATTTGAGTACCTTTCAAAGGTTGGTTAGAGGGTCACGACGGAAGCAGTACTCGCCGTCAAAGAGTGGAGGGAGTGAACGCCGCACCCACGAAAATCCTCTAACGCCGGGCACCCGCACGCAGAACGAATTTTTCTAAAAAAGGCTTGCGCGTATAAACTCCGCGACCTATAATGCTCACACATTCAAACCTGACTGACCGCAACATCATGAACGCCCTCAACATCACCGCCGCTTCCATCCGGGTCTCCCGGACGGTCGACTGCGCTCGTGATGAGCGTCGTGATGAACGTGCGGAGCGCGACGAGCGCTCCTAAGCAGTCACTGGTCGTCTCCGCCAGTGAGCTGGCGGACCCTCAGACGGCCAAAGTCTCACGACACCTCCCTCTGTATTCCCGCTAGCTGCGTCCAACAGGACTCGGAGAGCTTGGTTTTGCCTTGCCGCGGGAAGCTTCCCCTGGCAATGCGGACCATCGGTTTTAGACACCGAGGCGGAGCTATATCCGTCGAAATCTTAAAGGTTTCCTACTCCGTTCGACTTCTGGTTGAGGTCACCAGGCTTTCACCCTGGGCAGGCCGGGTTCAAATCCCGCACGGAGTACCAAATTCGCCGCGTGTCGAGTGACGCCGACGCGCCTTAAACAACTGCGCCATTGGCTCAATGGATAGAGCACCAGGTTGCGAACCTGGAGACTCCTGGTTCGATTCCAGGATGGCGCGCCATGCTTGCAAGGACTAGTAGCTCAGCTGAGAAGAGCAACCGCCTGTCCAGCGGTAGGTCGTGGGTTCGAGCCCCATCTAGTCCGCCAATCATTCGATGCACCCGTAGCTCAGGGGATAGAGCGCCGGCGTCCGAAGCCGGAGGTCGTCTGTTCAATTCAGACCGGATGCGCCAGCGGCGCGAAAGCGCTGCCAAGGGCAGTTTTGTCAGATATGAAAGTTTTGCAGAGCCGTAGCGCAACTGGTTAGCGCACCGGCCTGTCACGTCGGAGGTTGCGGGTTCGAGTCCCGTCAGCTCTGCAAAGCTTTTACGTCACGTTCGTCTAGTGCTCAGGACGTCACCTTCTCAAGGTGATTACACGGGTTGGAATTGATCTTGCCCCCGTATTTCAGGACACGGGCTATTCGCAATGTAGCGCCTGCTCGATCTGAGCAAGACGCTGTTGGGCAGCGCGATGCTGCCTGAACTCCCTGGGTGATCTCATCTTCAATGCCGAGTGCGGGTGTACCTCATTGAAGTGCTCGAAGGCCGCGGCCATCTGCGCCATCACCGTTCTCGCGTCGGCGAGGTCCATGCGGCTGACGTAGTCGCGCTTAAATGTGTTGACGAAGCTCTCGGCCATGCCGTTGCTCTGCGGGCTACACACGGGCGTGTTCACCGGCTTCAGGCCCAGCTGTCGAGCAATCTTCCGGGTCTCGGCCGCGATGTACGCGCCGCCGTTGTCCGAGAGGAACTCCAGCGTGTGAGTCCCGGGGATGCCATCGATGTTGCCGAAGCGCTTTTCCACGGCTTCGATGAGCATCTCACGCACCGGCTCGCCCGGCAGCCCCTTCCCCTCCCAAGCCCGGAAGGCAAGGATCTCGCGGTCGCAGCAGTCCTTGGTGAAGGTCGCGGTGACTGTCTGTCCCGAGTCGCACTTGATCTCGAAGCCGTCCGAGCACCAGCGCACATTGCTGTGCGCGACCGCCACTTTCCCCTCGTGAGGCCGGCTGGACTGGCGCCGTCGGGGTGCCTTCGGCAACAGCAACGCGTGGCCCGCCATCACGCGGTAGACGCGCTTGGCGTTCACGCGCGCAGCGCCGGTGTTGGCTCGATACCGGTTCACCAGTGCGCAGGCGCGTCGGTAGCCATAGGTTGGCAACTCGGTGATCTGCGCCTTGATCTCGTCGAGCAACGTGGCGTCGCTGAGCTTCGCCGGTCTCTGTGTGCGCGCGTCGATCCAGTTCTCTGGGCGGGTCCGCAGGCGATGAACATTCGAGCGCGCCAACCCCAAGGCCTGGCAGACAGCCTTCACTGGCCGTCCCCGTTCAGCAAGGGCGAGCGCGCAATCCACTTTTTTTCGGCGGCGTACTCCACGGCTTCCTTGAGGATTTCGTTCTCCAGCGTCTTCTTGCCGAGCACGCGCTGCAGCTTGGCAATCTCGGCACGAGCGGCGGCGAGCTCAGAAGCCGGCACCACGGCCTCGCCAGCGGAGACCGCCGTCAACGCTCCCTGTCGCTCCAGCTTGCGCCACTGGAACAACAAGCTGGCGGCAACGCCTTCCTGGCGTGCAACCAGCGACACGCTCATGCCCGGTTCGTAGCTTTGGCGAACCAGTGCGGCCTTCTCTCCAAGGGACCAGCGCCTACGGCGCTGGTCCCTCATGATCACTTCAACGGTATCCGTATTCCTAGTCGTACTCACAGTCCTACTCCTATCTTGAAAGATAAGCGATAGACCGTGTCCTGTCATTCAAGGGGCCAGCTCAGAATCCCGTACGTGACTCCAAATCTCTCGGGGCTAGCGCCTCGAAATCCGTCCGTAGCCGGTCTGGTCTTCGAAGCCAGTACGCCGTAGTTGGAGCTGCAATCGGGAGTTCGAATCTCTCCGGACGGGCCACTAAACTCAGTTCGTTAATCCACCTCTCCGACGAGCCAGCTGCCAATGTCTCACCGCCGAGCACCCTTTCTGATAACGGACTTCAAGACTATCGCGTGGCTGGCGGGGTACCTTGAGGGGGAGGGTTCGTTCCTGCGAAACTCCAAGCGCGTTGCCATAAGCCTTCAAACAACAGACTTTGACGTTGCGCAGAGGGTAGCTGGGCTTATGAACGCGAAGGTGCATCCGGTTTCTCAAGCGGCGGCGCACCACAAGCAGGCCTACGCTGTCCATGTCACCGGCAAGCGAGCGGTTTACTACATGCAACTCGTTCAACCCTACAGGGGGGTCCGTCGTCGCATCCGTATCGACGAGTGCCTCGACGCAGTCGCTCAAAACAGCCAGCATAGGAAGCGACTTGGCCAGGCGTCGGCCCGCATCTCGGATTCGGCTCTATTGGCGGCTTGGTTAGGCCGAGGAGAGGGCGTATCGCTTCGGGCGTTCTCAAACTCCGTTGGCATTGGCCGTAGCTCCGTGTCCCGTCGGTTGAACATCCTGGGTTGCAAGGTCAGTCGAGCCGCGCAGCATGACTCATGCTCAGATGCGTCAAGTTCACCACCAACTCAAGCTTGCTACCCGGCCCTTGACGAGCCGTCGGAGGTCTCGCTGGAATGGACAGCTGGGCTACTTGAAGGGGAGGGGAGCTTCGATTTCATCCAGGGGCGCACACGCGTCTCACTGAAAATGACCGACGAGGACGTCGTTGCCCGGTTCTCCCGCCTCGTCTCAACGACCGTTTGCTACCAAGCGCCCACGCGCGTTGGGTGGAAGGCAAGCTACATCGCAGCAGTACACGGCAATGCGGCAAAGGACTTGATGAGTCGCGTTGCACCACTGATGGGCAAGCGAAGACTAGCCAGAATCTCCCACTGCCTGACTGCGGCTCATGAGCATCGCGTGGCGCTGACGCTAGCGGCAAACCGCGTGTTCGAAGCCCGCTATCCCCAGGCGGCCATTTGCGCCAGATGGGCCAGCCGTCTGCCTGGCGAATCCCTCGAGTCTGTTGCAAAGGAGTTTGGAATCAGCCTCGAGTCGCTCCGGCGTCGGCTAACCGAATGGGGCGTCTATGAAGGCACGCCATCGAAGAGCATTCGCGCGTCAGTTCGCGTGGCCAGCCCTGCCTCTTTGCTCTAAGCCTAGCGTATCAGCGCACGCCACTTTGTCCTGAACCTCTTTCTCTGAGCACCCATGGTCTACAACACACGCATCGCCCCAAGCCCATCTGGATTCTTCCATCTCGGAACCGCACGCACGGCTTACTTCAACTGGCTGGCCGCGCGCGCCTCTGGCGGCAAGTTCCTCCTGCGCATTGACGACACGAACACTGCCAAGTCGCAGGACCAGTTCGTTGACGTCATCTACCAGGCTATGGACTACCTCAAGCTCGGCCACGACCTCACCTTCAAGCAGAGCGACCGGCAGGCCCGCTACCAAACGGTCGCCGGCGACCTGGTCGCAAAGGGCAGGGCGGTCCACCGCGATGGCGCGGTCTTTCTGCAGCACGACCTGGTCCATCAATCGTTCGACGACCGAGCGCTCGGCACAGTCAAGGTCACGAAGCTCGACCTCGACTTCATCAAGAACATGGTGCTGCTGAAATCGGACGGCATGCCGACGTACCACTTCGCGAGCGTCGTCGACGACATCGACTTTGACATCAACCTGGTCATCCGCGGCAACGACCACGTGAGCAACACCATGAAGCAGGTCGCCATCTACGATGCGCTAGACGCCGCCGTGCCCCAGTACGCGCATATCGGGTTGCTTTGCGACCTCAAGACCGGCAAGAAGCTCTCGAAGTCGGACGGCGCCAAGTCGCTGCTCGACTTCCAGGCAGACGGCATCGGCGCAGACGCCATGTGCAACTTTTTGCTCCGCCTGGGCTGGGGCTGTTGGCGCCGATGGAATATTGACCAGCTGTGCCGGTTGAATTTTGACCAGGGGCTAAGGCTGCCTCCGCAGGAGGTCAGCTGTGGATAACTATAGAGACGTTCCTGGTTTCTCGCTCCCTTCATTCAAGGGTTGACTGGCTGAAGTCTTGCGCTCCTGCTCCCTGGACTTGATGCGGCCCTTGGCCTCCTTGGAGCTGTGGCGGAAGCGGTAGGACTCGTTTCCGGTCTCGATGATGTGGCAGTGGTGCGTCAACCGATCGAGCAGCGCGGTGGTCATCTTGGCGTCCCCGAACACGCTGGACCATTCCGCGAAGGTCAGGTTGGTCGTGATCATCACGCTGGTGTGCTCGTAGAGCTTGGACAGCAGGTGGAACAGCAAGGCACCACCGGACTGGCTGAACGGCAAGTAGCCCAGTTCGTCCAGAACCACCAGGTCCATGCGCACCAAACTCATGGCAATGCGGCCTGCGCGACCTTGGGCTTTCTCCTGCTCCAGCGCGTTGACCAGATCCACCGTGGAGTAGAACCGCACCCGCTTGGCGTGCCGGCTCAACCCGGCAATGCCCAGTGCGGTGGCCAGGTGCGTCTTGCCCGTGCCAGGCCCACCGATCAGCACAGCGTTCTGCGCATCGTCGGTGAAGGACAGGTCTGAGAGTTTCTGGATCAGCGCCTTGTCCACCTGCGACACCTCGAAGTTGAACCCGGCCAAGTCGCGGTGCATGGGGAAGCGGGCCGACTTCATCTGGTGCGCAATCGAGCGCATCGCCCGGTCCGCATCTTCGGCTTGCAGCAGATGCTCCACCAGCCAGCGTGAGGCATCCAGCGTCGAGTCCCCACCTTGCTCGACCAGATCCGCCCAGGCCACGGCCATGCCGTTCAACCTCAATGCCTTGAGCTGCGCGTGAACATCCCGTGTCGTATCACGCATGACGCACCTCCTGATCATCCAGGTGGGTGGGACGCAGCCGGTCGTACCGCGCTGTGTCGGCCTTGGGCGCCAAGGTCAATTGCAGCGCGGTCTCGGCCTGCATTGGGGTCACCGGGTTGTTCAACCGCGCCAGCACATTGCGAACGTGCTCCACGCTGATGCTGCCGCTGGGGGCCATGCCTTCGAGCACCAGCTCTACAGCCACCAGCACCGCCTCCAAACCCGCCTGCGGAACCACCGCCAGCACCTGCGCCATGACCCGGTCACCTCCGGCGTGGCGCAACAAAGACTGCCGCAGCCGCAGCAGCGCAGGCGGCAGATCCAGGAAGGGTGTTCCATTGCGAAGCGCACCCGGCTTGCGCTGCACCAGGTCGATGTAGTGCTGCCAGTCAAAGACGGTCTGTCCACTGCCCGAGAGCCGGGCGTGGCTGGCCACCACCGCATCCATGGCAGCCACCTCCACCCGCTCCGGATACACCCGGGTGCTCACGATGTGACCCGCCCATTCACACGGCACCGAGTAACGGTTGCGGGCGGCCACCACCAGGCAGGTGCTGCTTACCCGGGCCAGGCGCTCCACATAACCATCAAAGAGCGTCGGCATGGACATGAGGTGGCCCCTCTCCAACTCCAGCATCTCACCCACGGTGAACTGTCGATGGATCGGGTGCGACGTGTCGGCCCACACCGAGCGGCAACGCTCTGCCAGCCAGGCATTGAGTTCGATGAATGAGCCGAAGCGCCGGGTGCTCGCCTCGATCCAGATACGCCGGCGGCTGTCCTGCACGTTCTTCTCCACCACCCCTTTCTCCCAACCCGAGGCCACGTTGCAGAAGTCCGGGTCGAACAGGTAGTGGCTGCACATGGCCGCAAAGCGCGCGTTGACGATGCGCCCCTTGCCCCGCTTGACCTTGTCCACCGCGGTCTTCATGTTGTCGTAGATGCCCCGCCGCGCCACCCCGCCAAGCGCCTGGAACGAGCGCGTGTGCGCGTCAAACAGCATCTCGTGCCCCTGGCTGGGATACGCCACCAGCCAGAACGCTCGGCTGGCACACAGCTTCAAATGCGCGACCTGCACGTTGTAGAACACGCCGCCCACCACCATCGCCTCATCGCTCCAGTCAAACTGGAACGCCTCGCCCAACTCAAAGCTCAAGGGCACGAACGCCTTGGCCGGACTGCTGTCAGAGCGCGTGCGCCACGCCCGGATGAAGTCCGTGACCGCGCTGTAGCCACCGCGGTAACCCTGCGCCTGGATCTGGGAGAACAGTGCCCTTGCAGAACGCCGGCTTTGCTTGGGCCGGTGCGCATCGGCCGCCAGCGCCTGGTGCAGCGTGCCCTCGAACGCCGTGAGCTTGCGCTCAACGACGCGTCGCTCGTACTTCGGAGGCTCATGGCCGGGGCCTTGAGCCATTTCTTGACCGTGTTTCGGGCCAAGCCGGTTCGCTTGGAAATCTCGCTCAGGGAGAGTTGGTCGCGCAGCTTCATGCGCCTGACCTTGCCAATCATGTCCATGGTGATCACCTAATTTCCCTGCTGAAAGTTTCAGCAGGTCAGTGGAACACCCTGGTCAATTTTCAGTAGGCACTTCGACCTCTAGATGGTCAGTTTTCGGTCGGCGTCAACACCTATACGAAGCAGGACCACTTCGTACTAGGAAACCATGGAACTCATCGGAACAATCAAGGCCTACGGTCAAGACCTCGAGGTCAGGGAGACACGCTATCGGGACGGAGCGCTCGCGTTTATCGTGCAATCCCGGCAAGGCGAGGCGTACGGGACTCTGAGCGTCAACGTGCCCGGCCTCGAGCTGGCCGAAGGCGAATTCCTCGCCAAGACCTGGTCGGAAAACGAACCGCTTCGCGCGCCAGCGCTGGCCTTGACAGCATTCACCGACACCGGCAAGCGCGTGCCAGTCGGGTTCTGCGACGCCGAGGTGTGGGTGCGGCAGAGGGCCCATTGATGGCAGCCTTCGACCCTGACATCCAAGCCATGCTCGACGAGCGGGCACGCACGATGGCAGCTTTCACGGCGGACCATCGGCCACTGGCGCTCTACGCGCTTTATCGTGCGGACCTCCAGATGCCGACCGGCAAGCTGGCTGCACAGTGCGGTCACGCGTTCGACCTGGCCCATGACCGCGCCAAGCTCGAGCGACCGGAAATCACCGCTCAGTACCGAGGCAGCGGCAACGGAACCAAGCTCGTGATGTACGGCAAGAACGTCGGCCAGCTGATACGCGCATACCGGGAAGCGAAAGCCGCGGGCCTGCCCTGCGAGCTCATCATCGACCGGGGCCATATTCTCCTGCCGCACTTCACCGGCAAGCCCATCATCACTGCCGTTGGTATCGGCCCAGCCTACAAGGACGAGGTCGCCAACATCACCAAGCGATTCACGCTGGCGCGCTAGCCCCGTGCGTCTCATTCCAACGCCCCCACGTCATCGACGCTGGGGGCGCTTTTCCTGGTCAGGCGCTCAACGCTCGCGCGGCGAGCTCCAGTTCAGCTTTTGCTGAAGCGTCTTGAACAGGTTGTAGTCCTTCAGGTGCAGCATCTTCACGGTGGTCGCACCCTGCGAGACGTGGACCCGCGTTCCGTCCGTGAGCGGCCCGCCGTATGGCTGCCCGTCGCAGACCACCCTCGACTCCACCGTCCCTCGCACAACGACTTCGACCTTCACCGAGCTCGGAAGCGAGATGGGCCTTGCGGTCAACGAATGTGGGTTCAGTGGCACCAGGGCGATGGCTGCCAAGGAGGGGTGCAGGATGGGCCCGTTGGCCGACAGGGCGTAGGCGGTCGAGCCGGTGGGCGTCGTGATGATGAGCCCGTCCGCACGCAGGGAGAAGACGGGCTGCTCGTCCACGAAGACGTCGAACTGAGCGAGCCGGCCGAAGCCGCCGTTTGTGAACACGACGTCGTTGAAGGCAAGCCCCCTCGACTCTTCGCCGTCCAGCCCTGCCTCCAGAAGAATGCGGTCCTCGACCGTGTACTCGCCGGCCTGGATAGCATCCAGCATCCGTTCAATGTCCTTGGCAGCAACGTCGGTGAGGAAGCCGAGGGTTCCAAGGTTGACGCCAAGAATGGGTTTGCCCCAGCCGAAGAGGTTGCGAGCCACCCCGAGCAGGGTGCCGTCCCCGCCGATGGCAATGGCAATGTCCGCCTCCTGCCTGGCCGACTCGATGAGCTCAGAACTCCAGTTCTTGCCGTCCCATCCGCCCTTGTCGGGCCCCACCAGAACCCGTAGGCCCTTGAGCTGCGCCCAGGAGACGATTTCGTTGAGAACACCCCATGCGTGGGGGTTGTTGGGCTTGCTGAAGAGGGCCAGGGTCGTCATTGTTGTTTTTGCGGTGCAGGAATCGGAAAACTTGTTCTTTGGGGAAACCTAGAAGGCCAGCTCTGCGCCGGCCCCGTTGAAGGGGTAAGGGTTCTTCGTCTTCTCGACCGCCGCCTCCAGCAGCTCGGCCAGGTCGGCGTGTACGGGGATGTGGTAGCGCTGTGCCAGGCGGTCAAGGTAGCGCATCTTCTGCGCGTCTCCAGGAAAGCCCAGCAGCAACTTTGACGACGCCGCCAGCAAGCCGAATTCGGTGTTAGTCGTGAAGCCAGGCAGGGTTGCGACGTCACGGGGCACCCAGAACACGACCACTGTGGCCTGATTTAGGGCCTGCCATTCCCACTGCACCTGCGGGTCATACGTGTTGGGAGGAAGCCCGCCTCCAACCGTCTCGGGGACGAAGACCTTCCCGTCGAAGTCCAGACCCCGAAGAATCTCCAGCGCTTGCGGGCGCCAGGACTTCGTGGCGGCATCGCGCGGCGTGGGGCCCGCGAGGAAGATGGATTTTTCGAGGGGCTGCTGTGCAAAGATGATGTGCATTTGGAGAAAGAAGTAGGATTTCGAGGGCTTTAGCCCGTGAAGCGGACGGGGTGCTGCTCACCCCGGGAACTGACGAAAGCGGCCCGCGCCATGCCACTCATCGCCATCCACCGGATAGGCATGACCAATACGCGCAGACCAGACGTCCACCATGTGGCAGAACGCCGCGAGCTCGTTCATCACACGACCGTTGCTCGAGTAGTCCTGCATTTCGCCTTCCACGTACGTCAGCGCGTTGAGCTGCGCAGGTGTCAGTACCAACGCATACTCCTGCAGCTTGGCCGCGCGAAAAGCCTTGAACGCGGCTTTGGTATCCAGGCCCTGGCGGTTTACAACCTGGCCGTCGGAGTGCACCAATATGCGCCAAGGCTTCTCGAGGTCGTGCAGGTACAGGATGAGCAATGCGTCTGAAATCGAGAACGGCAGCGGGCGACCCAACGCTTTGGTCAGCGCATACAGGTGGCGACCGTAGTTCATCGAATCGACCACATGGTCCAGGTAGCCCCCATCCCAGGCCTGATGGTTGTGCGTCGACCCGCGCGTGGTCTCGAACAGCTTGCGGTTGTCCGCGAGGATGTGCTTGCAGGCTGTGTGGGCAGGTTCGTCGATAAGGTCCAGCAGGTCCTGGATTTGCAGGTAGTCCAGGATTTGACTAAGGCAGCGAACGTTGGTGGTAGGCATGAAGCAAAGGCTAGATTGAGCGAAGCCTGGCCGGGCGTTCTCAGAAGACGAGAGCTTGGCTGGGACCGCCAGTGCCAAGGGATTGGGACTGCGCGGAGATGGAGCGGCTGACAAAGTCCGCGAGCTTGGCCAGGCGTTGTGGCGTTGCATCCGCCAAGTCGACGTACTGGTCGATGCCCGCTTCGACCTGGAAGGCCTGGAGCTCGCGGGCGTATTGGGCGGCGTTGATGCCAATCAGGACGGTGCGCAGCGATTCGATGTGCTCGCCCTTCAACGCACCCACAATCTCCTTCTGGATGTCCGCTGGCCGCATGCGACTATCGTTGTCGACGCCGTCGGTGCCGATGAAGACGATGCCGTTGACCAGGTAGTCCTGCTGGGCCAGCGTCTTGGCGTAGGCGTTGGTTGCACTTACCGCGGCAAAGGTGGCGTCGGCCAAGGCGGTCAGCCCCTCGCAGGTTGGGGCCACGTACGAGGCCACATCCACCTGATTCAGAGGCAGGAACCCGTGCACCTCGTCGACGCTGCGATTGAATTCGACGACGCGCAGCAGGAGGAACTCGGCACGAGGGCTCTTTCTGCAAGCACCGACCACCGTGACTTTGAGCTTGTTCAACTCGTCCGCGAACGAGGAAACCGAGCCGGTCTTGTCCATCACGACGGTCACAAGGGTGTACTCCGTCGAGCCGAGCGTCTCTGGACGGACGGCGGAGAACGCAAAGCCGGAGACGCTGCCGAGCGTCATGGTGTCATCAACGAGTTTCATGGGAATCCTTTCTGGTCTAGAGACGGGTTGTCTCAACCCGCCCGGTCCAAGCGGTTTAGAGGTTACTTGCGCCCGTTGGCCACGAGTTCGCCCAGCACGTCGGTCGACGTCGCCGTACGCAGGCCGCGAGCGGTCATGTCCGCCAGGAACGACTGGTACTGGGCTTCGAACCCACCTACCGGCGAGATGCAGTCGGTCAGGAGCACCAGCTTGCTGAGACTGTCGGCGCCGAAGTTGTCGGCAATGTGCTCGGTCGTGGCCTTGACGCAGTGGCTGCCCGCCTCGCCGGCAATGAGCACTATGTCGGCCTGGGCCAGGATGTCGATGAGGCCGCGATTGAGCTGCGTGGTGGGGTCGTCGGCCGCCGGAACCTCGGCCATGACCGCGCTGTAGTGCTCGGTCCAGGGGTTCGAGCCCTTGGTCACCTTGTTTACGATGCCGAGGAACGCCTCCTCCCATGCGACGTAGGCGGCGCGCACATCGGCGTGCACGTTGTGCCCCCAGGTTCCGATTTCGCAGTGTGGCGTCCAAACCATGTGGACGTAGCGGCCACCCGCCTCGAGCGCGTCCAGGTAGGCCAGCACGCGGTCCGTGGCCTTCGGGTGGCGCGGCAGATAGGCGCCAGCTCGCACCTGGGCGGCGGTGATTTGGGTGAACGGGTCAACGGGCGAACCGTCACCCTTCATCCACATGGCCGGGCGCTCGATGCCCACACGGTGATGGGAGTCCAGCGTGACGGAGATATCCGAGAGGCCGCGCAGACCGCGATTCAGGAGCTCGGTCAGTCTCAGCATGTCAGCGTGCGCGCCGGGGACGGCGAGTTGCGGCCGGAGGACCTCGCCAGGCTTCAGTGGGTCCGCGGGCAGGTAGGCGGACGGCAGGTCGCAGAAGTCGTTTTGCGGGTCGATGACGAGAAGGTGGATGTTGTGCTTCATGCGGAGCTCCTTTGCCGTTGTGTTGTGCTCAGTATAGCATCGTTAGTTTCTCCGTGCAACTAACAGCGGAATCGAGGGCGCCCAGCGCAAAAAAAATGAGTGCGGAACAGGCAAGGGGAGGGGCCTTGTCGTGGCCTTGCCCAAAAAGTGTCGTTAGTTCTATAATGATACTAACGGCCTTCCCGCAGGCTTATCCCACAAAGCTCCCTCTAAAGAGGAATCCCATGTTTCAAACTGTCATCTGCACGGTCGACGTCGTGCTACTGACCCTGAAGGAGCACAAGCTCCACGTCGCGCTCTTCAAGCGGGACAAAGAGCCCTTCGCCGGCAGCTACGCCCTGCCCGGGGGCTATATCCATGCCGACGAAGACAACACAGCGTTTGATGCGGCGCTGCGCGTTCTCAAGGCCAAGACCGGGGTCACGAGCCCCTACCTCGAGCAGTTGGCGACATTCTCGGGCGCGGAGCGCGACCCTCGCGGATGGTCCGTCTCCATCGTCTACTACGCGCTGATGCCGCTGGAGGTTTTGGAAGCCGCCGACCAGGCGGGAATGCAGGTGTTGCCCGTCAGCGCCGTCAAAGACCTGCCCTTTGACCACAATGACATTGTTGCGGCGGCCGTCAAGCGCGTGCGCAGCAAGAGCATCTACTCATCGCTGCCGGCACATCTGTGCGGCCCGCAGTTCACGCTGCCTGAGTTGCAGTCGGTTTACGAAGCGGTGCTGGGCAAGACACTGAACAAGGTGAGCTTTCGCCGAAAGGTGGACGAGCTCGACCTGGTGGAAGAGATTCCTGGCGCCAAGACCGAGGTCATCTCGCAGCGGCCCGCGCAAATCTACCGCCTGAAGCGCAAGTTCCGCCACAAGCTTTCGACCGTCGAGCGGGCACTGCTGTCCTGAGGCGGCAACGCGATGAAGACCACATCGTGCGGCGTGCTCATCCGGAACGCGGCCGGCCAACTCCTGGTGGCCCATGCCACGGGCCAGCGCCACTGGGACATCCCCAAGGGCGGTGCCGAACCCGGTGAATCGCCCAGGGAGGCAGCGGTCCGGGAGGTCCTGGAGGAAACAGGGCTGGTGCTGGCGGCCGAAGCGCTTCGGGAAGTGGGCCTTTTCGCCTACAGGTCCGGCAAGGACCTCCATTTGTTCACAACGACGCTGGCGGAGGCCGATTGCGACCTGGGCCGGTGCCAGTGCACAAGCCATTTCCCTCACTTCCGGACCGGCGTCTTGACGCCTGAGGTCGACGAGTACAGGTGGGTGGACCTGCCGGAAGTACCGAAGTACTGCGCGCTTTCGATGACGGCGCTTCTCCGAACGTTGCCGGGCCTCGAGGCAATCGCCGGACCAAAACGCTGAAACCCGGCCGCTACACAGGCTCATGCCCAAGCACACTCGCGAACCACCGAAGCGCTCTGCAAAGTCCTACGCCGTCTGGCTCCTGAGCCGCCGGGAATACTCGGCCAGGGAGCTTCAGGACAAGCTCACGAACCGCGGGTACCCGGCCGAGGAGGCGACCTCTGCGGTGGGTGAAATGCAGCGTCACGGCTTCCAGGATGACGGGCGGTTTGCCGCGGGTGCCGCGCGCACCTCCGCCCTCCGACTGGGCAACCGCAGCGTGACCGCGAAGCTTGCGGCCAAAGGCATCTCCAAAGAGCTCGCGGCTGAGCAGCTCGAGCAGCTCGAGCCCGAGGAGACACGCGCCCTACGCGTTGCGGAGCGTTTCGAGGGAAAGCCCCTCGACGAGGCCCTCAAGGCCAAGGCCTACCGGTACCTGGCATCGCGGGGATTTTCTGGTGGGGCGGTCAAGGCCGCCATGCGTCACCTCCACGCAGAGGCCCAGCGGCGCGCCGAAGAGGAGGATGGACGGCCTGTCTAAAGGGGTGAGGGGTCGAGTTGCCTATACGGCTGCAGGACAACACACAAAGGAACCCTTCATGACCATCCGCTTCAACACCGGTGACCTCCTGGCCCAGCAAGGAATCATCGTCCACGGCTGCAACTGCTTCGGCAAGATGGGCTCCGGCATGGCCAAGGCCATTCGAAACCGCTACCCGTTCGCCTACCGCGCCTACATGAACCGCTTCGAGGTGTTCGGCCTGCAGCTCGGCGACATCGTCGCGGTGGCCAATCCAAAGCTGCGCATGCAGCAGCCCGAGCTCATGAGGCACATCAGCCAGTTCGACGAGAGCATCCCCGAGGGAGTCATCGTCGTCAACGCCATGACGCAATACGACTACGCCACGAGCGACGACACCAGCACCCGCGTCTTCGCCGACTATCCGGCCATCGAAGCTGCGTTTGCCCGCATCTACATGATTGCCGCGGCAACCAAGATGCCGGTGAACTACCCCCTCATTGGCTGCGGCCTTGCCCGAGGCAAGTGGCCCGAGGTCCGCGAGCGTATCGAACGCTCGATGAAGAACATCGACAGCGACCTGTGGCTCCTCCCCGGCGCAACCGTCGAGTAAGAAATCCGTTCTCTACTTCAACCACCGCTCCTTTTCCAAAGGGCGGTGGTTTTCTTATGGGGTTGGGCGTGATGTTCGTCGCGCATTGACGGGATTTGGGACGCACCGAGGCGCGTTTCGGACACGAGGCGACAGCTATCATTGGCGCCAAACAGGCAAGAAGCAGATGATGAGATTCGACTTTCGCAGGGAGGGGCTTTTAGCCTGCTTCCCATGACCGCGCGCAGCACGCAGGCGCTTCGCGCCCGAACCGCTCAAATCCTCAAATTCCTGGACTCCCCCGTCTACGGGGTGACGCGGACATCCAGCCTCCCGCTCACCGGCGCGGCATTCTTCTACGCGACAGGCGCTGCAAGTTGGCTGTTCAGCCCCGCCCTGGCTGGCGCCCTGGCAGCCACGTTGACGCTGCGAGCGGCGCTCAAAGGCCTTCGCATTCGCCTCGACGCTGCTGGGTTCGCGGCACAGAGCCACCCGAGCATGTCTGCCGCCGAGCGAGCCGCGATGCAAGAGATTTGGGGCCGCTGGTCGATACATGCCGGCAAGAGTGCGCTCCAGGCGCTTGCGTTCTGCGCAGGCGCCGGCCTGACTCCCGCGATTGCCTACGGACTTGGAACGCTCCTGGCCGACCCTCTCGAAATCTTGATGCAAGCGTTGGGCACAACAGGAATTGCACTGGCCTGGAGCCTCGTTTTCATGTCCAGGCGAGGGTACTGGGTGCGGCCGCTGCGAAGGGTCTTCGGCAGTTCAGGGTCGGTCCAGAACACTGACATTTAGTTTAGGTCGAGGGCTTCCTAAAACGTATCGGTCGTGCTAAAATGCTTCTCCTACGCTAAAGAGAAGAGCCATGAACGCGCCAATCACGTACATCCCCGGATTTCTGAAAGACCCCGACGCCGTCTTGAACGCGCTTTGGAACGAGCTCGCCTGGGAACGCCGCGGCACGACGCCGCGTCGTGAGTACTACTCCAACGAGCATCCGGTGCCCTACGCCTACGGGGTGGAGGAGTTCAAGCGCGAATACCAGCCACAGCCTTGGCATCCGGTCGTCCTTGACATCAAGGCGGCTCTCGAGGAGCGCACGAACACCAAGTTCGAGGTCTGCTTCTTGAACGGATACGAAGACCAGCGTGACCACCTTGGGTGGCATGGCGACAATTCCAGCGAAATGGACGACGCTCGCCCTATTGGCATCGTCACAGTCGGCGCGGAGCGCGACATCATGTTTCGACGCAGAGGCGACAAGGAAAGCATCGAGCGGCTCAAGCTCCAGCATGGAAGCCTGTGTCTCATGGCCCCAGGTATGCAAGACCTGTGGGACCACAAAATCCCAAAGGCCGGCTTCTCCTGCGGCACGCGCATCAGCTTGACGTTCCGCGGCTACGTCGCCTGACAACAACTGACCCTACGAGCCCCGAAGCCGCAGCTGGCCTCGGGGCTTTTTCTTTGCCGCCGTGCGTGCATCCAACGAAGGAGGCAAAGGCGCGGCCGGCGGGGGACTGAGGCCGGCACGACTCCGTGCGAAACACAGCAAAAGGCTAAGGGCGCTATCCCTAAGGGCGGGGAGTGAATCGCGGTGGTGGGCCCGCTGCGCTCCCGGGTCAGCGCAAGCTGTTAGCAGCCGCTTGATTCCCGCCGGACCCCGCCACCTCGACGGAGTTTTCCTTGGTCGGGCGCGATGGCTTTCCTATCGACGCGCGGCCGCCCGGACCGGAGCAAACGATTGCCGGTGCTCGGGGCAGGGACCGCGCGTGCGTAGTGCTTCCATATGGGCGGCAACGCCGTACCCGGAGTGCTTGGAGAAGCCATAGCCGGGGTAACGCGCGTCCAGCTCGACCATATGCCGGTCTCTGCGCACCTTGGCAACGATGGACGCGGCGGAAATTTGCGGGCATAGGGCATCACCGCCGACCAGGCTCTCCAGCTGGTTGGCTGCAAAGTTCTCGAAGCGTGGCAGCCGGTTTCCGTCAACGCGAATCAGGTCCGGACGGACGGGCAAGGCGGCAACGGCGCGCTCCATGGCCAGGAAGGTCGCCTGCAGGATGTTGATTTTGTCGATTTCCTCGGCGGTGGCCACCCCGACGCCTACCCAGCAATGCTCCTCGATGAGCGGCAGAAGAGCCTCGCGTCGGCGTGCACTCAGTTTCTTTGAATCGTCGAGGCCTGGAACCAAGACGTCGCGGAAGATGACCGCAGCCGCATAGACAGGCCCCGCGAGCGGGCCGCGGCCTGCTTCGTCAACACCGCAAACCAGCTTGAAGGGGGAATTGCTCATGTGGCGCCATTTCGAGACCTGTGAGCTTTTCGAGGGATTCGCCAAGTCTCTGGTCCGTCCCCCTATAGGCGCCGTCGTTTAGCCGCTGGCCCGGGCGGCTTCGCTACACCGGGGCAGGACCAACAGAAAGGAATGACATGACAATCTCTCTTGCGCCCACCGATGCAAATGCGACCGACCCTCTAAGCTCAGTCGCGCTCAACCAAGCGCTGGCGGAAAATGAGGCTGAACTTGCCGCCGTACAGGCGGAGATGGACCGCCTGCGAAAAATCCGAAGCGGGCTGCTGCGACAAACGCCCGTCGCTTGCGAGCGCAACAACTTCGGCCAAGGCTGCGGTGCGGTCACCTCCATCGGCGAACTGACCTACATCCAGACGCACTGGTATGAGGGCCCGCATGGCTGCAGCGGCGGCGACACCTGGCATCGAGGTGAAGGTCAATTCGTCTGCCCAAGCTGTGGGCACCGCAACCGGCTTTACAACCGAAAGGACGTCGAAAAGCTGGCTGGGCTCTTCAGGGTCATCCAAGCCGTGTACGACCGCTGAACTGATTGAACGAACGCCTTGGTCCTTCCGGGGCGTTTTCTTCTGCCTGCCAGGCTAACGAAGAACGCAGAGCCAGCACCAAAGAGTACTTCCGGCTAAACGAATGCTCTAGATGTGCAAACGACTCTACGCAGCACACCCAATGGAATTCCCGGCCCTCACGGAACGAACCTACAACGACAGCCGCCGCAAGCTCTCCGTGCTGGCACAAGCCATGGCACTGGACGTCATCCACCGCGCCCAATCGCAGGCCGTCACTCTCATCCTTCAGGCCGGCCTGCCGGACGATGCTGCACGGCTCCTCAAGAGCGATATTGCCGAGTCGCTGCTGGCAAAGGACGTTGCCCGCGTTGTGGAATGCGAGGGCTACCTGCAAGTTCCAACTGCAGCCCGGAGGGAGGAAATCCTCGAGCAGGCGCTGGTGGGTACCTTGCTCGGCTGGGTTTCGCAGAAGGTGGAGCAGGAGGACGCCCATCGGCTGCTTCAGGCGGTGCTTTCGCTATACGAGCCGTCCAACCCTGACGGAAGACCCTGACCACCCCGAGCGGGTCGCCCCCAGGCAGTGCCACCCCAAGCGAGACCCGCGATGACAACTGAATACACTCCTGACCGCAAAGAGACGCTCGAGCGTCGCATGTTCGACGACCTCCTCGCGGACCGACGGCTCTCCCGCCGATTGACCTACGCGAAGTACGCGGTCATCGCGACCCTCGGCCTGAGCTATCTGGGCGTGCTCGGTTTCGGCTTCTTCAAGTCCGCGGCCCAGCCCATCGTTCCCGGTGGATACGCTGCCATGATTCGCATCGAAGGCGAAATCGGACCAGGCAAGGCGGCCAGCGCCGAGCGGCTGAATCCCCTCCTGGAGAAGGCCTTCGCTGACGTGAACGCCAAGGGCGTCATCCTGCGCATCAACAGCCCGGGAGGCACGCCGGTCCAGTCGGCGCTCATCAACGACCGCATCCTGCAGCTCAAGAAGCAATACCCGGAGAAGAAAGTGGTGGCGGTCGCCGAGGACATGATGACCTCGGGCGCGTACTTCATCTCCGTCGCAGCGGACAAGATTGTGGTCAACCGCTCCACCATCGCTGGCTCCATCGGCGTCATTACCAAGGGCTTCGGTTTCCAGGGTCTGATGGACAAGCTGGGCGTGGAACGCCGGGTCGTGACCGCAGGTGAGTCAAAAAACATGATGGACCCGTTCGGGCCCCAGACGGACGACGAGAGGACGAAGCAGTCGGAGCTCCTGTCGGCCATCCACAAGCACTTCATCGATGCGGTCAAGGCCGGCCGGGGTGCCCGACTTCACATGGAGACACCGAATTTGTTCTCGGGAACCGTTTGGACGGGCGAAGAGGCCGTTCAACTCGGCCTTGCTGACACCCTCGGAGATATCGAATCTGCGGCCCAGGCAAGCTTCGGCACCAAGAACATCCATGAGTACGCGCCGGCGCGTGGTCTGCTGGAGTCCCTCATCTCGGGCGTCAGCGTGCAAGCTGCGGCGCTCCTCAAGCCAGAGGTCGAAGGCCCGCAACTCCTTCCCCGATAGGGTCATTGCTGAGTCCAAAGGAGGGCGCCATTGGCGCCTTTCCTCATGGCCCAACCCGGTCTACGACTGGCAAGAAAAAAGCGCCTCCTGGGGAGGCGCAGAAGAAGAGACTTAGTGAACCGTCGAGAATTCTGCCTTGAAGCGGTCGATTTCCTTGAGAATCCCTGCGTCGCGGCAGCACAAGTTGTCGATGAGGCAGACGCGGTGGCTGCCGTTGACCACAAGCTGGGCTCGGAGGAACCAACCTCGAAGCCAGTCCTTCCGGACATTCTCCACGACGTACTTGCGGCCGGTCGTCTTGTCGATGACCTGCTTGCCGACCAGGGGATGGCCGGGCACGTAGTGGTGCGACGGGTAGAAGGCATTGCGTTGAGCGCGCGCAGCCTTCACCTTGAGCCAATGAACCAGGTCGAAATGCGAGTACTCGACAGCGGGAACCGAAGAGTGCGGGAGAGCGATGGCGTTCATGAAGCGTCCTTACTGAGTTAACCTGCCTCGTCTAGATACGAGCTCGAGTGGCCGGCGGCGAGGTCTAACCCTTAGGCACCGCCGCTGCCAACACGGCAAAACGCCCTCGGGGGAGGGCGTTTCACGGAGGAATCGGAGAGCTGCTAGTCCGAGCGAAGGCAGAACTGCTCGAAGGCTGCCTGAAGAAAGCCGACCGGTCCGTACTCGCGGTTGACCGCCTCTGCGCCTTCGTGGCCACCGGATTGCCGATACGCAAGCGTTTCTCCTTCGCGCACGTACCAAAGCTGCTCTCCCGCTGGTCCACGGTCCAGGCTGACGAACAGCGAAAGAGCCGGGCGCAGAAGAGAGAGGCCATGACAGACGTCCGACAAGATGCTCTCCGAGGGCTTGGTCTCGTGCAGCCACATGGCGGTCGGTTCCTCGCGCCGAACCTCGACCCCTCTCGCCTTTAGAAGAGGCAGGACTTCGGCTTTGAACGCGTTGATTGCGGTCGCGCTGGCGTGAACAACGAGGGTGGTCTCGTACTTGGACAAAGGTAGCGCTCCTGTTGGGTTAGATGCTCGGTGTAGCCATATGAGTTTGGCGAGCACATCGCGAACCGCAGGCTCGCTCCCGCAAGGTTGGGGCGGCGAGATGAAGCTGGCCGGCAACACTTCCCCCTCCGTTAGTGCGCCCAATCTGGCGCAAAGGCACTGGAAAGGCTATTCTCCGAACGTCGCGATAGCCCGCGTAATTGGATTCAAACTGAGCCAACGCGAAGGTGCACTTATGGACATTCCCAAACTCCCCGCCTTCGTTGGCCCTGATTCACCCACCGCGGACCGCATGCATTGGGTCCGTGTCCCTTTCGATGTTGTGCTCGGGATGTACAAGGAGTCCGTGCTTCGCGTACAGCGCCATCACTTGCGCCGCGCTAAGGAAGCTCGACACATCACAGGTTCCGACAACCCCCTGCACGTCAACTTTCTTGCAGCACGGACTGCTGACGGAAAGACTCGACTGATTGACGGGTACACCCGCATCACCGCCATCCTGCACGAGGGGAAGGTTGCTCCTGCCCAGGTGTGGCTGGGGGTTGCCGATTGCGAGAGCATCACGGATGCAGAGAAGCTCTATGACGCCGTCGATAGCCGCGCGGCCGTCAAGCGGGGCCGGGATGCATTTGAGGAAGGGTTACGTCGCTCAGGCCTTCTGGGCAAGCTCACCAGCCCGGCCTTCGTGCGAGGCCAGGCCGTGTCAGCTGTCGCTGCGGCTGCCGGCGACCGCGACATCCGTAAGGCCGTCTACGAGCTGCGCAAGGGTATTCAGGTGCTCGACCCCATTTCAATTCGAGCGGGCCGCAGCGGGCTTCCTGCTGGCGCCCTGGCAGCACTGCTGGTCGTCGCATCGAAGGAGGAAAGCCGGGCGCCGGAGGTACAGGCCTTTGCAGCTGCGATTCAGCATCCAAAGGAGGTGCCGCTCGAACGACGCAAGGAGCTCGAAGCAGCCTTCAAGTGTGCCGAAGCCTTGAAGCATCGACGAGAGGCAAACGCGCTTTCCGGCAAGAACGTGGAACCCATCATGGAGTTGGTCCTCGGGTACTGGGAGCAGCATTCGGGCAGGGGTGGTCCTCGAGCAACTCCTGTCAAACGCGACGAGTACCTGGCGACCCCCGCCTGAAGCACGAAAAAGCTCCCCTCAAAGCACTTGCTTCAAGGGGAGTGTTCGGAATGATGGCTAGGCCAGTTCGGTTTCGAGCGATTCGATGGCGGTGATTTCCCATCCTCGCTCCAGGCTGAGAGAGGCTTCGTTGCCCTGGTTCTCGCCCAGCACATCGAAGAGGAGCTTCAGGAAAGCACTTGGAGGATAGAAATTCTCCGCGGCCTCCTCATGTGGGGCCTCGACTGCCAACACGATGGTGACAAAGCAGCGGGTTCCAGCTCGGTTACCAGAGCGCTCCGGGCAAACCTGGCCGCGCACCAGGGTCGCCACGCCTTTCGGGAAGGTCCGAGCCTTCGCGTGACGGGCATTGAACGCCTGGATGAACGCGTCACTCAACTGGCCTGCGGAGACCGTAGCGTTGCGGGTAAAGCCGGTAGCGTCGAATTCGACGTTAAATTGCGCCATTTATGTTGCCTTTTTGATTACAGGAGGGGCACAACGTGCCGATGTACTACTTCCTGTAGAGACGCCGGCAAGGCGGCCCTATACCGAGCAGGTCAACTCAGCGAGCATCTCCATGCCCAACAAAATCGTGTTCATCGGCAACTGGCGCTTCTTCGAAGGCCGCAAGTACTGGCACACGGACATCGACCTTGTTGCCGATATGCGGCGCAAAGGCGTGCGTGACGGCAAACTCCACGGGGTTGCCCTGGAAGCGTTCGTCGTCGCCTGTCTGCGGACGCCGGACTATCAGGTACTCGGCGTCCCAATGGACGCTCAGGACTATGCCGCGGTCAGCGCTGCTGCACTCGAGGCGGCGTAAAGGCGCCTCGTTCTTCAATCCCCTGTCGACTCCTTGTCTACAGGGGATTTTTTTCAGCCAAAAAGGAAATCCCCCGGCAGCTCAAGCTGCGGGGGGATGAATCATCCCGCGGGGCCCATCACGGAACCCAAGAGAGCGCGGCATCGAAGTCGCTTGCGGCCATGGGGACGCCGACCTTGCAGATATGCAAAAACGCGTCCTTTGCTTCCTGCGCAGTGGCGTACTCCATCTCGGTGACCACCACGCGCGCTCCTGAGAATGCCCCAGAAGCTTCGTCGAACCACTTCAGGCCATCGTTGAGAACGGTTTCCTCGAAACCAGCCCACTCGTTGGTCCAGCGGCGGCGCATCAGCGGGCTTGCGACCAGACTGCTGAGCAGGGCTCGCGCCGGCAGCCGGAATCCCGAGTCAGCCTCTGCCTGGTCGACGAACTCCAACTTCTTCTCCCGGAGGTTGGCAACCAGCGCCTTGCCGTCGGCCCACACTGCTCGTTCGGCAGTCGTCAGGTCGTCAGGAAGGGGGCTCGCCTCGTCACGGGCCACCCAAGCGAGGGTCGCAAGCCGGTTCTGGCCGTCCAGTAGCAGCGAACTCGTGGAGTTCCCGCGCAGCATGTGCACGGGGCCCAGCCTTGTACGGCCGGCTTGACTGATGTCGGCCCGGCCATAGGGGGACCAGAGCAGGAAGGCGCCGATAGGGTAGCCGCGCAGGATGGATTCCAAAAGCGCCATTACATCGGCCCTTGTCCAAACGTAGGGGCGTTGGAAGCCGGCGGGCAAGAGCCGCGCGTTGGTTAGGTCCTTCAGCAGGTTGATGAGGAACACCGAATTTTGCTGAATGTTCATTCGTTCTAGTCCTGTGATGTTGTCCTGCGCCGTATAGCTGACGGTCGCGGGAGGCCAAAAAAAACCTCGCGTTAAGCGAGGTTTGGAATCAGGAGTGCAAGCGGGAAGCTTGCGAATGATGAATCAGGGGTTCAGAAAAAAGCAGCGGTTTGCTGCGCAACTTCAATCGAAGCACGAAACTGAGAGCAGAAGCCCTCAAAACGCGCATCGCAGAAGGCGTTGCGAGCACAGCGATTGCAAAAGCAATCGTTGAATAGCCCAACGAAGCAGTGAAATTCGCATCCATCACAATGGACGCAAATAACATGGCTACGGAACATCCCGTAGCCAGCATGTGAGACATGAAGAAGCGTGACAGCTTCAACATAGCCTTCAACATGGCTAGGAATGCTTCGGCGCCACTGATTTGCTTGCCAAGGAGACCTTGCTCCCAGACAGACACAATCAGTACCTTTGTCATACCGCCGACGGCAGCAACGACGAGGGCTAGTGTTACCAGCGACCCAATAAAGTTTGCGATTTCCATATGTGTGCCTCGATGGACGACGCGCAGCGCTCGATGACGAACTCTGGCGAACAACCAAAAAATGTTTCCTATGCACCATATAGGCACCCGAATCAATCGGGTTCGCAGGGCACCCTTCAGGGTCGCTAAAGCGCGGATTTCCCTTTTTGCATCAATGACTTAGGCGCGCATGCCGCGCCAACAGATGTCCATCTTCGACATCCAACGTCATGGGCGCACATGAAGCGCCGCTTCACATGTCACCTCTTGCGACTTCATGACCTAAAACGTCATACTGGGACGGCTGCAAGACCCTCATCGCGCAGCACTCCCTCAACAATACAGTTCGTTGTACTTTGAATACTAACCGTAATGCTTTAGACGCGCAACCGACCCGTCTAAAACGCTTGTCCTGGGCCAATGACTCCCATCGGCAGCTCGTGGATGAACTCCTGGAGGCCTATCGCGTCCACCGAGGCAGCCTTCGCCATCGCGAGCGGACCGTCACCCTGGAAGAAGGCATCATCTTTGACTTCATGCGGCATGCCCAATGCCCGCCAGGCCATACGCAGCCGCACCACTTCGAGCAGTGGGGCGACAGCCTGTTTCAGCAGCGTGGGGTTAGCGCGGGCACGCAGCGGCGCTACCAGTCCAGCGTGCGCCTGTTCTACGACTACGTGGGCAGGGAGCCGCGGCTACGGCAACGCGTGCGCGACGTCACTGGGCAGGAGCTCGTGCAGGTCGCAACGCCCGAGAACTGCATCGTGCACGTGCGTGTACGAGAGCTCGAGGCCGACAGCAGCCGACGGTCATTCACCGATGACGAGACGCAGGCCCTCATCGAACGCATGGACCTCGAGATTCGTCTGGCTCACCAGCAACGCTCCAAGGCACTGAAAGCGCTGCGACGCGACAAGGTCGTGTTTTGCACCGTGCTCGAGCTCGGGTTGCGCGCAGCCGAAGTCTTGGGACTGAACATCGACTCCTTTGAGCGCAACCCCAAGCATCCGAAGATGGGACGGTTCGGCCTGGTGAGGGTCTACGGCAAAGGGGGCGTGTGGCGCAGCGTCCCCATCCTGAACCCAGACCTCAGCCGACTCCTGCAGTGGTACCTCGACGAGGTACGCCCAGACTTCCTGGGCAACGCGGCCAACGGGGAGAAGGCCTTGTTCCTCTCTGAGCAAGGCAAGCGCCTGAGCTACAGCGCGCTTTACCGGTCCTTTGTGCGAATGCGGCGCCTGGCCGGTCTGTCCGAGGAGCTTGTGATGCATTGCCTGCGGCATACCTCGGTGTCCAACAACACGATGCTGGGCTTGTCATCCGAGAGCGTGCGGCTTCGCCACGGTCACCGCCACCAAGCCACGACGCAGGGGTACACCCACTTCCCCGACAAGTTCGTACAGAAAGACTTCAGCAAGGTCATCAAGAGGAACCTGAAGGAACGTGACGATGGCGACTCGGATTGACGTCCAGGAGGCCCCCGCGCTGCAGTGGCGGCTGCATACCGTCATGTCCGAGCGGGGCATCCGTAGCAGCGCCGAGCTGCATCGGCGACTGCAGTCCCGAAAGGTGGACATCACCCACCGCCAGCTGGCCCGTATCGTCTCCCAGCTGCCGCAGCGCCTGAGCACCGAGCTCATCCTGGCGTTGATGGTCGAGCTCGATTGCCGCGCCGACGAGCTGCTCAGGCTTTCGCGTACCGGCAGAAGGCAGGTCAAGGCCACGCCGACGAAGGCCTCCGTCGCAGAGGCCCCGCGCCAGGAGGGAGGGGAGCCACCGGTGACGGGGGCCGACGGCACGCAACCGCCGGCCACCATCGCGCCGGCGCCGGACGACGGTGTCTGCGGACCCGACATGAGTTCGTTGGTGCTGCGCCTGGACGAGGATGAACTTGGATGAGCAGCAACACCAGTTCGGCCAAATCGAGCGAGCCCTGCGCGCTGTGCAAGACCTTCACAGACGAGCCGCAGGCTTTCCTTCCCGACGGACCTGTTTGCTTTGCGTGCTACCAGCGCGACTTCATCGCCGTGGCGTGCAGCGGTTGCGGTGCCTCCACTAGGACGTACCTCGGGCAGGGTGAGGCGCTGTGCCGCAGTTGCCGGGCCGCGGCGCGACCTGGCTGCCTGCGTTGCGCTAAACCGGTCTCTCGACGCTCGTTCGAAGTCCCTGGTGGCCACGTCTGCGCGTACTGCAGACGCTTCTACGAGCCACCCAGGACCTGCTGCCGTTGTGGTCGCGAAAGCCGTCACTTCAGCAGCAACCGAGCCATCGGCCTGACGGAGCGGGTCTGCGCAGGTTGCGCCCGAGGTGACTGCCAGACATGCCGAGGTTGCCGAAAGCACCGGCGTGTCTTTGCACGCGATGCGAAAGGCCACCCGCTTTGCCGCCATTGCGCAAGCGGCCAACCGTTCCAGTGCCCGTCGTGCGGGGAGCAGGGCCGGCGACATTCGTCTACCGAGTGTGAGCGCTGCTACCGACGCCGCGGCGTCCAGGAGGAAGCAGCAAGCCTGGCCAGCCAGATTGCGGCACCTTGGGCTCGCGCGTGCTTCCTCGAGTTCGCGGGGGCCTACGCCGGACAGCTCCTCAACGGACGCGCCAAGGTCAAGTTGAGACGCTACGCCAGGTTCTTTGCGGCGGTGGGAGAGCTTTGTACCTCTGCCGGCGAACTAACCTCCATCGCGTTGCTCAACACTTTTGGAACCGAGGGTTTGCGTCGGCACAAGGTCCCCTTCAGCTGGATGGCTGCGCGATATGCCAATGCTCGCGTCGATTTAGAGCAGTCAGTCGCCCATTCCGGCATGAGTACGCGAAGTCGCTTGCTCGCTCGAGTGGAAAGCGGCTGGCAACAGGAAATCCTGCGTCGCTACCTCGCGTTCCTGATGCGCTGCCAACAGCGTTGGCGTGAGCACGGCTGGGTCGGTGACCACGAACGGTTCACGGACCGTACCGTCACGCTCCTGCTGCGCGCAGCAAAGCGGTTTCTGGAGACGCTGGATGACGACGTGACCTCGGTTCATGCCATCGACCGGCTCGCCCTTGAGCGTTTTGTGACAAAACTGCCTGGGCAACGCAATGCTCTGCACTCGTTCATTCAATACCTCAACCGGCGCGAGAGGCTGTTCCAGAAGCTGGAGCTCGTGTCACCGCCCAAGGGTGCGCTGCCCTACCATCACCTGCTCACGGAGCCGCGGGCTCGCGCCCTGATTCAACGCTGGCTCCATGACGAATCCGTGCACCCCCGAAACGCGCTGATGTGCCTGTTCATGCTGCTGTATGCGCGCAAGGCCGTGCAGGTATGTCGGCTGCGCAGGAAGGTGTTCAGGGTCCACGAAGATGGCCGCGTGTTCGCAAGGTTCGGCCCGGTTTCAACTCCGCTGCCCGAGCCACTCGCACGGATGCTCCTGGACTACCTGGCCGCCATTGAAGAGGCAAGGGGCGAGTTCCTGGCGCCTGATGACTACCTGTTCCCAGGACAACTGCCTGGCCGACCGTTTACGCCGGAAGGCCTGCGCTACATCCTGAACCAGGAAGGGGTCAGCGCCCACGAACTGTTCACCACGGCCATGGCCTCCCTCTTCAGAGGGAGGCTGACCCATCCGAAAGTCATTGCGCGGGCCCTGGGAATATCCATCCCGACGGTTATCCGCTACTGGGAAGCGTTCAGTCCGCGCGTCTCCGACGAGATGACGCAGCTGACGTGACGGACAGTTCAGCGCGGAGGTCGTACAGCTCTTCTGTCATGCGTGGGCTCAAGCACGGGCCATATTCCGAAGTGAAAGGGAGCAGTTCATTGATATTCGCCATCCCTCCGCTAGCTGCCATGTGGCTCATGAGTCCCTTGGCTAGCTCACGAGTCGACGCGGGCAATGGCCGTTGCCCTTGAGCCAACTCCGCTTTGTAGCCGGGCAGAGCTTTTCCCAAGGCCTCACCCGCAGCAGTCTGCCGCCGCCCAAAATCGGACATGTGGCCCACGAGGTCCTCATACTCTCCCAGCCACGATTCGGACTCAACCTCGGAGAGAGTGCGCAACTTGTGGTCCTTGACCTCCCAGAGCCCTTTCGCAATGGCGTGGTCCACGAAGCTTGCGTAGACCGACTGCAGGGTGTCCGGGCAGTAGGCACGCTCAACGTACCCCTGACTCATTGCTGAGAACAGATGAAGTTTGATGACCGACTGGTTATCGATGAAGAAGGCAGGAGGCTTGATGGTGGGGATTCCGATGCAAGACATCGCAGTACATGGGGGAGTTGATGGTCCGCCGTGTAGCGAGGCTCTCCGGAAACTTTTTCCCACCCCTGCTTAGCGCAAACCTGCCGGCTTGGAAGCAGGCTCGGAAGCACTGCCAGCGGCCAACCCGTGAAGGCGAAACCCCTTCCCCGGACCCCATCCCCAGCCTATGGATTTGTGAATTTCTCCTTCGGAGACCGGCAGCTTCCTGATGGACAAGCTCATGGACAACCCTTTGGGTTGCCCACGACCTTGACCACAGGACTCCTGCCTAATTCACAAGCTCCACAGGCTTCTAGTCACTGCGTTTTAGAAAGAAAGAAGAGAAAGACATTCGTGGCAAAGGTCAAGGGTTCGTGGATTTGAAGGAACAAGCTTCCCAGTCGAAAAAAACAGCCTCAGGCGGCCACAGGCGCCAGGCCGAAGATGGCGAAGTGCACGTTCCCGCGCCCTCGCGGCGCACTGCGCTGCACGACCCAAGGCGGGTAGGGCATATGCTTGGGGCTGTCGTCGGTCACCAGCCCCAGGCCACTCGGATTCTTGGAAGATTTGACAACCAGGCAATCGAGAATTGGCTTGAGCCCGCCATAGGCGTTGTCCCAATCGAGCTCGCCGGCTGACCTACGGACCACGACCAAGGCAGCCTGCGCGAGCGGCGCGGCAGGCCTCCGGTCGGCAAGGCCCCGGCTGAAGACCTTCACCGTCCACAACCGGCGAAGTGCCATGTAGGCCTTGGGCGCCATCCCCCGAATCATGTTGTTCGATGACGTCTCCTGGCCAATTTCAAAGCTGTAGGCCAGTCGCGCGCCCTCGCACCACCGCGGCAGCTCGAGGTCGCCTGGAAGCTCAAGGGGGAGGGTGGTCAGAACGGTCTACACAGGTGCAAAGCAAAGTCCCGGCATATCCCGTCGGGCCGTCGGCGGCTGATGGGCAAGCTCAGCCCATCTGGACGGCAGCACGCTGGCCAGGATTCGGGTCTTCTGGCAAGCCAGCCTGGTCAATGTCCAGAGAATGCCGGTGCGCGGACTCCGGATACTTGGCAAGGCCCACGGCGTACGCATTCTTTCCCAGCTCGATGGAGAACGCCGGTCCGCTGATATTGAGCGCCGGATTCGCACGCAGTTGCGCACCGGTGGCCGCCCGCAGGTGCCAGTTGGAGAACTCCGGGTCGGTGGGCTCCGACTGCGGCTCGTAAAGCAGCACCGGACCATGGCGGCCCTTGAAAGCCGGACGCAACGCGCCCCACTGCTTCACGCGAGCGCTATGGATGAACAAGGTCCAGACATCGTGCTGTGCCTCTCGGGGGAGCACCACGCGATGGAAGCACTCTGGCCCGATGTAGTTGAGAAAGCGCTTTACGACACGGCCCGACCACCGGTCCTCGTAGTACCAGCCAGCCAGAATGAGCGACAGGCTGCGCAGGAACGGGTGGTCGTGAAGGCCGTCAGCGTCGCAAGCAACGAATCGGTGCAGGTAGAAGCGCAGCCCCATCGCCGTTCCGATGTACGACCTCTCCATGTAGGGTTGGCCGAGATGGGAAATGTGACGGGTGGGAAGACGGCCTTGCAGCCAAAAGAGACCTCGACGAATCATTCCTATGCACTTTCTCGTGGGTGAGGCGACATCCAATATAGATGCAAGCCTGTTACATTTTAGCACGGCTAATCTAAAACGCAATATCTCTTCGGTTCGGGGCCACTCGGGCCCGCCAATCACCGCGGGCTATACGCGGAAGGACAACTTCACAGGAGAATGGATGAGTTACTCATCAAAGGTGCTGAAGCTCTACTTCAGCAAGGGAACCTCCGACAAGGAGTACCACATCGTCATCGAGGCAATGGCGGGCGGCTACCGCGTTTACGGTCTCAACGGACGCCGCGGCAATGCCACGACGCTTCAGACCAAGGCTTCCGGCCCCGTGTCGCTGCGCGCCGCTGAAGCCGCGTTCCACGCGGTCGTCGAGGAGAAGCGAAAGAAGCAGTACACCACCGACTGGTCGGGTCGACCAGGCGCCGGCATCGACTTCAGCGCCGCAATCATTTCCGGCACGGCGCCCGCATCAGTGGTCAGCCCCGTCATGACCGCAATGGAAGCCGAGCACCTGGTACCGGCTCCTTGGCTGGGCAGCGGTCCGGACATCGACGAGGCCCTCCTGAGCGGTGAATCGGGGACAAGCGCCCAGCTATTGCCAGCAGGGGAGCGGCTCATGGCCCTCGCCACGGTCGGGAACCCTCTCGTGGTGAGCGCCGACGACGGCAAGCCCGGCTTCCTTCCGAAGGACGTGTTGGATGAGCTGGAGGCAGCGCTGCCCCAGTATGTCCTGGACGGCTGCTACGCAGCGGGCACGTTCGTCATTTGTGACGGCTACAGCCTGAAGGACACAGCGGCAGGGCAGGGGGCGCCCTTCGCAGACCGCATCCGGTCCATCGAGGCAGGCCTGCGCCGGCGCAAGCTGGCACCAAGCCATGTGATGCTCCAGCAAGTCTTCTTCGACAGCGACATCCCCCAAGGGGTATACATGCTGGCCAAGCCAGGCTCGGACGTCTTGGTTCGAAGGAACCACCTTCCGTACCAGCGCGCGGCCGCTACGAATGCCGCAGAAGCCTACGTTTGCCGCTTGACGGTCGATTGATTTTTCCTGGTCCGCCTCCGTGGCGGACCTTTTTTGACCCGCGGGCCAGGCAGCGGGGATGTCAGACCGGCGGAAAGGCAACGAACGTTTCCGGCGCTTCTTGCCAACCCTTGCCGGGCACCAGGAATCTGAAAGTGCCGCCCTTGTCGACCTCTCCGCAGCCGAAGGCAGAGTCGGAGACCGACAGGGCCCCAAACCGCAGATTTCCCATCATCCGGCGCACCGCGGCCGCGTACTGGTCAGGCTCCGCCAGGTCGTGTTCGATGACGCCCGTCAGGAGACCTTTTTCTGGATGGATGACGGCTGCCCGTGCAGTCATGCTCTCCCCGTCCGGGTGGTCAACGAAGGCCAGGCTGACCTGCAGCTGCGCAGGGTCACAGCGGTGGTCGACCGCTGCCTGAGCCATGAGTCGACATAGCCCGAATGCCTGTGCAGTGTGCAGTGAGGCTCGGAAGACCTCCCAGGGGGTGCCAAAGCCAAGCACGGTGTGGTGAATCTCGAGCGGCTCGGCGATACCGCCGTCCATCTCGTAGCGTGCGCTGAACGTCAGGGCCGGGCGGCCGGCATCGGAGTCATTTTCTCCGGGCGTGATATCGCCCCGAATGAGAACCATGAAGAGCGCTTCGTCGTTCACAGGGTGCGCCTCCGGCGCACGCCATCCATTGACAGCATCCAGGGCCAGAACCGGCGCCAGGCGGTTGGCTAGCCGCTGCCGGCGCGCAAGGGCGCCTACGAGATTGGACTCCACCTCCATCGCCGTCTTCAGCTCGCGGCAGAAGCGAAAGACATCGGCAGGAGGCATCAGGTACGCGTCCTGGGTCGCCACCTGGCCCGCGACGACCCGGATGTCCTCGACGGGGATTCCGGTCGAAGCGGCGATAGACCTGGCGATGACGCGCGGGTTGGCGGCAAGCGAGAGCACGGCTCCCGCGGGGCGCTCGAAAATCGTCGAAAGGGCGTACGCGCGCCAACCACTCGTCGGAAAGCCGCGCAGCGGGACCGGCTCGCAGGTCAGCATGCCCATGAGAGCGTCGAAGGCGCTCAGCGCACCATCGTCATTGAGTCGGGTGAGCTCTACGGACAGCCGCATCAGCTTCAGGCTGTTCCGCGCGTCCAGCATCTCGAACATGTCTTCGATGAGTGCTCGCCGATGCGCTTCATCTCCCCGTGCGAATGCGTAGAAGCTCTGGGCCAGGTCTTGCGGGGTCATGGGGCGGGTACGTTGTAGTAGTAAGGTGCTGGTAGTATTGTAACCAGTTCTATCACTGTCAGTCAAATCGTGCCCTGCCTATACGGTTGCCGAACTATTTTTTAGGACTTACACAATGGTTGCTTCCATCACTGACTCCACCTTCGAGCAAGACGTCGTCAAGTCCGATGTGCCCGTGCTCGTCGACTTCTGGGCGCCCTGGTGCGGCCCCTGCAAGCTGCTTGCGCCTGTCCTGGACCAACTCGCGGCCAACCACGAGGGCAAGCTGAAGGTTGTCAAGGTCAACATCGACGAGGACCGGGAACACGCCAAGAAGCTGGCCATTCGCGGGGTGCCCACGCTCGTGCTTTACCGGCACGGGGAGGTCGTTGCCCGAGCAACCGGCGCCCAGTCGCTAGGAAAGCTTGAAGCGATGGTCGCCGCCTAAGCCGTCAGCCTCTTTTTTCACAGCCCGCTTCGTGCGGGCCTTTTTGTTAGAAACCAACCCCCGCGATTCCTGGCCGGCCGCCAATTTTTCCGACGTCCCTACACGTGGCTTCCTCAACAGATTCGCCCGAGCAGGGCAGGAGACACACAACATGGCAATCAAGCTCGCCGTCGGCGACGTCGTAGAACTCAAGTCGGGCGGCCCGCTGCTGACCGTGGTCAAGGACCGCGTCGAGCAGGGCAGCAAGTTCGTCCAGGTCGCATGGTTCGACGGTGCGGCGGTTCTGAAGCAGGAAGTGCTGCCGAAGGATTCCTTTCAGGTAAAGGGCATCAAACCGTCACCCGAAGGTGGTACGGCGCCCACCGCTGAGTAACGGGTAACACCCAAGACTGAAGCCGCCCACGAGGCGGCTTCTTCACGCGCGCCCGGCCCGGCGCGCGAGGCCCGATTACAGGCAGGTGTCGTGGGCCACCAGGTTCGGCGAGTCGAACCGGGCACCTGTGGGAGAGATGTAGCCCCCTTTAACGTCAAACGCGATGAGTGGGTAGCCCCCGTCATCGTCCACCACCGCCTCCGACACAGTGGCCACGAGCCATGCGCGCTCCTTACCCGGGGCCCGGAATTTCAGGTTAAGCGTGTCGCCTCGGCCCAATACGTCCTTCACCCGTAGTTTTTGGTCCAGGCTGGCAAGCTCGAGTGTGCGAACGCCGTCCGCGGTGCGCAGGAAGAGCACTCGGTCGGTCGACATGAACATCACACTGGCTGCGCCGGGCAGCGTCCCCTTGCTGTGCACGTAGGTCCCGCACTCGCCTTGCGGCGCATCGCCGACTTGCAGAAGCTGGAAGGCGCCATCGGCGGGGGCGGCGGGAGGAGGTGCGGACGCGGCTCCGCTTCCCAGGTACAGGGCAGCAGTGAGCGCGAGTAGGGGCTTGAGCATGGTGCAGAGGAAGTGAACAACCGCGTCTAGCTTCCCGCCTTTAGCCCGCTCGACGAGGGGCCGCCCTGGGCGTCTCCGTGGGGCTCCGCGCCGCCTACCCGTTCGCTGGCAGCCGTAGCCGGTTCACCACCTGCTCATACACCCAGCTGCTGCGATTCACCTCCGCCGGAGCCGCCGGGCCGACCGCCCTCACAAGTTTCGTGACCGTCCCGGCGTCGGGCTGCAACTCCAGGAGGGCGGCCCACTTGTCGGCTGCCAGGCTGACTGACGTTCGGTGGCCGTTGGCTTCCTTGAAAACAACGATGACGGGCTTGCGTTTCGGCTGCGCCCCTGTGGACAGATTGGGGGATACCAGGCCACCCGGCCGTTCCGCGGTGCTACGGGGGAGGCCGAATGGCGTCGTTATGTCGCGCGGGCTCGCCGGCGTGGGGACCGTTTGTGCACGGTCGCTCGTTGGCGGAACTGCCGAGAAGCCCGTGCGCTCCCCCGCTGCAAGCAACTCGCGTACGGCTTGGCTGAGCAATTGGTCCGACGCACCGGCGGCCGCTAAGGCTCGAAGGGCTTCAAGGTAAACGGGGTCTTCAGCCGACATAACTTCGAATTATGCCTGTCCGACCGGCATAACATAAACATAACTCGCATAAGTTATGCCGTATTATGTCGTTTATGCGATGTGAGGCAATGCAGTAGCGTTGCTTTTCGTGACCGATGCGTTTGATTTCTTTAATTCAATGTTTACTTGCTTTACGCCATCTAAGCTGTTGATATGGAAGGAATTTCCGTTGGACATGTGAGTCTTTTGAGGGGCAAATGTGAGCGAATTGAGGGACACCCGGAGCTTTTGGAGGGACCGTTGTGAGCATAAGGAGGGCGCATAAAGCCCCACATGTGAGCGTTTTGAGGGACTGGGCTGTGGATAACCGGCCAGCTTCGCAAAGGACGACATGTGAGCTTTTTGAGGGATACCCGAACCGCCGACATGTGAGCTTTTTGAGGGAGAGTCATGTGCACGTGTCGGCCAGGCCCGGGCAGTTGTGAGCTTTTTGAGGGACCTTCCCTGGACAGGCCGACCTGTGAGTGTTTCGAGGGACTGAGAATCCGTGCGCGACCTGTGAGCTTTTTGAGGGACCTACTCGACCGCGTGGCAACTCGCCGATAAATGAGGGGATGTCTGTTTGCAAGGAGACAACCTCGTCCGAGGACCCCGATGCCCATCGAAAGAACAGCGGCCTCATTACCTCGTTGCTCGCCGTTGACCTGTGAGGAGGTGACTGTTAGCCTTCTCACATCAAACGACCTACGCGAAAATCCCATTGGCCAAAGTCATAGGGGTCACCGGCGAGATACTGACCGATGACAGCCGCCAGCTATCCTTGCTCGCCGACAGCAATCTGCCGGAGCGACTTCGCAAGGCCGTTGAGGTCGTTCACATGTACCCGGTGTCCGGCCAATACAGCCATTTTTGCCGCCGGGTGTTCAACGCTTTGTTGTTGGTGACGACCAAGGGCTGGCAATCTATCCCTTCCGAGCTGCAGGCCAAGGTTCTAGACGAGCGACGAGTCCTCAGGTTCGCCGCCACCGTGGGGGAGCTGGGTAAGGTGTTGCGGGCCACGACCAGAGCAACTGAGAGAATTTACGACGCCGTGGAGAACCTGTACGGCCAGGAATTCCGCTTCGACGCGATGGGCGAGCGGGGCGACATGTACAAGGTGGCCAGCCGCCTGATATCCCAGTATTCGAGGAGTTCGGACGGCTCGGGAGAGGTGCAATGGGAGTTTCCGCCGGATGTATTCGAGATGCTCATGAGCCCAGGGCGCTGGGCGGCCATCGATATCCACCTAGCAAACCGGTTCAATTCGGGCCATTCGCTCGCGCTCTATGAAAACACGCACCGGTACATTCGCGTTCAACTGACGGCGCGGATGCCGGTTGTCGATTGGGTCAAGCTGCTCGTGAGCCCTGATGCGGCCGAGACCTTTCTCCAGCAAGGGAACTATCGCTACTTCAAGCGCGACATTCTCTTACCGGCAATGCGAGAGCTGGAGAGCACCGAGGCCTGTCCGTTTAGCGTCGAGCTGCTGGAGACCACAGGTTCGCGTAATAAGGTGACCCACCTTCAATTCCGGCTGCACCTGAAGGTCCAGGCCGCTTTAGACATGGACACCAGCCAGACCGGGGACCCTCGCCTCGAGGCCAAGCTGCGTGAATACGGAATCACGGAACGGGGCATCGACCAACTGCTGACGAAATACGACGAGCCCGTTCTCAGGCTCCACATAGCCGCGTTCGACAAGCGCCTGGCGGAAGGGGGTATCCGGGACAAGGCTGCAGCCTTCGTCCATCAGGTCAAGAATGATTACTACGGTCGCAGTCCCCAGCAGGAAGGTCAGGCCGACGCCCCCGCTCTCCCGGCTCCCGCGGTGGACACGCGGAAGCAGGATGAGGCCGATTTCGCCAAGCATATTGCGCAGCGAGTTCGAAAGTACTACTTGGGCCAGCCGCGATTTGTCCAGGACCAGCTGCTCCAGGCCTTCCTCAACAGCCCGGACACTCCGAACCTGGTGCGAGAACAGTTCGCGAAAAAGGGGTTCAAGACACCCGCCGTGTCCGGGACGTTCTACGCGTGGATGGCGAAGCAAGAAGGAGTTCTTTCCCTTCCGGAAGACGCATCACTAGATGCGTACCTCGACTGGCGCAACGAACCCAAAAGAAGCAAGGGCCCGAGAGTTTTGTCGACCAAAATCTCTGTAGGGGGGCCAATCTCTTCCGGCACGCGAAAGAAGGCGGCATCGCCTCGGGAGGTTCCGGCCGACTAGCCCGGTATTGCCGCCACGGCAGCGCCTGGCGGGCGCTCCTTGTCGAGCAAGGTGCCAAGCAGGCTGTAAGCGAACGCTTCGTCGACGACCCCAGCCTTGGCCAAGTCTAGATACTTAGCCAGCACCGTTTGGTGAATTGGCGCCACTGCCGTCGGCAGCGGCCAGTCGCCCAGCCCGGCAGCGCCCCCCACCGAAGGCCCACGTGCGGCAATGGCTCGTGTACGAGGGGCAGAGCTCAACTGCCGGGCTCGCATCCCTAAAGCCGGGGGTACCGGCTCGTCCCGGTCCAACCAGCCGTCCGGCAGGCCAAGAGCGTCCTCCATCGCTCGCGCCCGTCGCGGTCCGAAGGCGCGCCGCTGGCTAGCAGCCCGCGTCTCCGAGTTCATCAGGTCAGAGAGCATCGACGGTGCCGTGTTCAGCAACGTCGCCAAATGGGTCGTATGCGTGCAGGCGTCCGCCAGTCGCCTAAGGTTGCCGCGCCGCAAACGCTGGAGTTCCACGCTGCTGGCTTTCGCCCTGGAGTTGCGCTGAAGCGCTCGAATCATGTCCGGATGCCAAGGCTCGCCCGAACCCAGCCACGTCGCCGGTACCTCGGCGCACTCCGCGATTTGTGCCCATTGCAAGGGGGACAGCAACCCGTAGTCGTCCATGGCTCGCTGAAGCAGTGGCACTGAGCATTCAGCAGCTTTTGCCACGGCACCTGCCAAGTCGGGCGATTGCTCAAGGAGCTGGGCGACATGTGCGGCGGGGTTCATGGTCACTCCTTGCTGACAGCCTCGGGTCAGGTTGTACTGCGACTTTAAGGCGTTGAAGTATAACTTTACCCAGGCTACACCTTGAGGTCAAGAAGAACGGCGCGGCTGCGTGGAATTAGGGCAGGCCGGCCGCGCGAGCCCAGAAAAAAAGAGAGCCTGGGGCTCTCCTGGGGGAATGTGCCGTGGGGACCGGGCGTGCCCGCTGGACGGCCCATGGCAAGACGCCCCGCGCTGGGCGGGGCGTTCGCTGACAAAGCTAGCAAGCCCTATCGGCCGGCGTAGAGCGAGGCGGAGGCCATAACCCCGGCAGAGCGCATCGCCATGTAGCGTGTACTGGCCCCTGCCATCTCCGTGAATGCGGAGGTCACCGATTCGGTTTTGGTCGCATCGTAGGCCTTGATGTTGCCCGCCTGGAGGTTCAGGGCAGCGGCAAACTCGTCCACCTGGCCGGTGGGGCCCACCAGGGTGAACGTCCAGCGGCCTGTGGCCTCGAGCTTGGCGACGAGTTCGCGCAGCAGCTGCGGAGGGTAGCGGTACGACGAGGTGTCCTCGCCATCGGTGAACGGTGCCACGAGGAACGCAGTCGACGGCGAATCAGCGTCCGGGCGGGCCAGGAGCGAGGCGATGGTGTCCCCGATGGCGTCGTAGAGGGCGGTGCCGCCGGTGGGCGTGTACTCTTCCTCGGGCAGCGGACTCAGTTGCTCCGTCGGCGCCGCGCTCAGGACTTCCCGCGGCGTGCTGCTGAACACGTTCAGCGTGACCAGTGTCTTTCCGGCCTCCTTGGCGCCTTCCTTGATGACGCCGACCTGGTGGTTGTAGCCAGCCAAGGCAGCTGCGCGGTGGCGGTTCATCGACCAGGACTCGTCGAGGAGCAGCGCCGCATGTGTGGTTTGTTCGCCAACGGCGGGCCGGGAACGCTCGGCGCGACAGTCTTCAATCGAACGCGCGAGCAGGCGCTGGATGGCGGCAGGTAACTCGAAGGCCGGGAGGGTGGGCCGGACATGGGACTGGACGGTGAGGCCAAGGTAGGGCAGTACCAGGGGGCCGAGGCGGGGGTTATTGAGCACGGTGAGTCTCCTTGCGCGATTTGAAGAATTGAGCGATGGGGTTGGCGGGGGTGTGCACGAGCTCAGGAGAGGCCGCGCTGGGGGTGGTCGGGAAGTTGGCCTGGGCCGAATGGGCGCATGCGCCCTGCACACCGCCAGATGCGGCGAGCCAGTCGGAAGAAGTTGTCTGAAGGCTCGCGCCAGGTCCCTGGCGCATTGCGCTTTCGTAGGCGCTCAGCCCCAGCCGAACAAGGCCTGCGACCGCAACGTCGGAGGTCACCTGCAGCTCTTGGCGGACGCGGTCCACGCGCTCCTTTTCGTCGCTGGCGATATAGCCCTCGACTCGGCGGAAGCTGCTCTCCGCCAAGCGGCTTCGAAAGGCCTTCGTTCGTTCCGCGGGCTCGAGTGGCTCGGGGGGTGGTGATTGCTTGTACGTCATCGGTTTTCTGTCGTTACCGGTAACGTCTAGCGTGATGTTTTATACGCGCCGTTTTCGTCAGTTCGCTGGTTAAAGGCCCGCCCGCCCCACAGTGCCGAGCGAGAACCAGCGCCTTGCGAAGGGGCGGGCGGGCCCCTCGGATGTCCCGCCGAGAGCCGGAGGTCCAACCGGTCCGTACCCGTGTCACGCCCATGGGCACAAGAGCTTGATTGCTATCCGAGGGATGCCTGTCCTCGTTCCCGCCGCCTATTGCCTGGTCGTCATGCTGCTCGCAGCGTGGTTCGCCATGGACGCGCTCACGCTTCCCATTGGGCGTGGGCTGAAGCGCTATGCGATTGTCGTTTGCGCCTTGTCTGCGGCCCCCTTGCTGCACTTGCTCGAATCGCGAGCGCAGGCACCAGGCTGGACGACCGCCATATTTCTCGGCTGGGCGCTCGCCTTGGCGTCCGTAGCGGTCCTGCGCGACCGCCGGCTCGCACAAACTCGCGCGGCAAAACCGGCGTAGTGAGCCCGCCTCGGGCGGCGCGGAGGCCCCTTGGCCGCGGTGACTATAGGGGGAAGGTCACATCTTCTCTTTAAAGGCAAATCATGCAAACCGTTTTCGCTATCGCCATCCTCGCTGTTGTCATCGCCTCGACTTCTGTCCTGGTAACGATGCTCATCGAGCAGGTCAAGGCTGAACGTCGCGTGGCTGCCGAAAAGGCCGCCAAGCATCAACGTCTCCGCACGCTGGAAATGAACCTCCGGCACCTGGAAGCAGACTCGAAGTCCCGTAAGCTTTCCCAAGCTGAAATGGACGACTACGCTGCTTTCATCGCTGAGCGCAATGACTTGTCGGCCGCGTTGTTCCCGCAACGCAATCCGTCCCTGGCATTCGCTTAAATTGATTCCGCGCCCCTAACCCGGGCGCGTTTCTTTTTGGGCCTCGGCCTTGCCGACTAGCTACACGAGGCAGGAAATTTGCCAGGAACACACCATGAACCAAGATTCGAACACCGGCCTTTCGGTGCGCTACCTGCTGACAGTGCAGGGGCAGCCAGAGGAACTCGAGGTCTTCGTGACCAGCGTGCGGCATCCGACGGACGGCGACAAGCTGTTCCAGCCGAGTAGGGCGGTACCGGTGCCTGCTGGCCTGGAGGCCGTCGACCCCTTCGCTATCCCGTACTATCACTTCATCCAGAACCAATACCGCATGGCGGCTGAGGCGCTGGAGGCGCTCAACGAAGAGCCCAAGCTGGTGGCGTTGCTGAAGGACCCCGCCAAGCACCAGGAAGCACGCGTGCTCCTGAACCGCACACTGGACACCGAGGCGCTAGCCGGCGTTGCCCTTGTTCGCAAGAACGTGCGTCAGTACAACGCCCTCACACGTGCCCAGTGGGCGCAGAAGAACTGGGGGCAGTTTGACGACCGGCTGACATGCGCGCAGTTCGAGCGTGTCACGAACCGCCGAGGGCAGTACCACTTCACGTGGCACACCCTGGACGTTCGGATTCTCGACCAGCTCGGCGCGCTCCATCCGACCCTCTCCTTTGGCCTCGTCGGGGTGGACGAGCTCAACCTCAAGCAGGCCTACGGTTGGCACTGCGAAGGCTCAAGCACGTTCCACCACGGGGCCGGCGCAGTCGACCCGGGCAGGCCTACCTGGCTTGACCATCTCCCCGCGGCGTTTTCCGTCGCGTGATTCTCTCCAAGGGGCCGCATCTGCGGTCCCTTCCTTTTTTTTGGAGGCGCGCTCATCGCGTCCTTCGCTACCTCCACAAAAACTCCTTTTCTTCCGCCTCAGCGCACAAGCGCAGCCTCCTTAGCTGGTCACTTGGCGGCCAAGGCGACGACAGGGGGAGCCAGGGCGGCCTGGGTCGAAGGTTCGAAGGGGTCGGCGGGTGGCAGAGGTCGCGAGAGACCGTTTACAGAAAAATAAACGTCATCCGCTAAAAGACTCTTTCTCTCGCCTGAGACTTCATCAATAACTCTTAAACAAGAGCAAGAGTCCTTCGTGCGAGCGCGAGCGCGCGACCGCTCAAGCCCGGTCTAAAAACTCGCCCCTATACCTTGCATGTTCAACGAACCCGCCCCGCCGTGACACACCGGTGCCATGCGCAGGCCTGCCTGACCGCTGTGCGCCCCGAGCTGCTGATGTGCGCGAAGCACTGGCGAATGGTTCCTCGAGCACTGCAGCGCGACGTGTGGCGGGAATACCGCCCGGGTCAATGCGATGACAAAAAGCCTTCGAGTGCCTGGAGGGGTGCCGCCTGTGCGGCTATCAACTTCGTGGCCGAAATCGAGGGTCAACCCAAACTTCCGCCGCTGGCGGTCTGAAAAATCATGTCTCTCGACCTTATCCCCAACGAAGTCGCCCGGTACGGACTCAGAGCCGACTGGCACTCCATGAACGTCGTCGTGGTCAAGCGCCGCGGGGCGTCATCGAAGAACGCCGGCCAGGAGTACGAGGAAACGCTGGCGTACTGCCGCGACGTCCGAAACGCTTCGCTCTGGCTGTTCAACCACATCATCCGTGCGAACGGGGCTGACGCCCAGGCGGCCGCGGAGGTGACCACCAGGTCGCTCGCCGACGTCGAGGCCTTGATGGCTGTCGTCGACGAGGCCCAGCGGCACGTGCTGGCTGCGGTCGAATCGCTGGAGACCAACCTTGCAGCGCTGGGGCTCAGCCAAAAGGAGCTCGTGAAGGCTTTGGCGGCCGCGGATACGCCTGCAAAGGCCGACGGCGAATCTTCGGGCCAGTGAGCCTTCGGCGGCGATGAGCGGCGAGTTCTCCTATCGGCTTCGGAACGACCTGTACGAGTTGTACCAGGGGGAGAAGTTGCTTGGCCAGCCCATGCTGGCCGTCTCATTGGCTCTCGATGAGGTAAGCGGTGCGGTGCTTCAGCACGGCAGCCCGGAGCTCGTGGAGCCGTGGGGCATGGACCGCCGCGCCAAGCTTCGAGCCGACAAGAATTCCGCGGAGGCCGAGCGCCTGGTGGTGCTCACCGGCCGAATTCCGGTGGTCGAGCTGAACCGCTGCTTCACCCAGCCTGGGCATGCAGCCGAAGTCCTGGCGCGCGCCAGGGCGGGCACCCTTGAGCCGGAGCCGACAAACAGCTAAGCGGCGTTCAGCAGATAAGTCGCGGCGCTACACGCCGGACCTATGCCCAACTCCATTGAGCCCCGCCCCGACCACCACGGTGGTGAGCATGACGCGCCAGAGCTCCTGCGAGACCGACTTGCAGCTGCTTACGACGACGAGATGCTGTTCCTGGACCCTCCAAGTCTCGACAAGGCAATCGTTGGTGTCGCCGAGCGCATCAACCTCGGGCCGGTCGTCGTATACGACCGGAACAAGCTGGTGCAGGCCTTTGCTGAGGAGGGCATGACCGAGGAAGAGGCGGACGAGTGGGTCTCGTTCAACGTCGAAGGCGCCTTCGTCGGCGAGCGAACGCCGCTTATCCTTTGCTCGGTCGACCCCCTGGCGCCATAAGCTCGGTCATCGGCTTACACCAGAGACGTCGCGCCCCCGAAAAAAGCGCCTCGAAGGTTCGGCATTGAATTTCGACGTGGCGGTGCAGTTGGCGGGCCAGTACTGGAAGTTGCCTTGGCCGGCCTCGTTCCAAGCACCCAGGAGCGCCGGTAGGCTGGAGCATTCCGACGTGGCGTCGAGGGTTGCCATGTCGAAAACCACCGATGCGGGACCGAATAGCCTCAGGGCGGAGCGCCTCGGCCTCAATGCACCCGTTGGCATGTGTCGGCGAAATGCCGCGTGTCCGGAAGAATGCGGAGCTTGCGAGCAAGGCAGCTTTCGTCATGCGGAAAGGTCTTTCGTCGAGAATGTACGACTTGGCATGTTGGTTGTCCTTGGTTGCCGAACGTCCTATAGCCGGCCAAGCCGACGCTCGCTAAACCGAGAAGACCATTTCTAGGAACACCATGGCAGTGAATCTTCCAGTTAGGAAGCTGGCGAAGCTTTGCAACCCCTTCTCGAACCCCTGGACGACCGGCCGCTTCTCGGCACCAGACGTGCGCCGGGCATTGGCAGAGGGTCGCCTACGCTCCGAAGCCTTCGGGATGGCCACTGTCGAGTGGACCTTGACGGAGCACATCGAGCGCATCGCCTTTCTGGTCCACTACGGCTGGTCAGAGGCGGTAGCGGTCGATGTCGGCGTCCCCAGCCTAGGCTGCGTCGTCAATTGGCCCCTGACCGACGGCAACCATCGCCTCGGTGCAGCCCTCGTTCGCGGTGATGACGTCATCGCAGCTTCGGTCGCCGGGGACATCGACTATGCCTTCAGGCTCTTCGGGGTGGACGTGCGAGAATCGGATTTCGAGACCGTGCCGGCGTAGCGCACCCTTCGACGGACACATTTTCTTCTTTTCGATTCCTAGAGGTCCTCGCTCTTGCGGGGACCTCTTCCTTTTGCCGTCCGCGCGCATGGCTACACCATTGGCAAAACAACTTTTCCAAAGGATTTCCATGCGCCTTCATCGCTCCCTCATTTCAATCCTCGCCGCCACCGTTTTGGTCGCCGGCGCACACGCTGCTCAGGAAGGGCTGGAGTCCCAACCTCCGACGCTGCGCCTCGATGCAGCGGCGAATCTGGAGGTCGTGGAAGACACTGCATGGGCCAGCCTGACCGTCGAGCGTGAGGCGCGCGAGGCCAAGGACGCCCAGCGCCAGGCTGCAGCAGCGTTCGCGAAGGTCGTGGCACAAGCCAAGGAGACGTCCGGTCTCGATGTGCGCACGGAGAGCTTCTACACCGGCCCGGTCTACGGGCGCGACGGAAAAATCGCCAGTTGGCGCTCGCGCGGCGAGATTCGCATCGAATCCAAGAACACCAGTGCCGTTGCCCAAGCGGCCGCGGAACTGGGCACTCAAGCGCGTCTGACCGGCTCCGGCTTCTATCTCTCGACCACGGCGCGTACCCAGGCCGAGAAGGGACTCATCGGGACGGCTGTCGAAGAATTCCAGGGTAAGGCCAAGGTGACTGCCCTCGCCCTGGGGTTCCCTCAGACCGAAATCAAGGAAATTTCCATCGGCCAGAGCGGCTACAACCCCCGCCCGCCGGGGCCGATGATGAAATCGATGGCAATGTCGGCCGAAATGGCATCGCGAGCGACTGAGCCGCTGCCCATGGAGCCTGGCAAGGCGACGGTGTCCGTCACGGTGTCCGGCGCGGTCACCCTAAAGCGTTGAGCCATTGTGAACTCCTGAAGCCCCGCTAGCGGGGCTTTTTCAATTCTGGCCCTTCCCTATACGTGCCAGGCGCGCGCTGTCGCCCTCCGCCTGCCCCCTCACGGGGACGGTGAATTGAGCAGCGCATTCAAGGAAAACACACCCTGAGTGCCTTCGTGCATGTCACGCGAGGCGCCTATCGGTAATGCAGGCAATCGACACGAAATGAACGTGATGGCGCTTCGCGCTCATCCACAAAGGAAAACTCATGCTTCACATCTACAACGCACAGTCCGCCAAGAAGGCGGCTCGCTCCCTCGAGAAGTTCGCTACGAGCCTGGGCTTCGAGCTCAAGCATGGCCAGGCGCTCGACGCCCTTGCCACCATGACCGGCTTCCAGAATTGGGCCGCTTTGAACGACAGCGTCTCCCAGGAGGCGATTGACGCCAAGCTGATGCCAGTCGAGCTCGACCACATCGAGGACAACCAGGACGTCACCTATGGACCGGAGTATGCGGTCATGGCCCACAACGGCTTTGAGCTGCGCTACGCCCAAGGGGACGAACCGTTGGACTACGTGCGCATCTGCGACCCACTGGGCCGCGAGATTGCCTACTGGGTCAGCGATGAGTGGCAGCAGGACCCGCAGGCGGTGATGGGCGCCATTCTTGGAGCCCTGGTTCAGGGCGGACCTCTCGAGGTCGGCGCGGCCAAGAAGCCTGCGAAGGCGTCCGGGCCGGCGCGCGAGGCGACTCGCCCGCCCACCATCATGGACCTTTACCCCTTCGACGCGGTCGCGCACGTTGTCGTTGACGGTCGTTCGTTCCCAGTGCGTTACCTCGACGGCGATGTCGCGCAGCTGCTGGAGGAACCGGCCGCCGACTTCGACGAGGAGGACGACGCAAGCCATGTCGTTCTCGACTTGCACTTCGAAGAGGACGGGCGCGACGTGGACCACCCGCTGACCGTCGCCGAGCTCCGCGAACTCCGCTGGAGCGCGAAGGAGGGCGGGTTTGTGAACAAGAAAGGGACCCTCTACGAGTTCTACATCGAGCAGAAGTTTGGAGCTTCCGCTTCCGTTGCCCCCAAGGCGGCGGAGGTGGCCAGGTCCGAGGATGGTCCGATTGAGCTTTTTGAGGTTTTCTGCCGCGCGCCTGACGGGGTTCAAGCCACATCGGGTGTTGCCCGCGTGGCGGCCAAGAGCGCACAGGGGCCATAGCCGCCTGCCGCGCTGCTCAGCAGCGGTTCTGGAACGGACCGCAGCGGCCGCCCGTTGGCGAGTTCTCGTTCGATACGAGGAAACTGTCCAAGGACGCGTTTGGGCCCTACAACGTTTATGTTGACGGTGGCTATTACGACACGGTCGAAACCCTGACACACGCCATGGATTTGGTGGAACTCTTGCAGGGGGCAGCGACCAGCGATGTCGAGGTTCGGGATAGAGACGCATGGACAGTTGGATTCGCAGCCGCGGACAACCAGGCGTAGTTGTCTAAACGAGCACTGACGCTCAATTTCATAGCCGCACCAGTTTCCTGGTGCGGCTTTCCTTTGCGGACGCGCCGGCGCCAGTTTTAGCGGAGGGCCGAAGGCTAGCTAGACCTTGTACAGCGGATGCTGTTTTCAACACAAGGACATCGATGCAAGCAGAAAAAATCTCGCTCTTTTACAAGGACGCCAAGTCCAACAAAGAATACCACGCCCAGTTGGAGCAGAAGGAGCCAGGGTGGGTGGTTCTGTTTCAATACGGGCCGCGTGGCGGTACGCTGACCTCGGGCGCGAAAACGAAGGCTCCCGTCGGCTACGAGGCGGCGAAGAAGACCTACGACAAGCTCGTCAGCGAGAAGGTGGGCAAGGGTTACTCGCCGGGTGAAGCCGGCAGCGCCTTTGTCAACACGTCGATGGAGGAGCGCTTCACCGGCGTCGTGCCGCAGCTGCTCAACGTCATTGATGAAGAGCAGGCTCAGCGCTTGCTGGACGACCCCGACTGGCTGATGCAGCCGAAATACGACGGACACCGTCGTCTCACTCAGCACACCGGCACCGAACTGCTGGGCATCAACCGAAAGGGCCTGGCAACGGGCCTCCCAGAGTGTGTGGCCAAGGCGCTTGCTGCGCTCGAAGGGCATGCACCCTACGTCCTGGATGGCGAGCTCATCGGTGAGACGTACTTCGTGTTCGACATCCTCGAGTGGGAAGGCATGGACATGAAGGTGCAGGAGTGCGGGTACCGGGTGAGTATGCTGCAGGCTGTGCAGGACCTCCTGAAGGCCGCCGGCGCCAAGCAAGTGGCCATCACCGGCACGGCCTACACCAGCGAAGCCAAGAGAGCGCTCTATGCGGCTGTGAAGTCCGCGTCCGGCGAAGGCCTTGTCTTCAAGCATCGAGACGCCCAGTATGTGCCTGGTCGCCCCAACTCCGGCGGCAACCAGCTCAAGCGAGTGTTCACCCATCGAGCCACCGTGATTGTCGGAGCGCAAAGCACGACCAAGCGCAGCGTGAGCATGGTGCTGCTGGACGAAGCCGGGGCCGAAGTCGATGTGGGCAACGTGACGATTCCGCCCAACCACCTCATCCCGGCCGTGCGCGCGCTGGCTGAGGTCGAGTATCTGTATGCGTTCAAGGGCGGTAGCCTGTTCCAGCCGCGGTACCAAGGCGCTCGTGACGACGTCGGCACCGACGCCTGCTCGTTGAAGCAGCTCGTGTTCAAGCCTGAAGGCGTGAGCAGCGACGAGGCTGACGAAGCCTGATTCTGAAAAGGCCGCCGAGTTACCTCGGCGGCCCTTCTTTTTGTCGAGGCACTAGTTCTGCGCAGGTGCCGCTGTTGACGCAGGCTTGTCAGAAGTCGCCTCAAGGACCAACTCGCCGAGCGAGGTGAGCCTATTTGAGACGTGCTGGACGCCGGCTTGCGCCGCCTCACCGACCTTGGTCAGCGTGGACGCTGCAGTGTCGCTCGCTGAAGTGACGTTCTCACCGAACGAGGTGAGGGACTCCTTGACGCCATCCGCGGTACTCGTCGCAGTGACCGCCGCGCCCTCTGCGCTGGACTTTGCGGTCTCGGCAGACTGCTTCGCAGAGTGCATCGTTGTCTCGGTGGACTGTCCGAGCCGGATGAGCTGCTCCTTCAGCTGGTGAGGGCTCGAGGGCACGTTGCCATTGCAGCCAGCAAGTAGCGCAAAGGCGGCCACGAAGGGAAAAAGATTTAGATTCACGAAGGGGCTCCAAGGGTTGATACCGGGTGTAGCGGAGTGCCCTGGAGAGGCCAAGAAAAAGAGCCCTCGGAGAGGGCTCTTAAATTGCTCCCGGATAGGCCTAGCTGGCGGATGCCAGAGCCTCCTTGGCGATGGCGCTCGCGGCACTGCCGTCGTAGTTGGTGCCATGCTGTTCCTTCAGGGCCTTCATCACAGCGCCCATCTGTTTGGGTGAGCGCTCGGCCAGGCCCTGGACAATGCCAAGGATGGCCGAGGTGAGCTGCCCGTGGTCGAGCTGCTGCGGAAGGTAGGCGTTGTAGACGCTGACTTCCTGGCGCAACGCGTCGCGCGCGGCAATACGTGCGTCATCGGTTGCATTCTCAAGTACCACGATGGCTTCCTTCGCGTTCTTGATGAACTTCTTGACGGTCGCTGCGACCTCCTCGTCGGTCGTCTCGCGATTGCCGGCATTCTTGCCAATCATGGCTGCCTCGGAGTAGAGGGTGGTCAGTGTTGCCGCCTTTGCCGCCTCCTTGGCCTTGCGGGCTTGGAGAGAGTCGTCTTTGATGCGTTGAAGCAAACTCATGGGGGTCCTTTGTTGTTTAGAGGTCTACTTCCGTATAGGCGACGCCGAAGCCCGTCGTACACGTCTAGCCTTCCAAGCCTTACCGATTAGAAGGTGGACAGCCTCGATGGCCCGATTAGAACCTGGAGGGTTGGCGGGAAAGCCGCACAGTGCGGGTACCCGCCCAAAAAGCGAAACGGCCCGGTTGGGACCGGGCCGCCTGACGGTCGGAGGGGGGCTAGCGCCTACAGTGCGGCAGCCTGCGTCAGCATTTTGAGAGCGGTAGCCTCATCCAAGCGACCCTCGCGCGCCTTCAGCGCCAGCGTTTGGACCAGCGCGGTCGCGATGGGCCCGATGGTTCCCACGTCTTCCGGAATCGCAGAAGCAGCCGGCGCTGCAGCGAAACGCCGCTGCTCTGCCGAAGCCGGTGCGCGGACCGTGGCGGGAGCAAAATCGGCCGCCGACGGTGTGGACACGGGCGCCGATGCACCCACGGAGGCCAGCGCAGGGACTGACACGGGAGCGGGCGCGCGCGTCGGAGCGACAACACCCGTCGAGAGCCGAGGCATCTTGACATCAGCCGGCGCCAGGACACGGGTGGTGGGGCCCTTGCGAGCAGCAGGCTTGCCAGGAATGAGGCCCTGGGCAGCCTCGCGAAGGGCCTTCTTGGTACCACGAGGCTGCTTCGGGCCCGGGTCCAGCATTTTTACGACTGCAGGAGGAATGTCCTTCGCCGTCCGCGGACCATCGAACCAGTCCTTGGGAAGGTGGAGAGCAGTCGTAAACCGCTTGACCTCCGCATCGTCGAGCTTCTTGTTCCTGTGAATCCGATGGGAGATGTTGGCCGGGCTCATGCCCATGATTTCACAGAGCTTGCTCTTGGCACCAGGGGCTTCGGTCAGCACGGCCAAGTTGATGCGGCGGGTGTCGAGGATGTCCTCGCCGGGCGTGTGTGTCGTTGGAGCGGTCGCAGCGGGCGCCCGCGTCTTCTTGGCGGCCGCCGCGGGCGGAGCCACGGTCTTGGCCGCCGCTGTCTTCTTCGCGGGCTGAGAGCTTTGTTTTTTGGCCATGTCTTCGTCCTGTCGTTGAGGTGCGGCTTCTGTGCTGGCTGGCGCTGCTTCCGGCACCGCTGCGAGCGTCAACTGGACCGGTGCCTGAACTGCCACTGCTGTTTGCGTTTCGGTTGATTCCGCTTCGTTTTCAGTCGCGTTGAAGTTTAGCGGAGATTTTAAACGATTTACAACTTCAGGTGTCAAGCGGGCGTTTACGCGGTCAAGGAACCCGCTGGGCAGCTCTAGCGTTACCTCGATGTGGTACGCAACGTCGTGGGGAAAGTTTTCGCCTCGAAGCAGCTCATTCACGCGCTGCAGTGGCATGTCCAGGGCTAGGGCGAGGTTTTCGACGGAGGTCGCGGCGTCCAGGAGAGCTTTAAAGTTTCTGACCTGGATGGCCGAGGCGAGCTGGGTGGGGTCTATCGCGGGCGGTTGATGCCGTGGCGCATTGTTGCGCTTCTGAAACTCACCAAATTGGGGCTGTCGGTTCGACCGTGCCTGGTGTCTTCCGGGGCTTTGATACATAGGGAGACGCTCCTGAAACGAATAAAGCACGTTAAGACGGCGAGTATAGCCCATGAACACTTTCGATTGCCTGTCTTTTTATCGGTATGAAACAGGCCCTCTATACGCCCAAAGCACTTTGAAGCGGATTGAATGGACCACGATTTTGGCTACGTCTACGTACTCACCAACCCCTCGATGCCGGGGCAGGTGAAAGTGGGCATGACCAGGCGACGGCCTGAGCGTCGAGGCGCGGAGCTGTCCAGTGCCACCGGGGTTCCGCAGCAGTTTGAGCTCTTCTACGCGCGCTCGTTCGAGGACTGCGCGCTCGCCGAAAAGGTCGTGCATTCGGTCCTGGATGAGCAGGGTGCCAGGACGGCGAAGAACCGCGAATTCTTTAACCTTACGCCCGAGCAGGCTAAAGAACTGATTGACAAGGTCGCGGAAAGGCTTGCGGTACCCGAAACGGCCGATGTCTTCGCCGAAGCCTTCACCGCCCGCGCCCAGCAACACCTGACCTTACCCCGGCCTAGCGTCGCCGAGCTGGAGGAGGCTTTAACGCTCTTGGAACACGCGGCGTCTCTCGGTCACCATCTGGCGCCATATCTGGCCGGCGAAACAGCCGTTGCGCTGTCCGAGAGAAAGAAGGGTCCTGCAGGGGTCGCCGAGCGATTGGTTGCTCGGGGCCGCGAGCTCTTTCAGCTGTCCGCGGAGCGCGGAGTCAGTCGCGGCTTCGGTAGGGCCGCCGAGGCCTCTTTGCGCCTGGGAGAGACCTTTGAGTACGCCACGCTCTGGGGCCGCTACCTCGCGGCGCTTCCTCCGGACGAGCCTATTCCCGAAGAGGAGCTCGAATTCATCCTCGTTTTCGTGCACGACCACATGTTCAGCGGCGAAAAGGCATGCCCACCGGTTCATGGCTATCTCCAGGCAAACTATCGTCAGTTGCGCGCCGGCGCACGCGGGGGAGGGGCGTCCAAGGAGTTTCTTGTCTGGCTTGACGAATACGCCAGTACGCTCAGCAGCCGGCTGGTGACAAAGGCGAAGTGGCCCCTGGTCGGCCTCGCTGGTCTAGCGGCATTCTGGGCCATTCGGCCGGAGGCCTTCGTGCTCTTCCTCGCTGCAGCCTTGCTCCTCGCGGGCGTAGGTGCCGGCATCAGAAGGCGGTACCGGACACGCGCCGCTTTGAAGGCACCGAAGACGGGCCGAATCGACGTTAGCGGGCGACGCTAAAGCCTTGGCGCAGGAGGATTTACCCCATCCACTGCGCTTTTCGACCCGTAGGTGTAACCGATGAAGACGAGGTTGCTATAGGTGTTTGCTGACGCTTTCTGAAGCACTCAGCGGCCTTTCATCGGCAAGCGGCGTGTCCGGACGCGCTGCTTCCCGGGGAACAAGCAACTACCGACCCACCGGGCGCGCTCGTCGCGATGGCCGGGAATCCAGAGTGGCACCAAGTGCGCCTGGGTCGTGTCGCGGGGCCGTTGAAGCGGGGAAGTTGGTCCGCTGGCTTGGCCAGTCGTTGCTTTCGTAGATTTGTCCTGACGAAACTCGGGGCTCCGCGGAAATCGAAAGAGCAATGGCGCGTGCTGGGCCGGCGGGCTGAAATCCCCTTCGCATTCGTGCGAGCGCCAGCAAAAACCAGACAGTCGGTTTGAGCCAGGCAGGAAACTGCTTGACTGGGTCCACTTGAGGTGACGTCGTCGACGGGACTCGAAGTCGTTGCCAATGGTAAGCTCTACGCTCACCAGGCCGAACGCGTTGACACAGGGCTGCCTTAGCCTAGAGACCGGTGGAGTTCGCTTCACCGCGGTACACGAGGCGGCCACCGTGGGTTTGTTGCAGGTTGCGCTATGTCTCACCAGGCCGACCATGGAATCGACCATTCAGAGGGCTCACGTACGGGAATACGGGGGCCCTTTTTTCTGCTCAGCTGCCGCCTCGCATGACATTCCCCAGGCTGATGACGTTGGAATCGACCTCATGCGGCGTCATTTCGTCCAACCCAAGGAACACCATTCCCCGGCCGGCTGGACCGTCTCCCGCGCAAATGAAAGTGCACCGGCCCGGTGCAGGCAGCGCTTCCGCGGGGCGAAGAAAGTCCACAACGAACCGCGCACGCTCTTCGGAAGCGGCGCAGAAACGATATTCCCTGCCCAGGCGCACGCCCCAGTTGCGATAGGCCGCCTGGCCGGAGAGCAGTAACGCCCTGCGCCGAGCGGCAGCCTGCTTGGCCACTGCGTTGTCGTGCAGGAGCTGCGCCTTTGACAGGGCTTCGGAAGCCAGGCCCCTCGAAAATGCATTCGACCAGACCATCTCGGCTTGGCACCGGTTCACCGAGTCCGCAAAGAAAGCTGCCTCCCGCTCGGCCTCGTCCACAACCTTCCATTGCTGGCAGGCCTGGATGTACGTGAGGTCGATTACCTGCGCTTGCATTGCTGAGGGGTCGGCCGCTTAGTGACCCGCGTCCTCGACACCCAATGACTTCGCACCGCCGCCGATGATGCGGTAAGGCAGAAAGGCGAGCTGTACCCAAAGGCGAATGCAGCTGTCGAAGTACGCTTCCATGAAATGGTTCCCGTTGAGGTGACCGGCTGTTTAGGCAAGCGACTTAAATGTTTGCGCAACGGCATAAAAGTCAGCGCTACACGACGTCAATCCAGCCAGCCGCTGGCGTCAAGGCTCACTTCGGGAGATTCCATGAGTCAGTTCACGATGTCGCTGTCCCTCGGCGGAACCCGCGAGATTTACAGCCCCGAAGCTGTGGTCAAAGCCATGGCCCGCTCAGAAGGAACGAACAACGCGCTCCTGATGAAAACCTACGGTCGAATGCTTGACGTCGGTGCCCAGCGCTTCATCTCCAAGCCGTCTTCCTCCGACGCGCTTGCGCCGCTCGCCCAGGCGTGCCCCAACTTCCAGGGCGTGGTCGACGACTTGCGCAAATACCTGGAGCTCGCGCTCTATGGCTCATCCCCGCTCAACTTCGTGCCAATCCTGCTGGCAGGCGAGCCTGGGGTCGGAAAGACGCACTTCGCCGCAGAACTGGCGAAGGCGCTGAACATCCCGCATCGCTTCGTCTCGATGGGCACCATGACCAGTGGCTGGGTGCTGTCCGGGAGCTCGTCGGGCTGGAGCGGTGCACGCCACGGCAAGGTGGCCCAGGCGCTGATTGAGGAGACCATCGCCAACCCGGCGTTCACCCTCGATGAGGTGGACAAGGCAGGTGGCGACCACCGCTATGACCCCTTCGGCGCGCTGCTGCAGTTGTTGGAGCCGGACACGGCCAAACACTTCACCGATGAGTTCCTCGACGTCGAAATCGACACGTCAGGCATCTTCTGGGTCGGAACCGCGAACAATCTCTCGGCCATCCCCGACTACATCCTCCAGCGAATGATGGTGTACGAGGTGCCGTCCCCGACGCGCGCCCAGGCCGCCAGCATCGCTCAAAGCATCTATTCGGGGCTTCTGGCCGCTAACGGCTGGGGTTTCGACCCGGACCTCACCGATGCCGTGCTCGAACACATGGCGGAAGTGTCCCCGCGGGAAATGAAGAAGGCCCTGCTCGACGCCATGGGGTCCGCGCGCCTGGCCAAGCGTGAGACGGTCCTTGCCGACGACGTCGGACATTCGCACGTGAAGAAGAAGACGTCGATGGGCTTTCGAGCCTGAATGCTCGCCGGCAGGATTCGGGCGTGATTGAGCGGGAAACGCCGAGCTTTAGCTGGGCGTTATGGCATGAGGGGCCTGCGGCAGCTAGCCGTCGGCTTGCCGGCGGGCCGGAGCCAGGTCAGGCGGACGCGAGGGCGTTCGCCGCGCCGAGATTGGCCAGCGCATCCGCGCGTTCATTGCCTGGGTCGCCATTGTGGCCCTTAACCCAGGTCATCTTCACCTTCCGCTTCGCGAAGAGGGCATCCAGCTGCTGCCAGAGGTCGACATTCTTGACGGCGTCGCCGCCGGCGGTACGCCAGCCCTTGCGCTTCCACCCGGGCATCCACTCGGTTAGGCCCTGAATTACGTACTTCGAGTCGGTGAAGACCTCGATGCGGGCGCCTTCCGGGACGCGGCGAAGCGTCTCGATTGCAGCCGACAGCTCCATCTTGTTGTTGGTCGTTCCAAGGGCACCGCCGTGTCCTTCCACAACCACGGTGCCATTCTGGTCGCGGAGCGAGAACCCCCAACCTCCGTTGGCTGCGGCGCCGACCTTGCCGTTGGCCTTGCAGGCACCGTCGCAGTAGGCGACGTAGCTGAGAGCAGTCGGAGCAGGGGCGGCGAACAGGTCGTTTTGCATTTTAGATTCTTGTGAGTGGTGTCAGCATTATAGCAGAAAGAGCTTGGCTCTAAAGCCCCCTAAAACGTTTTAGCCTTCGGGCGTCGTGGATGCACCGATAGCCGCGTGCGGGCTGTTCGCTAGACCAAGCAGGACAACTTTCACTCAAGAGGACAAACCAATGAAAATCAACAGAGTTCGTCAAAGCCTGGTGCGCAACATCAGTGCGGGTCTGGCGGTTCTGCTTGTTGGCGCCCCTGGCGTCGGCAAGACGGACGTCGTGCACGAAGTCGCAAGACAAACTGAGCGGGAACTGCTCGTTTCGCACCCGGTGGTCTCCGACCCGACGGACGCGAAGGGCTTGCCCTACCCGAACAAGAAGGGCGACGCAGCGCGGTTTCTGCCGTACGGTGTGATGGCTCAGGCGCTCAGCGCCACGAAGCCGACGCTCTGGTTCCTGGACGACCTTGGCCAGGCTGCCCCGGCGGTGCAAGCCGCCTTCATGCAGCTGCTGCTGGCGCGGCGCATCGACGAGCACGTTCTCCCGAACTGTGTCACCTTCGTTGCCGCCACGAATCGCAAGCAGGACCGCGCCGGCGTCTCTGGACTGCTGGAGCCCGTCAAGAGCCGCTTCGTGACCATCTTGGAGGTCGAGCCTGACCTGGATATGTGGATTGACTGGGCGCTCGCGAAGGGACTTCCTCCGGAGCTCGTCGCTTTCCTGCAGTTTCGCGGGGGCGACCTCTTTCACAAGCCCAACCCGACGACCGAGCTGGTGAACAGCCCGTCGCCACGTACCTGGCACAACCTGGCAAAGCTGCTCAAGGCTGGCGCTGCCGATGACCTCAAGGAGGACAAGGCCGGCGTACTGGAAGAGCTAAGCGGCTCTGTGGGCAAGGAAGCGGCAACCGAATTCGTCAACTTCCTGGAAGTGGCGAAGGACCTGCCGAGCCTGGACGACATCCTGCTGTATCCGGACACCGCGCGCATCCCTGATGAGGTCTCCACTTTGTGGGTCCTGGCATCAGGGCTCGCATCGGCAGCGACGAAGACCAACTTCGGTGCGCTGAGCACCTATGCAGGACGCATGGTCCAACAAGCCTACGGCGAAGCCGCGGCCTTCATGGTCCGCAAGAGCATCGTTCTGACCCCCGGAATCACCCAAACCGCAGCCTACTCACGGCTGCTGGCTGGTGAGGTGGGCGCATTGCTGTAAACGAACAAGGAATCAAACATGGAAATCAAGAATGCAGTGCTCGTTTCGCTGAACATCAGCGTGTGGCAAGCCAACCGCCAAGACAAGAAGATTTCGGAGCAGGTCACCGACGCCCACCAGGTGACGGACCGCCGCCTCGGACGATTCTGGAAGAGCCTTCTGCCGAAGTGCCAGGTGCTGGACACGCTCTACGCGGCCCAACGGGCGGCGCGGACGTTCCACTACGAAAACACCCTGGCGTGGATGCATGACGGCCCGCGCATCTTGCCGACGGCAAACTACGAGTCCTACATGAAGGCGATGCGCGGCTTCAAGCATCAGTTTGAAGTCGCCGTGCTCGGTCTCATCGACCAGTACGACGGTATCCGCGAAGAAGCGCGCAAGGTGCTCGGCCAGCTGTACAGCGAGAGCGACTACCCTGACAAGCAGTCGCTCAAGTACAAGTACGACTTCGACATGAAGGTGATGACGATGCCGGCGTCTGAAGGGATGCTGCATCTGGGCCTGGCCGACAAGGAGGCGCAAGACCTTTGCGCCAAGCTGGAAGCCGACATGCGTGACACGTTCAAACGGGCCAACCGCCGGATGTGGGAAGACCTGCACGAGCGCCTCGAGCGCCTGTCGGCGAAGCTGATGGACGGGGACGCCTACGTGCGCGAAGAGACGATTGCAGCGGTGCGCGACCTCGCGGACCTTCTGCCTCGGCTCAACGTGACGAACGACGAAAAGCTGGACATGCTGGCAAACCGCCTGAAGGGCTCGTTGACCAACGTCAGCGCCGCGATGGTGAAAAACGACCCCAGCGCGCGCAAGCGCGTCGCGGACGAAGCCAAGACGGTGTTCAGTGTCATGCAGGCGTTCATGGGCCAGAAGCGTGCCCCGCCGGCGCCAATGGCCGCACCTGCGGTCAACGCGACGGTGATGGAGCTCAAGCGTGCAGCCTAAGTCGGCACACGTCAAGCGGGTCATGAAGGCCCGCTCCGACATGCTGGCCGACCAGCCGTTCTTCGGGTTTCTGGCGCTGCGCCTGAAACTCGCCGAGGACCCGACGTGTGCGGGCATGTGGACGGATTCGGTGACGCTGGGATTCAACCCCCGGTATATCGATACCCTGGTCGACGTTGAGCTCAAGGGCTTGATTTCGGCTACCGTCCTGCACATCGTAGCGGGCCATCCCTGGAGGCAAGACAGTCGAGAGACAGTTCTCTGGAACGAGGCGTGCGACGAGGCCATCCATCCGATGGTCCTGAAATCGGGTTTCCGACTGCCGCAAGGCATGGCAACAGGCAAGGAGCACCTCGGATTCTCCGCGGAGTTCATCTACTCGAAGCTTCTCGAAGCTCGGCCGCCGGCGCCGCCGCCCGCGCCCCCCACACCGGAAGGTGGCGGCGGGGACGCGGATGGCGGGGACGGAGGCAGCGACCCCACCCCCTCACCCGAGGGTCAGGAAGGCCCCGAGCCCCGGTCACCGGACAACGGAAGCGGGTCGGGCGAGCCGGAGACCGGCGAGCAGGACGGCGAGGGCGGGCAACCGCAGGCCGCTCCCGTAACGCCGCAGATGCTGGGTGAAGTACGCCAGGCCCCCAAGGAGGCCGAGAACGGCCAAGGCACCAAAAGCCTGGAGACCGAATGGCAGCTTGCGGTGGAAGCGGCGACGCACATGCAGGGTGACCTGCCTGGCAACGTGATGTCACTAGTCGGTGAGGCGCTGAAAAGCAGGGTCGACTGGAAGTCGGTGCTGCAAAACTTCGTCGAAACGTCGATGCACGCCCCGGACTACACGATGGCCGTCGTCAATCGCCGCTACCTGCACCTGGGGTTCATTCTCCCAGGCCTGCGCGGGGCGAGCATGAAGACGTTGGTCGTCGCGCGGGACACCAGTGGCTCGGTGAAGAACGACTACCGGCGCCTGTTCAACGGGGAGATTCTCGACATCGTCGAGCGGCTCAAGCCAGAACGGGTTGTGGTTCTGGACATCGACACGCATATCCGCAAGGTACAGGACATGGTGGACGACGTCGCAGAGGAGCTGGACCAGACCACCTATGGTGGCGGCGGTACGCACTTCGAGCCCGCGTTCAGCTACGTCGAGGACGAGGACATCGAGTGCTGCTGCATGGTCTACCTGACCGATTTGCTGGGAACCTTTCCCTGCGAGGCACCCGACTACCCGGTTCTCTGGGCAGTCCCAGAAGGAAGCAACCGAGGAAAGCTACCGCCATTCGGCGAAATGGTTGAACTCGACGTCGACTGAAAACATCTTTTCCAATCCCGGACGCTCACGCGGTCCGGGATTTTTCTTGGGGTGCGGGTTCCGGTATAGGTCGCTAGACACAGAGCAACAGCCTTGTGCTGGGGTTGCTTCACCTCCCGTTCGCACCTCGCAAGAGGCACGGCAAACGAAGCGTCTCCCGAGCTTCGGCTCAAAGGACACCTATCTCAACACCCATGACAACTCAACCTAGCGGTTGGCATGTCGGGACAACGCGAACATCTTGAAAGCAACAGGCCAACTGCCAAACGGAGAAATCTCATGGAAGTTCAAGAACAATCGAATGTCGACCTCTTCAAGGAGTCGGCACGCCGCATGACCGAATTCTTTGCGTCCAAGGGCGTGAAGGTCAAGAACACCATCGCTCTCGAGGCGCTTTCGACCGCCCTCGGCGCGAAGAACTATCGTACGCTGCTCGCCTCGCTGAATCGGCCGGCCGCCACGCGCGCCGAGGAGGACCCGAATGCCTGGAAGCCTGGGCAGCCGCGATACACCGTGCACGCCCTCTATGAAGACAACAATCAGCGCTACTCGGACGACTTCGGGGGTGCTGACGCGCTAGAGGCCGCGGTCTGCTGTCAAGTTGACCGCAATGCGGACTTCTGCAGCGTCACCATCGCGTCTGTCATCGACCGGGTCACCGGAAAGATTGCCGACACCGGCTGGTGCGGGGACGACGAAATCGGAAAGCACGGAGCGGCGGTCCGAGCCATGCTCGACGTTGCGAAGGGTGTCCTGAGACAGGATACCAAGGTGCCAGAAGACGTGGCCGCAGCGTTTCTCTACCTGAACGTGCAAGTCGACGGAACCAGCACAGAGCTCATCGACGAGATGTCTCCGGGCGAAGGCGACATCAAGGAAAGAAAGCCGGTGACGCTCAAAGCCTACGGCCTTGAGCATGTCGTAGAGCCGGTCGAGGCCCTGGAGACCGTGGCTCGGTACATCCTGGACTGCGTGCATGTGCATGGCTGGGTCAAGCTGACCAACGAGGAGCTTCGCAGCGTGTATCACGCTTCGGCGCTCACGCGGTATTTCGAGTACGAGCTTCGTGGCGCATTATTCGACGAGAACGAGCTCGAAATCCTCGATGAAGCACTGCCTGCGGGCAATCTCGCAGGTCACCCGATGGCCCCAATCACCTGGCTGGCCATTGCAAACGACGAGCAGGTCTTCGCGCAAGGTACGCATTACACCGTCGCCGGGTCAACTCCCGCCTGACGTCATTCGAGCCGCCATCTTCGGATGGCGGCTTTGTCTTGGCACTGGCCACGCGCAGCTACAGGCGATACACCTTGTCCACAACGCCGCGTGCGCCGGCGCCGATGGTCGTCGGACGAACGAAGGTAATCCGGTCTGGCGCCAGGCGACGGATATGGCCGCGTCGCAGATGTTGCCGGGGCGGATTGCGCTGGCCATCAATTTCGTAGCCGCCGGCCCGGGCGGGCCCAGCAGGCGCTTTCATGAGGTCCAAGACCCAGCTCTCGTAGAAGGGTGGTCGGCCGTTTTTGATGCGCTTCTTGTTCAGCTTGTCAGGCGCGGGCATCCGCACACGGCCCACGTTGCTGGCGTTGACCGTCAGGCAGAACCCCAGCGCCGTGCTCGCCTCGTCACGCACATCGATGGATAGACGCGCGATGGCCTGCTCCATTGAACCAGTCTCTTGGGCCATGAGGGCGACCATCTCCGGGCACAGGTTGACGGTCTGGCACTCGTACGTTGCCGTCGTTGGTTTGAGGCGCCCCTGGCTCAAGAGAAACTCGCGCTCCAACTGGTCCGAGCCTGGCAGTGGCTCCTCTGCACCTCGCCAGATGCCCGGGTTCAGTGGGATGAACGAAGCCAGGGGTGCTACGAGCCAGCGCTTCGCATCGTCGTGGTAGTACACGGACGCAACAAAAAAGCCGGGTCGGCTCATGCCTGTGGGGCACAAGGCCGGATACCGTTTGGCCAGGCTGCTGGACCAGCAAGCAGCGATTCTCCTGGAGGATGCAGTTTCCTGGAACGCACCTCCGCCGGCGTATACCTCCTTATCCTGGGGGAAGGGCGCCTCGAGCGCGACGGCGTCGAACGGAAGCCGGATGAATTCCGAGAAGCTGTCCGTGGAGTTTTCCAGCGCAACGAGCTCGCCATGTTCGGGCAGGTTGAATTTCACGGCTTCGCGCAGGAGTTGGCCAAGTTGCTCATGGACCGCTGCGGTGGTGGTGAAGCCGTTACCTCGCAAGCCTGGCACGCGCGCTTCGAGTTCCTCGATGGCGGTGGTGGAGTAATTCAGGGCTGTAGGTGACACGCGCGGGCCTTTGCTGGAGTGCGTCCATTTTCTCTCATCAAAAGAAAAAGGCGCCGGGGGGCGCCTTTTGAATCATGAAGAAAGCTTAAGCGATGGACTGGTCCATGTAATTAGGCTTTCGGCATGACCGCTTCACCCACGGGACTGGATGTTACGGCTTCTGCTTCAGGCTCGACGGCGGCAGCGGATGCTACGCGACGACGACCGGCGTGAGCGGCAGTGGTTTCGACGAGCCCAAGGACGAATCCGAGGAACGCGACGAAAGAGAAGGCGAAGCACAAGATGAGGTTCAACGAGATGTTGTAGCCAAAAATCGCGTAAATCGGCCAGGGAGCGTCGACGATGAGTGAACCAAAGGCCAACGCGCACCCGAAAGTGATGAGGCGCTTCGACAGGGGAACCGATTGCTGCATGTTGCGGGACATGGATACTCCAAAAAATGGTCTATGCGCGGTATAGCAACGGCAGGAGGCGGCCCGAGAAAGCTGAATCTAGCAAGAAAAACCCGACCTCAAAGAGGTCGGGTTGGAATGACATTACTCGATGCCGAGCTTCGCCAGGTCCGCGAGCTTGCGCTGCGGAAGCGGCAGGTCTTTCTTCTTGCACTCGTAGACGTACCTGGCCGCGGCGGTTTCAGCAAATTCGCCGACCGCCGACGTCTGCGTCACCAGCGCAAGCAAAATCTCGTCCACGCGCTCTCCGAGCGGCTCTGCGAGTGCATCGCGCAAGGCCTGCATCAGATAGCTGATGACCTTGGCCAGGCCGCCTTCGGCCGCCTTGGTGGCTTCCTTTCGACGCAGCACGAGGCTGCCATCGTCTCCGAGCCACGCGAGGTGGTCGGGCGCATCGCCGAACTCGAGGTGCAGGGCCCCCTTCGACAGCGCCAGTCCGCGGGATTCGACGAGCGAGGCAAGGTCCTTGGCGAGGTAGATGGTCGACGTCTTGAAGGCTGTTTGCGCTGCCTTCTCGGCAGGCTCCAGCTCCGAATGGGCCAGGACAATGCGGTTGCTCACCAGCGAAGGGAAGGTTGCCCGTCCGTCGGCGGTCCACACGTTATTCTCGAATCGCGCAAGGCGCGAAGGGTCCTGCACTTTCAAGCTTTCGGCGAAGACTGCCTTCAGCTGGCTCGGCTCCGTAAAGCCCCAAAGCTTGAGGGTGTCCAGGGAGACGGCCGTACCCTTGCGCAGCTTGACAATCCGCTTGCCCAGCTCGTCCCCCTTCGGGGCGAACAGAACGACCGGTGCGCGCCAGTCCGACACGAGGTCGAAGTACTTGATGCCGCGGCCGAGTACGGACGTCACCAGCTGAGGGTGGTTTTCCAGCGCGGAGAAGAGCGGTTTGGTGCCGGCCTTCACGGCATTGGCGACTTCCTTCAGCTCTTCCTCGGTGTCCTTTCGGACCTTAGGCTTGTCCTTCTCCTTCGCCACGGTTGCGGGGAAGTGCTTGGCGATGCGGGGCCAAACAGGGCAGCTCGACATGATGTCGTTGCGAGCAACGTTCAGGCTGAGCGTGAAGTCCGGCTTGGTCACGACCTCGCCGGCACAGGAGAACCGGTAGCGGCCGAAGTGGTTCACCAGCACGCCGCCGTTGTAGACATCCAGGCTGTAGCCCTTCGGGTCAAATCGGTAGTAAGCCTCGTTGGTCTCCAGGTCCCAGGCCTCGGTGGCAGGGTCCTTCGTGATGAGCTTCGCGTTCAGATAGACAGCGCCAGGCACGTAGCGCACGAGGCGCTCGAGCTCGGCTTCCAGCTGCAGCAGCTCCGCGTCGCTCAAGGCCTTGTAGAACTTCCCGAAGATGGAGGTACCTTGGCGAGCTTCAGTCTCCTGCAGCACGTAGTCGAGACCTTTGGTCTGGACATCGACGTGCATGAGGAACTCGTTGGAGTGCCAGACGTTGCTTGCGTAGGCCCATTGCTGAGCTCTCCCGAGGCCGAATTTTCCGTATATGCGGTGGTTACCTTCGTCATGCGGAAAGCCCAGGGTTTCAAACCAGGCATAAATTTCTTCGCGCGACAGAAAGCCCGAGCCGTCATCGACGATGGTGTACTCGGTGCTCGAGACGTTGATGTCGACCCGTGTGGCGCCGGCGTCGACCGAGTTCATCACGGACTCGGACAATGCCTTGCCCATCGAGCCGGCTTGCGCCTTGATGAAGGTGTGGATGGCCAGCGGATGAAGGGTCAGCTTGCGACTCTCGATAACAGTGCTCATGGTGTCCTTGAGTTGTGGGAAGACGAGCTTCCGGTTGTGATATTTCCTTGTCCGTCGTCTAGGAACCGCCAGCAGGTGGTCTGGCGCCGTCCCGTTTAGGCAGGGGCGCCGGCATAAAAAAGCCCGGCTGTGGTGACAGCCGGGCGAGAAGCGAGGAGGTGGGGCCTAGTAGTTGGTGGTCCGAGTCAGGTGGAATTTCGCGTCGCGTGCCTGGTTTCGGTTGGCCCATAGCCAGAAGTCCACCGCCTCCACAGAGCACCTGAAGTGTTCGGCAAGTTCATTGACAGCCAGGATGGTTGCCGCACGGATAGCCAGTTCCTCCTGGCTGCCTGCCTCGATGAGTTCCTGTCGGTCGATGGCCGCCGCCCACGCCGGCGAGTAGTCGAGCAGTTCCAGCGCGCGCAGGACTTTCGGCAGCTGGTAGTCGGCCGCGGCGGTCACGTCGAGTCGCACCTCCTGGCCCCCCATGCGTGCGTTCCACTCGCTGGCGGCAAACATGAGGGTGAGCTGGGCCTTCTTCAGGTAGCGGTCGCCGTACGCAAGCGGGAACATGTACGCGAGAACCTGCGCGTCCGCCCAGGCAAGTTCGCCGTTCCAGAGCACGCGCCGTGCAATGAATTCAGCCGCGGTGGTGAGCTTCGAGGGCTCCAGCACCTCGTGAAGGATGCGGGCGCGGGCTTGAGCGGCCGGGATGTCTCCGAAGATGAAGCCAATGCCTTCGTGCGCGATGCGGGAACGCAGTTGGCTGGCCACTTCGGTGCACTGCTCGTGGATGGAGCCGTGACCGCCTAGGCCGCCGAGGGCCTCGAGCCAGGCGGCGTGGAATCCTTCCTGCATTGCAAGGGCGCCGACCTTGCCATTGTGGGCATAGCGGATGAACTGGCCCTCCGCATCGACGTCCCAGAACTGGAAGTTCATCGTGTTCATGACGATGAAATACGGAACGAACATGTGCGGATGCGCAGCCAGCGGGCTGGCACCGAGGGACGAGCCCATGGCGCCGAGGTCAGAGGGTCGTTCGAGGGCGGTAATCGCCTCCGATGCGACGCGCACCATGTGCGGGGTGTAATCGGCTTCAGCGACGACGAGAACGGGGTTTCGAAGTGGGTGAGGGTGCATTCCCTGGTTTCCTTTGAGGTGTGTTGCCTCAAAGGTGTAGGGAGCCCTCTTATCGCTATGGCGGCGATACCTCGCCGTACGGTATACGTGCGCTAGGCTGCGCGGCGCGCGCGCCACTTCAGGAAGTTGACCACAGGTGCTGCGCCGCAGGGGGCGTGCGCCAAATGCGGCTGACCAAGAAGCTCAGCCATCAACAGGCGCTCGGGGCTGCCAGGAGGCTGCTGCCGCAGGTGTGTGAGGTCGGGGGCACGGAGGTCGGCGTACGGAAGGGCTTTGATGGCAAACGCCGCAAAGTCTTGCCAAGGCAGAGCGACGTAGGGCGCCCCGAGCGCCGTTTCGAGCGGCGCGGCCAGGGCGTACTGGCCTGCTCGTGTCAACCACACGCGGCCATCCGCGGCCACGAGGACCAGATGCCGAAAGGTGTTCCAGAATTCCTTGGAGGGTGACGAGGTACGCGCAGCCATCGGCTGAATCTAGCACGCGGGTTTCACATCACAAAATCCAAGAGAAAACGCGTTCTCCCCAATGACAAAGGACCGGTGGTCCGGTCCTTTGAGCTTGGGGGGGGAGGGAGGCTATCAGGCGCCGGATGCGGCCTCGTCGCGCTTGCCCAGCAGCTGGAGCTCGCGGCCGACGATTTCGGTCGTGTACTTCTCCACGCCATCCTTGTCGGTGTACTTGCGCGTGCGCAGCTTGCCCTCGATGTAGACCTGGCGCCCCTTGGTGACGTATTGGGCCACCACGTCGGCCAGCTTGCCGTACACGGTCACACGGTGCCACTCCGTCTGTTCCTTGCGCTCGCCCGACTCCTTGTCGGTCCAGCGTTCGCTCGTGGCGACACTGAAGTTCGCGACGGCCTCGCCGGAAGGCAGGATGTTCATTTCCGGGTCGTTGCCAAGGTTGCCGACGATGATGACTTTGTTGATGGACATGGAAGGTTCAGTTCGAAGTGAGAGTGAGTTGTGGGAGGAGGGGGTGGGAAAGGGGTCAGTGCAGGTGCGCGCTCAGCGCGCCCGAGGCTTGAAGTTGTGTAGAGAGGCCCAAGCGTTTGAGGGTCAGGGTTGCGACGTTGAGCGCGACGTCATCAGGCCCTGAGAACCGAGCGACATCGACGGCAGCGGCGAAGGGCGGCAGGAGCGCCGCGGCGTCCTCAATGGGGAGCCCGTCATCCTCGGCAAGCGCCGCAACGAGTTGCAGGAGGTCCTCGACTTGAGCTGTTGGAAGCCCTACGCAGTGCAGCGCCTCGAGCTGACGCGCGAGAGCATCCAGGACCGGCGGGTCGAGGACGACGAGGAAAGAGCCCAGAGAAGGACGGAACCTTGTCTGGCTGCTTGCCTGTCGGTAGACACTGTAGAGGGGGAAGAACCTTCGCATTGCGGCTCATGCCCGCGGAGCTGTGATGCGACTTGTAGAAAGACGAGTTTAGCCCTCGACCTAAAACAATGCTTACGGGATGCATTTTAGGTGTGCTACAATGGCTGCGCTTTAGATTGATGAAAGCGGCTTAAAGTGATTCATTCCGCTCCCGTTCCCCTGTAGCTAAGTTGGCGAGGAAACCGCCTTGAAAATCAAACCCATGTCCAAGTCCCAAGCAATCTCTCTGGCGAAGCTCTTCGCCTTGCAAATCTCCGCCCAAGCTATGCTCGTCACCGATGGCATGACCATGGAGCGCGCCTGCCTCGCGGTCAGCGCGGTGATGTTCGTCCTGCCTTTCATCTCCCGCTCCGTTCGCAGCTTCTACCGCAGCGCGCTCGGCCCGCTGCCGGGGCTCATCCGCCCGTAACTCGCGCCCAGACCTGGCTCTCCATCCGCGCGAGGGCCATGTCCATCAAGGGATGCAGGCGCCTCGTGAGGGCACAGGGCCCAGAGAGCTGGCCGTCGACGTCGGTGCAGGCGAGCTCCGGGCCACCCATCATCTCAGGGTCGTACTCGTACGCGCAGAGCTGCACCCGTTGCTCGCCGGCGAACAGCGCAAACTGAACCCGAGTGGGGTCGACCTGGCTGAAGAGCACGCGCAGCTGTGCCTGGGCGCTGCCATCCCTTGCCGACTGCTCGTTGAGTTCGGCCAGCCCGAGCAAAACCGCGTCGACGAGGTGGGCCGACTGAGCGCCTTGCATCTCAAGGACGGCGAGCGCCTGGCTGCGGCTGAAGGGACGAGGGGTCGTGGTGGTTGTCATGGATGAAAAGTGGCTTCCTGCTCCCGTCTAGAACACGCAGCCGGAAATCTAAATCCATGGGCTATAGGTGAGGCCTCGGCCGTCGCGTGCGCCGCACGCATCCGAGGCTCCGCCTATTCGCCATGACTCAAGCTACACTCGCCTCGGTCCTTTCGTTTCTCCTGCCGTGCCTGCTGTACGCGCAGGCCATCCTGCGCCTCTTCAAGGCGGCGTCCCTCAAGCGCGCCTGGTACACCGTTGCTCCTGCCATCAGCTTTGCCTTCACGTCCCTGTGGCTTTCGAGTTCCATCCGGTCGCACTGGGCAGGCGGTCTGCCGGCGGAATCCGTACAGGCACAACTGAGCATCGGACCGCTCTTCTTCGGCTTCCTGCTGGTGCTGGTCGAGGTCCCATTCCTGGCTGCATGGCTATACACGGCACGAGCACCCAAGCGGCGCGCGTGAGTGTTTTTTGCTGACATCCAGAGAGGCCCGCTATCAATCTTCAACCTCAGACCCCTTTTCTCGACCGCATGAGCCAGCTTGCGGCAGGAATGCGTACCAACTTCATCCAGCTGCAAGGCGCCATCGAAGCGGCCCGCAGCCGTCAACTGACGCCGGGACGCTTCGTCGTGCTGAAAGACACCGACGAGTTGGCCCTTGTGCTGCGCTACAACGACGCGGAGCTCTCGCTGTACCCAGGCCACGACTACCCCGTGGTGGTGCGCACCGGCCTCGGCGAGCAGGAATGTGCGCTAGAGGACCTGCACATGAGCCCCCTCGACCAGGTTGTCGCCGTACTCGAGGACGACCGCCAAGTTTGGGTTCGCGCAGTGCAGACCGGCGCAGGCTGGGTCCTCCACGACGCTCAAGGCCGAGCGCTTGCCCTCGACCAGCTGGTCGAGTTGCACGCGGATTCGTTCTGACCTTCCTTCCAAGTCGCCCCATTGGGCGACTTTCTTTTGGCTAAACGCGCCAGCTACAGGTTGCGTCTTCGAACCCACAACACGCCATGAATCGTCGTTTCGCCCGCTTCCTCCTACTGCCCGTGTTTGGCGTGCTTCTCAGCGCCTTGATGGGGTGCACCGGGAAACCGGACCTTGACATCGTCGCTCAGTGCATTGCCGACAAGGCGACGCCAGCTGAAGTTTCGCGGTATGGCTCCCTGCTCGTGAGCGAGGGCAAGGTGACGCCGGACCGCTGGGCGAGCGTTGGTTGCAAGGGCGGGTGGGCGGTGGCCACGGACAAGGAAGCCCGCCAGAGCGTTGCGGAGAAGCTCCCTGAACTCCTGGTCCCCGACCCGGAGTTCCGAGCGGGCGCGTTCAGCGCCTTGCTGGGTGACGGCGCGACGTTAGAGCAACGTAAAGCAGTGGCGTCCCTTGGCCTCAAGCTGGAGGACTTTGCGAACTTGCGAGAAGAAGCCTTGAACTGCATCCAGGCACCGGAGGCGGTGCTCCTAATGATGGCGGAAAGCGACCTTCCATTCGCCATCGCAGTGCTCGGGAGTCGCGCTGACATCGGCGAACCCGCGCACGCGAGGGCGCTCGCTGCGGCGCTGCTGACCCAGGTCAGCCAGACCGCGAGCCTGAAACGCACCCAGCAGTGCGAGGGCGCTAAGGACACTGAATTTCGCGCGTACGCCGCGGAGCTGGAGAGCTTCATGGCGGGCACGCATCCGTGGGCGCCGGGGTGCCGCGCTGAGATGGACGACAAGGGCATGACGCTCTCGTGCCGGGGCGTCGACAAGCCGTAGGCCTATATCCGCGGGCCGCCCGGCCCGGCGGCGCTGCGCCGTTGTAGCTACACGCAGGGTATTCCACCACTAGGACACCTGCACAATGCAAATTCGCACAATCGCTCTCGACACCGAGACCACGGGCCTGGACGCCGGCGCAGACCGGCTCATCGAAATCGCAGCGCTCGACTTCGACCCCGAGACCGGCCTGCCCACCGGCAACACCTTTCACCGGTTCATCAACCCCGAACGGGAAATTCCCCTCGAGGTCTCCCGGGTGCACGGCAAGACCTGGTCCGACCTGAAGAGCGAACCTGTCTTCAAGGAGGTCGTGAAGGACTTCAAGGAGTTCATCGCCGGGCAACACGTGGTCATCCACAACGCGCCCTTCGACCTGCGCTTCCTCGACGAGGAACTGCGCTTGGTCCGCGGAGGCAAGATGGATAAAATCGTCGAGCGCACGACTGACACGCTGGCGATGTCGCGGCGGCACACGACGGCCAAGGTTCACACCCTGGACGCGCTGTGCGACCGCTACGGCATCGACCGCACCAAGCGCGTGCTCCACGGGGCCTTCGTCGACTGCGAAATGCTCGCAGCCGTGTATCCACCCCTTCTGGCAGACGCCAACCAGCTTGTCGCGCGCCTCAATGCCGTGCTGCCGTTTCCCCTCGGAGATGCGGTGCCTGATTCCATTGAGGGCATGGCCAAGCGCGCGCTGTTGCTGGCCGACCTCAAGAAGGTCCTGGAAAAGGAGTACGACCGCTATACCGAGCCTGTCAAGAAGCTGACCGCCGGCAAGGACTTTGCGACCGAGCTCTTTGAGGTCACATACACCCCCAGCACCAAGACCGACTGGAAGAAGGTGCAGGCCAACCACCTCGAAGGGGTGGACCTCAAGCAGTACCAAACGCCGTCGAGTAGCATGTACATCCGCTACGTGTGATTCCCGAAACCAGCCCTTGCGGCTGGTTTTTCTTTTGCCCGATGCGGAAGGTCACAATAGAAAAGGCCCCTGACACGAATGTCAGGGGCCTCGAATGTTGATGTAGTCAGTGGCGGGGTAGGTAGCCACCGGCGAAACCGCGTTGGGGGTCGCCGTAGAGCCGAGCCAATCCACAGTTGTCCATCCATGCCTGCACCAGGTGCGCAGGCGCGCTCCTGATGCCGGCCTTGAGCTGCTTCGCATCCTGGCGCCTCACGTAGATGTAGGGCATGCCGAGACGTGCGGATGCCTCGCTCACTTCCGTGGGCGGCTCCTCGATGAACGCGACCTGCTCGCCGGCCAGCGAGATGCGTGGAGCTGCCTCCAGAAGCTTCGACGCATGGTCAATCTGGCGATGCAGTTCAACCTCGGTCAGGCCCCTGGCCCGGCAGCGACTCGCGATGCGCCAGGCGGCCAGCTCCTCAGGGGTTACGCCCGGGCATCGACCTTGGTAGGCCGAAGTCAGGCAGTGGTCCGCCGCAGCGATGACCAGCTGTTGCTGGGTGGGGTTCACGCCGATGAAGCGCAAGAACTGGCCAAGCGACGAACCCTCGAAGTACTGCTCCGGCGGCATCCCGTATCCGGGGTCGCCCGGGTGGTGATGGTCGATGATGTCGTCGGGCCTCAGCCCCATGACGGCGCACTCCACAAACACCTGGTGTGCGCCCACGGGAATGAGAGCGGTGACACCATTTGCTTGATAGGCTTCGTGCGAGTGGACGATGTTCCCGCCGACGGTTGCAAAACCGAAGGCGAGCCCGCGCTCTTCACAGATGCGGGCAATTTCCTGCATTTCGTGGTCCGGAGCGCCGAGTACGAAAAAATATGTTTTCATGTTGACTCAACGTTCAAATAGTTAAATGTTCCTGGGCCGTATAGCGAGCGGCCCGAACGTCTGCGGCGTTTAAGGGCCCGCGGGCGGAACGCGTTTAGGTACGAGAGCTCGGACTCCGCATCGCCCTCCAGGGAAGGCGCAACAGGCAGGCTGGCCAAGCTTGACGTCCACGCGGCTAAAACCGGACGCTAAATAGGCCATGACCCGTTCGTATGCAACCGACCGGCCAGCACAGCATGTTTGGCACATCACGTATTCCAGCAAGAGCGGGCAGCCGCTAGTGCCGGTTGCGGACGCCCACTTGCAGGCCGAGTCGTTGCACCTGGAGGTACTCGCGCTTCGCTTGCTGTACGCGCAGCAGCGCGAACGCATCGCGCAGCTCGAGGCGCAGTTGCAGGCCCGCTCGAGCGGGTCGATTTCCCTCACTTCCCCCCAATGACCGATTTAGCAAAGCCCGATTTCGAATACCGCGTGACGTACGCGGTTGTGCCTTCCGACTTTCCGGACCACGCTCGCGTGGCTGAGGACATGTCAAGGATTTCGCCCAAGCCGCCCAAGGGCGGGGGCTGGCAACTGGCTGGGTCGACGCCGGTTCAGAACGCGAAGGGCTGCGTCATCTTCTACCAGTGGGAGCGCCCGGCCCGCGAGCGCGCTCCGGCCGGCTGAGGCGCCATGGACGCCGAGCTCCGTTCGCTTGCGGTGGACGTGCTGTTGCCAGCCTGGGGCTGGCGCTGGGCGTTCATCATCGGGGTGGGCGTCCTGCCCTTTGCACTGCCCGCCATACTCCCCCTTCAGTGGAAGGACGTTGTCAAATCCGAGCTCCAGCACATCTGCGGTGTTGTAGGGTTGATGCTGTGCTTTCTCAGTTTTGGACTTGCTGTGGATACGGTCTTGGTCGAAGCGAGAAGCTCGCTGGCGCTTGTGGAGACGCAGTGCAAGGTTGCGCAGGCCCCTGATAGCCGGTGGAGCCGGCTGCAGTGCGACCCGGGCGGCTTCTACTTCGTTGAGAAGCCCATCGACGCCGCCCCCGGCGAGACTCTTCTGGTCACGCACCTGAGGATGTCGGGTTGGGCTCTAAAGGCTGAGCGCATCGCGCCTTAAAAAAGCCGCGGTGCCTGCAAGGCCCGAACGGCTCAAAGGCAGGCGAGGGCGAACCACCCGTCCGTGGGCCGGCCCAGGAGCCGGTCGACTGCCTGGCGAGCTTCCTCCGGCGTTCGAGCAAAGCCTGCGAGCAGCAGGGAAACGGCGCCCGCGCGGCGCGCGGCGAGAAGCTTCAGACAGGTAGTACGGCCCGGGCGGAAGGCCAGCTCGAGTGCCAGTCTCTCGACGCCCCGCTCGGCGAACAAGTCCAGGCGGCCCTCAATGACCCGTCCCTCGTGAAAGTACTCCTGTTTGGCGGTGCGAGTGACGCGTGCGCCGTTTTTCTCCAAGACCCAAACAAGGAGGTCAAGCATCCGCTCAGTCTGCTCGCGTGCGAGCCGTCGGTCTGCGCGTGCCTTGGCCCATAGGCTCGGTGCAGCATTGCGCACCAAGCGGGCGAGCGATGGCCCGGCGGCCGCAGAAGCCACGTGTGCCGGAAGCAATGTGCCCTCCGAACCGGGCTCCCTGAGCGCCGGTGCGGAAGACGGGGCCTGAAGGTCGGTGTCGGAGGGCGGCATTGTGGAGCCTCAGAGAAGGTTGGTCAGCTCTTCAGATGGAGCAGGTAGATGAGGGCGCCGCCCAGGACGACGCTTAGGAGAACGCAGATTCCCGTGATGAGCTCTGCGTTTTGACGAAGCCAGCGTGTCACAGCGAGGCTCCCTGATGGGATGAATTGTGGAATGGTCCGGACATGGCAAATGGGGTTAGAAAGTTGACAGCGCGTATAGGTAGCCGCTCAATTGAACGTGTTGAGCGGTTTCGTGTTGAGGAGCGTCAGGTACGGCCGCTTGAGCTGGTTGTGCTTGCTCGCGCTGAGGTATGTCGCGCCGTAGGCCACGGGCGGGGAGGCGAACGTGCGCTTGGGACCCGGGGTTGCGACTGCGACGTCAGTGACCTCGCCCAGGACCGCTTCATAGAAGGCTTCGTCCTGCTGGACCTGGGCGGTCGAAGCGGCCGCGGGGTCTCGCTTGCGGGTCATGCGCCTGGTGATGTAGGCGTTTACGCGCTTTGCTGGCTGGAGATAGGCCATCAGCAAGCCAGCAACGCCAAAGGCGACTAGTACCCAGTTTTGAAGAAAAAGGCCTACGGCCACGGTACCTGCCGCCAGAAGCCAATCCAGGGCGCCGAGATAACGAATGAGTTTTTCCATGATTCTGTTGGGGAGGGGTCCGCCTTGTAGAGAGGTGGTTTAGCCGGAGCCGCTCGTCGCGGGCGAAGAAAAAGAGCGTCGACGAATCGACGCTCTTTGAAAATGAAGCCTTTTAGGCTTATCCCTTCAGCCAGACCTCGCCAGCTTCGGGTTCGCAGCCGGCCTTCACCCCGTAGGGACGAAGGAAGTGCTCAGCTGCATCGGTCATGACCCGTCCGATGATTTCGTTGTACTCGTCCAGCACCTCGTCGGGCACCTCGAAAAGCACTTCGTCGTGGACCTGGTTGATGATGGTGTCGAAGACCTTCGGGTACTTGCGAAACTCCTCCATCACCTTGCCCAGAATGTCGGCGCCGGTCGACTGGTCTTCGTAGCTCAGTGCCGCGTTCAAGCCGAACGCATAGATGAGCCGGTTGCCCAGCGTGTAGGAGGCGTAGACAGCCTTCTTGCCGAAGCGGCCGCCACGGTCCTTGTCCGGAATCATCACCGTTTCCTGCGGGTTCAGCTCGGTCCACTTGTGCCAGAGGTCGATTTCGACGTATGCCGCAAGCCATTGCGCGCGAACTTCCGTGGCCTCTTCCAACGTCCAGTGGATATTGTAGTTCTTGGCAGCAGCGTCCATCAGGCCGCGTGCTTGCATCGCGTACAGGAGGGAGAGGTTGCCGACCTTGCCGGTTTGACGGACGTCGCCCAGCTCAGCCTTCCACTTCTTCAGCTCCTTGGCCACATCTTCGCCCTTCAGGCCTCCGAAGAGAGCCTTGGGGTTGCGGCCTGTCATGTCCAGCGCGGTCCACGTGTGGATGTCCATGCCTTCAATTTCGAACGCGTCGCGCAGGGAGCCCCAATCGGCGGTGCCGGCGGCGTCCGCGCGCATCCGCACTTCGGCCAAGCAGCGCTGGAAGCCCGAAAGCAGCTGCGTACGCTGCAGCTTGCGGTACTTGTCCCAGAACGCCTTGCTCGCATCTTTGCCTGCTTCCATGGCCGCTTCGCGACCCAGCTTCCACTCCTCGAAGTCCTTGACGGCCTTCAGCTCGAGCGCTCGCGCGTCTTCGTAGGTCACCCGGCCCTCAAGCACCCGGCTGATGCACAGGAACACATCGTTCTGCACCACATGGTCGCCCATGTAGGTCTCGACGATTTGCCTCTGAGCGCGAATCGCGAGCGCCGCGCCCACCCGCATGTCCAGTGCCGAATAGTCGGCGGAGACAATCTTGTGGCCAGGCCGAGCACGAACGCAATTTCGGAACTTCTGGTCCCGCGGAAACTGCTGGCAGTTCGGCTCCGACGAAGACAGGCGCCCTGTCACGGGGCCGTGCCCCGTGTTTGGATGCAGCCGCCCATCGTGCGACCGCCCCGCGTACGAGGAGACTTCCTTGGCCATGCCGCCGGCCTTCTTGGCACGGTTGAGTGCGGTCCAGGTGTCGAACAGGGCCTTGGCTTCGGGCGTGATGGCCGCGCGAACGCGCCGCAGGTCCTTTTCGCCAATCTTGAAGGCGCCGGTCTTCTCGGTCATCTCCAGCTCAATGCCGCGGCTCGTGAACGCCGTCCCGATAGCCTCTTTCAGCTTCGCGTTGACCCCGGTGGTCGGGTCGCTCAGCGCAGGCAGATAGTCCTTGAGCGCAGGCTCGAGTTCCGCCATCTTCGCAGCGTGCTCGCGCACCTTTTCCCACTGGGCCGCAACGTAGCCTTCGGATTCCTCCAGGTTCCACGGCATGCCCGTCTCGCGCATCCGCACGATGTCCCAGACCTGGGGCTCGATGATGCGCAGGGGAGCGTGCTCCTCGCGCAACTCGAAATAGCGCTCCAGCAGTTCCGCCGGGTCGTCGATTTCGAAGAACGACATCAGGAGCTCCAGGAGCACCTTCACGTCGTCCGTTGCGTAGTCGTACGCCTTCTGGGTCAGGAACGGCTCGCACCAGTTCTTCGGGCCTTGCATCTCCTTCGGAAGCACCTTGCGCAGCCGGCTGACCGCCAGGTCGGCTAGCGACCAGCCCGACTTGCCGCCCATGAACATGGACACGGCTTCGGCCTGCAACGTGGGGTCTTCGTCCTCATCCTGGCACATGCGCGCCATGACAACGGGCTGCTCGGGGTAGAGGACCCGTGCGATGAGCATCGAATCCAGGAGCAGCGACGGCTCGGTTGTCGCGTAGGTGCGGGTCCAGTAGGCGTCGAAGCCCGCGTTGTGCGCGATGACGACGTTTGTGAAGCATGCAGAGCACACGTCCACCTTCTCAGCTTCGGTGAGCTGGTCCAGGTCGAAGGATTCGACGAGGAACTTTGAGGTGACTGGAAAGCCGCAAGGCGTCGGGTAGAGAACCGACATCACCCGCAGCCGAAGCTCCGAGTCGACGCCGCGTTGATACTGCTTGCCGGAGAACTTCTGCTCCTTGCTCGCCGGGTTGAGGCCCGTTGTTTCAACGTCGATGATTTTCCACGGCGCCGCCGTGATGCGCGCCAGGAGCAGCTTTTCAGCTTTTGCCCATGGCACTGCTACGTGGGTGACCGGGTCGACGTAGTCGAGGTCGAAGCCCATTTGTTTGTTCATGAAAGTGGTTCCTTAAAAGCACGAGGTTTGGTTTCGCCACCCTCGCTGGTGGCCTCACCCGCCTATAGCGAACAGCGCCTACCGTGCTTTGCTGAGACCTTAAATCGCGCAGCTTCATGGCCGCACCCCGGGCTAAAGGGCATGGCTATCCCCTGAGACCGACCTCAATTTCGTGCTCACCAGACCTCACGCGGTTTACGTGGAGACCTGATATCGCTTCGCCCGGGCATGCGTTTGCCGTCAACTAGTCGTGCCTATACGAGCTCGTTAGGTCAACTAGAAGAAACCAGTTCTCGATATGTACAAAGCAACTTTTGAAATCCCTGCCATCGTTCAAGTCGAGGTTTACGTCGATGGCGTCACCAATCAGGTCGACGCGCTTGCCGATGCGTTCGACCGGCTCGGCGACGCCGCCGCGCGAAAAGCCACGGTCGTGTCGCTGAGCACGGACCAGGCACGCAATGTGGGCCTGGAGCGCCTGCCCGAAACAGGCGAGCGTACTTTCGCGCAGATTCCGACACCGGAGAGCGTGATTGGTGCACGCCGCGACGGGTACACGCTTCACCTATATCGCGGGGAGCTCAGAGGCATCGACCGTCCAGGCGACCTCGTCCTTGAGCATCCCGGCTACCAAGAGGCCCGCGACACGCTTGTGGACCAGGTGGAGAAGAGCGGCCGCGAGTACGGCGCTGGCCGCATCATCAACACGCTGACCGGCAACACCATGCTCACCTCACGCAACCCGCGCGGCGGGTGGGAGGTCGTAGGTCAGTCCGCGAGTGGTGAAGAGCGCCACAGCGAAAGCTGGCTCGACAAGGCAACGGCGCTCAGCACGGCCAGGAAGCTCAGCGTCCGGGACGACATCGCTGTGGTCGTCGTGAACGACTTCACGGACCGCGCTGCGGGCCCGAAGGTTTTCAAGCGAATCGCATGAAGCCAGACGTAGTCGGACAGCTGGAGCGTGACGGCAAGGTTCTGTACGCCGGCGAGCCCGTCGGAAACTTCGAACCGGATGCGTCAAACTTCACACTCACCCTAGGCATTGACGGCAACGAGGTCTCGCTGGACCTCTGCGGTCTGCGGCAAGCCAAGCTCCTCATCCAAGAAGGCGAACGTCGCTTGCTCCTGCGTCAGGAGCAAGCCATGAAACGCCGGAATCTCAGCCTCGATTTCTGACGGCCCCGGTCGCCAGCATTCCATTCAGACCCTGCATGCCAACAAGCGTGCAGGGTCTTCTCTTGGCGCGACGCCTAAACGGTTGCGCTAGACAGGGCTCACCCTCGCCGCGAAGCCGCTTAAACCCGCCCATGTCCATTTTCCCGACCCTGCAGCAGTACGCCACTGACATCCACCTGTTCTTCACCGGAGAAATTGGCCGTGTTGCTGCGACCGTCCTTGTCATCTTGGCTGCGGTCGCGGCCCACCGGCTCAACCTGCGCTACGTGGGGATGTCGACGCGACGAGAGGGCAGCCAGGACGGGTTGCGGCACCGCGTCGTTGCCATCAAGAACGTGCTGTTCCTCGCCGCCAGTCTTGCCATCGGGACCATCTGGGCCACCAAAATCGCCGGAGTTGCGCTTTCGCTGGCTGCCTTTGCTGGCGCGCTGGTTCTGTCGGCGAAGGAGCTCATCATGTGCGCGACCGGCTATCTGCTGTTCACGGTCTCCCGGCCATACCGGGTAGGGGACTTCGTCGAGGTCGCAGGGGTGGCCGGGCGGGTGACCGATGTCGACATGCTCTGTACGACCCTTGCCGAGACCTCCTCGGCGTACCAGCTCACAGGGCGCACCGTCTTGTTTCCCAACAGCTTCCTCCTGTCCACCTCAGTGCGCAACCAGTCGGCCACCGGGGGCTTTGTCATCAACCTCCTGCGCCTTGCGGTGCCGTACAGTGCAGACATCGACGCCTACGAGTCCGCAGCGGTCCGCGCCGGCGATGCGGTGTGCGCACCTTGGCTCGGAACGGCCGACGAGCACTTCCGCCGCATCGAGAAGACCGATTTTGTCGACCTGCCCTCATCGCGGGTGCGGGTGCTCTGGGAGTCTCACGACATCAAGCAGCACTGGCTGGTCATTCGCTTCGCCTCGCCGGCCTCCGAGCGCGTCAATGCACAGCAGGCGGTGACGCGCCTCTTTTGGAAAGAGCTGGGCTCGGTGCCCACAGCCTCGCAGGACTGAGGCGACACGCCTGCGCGCAGGGACGCAGAGCCGGCCAAGAAAAAGGGCCCCGCGAGGATGCGGGGCCCTGAATGATGGTGAGCGCTTAGCTGAGCGTCTTCACCGTGTTGCCAAGACGGTCCAGAATGCGAATCTCTGCGTAGCCGGTCTCGTCATCGAGCGCGAACGCGACTGCATCCTGCACGCTGTCGAACACGCCTTCCTCGCTGGTGCCGCCGCCATGGTCGTCTTCCAGTTGAACCGTGACACCGTCGTGCTGCACGCCGTGCACCGTGAAGCCTTCCAGGTCGTCCTGGTGGGCGTCGTTGTCCAGTTCGCGGTCGCCGCGGTCGATGCCATTGCGCTCGTCGATGGTCACATCGCTCACGCGGTTGCGCAGGCGCACGGAATTCACGTCACCGTTCTCCACCACGTCCTCGAACTCGGCCGCAGCGTCCGACAAGCGGTCGAAGGCCTCGTGCTCGCGCCAGCCGGAGCCATAGTCGACCTCGACGATGAACGGCATGTCTGCCGCCACCGTCGCCGCGGTGAGAATGTTGTTGTCGGCCTTGTACGCGTCGGTCAAGTCGCGAGTCACCTCGTACCTGCACACGCGCATCTTCGTGTTGTTGTAGTCGCGGGGGATGGCCACCACGTCGGCCGGATTCACCTTGCATTCCACGATGCGGCCGTTGGCGTTCGCGAAGTGCGGCAGGTAGTCGTACGAGCACACGTGGAGACCCCGGCTGCAGGTGCGGTCCGGATTCTCGTCGACCTTGTTGCGCAGCATGGTGGGCGTCTGCCCGATGCTGTTGTCGATGCTGCGGGTGTAGATGTCGAGCCAGTCCTCGGTGATTGCCTTGTAGGCGACGAAGCAACCGTCTTCGGTCAGCGCAAGCTTGCCAACCTCGAGGAATTCGTACAGGTGTTCGACCACGCGCAGCGACGGGTTGAGCATCAGGTTTTCCAGGAAATTGGCAGACGGCGTGAGGTCGAAGCCCTCTTCCAGCATGTCGAGCATGCGTTGGACGATGACGCCGGCCACCGGTTCACCCTTGTACAGGACCTGGCCGCCCTTGACCTCGACGTTCGGCGTGAGGAGCACGGCGGCTTCGAGCCGACGCTTCTCGCCGTCCAGGATTTCAAGGATGTCTTCGGGCTTCTGTTTCTCGACCAGGGCCTTTCGGACCGCTTCATAGTGGTCGCTGTTCTTCGCGACCATGATGGGGCGACCGTCGAAGACCATGTGGATTCCGCCGGGCAGGTGCATCATGCTCATTTGCATTGGGTGTTTCTCCATAATTAAAAAAGGTGCCTTACAGAGCGCAGAACAACCGCGCTACTGAGACCTATAGCGAGTGCGGCAGTGAGGAGGCCTATACGCGAAAAAAAAGAGCGCTCCAAATGAATGGAGCGCTCTCGAATGAGAACTTGCCGAGGGCTACGCTGCGAGTAGCATGGCTTCGGCGGTGACTTCGGCGGCAGGCTCGGGAGCACCGTCGCTGTTGGCAGCTTCGGCGGTCACATCGACTTGGGTGTCCGATGAGTCCTCGGCGACGTCCGGCTCGTCTGCATCTTCCTGCACAGCGTCTTCTGGCTCTTCGGCTTCCTCCAACTCCACCCTTTCTCCGGGCAGGGGGTCAAGCGCGAGCGCCGTCACGAGCATGGTGGCCGCCTTTTCAGGCGATTCGGCCATGACCTTCAGCAGGGCGTCGTCGTCGAAGATGCTCGATGCCAGGGGGTAGCTCTTGCCGACTGACTGACTCACCTCATACGGCGTCTTGCGCTTGCACTCGGTCACGTCGAGATACGCGCCGTCGATGTGTGACTGCAGGTACTTGAGCTCCGTTGCCAAGTCGTCGTCCCCGAGCGCTCCGTTCACCTTGAACGCAAAAGCTGCAACCTCCTCCAGCAAGGGATGCCCGGCGAGCCGAGGCTCAAGCGCTTCCCATGCAGGGGTACGCTTCAGCAGATGCATTGCCAGGATGCCTAGCAGCGAGTACTGCTTCGCGATGTAGGGCTGCGCCAGGTCTGCCTTGGGCGTGCGGTCGATGCTTGCGACCAAGCGCTTCCAGTTGCTTCCCGATTTCAGCTTGCCGACTGTCCAGGTCATCAGCGGGCGGTAGCCCAGTTCGACCAGTTTCAGCCGACGCACTGTCGCCTCGCTTTCCACCATCACGGCGCCGGCAACCTCGTGGCCGAGGCGCTTGAGCACCCGTTGCATGGTCCGCATCGTGCTGCAGAAGTCCCGCTCGCGCGGGCCAACCCAGCCGGTCGAGCCATGATTCATGAACCGGTCGCGGCGTCGGATGACGTAGAACTTCTCGGCTTCTTCCTCAATGTCGCCCAGCGTCGTCTTCGAGGTGCCACCCGCGGCAAAAGTGGTGAAGGTCACCTCTTCGCCGGCGGTCAGCTCCTCTAGCGTCATCGACTTGCGCATTCTGCGTCGTTCGAGGTCCGAGGCGTAACTCGGAGACACCGGCAGCGTCGAGGTCCCTGCACACGGCAGGCCTTCGATTCCGTCCGGACCGCAAATCCGCTCACCCAATGCCTTCGCGTGAACGGCGTCCACGCCCCGGCCAGCTACGACTAGGAAGAATGCATCGGTCGGGGAGCCCGACTGCCTCAGCGCGTAGCGGATACGCGCGTCAGCGGACTTGCTGTCCGAGTAGTAAACCCGGGTGTCCGAGAGCACCGGCACGGTGGTCAGAACCGGCTTGTCCTTGGTGAAGTCCTGATAGCCGTTGACGACTTCCTTCTTGCGGATACCGGTTTCGGTGGAGCGATACAGCCACACGCGGCAGCTGTTGTTCTGCCAGGTGGCGTCGACGACCGGATTTCCGGCGACGTCGCGAATCCAGTCGCCATCTGCATCCTTCTGGTAGGGCTGCTGCTTGCCCATGATGCCGTCGCCGACCTTGGGGAAGGTGAGCGCGCTCTCGTTTGCGACCTGTCGGATGTGCTCGATGTCGTCCTTGCCCACGCCGGCCTCCTTGAGGAAGCTGATGAGATTCATGCGGATGCTCGAGGGAAGCGTGCTCACGTAGCTATGGACCTTGCGATACCAGGCCAGCTTCGTCGGCTCCTTGGTCATCACGTCGGCGCGTACGCGCTCCGCGACTTCCTTCACCGCCTGGTCCAGCCGCGCCATGATGGCGCTGCGAGTCTTGTCGGTGTATTGAAGTGCTTCCCGCGACACGGCCATCAGAACTTCGCCGTTGTCGACGAAGAGATGGATGCCGCCGTCCAGCAGCGCCTGCATGTTCGGCGTCAGGTCGCGCAGCCGAGCCTTTTCGATGGGATAGCGCACATTGGCCATGACGACCGCGGGCACCCGGTGGAACGTTTCGCCACTGGTTCCGAAAGGAGCGCCCATATTAAAGAAGCTGCCCTCGAAATGGAACTCTGGCTTCTTGAGAGGCTTTTCCATCCCGAGGATGCGCGGGGGTACCGTGAACCACTGGAAGATTTCCTGCGCCTTGGCGTGGAATTCAGCGATGTCCCGGTCCTGGACCGGGAAGGTCACCATCACGCCGCTTTGCCAGTCCGGGTCGGCGTCGAAGACGCCCATGTCCGTCACTGCCGGCGAGCCGTTGTCGTCGAGGTGGCACACGTAGACGCGCTTCTTGCCTTCCTTGACCGCGACGACCGTGAAGCCGTCCTCGTTCTCGGGGTCGAAGAGCGTGTACGCAAAAGGCGATTTCGAGCCGAGACCGAAACCACCAGTTTGGTCGTTCGATTGCTGTTTGGTCGAGACACCGTAGACGGTGTAGATGCCTTTGACTTCCTCGTCGCTGAGCCCCGGGCCCCAGTCCTTGATGTAGAACTGAAGGTCGAGCTTCGTGGGAAGCTTGACCTCGATGGGGCGGGTGGGCATGCGCCCGAAGATGTGGGCGTCCATCGCGTTGCAGCCGACCTCGCGCTCCACGGCGCCAATCTTGTCCCCGTACAGCCCGGAGGACAGCACGTTGAACATGTGGGCGTTCTGGGCGATGCCGAAAGTGGCGGTCTGGCCGACACCTTGCTTTGCTACGACCGAAGTCGAAGAGCTTTGTGAAACCTGCATTGGGGGTCCCGTTTCCTGAGTGAGTTGATAAATGTTCCTGTGAGTCGTATAGGGAGCTCGCAGGGCCAGCTAAAGCGGCTGGCATCAAATCAGGGGAAGGGGACTAGGCCGACATCGAGCAGTCGGCGAGATGGGTCGCACGCGACCCTCCCGAGGCGGACCGCGCTCTTAGGCGGCCAGCATCGTCTCCTCGTCAAGGCTCGAAGCGTAGAAGCGCTCGATGAGGCGGAGGTTGAGTTCCTGCAGCAGTTCGCCATCGCCGAAACGAACCGGCAGATTCCATACCACGCAGTCGCTGGCCTCACGCCGAACCTCTTGCACCAGAGCATCTGCGGCTGCCTCCGCCTGGTCTAGAAGATTCATGAGCGCCGCCTCCAGGACCTCCGTTTGGACAGCCAGGCCCGCCGTGTGAACCACCGGCAGCCCAACGCGCAGGCGGGCGTAGCTGGCCTCCGGCGTCGTGACCCGCTCGGCGTGCATGGACAGGTGGACCAGGGCGACGCCCGCCACTCGTCCGCTCGGGCGCTGGACGGTTGCCACTGCGCGAACCAGAATGCCGGCTACATCGTCCTCGTTGACCGTCAGCTCGCCAGCTTGCTGGTTGGCCAGACGCCGAGCGGCCTGGGCCGTGAACGGGCCTTGCTCGGTGGCCAGCGAGTCGACCACCATCTCTGACCAGGCAAGGGCTTGCTGCTCACTGGGGAAATCGGGCAGGACCATCACCAGGTCCGGATTTCCGGGCGCAGAGGGAGAGGGCAGTTGAAGTTCGGTGCGAAAGGCGAGCACGGTGGCGGTCATGATGAGGTCCGTTGTGGGTTTTTTTGGATGTCGCGGGGCTTATTCCCCGCAGTGCCGAAAGTCTAAAAGTCATCGCTAACCATCCCAACGGCTTTCGCTACCCAGTTGTGAGCATCCTCACATCCGCCTGCAATCCGCTCGGGCTAACCCCGTGACGCATTTCACGGTTCCGAGCTGACGCTACACAAAGTAAGACCAACTAATTAACCAGAAACCATGAAGCAGGACACCAACATGCAATCTGTCAGCACCACTCTGCAGGACATCCTGAAGAGCCCCGAAAACGAGCAACCGGCGCTTCTGGCAGCCGTGCTCGACAAGTTCCCGCAGCTCTTTCGCGTGTTGCGCTCCCTGAACGTCGACGAGCTGATAATTGCGCCGGCCGAGGTCCCCGAGGGCGCCGGCTTCCTGGTGGTCGCCGACACAGAGACCACCGGAACGGACAACACGACGGACGACATCATCGAGCTCGGCATGGTCGAGGTCGCCTACGACCGTGAAATCGGCTACATCTATGGCGTGACCCGCGTCTTCAACGAGCTCGAGGACCCGGGCCGGGCGATTCCGGCCCAGGCGGCCGCGGTCAACGGCATCACCGACGAGATGGTCGCCGGCAAGCGCATTTCCGACGCGGAGGTCGACGCATTCGTCAAGGACGCTGACCTGGTCATCTGCCACAACGCGAAATTCGACCGCACGATTCTCGAGCGACGTTTCCCCGTGTTTACGACGAAAGCATTCGCCTGCTCTCAAAGGCAGGTGGATTGGCAGGCCGGAGGCATCACCGGCACGAAGCTGGACTACATTGCGATGTGCCTGGGCTTCTTCTTCGAAGGTCACCGTGCCTCCGTGGACTGCCTGGCACTGGTGAAGGTGCTGAACACGCCCATGGCCGGCTTCGACGGCCAGACCCCGCTGCAGCGGATTCTCGAGACCTACAAGCTCGAGGCGCGCCGTATCTGGGCCACCGGGGCGCACTTCGACTTCAAGGACCTGCTCAAGAAGCGCGGCTACCACTGGCATGACCCCGCGAACGAACCCGGTGCCGAAAAGGCCTGGGCGATGGACGTGGCTGTCGAGGACTTCGCGGCTGAACTCGACTGGCTCAAGGCCGAATGCCTGTATGGCAAGGGGCTCAGCATGCCGGTTGACCGAATCGACGCTTACAACCGCTTTACGTCGCGGCGCACTCCGATGGAGCGCGCGTACCGCTGATTAAAAAAGGGCCGCTTCCATGCGGCCCTTTTCTTGTGCGCAGGCGACTGGAAAGGCCTCAACCCAGCCTCAGCCTTCGGTCGAGCTCGTCTAGGTGCTCGGCCGTGAGTGCAATGCGGGGGTCCGTTCTGACCAGGAACGGGCAGCTGGGCGCGAATAGGCTGCCGTCGTCGTCCAGCGCAGCGAAGGGTCTCCGGACGCGCGCGCTCTCGCGCAGGTAGTGCTCAATCTCCGCTTGGCGCTGGTACCGGAGCGCGTCGGGCAGGTCTGGCGTCACGCCGACCACGCGCGGGTGGAGCTGCTCGCTCGCGAAACAGTCCCGAAGCTGCGCCAGGCTGCTTTCGAGCCGCCAACTCGACGAAATCACGATATCGACGCTCGGTCGTGCGAGGAGCCACGCTTCGAGCAGCGGCATGCGCTCAAACGTGCCATTCATGTTGCGGTGCACGACACCGTCGAAGTCGAGTAGGAGAGTTGAATTCATTCCTCCTATAGCGTTCCGCGCCTGGCTAACGATGGCTAAACAACATGCCTAGATTCAGGCATTCCAGGAGCATCGAATGCGCGTTTTCGCCCTGGCCGTACTGTCGGCCGCCCTTTTCGCCAGTCCCGCCTTCGCGTCCGACGACGCCGACGGCAAGCCTTTTACGCTGAAGGTGGAGTCCCCGGGCGTCCCTGAGCGCGGCACCATTCAGACCGATGTTGCTGCCAACCTGGACGGCAGCGCGGCAACCCCGCGGTCCGCCCAGCCACAAGTGGCAACGGCTCCGGTCACTCCTGCGCCGCAGGATGTGGCTCCCGCACCATTGGGTCTGCCGCAGATTGCTGGCACCGTAGGGGCACCGGGGCAACCTGCCCCCGTCCCGGCCCTCCCGGCCGCCACGGCCGCCGCGCCAGCGCCTGCTTCCGAGGCCCAGCCTGGCGGCGTACAACCGCCCGCTGCGGCGCCAAGCCACACTGCCCTGATTCCGGGTCAGCCTGCCAAGGTCTACACCACGCTCGCGGCTGCGGCCGAGGCGGGCGTGGACCCCTTGAACGAGCGGACGCTTACCGTGACTAAGCACCGTGATGCCGAGGAAGACGACGTCGAAGCCGGCTTCAACTGGCGCGACGCCAATGCCTACCTGACCGTCCTCAGAGCGAACGAGCAACTCGCCAAGCTGTGCGGCCTTGGTTTCTTGGGCGCCATCCTGCTGTTGTGGATGGTGCGCCGTCGTCGAGGCTGAGCCGGCTGTGCTGCTGACGCGCGACTACCTAGTCAAGCTTGGCGCTGGCTTTGCCGGCGGCGCGCTGTCGCTCGCGCTTGCGCACTTCATGGCCCCCAGCGTGGCGCTGATTCTCCCCAAGCCGCCTACGCCCGTGCGGGTGTCCGTGAAGGCTCCCTCCGCGGCACCAGTGGCCGCCGCGCCAGCCCCGGCACCCAGCTCGGAGAAGGAACTGAGGCTGAAGTCGGACAAGCCTGTCGAGGCACCGAAGCCGAAGCTCAAGCCGCGGCCGAAGCCGCCCGCCCCGAAGCCCGCGCCAAAGGTCGCGGAGGACGCTCCTCCCGCCCCCAATGTGGCCATTCCGCCCTCGGACCTACCCACGCTGTCTCAGCCCGCATTTCCGCAGGCCGTGCCGATTGCAGCCCTTCCCAATCTGCCGGCCATGGCAGCAGCGCTCGAGGAAGCCCCTGAGGCGCCTCCAGAGAGCCTGCCTGAAGGTCCGCGCGCCAAGATGTATCCAGAGGAGCAGGGCGGCAACGTGTTGGTGCTCGGGTTGCTCGTGAACGACCAGGGCGTCGTCATCGACTCCGACATCCTTGTCAGCTCATTCAAGCCTCTGTCCGATATCGCCGTCGCCTGGGCGTCCATCGGCCAGAAGTGGACGAACTTGCAGCCGCCGCTCAACCCTGGCGAAACACGCTGGATTGAGCTGCGCATCCCCTTTGTGCCGGACACAGACCGGCTGAAGACCCTTCCCTAAATCCAATCCGGAAAATCCATGCAACACCTCGCCGCTTCCATCGACTACCTTCTGTATGCACTTGTCGCATTGACGTTCGCGGTCATCATTTACAAGGGCGCTATCCTCTATGCGCCAGGCTTGGCGGGCATGAAGGCGCCCGCAAGTGCTGACAAGGCGGACATCGATGAACACGTTGAAACGCTGGAAAACGGCATGGCTCTGCTGGCTGTGATGGCCAGCGCGGCGCCGTTCGTCGGCCTCGCAGGTACCGTGTTGCACATCATGCAGGCGCTGTCGCGTCTGTCTTCGGCCGCCATCGACATCACGCTCATCAGTGGTCCCATCGCGACCGCGTTGAACTCCACCTTGGTCGGGTTGTGCGCGGCCGTTCCGGCACTTGTCGCGTACAACCTGATGCAGCGCCGCATCCAGGTGCTGCACAACCGCCTGCTGCGCGCCGCCAACGAGGAGGCAAGGTGAGCGTGGCTGATACCGTCGTTCTCCCTCCCGTAACCGTTGCCGGCTATGAGCTGAACTTCTTTTGCGACTTGGCCGGGGAAGGCGCCGCGCGCGATGTCGTTGCGACCCTGCAGGCCTGGTGCCGCCTGCACCGCCTCGAGAGCGCCGAGGTGGCCAAGCTGGGCGTCGCAGATGAGGACGGCTGGTACGACCTGGCCCGCCAGTGGATGCTGGAAGCTCGGCGCGACCTGACGTCGTGGAATGCCTGCACCCGAGCCATCGCCGCAGCTCGGGAGCCCATCGACCGGATGGGCGCCGCCGGCGGCCAGCTGCGCTACTTCCTCGCCACCTACGGCTGGATTCAATTCACCCCCGCCAGATGACTTCCAACCGCCAACAACTCGCCGCTATCAACGTCACGCCCCTGGTGGACGTGCTGCTCATCCTGCTTGTCATCATGATGTTGGCGATGCCCATGTTCGTGAAGAAGCTCCCCGTGGACCTCCCACAGACGAGCCTGAGCGGTGCCCCCTCAGTTGCCCAAAGCCTGTCGGTGTCGCTCCAGGAAGACGGCAGCCTGATGCTGGACAGCAGTCCCACGACGCTGCAGGAGCTGAAAGCGCGCATTACGCCCACGGTTTCAGTGGAGCTCTCGGTGGACCGCGCAACCACCTACGAGAAGATTGCAACGGTGATTTCCGAGCTTCAGGCGGCGGCGCCAAAGGACATAGCCCTCCTGACCCGATGAGGGCAGGGCCTTATCTGGCAGGCTTTAGGGGCTTAAAGCCGAGCCGTTCCATCGGAGTGGAAAGCAGTTGCGGGGTAGACCAGTAGTCGCTCCACGGGTCCTTCGTCCTCGTCGATAGCTCGTCCGCTGCGTTTGCCACCGTCCAATGGGCGCCACTCGTCAGAAGTGGCAGGTCATCCCAGTCCACAGTCATCGAGACGCCCAATCCTGGCCGGGCCCTTGCCGAAAACGCCGCTACGGTGGTGGCCGCGCGATTGTTCCGGAGGTAGTCGACAAAGAGCCTGCCAACGCGATTGGACGGGCCACTCTTGCTCACGAAACGCGAGGGAATCGCGCGAGCAAGGTGCTCGACGATGGCTTGGGAGAATCCCTTGACGACAGCCACCTCATGGACCGGGGCGAGGGGCACGAGGAGGTGCAAGCCTTTCCCGCCACTTGTTTTCAGCCAGCTTTTTAGCCCCAACTCCTGAAGCATCAGCCGAACCAGGGATGCGTCCTCCTGCACGTGCTCCCAGCTCGTTCCCTCACCGGGGTCGAGGTCGAAGACCATCTGGTCTGGCCTGTCGATATGGCCGCTTCGGGAATTCCAGGTGTGAAGCTCGATGACATTTGCGCGCGCAGCGCTCCACAACGCTGCCTCGCTGTTGACGACCATCAATGGGGCATGGCCTGGCCACAAGCTCGGCTCGAGGAGGGTCAGGCCCCGGACTGCCGCGGTATCGGCATGCTTCTGAAAAAATAGTTCTCCAGTTACCCCTTTCGGCCCCCGAAGGAATGAGCAGGGCCGGTCTGCCAGGTGAGGCTGCATCCAATGTGAAACGCGTTCGTAGTGGAGGACCAAGTCCAGCTTGGTGAGCCCCGTCGTGGGGTCGATGATTCGGCCAGGATGGCTGACCGGGCCACCCCTCACCGTAGCCTTTGACGGGCTCCCCGCGGCATTGGGCGAGTTCGCGGCGCCCTGGGGCTCCCGGACGACCTCTCGAGCGGGTTTGTCATCCCGCAGCCCACGATAGGACGCGTGGCGGATTTGCCCGCCCGGCGTCCATTCGGCGAACTCTACCTCGGCGACCAGCTCCGGGCTCACCCAGCTGACCTTTCCAGTGGACGAGTTCTTGGACCATCGGTCTGGCTTGGGCGCGCCGCCGACAAATGCAACCTTGGGCGTCACCAGCTTGCTTAGCCGGGCCCGAAGTTTCACGGCCTCCTTCGCCGACCAGCCCGTTCCCACGCCCCCGGCGGACTTGAAGGTGCCGTCGGGGCCGTAGACGCCAAGCAGCAGCTTGCCGACCTGAGAGGCGTCATCCGTCCTGGGTATAAAGCCGGCGATGACGAATTCCTGGCGCAGCTTGCATTTCAGCTTCAGCCAGGTATCAGTCCGGGCGGAAACATACGGGGAGTCCAGGCGCTTCGCTATGAGGCCCTCCAGCCCAAGGCCGCACGCCGATGCGAGGATTGAGGAAGGGTCGCCTGGGAGGCTCGAACAAAGTCGCACGTGCTCCTGCTCGTTCGTCTCGAACAATGCGGCCAAGGCCGTGTATCGGTCCTCGTGGCGCGCCGCTCGAAAGTCCCAGCCATTCAAGAACGGCAGCTCGAACACGAAGTACACCAGGTTGGCGGACTTTGCGCCTCGGTCAAAGGAGTTCTGGAGGGCGTTGAAATCCGGGGTCCCCTGGGCGTTCAAGCTGACGACCTCGCCGTCCAGCCAGGCGCTCCCGATGTTCATTGCTTCCAACTCTGCGATGAGGGCCGGCATCTTGGCGCTCCAGTCGTGACCACCCCTCGTGATAAGTTTTGCCCTGCCGTTTTCGACGCGCGCCATCATCCGGTAACCGTCCAGCTTGATGGAGTAGCTCCAGTGAGCCCCCGGGGGAATGCGAGTGGCGAGAGTAGCCAACTGTGGCGCCAGCGAGGGCGGAAGCTCGGAGGCAACTGCGCCTTCGATTGGCGGCCGGTCGGGCTGGGGCCTGGTTTTGCGGGCGGCGGGCATGCGGAGAATTTTCCACCCCGCGCGGTGCCCCAGGTTCACTCCGGTTGCTCGCGTCACCGTCGGACCGCGCCTTCAGCCGACTTGGCCATTGGCCGGCGGCGCGCCCTCTGGGGGCGGGCACTATGTGTGGTGGGCACCGTGCCCGTACGCCTGGAGACAAGTAATGGCTGACGACAAGACGAAGACTGGCGGCCAGGACCGCAGTCGGATTAACGTAAACGAGGACTATGAGCTTCGTGACTGGTCCGCCAAGTTTGGGGTGAGCCCCGAGCAGCTCAAGGAAGCCGTGAAGGCGGTAGGCCCCATGGCCCAGGACGTGGAGCGCCACCTGAAGGGGAAGGGCGGCTAGGCAGACTCGCGCTGCCAAAAAGAAGCCGCTCAAACCAGAAGGTTTGAGCGGCCAGCAGAATCACCTCAGGAGAGGTGTGCGCGCAGCTGCGTCAGACGCATGCGGCACATGTCGAGCAGAGGATTGCGAACATCCCCGAACTCGCGTACCTTGTTTTCGAGGTTCGTGCGCAGCGTGAAGAGTTCACGTCGGCTCGAAAGACGAAGCTTGTCGAAAAAGTCGCCTTCTTTGGCGATTTCCTTCAGGAACGGCTCGGGTTGGCGAGCGTTGTTGTTGGCAAACGGGAATTTGGCAATGGCGTGGCTCATGGGGTCGCTCCTCAGATGTTGACAGTGGTCCTAGGGGTGACTGAAGGGGAAGTACTTCAGACAAGACCTATAGCGACCCACTTGAAACAGCCTCGCCTGCCGTTTAAACTCGCGCCCCGTTCACCAGGAGGCCCATGCTTTTTCACCGCCGCGTCTTTTCACTAGGCTCCCACGACGGCATTCCTGTGCTTGTGCGCCGCGCCCTTGTAGACGGGCGGCTGCCGTACGTAGTGTTCAGGGAAGAGGTGGAGAGCCCGTTCCGCGGCGCGCTGCGCGCGAACTTCGAGAGCGTGGCGACGCAGTACTACCTCGAACTCATCGTCCGCGGGCAGCAGCGGCTAGGGCCGCACCTGCATTTCGTGCACGAGCGGCCGCTTTGGTCGAACGGGGTGGTGACGTTCTCAGCCGAATGGAACGAAGTCAGCATGGAGCTAACCCCGACTGGGTACCGGCGTGGCCGGTGGGAACCGGTCCCGCCTGAAGTACTGGCTCAGCTCAGTGCAGAGCTCCAGCCACCGCGTGTCGTGAGCTGAACCTGCCGCCCGCGAACGGCAGGCCGATGTCGGCGCACATCCCCTCGACGACGCGAAGCAGTTCGGAATCGGCCTCGAAATAGGTGAAAGGCGGGATGAGGATGATGTGACCGTCGTCTTCGTGGGGCAGCTTGCCGACAATTTCTGCGTAGCCCGAGACGTCGAAGCGCACGCCGACCTCCACATTACCGTAGGCCTTGCGGCTGTTGGCGAGATTGGCCTGCAGCTCGACGAGTGCCGGGCCATTGCAGCGAAGGTGCATCTCGGTAATCGTGTGCGGGATGTGGCTCACCACGGACTCCACTTGGACACCTTGGGACACCATCGAAGCCTGCACGACACGCGCAAAGGTTTCGCCCGGCCACAGTACGGTGCGGTTGAACACGGAGGTGGTGCCCACCGGCAAGCGGCAGGAGACCAGCATGAACATGGTCACGCTGCGATACGCGTCCAGCTCGGAATCCAGCATGAGCGGCAACGGCTCGAGCCGGTCTTCACCGCTTTGCTCGGCCTGGAGGACCATCCTTCCGAGCTTTCTCGGACCAATGACCTGGAGGTCCTCCCGCTTGAAAAGCTTTGTCGACGCGCGCAGGATGCCGTGGGGGTTGCAGTAGCCAATGGCGTCCAGTTCGCCGATGAGCGCCTGAGCGTCGATAACCTGGCCCTTGAAGGATACGTGCTGCGCGAGCGCCTCGGGGGCGAAGGTCACGGTGAAGGGCACCGCAAACAGCCACAGGAACTCGGGGAAGCTGCCATCCTCTGCTGGCAAAGGAATCTTGTCGTAGATGGCGCTGGTGCAGAACTCCAGCGTGCGCAACCTGCGCAGGTCGCCCTTGCTCGCCTCCAGGGCCTTCTCGACCAACCCGTCGAATCGGTCTGCCGAGTGCAGCATTTCCGTGTGCAGCGCGTCGTAGCAGGCCTTGATTGCTCCCATCTGTCGTCCCCCGTTTCGAGCCGTGGCGGCTTCATCGAGGTGGTACAGGAAATCGGGACGGGACGAACGCATTGACTTTTCTTTCTGATGGACCTAACTGCGGCGTGCATTTTAAGTCCATAGTTTAAAATGGTCAATGCGTTTTAGGCTCACGTGCAAGCAGCGCCGCCGCGAGACGGTCCGCGCCGTCGTTGAACGCGCGCGGAACCAGGCGCACCTCGAGGTGATGGAATTCCCCGGCCATTCTGAGCAGCTGCGCCTCCAGCACGCAGAATTTGAGGGCAAGCTTGCCCTGGAAGGCGCGCAGCACGCCGAGCGCATCGACGTGCAGGCGGGCCCTGCGGATGCCCGCGGCAAGCATGGCGTCCAGGCACAGCAGTGCCGCCTCCAGCTCTGCTTCCAGTGCGTTGGTGGTGTGCGAAGCCTGAGCTGCCTGGAGCGCTGGCGTGCCGACAGCACCGTGCACGAGGAAGGCAACCGCTGCGCGACCACCGCGCACAGCGCCGTCGCTCCACGCAAGATGCGCGGGCTGTGCGTCGGGCGAACCAAACCGCACAAAGGGGACATTTTCGGCCGAGCGCATGCCCAGTCGCTCCCGCAGTTGCATTCGGACCAGGTGGAAGCCTTCCTTGGCCAGCGCCCGTTGGTGGCGGCCGGCCGCCCCCGCTTGTCGCAGCTTTATCAACGTGAAGGCCTGGGCGAGCTTCGCGCCCAGCACCACAGCGTCATAGGGTCTTCCGCCCACAATGCGCTCGTACAGGTCAGTGGTGAGCTGCTCGACACTGGATTCCGTCATTCCGCGCCGGGCTGTCCGCCGGCAAGCACGGTAGGCGGACCAGACATGTGGCTGGTCAAGGTCGTTGAAACGAAGTAGCTTGCCGAGGAGCTGGGCAAGAGGGTGGGCTTGAAGCGCGCGTGGGAGCCGCGCCATGGCAATCCTTGTGGATGAGAGAAAGGGCAGGGCGTTGCGCCCCTCTCGTATAGCCAGGAGTCCGAGGCGTCCAAAAGAAAAAGAGCACCAGGAGGTGCTCTTAGGAAGAAGCTCAGGCGAAAGCGTGAGCCTTGTGCTTGGCGTAGCCGCGCTTGTGCAGGGCCTTACGGTTGCGTTCAACGCGAACACCAGGCTTCATGGACATGGTCTTGGGAGAGAGACCTTGTTCACGCATGGCGGCGTCGCGGACTTGGGCTTGGGTGAGCCTGATTTGCAGTTGCATAGGGGCCTCGAAAAACGTAGTTGAACTCAGCCCTATAGCGACGATGTCGGAACAGGGACGCGGGCCTAGGAACTCCGACGCATGGGCGGGGCGCGCGGCGCGGTCTGCGGTATTTGAGGGCGCCGCTTACTTTTCCGCCTTCGGGGGAGCGGTGTCGGCCAGCATGGCCGTACACCAGGGGGTTGGAACTGCCTCCCGGTAGCATGCCTTGCCGGCGGGGAATGACAGGGCCGCGAGGAACAGCCCCGCCCAGAAGGCGGTGTGCTCCCAGTAGGTCCACTTTCTCGCCTTGCCGTTGAGCCACGTTGCGCCCCAGGGGCCAATTTCTGACTCGAGGAACGCGGCGGACGTACCGCTCGTCACCTGCGTCAGGCTGCTGGCGATTACGCCGCCAGCCATCCCGGGCCATCCCGGCGATGAGAAAGCAAATGACTGCGAGCGAGGCCAGGGTGCCGGACAGCGGTAGCACCGGCCCGCCCGCGAAGGTGAGCCCAACTGCGGTGAGGTATGACGCTGTGAGCGTCAGATAGGCGCCGATATGGAACTTGGTGTAGTCGTACAGCCGGTCGAGGCTCTTGTTAGGGTCAAGGTCTACGGCGGCAGCTTGCAGTGCTGAGGAGGGCGCCGCCGGACCCAAGGAGAGCGCGGCAGGACTCGAGGGCGTGGGAGCAGTTCCGGTTGGGGACATCGGGCCTCCGTGGCTAGGGTAGTGGCGGCGCTCGCAACTGTGCCTTGGGTTCGTGGGTTCGACAATCCCCTACCAGGAACGATGCGAGCTTCAAGGGCCAGCGCGCCGGCGCTCTCCCCGCTCGATGCACTGTCCCCGCTCGCAGCAGTGACTCGCAAACCGCAGAAAGCGCCGCACCAGCAGAAAGGGAACACCGAGTGCAAAGACCAGGCCGCTCAGAACACCGAACCCCATGCTCACGTCCGCCACGGCCGAGCTCCCGGCTGCGGTCATCCCTGCCACTAGGGTGGGTGCCAGCAGGGGCACCATCACTGCAGCGAGGAGGATGAAGGCAGGAATGGTAAGGGCCAGCCACCAGAGCGACGCGGCGGTGGGGCTGCCTGACTTTGCGGCGGCCGCGCCAGGCGCCGGGCCATAGATGCGTTCCATCAGCCAGTCGCGGTAGCCGAGCCAGAAGAAATGGAAGGTGCAGGCGATGAAGGCGGTTTCCCGGGCATTCGCTTTATGGGTTTTCAACATGATGTGCAAGGCTCGCTATAGAAGTCAGGTCAACTGAAATCTTTAGCGATGAGCATTCATACCCTCAATCCAATGAACGAACGCCGATACAAAACCTTCCAAGAGCTCAAGGCGAAAGCCGACGGCGACTGGCCGTACATCCTCCAAGAGCTGGCCCCTGAACTGGCCGACGCGATGGACAAGGCGCCGCACCACGTGTCGTGCCCTATCCACGGGGGCACGGATGGTTTTCGGCTGTTCAAGGACTACCCGAAGACTGGCGGCGGCTACTGCAACACGTGCGGCCCCCAAGCGAACGGGTTCGCCATGGTCGCATGGGTGCGAGGTATCTCGTACAAGGACGCAGTCCGTGAAGTCGCCCAACTCCTGGAAGGCGAAGCCGCGGCACCCGTCGTGGTACGTCGCCCGCCGCCTCCGAAAATTCCCGACCTCGTCGACCCCCGAAAGGCGTATGGCCGCATCCGGCAAACCTGGATGGCCTCCACGACCCTGAAGGACACGCCGGCGGAGAAGTACCTCGCCGCGCGAGGCATCTGGCTGCAGAACATGCCAAACACGCTGCGTGCGCATCCGCGTATGCCGTACTACGACAAGGTCGCGAAGGCCATCACCGGCTGGCATCCCTGTCTCTTGGCCCCCATCAAGGACAGCCAGGGGCGCATTGCTTCGCTGCACCGAATCTTCGTCAGTCCGACAGGCGGCAAGGCCGACGTGCCCGAAGCCAAGAAGATGATGTCCGCCTGCCATCCTCTGCCCGGGGCAGCCATCAAGTTGTTCCAAGCAGGCGAAGTGCTGGGAGTCGCCGAAGGCATTGAGACCGCACTGGCAGCTCACGCCATCTCGCGCATGCCTGTGTGGGCCTGTGTGTCGGCCACGTTGATGGAATCGGTCGAAATCCCGGCGTCCGTCAGGAAGGTCGTCATCTGGGCTGACCTGGACCGCAGCGGTCGCGGCATCAAGGCTGCAGAGAAGCTGTCGGCCCGTCTGCGCACCGAAGGCAAGGAAGTCGAAATCTGCGTTCCGCAGGGCCCGATTCCTGAGGCCGTCAAGGGCGTCGACTGGCTCGACGTCATGCTGACGGCCGGACTGGAAGGCTACCCACCTCAATGGCAGAAGTGGTCTCCGCCGCCGGAGTACCGCAAGGCCGCTTAATCCATTCTTCAAGAGCTCCCTCCCGGGAGCTCTTTCTTTGCCAGGCGCGGGAGCGCTTCAGGCCAGGCCGGCAGCCACTGCTGCTGCAGCCACCTCGGGGCGCAACGTCCATACCCACTCGGCGCCCTGTCGCTCGCCGTCCGCAAGCGCAAAGGTGTAAACCGGCAAGCCCTCTCGGGGGCTCTCTGGCAGGTCCGTCGGCACCTCGCCGTACAGCAGCCAGCCCAATCGCCCATAGTGAAGATTCGCTGCCTCGTGGCCCTTGTATTCAGCGGCAGCGGCAAGCTCGGTCGCGGTTATCCGGCGGTCCTTTGCCTTCACGTGCGCTCGCAGCATGGCTCGCTGACCATCATGCACGCGCGGTTCGATGCGGCGGAACGCGGCGGTGAGCTCGCCTACTTCCGGGACCAGTCCGTTGCGTGCTCGAGCCTTCTCAGCCAAGCGCTGGGACGTCCAGGCCTGTACCTGCGCGAAACAATCGTCCAGGTTGGCGCCCTTGACTGTGAGCGCCTTGGCTCCGTTGGTGTACACCACGCCGAAATACTCGCCCTCGTAGAGCAACGCAACGAGCCTGTAGGGACCCACCTCGTCACTCTTTGCGGTCTCGTTCATGCGTAGCTCCTCTGTAAAAAACTTCTTCTGTCAGGCTATCAGGGCCTGAACCAGCCGAGCAGGTCGAACGCCTTCGCCAGTTCGTGGTGCATCACCAGCTGAAACTCCCCGCCCTTGGGCTGCATGGGGTTGGCCAGACCGATTGCACTGCTGTAGAACGGCTCGGAGCTTCCGGGATTCGGGGCAAAGCTCATCTTCAGCGACTCCCCCAGCTTGCGAGCAAGCTTGCCATAGAGCACGTTGGCCAACCGGTACGACTTACTCGTCCGTGCTCCCTCCTTGACCTGGGCGGCAGCATTGCCGAGCTCCGTGAAGGTGACCGTCCGGTTGTGCGCCCGGAAGTGCCTCTCAAGCATGGCTCGGCCCATTGCGCTGACGCCCCCTTCCTGTTCGAGCTGGAGGAGGGCTGAGGCATAGCGGTCCGCGCTGGGAACCTCGAACCTCATCACCTCGGCCTCGACCTTTTCACGGCGGGTCGCCAGTCGGAACACCTTCGAGTGGTCGGTAGGCACCCCTCGCTCTGTAAGGAACGAAGCGATTTCGCGCCAGGTGTGACCCTTCTCTCGGAGCGCTTCGATAGCTTCCAAGTAGAGCTCAAGCCCCTCCTTCGGGGCGGCGGCCAGGGCGTCGTTGAGTATGGTGGTAGGGCTGGGCATCGCGCACAGCTTACACCAGGCCGAACAGAATGCAACAGCGTAAACCAGGCTGCAACAAAATGGACTTCCTCGCGGGGCTCCCGGGCGGCCTGGGCGGAAAGCGCCAAGCACAGCCGCGCGGCTAAAGCCCGTGACTACAGGCCAGGTCCCCTCAACCGCTACCAGCCAATGCAAGTCCGTCTCATTGACGCCAACGCGCTGGGCTTTGCCCAGTATTTCATCGGGAAGAAAGCAGGCCACCACGACACGCACGCAGTTCGTGGCTTCCTGGAGCACGTGCGCTCCCGCCTGCACTTCTCGCAGGGCGTAGTGAACCTTCTCCTGTGGGACGGCAGGGCGCAGTGGCGCTACGACCTCCTGCCGGCGTACAAAAGCTCGCGGCACAAGACGCCTGAGCAGCGCGAGGCGCGCGAGACCTACGAGCCACAGCGGCCGCTCATCCAACGTGCGTTGAACTACTTCCCCGTGATTCAGCTTCTGCATCCTGGCGCGGAAGCGGACGACCTGGCATTCGGCCTTGCGGGACAGCTGGCGGCGCAGGGGCATCTGGTCGACCTGTCGACCTCGGACACGGACTGGCTGAGCCTCGTGGCAAACCGGGTGCGCTGGGTGAACGCCAAGAAGTTGACGCAAGTCATCGAGCTGGATGGGTTCTTCAAGGCAACCGGCGTGAGTTCGCCCCAGCTCTACGCCCACGCAAAGGCGATGGCCGGGGACACGACCGACGACATTCCTGGCGTCGAAGACGTGGGCCTCAAGCGGGCGGCGGCGCTCCTCGCGAAATACGGAAGTCTGGAGGCCGCGCTCACCGCGGCGGAGGACCTGCTCACCTTCGGCGCGGAAGCGAAGTACTACCAGGGCCTGACCGACGCGGACGTGCGTGAGAGCGTCCGCCGCAACGTCAAGCTGGTCGACCTATCGGCCGGCCCGGTGCTCCAAGGCTCGGACATCCGAACTACGGTCGGCCAACTCGACGAAATGGAGCTCGCAGGGCTCTTCGACGAACTGGGCTTTGCAGACTACCTGACCAACTGGAGCTACTGGGGTCGCCCCCTGTCCAAAGAGCTGGAGAAGGCCGATGTACTTTCGGTTCAACGCGCCATCTCCAACATCCACTTTAGCTGGACCGCGAAAAGATAAACGGCTGGACTAGACCGTATCACCCATTATTTGCCCCTTGGAGCACACATGAAACAAATGCCCGGCTTGCTGAGCAAACTTTCCCAAATGCAAAAGCGCATGGAAGCCGCTCAAGCCGAAATTGCCGCGATGACCTTCGAAGGCACCGCAGCCAACAACCTGGTCACCGTGACCATCACCGGCGCCGGCGAGCTCAAGCGCGTGAACTATGACGCCAGCCTGAAGAGCGAAGACCTCGAGACCCTGGGCGACCTGGTCGTGGTGGCTGTGGCCAATGCCAATGCGAGGAAGGAAGAAGCGTCGAAGGCCAAGCTGGGCAGCCTGGCCGCCGGCCTGATTCCCTTTGGCATGAAGGTTCCAGGCCTGGGCTAAACCAAGGGCTAGAAGTCCTTTGAAGGCCCGCTTCGGCGGGCTTCTTCATTTGCCTGAACGAAAAGGGGAGAGCCGGAACTGCGTTATAAACCCATCCCCTTTACTAAAGACTAAACTCTACGTAAAATGCATTGGCGCATGCCGGCGTTTTAAGGTTCGATGGCCAGTCCTTCTTCTTCCCAGCCCACCGAGCAACTGAGCGGTGTGGTCAAAATCCTCACGTACGTGAACCCCGAGAACGGCTATTTCGTCGCAAAAGTCGATGTGCCGGGAAAGGGCGAGCGCACGGTGCTCGGTACCGCCCCTGTCATCAACGTGGGCGAGCTCATCAGCGTGCGCGGGGCCTGGGGAAGCTCGAAATGGGGCCCGCAGTTCAAGGCGGTGGAGGTAACCCTTTCGCAGCCCACGATGCTCGAAGGCATCGTCAAGTACATGTCCAATGCCATCCCCGGCATCGGCAAGGGGTTCGCCCAGAAGCTGGTCGACGCGTTCGGGGAAGACGTTTTTGACGTCATCGAGAACCACCCGGAACGCCTGAAGGGCGTCAAAGGCATCGGCAAAAAGCGCATCGACTCGCTCATCGAGTCGTACGCCGAGCAGAAGGCGACGCGCGAAATCATGGTTTTCCTGCACAAGGCGGGCCTGTCTACCCTGCGAGCAAAGCGCATCCTCGACAAGTACGGCGCCTCGGCGGTCGAGAAAATCAAGGCGAACCCGTACATCCTCTGTCAGGACATCTGGGGCATCGGGTTCAGAACGGCCGACGAAGCAGCCTTCAAGCAAGGGATTCCGCGGAACAGCGAGTACCGCATCCGTGCCGGCGTGCACTACGTCCTGCGCGAGGCCGAGGGGCAGGGCAGTTGCGGTCTGCCGGTGGAAGTCGTTCGCGAGAAGGCGAGCGAACTCCTGGGTGTGGACTACGACGTTCTCAGCACCTGCTTCGAGCAGGAGGTTGAATCCGAGAGCCTGATTCGCGATTTCTCAGGCGGGGTGGAGTGCCTGTTCTCCCCGCGAACCTACAAGGCCGAGAAGGCGGTGGCGGACCTACTCCTGAAGCACGCCAAGCGTCCGCTGGCCCATACGGTCAAGGACATCGACGTCTCCATCCTCTCCGTCGAGATGGACATGCACATCACGCTGGAGGACGCTCAGCGCGATGCGGTTCGTGCGGCGCTGCTGTCTCAGGTATGCGTCATCACAGGGGGTCCCGGTACCGGCAAGACGACCATCACCCGGGTCGTTATGGAGTGTCTCCAGGCGGCCGGCATGAGCCCGCTGCAGCTGTGCGCGCCCACCGGCAAGGCAGCCAAGCGCGCGGCCGAAGCCACGGGTTTCCCCGGCCAGACGGTGCACCGCACGCTGGAAGTCCAGCGGGACGGTACGTTCAAGTTCAACGAGAAGAATCCGCTCGATGCGGACGTCCTCGTGGTCGACGAATCTTCGATGGTGGACATCTACATGTTCCTGTCCATCATCCGCGCGCTCGCGCCGCACACGCGCCTCATCATCATCGGCGACGTCGACCAGCTGCCTTCCGTGGGTCCGGGCAAGGTGCTGGGCGACATCATCGACTCGGGCGTGCTGCCCACGGTGATGCTGCGCCAGGTATTCCGCCAGGCCGCGAAGAGCCAAATCATCCGGAACGCGCACGCCATCAACCGTGGCGACATGCCGGAACTGAGCTATCTCCAGGACTCGGACTTCCACTTCTCTAGCATCATGCCGCGGGACCCGAAGAGTGAAACCGACAAGGAGAAGGCGCGCTCGGACATCGAGAAGGAAATCCTTCGCCTTGCCCGCGACATGTACAAGCTCGGCTACGACCCTATCCGTGACGTCCAGATTCTGGCGCCAATGCGGCGCGGCAAGCTCGGCGTGCTGGCCCTGAACGTTCAGTTGCAGGCATTCCTGAACCCGATGCCTGAAAAGCAGGTCGAGTTCAACGGGACCAAGTGGTGCACTGGCGACAAGGTCATGCAGCTGCGCAACAACTACGACAAGAACGTCTTCAATGGCGATATCGGCTACATCTCAGACGTCGATGCCCAGACCCGAACCGTCATGGTGGAGTTCGACGCGGTTCCGGTCGTCTATAGATTCCAGGACCTGGACGAGCTGGCGCTTGCCTACGCGTTCACCATCCACAAGAGCCAAGGCTCGGAGTTTCCGGTGGTCATCATGCCGCTCGATACCAGCCACTACATGATGCTTCGACGTAACCTCGTGTACACCGGCGTGACCCGAGCACGGAAGTTGTGCGTGGTCGTCGGCCAGCCAATGGCCATGAAGCTGGCGGTGGAGCGCGCTCAGAAGGATGAGCGTTGGACGCGCCTAAAGGAATGTCTCATGAAGGGGCTGCCCGCAGAGATGCGGCGAGAAGAAGCGCTTGCTGCATAAGTTAGCTGGCTATACCGAGGGCAACTACCAGCCCCGGAAATCCATGACCTCCAAGCGAAGCGGCAAGCTCAAAATCATCAACCTCTTTGGCGCACCAGGAGTGGGCAAAAGCTCCGTCGCTGCCGGCATCTTCTGGCTGATGAAGGCCCAGCACTGCAGCGTGGAGCTCGTGAGCGAGTATGCGAAGTATCTGGTTCTATCCGGGCGAAAGTGGCAGTTGACCGAGGAACAGGTCTACCTGTTTGCCAAGCAACATCACAAGCAGTTCGTCATCGAGCGCTCGGGTTACGAGTTTGGGGTGACGGACAGCCCGTTGCAGCTCTGCCAGTTCTATGCCCCGAGCAAGTACTTTGGCAGTTTTGAACCCCTCGTCGACGAGGCATCGGAAGCCTTTGAAAACATCAACTTCTTCGTTACCCGCGACCTGGAAGCGGGCCATTTCGAGGAACGCGGGCGGACGCAGGGTCGCGCCGAAGCGCTAGAAGTGGAGCGACAGATGCGAGCCTTCCTGGCACGGAAGAACATCCCCTACACGGAGCTTCCTGTCGACATGCTGGCGCCGTGGCGCGTTGTGAGCAGTTTGAACATTGGCCAGCCGCCGGTGCCAGAGTTTGCCGCCTTTGGGCTGGAGACCTCCTGCATGACGGAACATAAGCCGCTCTTGGTCATGACCTACCTGTTGGCTGTCGACGGGGACGGGTCGCCCTGGGCCACGCTGGAGCGCTGCACCAGACGAAAGAGCGCTCAGCCGGACCGTTGGGCCGTCCGAACGCCCTGGGGCGGCTGTCTGAACAAGGACGCCATCTTCGAGTACGAGCCGTCGAGCTCGAGCCGAGATGCCGCGTTTCTCGCCCGGGCCAGGTTTGACACCCCTGAGCAAGCCTTAGACGTTTGGCTAAAACACTATGCACATGAGCGCATGCAATCCGAATATGACATCCGAGGTATCCGCCTTGTCTGACAAAAAGCCGCTCCTAGAGCGGCTCTTTTCACTCGAAAACTTCCTGCAACTGGTGGGCGTGGTCGGCGGACTATGGGGCAACTACCTAATCAACCAGACCAACGCCGCAGGATTTGTACTGTGGCTACTGTCCAACACTGCGCTCACCTGCCTTCAGTTTCGGACCCGTCTATTTGGACTGGTTGCGTTACACATGGCCTATGTTTATTTATGCTTTCAAGGTATCGCTAGTTGGGCCGAAAAAGCGCCGGCGTCCCTCTCAGCTTGGGTGCCTGCGTGGCTTATTTTCGTCTCGCGGTTTGTCGCATAGCCGCGGCGGCGATAATCTCAGGTTAAGTTGAGTTGCCGGGTACTGCCCGTTTAGAGTGTTCGCTTGCTAGGTAACATATTTGAGCCAAATATCCGCTTCGGAACTACTGCAACTGGCCCGACTAGGGCTCAGCCCGGGCCCCGAAGGTGGGCGCCAGGACGCATTCGCTCTGCTTGCAGAGTGCGTCGAAGACTTTGTTGTCAACGACCGCGACCTCGCCTATGTCGTGTTGAAGGCGCGCTCAGAAAATGTGATTCTTGCACAGTATCTCCAGCGCGTTATCCGGACGGTCTCAGCCGAGGAAAACGTCCCGGCGGCCACAGACAGCTGGCGATTGATTCTCGGCGGCATCGGCGTGCTGCTGCCGCCCGGCTTCGACTTTCAGGTCGACCAGTGGGCGAGGGCCATCGAAGGGTTGGAGTCCAGCCTTTCAACCCTGTGGGCTGACCAGACCCACAACGTGACCGTCATGCCGGAGGCGAGCCCCGTCGAAAGCTTCTACAAGCTACGGCCTAAGGCTATTCGCTCCGGCCTATTGCAACTTTTCAGTGACAAATGGGCTGACGCCTTCCACCTGGGTGACGTGGCACCTGCTGAGGCGTGGTCCGCCTTCGTGCTTCCGTTCGTTGTCGCCGTGGAAGTTGAAAGTGCCCAGAGCTTCGTACGTAACGAACTTGCGCCTCGCGCGCCGACGCTCGCGCTATCCGGGATAAAGCACCGGTTTGAATCCCATTTTGACCTTGGCTCTCCGGGCGCCAAAACCCCCTTTCTGTTGCCTCCGGTGGATTGGGCGAACCTGTTCTCCTTCGTGCGCGGGATGCACTTTCGCAAGGCCGTGCGCGAGCTGGTGACCGACCGCCCGGAGGCCTCCAACGATTGGGTGCTGAAGTTCGACGCCCCGACCCTGCGTTTAACGAACTTCAAAGCGCGGATAACCAAAGAGTTCCTTTTCCCTGAGGAAACACCGGCGGATGTTCGGCAGATTGCAGCTGCGCCTGCAAGCCAGCTAGGCATCCCGTACGTGGACGGCACCAAGGCCGACTAGCTCCGTTTAAGCACAAAAAAGCCGCGCATCTCCCGACGACAGCGCCACGGCTGCGGCCTCGGGGCGCTCAAAAACCTCAGCAGTTCTAGGCCTTTGCTCCGACCCTGGCTACACGTGTCAGGACAATAACTGGAGCAGACATGCAGACCTTTCTCGTTGGAGGCGCAGTGCGCGACCTCTTGCTCGGCCTTACTCCCAAGGACCGCGACTATGTGGTGGTCGGCGCGACCGCCGAGTACATGCTCGACTGTGGATTTCGCCCCGTCGGCAAGGACTTTCCGGTCTTTTTGCACCCCCTGACGCAGGATGAATACGCGCTCGCGCGCGTGGAGCGCAAGACGGCAGCCGGCCACACGGGCTTCACGGTCTCTACTGAGAACGTGACGCTCGAGCAGGACTTGAGCCGTCGAGACCTGACCATCAATTCGATGGCGATGGCGCTCGGGGGCGACCTCATCGACCCCTTTGGGGGCAAACGCGACCTTGAGATGAAGGTACTTCGCCACACGTCGGGCGCCTTCCTGGAAGACCCCCTGCGTGTGCTGCGCGTGGCACGATTCCAGGCTCGGTTCGGCCCCGATTGGTGTATCGAGAACAGCCTGCTCATGACGATGCATGGGATGGTCGCCGCAGGCGACCTGGCGGAACTGCCGTTCGAGCGAATCTGGGCGGAACTCAAGCGCGGCCTCATGGAGCCACATCCCGACTGCATGGTGACGACTTTGCTTGGGCTCGGGCTTCTAAGTGGCCCGAATGCGTTCAAAGGCATCAGCGTCCGGCCGGACTACGTGGAATCGCTTCGGCGCGCGGTAGCCAGCGAGGCAGCCCTCGAGGTTCGCTTCGCATGCGCCTTCCGGCTCGACAGCGACCAGGTTTCGGGCAAGCTGCCAAAAGACGTGACGGACTTGGCGCTTTGCGTGCAGCGTGCCGAGCAGGCCGAGCTTCGCCAATTCGACAGCCTAGTCGCCCAGCGCCAACTGGCGTTGCTCGAGGGGCTCGACGTGCTGCGCCGCCCGCAACGGGTGGAAGCTACGGTGCAAGCGTTGCAGTTGATGCACACGTTCGGTGCCGACGGCTTTCGCGCGTCTTGCGATGCACTCAGGAACATTGACTTCCAGGGCTTGGCCCAAGGGCTAGCCGGACCTGCAATCAAGCACCGCATCGAGCAGGAGAAGCTCGCCGTGTTGATTGCTCGCAAGGCCATGGCCGCTGCCGCCTGAAAACTCGTTCTTCGAAGCGTCCGACCCCTCCGTCGGGCGCTTTTTCTTTGCCTAGGCCAGAAAAGGCGACGCCGGTTGAGCACCGGCGTCGTTGAAAAGGGGAGAAGAGGAGAAAGGGTCTAGCCGAACAGGGACGTGCGCATTTCGAGGTCTGGCTCGCGATAAGCCGCTGACTCGCGCACCACGCCGGCGCCGAACAGGCCTGTAAGGACCTCGAACGCGACGAATCCATGGTGGTTGAAAGGGAAGCCGCTTGCCGCTGCGTAAGCCACAGTGATGCACGTGACCAGCGTCGGCAAAACGAGGCGCCGGAATACCTGCAGGCTGGGGCGTGTGAAGACGGCGCGGCCGCCCCTCAAGTAGATGAAGAGCAGGCCGACCAGCATCACGACCGTTGTGTGGCCCGATGCCTGGTAGCCGCAACATACCGCACTAGCCCCCCACAACGCGACGGCGGGGTACCACTGTAGCCGAAGCAGCCGGCTTGCGAGCTCATACCGGGAGTGAACGGAGGCCATGCGGTCATCGCCAACCATTTCACCGGTCGCCGCGATAACAGCCAACACCGTCGCCAGTATGAGGAAGGTGCCTGGAGACAGAAATGTGTTCATCGTAAAGTTTTCGTTGAATGTTGTCCTGCACCGGTATAGCGACCGAACGGAACCCACTGGCAGTTGAGAATAGTGGGCACAAACGCTTTAGAGTTTAGAGCAACGTATGCTAAAATGCAACGCACCGACGGATGGGATTTAGCTTTTTGGCTCGCCAATTCAGGCGCGCGAGCAGGGGCAGGTGGCTATACGTCGAACGCCCTCTAGGGCGGTATCCTTCAATCCGGCTCTTCCGCGTCTCATCGCCAGCAAGAGCCATCGACAGAGAGTTCCATGAACACGTCGCTCCCGACTCCCAGCAAGAAGTTCGACCTCCTGGTGCAGAGCGCCATCCTTCGAGGCGAGAAGCCTACCAAGGGCCTTGACGCCCAGCTTGCGCCCAACGAAAACCAGATGCATCGACTCACGGCTTTCATGGCCGACGGCCGCCAGGTCGTGGTCGCTCAACGTCACGGCCGAGGCGGGATGGACTTCAACAAGCTGCTGGGCGGCAAGGTTTACGCGGTGGCGGCCGACGCACTGTCGCCGGTGTTCGAGAAGGAGAACAACAAGCCGACGAAAGTTCAGAAACAGGAGGAGGGCAAGCCCCTTTTCTCGTCGTCGGGCTTCTACCTGCTCTCGTCGAAAGACTATCCCGCGCTTCGAATCGCGGAGGGCTATACCCGCCTGTTTGCGGATGGAGCGAAGGTCATGCTCCTCACCGCGGAGCAGCTTGCGGCCAAGGAATCTCTCTCGATGACTTCGGACATGGACTGGGAGATGGCCCTTGCGTTCCTGGGCGCGGCTTTGGGCGATGACCGAAACATGGTCACGCCGTTTGACGCAGACATCAACCGCAAGCGCCGCCGCGGCATCGAGACGGCAAAGGGCGTAGCAGAAGACGACCAGGAGACGTACACCGGCGTCGAGTTCACCGAGTTGGGCGCGAGCAAGAAGGACGGAAACCCCTTCGTCCTCTACACGTGGCGCATCGACGGCGGTGCAGCCCGGACCGGAACGCTCATGCGTGAGTTCGAGGCGACCGACGACAACGACCGACCCATCACGAAGTACGACGACGCGGACGCCACGGTCGCGCGCTTTGCGGACAGCGCCGAGGGTCGTGAGATTGCAGCCGCCTGCGAGGCAGGCAGGACCGTGGACTTTGCCTTCGTCCAGGGCCACGTGATGCGCACGAGCGTTTCGTTCCGCCGCAAGGTCGAGAACGTTCGTGCTGCGGGGAGCGACAAGCCCGCGTACGGCGACGCCGTCTACATCTGGGGCGCGCTAGGCGGTTGGGTGAAGGGCTTGGTGAGCGTGATGCAGTCGATGCACCCCAACTTCCCGGCGAAGGATTACGACGCCCACCACTACGTCGCGGCCTGTCGCCAAGCCGAGGTCGGGATGACGAAGAAGCCGGACGGCAGCGGCTGGCTACCGCCGCAAGCCGTTACCTACGACCTGTCGGCAATGTTGGTCTGAACGACAGTTCTCGCCTAACATACTGTCGACTCGTGCCCGTGCCTGTCGCTCCTTCCCCCGTTCTACTGCAGTCCGGCGTGCGGTTTCGCGCACGCCCCGACGCAGCCATGGCGCAGCGCCTGCGCCAATGGGTCGGACACCAGCGGTGCATCTATAACGCAAAGGTCGACGAAGACCGCTACTTCGCCGGCATGCGCCTCTCGATGCTGGCGCGCGGCAGGACCGCGGCCGAGGCGGCCACGCCGCTGGACCGCGCGTACGCGCAGTTCCGGGGCGAGACGACGCCCTGGCTCGGTGAAGTTCCCTCGCAGGTCCTGCGCATCGGCGCCGAGCGCTGGTTCGAGGGCAAGCAGCGCCAGCTCAAAGGGTTGGCCCGGGCGCCGCGCCGGCGCAACCGCCTCAACTTCGACAGCGTGCGCGTCTCCAGTGAGCTCTTCGAGTTCAGGGAGCTCGATGAGCCTCAAGGCGACCTGCGCCACGAGCTCGTCCTCGGCAACGACAAGTTCGGGTTCGGCAGCCTCCCGTTCACGGCGCACCGTCCATATGAAGTGCCCAAGTCGCTGACGCTGCGCTGCACCGGTGGACAGTGGTTTGTCAGCTTCAGCTACGAGCACGCCGCGCCGAAGGGCTTTGTGGCGCGCAATGAGGAAGAGCTCGCCTACGAGCTCGACCTGCTCGACGGCCCCGCGCTCGAAACGCGCACGCTCGGCCTTGACCGCAATGTCGCGGACAACTGTCTCGCGACCTCCGACGGACGGTTCTACGCCCTGAGCGCCGTGCAGAAGGCGCGCATCGCCCGAAAAGCTGTCGGCGCGAAGCGCCACCAGCGCCGGCTCGCCCGTCAGGAGAAGGGCAGCGCCAACAGCCGCAAGACTCGAGACCGCCTGGCGCGCAAGCTCGCCTACAAGCGCGAGGTTCTGCGGGACTTCAGCCACCAGACCAGCCATGACCTGCTCGAATCCAAAGCGAACGACGCCGGCGTGCCGCAACTGCTGGTGCTCGAGGCGCTGAAGGTGGGAAACATGACGGCTCGGCCCAAGGCCCGGCAGGACGAGACCGGGCGGTGGCTTCGTCAACGGCGCCGCGAGCAAGGCGGGTTTGAACCGGGCCATCCTCTCGAGCGCCTGTGGGCGCATTGCCGAGCAGCTGGGCTACAAGGCGGCCCGGCGCAACGTTCTCGTGCTGCAGGTGCCTGCGGCCTATTCATCCCAAGAGTGTTCCCGGTGCGGGCACACTCACCCAGGCAACCGCGACGCACAGCGGTTTGCCTGTCAACGCTGCGGACTCGAAGCGCACGCCGATACGAACGCCGCCCGCATCATTGCGGGCCGAGGTATCGGGATGGTGCGCGACCAAAAGGTCGTCGTGAAGGCCAGGAAGCGTGTCGCCTATCGACGGCGCGCAACAAAGGCAGGGCTGGAATCGCCCGATGTGCCTGTGGAGGGTGGTGTAAGTCGCGACGAAGCGAAAGCCGACATCGCGCAGTGCCCGAGGAAGCAGGAAGGTGCCACGACTACAGCGCCGTCAGGCGTTTAGTCGCGGGAGATTCACGGTGGCCCACATATCTCGGAAAGCTTCGGAGGGCATGTCGGGGTGGCGAACGACGTTGTGCGGCTGACCGACGAGCTCATCCTCACTGTAGCCGCTCGCCTCAACGAACGCAGGATTCACGTAGGTGATGATGCTGTTCAGGTCGGTCATCGAGACAAGGGTCTCGCTGCCGAGTTGATATTCGCGATGGGTACCAGGGAGATTGCGCTTCATGGTTTGTCTGGTTTCGGGTGGCCAGCGAACGCCGGGCCTAAAAAAGACCGCCCCCTGTGTGGGAGCGGTCTGGAATGAAATGGAGTGGCTCTATCCGGCGAGAAGTGCCTCGAAGGCGGCTTCGTCCAGGACGGACACGTTGAGTTCCTGGGCCTTGGCCAGCTTGGTGCCAGCCTCTTCGCCTGCAAGCAGGTAGTGGGTCTTCTTGGAGACCGAGCCAGCCACCTTGCCGCCTGCGCCTTCAATCAGCGCCTTGAACGTCTCGCGGGGCTTGGACAGGGTGCCGGTGATGACGAAGGTCTTGTCCACAATGGCGGGATTCGCGACGCCGCTTTCGACATCCTTCGGTCCCACGAAGAACAGCAGGCGGTCCACTTCGGCGGCGTTGTCCGGGTTCGCGAAGAACGCCAGCACGTTGCTCGCAGTGGTCTCACCCACGTCCGACACCTGTAGCAGCGCATCGAGGTCCGCATTGCGGAACGCAGCGAACGACTTGAAGCGCTTGGCCAGGTCCTTGGCGGTCGCCTCGCCCACGCCCGGGATGCCCAGGGCATAGATGAACCGATTCAGCTCGGGCTGCTTGACCTCGATGACTGCGTCGACCAGGTTGGTGGCAGACGTAAGGCCCATGCCTGGCAGCGTCTGGATATCCTCCACGCGCAGGTGGAAGAGGCCACTGGGCCGCTCGAGGAGCCTTGCCTGCAGCATCTTCTCAACGGTGCCCTCCGCCATGCCTCGGATGTCGAGCGCAAGGCGCGACGCGAAGTGCGTGATGGCAAACAGCCGTTGCGCAGGGCAGTTCAATCCGCCGGTGCAGCGGTGGTCGGCGCTGTCCTCTTCCTTGTGCACTGCGGAGCCGCAAACAGGGCAGGTGGCTGGCGCCGTGTACGAGGCCTCGGTGCCCGCGCGCAGTTCAAGCACGGGGCGCACGATTTCCGGGATGACATCGCCAGCGCGGCGTACCACCACGGTGTCGCCCACGCGCACATCCTTGCGGCGCGCCTCGTCTTCGTTGTGCAACGTCGCGCTGGTCACCGTCACGCCACCGACATAGACGGGGGCGAGCTTGGCGACGGGAGTGAGCTTGCCGGTGCGCCCCACCTGGACGTCGATGCCGATGCATTTGGTAGTGGCTTCCTCGGGCGGGAACTTGAACGCGATGGCCCAGCGAGGGGTGCGCGAGTTCCAGCCAAGCTGGTCCTGGTAGCGAGAAGCGTTGACCTTGAAGACGACGCCGTCGATTTCGAAGGGAAGTCCGGCGCGCTCCTTCTGTATTTGCTCGAAGTGAGCTTGCACGCCGTTGACCCCCTTGACGACCTTGACCGTGTCGCTGATTTCAAAGCCTTCGGCGACGAGCGTCTTGAGCTGCTCGAACTGGGTGCCGGCTGGCAGGTAGCCCTGGCATTCGCCAAAGCTGTACGCAAGGAAGGTCAACCGGCGCGAAGCCGTGACCTTGGGGTCCAGGTTGCGCAGGCCGCCGGCCGATGCATTTCGAGGATTGGCGAAGCGCTTGTCGCCCTTGGCGTCCTGGGCCGCGTTGATGCGGGCGAAGTCTTCCTTGGTGATGACGACCTCGCCGCGCACTTCCACGCGCGGTGCCGTGTTGCTGATGCGCAGCGGCACGTTTCGGATGGTCCGAACCTGGGCCGTCACGTTCTCGCCGGTCTCGCCATCGCCGCGGGATGCGGCCAACTTGAGGACCCCGAACTCGTAGACCAGCGCGCAGGATGCGCCGTCGTACTTCAGTTCGGCGCAGAACTCCACCTCGCTCTCCGGGATGCCAAGCTGTGCGGCAACGGATGCGACGAAGGCCGCAGCTTCCTGCCCGTCCATCGCGTTGTCAATGGAGAGCATCGGTCGCAGGTGCCGCACGTCAGAGAACGCAGCCAGTGGCGCGCCGCCGACGCGTTGAGTGGGAGAGTCGGACCGGTCAAGTTCGGGATGCCTTGCCTCCAGCGCCTGGAGCTCGCGAAACAGTGCGTCGTACTCCGCATCGGAGATGACGGCCGCGTCCATCACGTAGTAGCGGTGGCCATGGCTGGCGACCGTTGCCTTCAGGTTGCTGTGTTGCTCGTGGATGGTCATGTTGTCCTTGTGTCCAATGTGTGATTATAACAGATTGCATGTAAAAGGGTTCTAGCACTAGTTGTTTAGATACCGGGGGTGTCTGGACTAAGTTTTAGTTTAAACGTCCTGGCTAGACGGACAAAGCTCCCGCAATTGCAGCCAATGTTTCAACTCATCCTGACCGTCATGGCCATCGCACTCACATCCGCGCTTGTGATGGTCTCAATCAACTACCTGCCGGCCTGGCGGGGGGCTGCACGTGACGTGGAGCAGCAGGTGCGCACCGCTCTTCCGCAGCTTGAGGAAGCCTATGACGCGGCGACCCGCGCAGCCGGCGGCGTGCCGCCCGCCGTCCTTGCGGCCAGTGATGGCGGCTTTTCCGCGCAGTTCCTGCCCTTGCTGCGCTTTGCGCCTGCTGCCCCCGCAGGCTACGTGTGGACCTACGGCCAGCACGGTGACGATGGCAGCCGGTACGCAAACCTGAACTATTTCTGCCTGGCCCCCACCCGGGCCGGGCTTCAGGGAGTCGGGCGAGGCCTCTACCGCGGCGTGAGCGCCTTCTCGCGCGACCAGGCGTTCGTGAACACGAGTTGCGGTGCGACGGTCACACAGGCGGCCCCCTCCAATTGGAACGCTGCGCCGGCTCGCGCGGTGACCTTCTACGTGGCGTATACCCCTGGCGTGAATCGATGAACCGCCGCCTGCGCACCACCGTCGCAGTCCTTGCCGTCGCGTTCGCTGCGCCTTGCCTGGCCGCCGAACCGATGTTGAGCGCAACGTCTGTCGGCGCGGAGGTCGCGCGCGCAGCCAAAGACGTGAAAAACGCGTTCTATCGACGCGCCGCCGTCTTCAGTCCTGGTACGTACGACCAGTTGCCCGCGGCCGCTTCTGCCGCAGACCTTTTCCCTGCGTATGGATTCATGCCCCGTGGCCACAAGGTTTCATGGGGGCTCTCGGCGGTAGACGAGGACCAGTCGAAGCTCTGCCTGACAGCCACCCTAAACAGCACGCAGGACTGGATTGACTTCGTTCGAGGCGCCCAGGGCGCCCACTTGACCCCCGCAGACGGCGGGTGCACGGGGGCTGCGCAATGGGTTGCACCCGCGGCATATCCCGTGGGCGCCTCGGCCATAGTGCCCTTGGACCGGAGGCTGGTTCCTACGCCCACCGCGATGGACGCTGGGCTGGAAGTGACTGGGACGCTTCAGGATGAGGAGCCGGCGGCGGTGCTGCCAGGGCATGCACAAGTGGCTGCCGTGCTCCAGGCGCGGGCAGGGCAGCTGAGCGCTCCCTGGACTCTCACCGTGACCAACCGGCTGCCAATGCAATCGCTGGCCATCGCCGGCGCGGCGGCTACGCCGGGCTTCAGCCTTGGTGATAGCAGCTGCGCGGTGCTCCTGCCCGGCGAAAGCTGCTCGGTCGCCGTGCGGTTTCAGTCGTCGGCTCAGTTGCCTTCGACGCCCGGGCGAGTCCGCCTCGAGTTCCGGCAAGAACTGGAAGGCCTGCCAACGGGAGGCATGAGCGCACTGAGCGTCACGCTCTACGGCGAGCAGGTACGTTGAGGAGCGCGTCGAGGTCGGGCGCGAGCTCCGGGGCTACTGCCAGAAACGGGGCAAGCCAGGCGTGCACGTGGGACGCTCGCTGCTCGGGGAGCGAACCGCCTTTGAGCAGGGTGTCCATGGCGTCCAGCATTGGGCTTAGCGAGGACTTGCGCAAAAGAGGCGGGCGCGCGCGCCATTCAGTCGTTGGCACCGGGAAGACGATGTCGCGCTGCTCGATAAGGAACCGGACAGGGTCCTCGGTCGTACGGAACCGCGCGCGCAGGGTCAGCTCAGGGTCCGGCACCGTGCGGTCAACGGCGAAAGTGGCCGCAGCGAGAAGGACCGCCTTGGCGTCGTCAGCGCGGGCTGCGTGGTGCAGCTGCTGAAAGCGCCCAGCAAAGGCCAGGGCGACCGCCTGGTAGGCGCTCCGGCTGAGCGTGCCGAGGCTCACGAGCGGGCTTCCTGGAGCCAGTTGACGTTGACAGGGACGCTGACCATCCCGAGCTGGACCTGGCGCTCGAAGAGCAACCCATTGTGCAGTTCGGTCAAGGACGGGTATTCGGAGCAGACCGCCATGCATTCAAAGCTTTCGAGCTGGCTCTGAATCATGGTCTTGGCACGTACGGCGGCTTCGCGATAGAGGCGGGGCGACAGCACGAGCCGGCGGCTGTCCGCAGCATCAAGCATCATCCCATAGCGGCCAAGCTCGACGCGAACTTCTTCCGGCGTGAGGGCGGCGAGGCCGGGGGCTGCAGCTTTGATGTTTGTCATGCTTAAAGTATACCATCAGAACCACTTTACGGTCAACCAGTATCGCTTCATTAGCAGCGGCGCTGGGGCAGATTTAGCATAGCGCCTATACCATAGCAAGCGACTAGGTCGCAAAACTCCGAAGTGATGAGCGGAATTTGACGGAGGGGCCCGCCTGATGCGGTCTCCTCCGTATTTCGTCCTAAGCCGCCGGCGCCTGGCCGAAGAGGTCGCCCAGGGCGTCGAGCATGCCGGCCCCGTTGGATTCCGGAGCGATATACACCGCCCCCGGTTGCCTTCTGGCCGCGTCAGTCACCCGCGTGGCTGCCTGCACGACCTCGGTCCATGTGGCCGGGCCGGGGCCGAAGGCGAGGACCCCGACGCTGACCTGCGGAGCGGTTTGGGCGTCCGACGCGCGCAGCTTCCCCAAAACGTCCTCCGCGAGGAAAGCGGCCTCCGGCAGGTCGCAGTTCTTGAGAACGAGGAGGAGGCTCGCCTCCGTCCAGCGGAACCCCCTGTCGCCCATGCGAAGGGTCTCGCGAACCGCCTTGCCCGCATTTCTCAGCTGCCCAAGGTTCGGACCCTGGTCCCCGCAACCTGCCATGTCCATGGTGATGACGGCGTGGTGCCCGTCGGCGGGCCCATTGGCGTTGAAGAGCTTTGTCAGAACGGACTGCAACTCGCAGTGCCGCCGCAGCCCCGTGGTTTCGTCTCTGAGGTGCACCCCTGCCACGGCGGGCACCTCGGCCGCGCTTGGACCTCGGATGACGATGACGGCGCCGGCCGTGCTTCCGTCCGCAAGGAAAACTGGGACAGACGCTTCCGAGAGGGGTACCGCCTTGCCGTCACGGCTCACCGCCTCCAAAGTGTTGACTCGTCTTAGCGCAGTCTTGGCGCTCAGCAGCGCAGGATGCAGGCTCGGCATGGTTTCCCCCGAAGCCCGTAGCCGCGGTTGGTAGACCTGGTCCAAGGGCCGGTTCAGCGCGTCGGAAACTCGCCAGCCCAGCAGCCTCGCCGCCACCTGGTTGATGGTAGTGATTCGAGATTCGCAGTCGACGACGAGGACGCCGGCGTCGACGTTGTGCAGGGCTGTTCGCAAGCGCGTGGTCTCCGCCTCCTCGACGGAGAGACTTTTTGTACTCGCGCGCGAGATGGTGCGCACCGCCTCCGCGAGTTCCAGCTCATCAGAGGTGTGCAGTCCGGACGTGTCCATGGCTGGGACAGTATTGCCAAGGCTCACCGCCGCCACCTGGCGGTGGAGAACGCGCAACGGCTGCAGCACCGCGCGGATGGTGAGCCAAAGCAGGGGGAGAAGTGCGGTCCCCGCGGAAAGCACGACCAAGAAGTGCCATCTAAGCTCAGCTTCGTCAGTGAAGATTTTAGACACCGGGGCCTCCATGACCAGTCGCCAGGGGCTGGACGGGCCCGAGATGGTGGTTACGTACATTAGGCTCGGCACGCCATCCGCATTCATGCCGTAAACGAGACCGCTTGGGGCCTCAGCTTCCGTAAAGAGCTTTGCCATCGGGCCCAGCGTGCGCACGGATTCCCCCATCCGGTCGGCGTTCCGTTGGGCAATGATGGTTCCCTCCTCGGAGGCGACGGTCACCAGGGACGCAGGGCCACCTGCGAAGTCGCCAAGGCCGGCGGTGGCGGCAAGCGCGATATTCTCGATAGACCCCACGACCACGCCGACCACCTTGCCTTCTGCTCCGTAAATGGGCGAAGAGAAAATCGTGACGTGCGTGCGAAGGGACCGACTGAGCACCGGACCCACGATGACTCGCGATTGTGTGGCGAGGACGCCGCTGAAGTAGCTCCGGTCGGCCACTGAAGCGTCGGCCTGTGGTCCGGTGGTCGCTGGCACCCATGCGAGTGGGTATCCGTTCAAATCCGTGACGCTCAGCGTCCTGAATGCGTGCGGGGCAACCAAGGTCAGTTGCGCAAGCCGCTGTTGAAGCCGGGGCTTGTCACGCAGGGCTGCCTCGTCGAGCGACGCTGCAACGCCGTCTGCAAGCTCGCTTAGCGCTTGCAGGCGGTCTTCGAACACGGCAGCAGTGCGCTCAGTGAGCCGCGCGTGGTGCCTCTCCACTGAGGCGCGAAGGGCGACACGGGAGCCCTGGTACTGAACAAAGAGCAAGGCGGCGACCAATGATGCCGCGACAACCGTGCATACGGTCGTGAGGCGAGCAGTAAGGCTCTGCCGGAAGGGAGGGGGAAGGCGGCTCAAAACTCAGCAATGCGTGTCCTGCGTAAGCGGGTTATCGGCATCCCGCAGCAGTCTTGAAGTCCGCGCGCTGCGTATCGCAATTTCTTGAAGGCGCCTTAGGCACGCGTCAAAACCTTGCTCCCTACACCTCCTGGACACAACCAAGGAGGTAAATATGTGGAGGAACGTACTACTGGGCGGCCTGCTGGCCACCGCGCTGGCGTCCACCGGTGCGGCGCAGCCAGGCTTTGCGGCTTGCCCGCAGTTCTTTGTCGGCGGCAAGGTGCCAGTCGTCTCCCGCGCGCCCGAGTTGCGACGGGAGCTCTGCTTCGATTCATTCGCAATCCTGCACTCCGGGCAGTCCAAGACCCCGCTCTTTGGCGCGGAGAGGCTGAACCGTAGCCTGCTGCTCGACGCCAAAGGCGAGGAGCGAACAGACCGGTTCTACGAAGAGGCGCGCTTGCCTCGAGCGGAGCGGGCCGCGCTGGAGGACTACAAGGCAGGGTTACTCGTCCAGGACCCGGACGACTCGACCAAGCAGGTCCGAGTTAAGGTCGACCGCGGGCACGTGATTGCGGCAGGGGACATGCCCAACGCCCGAGCGATGGCTCAAAGTTTCAGCTTAGCGAACATGATGCCGCAGGCGCCGCAGAACAATCGCAGGACTTGGAAGGACATCGAATCCGCGACGCGGAAGTACGCCATGCGCGCGACCGGTGATGTATTCGTCTTCACCGGGCCCGTCTTCGCCGGCCCTGTTCGGACGTTAGCGACGGGGCAGGTTTGGGTTCCGAGCCACCTATACAAGCTAGTTTATGACCAGACGTCTAACCGGGCATGGGCACATTGGCTGGAGAACACCGACACCGCGCGTGCCGGCCGGCCAATCTCCTACGAGGAGCTTGTCAGGCGCACCGGCATCGACTTCCTGCCAGGCGTTCGACCTTCCAGCTAAGAACGTGCTTTTACAAGCCCCGGGGATTTACCCGGGGCTTTTTCTTGACTGGCGAATCCCGCGCGGCCGCTGTTTAAACGCCCGTGCCTGTACGAGGCACACGCTCCCGCAACTCTTCTGTGTCTCAAATGAACCTCTTCAACGGACGTCTCGCCCGTCAGCCTGTCAACCGCACCCTGGACGCCTACGCCGCTACTGCCGGTGTTTATGCACAGCGCACTGCCGGGGTCGACATGTCCCGCGAACGGGGGTTCTTCGTGCAAAGACTTCCCAACGGCATCGCAGGCAGCACTGTGCTCGACGCAGGGTGCGGTAGCGCGCGGGACGCATTGGAGTTCCGCCGGCTTGGCCTGGAGGTCGTGGCATTCGACGGTTGCAAGGAGATGGCGGAGCTCGCCAGCGCGACTTGTGGCCAGGAGGTCCTGCACCTGCGCTTCGACGAGGTCGTCTGGCAGGGCGCATTTGACGGTGTCTGGGCATCCGGCAGCCTGCTCCACCTCGATGACTCGGCCCAGGTGGATGCGCTGCAGCGCCTCGCGCGCAGCTTGAGGCCTGGCGGTGTGCTCTGCGCGGTGATGGAGCGGGGAGAGGGCACGTCCGTCGCCAGTGACGGCAGATTCTTCAACTACACGACGACTGAAAAGTTCGCTCGCGTGGTCGCCCGGGCGGGTCTCGGCCAGTTCGAGAGCTTCGCTGCGGACAGCTATCTGGCGGCAGACGGTACGGTGTGGCTCACGATGTGTGCACGCAAGCCGTACTTATAATCGCGACGCTTTGTCGCGGCGACAATTAAACAATCGTAGCCGGATACAATTACTTTAGTTGCACTGCTGTCACCTATATTGCTACCATCAGCGGTTCGATAACCCTTCACGAACGAACCGATGAGCGCCGGAGATTCAAAGTCACCAGAACAGAAGCTTGCAACGTTTGGAGGTCGCTTGGACTTTGCGCTCGACGCGTTAGGCGTCCGCAATCGCGCGGCACTTGCGCGGCGTGCTGGTCTCCGGGAGGCCCAGAGCCTTTTAGCGGCGCTCCGTCGCGGCAGTGCGCACAGTGAGTACTTTGAGCCCGTTCTCTCACTCCTTCCAGACCACCTCGTAAGCCATAGCTGGGTGCGCTTGGGAGAGGGGCGAGGCTTCCCGCGACCCCAGAAACAAGCAACAGCGTTCGACTTCGACAGCGAAGCTTCGCCAACCACTACGGAGGCCCCAGCTGCTTCCAGCCAGAGCCCATCGCTCAGCATCCCTCCGATTGCACTCAAGACGACCTTCAGCGGCGGCACAAAGCTCGAGGTTTGTCCCGACCTGAGCGGCGAACGAAGGGAGTTTGGAGCGTTGCGTAGCCCGTCAACTGGCGGCAGCGCCGGCAGCCTTGTCTTCGCCGAGATGCCGGACGGGTCAATGTCTCCGTACCTGATGCCCGGGGAGGCCTTCGCCCTGAACTATCGAGATACGGCCCCGGAGGAGGGGAAGCTCTACTGCCTGTGGAGAGCTGGTCAGCTCACAGTGCGAAAAGCACAATGCAAAGGTGACTCCGTTGTGCTGTTGGTCTCGCCTATCGAAGCAAAGGATGTCATCGACCTGGCAGAGAGCGCGAACGTGCAGGTACTCGGGCGGGTGGTTGGGCGCGCCGGCGCTGAGCTCTAGCCGTAGCGTCGAGCGATGAGCCCCCGACGTAGCCGGCCGGGGTCGTGCCACCGGCCCTGGTCACGGCTTCAGCAGCATCACTGCCAGTGCGCCAACCGAGGCGCCAATGGCGGTGACGGCCCAGGGGAACCACCAGCGCGCGTCGATGGGCGGATTCTTGACGAGCTGCGCCTGCTTTTGCATTTGCAGGTAGCTGACCTCCCTAGCCAGCGCCTGGAACTCTTCGTCGTTGGTCGGCAGTGGAACGGCGGCTTTGTTAATGCTGTCATCGTAGCGGATGTGGGTGGATTCGTCCTGCCACCCCGCCGCCTTCCTCAGCCGCTGCGTTCTGACGCCAGAGCAGTAAGGCAGTATCCTTTAGCCATGAAGGCGGAACCGCCGAGAGAGCTCGCCCAGGTGAACTGCGTAACCTGTCTTGATAGCGGATGGGTCTGCGAAGACCACCCTGACCGGCCATCAGCGCTCGTAAGCGACAGCGGCTGCGAGTGCGGAGGCGCCGCCGTGCCCTGCGCATGCAACCGTGATGCGGTCTACGTGTTCGCGGAGGTGTATGCAGCTGTCGACCCGAGGTTGGGTAGCCGCTGGGTAGCCGTCCGGTCACAAACGCGGAAGCCAGGAAAGGTGCCAAGCCGGCGCTCCTGAGCGTCGCCTTGGCCGCCCCGACCCTCCGATTACCCGCGGGCTGGTCCTCTTCCCCCGCCAAATGAGAAAAAGGAGCTCCAGCACAGTTGGAGCTCCTTTGAATTAGATGTTCTGACGCAGCTGTACAGGAACAACCCAGCGACGCTGCTTAACCCGGACGGGTGTGCCCGGGTAGCTCGACGTGTGCCCACAGCAGTCGTGCTCGCAGCGGCAGCCAGTAGCGAAGTTGTCGCGCAGAACCTGCGCAACGATGTCCGCGGAGACGGCACGAGGGGCACGTACGGTGATGAAGCTTTGGCCGCCGGACCCGTACTCGGCCTCATGGTCCGATGGCGCCTGGTGGCGCACATTCAGGACGCGAAACCGACCCACGTGCTCATGTTCGTCCTCGGAGGCCCAGCCTTGGCGGAACCGATGGGTGAGGCGCTTGTATCCTTCGAAGTCGTAGCCCATTGAGATGTCCTTTGTGGTGAAAACTGCCACGTATAGGAAGTCTCGCGGGCGAAGCGTTCATACTTAAAACCACGCAACCTACCCAGCTGACCTGCGCGATTGTCACCAACCGCGATGCCATCAAGGCCCGGAGCCTGCGCAAGTTCGGAAGCCCTGCAATCCAGATGTTCCATGACTCGGCGGACGTGCGGGAAGTGCAGGAGCTGCGGCTGTTCCCGAGCGGAACCGCATGTCTCGAAACCCGCCGCCTGGGGGACTTCGACGCCAAGCGCAACGCGTGGACGACCGAGCTGGGCGTGCGGATGGACGACATCGACGACGCGCGTGCCGCCAACCGGGCTGCGGCCGCCATGCTCGCCGAGATTGCCGGCAGTCTGCATCCCTCACGTCACAACACTTCGAAAACCGAGTTCTTCTATCCGACGCCTGACCTTTAGCGCGTCGCGCGGCCGGCCCGTGCTGGATGCGGCACGCCGCCGTCTCAGGCCGCCTAGAATCCGGCTCACCAGGAGGCGCCCAGGATGTTGGTTGCAACGGTGCAGGGGTCCCGACTACAAGCCGCCAAGGCCTCGAAGAGCCAGGCGCCGTTCCTGTGCCCAAATTGCCAGGAAACGGTGATTCTTCGCCAGGGCACGGTCCGCGTCGCTCATTTCGCACACCGCTCGACCATTGCGTGCGCCTGGACGGTCGGAGAGTCGCAAGCTCATCTGCAAGCCAAGCAGGCGATGGCGGACGCCCTGAGAAACTCGGGCTATGACGCGGAGCCAGAGGTCCCACTGGGCGCGCAGCGCGCCGATGTGTACGCGGAACGGGATGGAGAGCGCTTCGTCGTAGAACTCCAGCACACGCCCATCGACCCGAGGGAAATTGAGCGGCGCACGCGCGGGTACGTCGACATGGGTCTGCACGTGGCTTGGGTCAGCCTGGTGGACATCGACTACCGTTGCTTTCTGCGGCCGAGCGATATTCCGATACCGATGCGGTATTCGCCGCGGCCTTTCGAGCGGTGGATTGAGGTTTTCAGCTTCGGGCAGGTGCCCATGTTCAACCCCCTGCTCGGGGGAGTGCTCTGCGGAAAGCTACGTGCTTATAGGACGTCTGTGCCCGTGAGCGAGTGGACGGAGCGCGGAGGCGCCCAACGGTCCGCTGGCGGCTATGAAAAATCCTCACGGAGGTATGCAGACCTGTTTTGCGAAGCCTATTTACCTTTGGAGTGCCTGCAGCTGGAGCGCAGCTGGCGCTCCGTTGAACTGCGTGTAGGTGGGATGTCGTTTCCTCGGGGAGGACTGGCTAAGCTTACGGTTCGCCGCTAGGCGCGCCGCGCCTTCCGCGGACAGGTGCCACCCATCGTGGTCTTGGAGCTCGGCAAAGGAATAGCGCCTGCCTTAAGCAGGGCATCCACCTTCTTCTGGAAAGCGGCCCTGTGCTCGTCGCTTCCGGCGTCGACAGCATACGAGAGCTCGACCATTCGGCTCTTTGTAGGGAGAGTCCACTCTTCGACCTTCCAAGCAACTTTCTTTGACACGTCCTCCTTGAGCCGGCTCACGAGGTTGGAGCACGGCTTCGGCACCATGTTGAAGGACCTTGGATAGGCTGCGCTTGCGGGCGCCGCGACCGAGCAGCTGTAAGAAATCGCTTCGCGGATGACGGGCGGAAGATGGGGCTTCGTTTCGTCCTCCAGGACCCATGCGACGTCGACTTCCACCTTCGCATCCTGCGTACCTTGCAGGGGGCATTGCCAGTTCGGTAGCGTCTGCCTCGCCGTGGGGGTGTTAGGTCCGCGCAGCTTGTACATGGCCTCTGGTCCCTTCTTGTCGGTGCGCTCTCGAGCAATGACCTCGAAGCCCGGGCCCGGCAGCCCGGGCGGCTGCTTGACGGTCAGGTAGCGCACCTCGAACTTCTTCGGTTTGTCATCATCGATTTCCAGCTTGGTCGCCGCATCTGCAGCCGACTGGGGCCCCCCTTTGTCCGGGTCCCAGCGCACCGCGTATTCGGTCGCCTCGGCGAATACGGAAGCACTTGCCCCAAGCGCGCAGAGGGGCAAGAGGAGGGTGGCTGTTCTCATGGGGTTCTCCTTGTCACGCAGGACTCGAAGGCAGGGCAGACGTCGCAAAGTGTCGAGCGCAAGCTAGGTCCCCGTCAATGCTTGCTGACGTGATTTGTGGCGCGCATTCCAGGGCTGGGGAGGAGGGTGCCACCGAGGCGCCGTACCGCGGAGCGGCACATCGGCGGGCACAGGGCGGCAACAGCTGTCGCCAGAAAGGCGACAGATGGCGTTCTGGACCTCCTCGCGGAACCTGGACTCCCTGCCACGTGCAAGCCCTCGGAACTCTGCCCTAGCGCTTCTTGACAGGGGTGTCGTCTGCCCGCGTCTCCACCCATCGCTTGAAAAGGTGGTCGTCAAACTCGTAGGGTCCGCGTGGCGATTTTGAGAGCAGGTTGCTGTCATCCAAGGCGCGCATGACTGACTGCAAAGTCGATAGCGGCAGCTGCTTGAGCCCCAGCTTCGCCGCGATTGCGTGTGCGGTGGCACGCGCGAATGGCTTGAAATCGGGGGCCAGGCTCAGCTTGAGCACTTCGCGCTGAAGCTCGGTGAGGCTGCGCCAGGTGCCCTCGTAGTCATCCTGCCCGGCAGCCGCTTTGACAACATTTTCTGCAGCTTGCTCGAGCGTCAGCTCCGGCGTGGCCAGCAGGTGCATCACCGCGGTCAAGAAGGGCTCGGGACGGTGCTGCATCCTGTCGAGCACTGCGACGCCCGCTTCGATGTCCAACACCCGCGTGCCACCTGTCGCCGCGATGAATTTGGCAGCGGCAAACTCCACTAGGTCCCGGCCCAGTAGGGGGAAGTCGATGATGCCGAGTCCCGGGGCGTACAGCGGCGCTTGGGGGTCGGAGAACATGTGCGACAGGCGTGACCGGGAGGAGCCCGTGTAAACAACTCGCACGCAGTCTCGGTGCTTCGTCAGTGCGGTACGCAAGCTCTTGGCCACGTCTTCATTCGCCTCGGTGCGGGCGAGTTCTTGTGCTTCGTCCACCAAGAGCAGCAGCGGGTGCTTCGACGACAGCTTCCCCACGAGCTCGTCAATGCGCAGCCCTAATTCGGCCGTGGCCGTCTTCGCATCGGCGAACTCGAGCTCCGCCTCGCCCTTGAGCTCTCCAACGCTGCCCTTCATCTTCAACTTCTTGATAGGCTCGCGCAGCTTCGCAGCGGCGCGCTCGCGCAGGCTCTTGGGCTCGTGGGCCTCCTCCAGACCCCTCACGATGGCGAGCGCCGGCGAGACCGTGGTTTGCCAGAGGTCGACGTAGGCGACGCGGTATCCCGCCGCCTGAGCGGCCGGCGTCAAGTCCTTACGCAAGAAGACGGTCTTTCCCGTACGACGGGGCGCAAAGATGGATGTGCTCGTGACGACGCCAGCCCCCAATTGGGCCAGGTAGGCTTTAGCGAGGTCTGGGCGCGGGCAGTGCCAAAGGGGTTGAAGTGGTGACATTATGGTCAATTATGTCGTGCTTGCGTAATTGTACTTCTTCTACGTAATCGGACGTAGTCTTGCGGCGGGCGGAGGGGTGGAGAGGCTACCGACCAGAACATGCCGCGCTGAGTCCATGTCGCGAGCGAGCCCAGCCAAAAGATTGGCCCAGGGCGAACCTCCGGGTGAGCGCTTGCAGGCAGATTGTCACGGTCGCGATGTGCCACTAGGCGGCATGCACGGGCACAGGGCCTCCGACTTGCCGGCGGAACCGGCTCCGAATCACGACGCGGCGCTCGCGATGTGACGGCTGAACTGTCATATCGCGAGAGCGCACGTCATGGGCCGGCGGCTGCATGCGCCGTTTCTGGGAATTCCTCTTCCCAGAAATAGGGCGGATGGATACAGTCGAGGCTATGGCACTTCCACTACCCCTTCGCCCTCTCGACCAGCTCAAGCCGCCGGCGCATCTGCTTGGAGCTTCCGGGCCCAACCGTGCACCACCAGAGCGGCTTCTCATCCGAGCTGACAACGACCTCGAAGCGTTGAAGTCGTTCTTAGCGCAGTTCGATTCGTCTCCGGAGACGCATCGCAAGTACGGCCGGGAGGCGGAGAGGCTGTTCCTCTGGTCCTGGCACGAGCGAGACAAGCCTGTATCCGCGCTAATGACCGACGACTACGAGGCCTACCTGCGGTTCATGGCAGACCCGCAGCCCGCCGAGACATGGTGCGGGGTCAAGGCTCCCCGAGAAACCGACCGGTGGCGCCCGTTTGTGGGACCAGTCGGTGAAAGCGCGCTGATGACTGCGTTCGCAGGCCTAGACTCATTTTTAGGCTATCTGGCCAACAGTGGCTACCTCTACGGCAACCCCTTGGGTCTGATTAAGCAGAAGCGCAAGCAGGTCCGTAAGCAGGTCTCGAAGACTGCTGCCAAGCGCGGCGAGCGGCAGCTCGACGAAGACGCCAAGATTGAGCGATTTCTCGACCCAGAGATGTGGATGGCCGTGTCCCAGGCAGTAGAAAGTCTGCCGGAAGACTCCGAGCGGCAGCTCGACGAAAAGGAGCGCGCACGATTCATCTGCGCCATCCTGTACCTTCTGGGCCCCCGGGCGGGAGAGCTTGAGAGTATGCGGATGAGCTCATTCCGGGAGGTCCGCGGCCATTGGTGGTGGCACGTGCTCGGCAAGGGAGACAAGTTCGTGAAGGTCGCCGTGCCCGACGACATGCTTCAGGCCCTAGTGAGATACCGCAAGCACCGCAAGCTCTCCGCGGTGCCAACCAAGAAAGACGACTCCCCTCTTTTGGTGTCGTTGAAGGACGGCAGCTCTATCACCGCGCGCCGGCTGAACCAGATACTGAAAAAGCTTTTTTCCGCAGCCGCGGACCTTCTGCCATCCGAGTCTGCGCACAAGAAGGAGAAGCTTCTGGCGGCCTCAGCTCACTGGGTGCGGCACACGGCAGTTACCGCTCGCGTTGATGCCAAGATGGACCTGCGAATCGTGCAAAAGGACGCGCGTCACGCGGACGCGCGTACCACCGAGCGATATACCCACTCACAGGATGAGGCGTGGCACGAAGAGAGCCAAAAAGTCACCCTCCCCTGGATTGCCTCGAAAGCCTGAATGGATGAACACCTGCCGCGGCGCGAAGCAGGTGTTCGGTAGGCGTTGACGAACCGATGTCCTACACCCCGCCTTTCCTTCGGTTGCAGGACTTGCAGAGCATCTTGCAGTTGGCCAGGATGGACTTGCCGCCGGCGTGCCAAGGGTCGACGTGGTCCCCCTCCATCTCGTCAAGCTTGAAGATTCGGCCCTTGTCTGGGCACGTCACGTCGGCGCACGCCCCGGCCTGCCGAGCGTAAGCCTCTGCCTTAACCTTGTCAGTGAAGGCCCGCAAGTTGAGGTGACGCTCTTGTTTTGTGATGAGGTACGAGTAGATGCCAGACTTCCTCGAGACGTCCTCATCCTTCATTAGTGCCACGACGCGCGTTTCTAACTCGGCCGGGTCCAAGTCGTCGTCTTTGTGCTTGTTATAGAGCTCTCCCCAAGGGACGGACTTCATTTCCCTGCGGACCACGGGGAATGTAGCCTTTACCCAATTTATGACGCTGCTAAAGTAATTCCAGAGTTCAAAGGCAGTCTTGTCGTGTTGGTGGCCAGACATGTAACGGCGCGGGTTACCCCCCTCAATCCAGTTGAGGGCTGTCTCCAGGTATTCCTGCCGGATAGGCGAGCCCGTCATGTAGTCGGAACCGATTTGGTAGGCCGGGCAGTTCGGTTTGCTGAAATAGGCCTTGGCCGATAGCAGCCACGGGCCAACAAATATTGAGTTCAGGAGTTCTTGGTCGGTAAGCTTTTCACCGGCAATGTTGATAGTTTGAAACCAATCCAGCTTCTCACTCTCAGGGCCTTCGCACACGTACACTGTCAGCGGGTATTCAAGAATCTTGTCCATTTGGTCTTGGGGCAAGTTATGAAAATACACCTCGTCAATTGAAAAGTCACCCTTCACGTACTTGCAAATACTCAGCGTGCGCTGCTGGCCGTCCAGCACTTCGAAACTGGCAAGCTTTTCATCGTCAGGAGCATCTGGGTCTGGGTTTCGAACCCAGTACATTACATTGAGTGGGTATCCTTTGCGAACAGTATCGAGAACCTTGTTGCGTTGCACGTCCTTGTAGACGAACTCACGCTGGTACGGCGGACGGATGTTTAGTCTCCCCCCGAAGCCAACTACGCCGGCGTCGCCGCTGTCTGCGTATCCACTTACCAGCTCCCCGATGGATATCTGTCTTGGTTCAATTTTCATTTTGCTTCTTCAATTTTACGATTATGCGTTTGTAGAGGGGGGCCTTGTTCACTACCGGGCCGTTCCACAACATGGACTTGCCCTTCGTGACAATTGCGGTTTTAGTGGCGCCTAGTTCCTCGCCGTGAGCGCCAGCATTAAAACTCCCCACGATTTCGAATTGGGACGGGTTGTATTTGTCTAGGAACGTGATGGGGACACCCATGCACCCGGCATAGTCACATGGAATATCGCTGACTTTGGACACTTCAATGGCATCAAAGTTGTCGTATCGCGGGTAGGAACTTTCGCTCCCCGCGTAAACTTTGAAAAGGACCAGCTCCGCCTTCCGTTTGCTATGGAAAAGGTTGGTGAACCAATATACGCTGCCCATGCTGAAGTACTTCACTCCATCAATAATTTGAACTCTTGATTGCGTCTGTATCTCATAATGCGTGGGCACCTCAAACCATTTCGTTCCTCCGTTGTCGGTCCCCGCCCAGACGACGTTTTCCTTGATAAGCGTGAAGATTTCCTTGTACGTAAGCGCGTTTTGATTTCCGATTATCAAGAACTGCTTCTTGTGCTCGATGAGCTGAGCCACGTATTCTCTGAAGAGGGAAAACGGCGGATTCGTGACAACGATATCCGCTTCTTGCAGGATTTCTACGCACTCTGCGCTACGGAAGTCACCGTCGCCTGTAAGGTCCGTCTTGACCAGAGACTTATCGGCGCCAGTGAACTCCAGTTTGTAGGATGGCCCCCCGCTTGCGTAATGCGTGGCAACTAACTTAGCCAAACCAAGGTGCTCAAAGTTCAGGGTGAAGTACTTCCAGAAGTTGGACCACTCGGGGTCATCGCAGTTGCAAAAGACAGTTTTCCCTGCAAAGTGGCCCTTGTAGTGCCGCAGCTCCTTTTCAATGTCAGTAAGCTGGGTATAAAACTCGTCGTTTTTGCCACGCTTGGCGGCATGCAGTGAAGTGTTGCTAGTGCTTGAATTGGTTGGTGAGGTGGCGGCACGTGTCAAAGTCTGCTCCAAGAGAGAGCAGCACCCGTAGCAAGCGCGAGTCAACTTTTCCGCCTGCTATCGCAGTGAGGCGGTGCTACGAGTGAATATCCTTGTGGGTGCTGGCGATGGGTTAAGCGCCGCACTTTCGGCGGCTATAACGCGTATAAAGGCCGCGTTTTAAATCCGCGATGAGTCTGCGCCTCGGGCGCGACCACCAGATGGAGCGAGCATGGCTGCAGCCGGCCAGCGCGGCCGTGCTAGGCCCCCAAAGATTTGAGGAGGTGGCGCGGACGCTCATTGAGACCCTCGCGGTTGTCGGAGGGTGGGATACCGTAAGGCCGCCGACCCCGAAGCGATAGCTCCGCGGCCAGCCCCTGACCAGTGCAACGTATCGAAGTGGGCGGCTCGATACCTGACATGGAGACAACTCTCACTAGCTGGGGCGCTCCAGGGCGTCGTTATCAGAGGCATCCCTCCCCCAAGTGTCAGCTACCCTCGAAGCAGCCGGCCCGTCCAACGGGTGCTTTGCCCTCCGGAGGGCCGTCACGTTCGGTGCTAATCCTTGTAAGCGAACTCACGCAGGTAAGCCGGCCTTGCGTTCCGGACGCCCTCGAACAGACGGCCGGGCTTAAACCACTCTGCTTAAAGGTCGCCGATAAGCATTTTGTTGCGGGCAAATGTTTAAAGGCGAGCCTCTTATAAAGTCTTGGACCTGATGATGATTCGCGCATACGGCACGACAACCTCGCTCTCCCGCAACATGTAGAGGTCGCCGTCGACCGCTCCTCTCTGTTGTACGGTTTTCCTATAAGCCTTGTGCTCAGCTAGATAGGGTTTGACGCCAATTTCAAGCCCAGAGCTGGCAATCCCTAGTCCTATTATTTCGAACTGATGAGGGCTATGTTTATCCAGGAACGTAATAGGTACGCCCATGTCTCCAGAATAGTCTTTTGGCAGGTCCTTTACCTGCGACACCTCGATGGCGTCGTAATTGGCATAACTGGGGTACGCATATTCGTGGCCACGGTACTCCTTAACAAGAATGATTTCTTCGTTGCGCTTCTCGTGCGGAAGATTCGTGAACCAAGAAATGGCAGGAACCTTGCCGAACTTGTTGCCAGCTTCGTCCAGCCTATCCCACTTTTCATAGTCGGCCGACAACTTAAACTCCATCGTCTTGTTCGCAGAATGACCAAGCCATAGTTGGCCATCCCTGAGCAGCCTGAAGATGTCTTTGTAGGTAATGGCGTTATTGTTGCCAATAATCACAAATTTCTTCTGATGCTCTATCAATTGGGCGACGTATTCCCTGAAAAGGGAGAAGGGGGGATTAGTCACCACGATGTCGGCTTCGCAGAGCAACTCGATGCACTCAGCACTCCGAAAATCTCCGTCCCCCTCGAGGGAAGTCCTGACACCCGCCATGTCGCTGCCACCGGTGTATTCACGCTTGTAGGAGACTTCGCCTCGAGCGTAATGAGTCGCGACAACTTTGGCCAACCGAAGATGCGTGAAATTTAGCGTGAAGTACTTCCAGAAACTCGACCACTCAGGGTCGTCGCAGTTGCAGAAGACGACCTTGTCCTTAAAGTGGTCCTTGTACTGCCGTAGCTCTTTCTCGATGTCGGAAAGCTGGGTGTAGAACTCGTCGTTTTTTGCGCGTTTCGCCGCGGCGAGTGAGTTATTGTTTGCGCTGGTAGCGCGGATTGCACTGGCACTGGCCAAGGTCTGCTCCAAGAAAGAGCAGCACCCGTAGCAAGCGTGAGTCGACCTTTCCGCCTGCTTGTGCAGAAGGCGGTGCTACGAGTGAATATCCTTGTGGGTGCTGGTGTTGTTGAGGGCCGCGCTTGCGGCGGCTATAGCGCGTCTAGGGGTCGCGATTTATACGCAGGCGAAACGCCCGTTTGGGTCCTACCTACGGCCGTTGTGACCCTTCGGCTGCGCCTTTCACCCGGCGTGCTCCGCCTCGGCGCCATTGGTCGAGCCCGAGTCTGGCTTACCCCGGAATCGGCACCATGGCCCCTTTATTGCGAGACGTTCGCCGCAGAGCTCGCGACTAAGGGCTGAGCTCCTGCTGAGCTCCGGGGCGCCAGTTCTGCTAATACCGGTTATCAGAAGCAGGAGGTTGGACTTCGAGTGGTTTCGTCGGCTACTATTTTGGGCCCGCCTACCCCGCCTACCCCGCCTGTCCGAACCCCGAGATTCCTCCAGCATGCAACGAGCTAGCAAGCAATCCCTCGACCACTACGACGAGCGCCGTCGGTGTAGCCAGGCGCTGGAACCCGCCGCTCGGAAGCTCATGCAGCAGATGCAGGACCGTGAAGTGTTGTGCATCGTTAAAGACAAGCCTTGGGCCTCGTACCGGGTAATTTCGGCGACTAGGGACGAAGTGGTTCAGCTAGCGGAGATGCAGCTCGCAACTGCATGTGGCGGGTCGCTGGGGGACGTGCTCGACTGCCTCGACCCCCTTCCGGCTCCAGATTCGCTACGGGAAGACGATGTCTGGAAGGCGGCCCTGAGGTCTTTGGAAGGACCCGACCACTCCCCGCCAGCGTTTCGCTGGTGGCCGAACACGACCGCGGGCCAAAGGGAATTTGCAGCAGCTGCCGCATCCTGTGGGTTGGCTGAGGAAGCTGCCATGCTCGTAGCCCGAGGCCATAGCCGATAAGCGGGGGGCCTGGTCCCTGGCCCTTTCGCGCAGGGTCAATCCTCGCGAGCCTGAAGTGACGCAAGTGCCTGAAGTGCCTTACGGAACTCCTCTTGGCCATCGAAATACCGGTTATCCGAAGTCTCCGGCGGCTGATTCGACGCCGACCTTCCCTGTTCCGCGCGCTAGCGCGCGGACCCCTATTCCTCGAGGTACTCAGGGATTCGCACCAGGAGCTCCCGGACGACAGAGGCAATGGTTAGCCGTACCGACCCCGGACCCTTCTGGTCGCAGGCAGTGAGCAGGCGCCGCATCTCGTAAGAGCCGGGTCGGCTTCCCGGGAACTTCACGGTTGCGTCAAACAGCCCATCAGCCGCAGTTCTCAGGTCCGCGGCGGCGGGGCCTTGGCTGAGCCCGAACCTTGCACCGTACTCCGATGGCGTGATACGCCGCCCAGGGGCCCCTTCGAGGGCAAGCCTTAGGAGCCTCTTCTCCGGAACAGAAAGCGAGTGCACCGCGCGAGCTACTGCGGCCAGTGCTAGGTTCTCATCGTCCATATCTTTGGTCCAGTTCGGCTCGGCCCTCTAAGGGCGAGCCCTTGACGCGTCGCTCAGTTGGTCCGCCATCATTGCGATGCTCGCGACAACACGCGCGGCTTGTTTGAGCTCCACGCGGTCGGAGTGCATTCGCAAGTTGTCGTCCACGACTGAGAACATCCTGTCGCCGTCGTGGGAGCCACGAAGCTTCTGCCATGCGACGACCCCCGACTCCTCGAGTTGCTCCCGCGTGAACACCACGCCTTCAATGTCGTCGTAACCCCGGTCGCAAAGGTGGAACAGGTCGTCCTCGAATCGCCCAGGGTCACGGACGAACACGTACGGGATGTCACCTCCGATGTGGGCCATCAGGTCGCCCACGCCTGGGTCGTCCGATACGTGGTCGCCGATGTAATCCAATTGCTTGGCCCAACGCATGAGCTCAACCACCGCTGCATGGCTCTGGTCCCCTGGTCGTTGCACGCGCAACCGAAGCTGGGGCAACGGTGCGTCGATGGTTGTCCAGGGCGCGGCATCCGAGCCTGCGACGAGCCTTCCGGCCTTGCCGGCCGCCGCGGCCGCATTCCAGTCCCTGAAGCCGTTCTGCTTTGCGACGGCCTCCAATGCGTCGGCTCGCTTGAGCGGGTGCCCTGAGGCGTTGGCTTGCACCTGCAATGCCTCCGCCTGAGCCTTGAGGCTGTAAAGCGAGTCATGCGTATGCGTCGATTTGAATTCCATGGTTTCTCCATATCCAGGCACATCAACAGGCGTTGTTCGCATTACGCCGGCCTGGGAAAACCAAGGTGGCGACAAGAGTTCGAAGAGCAGATTCACCAAGCCTGGAGGAGGCGCGAACGGCGGGGCTGCTACCCACTATTCCGGAGTGTATCGCGAGGTGCGGCTTTCAGGGGCTCCTTGCTAGACGGTGCATGCCCCAACTATCTGCTTTGCGTCAAGCCGCTCCCGCCAGGAGTGACCTCCCCGTCTTACCCGCCCTCCCCGGCGTAGGTATCCTTTGGGACGTCGACGGCGTCCTTGTGCGCAGCGAGCCACTTCACATGGAGAAGTTGGTCGCGGTGGCGCGCCGCTGCGGCGTCGAGATTCCCGCAGCTGCTTTCTCGACGGTACAGCGCTTCACCGTGCCTGGAGCGGAAGGCGCGCCTGTGGAGGCCCAAATGCCGCTATACGGCGCTGGCGACAAGAACGTCTACCACTGGCTGGTGAGCATTCGCCCTGAAATCAAGCAGGTACTCTCGCTGGACCAGTGGCTCGCTCTGCTCCTCGACCACTACCTGGCGCAAGCACACCGCATCGAAGCCCGAGGCTCGATACCAGAGGTGGTCAGACAGCTCGAATCCGCCAAAGCTCTCCAGGGCGTGGTTACGAGCGGCATCCCTGCCCAGGTGACTGCCAACCTCAAAGCCGTGGGCCCGGCCAGCGAGCACTTCGCCTTCGTGCTGACGGCAGACGATGTGACGCAGTCAAAGCCGCACCCTGAGGGGTATTTGCGAGGGGCCGCGCTGTTGGCCGATAAGTTTTTGTCGACAAAATCCGGCCCGCTCGTCATCGTTGCGGTGGAAGACAGCCCTCCCGGTGTCCGGGCAGCCTTGGACGCGGGGCTGCTGTGCATCCAATTCCTGTTGCCAGGCCAGGCGCCTGAAGTCTTGACGCCGCACGAAGCGGGCCGTTTTCGGGCCGCGACGAGCGCCGAGGAGGTGCTGGCTGCCATTCACGCGTTTGCCGAGCAGCAGCGCGGGCGGTAGCCCGCCCTGGGGGCAAGCTTCAAGACGCGAGAGCCTTTTCGAACTCGGCGACAGCTTCCTTGCTCAGCCATTGGTGGATGTGCTTGTCTCGGATGGGGCCGTGGTGCTCCAGGGTGAACCGCAGGAGCCGGGCACAGTACTCGATGGCGAACGCATGGTTGGCCTTGGTGACTGCCTGGAACGCCTCGCAATCGAGAGTGCCGGCGGCGGCTCGCACCAGGTCCTTGAGGGACTGGTCGAAATTCATGGAGTTACCCGAGACCTGGAAGATTCCAGCCTCGATGGTGCACGGCGTGTTCGAGTCCGGGTTCGTCGTATCGACGCCTGCGGTCCACTTCCAGGAACTCTCGTAGCCGGCGAGCACCCGTAACACCTCAAGCATGACCGCCCTCCTCTGGCGCATATCGCCAGGCGTGAAGGGGCCGAGCACCGGGGCAACGTCGGAATAGATTTCGTGCTGCGGTCGAGGTGCGAAGATGTCGTCGGGAGCGGTTTTGGCCCATGCGACGATTTCGTCCAGGAAGGCATCTGGTGCGACCCCTCGGTTGTGGACCTTCTTTTTCGCGGCAACGAATGGCGTCGGGTTTGGCATCAGGGGTACCTCCTGGGACGCGGATGGTCCCACCGTTCTGCCGGCGCGGCAAGCCCGCGGCCGCCACCGTTCGTGCGGGCCAGCGTGGAAAAAGCCCTGTGAACAGGTCACAGGGCTTTGGAATGAGCGAAACGAATCTAGACAGCGGTCCGGAGCGCGTCGAGCTCGTCGAGCTTGTCAGCAAAAGCCAGGACGCCGGCGCCGAGAGCGCGCAAATCGCTGGGTGTGAGACGCGACGGCAGCTTGATGCTGATGTCAGGCGTCTTGTCCGTCAGCAACGTAGCCTTGATGACCGTCTCGGTCTTGCCCTTGAGCCCGACCTCGAGCTGGGCCATCCCGCGGACGGTTCCGCTGGGCGTCTTGAATATCTGCTTGTTGATTTGGTGCATCGTTTGGTGAACGTGAGGTCTTCCCTGTAGCAATGTCCGCTGGGTCTTGGGAGGGGACGCCGCCCCTCAGCCCTCTTCGACGGCCTGAGCCTGGCGCGTGTCGACGACCACACCGGCCTTGGCGAACTCGGCCATGGTGTAGCCCTTCTTCAGGGCGTTCGACCAAATGAGGGCGTGCTCGCGAACGAAGGCCGCGCGGGCGCCGTAGGCCGTGTCGCTGAAGGTGTCGTAGAGGACGGCATTGTGGGGCCGCGGGGTCACGACGGCGAAATGCCCCTTGCGGTGCCAATCGGAGTGCTGACTTTCTTGGTTCGGCATGACTTGTCCTTTTGTCTGGTTGGCCTGAGAGGTATAGCGCCCTGCCCTCGCCCAGTGAACATTGGCGCCCGAAAGGGGCGCTCAGGACCGGTCTTAGGCCGCCGGCCTGCAGCCTGGCGGACCCGCCGGCGGGCTCTCCTAAACCCTTCCTCGGCTGCCCTGCCCCGCTAGCTATACGGCGCAGGACATAACCAAGGAAAACCATGCAATACAACAAGACGGCTCTCGAGCTCGACCTCTTCGTGAACAGCTCCACTCACGTGGACGGCACGGTGACCCAGCTCGAGAAGCTGTTTTACCCATTTGAAGACATAACCGACAAGTCCGTCTCGCTGGCTGCGGCCTACCGCGCGCGCGTGACGACCCCGACAGGCGACCACACGGTCTTCGTATCCTATCGGGAACTGGCCGGAGCGCCGACCTACAACCTGTGGTGTGGCGACAAGTTCTCCGAAGGCAAGGACCTCACCGACGCGCAAGCGAAGGAGCGCTGCAAAAAGGCGGCGGAAGGAACTTCCGACCCGAGGACGCTGATTGCCCAAATGATGTCCGAAGGCTTCGCGAAAATGCCGGAGTCGACGGGCTGCAACTTCTGGCGGCTGATGCGAAGCAACAAGATTTGCAAGCACGTCGAAACGTTCCTGTTTCACCTGAAGACGAACAACCCGGACTTCGCGACCGAGCTGGCAACGGACTACAAGGCCGTTGCGAGCGGCGTCCCGCCAACGGCCGCCGCGTCCTCGAAGCACTACACCCTTGCCGACCTGGCCTTCCGAGTGCCGGTGCTCTACGAGGGTGACCGCGGCGCAGGTAAGACCTTCGAAGCTCGCGCGTTCGCGCGCAGCCGAAAGCTGCCGTACGTGGAATGCCCGGGGCACGAAGGTATCGAGGCGCCCGACCTGCTCGGCTTTCTTGTGCCATACGGCCCTGGCCAGATGGTGTGGAAGGACGGACCGCTTTCCGAGGCGTTCCGCAAAGCTCAGAAGGGCAAGACGGTGCTGGTGCTGGACGAAATTCTGCGCATCCCCAATCGCGAGCTTTCCATCCTGCTGACGGCGTTCTCGCCGGACAACGGGGTGTACCGGCTGCGCACCGGTCGAATCGTATCTGTGGAAGACGGCATCGCGAGCGAAGAAACGCTCGAATGCCCGGTCGAAAACCTCTGTGTCGTGGCGACCACCAACGTGGGCTCCGAATATGCGGTGGATGACTGTGACCCGGCGTTGGCCGAGCGATTCATCGTGCTGCGCAAGGACACGAACGAGGCTGAACTGAAGCGCATCCTCACGGGGATTGCGGTCAAGAACGGGCTCTCCGCTACCGAGGTGACGAAGGCTCTCAAGTTCTTCAAGCACATGGGTGAGGCGATGAACAACGGGCTGGTGAAAAACATCCCGACGACCCGAACCATGGCTCGCGCGTTCGAGCTGGCGGTGGTCGATGAGGACGTCGTCAAGGGGCTGCGCTCGCAGATTCTTCTGTGGGTTGCGCGCACCAGCGAGGGCAAACCTGTCGCAGAGCAGGTGACGTTCGTGACGGCGACTTTGGACAAAGACTTCCCTTAACAAAAGGAGCTATCAATGCACGCGCTTTCCTTCGCAGGGCTCTCCCCGCGACCACGTGGCGCGCCGGTAGCGCCTTCGCCTCCGCCGCCACCCCCGCCACCTCGGCGGTACACGCTGTCCGACCAGTTCTTCAAAGGATGCATCGACCGCGCCATTCAGGCGGCAATCTTCGGCCCGATAACGCTGGGCGAGAAGCAGGTGGTGAAAATGAAGCCTGCGTTCGACACGGCATGCTGGGTGCATCTGCCGCCGCATCGAATCTACATCGGGGCGGACCTGTTCGAGAAGGACATGGTCAAGCTGAAGCTCTCGAGCGAGCTGCAAGAAAAGTACATCGCCAACCACTATCACCACGAGCGGGCACACGCCCTGTACACGATTCGAGACCTAACGGTCCCGAAGAAGGCTCTGGCGAAGATGAAGGCCCCGTTCTCGCTCTGGAATCTGTTCGAAGATGCGTATATCGAGGACCGGTATCGCCGTGAGGCAAGTTACCAGTTCGAATGGCGCCTCATGGAGGACGGCGACTTCAACAGCCGACCGGAAAGCGTCCTGTTCGCGTTGATACAGCGCGAAGGCGCACTGGACGACGTGACTGCTGACCTCGACGCCTGGACCTACAACGCAAAGAAGGCAGGACGGCCCGACGGACCCATTGCCATCGACGCAACGGGTCTGCGCCTGGAGCCCGACGTCAAGTCGGCGCTCAAGGTCTGGCTGCCGAAGGTTGCATTGTTCTATGCGCGAGCTGTCGCCGTAAGCGGCTCGATGGACCTTATGCCCATCATCAAGGCGTGGATTGCCGAGTTTGGCCTGCCGCCTGAGCGTCCGCCTGGCAGTGGCCAGTTTCCGGGAATTTCTTCGGACCTCCAACTGGGTGAGGGGCTGCAAGCGAGCCCCGAAGCACTCGCGGAGTTCGACAAGGATGCCAAGCCCATGATGGGCGGCGAAACACCTCGAGGAAGCGGGGGGAAGGGCACCGAGGCAGAAGACGACGCGTCTAAGGACGTCCCGGTGTCGCAAAAAGGCACCGTTCTCGGTGACGCGGAGCACTACGTGGACCCGTCAAGGGTGGATGCGGTGTTCCAAAAGCTGAGGAAGTTCTTCGAATCGAAGAGCCGCCATATTTCGACCTTGACGCCACAGCGGCGGGTTTCGGCGAGGCACTTCGCGGTCGGCCGCGCGCCCTACCGAAAGGTGGAGTTGCAGGGCCGCGCCAAGAAGAAAATCGTGATTGTGGTGGATTGCTCCGGCTCTATGGGCATGAATGACGGCCTCCACATCAATGAGGCACGCATCCTGGTCGCCGCGCTCTCGGAGCTGGCACGCAAGGGGCTCCTTTCCGGACACGTCGTCCTCACGGGTGTCGAAAAAGGGCCAATCCACGAGACCTATGAGCTTCCGATGCAGGTCGAGACCACGTCCAGAATCGGTGCCGAGTTTGGGGCCGAGGGGCTGGAAGCGGCCATTCGCGCAAACATGAAGCTGTGCAAGGAGGCGGACTACGTGTTCGTCTACACGGACGGACACATCACGGACCACCGCATCAAGAAGTCGGAACTGCACGCGCAGGGTGTTTACACCTGGGGCCTCTATGCGGGTTTCGACCAGTCGCTCCTGGCGGGCCTCCTGGCGTACTTCGATAAGGCCGTGCTGCGCACCTGCGCAGAGGACTTGGTCGACGCCATGCTAGCGCAGACAAAGTAGCTAGCCTTTCTTCAAAGCCTTGTCGCTCCGCGGCAAGGCTTTTTTCTAGATTGCTGGCTGGCTTGGCGGCCGGTTTAGGGCGTGGGCCCGCGCCGGCGCAACTCCCTATACGCGGTCAAGGAAACCAAACCAGAAAGACCATGCGTCAAGACAAAGCCATCAAGTACTTGCGGCACGCCGCAAGCTTTGCCCGAGAGTTCTCCAAGGACCGTTCGACTAAGGTCGGCGCCCTGTTCCTGCACCCAACGGATTTCACCATCCTGACCGCCGGCTACAACGGCATGCCCCGTGGGGCTGACGACGATGCTCCCGAGCGCCACGAGCGGCCTCTGAAATACGAGTATTTCGAGCACGGCGAGCGAAACGGTGTCTTCAATGCCGTCCGCCCGCTCCTTCGAGGCTCGATTTGCCTGACAACCGAAGTGCCGGGGATGAGCACCGCGCGCGCCGTCATTGCGGTGGGCGCCAGCGAGCTCTGGTTCCCGTACACCCAACTGCCGACAGATGGGCTCAAGCGAGCCCTCGCCCTGTTCGCAGAAACGGGGGTCAAGGTGCAGTCGTACCGCGGAGGCGTCGTCGCCGGCGACCCAGAACGGCACACCCGCAAGCTGACCGCATACCTGGCGCATGCACGCTCCTTGGCAGCAAACCTGGCCAAGGACCCTCGCGCCGGCGCTACGCTCTTCCTCGAACCGGGCACCTACACCCAGCTCGCCGAAGGCTACAGTGGTATGCCACGCGGCTCCAATGATGGCGCGAGCCACCGCTACGACGGCGAGGAACGACAGTTCTGGGTCGAGGACTCGGTGCGCAATGCCATCTACAACAAGGCACGGCCCTTGCTGACCGGCAGCGTCGCTGTCGTCACTGAAATGCCCTGCTCGGAATGCTTGCGCGCCATCGCTGCAGTCGGCGCCTCGGAGGTCGTCACGACGCCTCCTTCGGCCGAGTTCCAGGCCCGTTGGGCCGAACAGCTCGAGCGTACGCGCGCAATGGCGGACGAGCTTGGCATCTCGCTGACTTTCGTACCCCGCGATGAGCTCGCCCCCGCAAAGCTGGAGTTCGCGCTGTAGGCCCGCGCTCCCGCTGATTTCAAAAGCTCCTGCCGGCATTTGCCTGCAGGAGCTTTTCTGTGGCTAAAGCGGGTGCGCTAAACGGCGCATGCGAATTCCCCCGCCCGACCTGCTCGCGCGGCTTGACCCGAGTGCATTCAACCTTGCGAATGCTCCGCATGCGAGCCTCGCCCACCCCGACCCCGACGAACTAGGCCTTGACCAAGGTCGTCGAAGTTTCCTGCGCGCGGCCGCCGGCGCGGCCGCTGCCGGCTTCCTCCCTCCGGCAAACAGCGCGATGGTGTTCAATACGGATGTGGGCTCGGAGCCCGCGAAAGAAGACGCCCCTGCCCCGCAGGCGGTCGAAGAGGGCAAGGCGGAGCTGGTGCTGCCTCAGGCTCCCCGGCAACAGGCGATGCGTCGCCTTGCGATTGGCGAAATCCCAGGAGACTTCTGGGAGCGCCCCCGCGAGCTGCACCTCCAACGTCAAGGCACGTCCGAGCGGATGCGAATCGTCTACTGGCGCGACGGGAAGCTGGTCCCTGAGGGCTACTGGGCCGCCTGCAACCTGCTACGGGACGTCAAAGCCAAGATGATGACCTACATGGACCCAGCGGTCCTGGACATTCTGCGCGGCATCCTTGGCTACTACGAGGCCTGGAACTGGAACTACCCCATCATCATCACCTCCGGCTACCGGACGGTTGGGACCAACAATGGCCTGAAGTCCGAAGGAGCAGCGAAGAACTCGATGCACCTTTACGGGCGCGCGGTCGACCTCTACATGCAACGCATCCCGGTCGCCCACCTCGGCCAACTTGGCATGCACTTCCAGCGCGGGGGTGTGGGCTTCTACCCGCAAAGAGGCTTCGTGCACCTCGATACAGGGCGCCTGCGCAGCTGGAAAGGCTAGGGGTACGGATGGCCGGGCCCAATAGGCCTACTTCGGCTGGACGGCCATGACAGTTTCTATGGGCAAGCGCCGTTTCATTTGAGACGCCCAGCGCCCCTTGCGGGGGCAATCGCTAGACGTGAACAGGACAACCAACCCCCCCTGTTCATGGAAATCTCATTCAACCACGTCATCAAGCTGGCAGCCCGCTTGGGGCGCAGCATCCACATCTTCGACCTGGAGTGCACCACCTTTCGCGGCATGGCGAACTTTGGCATCACCGAGGTTGCCGGCTTCCGGGTCTGGCCTGACAAGGACTCCGGCGCCATCTACAGCCACCTCATCAACCCCGAGCGAGAAATCTCGCGTGAAGCTCAAAAGCTGACCGGCATCACACAGAGCATGGTCGCCGACAAAGAGCTTTGGGGTGCGCGCTACGCCGCCGACTACCGTCGAATGGCCGGCGACACCTGGCTCACCGGGTACAACATCAAGACCTTCGACCTTCATGCCGTCAAAGACATGAACGAGCGGTACGGATTCCCCATCGACGAGTTCAAGTTCGTCTTCGACGTCCGGGACCTTCACCTGAACCTGTCGTGCGCTGAAAACAAAAAGGGAACGCTCGTCGAGGTGGCCGCGATGTACGGCGTGACCCCCAAAGGCGCAGCGCACAGGGCCAAGGCCGACGTTATCCTGACGGTGGAGACCCTGGACAAAATCATCGACCTCTACGGGATGCAGGCGGTCCTCGACCGAATTCTCCCGAAGGCCGATGGGGCCTACGACAAGCTGACAGCTCAAGCCATCGCGAAGTTCGTCAAGAACAAGACCCAGGTCTCGCTCCCGCAACTCGCCAAGGCCTTTGTCACGGACGAAAAAAAGGTGAGCTTCGAGCTCGCCGGGCCATCGACGAGCGCCTGGTCGACCCGACCATCTTCGCGGCCGCGGACACGCAGCATTGGCTTGCTGAAGCACTTGTTGAAGTCAACGGTGAGCTCGTCACTGGCGGCAAGCTGAAGCCTCTGTACGAGGCCTTGGCGTCCGGCAAGCCTGAAGGCGTGCTGCTGGACTACGTGCAGCTGCGCGTGGCCCTCAGTAGCATGGGCATGGACTGGAGCTCTCGAAAGCCCACCTGAAGCGACAATTCGAAACGCCGGCAATGCCGGCGTTTTTCTTTCACTAGGCGGCCAGAAGGGCCGGGCTGTCGTCCGTGTCGGCGCTGAGGTCCAGAAGAACCGTTTTTTGCTGCTGGTACAAGACCGAGATGCGGGTGACCCGCTCATCCGTGAGCTTGAGCAGCGCTTCCTGGCAGGGCTGTCCCACCGGGTAGTAGACCCAGCGCAGCGTCTTGGCGCAGATTTCGGCCAGGAGACGCGTATGCAGGCGCGCGGCCGGGATGCGGGAAGTCCGCCAGCCGCCACGGTCAAGAACGCGAACGTCCACGAACGTATCCGGGGCTGCGGTGCGGTCGATGTTGATGTCAAAGAGGGGTGCGAAGCTCTCAAGGCGGCGGCGGTCGGTTTCAGTGAGCTTCTCAGTTGCTCGAACGATGGTTGCGGTCATTGCGGTCTTTCCATAGGCGTTAGCCGTGGAGGTTCATCTGGCGGGCGGAGCCCGGGCTAAACCAGTAACAGCGCACAAATGCAAGCAAGGAGCGCTGTACCAGCGGGGTACCGCAGGGCAACCGCCACGTCCGTCGAGGAAGGAATGGCCGCCCAGGCGGTGATTCCACCCACCATCCCCCAAAGGAGTTCCTCTCCTATTGCGGCGGACGATGGGCGGAGCCAGAGAATCCAATAGCTCGCGGCGCCAAGCACCCACAAGGGGGCCAGTGCCACGAATCCAGTCGAAAGTTTTCCTGGGGTGAATGTGACAGAGCCGAGTTCCCAGTAGTTGTCGCGAACCCGCTTCGGGATGAGCGAAAAGCCCGCTGGCCGGCAGCCAAGGAGCAACGCAACGACGAAATGCGAAAGCTCGTGCGCGACCGTGGAGGGCAGCGACTGCACCGCAAGCATCGCAATGCGCCTGGTGGTCAGGAAATGCAGGCAGATGAGCCCGGCGACGATATGGCTGAGGTTCATGGCGCGCAACTCAGCAGCGGCGGCTCGTAACCGTCCGAGACGCGTTCTAGGAGGTTTAGGGGTCGACCGCCCACCACTCCGCCACGAAGGAGGAACTCACGCAGGCCGGCCGGGCTTGAAATGTTGCGTCCGCAGTGCAGCAGGCGCGCCTGGAAGGGCATCGGGCGGACGCGAAGGGGCGCCGAACCCAGTTGCCGGAGGTGGTTCCTCGACAGATTCTCTGTTTCGATAAACCGTCTAGCAACCAACCCACCAAATTTTTAGCCTTTCCGAATTTAAAGGGCGTCTTCTAGACAGACGGTCCTCTTCCGCTAGCTATAGGTGGCTGGTAGAGCTTCTCTTCTCCCAACAGGTTCAACACACACAAAGGCAATATGGATACCAAGCAAATCATCGCAAACCTCCAGGCATTCTTCCCTGCATCGGCCATCAAGTGGCGCGCCGGCAAGAAGGAAAGCGAGCGCCGCGGCCTCGCCCTCCCCTACATCGATGCGCGCGACGTTCAGGCCCGCCTGGATGCCGTCGTTGGCGCCCAGGGCTGGGAAGTCACGATGAAGCCGTCCTCGGTTGGCGTCATCGCCGGCATCAAGATTCTCCTGGACGGCCACTGGGTCCTGAAGGAAGACGGCGCCCAGTTCGACAGCTTCAAGGACAACGACGCCAAGGAACTCGCCATCAAGGGTGCGTTCAGCGACGGTTTCAAGCGCGCCGCCGTGATGTGGGGCATCGGTCGCTACCTCTACGCCTTCGAGGCGCCGGTGGTCGACCTGGACGAAAACGGCGAACTGGTGTCGACACCGACCTTGCCGCCGCAGTTCCTGCCGGAAGCCGACCGCGAAGCTGCCATTGCACAGGCCCAAGCCGGTGCGACGTCGAGCAAGACGACGGACACCGCAGCCGAGGTCCCCGCCCAAGCCAACCCCGTTGCTGAGGCCAAGGTGACTCCGGTCGCCGAGGTGAAGGCAATGCCGCCCGTAACGGAATCCGTCAAGGTTGCCGAGACGAAGCCCAAGGAAACGAAGGTCCAAAAGACCTCCGCCCCGGTGCCGGACACCAGCGCTGACGACGAGCGCCGCGCACGCGCAGATGCACTTGCTGACAGCGCTGCAGGCCAGGACACCGGCTCGAAGGCCGCTGCCGCGAACGACAGCGCGGCTGGCAACGGCGCTGCGAACGACAGCGGCACGGCCAGCACGGCACCGGCCGGCGCGAAGGTCGTTGCAGGCTTCGACTACGGGCACCTGACCCTGAGCGACGCTGAAGAAGGCTTCGTGAAGGACATCCTCGTGAAGGTGCCGAAGTTCCCGTATGAAGTGCTGAAGAAGTACCTCGACGGCGACAAGGCAAAGCAGAAGGTCAACGAGACCGCCATGAAGTGGCTGCTGAAGTGCCTTGACGAAGAGAACGCCCGCAAGAAGGCCGCTTAACCCTCATTCGGCCCGCACCTTAACCGGTGCGGGCTTTCACTTCCCTGAAATTTCCTGAACAAGCAAATGAAGAAGTCCCTCATCGCCCTCGCCCTCGCCTTCGGTTTCGTTGCGGCCGGTCACGCACAAGATGCGACGCCCACCTCGCCGGCGGCAATCCCCGCTCCCTTGCAGCTGGCCATCCAGGGCGGCATGAAGGTCGAGAACAAGTTCGACGCCGCAGGTGGCCTCACCGGTTGGATTCTGTCGCAAGGTGTCGGCAAGTACCTGGTGGCTTACACCCCGCCGGGTGGTGAAGTCGTGCTCGCGGGCATGCTGCGCAACGCCAAGGGCGAAGACCTGACGAAGCAATACCTCGACAAGTACGCCCCGAAGCCGGACTACGACAAGTTCTGGTCCCGCCTGGAGAGCACGCAAACCATCAACGAGGGCGCGCAAGGCAGCGCTGCGAAGTCGGTCATCTATGCCTTCATGGACCCGAATTGCATCTACTGCCACTTTGCTTGGAAGGCCCTGCAGCCTTACGAAAAGGTTGGGCTGCAAGTCCGCTGGGTGCCGGTGGCCATCCTTGGCGGCAACTCGCCCGGCCAGGCCGCGGCGCTCCTCACGTCGAAGGACCCGGTCGCGGCCTTTGCAGAGCACCAACGCACCTGGGACCCGAAGAAGAACCAGGTTGGCATCACGCCGCTGGCGAGCATCCCCATGTCTGCTAAGAAAACCCTCGACGCAAACAGCAGCCTCATGGTCGAGCTCGGCGTGAGCGGTACGCCTGGCATCTTCTACAAGGATGCCAAGGGCAAGGTGCAAAAGGTCGACGGTATGCCAGGCCTGAGGGACCTGCCAGGCATCACTGGCCTTCCCGAACAGGCCATCACCGACCCGGAGCTGCAGCGCTTCCGTCGCTGAGCAGGCGCACGCGCGGAGCATGGGGCTCAACCGGACCCAGCACAGACCGCCCTTCCTGCAAAGGCCTGCCTCTCGAGGCAGGCCTTTTCGTTGGCACGGGCATCATCCCCTCAGGCTCCGAAGTCCCTACACCGCAAAGGCACTAACTAGCACAATAGGAAGGAATACCTCCATGACGTCGTTCCTCGTCAAGAACGGCAAGGGCGGATATGTCGAGGCCCTCGAGGCCATGCGCCTTGGCTACGACTACGACGGCTACAGCCTCTATCACGGAGGGCTCCGGTTCACGCCCTTCGAGGTGGAGACGGTCGAGCCTCACCTGGATGCACATCAATCGTGCGCCACGGTCAGCGAGCTGGAGGAAAGCGGCCTTCTTCGCACGGAGACGGGCCGACTCTATAGGCGTTTGCCGTCAAGTTGACGCTTTCCTTCTCAGACTAACGCCAGCCAGGGCCCAAGTTTGGGCCGTGAGCTATACGACTCGTATATGTTCTTGCCTAACCTTTTCGCCGCTCGCCGGAAAGGGGCCCTATGCGCTCAACGTCTTGGGGCTGGCAATCGAGGTCATCCGCGTTTCAGGTAGTTTTCTCATGGCTTACGAGCGAATTCAGGTAGTAGGAAATATCGGGTCTTCAGAAACCCGAAAGTCAGGTGCAGGGAACCCGTACTTCGAGATGAGTGTGGCAACCGACAGAGGCATTGGTGGCGCCAAGCAGACCGTTTGGTACAAGGTCTTGCTATTCGGCGCGATGGCGCAGAAGCCCGAGGCTTTGGCGAACTACACCAAAGGCCGACAAGTTCTCGTCGAAGGTCGCCCCCAGGTGGAGGCGTACCTCAAGAAGGACGGAACACCAGGTCTGGACAACGCCATTGTCGCCATCTCCATGCCCGAGCTACTCGGCCACAAGTGACCGAAGGCTGGAAGCTCCCTTGCCCGCGCGCGAGCTACATCGCGCCACTCCAGATACCGTGATTAACATCCCCGGAGCCATTGGTTCCGGGGATTTCTTTTTGCCCGCTCAGTTGGCGCTGGCCTAGCCGTGTCGGCAGCAAGGTGGTTGCGGTTCCGTGTCTTGTCTTTCTGGTCGTACGGTCGGCCGGCAGCCGCTCCGTGCTCGAAAGGACGTGCCCCGGCGGCCGCCTCGTACGACCCCGAATTTCAGACCCGAGGTCCGCAGGCTTACCGAGTTCGTACCCCGTCTGACGGCGGTCCAGGATGGACCTTTCCGCTGAACGCTAGAGCGTCGTCATTGATACCCAGGGGTCAGCCGCTGAATTCAACGAGCGTTGTCAGGTTCGCCTGGCTCGTACGGTAGACAATCATCTCGTTGTTCAGGACACCGCTCTCCCCTCCCTTTGCGAACGTGGAGTCGTAGCCTTTGGCCGGATACTGCGCGCGTGCGTTGGGTCCGCTCGGCGTCATGGCGCGGCCCATGGCGACGTCCGCGAGAAACATGAAACAACGGTTGTCGATGCCCTGCGAGCGGCTCCAGTCGCCCCGCGAGTACGCCAGGGACTTCGTCGACTGGTCGCTGAAGTAGAGTCCGTCGCCGAACATGCGCCCGGTGATGTTGTACGAACCGCCGCTCTTGGGAACAATGAGGCCCTGCTTGAGGATGGACAGCACGTTGTAGGCCCGGGTGCCGTGCCAGAGCCGCTGAACATTACCTACCTTCATCCCATCGTTCTCGAACGCCCGCGCCATCGAGCCGATGGTCACGCGGAAGGCCCGAACGGGCTTGAGGCCTGAGGACGCGTGCCGAAGGTTGATGGACTGCTTGAAGAAGCGCTCGATGCTGGTCCACTCCGCTCCGTCTTCGATGAGCTCCAGTTCGACGTCGAACACCTTGGCCGGCTCTGGGCCTGAGCTCTTTGCGTTGGCAAGAGCCAGTTCGATGGAGCCCTCGAGCTGGTCGAGGAACGCGCTCTGCTTGATGATGGCATCGTCCGCGGCGAGGAAGGTGGTGTGCCAGCCGCGCTTCGCCGATACCTTTTGGGGAACCAGCGTGAGGTACTGCTGCAGGTAGTCGATGAACACCGTGGAGTTGAAGTCCTTGGTCGCGTGGGATAACGCGATAGTGGCCAGCACCTGCCTGGCGGAGCGGACCGACTCGCCATCGATGACCCCGACGGCGGTCGTCACGACGCCGTCAGCGGACACATTGATTTGCCCGCCGGACATCACGAAGATTTCGTGGCGGTTCTCCTTGACCAGGCGCTCGAGCAGCGCCTCGATGACTGGGTTTCCTGCGCTCGATATCTGTCTCTTCACGGCCTCGGTTGTCGTCGCGACAACCTGTGATTTCGGGCTGCCTAGCACGGCCACTTCGGTGTAGCCGCCACGTCGCTTCTCGTTGGCCTTGCTCGTGAGGAACGACTTGCCTGCGCTGGCGAACACCTTGGTTTGCCCCGTCGCGCCGACGCGGCCCCACCTGCAATGGACGTCACCGTTTGCCTGAAGCGTGCCCTCCCAGAATTTGTTGTTGTTATTTAGTGCGTCCGTGCACACCAGCATGACAGTCTCGACGGCGGTTGAACTCAAGAAGGGTCTCCGAAAAACGAGTTCCGGAGAGCCGACGAGACGCAGGAGGCGTTGGCAGGCTCCCCGGAGGGGGTTGCCCGCTGTCTATCCAACGTGTTTAGCCGCCAGGCGGATAAAGGAGCCTGGCTAAACGGCGCATGAAATCTCTTCTCAAATCCGCGCTGCTGCTCGCGTTTGCAGTGCCGGCCATGGCGATGGCCAACCCCAAGCTCGTGGGCAAGTGGGAGACCGTGTCCGGCAGTGACCGCGCCTTGACGGGCGTGATGGAGTTGGGGGCGGATGGCTCGGCGAAGCTCGGCCCCAACGGCTTTGCGCCGCTCATTGGTACCTGGACGACGGGCAGCACGGCGGAGTCAAGCGCCGGTACGCTAACTTTTGAGATGCCGCCCCACGGCTCGGTCGACAACACCTACGTGCTGTCAAAGGGGAAGCTGACCCTGACCTACAACGACGGGTCGCAGCAGGTGTTCGCACCACAGAAGAGCCAGCCGAGCAAAGCAAAACCCAGCACCGCGACCAAGAAATGAAAACAAAATCCTGGAATGGCGGACTATCCCGCGCCAATGAGCCCTCCGAGTCGCCGACGGCATGGATGCGGACGCAGTTTGTCTTTCACGGACCAACAGGCGCTCCCCTGCAACTTGAATTCATCGGCGCGACCTACCACGTCTGGTATCACATCCTGGCCGCGAAGCCCTTCATGCTCAAGCTCATTGACGGTGAGGTCATCGCTTCGCTGCAAGGAGGACAGCTGGAGGTGCAAGACGAGTTCAAGCCGGCCATCGCCTTCTTGGACCGCTTCATCGAAATCGAGCGGCGGGCGGCCTCAAGTGACATGCTGGCCCAGCTCGAAAAGAAATTTGAAGAAAGCGCGAAGCGCAACGTCGGGGCCTCCGTCGCCGTTGAAGGCTCGGACGATGGCGCCGCCTTGCAGCCGGTCACCGAATCGAGTGAACGAGAACTGGGTGAAACCCGTGCAGTCCGGCAGGAGGGTGGGCAGGGACAGTCACGGCCTGAATCTCATCGTCGTCGGCGATAGTTCTGGCCTGCACGAGCTCGGCGTCACCTTGGGTGACCAGCTCAGAGATTTGACGGTCGTCATCGCCAACAGTGATGCTTGCCAGATAGCCACAGCCCTTGTCGTCGTCGCAGACCGCAAGGGCTGTGGCCTTGATGGCGGCAGGCGCTCCGCCGGGGGCAAGGAAGCGAATGTAGCGGGTTGCGAAATCAGCTTCGAGTTCACCTGCTTCGGTCTTCCAAGGCTGGTCCATCGTGCGGTAGGCGACCTCGGTCCCCGGCGCAGCGACGAGGCACCAATCGGCAATTACCTGGGCGCCTGCGGCGGCCGTCACGCCCTCTGCCCACGTCTGAAAACGTCGCGTGCCGGCCTCGTACGTGCCCTCGCAGGTCGGGCCTCGTCCGACAACCTCCAACTTCACGGTTGCCCCGTCTGCCGCACTGACCGCCGAGCTGGCACTCACGAAAAGGAATTCGACAGGCGCAGCTTCCTGAATTTTTGGGCCCGGCTGCACGGTGACCGCCACCTCACCCTGCCCCAGCGATTCCAGGTAGGACACCGCGGCCGTCACTGCCGTGGGTGCCAGCCTCGCATGCTCTGGGGTGCGCTTCAGGACGCCTGTAGAGGTGCCCACGTGGAAGAACGCGTAGCCGCCCAGCGCGGTACAGGCGGCAACCAAAAGAGTATTTAGACCCAGACGAGCAAGTGGCTTCATACGTTTTAGATTGGGTTTGATTTTAGTGCTTGTATAGCTTAAAATGTTATCTTCCTAAAGGGTTTTATCTTGAATTACGCTGACCTTTTTGCCGACGTCCGCGAGACGTCCGATGCGCCTCGTTCCTCCGCCCTGCGCGCGGAAGGCGGGACGCTCTCGCCCGAGCAGCGAAGCGCACTCGAATCGTCGTTCAATCGAAATGCTGTCATCTGCGCCGGTGCTGGCGCTGGAAAGACCCGGTTGCTCGTCGAGCGAGCCGTGGCCCTCATCCAGGCTGGCGCGGACCCTGCCCGGGTCGCGGTGGTCACCTTTACGCGCAAGGCCGCCAAGGAAATCCAGTCTCGTATGCTGGCTCGCTTCGGCGACCGTTCCAAGATTCCGGTGTGCGGCACCGTCCACTCCCTGGCCCTGTCCAAGCTTTCCAGCCAGAAACTGCAGGTCGTCATCGCGAACGACGATGAGCTCGTCTATTTTCTGGACAATCTGCGCACTGAGCTGCCGGAGGACTACGAGGACTTTTCCGACTCCGAGCTGTTGCTCGCGCTGAACCGGTCCCGCGAGGAGGAGAAGCACACCACGACCATGGGCATCATCGCCTATCGGTTCGAGGAGATGCTCCAGGAGGAAGAGGTCGTTGACTTCACGGGCCTTCTAAAACTTGGGGCCGAAAAGCTGAACCCCTGTTTCGACCACATCCTGGTCGACGAGTCACAGGACCTGAGTTCGCTCCAAAAGACCTTCCTGCGCAAGCTCGGGCGGCCGAACGCCAAGTATTGGTACATCGGAGATGCCGACCAGGCCATCTATGCGTTCCGCGGGGCCCATGGCGGCGTGATGCATCAGCTCCAGAAGGAGTGCGATGACACGCACGTCCTTTCTGTGAACTACCGCAGCGCGTTGAGCATCGTCGAACATGCCAACAACGTCATCTCGGTCAACCCCGACCGCTTCCCCATCCAGTGGAAGGCGCACCGCACGGACATCGGAGAGGTCGTCATCAACCACTACGACGACGCTGCCGGGGAGTTGCAGGCAGCGAAGGACTGGCTGGAGGCTTCTCCCAAGAGCCGGGCAGTTCTGGCTCGCACCCAAGCCGTGATTTCACCGCTGCGCGAACTGAACCTGCAAGCCTACACCGTGCACGAGTCGAAGGGCCTCGAGTGGCCGGAAGTGTGGGTGATGGGCTGCGAGGCATCGCTGTTTCCGCATCCCCTGGGCGTGAAGGAGGAGGAGCGCCGCCTCTTCTACGTAGCGATGACTCGCGCGCGCGATTTCCTGCGCATGTCGTACAGCGCCTCGCGGGCTCAGAAGCGCAACCCCAATGGCGGTCGGCATCCATCGGGCTTTCTGTTCGAAGCGCACGCGTTGGAAGGCTAAATCAGCTTTCTACAGGTCAGGCATCTGGTTTTCGAGCCCGATGCGATAAGCCTGGGGACCGTCCGTCTCCTGATGTGCTCCAACTTCTTAACCTCATGAAGCAGAAACCCAAACCTAACGGCTCATCCTCCACCGTGTCGATGCTCCTGACAGGCGTCATTCTGTTGTTCGGTGCGGGGTCGGCGTCTGTTGTCATGTTCGGAGGTGCGGAACACCCCGTTGCGGTTGAGTCGCGCGCCACGCCGCCCACGGCCGCCGTGCCGCTCGCCGCCTCTGTAACTCCTGTTGCTGCCCCGGCAATCAAGCTTGAGCAGGCACCCGTGGTCGCAGAACACGCGTCCGCGGGGGATGGTGAGTCAACGCCCCTCGAAGCGCTGCCCCTCGTCGCCGCACACGCCGCGCCGGTGGCGGCCGTTCAAGCTCCGGTAAAGGCACTTGACCACACCGCTGCGGCTCAGCCCGTTGTTTCGAGCGAAGCCCCAACTGCGGCGACTACGGTCCATGTGCAAGCCGCGCCTGCCGCGGACGCGAGGAAGGCAGATACGCCGCCGCTGGCGGTCGCGTCTGCAGCGTCCCCCGCGCCTTCCGCTCAAGTTTCCATCGCTTCCGCGCCCGCCCCGGTGTCGGCGGCTGTCCCCGCCGACGCGTCGGTTGCCGCGCCTGCGAAGCCCGTAGAGCCTGCGCGCCGTCCGGTCGCAAAGAAGGTCGTGCAGGCCCCCGTCGCCCGACAGCCTGTGGTGCGCAAACCCGTGCAGGAAGCGAGGGCCCCGCAGGTAGGGCTGAAAACGACTGCGACCCTCGCGGCGCCCGTCGCTCCAGAGCGTTCAGAGCTGCTTCCAGACGCTGCACGAGCTGCCGCTGCCGTCCTGGCAAAGCGCGACAACCTTGCTGGGCCGACAGCGCTTCCACCGCCGCCTCCTGTTCACCCTGTGCCGGCTTCGGCGCCTGTGGCGGACAAGCCCGTGGCCGTCTCGCCGGCGTCCGAGAAGCCGACCATCAAGGTGGTAGCAGCCTCCCCCGCCCCCGCAGCGCCCGCCCCGGCTGAGCAAATCGCTGGGCCGGCGGAGCGCCAGGCAGTGCAAGCAGAACGCCCTGCGGCCAAGGAGCCTGTGCGTATCCAGAAGCCGGTACTCGCCGACGCACAGGTCCGCGGCAACCCGGCAACGGTCGTCGCCGCCAGTCCGACTGGCGACAAGGCCTGGGTGCGCATTGGTGACCAGCGCACCGTGATTGTGAGTAAAGGTCAGTCAGTTCCCGGTCTGGGCGTCTTCCATGGCGCTGAAGGCAAGGGAGCCAAGTTCGATTCGGGCTACCTGCCCATCAACCCGTAAAAAAGGAAAGTTCCCATGATGACGAAGTCCATTGTTGATATGAGCCGCCCGAACATGCTGTACGCAGCCGGCATCGGCTTCATCCTGCTCGTGTCGCTGGTTATCAGCAACGTGCCGATGCCGCCCTTCTCCCAGTTTGTGGACATCCCGCACAGGCGCCAGGTCTGTGCAGGGCTGTTCATGGCCGGCGCACTGTTTGGCGCATTCGCCATGCAGCGCCACCTCCAGCGCGCCAAGACGCCCTGGAAAGTGCCTCAGTCCCAAGTCGCCCTGCCGTACTGCGTGTTCTTCCTGGCCACGCTCGCTGCGGTCGTCATCGCTCGCTAAGGAACCAGTTCAATGTCTCACGTCAATACCGCCGTCGTCCGCGCCCTGATGAGCCTGCGCGGCATCTCCACTGAAACGCTCTGCACCCTTGCTCATGTGTCCAGCGAGGACATGCACAACTGGCTCTACGACCAGGGCGGTGAGAGCGGCGAGCAGGTGGAGTTCGAGACCCAGCTCGAGATTCTGCGATTCCTCGGCATCCACGGCGAGAGCCCGCGCGCCGACGTCGTGCACTACTGGCGCATCGAAGAGCCGTTCTTCTCGCGTGCAGAGAAAACGTACCAGCCGCTCGGCGTGATGCTCCGTGCCTTCGGCAAGGCTCAAGTGGCCTACCTCGCCCGCGAATCGGACCCCGCCCTGACGTTCCAAGCAAAGTCGTGCTTCGCCTTGAAGTTCGCCAACTTCCAGGCGATTCTCGAGGTCTCGGTGCATCCGCTGCGCAGCGTCTCGTTCGACCCCGACTCGATGACCGACGTGGAGTGGGTTCCCGACACGATGGGCGTGCTACTGCCGGATGCCCAGTACGACCGGCTGCAACCTGGTGCGATGAAGGTCCGCAATCTGACTCAGTACATCACGTACACGTCCGAGATGGCCCAATGGGAGCGCCTGCGCGAAGTTGCCAATGCTCGCGGCATCCTGGCTGAGCAAGTCGCGAACGCACTCGTCGTCACGAGCGGCGTACCCCTGCCTGCGCTCACTGAAGCGACGAGTGCACGCCAGTCGACCGCCGCCGTGCCAGCCGCCCACGTCGCACCGGCGCCCGTCGCCGCTGCCGCCCCGCCCATTCAGGCACCTGCCGCGGTGGTGCCTCCTCCCCCGGCGCCGTCCCCGGTTGCAGTGCCCTCGGAGCCGCTGCAGCCCGAAGAGCTCAAACTCTTCGTTCGGCCGGCCCTGGTGGGCGGCGAGAAGCGCAACCTACGCGCGGTGAACTAGAACAAACGCCGGCCTTGCCGGCGTTTCTCTTGGCGCAGCCGAACCCGAATGCGCGCCAGGCCTGCGGCCGTTGTTATCCGTCTTCGGGTTCGGCCACCCTCCTGTCGGCCAGCGAAAGCAGTGGCCATCGGCTGCTCGACGCGGAGGGCGTGAGCCACTACGCCCTCGGTGGCTGGGTCCACATTAGCTGGAAGGCGAAGGAAGGGCATCTGAACTTCGTCAGCTGAGGCCCCCAGCTCGTCGCTTCGCGAACGCGCGGCCAGAACAAAGCCCTCCAACCTGATGGTCCGGAGGGCCTTCGGATGACTGGACCTGTCCTCAGGCCAGGTCTTCAAGTGAGGGCGGCTTTGCCCCTGTCAAGGCTTCGTAGAGCACAAGCGGTAGTTGGGGGCGCACCATCTCGCGGGTGAGCGGAACCTTGTGGCGTGACAGGATGGCCTCGAGCCGGAGAGAGAGAGCGTCGGACTGCGCACGGTCCTGGATGCGGCCGTGCTTCTTGTGCTCGTATGAGGGGTTTCGGTCCAGGAAGAAATTGACGTTGTCGAAGGAGCTGAAGACCTCCATGACGAGCGGCTCGTAGTACTTGAAGTAGGTCTCGGGCGTGTACAGCAGCGCGATAGGCAGCGGACCGTCCATGACCACAAAATCGAACTCTTGGTCCTTGAACACGTGGAGCCGGTTCTCCTGCTTGGCGAACATGTACACCTGGTCGCTCAAGGCGGCCTGGTTCCCCGAGAAGGTCTGGAATTTGGCGAACTCCGGAACGTACTCGACTCGGTAGCCACCGATGGACAGGAGGCCAGTGAGAATCTGTGCGGAGGTGGACTTGCCAATCCCGGGTGCTGCGAACAGGTTGATAACCTTCATGGCGAGGTAGCCGTGCGTTGCGGCTCGATTGCGCGGAAGCCGTTGCCGGCGGGTTGAGAAATCCGAAAAGCGGCACTACGACCATTGCGGGAGACGACGGTGACCGTGGTTTCGCGAGGCGTAGCGCTGTCGTTGGGTTCGATGACCACGGACGCCTGGCTCTCGTCAGCGCGGCTCACGTTGGCCCAGGTCGAGTCGGAAGCTGCGCCTGAAAGGCATACCCGGCCATTGCTCACGACATAGCGCAGCGTCACCGTGCCGCCGGCAGGGGAAACAGCCTCCGTGCCGCTCGCCTTGCGCGAGATGTCGCACTGGCTGCGCTGGGCCTGAAGTTCCTGTTGATTCAGGAACACGCGGCGCGAGCCACTGCCTGGCGACGGTTGGTCGGCACCAGCCGGGGCCGCATTGGCAGTTGGTAGCGGCGGAGGAGGAAGCGAGGGAGGCAAAACGGGAGGCAGTACCGCTCGCCCCTCGACCGTGGGGATTGGGGGCGGCAGGCGCAAAGCTGGAAGGCCCTGAGGTAGCGTGCCTTTACCGGCTGGAGCCTGCGACTCGGACTGCGGTGTATTCGCGGATGGCGAGGGGTTGAACGGATTCCGCTCAACCTCGGCGGCAAGTGCACCACCTGTGCAGGCCAGGGCTACCAGCGTGGCGGCGAGGTATCTCGGCAAAAGGGTCATCCGGCGTGTAGCCGCCGGATTTAGCTTTTCCGCGGGAGCCGGTAGAGGCGGTGAGACGCCTCGAGCAGGTAAGGCGTCGGGTCGCGCAGGGTGTGCGGACGCGTATCCGAGCTGAGCCAGGCTGGGCACTGCCGCGCGCCAGGCTCGTGGAGTTCAATGTGAAGCATGGACGTCGGCCGCCCCTTGTCTTGGCGAAGAACTCGCACGACCCGCGCCACAACCTCCCCAGGTTGGACACGGTCTCCGCAAGAGACCAGAGGAGAAACCTCCCCGTAGGCGACGACGCCTGACCGGCCTTCGACCAGTACGGCCTTGGTGTCTCGCCACCAAGGCAGGCCCGCGCCCGGGCCCGTGAACGGCATCACGCCGACCACGAGACCTTCCTCAACGGCTAGCACAGGGCAGCCCTCCTCGGTATAGAGGTCGACGCCCTCGTGGATATGGTTACGCCGCACCACGCCGAAGGCGCCCGGGTGGCTGCCAATCGGGAGCCCGGTGACGCCAGGGGGCATGCTTCGGAAGGACTCGGCATCCGCCGTAGGGCGGAGTTCGAGCTCAAGGGGGCACAGCCAGGCGGTCGGGTTGCTCATGAGCCTTATAGCCCTGCCCTTTAGCGCAGAGAAAGAAAGAGACGCCGACACATGAAGTGGCGGCGTCTCGAATGAGCAGACTAGGCGGCACAAGCCTCTTGAACGCCCGCCGCAGCGGACCTGCGGGAGGCACTGGGGACGTCCCCGCGCGTGAGGAGCGGCTCTGTGATTCCGTGCCCGGTACCGTAAGGAACATGGCCGGAGGTCACATCGCTGCTTCGTGCGCTGTCGATATTCTTCGAAGCGTCGTCAAAGAACATGTCGGCACCGAACGCCTTCAGAATGGGGCCTTTCGGGGCACCGTTCGCGAAGGTGGCCACGTCGAGCACAACGCCCCAGGAGTCGAGCGTTGTCATGACGCGACCGTGACTTGGAATTGCGCGCGCGGTCACAAGGGCAAGTTTCAGAGGGCACTCGTTCACGGGGAACTCGTGTTGAATCCGATGCAGTTCCTCCAGGACAAGCTTGAAGGGGCCAGCGCCCAGCGGAATAGCGGCCTTCTGGTGCTCGGTCTGATGGAAGACCTCCAGACCGTGCTCGCGGTAGCACTCATCCCCTTCGGAACTGAACAACACGCTGTCGCCGTCGAAAGCGATGCGGATGTCGTCGTCGCTGGCGTCGTCGTCTCGTTCGCTTGGAAGCATGGTTGCCGCGGCGATGCCATTGGCGATGGCGTTCTGCACGTCCGCTGAATTTGCAGACAGAAAAAGCTGGACGCCCATGCCGGCAGCGAAGCGGAAGCGGTCCGAACCCTTGGTGAACACCGCGCCCTTGATGTCAAGGCCGTGGTGAACGATGCTGTTCGCTATGCGCACCCCGGCGACCGGGCTGTTGCGCGACAGCATGACCACATCGACCAAGCGCTTGGCACCGGGCCGATTCAGAGTGAGCAGCTTGCGAATGAGCGGGAAGGCCGTTCCCCGACGAAGTGGGACGTCAGCCTTGGAGCGCATGTACTCGTCGAAGGCCTTTTGGCCCTGGGTCTGGAAGATTTCATCGCCATCTTCGATGTGAAAGAGGGCGCGACTGGAAACTGCGATTGTTAGCATGTGGTTTGACCTCAGAAAAGTAGTTCTGACCTGTCTAGCGACCGGACCTCCCAACGCTCCCCAGAAATTTCTCCAACGTTCGTTCAAGCAAATTTCCGTTGCGCGACAATAACTTAGAGGAAATTCGAGGGGCGCGCGACGGCCCTAAAGCACGCTGCGCGCCTTTAGCGGCCCGCAGGTGTCATCGGAGAGGCTGTCGTGGCTCGTCGGGCAAGGCGGGCCGCTTACCGCAGTTTTCCGTGGCAGTGCTTAAAGCGCTTTCCCGAGCCGCAGGGGCAGGGTTCATTGCGCTTGACCCACCGTTGCTCGAGCTCCACGGCTACCCGGGCGGCCTTGCGAGCCTGCTCGTCGGCGTCCGCAGATTTCGCCTCGCGCTCCTCTTGCAGGGCCGAGGAAAGAAGTTGCCGCGAGATTTCTGCGCAGAGCGCTTCCTCGAACGACTTGAAAAGCGCGAACGCGTCGTTGTGAAACTGGAAGAGCGGGTTCTGTCCGGTCGCGCCCTTAAGAGAAACAGCTTGGCGCAGCTCGTCAAGTGCAGTCAGGTGCTCGGTCCAGAGGTCTGTCAGCACCCTGAGTACCAGCCGGCGGCGCGCGGCGGTGTCGAGCGGGTTGGCTGCGAGCCGTGCCTGGACAGCGGCGCGGATGCGCTCGACCACCTCGTCGCGACCCAGGTCCTCGCTGTGAACCCAGCCGACCAGGCCGGGCTGGATGTTGAAATCAGCTTCCAGTTCGCGCTTTAGCGCGGGCAGGTCCCACTGCTCAGGCATGTCGTGCACGCCAAGCCGAACGTTTGCCCAATTGGCGACAGCCGCGTCAACCGCTGCCTCGCAGTACTCCATGACGCCGTCAGCGAGCAGGCTGTCACGGAGGGCGTAAACGGCCTTGCGTTGTTCCGACATCGAGCTGTCGTACTTCATGACATTCCGGCGAGCCTCGAAGCCCTGCCCTTCAAGGCTTCGCTGCGCGGTAGTCACAAGCTTCGCGATGGTTTTGCCGCTAAGGACGCCGCCGGCGCCGTCGATGAGCTTGGCGACGACTTTCAGCTGCCTGGACTGCCCGAACACCCGCAGGAGCTCGTCTTCCAAGCTCAGGAAGAACTGAACCTCGCCAGGGTCGCCCTGGCGCCCGGAGCGGCCGGCCAGTTGGTTGTCCACCCGGCGGATGCCTGAGCGCTCGGTACCGAGGACGAACAGGCCGCCCGCTGCAAGAACGGCAGCACGGGCGGACTCCCACTGCGCCTTACCGTGTGCGTAGGCCGCAGGGTCAGTGAAGTCGCCCTCTGATGGCTTTTCGCCACCCAGGATGATGTCGGTTCCCCGCCCGGCCATGTTCGTCGCTACCGTAACGGCGCCAGGACGCCCGGCTTGGGCGATGATGTGGGCCTCTCGCTCGAGGTGCTTCGCCGTGAGCACTTCGTGCACCACGCCTTTGCTCTCAAGCAGGCGGCTGAGCACTTCCGCGTCGCGAACGGACGCGCACCCCGCAAGCACGGGCTGGCCTGACGCTTGCCTGCGAACAATTTCGTCCGCCACAGCGACGAACTTGGCAGACTTCCCAAGGTAGACCAGGTCCTCCTTGAGAATGCGGGCCACAGGTCGGTTGGTAGGAACGACCACGGTCTCGAGGCCGTAAAACTCGGTGAACTCCTCAGCTTCCGTGAGCGCGGTGCCGGTCAAGCCGGCCAGGCGCTCGTAGAGGCCGAAAAAGCTCTGATACGTGATAGTCGCACGCGTGACGGAACCAGCGTGGATTTCCAGCCCTTCCTTCGCCTCAATTGCTTCGTGCAGCCCATCCTCCAAGCGACGGCCCGGCATCTTTCGACCGGTCCCCTGGTCGACCAGGACCACCTCACCGGCAGAGACGACGTAGTCTCGGTCAAGGCGGTACACGCCATGGGCGCGCACAGCGGAATGCAGGCGACGCGCAATGTGCAGGTTGTGGGCAGCGTAGAGCTCGCCTTGGCCCGCGATGATGCCTTGCTTCGCAAGGCTCGCTTCGGCCTCGTCGTAGCCGCGCTCGGTGAGCGTGGCGTTGCGCTCCTTGGGGTCCACCACGTAGTCGACGCCGCTCTTGAGCTGGCGAGCGGTCAGGTTGAGCGCGCGAACGATGGCATCCTGCGAGTCTCCCGAGCCGGAAATGATGAGCGGCGTTCGTGCCTCGTCGATGAGAACCGAGTCGACTTCGTCCACGATAGCAAACGACAGCGGGCGTTGTACCTTGTCACCGGCGTCGCTCACCATGTTGTCGCGAAGGTAGTCGAAGCCGAACTCAAAGCCCACCCCGTACGTGACGTCCGCTGCATAGGCTTCCCGCTTCGCAGCCGACGTCTGCGAGGTCTCGATGAACGCTACAGAAAGGCCCAGGGCTTCGAAGACTGGACGCATCAGTTCCGCATCCCGGCGGGCCAGATAGCTGTTCGCAGTCACGACATGGACGCCTTTGCCCTGCAGGGCAAGCAGTGCCGCGGGCGCCACGAGTGTGAGGGTCTTCCCCTCACCCGTGCGCATTTCAGCAAGCTTGCCTTGCAAAAGGGCCAAGCCCCCAATCAGTTGGACGTCGAACGGCCGCAAACCCAGCGCGCGGCGTGCGGCTTCTCGCGCGAGCGCGAACCCGGGCACAGTGCGCTTGGGCTCGGGAAGGTCGCGCAGGGCCAGGAACCGCGCCTTGAGCTCCTCTGCGGGCAGGGAAGTGAGAGATGACTCCCCCTCGGAAATGCGCTTGGCGTCTGCCGTGAAGCGGTTGAGCGCGGACTGCGAGCGCACTCGCGTATACAGACTCGAGAAGTCCATGTTCAGGCTCGGACGATGCGATTCATGGCGGACTGCAGAGCGTTCTTGTCGCCACGGCAGGCCATCGCAATGGCGGGGTCCGTTGCTTCGCCTGTGTCGCGGTCGAGGTGGTAGACCGAGATGAGAGCAAGAACTTCTTGCTCCTCGTTCAGAAAGCTGATGCCCTCGATTTCATCGCTCACATCCAACGAGACATCGACCTCAATCGGCCCGGAAGCCTCGCTGAGAGCGTCGACCGCTCGCTGCACGGCCAGTTCCAGTTTCCCGAAGTTGTCGCACTCGTCGGTACCGCCACCGGGGCTGCTGAGGATTTCGAGCAGGTAGACGGGCGGGAATTTGACTGGGGTCATGGGCATTTGATGGCTGAGAGGTTCAGGTTAATGGCAAATCTAGCCAGGCCTTTTAGTCCTCGCCCCAGCCGCGTCGAGCTATAACGCTTCTGTCGATTTAGGTATTGACCCGGCTCCCTAAAAGGGCCTATAATGGCCGAGCATACTGCCCTGCCCAGGACGCAGTTCGAAAGGAGTTTCGGTAAGACGAGGACCCGAGAATGACAACCACTCTTAAAGCCCCCAGTGGGGCAGACGCAGCCATCAAGACGGCCGTACCCCTTGCCATCATCGTTGCGGCGGCATTCGCCATTGGCATAGAGCCGACGAGCTGGATGTGCATCGTGATGGCGGCGGCTGCTTCGAGCCTGGAAACGGTGGTCACCCATTTCACGCTTGCCCCGCGGCGTGAAGACTATTCCAAACGCAAGGCGATGGGGTCGTACTACAACCACTTGGCGTCTATCAGTGCGCTCTCCGCAGCCCTCGCGGTTGGCATTGTTTACGCGGTGTGGCCATGAACGTTGGGCAAGAGAGCCCCGTTCAGGCTCCGGTTTCGCCTGGCCCTGTTCCGTTGGTCGCAGCGCTGAGTTCAACGCGCGCAAGGCTGCACTAGTCCTCTTCTGTCGTCTCTTAAAGCCCTTCTGGCTCTTGCCCGGAGGGCTTTTTGCCGTTGGGCAGCCGTCGACCCGAATAGGACTGAGACGCCATCGCCAAAGAAAAGGCCTTCCAATGCAGTTGCATTGGAAGGCCTCGAAGGAGGGGGAACCGGGTTAGAGTTGCCTCGCAGCTGCCAAGTCGAAGTCGTCTGGCATCGCGAAGTCCGCTGGTGCGTCGTAGTCATGCGCCTCTTCGAGCTTGCGGCGCCTCTGACGTTCTACATTGCTCTGAGCCAGTTGGGCGGCGTGGTTCACGGGCACTCCTGTTGCCGCCACCACTCCGCTGGGAGTTGCGGGGTGTGCGTCAGCCATCTGCTCGACCGATTTCGACCTCTTCTGGCGTCGTTCGCATTCTTTCTCTTCGACTTCGTTGGGATGAAGCGCGTCGAGAATCCCCTGGGCGAAGATGGCGAAGAGGATGGGGGTGGCGATGAGCGCGAGTATCTTCCAATCCATGTGAGCTCCAAAAATGTTGTTGACCTATACCGGATGTAGCGACCACCCCTTCCCAGGGTGTCGGTCGTTATATGGCACTTGCGACGGAGGGTGCTGCCGCTATGGGCAGACCTAAATACGGAGTGCTATAGGGGTGAAGTGCTGCTACGGGCGGCCTCGATTATAACACTGCCGACGTACATTTTCAACGCCTAAACAGATGAGACAGAGTTGCAAGGTGCTGGGTTTGATGACCACGCCTCAAGCGGAGCTTCTGAAGACGCTCTATGAACTGGAGCAGCAATTGCGAGATGGGCGCTACTGGCGGCCCCGGGACCTGGGGGCGTTCCGCTCAAGTCACCACGCCATGACCCTGCGTAAGCTGGTCGAGCAAGGCCTGGTTGAGCGACAGGGCGAAAGCGGGAACTTCGGCTATCGCATCGCCCAGGCGGGCCGCTCTGCGTGGAACCTGGTGCAGGCCACGAGTAAGTTGCCTTCCGTGGCGTTCATCGGCGGCGCAGCCGTCCAGAGCCGCGTGATGGACCTGGCCAGATTGGCGGCCTGAGCCAACTCACCGCACAGGAGCCTGGCACCCCAGGCTTTTTCGCCGTCTGGGCGCCGTCGGACAATGAAAAACGCCTGCTGTGATGCAGGCGTTTGGAAGAATGGGTCAGAAGCCGGCGAAGCCTCGGTATTCGTCCGAGTCCATACCGCGACCTGCACGCGAAGAGGTTCCCTGTCCGTGGAGAACGGCGAGGTCTAGCTTCTCGGTCTCAGCGCCTTCGTCGTCACCATCGAGGGAGAACTCCCGTTCGTTCTCGGCCTTTGCGCGGTCTGCGAAAAGCTGGTTCTCTTTCTTGGGGATGCGTTTTGCCATGATTTGCTCCTATGAGGCAGGTTGTCCTAGCTCCTATAGCGAGTCGGACAAACTGCCTAAAACGGAGCGAAATCAGCGGCTGGGTGCGGCTTCCCTGCCCGCGCGTCGGGTGCGGACTCGGTCGAGCAACTCGCCTGTCGAGGCTTCCTGCATATGGCCGAGAAAATCCGCAATCTCCGCGACGTCCGTCCCCATGTCCTTCAACTCCCGTGCCTTCGTCGCTCGGATGAGCCCAGTGCCAAAGTGGCGAACGCCCTCGCTGCCCTGCGCGGCCAGCGTCACGCGCTTCAGTTGACGCCAAAGCGTCGCATGGTCCATGCACCGTCCAGTCGCATCGGCAACGAACAGGAAGTCAGTCGGTACGGCGGGCCGGACGGCGAGCCACTCCGTCATCAGCGCCGATGCCTTCGCACTGAGGACAAACTCACGCTCTTTGGCCTTGTGGCCGGCGTTGAGCCACCGCGGTGGCGTGCCCCTGAGATTCTCGAGCCTGAGCTCGACGAGTTCGCTGTTCTTGAGGGCAGTTTCACAGAGGAGCATCACTATGGCGGCCAACCGCACGCTCTTCCATCCCGAGCAGCTCGCGCGCGCCTCCTCGGTCATCCTGTCGGCCCAGGACCTGCCCAGCATCTCGTGCTCGGGCCTGAAGTCCGGCATGAACAGCTTTTCCACTTCCTTGCATTCGTTGCGCAGCGGAAGTCCGCTCTTCTGAAGCGTGTCGTAGGTCCACCGGACCAGGCCGTAAACACGCTTGCGGACGGAGTAGTCCCCTGCCCCTTCGAGGGCGCCGACGAGTTGCGCGGCCGACTCAGCGCCGGGGATTGCGGGCCCCGCCGGCGCGGCGGGCGAGGCAAGGCGTGTCGTGTAGCCGTTCCACATTGACCGATATACGGCCAGGCTGCTCTGGCGGAGCCGTTTTCGAGAGACTTTCAATGCCCATTCAAAGAGGTCCATAAAATGCAATTAACGCAATTCCAGCGGGACCACTAGTTTACAGCCACTAAGAATTTAGTGTGCTAGTTGCGTTAATTGCATTTAGACGAAAAAGAGCTGCGACGGTCAGAAAAAGGCCGCAGGCATAGACCGGAAGAGGCAGGCCGAGGAGGTTGGCCGCGTCCTGAAAGCAATCTCCCATGGGTGCAAAAACGCTCGGCAGCAGCTCGGCGGTCCAAAGGCTGTCGACCCAGGTGGCTAGGCCTGGGCCGCACGCCGCGTCCTCCGTGGGGGCGGCAACCATCTTGAAGATGTGCCACGTGGCGAGGGTGAACCCGCCTAGTGAAGCTGCGAATCCAAGCCAGGTGAGTGGCGTCGTGAATCGCTTCTGCAAGGCCATTTGGGCAGCGCCGACCAAGGCAGTCGCAACGAGCGCCAGGCGCTGGAGTACGCACAAGGGGCAGGGAGCCATGCTAAACCCATATTGCAGCACGAGGGCGAGCGCCAAGGCACCGAGGGAGACGGCAAGGACGCCGAGCGGGAATCGATTGGTTCGGAGGAATCGCATGGTTTGAATAGCTCGCGACGCTTAAACACCGCAGCGCCACTAAGCCCGGCTCGAGCCGGGCTTTATGGGAGGTTGCGGGTCAGATGGGCTGGAGAACCGCCTTTTTCGGCAGCTGGGCCCCCTTGCGAGCCCGGTGCAGAACGTGGCGGGTCCAATCGTCCCCCTTCAGCTTGATATCAACCATTTTTCCGTTCGCCAGGCCCTTGCCCTCGAAAGGAGCGTCAGCCGTATGCAGGAGCGCGGAGAGCTTGTCGTTGCCCAGCACCATGAGGATGACACCCATTCCACCGGCGGGCAGCGTCTTGACTTCGGCCAGCGGGAAGGCGAGCATCCGCCCGTCCGTTGAACCGCAGACCACGAACCCTGTGTCGTCTTGCGGAATTGCGACTGGTGGCATCGGCGCCTCCCCGTCGGCGAGTTTCAGGAACACCTTGCCGGCCTTCTGGCGCGAGGCGAGGCTCTTGAGCGGTGCAACGTAGCCATTGCCAAGCGCACCAGCGAAGATGAAGCGGTCGTCGTCGGCACCAGCCAGCATCGTGACAACCCGTGCGCCGGCCTGCAGGTCAATGGAGGCCGAGAGAGGGGCACCCTCGCCGCGGCCGTTCGGAACGCCTCCTGCCGGCAGGCTGTAGGCGCGGCCGTTCGAGTCGAGCAAGTAAAGCGTCGAAACCGTGCGGGTCTTGACCATCGCGAGAACCGAATCGCCCTGCTTGAGCACATAGGCCTCCGGCGGCACGTCGTGCCCCTTGTAGGCCTTGAGCCAGAGGTTGCGGGACAGAACGACCGTGATTTCCTCATCCGGCAGGTTCACCGTCGAGGAAACGCCTGCCTCTGCGCGTGCAGCGGGCTGCAGCAGGGTCCGGCGGTCGTCGCCGTACTTCGCAGCGTCGGCCTTGATTTCAGAGATGACCATGCGGCGCATTGCCGGGTCGGACGCCAACAGCGCCTCGAGCCGCGTGCGTTCCTTGCGGAGCTCGTCCAGCTCGCTCTCCAGCTTGAAACCTTCCAGCTTGTTGAGCTGCCGCAAGCGCATCTCCAGGATGTCCGTGGTCTGGATGTCACTCAGGCCAAGCTCCGCCTTCAGTTGAGCCGCCGGGTCGTCCGCTTCTCGGATGATTTTGATGACACGGTCCAGACTCACGAAGACCACCATGCGGCCCTCGAGGATGTGAATACGCTTGTTCGCTCCGTCCAGTTGGAACTGCGTGCGCCGGCGCACGGTGGTCATCCGGAACTCGGCCCACTCCTTCAGGAGTGCATCGATACCCTTCGTCTGAGGCCGGTTGTCGATGCCGATGACGGTCATGTTCACGGTCACCGACGCCTCGAGGCTGGTGTTGGCCAGGAGGAAGGCCATCATCTGTTCCTGGTCGACCTTCGAGTTCTTCGGCTCAATCACCAGGCGTACGGGTGCCAGCTTGCCCGACTCGTCGCGAACCGTGTCCAGGAAGTCAAGCGCGACCTGTTTCAGGTTGGCCTGGCGCTGGTCGATGGTCTTTTTGCCGGCCTTGGGTTGCGGGTTGGTAAGGGTCTCGATTTCCTCCATGATTGTCTTCACCGAGACCTGGTAGGGGAGCTGCGAGACGATGACCTGCCACTGCCCACGTGCCAGGTCCTCTCGACTCCACACGGCACGGCAACGCAGGCTTCCGCGACCGGAGGTGTATGCGGCCTCGATGTCTGCGGCGGAACTGATGACTTGCGCCCCGTCCGGAAAGTCCGGGCCCGGGATGAGCTTCAGAATCTCCGAGACTGTGACGTCCGGATTCTCGATGACCGCCACTGCTGCGTTGGCGACCTCTCGCAGATTGTGCGGGAGGATGTCGTTGGCCAGGCCAACCGCAACGCCCTTGGACCCGTTCAGCAAAGTGAATGGGAGGCGGGCAGGTGTTGGCGCCGATGGAATATTGACCAGCTGTGCCGGTTGAATTTTGACCAGGGGCTAAGGCTGCCTCCGCAGGAGGTCAGCTGTGGATAACTATAGAGACGTTCCTGGTTTCTCGCTCCCTTCATTCAAGGGTTGACTGGCTGAAGTCTTGCGCTCCTGCTCCCTGGACTTGATGCGGCCCTTGGCCTCCTTGGAGCTGTGGCGGAAGCGGTAGGACTCGTTTCCGGTCTCGATGATGTGGCAGTGGTGCGTCAACCGATCGAGCAGCGCGGTGGTCATCTTGGCGTCCCCGAACACGCTGGACCATTCCGCGAAGGTCAGGTTGGTCGTGATCATCACGCTGGTGTGCTCGTAGAGCTTGGACAGCAGGTGGAACAGCAAGGCACCACCGGACTGGCTGAACGGCAAGTAGCCCAGTTCGTCCAGAACCACCAGGTCCATGCGCACCAAACTCATGGCAATGCGGCCTGCGCGACCTTGGGCTTTCTCCTGCTCCAGCGCGTTGACCAGATCCACCGTGGAGTAGAACCGCACCCGCTTGGCGTGCCGGCTCAACCCGGCAATGCCCAGTGCGGTGGCCAGGTGCGTCTTGCCCGTGCCAGGCCCACCGATCAGCACAGCGTTCTGCGCATCGTCGGTGAAGGACAGGTCTGAGAGTTTCTGGATCAGCGCCTTGTCCACCTGCGACACCTCGAAGTTGAACCCGGCCAAGTCGCGGTGCATGGGGAAGCGGGCCGACTTCATCTGGTGCGCAATCGAGCGCATCGCCCGGTCCGCATCTTCGGCTTGCAGCAGATGCTCCACCAGCCAGCGTGAGGCATCCAGCGTCGAGTCCCCACCTTGCTCGACCAGATCCGCCCAGGCCACGGCCATGCCGTTCAACCTCAATGCCTTGAGCTGCGCGTGAACATCCCGTGTCGTATCACGCATGACGCACCTCCTGATCATCCAGGTGGGTGGGACGCAGCCGGTCGTACCGCGCTGTGTCGGCCTTGGGCGCCAAGGTCAATTGCAGCGCGGTCTCGGCCTGCATTGGGGTCACCGGGTTGTTCAACCGCGCCAGCACATTGCGAACGTGCTCCACGCTGATGCTGCCGCTGGGGGCCATGCCTTCGAGCACCAGCTCTACAGCCACCAGCACCGCCTCCAAACCCGCCTGCGGAACCACCGCCAGCACCTGCGCCATGACCCGGTCACCTCCGGCGTGGCGCAACAAAGACTGCCGCAGCCGCAGCAGCGCAGGCGGCAGATCCAGGAAGGGTGTTCCATTGCGAAGCGCACCCGGCTTGCGCTGCACCAGGTCGATGTAGTGCTGCCAGTCAAAGACGGTCTGTCCACTGCCCGAGAGCCGGGCGTGGCTGGCCACCACCGCATCCATGGCAGCCACCTCCACCCGCTCCGGATACACCCGGGTGCTCACGATGTGACCCGCCCATTCACACGGCACCGAGTAACGGTTGCGGGCGGCCACCACCAGGCAGGTGCTGCTTACCCGGGCCAGGCGCTCCACATAACCATCAAAGAGCGTCGGCATGGACATGAGGTGGCCCCTCTCCAACTCCAGCATCTCACCCACGGTGAACTGTCGATGGATCGGGTGCGACGTGTCGGCCCACACCGAGCGGCAACGCTCTGCCAGCCAGGCATTGAGTTCGATGAATGAGCCGAAGCGCCGGGTGCTCGCCTCGATCCAGATACGCCGGCGGCTGTCCTGCACGTTCTTCTCCACCACCCCTTTCTCCCAACCCGAGGCCACGTTGCAGAAGTCCGGGTCGAACAGGTAGTGGCTGCACATGGCCGCAAAGCGCGCGTTGACGATGCGCCCCTTGCCCCGCTTGACCTTGTCCACCGCGGTCTTCATGTTGTCGTAGATGCCCCGCCGCGCCACCCCGCCAAGCGCCTGGAACGAGCGCGTGTGCGCGTCAAACAGCATCTCGTGCCCCTGGCTGGGATACGCCACCAGCCAGAACGCTCGGCTGGCACACAGCTTCAAATGCGCGACCTGCACGTTGTAGAACACGCCGCCCACCACCATCGCCTCATCGCTCCAGTCAAACTGGAACGCCTCGCCCAACTCAAAGCTCAAGGGCACGAACGCCTTGGCCGGACTGCTGTCAGAGCGCGTGCGCCACGCCCGGATGAAGTCCGTGACCGCGCTGTAGCCACCGCGGTAACCCTGCGCCTGGATCTGGGAGAACAGTGCCCTTGCAGAACGCCGGCTTTGCTTGGGCCGGTGCGCATCGGCCGCCAGCGCCTGGTGCAGCGTGCCCTCGAACGCCGTGAGCTTGCGCTCAACGACGCGTCGCTCGTACTTCGGAGGCTCATGGCCGGGGCCTTGAGCCATTTCTTGACCGTGTTTCGGGCCAAGCCGGTTCGCTTGGAAATCTCGCTCAGGGAGAGTTGGTCGCGCAGCTTCATGCGCCTGACCTTGCCAATCATGTCCATGGTGATCACCTAATTTCCCTGCTGAAAGTTTCAGCAGGTCAGTGGAACACCCTGGTCAATTTTCAGTAGGCACTTCGACCTCTAGATGGTCAGTTTTCGGTCGGCGTCAACAAATCAGGGCCCTGGCGAGCGTCCGTGAAGCGCACCTCGAGCCCTGGAAGCAAGACCGCCTTAGTCTTGAGCAGTTCGCGCAGAACCTTGACTGGCAGCTCGGCCGATGTGAAGTACTTCGGATTGGGCTTCAGCGTGATTGTCGTGCCCGTCCCCTCTTCCTTCCCGACCATATAGAGTGGCTTCACCACGTCGCCGTCGGCAAAAGAAATCTCGTGGCGCTTTCCGTCACGAACCACTGAGGCGGTCAGGGACTCACAAAGTGCGTTGGTGACCGAGACGCCCACGCCGTGGAGACCGCCGGCGTAGCTGTATGCGCCCCCGGAGGTCTTGTCGAACTTGCCGCCAGAGTACAGGACGGTGAAGATGGCCTGGACGACCGGAATCTTCTTCTCCGGGTGCAGACCGACAGGGATGCCGCGACCGTTGTCCGCCACGCGCACGAAGCCCTCCGGCAGCAGTTCAACACTCACCGTCTTCGCGTAGCCAGCGATGGCCTCGTCGATTGCGTTGTCGATGCACTCCTGCACGATGTGCAAGGGGTCTTCGGTGCGGGTGAACTGGCTTGGACGAAGCTTGACCGGCTCGAGGCCCTCTAAAATTTTTATTGCGGATTCGTTGTACTGACGTTGCGTCATAGGCGATGTGGGCGCGAGATTGGATTTACATTATAGCATGCGGCCCTAAAATCGTTATGAGGCGCTGCCGCGTATAAACCGAAATCCCTATAGGTTGCTTCGCACGGCACGTTCGGCCACCTTACTCCAGGCCGGCGATTCCCCTCGTCTATCGAGCGCCTCTGTTCGACCTACGAGGCGAATGGCCCTTCGGGCCATCGGGCCGCCACTTTGCTGGCGCCCTGCCCTGCCGTCCCGCGTTGCCTAAACGCAGGAGTTACATCTGTTTTAGAAGGCAATCATGAAGTCAATCAAACTGACGTTTCACGTCGGAATGCTCGCTCTCGCGCTCGTTCTATGTCTCGCCAACGCGCCAGTGCACAGCACATTTGTCGCAACTGAGGTGTTCCCGACCGCCCTGGTCGAAGTAAGGGCTCAGGAGGCTAAGCGCGTGGCCGCGGTGGCTGCGGAGCAGCAAGTGCTCGTAGACCACCTGGCGTCGAAGTACAAGAAGCCTGAAGGGCTCGTAAAGCGCATCGTCTCCAGTGCCTACTCCGAGGCGGTCAAAGTCGGCATGTCCCCGCTGCTGATTCTGGCCATCGCCATGAAGGAGTCGAGCCTCGACCCGGCGGCAAGAAGCGGATACGGCGCCGTGGGCCTGATGCAAGTCGTGCCTCGCTTCCACATGGAAAAGATGCGCTCCAAGCAAGACCCTGAGGTCCTCTTGCGCTCGCCGGAGGTCAATATCCGCGTCGGAACCACCATCCTGGCGGAATACCACGCGCAGCAACGCGGGTCGCTCACGTCGACCCTGGCAAAGTACTCAGGCAAGGCCCGCGGCTATGCAGAACGTGTTTTCCACTTCCGCAAGGAGCTGGAGACCGTGAAGAACCGCAAGCCTCTGCTCGACGCCTAGCCCGCGCTCATTCATCCGCTCGGCCCGACTCACGTCCGGCCGAGCTTCTTTTTGTGGTCGGCGCTAAAGCAGGTTGCCGGATGGCAGTTCCCTACACTGTGTCTCAACAGGCCACATCAAATCAACGAATATATGACTGAAACGACTTCACCCGCAGTGGCTGCGAAGCCCCACCCAATGCAGCAGTTTCACGACATGCTGTCGCGCATTCTCGACGAAGGCGTCCTGCGGCCAAACCGCACGGGCATCGACACGCTGTTCGTGCCCAGCGTCACATTGAAATTCGACATGGCGGATGGCTTCCCCGCAATTACCACCAAGAAGCTCGCGTGGAAAACTGCGAAGGGCGAACTGTTTGGTTTCTTCCGAGGTTTTACGAGCGCTGCTCAATTCAGGGAGCTCGGATGCAAAGTGTGGGACGGCAATGCCAATATCACGCCATCGTGGCTAGCAAACAAGCACAGAACTGGCGAAGACGATATTGGGCGTTCATACCCAAAACAATGGACCGATTGCCGGGATTGGCGGGAGGTCAATTCGCAAAAGGAATGCGACGAGCTGATAGCGCTTGGCTACGAGGTTCGTGCCCATGACGCCGCTCGCAACGTCTGGGTGATGCGTCGGGGAATCAACCAGTTGGAGGTGGCGCTCAAAGCCATCATGACCAATCCGACGGACCGCCGCATAATAATAAATGGCTGGCGACCGGACGAGCATGACCAGACATCAATTCCCGTCTGCCACGTTCTTTATCAATTCTTGGTCGACACGGAAAGCAACACGCTGCACATGTGCTTTTTTCAGCGAAGTTTTGACACCGCATTGGCCTTTAATTTAGTAATTGGCGCACTGCTTCTGGAAATCATGGCGCGGCTCTCTGGACGTAAAGCGGGGACCATGACCCAATTTATCGGTGACGCCCACATTTATGTGCCGCATATTCCGGGCGTCAAGGAGCTGCTGTCCCGCGAACACTTTCCCCAGCCAACCTTGGACTTGGGCAATATCCCGAGGCTGAACTCAGTCGATGAAATTCCTGGCGTGTTTGCGCGCTTGGACCCCGAGGATGTCAAGTTGGTCGGCTATCAGTGCCATCCTGCAATCAAGCTCGATATGGCCGCGTAAGCCACCATCCCTGCCGTCATTCACGCAAAAGCCCCTCCACGAGGGGCTTTTTTCTTTCCGGGCCGTCCAAAGGTAAGCCCATCTGCTCGGCCACCGTGCCCTAGCTCACAAGGACATGGCGTCCTGCCGAACTTGGCCCAAAAGGCCCAGAAGCAGTTGCTGCGTCGCGTCCGAGATGGCGCCGGCGCCGAAAATCTGCGTCAGGTCACCATGCAGGATGGAGGCGTCGTCAGTGCGCTCCGCATCAACATCTGCCTTCGCCTCTTCCGTGATGAGCGCCGCGAACTTACTGGTGCTCGGCAGGGCCGCAACTGCCGCGTTGGCGTCAGAAGGGGCAACCTGCAGACCGGTGAGGTCAAAGAGGTCAGTCCCGTGCTTGAGTTCGATGCCGGTGAGTTCGGCGCCATTTCCCGTGCCCGGCGACCACAGCCACACCTTCGGCACGTGATGTGCCAGGTCGACGGAGAGGGGTTCGATGTTCCCCGGGTTGTGCCAAGTGGTGGCGCCAGCAATCACGCTGGGCTTCGTGTCGTGCATATGGCCGTTCACGACCATCATGACGCCGTCAACAGGGTCGATTGGCAGCGAGCCTGGGTAGGCGCCATCGAAGGCCAAGTCGTGGTGCGTGATGAGCACAGCGGTGCCCTCCCCTTCCGGAACACTCCGTGGAATGGCCGAGCCGTAAGGTGCCGCAAAGAGCCGCACAGGTTGGCCCGCGACATCGAATGTGCCGACAAGTCCGGCCGTTTCCAGCACGTGCACGGCGCCGGCCTGCGCCAGCAAGTACAGCGCATCGCTCTCGGTCAACGAGGTTTCTTCCTTGTCGTGGTTGCCTTCCAGCGTGAGCGGCGGCACCGGGAAGCGCTTCAAGACGGTCATCAGGCGGTTGAGCATGCGCAGGTTGTTGTCATCGCTGCGATGCAGCAGGTCGCCCAGGATGACCGGCAGCAGGCCATAGTCGTCACAGATTTCGGCGCATTCCTCGAGTTTCGCGAGGACGGATGCCAGATAGTCATCCTTGCGGCGCCCAGGTCGCTTGGAGGTAACATGAGGGTCACCTATGAACAGGATGCCGTTGAAGCTGCGTTGCTCAGTGGGCGTGATGTGCATGGTCTGTTCCTGTGTGGGTGGCCAGGTGCGAATCGCACAGCGGGCAGACACCCAGGGCTTGTTTTAGGCTTTCGAACTCGTCGCGAGCGGTGGTTTCTTCGGCGGTCGCCTTAGCAACTTCGGCCACAGCAGCAGCCAACCGGCTTTCGGTCTCCGAGATGGTCTCGATGGCGCGGTGCATGCCGCTGAAGTCCTTGAGCGTCGGCAGCGCAGGCAGCTCGGGCAGCGACTCCATGGCGGCAAGCTTCGCGATGCTGCCTGTGAGCCGCACGCCCAGTGCCGCGATAGAGGCGGTGTCCGTCAAAACGGGTAGCTCCGGGAGCGTAGGAACCTGAATCTTCTCGAGCAGGTATTGGCCACGTTCGATGGTGTCCAAAAGCGTCTTTGCCCTCGACATGTCAGCAAGGTCGGGCAGGTCTGCCATTTCCGGCACCTTGAGGGTGTTCACCAGGAATTGGCTACGCTCGATGGCGTCGGCCAGGGCCTTGCGCTTGGCCGTGTCAACAAGCGTCGGGAGCTCGGGGAGACCGTCAAGAGCCGACAATTCCTGCTGAGCGATAGACAGCTTCGAGGCGGCCTCTTCGATGCGGCCAAGAAGGGAGGAAATGCGCTCGCGCTTCGCAAGGTAGTCGGCCAGCTCGTTGGCCGTCGCAGACAGCGCATCCAGCTTCTCGACCAGGCCGGGCACCGGCGTCATCCGGTCCAGGTTGAACGTGAGCCGGGTGAGCTCGAGCTCGCCACGCTTGACGGTCTCGCCGTCCGAGGTCCGGATGCCCTCATAGAGGCGCATCAGCGCCTTGTGGTGGCCGGATTCACGACCGAGCGAAAGGATTTGAGCGCGCCGGGAAGCCGTCTCGTTGAGGAGGAAGACCGGGTTCTTCTGGCTACCGATTTGAATGTCCAGGTCGTCCGGCTTCGTAACCCGAAGAACTTCCGTCACCCACTCAGGCGCAGTGTTCCGGGCCTTGGGGCGACCCTCGTGGAGAAGTTCGGTGCCCTGGTACAGGCGGTACATGACGGCGGGAGAGCGCTTGGTAGAGCGCACCCACTCGATGCGTTGCCCCTTTTCCAGGTGCAGGATGACACGCGCCTCATCACAGCCATGGCGCACCATCGAATCGTCCGACTCGCCATAGGCCACTGCCTTCAGCGAGCTTGTGATGGCGGTGGACTTGCCGAGGTTGTTCCCGCCGACCAGAGCGGTAGCGCCCGGGAAGCACGGGATGGTCGTGTGCACGTGCGCGCGAAAGTTGAAAAGCTCGATGGCCCGGATTCCCGGGACCTCATCGTTCTCCCATTGGTGCTTGACGATGCTGTTCACATCGGCAGCCGGATTGCCATCGGCACCGCGAACGAGCCGGACAACGTTCACCAGGCCGGAATACGACTCCGGCTTGTCGAAATGGGAGACGAAAAAGGTCTGCACCTTTGCGGATTCAGCAACCTGGGCTAGGACTCGGATGAACGCCGGAATGCGCTCCGGCTGAATCCAGCAGTCTGGTTCATCCAAGACCATCAGGCCGCGGTTCTTGGTGCGGGTGAGCGCCGCAAAGCGGAGGCCGGCGCTGACGACATTGGTGACCGCGCCGCCATTCCCATCAAGGATGTCTTCCAGATGGCCGTTCTTCTCCAGGGCCACGTCGAGCCAGGTCGTGTTGTCCCGGTACTTCGGCAGCAGACGGATGCTGCCCTCGTCAGGCATGACATCTTGAAGGATTGCGGTGAGCAGCCGGTCGAACGTTCCCACGCTGCGCTCGTGAGCCTTCGTTTGAAGCGCCTCGAAGACGCGCTTGACCTCGTCCCCCAGACCTTGACGGGCCTTCGCCGCGGCGACCGACTCAAGCAATTCAGCCTTGCGAGCAGCTTGTGCGGTCAGCACGCCGTTGAGTTGAGCGGCGCGCAGGCTGGTACCCTGGACCCGTTGGCGGAGTTCTGGCGCGTTCAATGTCATCGAGGGCACCCTTAATCAGCGCGTCGTGGCAGTCAGGCGTTCAATGTCAGCAAGTCGCTGGTCGATTTCGTCCAGAGCCTGGACGGTGGCAATGATTTTCTTGTCGTTCTCTTCCACGCCGTTTGCGTAGAGTTCGCGAAGCTTCCCGACGTCGTCCGTGCCGAGCAGCTGCTTCGCCTCCGTGCGGGCGCGCTCCAGATTCGCCGCCTCGGCGTCGCGACGTTCCTCGACGCGCGCTCGGCGCTGCTGGAGGGCGGCGTGGCGCTTCTTCTGGGCTTCAAAGATTTCGAGAGAGGTTTGTGCGGTCATCAGTGAAAAGTGGTCTTTGTTTTGCAGGAGGCGAAGGCAACGGCTGGTCAGGTCGCGAAGCGAGAGAAGCTCATCTCTTGGCGGACGGTAGCCATTTGCGAGCGCATCAGCTCAAGCCGCATCTTTCCCATGTCGTATCGGACCCGGGTGATATCGGAGTACTCGCGCGCTTGAACCATCAGGTCCAGGTGCTGCTCGTAGCGCTCATCGGCAAGCGCCGATTGCTCGGCTGACGAAACGGACACCGACTTCGCTCGCTCGCCGGCGGCACCGCTCCGCAACCCGTTGTTCATGTACTCGCGGGTCAGCTTGGCCAGTAGTGTTTTTCTGGTCTCTTCGAGCGACGAAGCGGAGGAATTGGCCTTCGCCCAGTCCTCGCCGAGTTCTCGAACCGTCTCGACGAGGGTGTCGGGGTCGAACCGCTTGAGGACGGCGTGCAGTTCCTGGTTCTGGCTGTTGTTCATTTTAGGTTTCTGAAGGAGAGACGTGATTATAGCTAAATCGTAACTAGGCGTCAATGCGTTTTAGAGACGGCGTGGCCAAGATGACGGTGGAGTTCCACGCGCAGCGTGGCGATGTCCGGCTTCTTCCGCGACCAGAACCGAACCGTCCGGAGGCCGCAGCGAGCGACGAGGGAGTCACGGGTCCGGTCTTTTGAGAAGTCGTGCATCCGGTCGTCTAGCTCCACGACCAGCAAAGGCTGAAAGTGTTTTGGGTCGCAGACCACGAAGTCGATGATTTTAGAGGCGTAGCTTTCGCGCACCGCCCAGTAGTCCGGGTGCTCCGGGGTGAGCGTAGTGGCCATCACAGCGCCCATGGACACCTGGGGAAGAACCTGGAACTCCGAGCCAAGCGCACGCTGCAGTTTTCGGAAGAAATCGACTTCGTTCCCCGTCAGAAGCGGCCGGCGGGTAAAGCCATGGCGCCCCACACGAAGTTCGCGAGTGGCCAGGTGTCGGCGGTAGCCGACCGCGACCAACGCGCCGAGGGCCAACGCGAGCAAGATTCCGACAAAAACGCCAAAGTGCATAAAACGTGTTCTCTACTTAAAGTCTTTCTCTCGAGTTAGACTTCATCAAAATACAAAGAAAAGAAGAACTTAGTATTTGATAGAGCCTTACGCGGGACCAACGGCCCTCACGGGAGAGGCTGGCTTTCTTGGAGTTCTGCGCGAGAATGGCGTGCATTTTAGCACGTATGGCTAAAACTCGGAAGCCATACCGTTGCTGGCTGAAACAGGTCTGCCGGTTCGCGCTGCGCTATACGGCGTAGACCAATTTCCACTCAAGGACACCCATGGACATCGAAGAACGAAGGTTTCCACCTTCCACCGTGCTGAAGCTCATCCGCTCCGGCATGAGCCCAGTGCTCGCCCGCGTCCTAGCGTCGCGGGGCATTACCGACACCGCTGAGGTGTCGACCGGCCTAAGCGCGCTCATCCCCTACTCCCAACTCCTGGGTGCCGAAGCATTGGCCAAAGTGCTTGCTGACGCAATCGTGGAGAAGAAGCGTTTGCTCATCGTCGCCGACTATGACGCGGACGGGGCCACCGCGTGCTCGGTGGGCGTTCGCGCACTGCGGGCGTTCGGCGCAAACGTCGGCTTCATCATCCCGAACCGAATCGAGCACGGGTACGGCCTCACGCCTGCCATCGCCCGGATTGCCTGTTCGGCTGAACCAAAGCCTGACTACCTGGTGACGGTGGACAATGGCATCGCATCCCACGCGGGCATCGAGGAAGCCAATCGCCTCGGCGTTCCAGTGCTGGTCACCGACCACCATCTGCCGGGCGAGACCCATCCGGATGCCCTGTGCATCGTGAATCCGAACCAGCACGGCTGCCCTTTCCCCTCCAAGGCCCTCGCGGGCTGCGGGGTGATGTGGTACGTAATGTGGGCGCTGCAGGACGAACTCCTCGAGCGCGGTATCGTTTCGGCGGACCCGGAATTCTCGGTCGACTCGCTGCTCCCCATCGTCGCCATCGGAACGGTGGCGGACGTGGTGGCGCTGGACACGAACAATCGCATTCTGGTGAACGAAGGGCTGCTTCGCGTTCGCGCCGGCCACTCGTTCCCCGGCGTTGATTTCCTGGCAAAAGTCTCCGGCAAGGACCCGCGCATGCTGGCTACCAGTGACATCGCTTTCGGCATCGGCCCGCGTATCAACGCGGCCGGGCGCCTGGAGTCGATGGACGCCGGCGTCGAATGCTTGACCACAGATTCTGTGGCACGAGCCCAGGCGCTGGCGGAGGAGCTGCACGGAATCAACGACCGCCGCAAGGCAATCGAAGGGGACATGACGGACGAAGCCGTTCGCCGCCTTCTCACGGACGTCCGCGCGGACCGCTATACGGCCGTCCTGCACGCCGAGGACTGGCATCAAGGCGTCATCGGAATCGTCGCTGGCCGACTCAAGGAACGTATCTGGCGCCCCACGTTCATCCTCGCCTCAGGCAAGGACGGTGAGCTCAAGGGGTCCGGCCGTTCAATCCCCGGCTTCCACCTGCGCGACGCGCTCGACCTGGTCGACCGTCGGCATCCGGGCCTCCTCCCGAAGTTCGGGGGGCACGCGATGGCAGCTGGCGTGACAGTACGCGCCGGCGGCCTGGCTGAGTTTGCAGAGGCCTTCGAAAAGGTTGCGCGAGAAATGTTGACCGCCGCTGACCTCCAGCAAACCCTGCTGGTGGATGGTGCGCTCGAGGCGAACGAGATGAGCCTCGAAACGGTCGCGATTCTCAAGGAGCAAGTATGGGGCCAGGCATTCCCGGAACCCACCTTCTACGACGCGTTCCAGGTCCTCGACGCTCGCTCCATCGGTGGCGGCAAGCACATGAGCATGTTGCTCCAAAAGGACGGCCGAAAGTTTCGCGCTGTGAAATTTCGCCATACTGACGCGCCGCCGCAAAAGGGCTCGGAGCTCAAGCTGGCATACAAGCTCGATGCCAACAGCTTCAACGACGAAACCAACGTCCAGCTGCTGGTTGAGACCTTCGGTTAACCGTCATTCTTCTTCTGCCACGTTCCCAATCTTGGGCCGGCGGCTACCGAGGCTCCTCCCTTCTGGGACGGGGCCTCTTTTTTTAGGAACGCCGCCGGAGCCTGGCTGGGCACAACTTCCGCCGCTATTTTGTCGACGAAATTCAACATGCGCGCTGAACCTCTATAGGCTCAATCATGCGTTTAGCTGGTATCCTCTCCACCGAATTTCACCAAGCGCACGAAGGACACGAGGCTCAGGCATCCATGAAGAAGACCCGCATCATCGTCACCGCAAATCAGAAAGGTGGCGCCGGTAAGACCACGGTCGCGATGTGCCTGGCTGACGCCCTCAGCCGTAAAGGACTTTACGTCGTTACGGTTGACGCAGACCCGCAAGCGACTGCCTTCAAGTGGGAGTCACGTCCCTCCTCGTCCTTCCCTCGATTCCCTGTTCGCGTAGAGAAGCGGTCGGGCTTCAGCCCGCTGGAGTTCCTGCAAGCCCTGAATCAGCTCAACGAGGAGCAGAAGCGGGCGACCGGTGAAGATTTCGACTTCATCGTCATCGACACGCCACCAAACCTGGCAAGTAGCGACCTTGAGGCGGCCCTGTTTGTAGCAGACCAGGTCGTTGTTCCCGCAAAGCCGAATGGCATGTTCGTCGACGCGCTTGAGGAGCTCTTCCCTTTGTTTGCAGAAATCAACGAGCTGCGGGCCACTCACGGTCGTCCGAGACTGGATGTGCGCTTGCTGGTGAACTTCATGCAGGCCCATCGGCGGACCAACGTAAGCCTCGTTACGGTTTTACGGGAGAGCGTGGCGAAGTGGAGCAAGCTGCGTCAAGTGCGGGCTAAAGTGCTAGCGACGCAGCTCAAGCAGTTGAGCGCGTTTGAGAACGCCCCAAATTACCGGACAAGCTTGTACCGCATCCCTGGTTCCAGGGCCGCGCGTGAAGAAGTCGACCAACTCCTCGAGGAGCTCCTCTGATGGCTAAAGCTCTCCCCGACCTGGCCAAGGAATCGTTCGGGCTTGCCGCGGCGGCCGCATCTACTCCGCGCCGGAAGTATTCCAACGGCCTGGCGCAACTCGACCAAGCGCTTCGCCGCGGCCTGGGCGCGGTCGCGGCTGGTTCTGGCGGGTATGCCGAGTTCATCGAAGGGGTTCGGTACCCTGTTGGCGCCCGTGTCGCGATGCCGCTCTCCCTGGTGGTGGAGCATCCCGAAAACCCCCGTGTCTACTTTGACGCTGCGGAGCAGGCAGAACTGGAGGCGTCGCTGTCCGCCATCGGCCAGCAGGAAGCGGCCAAAGTCTTCTACGACGAGAAGCAGCAACGGTTCGTCCTGAAGGCCGGCCACCGCCGCTGTCGCGGGCTCGCGAACCTCGGTCATCCGACAATCCTGGTTGAAGTCGTTGAGCACAAAGCGGGGCTGCAGTTCTTCAGGGAGGCCCGGGACATGAATGCCCAGGCCAAGGGTCAGCACCACTTGGACGATGCCGTGAGGTTCCCGGAGCAGATGAAGGCCCACCGCATGGACGGCAAGTCGTTCGCAAAGGCGATGGGGCTGAGCGAATCGGAGGTGTCCAAGCGGGTCAAGATTGGGACGCTCCCCCGGGAAATCCTCGACGAGCTCGCATCGACGGTGGGGGCGTTTGGTGTGGACGCGTGCTACTGGTTGGCGGTCATTGCCGACCGCTACGAGGATAAGGGCCTCGACCTCGTGCGAAAGCTGGTCCCGCAAATCCGCGCGCGAAGGGTGTCGAACCGGCGGCTGCAGGAAATCGCAAAAGGTTCTCAGGCTGGTGACATGCCGGCCGAGCAAAGCAAGCGGCAGTCGCCGGAACGACGCTGCGAACTCAAGGGTGCGGGCAACGGAGTGCTGAAGGCGTTTCCGAATCGCCTCGAATTCAGCCTGGTAGACGTGGAGCCGTCGATGCGCGACCAACTCTTTGACCGACTGGAAAAGCTCTTCAAGGCAGAAGGCCTGCTTGGCGGGGCCGGGAGCAAGCCAACTGCCGCAGGCACCCGCGCACCGGCTTCACAGTCGACCTCCCGCGGGCCAAAGGCCTCGCAAGGGACGAGGGGCGGCAAGGCGCCGCAGGCTCCGCGCCGGAAAGCTAGCGCTAAGTAGCGCCCTCCCCTGCTCCAGACATCGGGATTTTGTCGCCAAAATCGCGGTATTCAGGGGTAGGCTGCAGGGCCGTAAATCCGCTTACGGCCTTTACACAATCCGGTGCGGCCCTCGGTCGGTCAGGTGCCCACGCCGATTTTGTCGACGAAATCAGGCCGTCCTGAACTCGACCAGGCCCCGTTGGGCACCCCAATGCAGCAGGTCATCCGAGTCCAGAGCCTTCCAGCCCTTGTCCCGGATGTACCAGCGCAGGAAGGTGTCCCGCAAAAACATTGGAAGTTTCGCCTCCGAGCTGACGTCCTTGCGGCGGAATTCGCGCCAGGCCCGTTGCAGGGGCGTCTTAAGGTCTTCAAGAACGTCACGCTCGAAACACTCGTACTCTGCTCGACGCATCTGAGCAGTACTCTCATTCAGCAACGCCTCTGCGTCGTTCAAAAGTGACTCTTCGTGCCTCTTGCGGAGCACCGCCAGGTTGTTCTTAGTCGTCGTGTCGGCCGTCTGCAAGGGCTTGCCGATGGCTTTGACCTCGACGTCCAGGACGTCCTCCCTTGAGGGCGGCTGGGCCACAATGACTTTCCGCAAATAGTTTGCCGGGTTGGCGATGGGTTCGCTCAGTTTGCGGCGTTCCATGGCTTCAAGGCCGGCCCCCATGCGTGGCCCGTACTTTTCGTAGATTCCCTCAGCTTCGTGTTGCGAGATACCCAGGTGGATGGCTCGTGCAATGAGGGTGAGGTCCTCCGTCGGCATCTCGAGTCCGTCCTTAGTCCCGAGCTTTGCTGACCTTCCTTGTCGCTTCGGCTGGACGATGAAGCGGATGAATTCAACTCGGCGGCCGAGGCGTTGCTCATGGATGGCAATGGTGAACGGAATCTGCGGCACGTTCGGGTCATTCACGTCCCGGAGCGCCGGCTTGAGAACGTCCCTCATGAATGTCTTGTACTCGAGCCCCTCCACTTGCCTGTCGGCGTTTCCGGTGAGCGGCACGACCCACTGGCGCCAGGGGAGCGCTTGGCTCTGGAATCCCTTGCCGTCGTTGAAGTACCGTTGCCCCAGTTCGTACAGGACGTGTGCTGCGTGAGTCGACATCTTTGGCCCGACGTCTAGAGCCACTTTTGCGTAGAACTCCGGCCGCAGCATCTTCTGTCTGAGGTCGGGGTCGAAGTCGTAGAGCAGAACCGGTACCTCTCCCACCCGCTTTTGAATCGTTGCGTGCGAGATAAGGGTGGCCGCCGACCACTTGTATTCCGGGCCAGAAAGCTTTGCCGATGCGTCCCCCCACTCGACGGTGGTGGTCATGAGCATCCGTAGGACCTCCGCCAGGTATGCGTTATTGACCTGCTCAAGCCTCGTGTTCTGCACGAACTGCGACAGCGGCATCTGGAAGCGTTCCCCGGGCGCGGGCAATGGGCTTGCCTGGGCATGCCTCAGGAGAACGTTGTGGAATCGCCGAGCCTGCAGCGTCAGCTTACCTTCCTTGGGCGTTACAAGAATCGCTTCTACTGGCTTACGTAGGTATCCGCCGTCGGGAGCGACGGTCTTGATGAACCGGTCGAGTTCCTTCCCTTCGGCTGCACTCCCTTTTCCAGCTGTATCGCTCGAACCCTTCTTAGCACGTCGTCTCGCGGGCCGCGGAGGTTCGCCATCCCCTGCCAGCAGGCTAGCCTGCAGCGGCCATACAGCTTGCGGTGAGGATGGGAGGGTGGTCATTGGCGTCGATTATGCCTTAACGGTGAGTTTTAAGGCTTTGCGTTCGCGTCTTCAGATGGACCGAGACATGACTGCTGTTTGACTTCTTCTGTTGAAGACTCCTGTTGAGCCGTTGAATTGTTTACTGTTGAAATTGCTGTGAGGAATCAACGTGTTAGCGTCAATCGGGTGAGCGCTTTTACGCTGATTGGGAGGCGTTTTCGGGCTCAGGGCTGTGGATATGCGGAGGGTGTCGGGGTTCGGTGAGCCCTTGTCCGCCTTGTGGTGTGTTGATTTGTTGGTCAGGTGAGCGTTTGTCGGCCGCCTGTGGATAACAAATCCACTCACCTTTAGGAGCCGTCGAACCCGCGCTCGGGAGCCAAAAACCGATACGAAAGATGCTGAACGAAGGCCAGGGTATCAGCAACGAGCGCTAGCTTACGGATGGTGCCAACCTCGACGGAGCCGAGCTTTGAGAGCTAAGCTGTTGTCAGGTGGGAGAGTTGGCGACCAGACCACCGAACGCAGGCCGGCAAAGGTGAGCTAATTTTTGGGAGACGGCGTAAACGTGCCGTTTTCGCGTGTCCTTCGTCAGTTTTTTGGTATTTCGCACGCAAGCGACAAAAGTGCTGGCAGAATCCGCTCGTCAACGCGACTGCGCATTTGTGGCGGTCACTAACAATCTAAGAGGATGCTT